>NZ_RCNV01000001.1 GCF_003667275.1 Mesonia aquimarina | reverse complement strand
TAGCTCACTTTCAAGGAACTTAATTTTTCACCCAACGCTATGGAATTTAAAAATAAAAACCGCTAAAAGCGGCTTATATTGATGAAGTGTTTTTAAAATTTAGGGCTTGTGCAACGGCTACTAATGTTGGAAATAGCATAAATCTATTGTAAACTTTTGGCGAAATGTTACGATAAGCAGCTTGTGTATTTACTTGCATATCGTCATTAATTCTAGCCGAAAAATTATAATCTAACCACAATTGTCGATTGATTTTTACATCTTGATCGGTGATGCTATCTTGAGCTGAGCCAATATTTATCGTCATAAAAAACAGTAAAAGGAAAATAAATTCTGCTTTCATAAGGTGTATTTATGACGATTAAAAAACCTGAAAAAATCAATAAAGCTTCATAAAAGTAACTAATAAATTTGACAAAAATTGAATTTTTAATTTTTTGACTTTAATTTTTTTTAGCAAAAATTCTTACTACAGAACCTTTACCAATGTGCTTTTTACCTTCGTTAAGTTCTACAACTTCTTCTTGAATTTCTATAAAATCATATTCTTTGAAAGCCTTTTTTAATTCTTCTACAGAAAAAAGTAAATCGGCATTTTTAGGTCCTCCAATTTTCGGATAGATTTTTTGATATTCAGGATGATTTTCACCAAAACCTTCAAAAATTATATAGCCATTTTTTTTAAGAGTTTATCCAGTTGTTTAAAATATGCTTGTTTTTTATCCTTTTCAAAGTGAGCATAAATTAAGGCAACAGCATCAAAGCTTTGTTCTTGATATGGAATTTCAAGAAATTCTTGTAACTTATAATTAATCTCAACATTATTTTCTTGAGCAAATTTTAAGGCTTTGTTTTTTGCATTTTCGCTTAGATCAAACGCTTCAACTTGCCAGTTTTGTTTTGCTGCAAATACGGCATTTCTACCTTCGCCTTCTGCTGCAAAAAGAATTTTTCCGGGCTTGAGGTGTTTTAACTTTTCAATTAAATAATTGTTAGGTTTTTTTCCATAAATATATTCTTCGGTTTCAAACTTATCATTCCAAAAATCTTTCATTTTATAAATTAATTATAGTTTTTTATTGAATTATTTCGGAAAATTTTCATCAGCTTTTACTTCTTTAATTTGAGCAATGTGGCGCAGCGTATGACCGGAAATGAATAATGAAAATTGATAGGCATCTACATAACCAGAAGGCGATTGCAATACTTGATTTCGCAATTGCTCGCTAGTATAATTATTTATCACTTTATTGAAACTCTCTCTTTGCGCAGTAAAATCTTCAATAGCTTGTTGTGAGTTTTTATACTTGTTTTTTCCTTGGATGGCTTCAGGTGCCTTTGTTTTTTGTTGCCTGTTCGTAATAAATTTCATTAAATTTTCATCACTAACTTTAATAGAATCTCTACTAATCTTTTTGCCTTCGGTTAAACCTTTTTGTAGCATTTCGGCTAAAGCTTTTTCTGTTTTAATAATATGGTCTGCGCATTGACTTACCGACCAACTGCTGTCTGAAGGTTTAAAATTTAATTGCGTTTCACTTAAATTTTTAATAGATGATTTAAATTCTTCATTACTTTTTTCATATTGAGAAATTAAACTTTCTAATTCTTTGTCTTTTACATTTGTTTCTTGTGCTTCTAAAACTTCTTTAAGATTTTCTAGGCCTTCTTCAAAATCGTCTTCCATATCCATAAACAAAGTCATTGCATTAAAAGGATAAAGCATTTTTCCTTCATTTTGCCAAGTTACTTTGGTTTGATTTTCACCAACTGATTCTGTACTCATTTTTGCCGTCATCGGATCACCCCAATCATCTATCGTGATTTCTGTGGTTATACTTTTTCCTTCTTCAATTGCAATTATTTGTTGATTACCTTTACCAACTTTCCAGTTATCACTTTCCCAAAAAACAGTAAAACCAACAGTGCCGTCTTCCCCTTCAAATGTTTGTTTCATTTCGGGATCTATTTGATCCCAAGTGCCATATTCATTTTGATTTTTTAAGTGTTTTATATAATCAAACACTTGTTCTTGTGGCTGATTTATAACAATTTCTTCTTTGTAATTAAAGTCTTTAGGCATTACTAAACCGGCAATTAAAAAGAAACCGATAATGAGTAGAATTAGAATTCCGATAAATTTTAAAATTTTCATCGCTAGATTATTTTTTGGTTGATATTATCAAAGATCGTGATTTTCTTGGTAATTTCATCAGCTAAAATTTAGTTATGAAAACATATATTGCGTTTTTGAGAGGAATTAATGTTGGCGGAAAACACAAAGTTCCCATGAAGGATTTAAAAATTCTATTGAAGAATAATAATTACCAAAATATAATTACTTTATTAAATTCTGGTAATATAATTTTTGATTCAGTTGAAAATTCCGAAGAGAAAATTCAGGAAAATTTGAGTGAATTATTGGAAGAAAATTTTGGTTTCTCAATCCCTACGGTGGTTAAAACTAAAGGTGAAATACAAGAAATGCTAAGCGAAAATCCATTTCAATCTATAGAAATGAGTAAGGATATCCGCTTGTATGTAAGTTTTTTATATGAAGAATTTAATGAAAAAAATAGCTTAAAAAGTTTAGAAGATGAATCGTTTCATATTATTAGAATAACCAAAACCGAAATCGTTTCAGTTTTAGATCTTGCTAAAGGAAAATCTACTAAAGCAATGGAAAAAATGGATAAGTTTTTTCAAAAAAAATTGACCACAAGAAATTGGAACACCTTAGTAAAAATAGGAGCAAAGTTGACTTAAATTTACATAGTCATTTCTTTCCAAAAAATGTAGATTCCCATAATTAGGACAAACCAACCAAAGCCTTTTTTTAGTTTTTTACCGTCAATAAATTTGTTTAAATAAATTCCTAGAAAAATCCCGGCAACTGCAATTGCAGAAAAACTGAGCAAGAAAACCCAATCAATTTTAAACGTGGTAACATCGCCTAAAAAACCTAGAAGAGAATTAATAGCAATGATAAAAAGTGATGTTGCTGCTGCTTTTTTCATCGGGAGTTTTGCTAATAAAACAAGAATAGGCACAATTATAAATCCGCCACCGGCACCAACAGTACCGGTAATTAAACCGGTGAGAATTCCTAAAATAATTAAGAGTGGATAATTTATATCTTCAGCATTTTTACCGGTAGATTTTTCGGTTAAATTTTTCTTGTTATCTAAAATCATAGAAAAAGAGGCTACTAACATAAGTAACGCAAAAAAACTCATTATAGCTACTTCCCTAGTCAGGGTAAATGAAGTGGTTTCTATTAAAATTTCAGGAACAGCAGGGATAATAAATTTTCGAGTAGAAAAAACAGCAATTACTGCCGGAATGGCAAAAATTAGTGAAGATTTAAAATTCACCAACCCTTTTTGAATATTTTTAACGGCCCCAAATAATGAGGAAATACCCACAACAAAAAGTGAATATCCTGTAGCTATAACAGGATTAATTGCCAAAATATACACCAAAATAGGAACAGTAAGAATAGAACCACCACCACCGGTTAATCCTAAAACAATACCAATTAGTAAGGCGCCAAAATAACCTAAAATTTCTATCATGAGTATATACTGAAAATATGGTACAAACTTAGTTATTATGGTTTGTTTATTAAGTAATCTAGGTTACACAGCTAATAATTCTATACTGTTACGCTGTATTTTTAATTTATGTTGATTTTCTAATTTTTTTAATAATCTAGAAATCACTACACGAGAAGAATGCAAATCATTGGCAATTTCTTGATGTGTTAAATGCAGGGTTTTACTCTCTGTAATTTTTTCTTTTTCCTGAAGGTATTTTACTAATCGCTCATCTAAATTAGAAAAAGCAATGCTGTCTATAGATTGTAAGACTTCCATTAATCTATTATGGTAACTATCAAATACAAAATTTCGCCAACTCTTATATTTAGAAGACCATTCTTCCATTTTTTGTACCGGAATCATTAAAAGTTCGGTGTCCATTTCCGCTACAGCTTTTATTTCACTTTTATGATGAGCAACACAACAAGTAAGCGTCATTGCGCAGGTTTCTCCCTTCTCAAGAAAGTATAATAAAAGTTCATTTCCTTCTTCATTTCTTCTGGAAATCTTAATGACTCCGTTTAATAGAAGTGGCATGGATCTAACATAATCACCAATATTTATAAGCACATCTCCTGCTTTCACCTCTTTTTTTACAGCAATATTATCTATTTCTTCCAAAAGTTCTGGCTGAAAAACATTCCCGTACAGTCGCGTTAGTTCATTTTGCATAATGCAATTTTTTAAGACTTAAAATTAAACAAATTTATTTTTTACATTATGCTTTTTGTAATCAATTTCATCTGGCACTTTTTTTGAATCTCTGTAACAAAGGTTACCGGTCTAACAAATTCTAATGTGTATTTTTGTATTGAATTATTAGAGAAGTGGAGAAATATTTAAAAATAATACAAGATTCTTTTACCGGATATTTTAATTATTTGGTCAATGAAATTTCAAATCCGTCGTGGACAAACTATTTTTATTGGTTAATAGGTTTGTCATTATTAGTTTGGATTTTAGAAATTGTGATTCCGTGGCGAAAAAATCAGGCGATTTTCAGAAAAGGATTTTGGTTAGATAGTTTTTATATTCTTTTTAATTTTTTTTTATTCTCGTTGGTGGGATACAATGCAATTTCTAATGTAGGGGTAGAATTGTTTAATGATTTTTTAGGACTTTTTGGTATAGAAAATCTTGTGGCCATAGAAGTAAAAGACCTTCCTGCTTGGTCGCAATTATTGATTATGTTTGTAATCGCTGATTTTATTCAGTGGAACGTTCATAGACAATTACACAGAAGACCCTGGCTATGGAAATTTCATAAAATTCATCATAGCGTTAAAGAAATGGGTTTTGCCGCGCAATTTCGTTTTCATTTTATGGAAACTATTGTGTATAAAAGTGTACAATATATTCCGTTAGCGATGATTGGTTTTGGTATTCAAGAATTTTTTATCGTTCATATGTTTGCAGTATTTATAGGACATTTAAATCACGCTAATCTAGGTTGGAATTATGGAGTTTTCGGTTATTTGCTTAACAATCCAAAAATGCACATTTGGCATCACTCAAAAGCATTACCAAAGGATAGACCTTACGGAATGAATTACGGATTGAGCTTAAGCATTTGGGATTATCTATTCGGAACAGCCTATATTCCAAAAAACGGAAAAAATATAGAATTAGGTTTTGAAGGAGATGAAAATTTCCCGAAAGGTTTTACCGAACAATTAATGTATCCATTTCAACATAAACAAAATACAACACAAAAAAGCAACATTAAAAAATAGAGGAATGAAAATAAAACAATTTAATGATAAAGCCCTAGCGCATTATTCATATGCAATTGTAAGTGAAGGGAAAATGGCACTTGTAGATCCTTCTCGAAATCCAATGCCATATTATCAATTTGCTGAAGAAAACAATGCCGTAATTGTAGCTGTTTTTGAAACGCATCCGCACGCAGATTTTGTAAGCAGTCATTTACAAATTCATAAAGAAACCGGAGCAACAATTTACGCAAGTAAAGATTTAGGAGCAGATTATCCGCACCAAAGTTTTGATGATGGCGATAATTTTACGATGGGAAAAGTAAAGTTTTCAGCTATAAATACACCGGGACATTCACCAGATAGTATTTCAATTGTCGCTGAAGCAGAAAATGAAAAAGCAGTTTTTACCGGCGATACACTTTTTATCGGCAATGTAGGAAGACCAGATTTACGCGAAAAAGCTGGAAATATGCAAGCAAAACGTGAAGAGTTGGCAAAGCAGATGTACCATACTATGCAAAATAAATATAATAATTTGCCAGATGAAACCCTTGTTTATCCAGCGCACGGTGCAGGTTCTTTATGTGGAAAAAATATGAGCGATGCTTCTTCTTCAACTTTAGGTCAAGAAAGAATGAGTAACTGGGCGTTTCAAAAACAAACTGAAGAAGAGTTTATAAAAGAATTATTACAAGACCAGCCAATGATTCCTCATTATTTTGGTTTTGATGTAGATACCAATAAAAAAGGACCTGATAATTTTCTTAAAAGTATTGGCAAAGTTCCCGTTTTATTGAACGTCTCTCAAGTTGAAAAAGATACCACGATTGTTGATATTCGCTCTGCAGACGAATTTAAAGCCAATCATTTACCAGAAAGTTTCAATATCATAGGAATCCGCGAAGCGCAAAAATTAGAAACTTGGTTAGGTGCAATTGTAAAACCTGAAGAAGAATTTTATGTAGTAGTGCCTTCAGTAGAAATGATTGAAACTATCTTGAGCCGAATTGCAAAAATTGGTTACGAAAAACACATAAAAGCAATTGTTACCATTGCCGGTGATTTAGAAAAATTTGAAGAACTCAATTTAACTGATTTCAAAGAAAATCCTTCAAAATATACCATTGTAGATATTAGAAATGTTCCGGAAGTTGAAACTAAAAAACCATTTAAAGATTCTATAAACATTCCGTTACATGAATTAAGAGAACGTGCAAACGAGGTTCCAACCGAAAAACCAATTGTAGTACATTGCGCCGCAGGTTATAGAAGTGCAGCGGGAAGCAGTATTTTAGATAAGTATATTGATGAAACTTCTGTACTTGATTTAAGCGATACGATTAAAGAGTACATGTAGAAAATAATTATTTTGAAGAATAAAATCCGTTGAAAATTTCAACGGATTTTTTTTGTTTCATAGGCTTACGTAACCTTAGTTACTAAAGTCTTCTTTTAAAAAAATGATATTTGTTGAAAATTGTAGAAAATGAATTTAATTTATGAGTCTTGGCCTTGGTATATCGGCGGTCCAGCAATAGCATTTATTATGCTGTTTTTATTACTAATAGGAAAAAAATTCGGCATGTCTTCTAACTTAAGAAGTCTCTGTTCTATTGGTGGAGCCGGAAAACTTGCTGATTTTTTTCAATTTGATTGGAAATCCCAACGTTGGAATTTAACTATTATGTTAGGAGCAGCAATTGGCGGATATTTAGCAGCAAATTATTTATCTTCAAATACCGTAGAGATTAATGAAAGCTTGTTGCCGCAACTTCAGGCGTACGGAATTAACAGTGCAGGAAAAGCATATTTACCAACCGAAATTTTTTCAATGGAAAATTTAGGGTTAAAAAATATATTAATTCTTCTCGGCGGCGGACTTTTAGTTGGTTTTGGTGCTCGTTATGCCGGGGGTTGCACTTCCGGTCACGGAATTTCAGGTTTAAGTAATTTACAATTGCCCTCACTTATCGCAATTATCGGTTTTTTTATAGGTGGTTTAGTAATGGTTCATCTTTTTTATCCTTTTATTTTTTAAACGAATATTTATGAAGACAATAATCTATTTAATTACAGGAATACTTTTTGGAATTGTAATGTATAAATCTGAGGCCGCTTCTTGGTTTAGAATTTATGAAATGTTCAATTTTGCAAGTTTTCATATGTTTGGAATTATGGGTTCCGCTGTTGCCATTGGCTTTATCGGCGTACATTTTTTTAAACGGAAAAATATAAAAGCCATCGATGGTTCGGAACTTTCATTACAACCAAAAGAAAAAAGTATAGCTCGTTATTTACTCGGCGGAATAATTTTCGGTTTAGGTTGGGCGCTTGCAGGAGCTTGTCCCGGACCAATGTATACACTAGCCGGAGTGGGTTATATTTCAATTTTAATTGTCATACTTGGAGCTTTAATCGGAACTTTTCTCTACGGAATATTTAAAAATAAATTGCCGCATTAATTTTATATAATTTTTTCAAATCTTAATGTCATTTTTTATTTAGTAACTTCTTAACGGCTTTTGCAGTTACATTTTTTTACTTTTAAAATAAAAAATGAAAACGCAAAGTATTCTATTAAAAGAGCGTCCAAAAAAAACTCCTCAACCCTCTAATTTTGAATTTACAGAGGAAGAACTTAAATCACCAAAAGAAAACGAAGTGCTTTTAAAAACGATCTATGTTTCGGTAGATCCTTATTTAAGAGGAAGAATGCGCGATGAAGAATCATATATAGAACCCTTTCAAATAGGTAAGCCCATTACTTCGGCGGTTATCGCGAAAGTAGAAAAATCTAAAGACGAAAATCTTAAAGAGGGGGATTATGTTCTTGGTCACTTAGCTTGGAAAGAATATCAGATTTCAAAAGGAGAAAATCTTCATAAAGTTGATCCTAATCAGGCAAAACTTTCTGCTTATTTAGGAATTTTAGGAATGACCGGTTTAACGGCTTATTTCGGATTAACAGATATTGGTCAACCTAAAGAAGGCGAAACGGTTCTAGTTTCGGGAGCAGCAGGTTCTGTGGGAAGTGCCGTAGGACAAATTGCTAAAATTTATGGTTGTAAAACGGTAGGAATTGCCGGTTCTGATGAAAAAATTAAATTGATTAAAGATAAATTTAATTACGATGAAGGCATCAATTACAAAACTACCGACAATATGAAAGAAGCGATTTCAAAAGCAGCTTCAAATGGAGTTGATGTTTATTTTGATAATGTTGGCGGAGAAATTTTAGATGCAACTTTACAGAATATCAACAGAAATGGGAGAGTAATTAATTGCGGAGCGATCTCTCAATATAATAAAGAAGAAATTGCAACCGGACCTCGTGTTGAAGGAGTTCTCATCAAGAAAAGTGTAAAAATGCAAGGTTTTACCGTAAGAAACGATTACAAAGATAATTTTGCTGAAGGCACAAAGCAACTAGCAAAATGGCTTCAAGAAGGTAAATTGAAATATGAAGAAACGGTTCGTGAAGGTTTTGAGAATATTCCAAAAGCTTTTATCGATTTGTTTTCTGGAGAAAACAAAGGAAAAATGGTTGTAAAAGTAGCAGAAGAATAATTATAAGTAGAAGCTTTGATTTTTACAAAAGACACCTATCCCAAGATAATGATTTTATTTTGGGATTTTTTTTACTCCATTATCATTTACTAATATGCTAAGGTCAAATTTCTTTAGATTCCAAAGGTCAATAAAGTTTCAAATTATAAAAAAGCGCATAGATTTTTATATCTTTACCACACAACTAAATATTAGTTCACCTAAACAATCATTATGGATAAAAACTATCGTGTAAAGGTTAATGATGATATTGAGTTAGATTTCACTTTAGATGAAATTCAAAAACTTGATACACAAGAAATTTCCGAAAACAAATACCACGTTTTAAAAGAACATCGCTCTTTTAAATCTGAAATTATTAAAAACGATTTTTTAAATCGTCGCTATACCGTAAAAATTAACTCTAACAATTACGAAGTTGATATTGCTAACGAGCTCGATTTGCTCATAGATGAAATGGGACTTTCGTTAGGGAATGCGCAACAGGTAAATGAAATTCACGCGCCAATGCCAGGTTTAATTTTAGAAGTAAATGTAAAAGAAGGCGATGAAGTAAAAGAAGGCGACTATTTATTAGTGCTGGAAGCTATGAAAATGGAAAACGCTTTAACAGCGCCAAGAGATGCGATAATCAAATCAATTTCTATAGAAAAAGGTCAAACCGTAGAAAAAAATCAATTGCTAATCGAGATGGAATAAACTCCGGTTTATTTTAGTAAAGAATATTCCTTATATGAAAAAAATATTAGTTGCTAATCGTGGAGAAATTGCTTTACGTGTTATGAAAACCGCCCAAAAAATGGGTATTAAAACCGTAGCAGTTTATTCCACAGCAGATAGAAATGCGCCACACGTAAAATTTGCAGATGAAGCTGTTTGCGTGGGTGAAGCACCCTCAAATCAATCTTATTTATTAGGAGATAAAATTATAGAAGTAGCAAAAAAATTAAATGTAGATGGAATTCATCCTGGCTACGGATTTTTAAGTGAAAATGCAGAATTCGCTCAATCGGTTGAAAAAAATAACATTACGTGGATTGGTCCCGGTTCAAAAGCTATTGAAGTTATGGGAAGCAAATTAGCCGCGAAAGATGCGGTAAAAGCCTATGATATTCCCATGGTTCCTGGAATTGATGAAGCCATTACCGATACACAGAAAGCAAAAGAAATTGCAAAAGATATAGGCTATCCAATCTTAATAAAAGCGTCTGCAGGTGGTGGCGGAAAAGGAATGCGTGTTGTAGAAGAAGAGAAGAGTTTAGAAGATCAAATGAAACGCGCGATTAGTGAAGCAGAATCTGCCTTTGGTGATGGTTCCGTTTTCATTGAAAAATATGTTGCTTCTCCACGCCATATTGAAATTCAAATTTTAGCCGATACTCACGGAAATGTATTGCATCTTTTTGAACGTGAATGTAGTATTCAACGTCGTCATCAGAAAGTTGTAGAAGAAGCTCCTTCGGTAGTTTTAGATGAAAAACTTCGGAAAGAAATGGGCGAAGCCGCAGTTCGCGTTGCAAAATCTTGCGATTATGTTGGCGCCGGAACCGTAGAATTTTTATTCGATGAAAATAAAAATTTCTATTTTTTAGAAATGAATACGCGTTTACAAGTAGAACATCCCGTGACTGAACTGATCACAGGAATAGACTTGGTAGAACAGCAAATAAAAGTAGCTCGCGGAGAAAAATTAGCATTTACTCAAGACGATTTAACTATTAAAGGTCACGCGTTAGAATTAAGAGTTTATGCTGAAAATCCATTAGACGATTTTCTTCCGAGTGTTGGTAAATTAGAAAAATATCGTATGCCGAGTGGGGAAGGAATTCGTTTAGATAATGGTTTTGAAGAAGGAATGGACGTCCCGATTTATTACGATCCGATGTTGGCAAAATTGGTTACCTACGGAAAGAGTAGAGAAGAGGCTATTCAACTCATGATTAAAGCGATTAACGATTATGAAGTAGATGGTGTAATGACAACCTTACCTTTCGGAAAATTTGTTTGTGAACACGAAGCTTTCCGAAGTGGAAATTTTGATACACATTTTGTAAAGAAATATTACTCTGCAGAAAAGTTACATGCTGAAACAGAAGAAGAGGCTAAATTGGCGGCAATTATTGCATTACGTCAATATTTAAAAGATCAAAAAGCATTGCGTTTACCGATTACTGAATAAAAGCTGAAAAGAACATGAGTCAAAATATAGAAAAGTTAAACGAAAAAATAAAACAGGCCCATTTGGGTGGTGGTGAGAAAAGAATAGCTAAACAGCACGAAAAGAAAAAGTTAACCGCCAGAGAACGAGTTGATTATTTGTTAGATGAAGGTTCATTTGAAGAAATCGGGATTTTGGTAACTCATCGAACCACCGATTTTGGAATGGAAGATCAGCAATATTATGGCGATGGTGTGGTAACCGGTTACGGAACAATCAATGGAAGATTGGTTTACGTTTTTGCCCAAGATTTCACGGTTTTTGGTGGTGCTTTATCTGAAACACACGCTGAGAAAATCTGCAAAGTAATGGATCTGGCCGTAAAAGTAGGCGCGCCAATGATTGGTTTGAATGATTCTGGTGGAGCGCGAATTCAAGAAGGCGTAAAATCTTTAGGCGGTTATGCTGATATTTTTCATAGAAACGTAAAATCTTCAGGCGTAATTCCGCAGATTTCTGCAATTATGGGACCTTGTGCCGGTGGAGCAGTATATTCACCAGCGATGACAGATTTTACCTTAATGGTTCAAGATACCAGTTATATGTTTGTTACCGGACCAAACGTGGTAAAAACAGTAACCAATGAAGAAGTAACTTCAGAAGAATTAGGTGGTGCGAGTACGCATTCTACCAAATCAGGTGTAACGCACAGAACTGCTATTAACGATATTGCTTGTTTGGAAGATATCAAGAAACTGGTCGGTTACATGCCACAAAGTAACGAATTTACACCAGAAAAGCTTCCGTATGAATTGGGCGATGAATTACGTCCGAAGTTGGATGAATTGATTCCTGATAGTTCAAATAAACCTTATGATATGCACGAGGTGATTAATGGAATTATTGATGAAGAATCTTTTTTTGAAATTCATAAAGATTATGCCGACAATATTATTGTAGGTTTTGCGCGTTTAGGGGGAAGAAGTATTGGAATTGTAGCTAACCAACCAATGAGTTTAGCCGGTGTTTTGGATGTAGATTCTTCAAAAAAAGCAGCAAGATTTACTCGTTTTTGCGATTGTTTTAATATTCCGTTATTAGTGTTGGTTGATGTTCCAGGATTTTTACCGGGAACCGATCAAGAATGGAACGGAATTATTTTACACGGGGCTAAATTATTATATGCGCTTAGTGAAGCAACCGTACCAAAAGTTACGGTTATTACGAGAAAAGCTTACGGTGGCGCTTACGATGTAATGAATTCTAAACATATTGGTGCCGATTTGAATTTTGCGTGGCCGACGGCAGAAATTGCAGTAATGGGAGCAAAAGGAGCAAGTGAAATTATTTTCAGAAAAGAAATTCAAGCCGCAAAAGATTCGGCTGAAAAATTAGCAGAAAAAGAAGCAGAATATGCTGAATTATTTGCAAATCCTTTTGAGGCTGCAAAACGCGGTTTTATTGATGAGGTAATTATGCCACACGATACTCGACGAAAATTATTAAAAGGATTTAGCATGTTAGAACATAAAAAAGTTTTACGACCAAACAGAAAACACGGAAATATTCCGCTGTAAAACATTTATTACAAAATTTCAGAAAGCTATCTGAAGGAGAGAAAAGCGTCATTCTGAATTTATTTCAGAATCTCATTGAGTAATGATGACTATGAGAACCTGAATCAAGTTCAGGTTGACAAACATTTCTATTCAGATAGGTTTTTCTATTTTTAAGATATGCGGATGTTAAAAAAAATAGTAGTTGTAGATGAAACTAAAATGAATTTAGCTGCTTTAGAAAAACTAAAAAATTACGCTGAAGAAGTTGAGGTATCTCACGACTATCCAGATTCGGAAGAAGAAATAGTTGATCGAATAAAAGATGCAGAAGCTGTTATCGTTTCTTGGCGAACAGAAATTACTTCAGAAATTATAAATCAAGCACCAAACTTAAAATATATAGGAATGGCATGCAGTTTGTTTGATGAGGAATCTGCTAATGTTGCTGTAAAACATGCCAATGAGAAAGGAATAAAAGTCACCGGAATTTTTGATTATGGTGATCCCGGAGTAATTGAATATATAATTTCTTCACTCATTAATTTATTACACGGTTTTGGAAATCACCAATGGAAAAAAATGCCGGTAGAATTAAGTGGTAGAAAAGTCGGAATTATTGGTTTAGGCACTACTGGAAAATTATTAGCGAATGCATTATTGACTTTGGGCGCAGACGTTTATTATTTCAGTAAAACTAGAAAACCAGCTTGGGAAGAAAAAGGTGTGAAGTATTTAGCGCTACATGCATTATTGGAAAAATCTGAAATTATTTCATTGCATCTCCCTAAAAATACCACAGTACTAAAAGAAGATGAGTTTAAAAAATTAGGTTTTGGCAAGATCCTTGTAAACACTTCATTAGGATTGCCTTTTGAGGAGGATGCATTTAAAAATTGGATTCAGGAAAAAGAGAATTATGCACTTTTTGACGGAGATGCAAAGAATTCACTTTCTGAAGAAATTCAGCAACTAAAAAATATTGTTATTCAAGAAAAAAGTGCAGGCTGGTCGCAAGAAACACAAATGCGATTATCTAAAAAAGTACTTGATAATATTGAAAACTACCTTGAAAAATAGGGGGATTTTTAATTTTAACTTGTTTAATAAGTGATTGGGGTGCTCAATTTTGTTAATTAACTGTGAAATTAGCTCAATAAAAATGCAATTATTCTTTAAAACGGATATAAATCCTTAATATTGAATTTTAACTAAAATTAGAAAATACGTAATTATGATCAACGCAAGAAAAATCGCTACATTATTTGTTTTCCTATTTATAGGAACATCAACTACTATGTTAGCTCAAGTAAGTCCGCAAATGGGGCAAGAGAAGGCTGCGGAGACTGATGTTTCTGATAAAGACCTTAAAATGTTTGCTGATGCATACCAAAGTGTACAAATGGCAAATCAGCAAGCACAACAGAAAATGATGAAAATGATTCAGGACAAAGGAATGGATGTTCAACGTTTTCAAGAAATTCAGCAAGCTTCTGCAAATCCAAATCAAGAATCAGATGCAACTGCTGAGGAAATGAAAAAGCATCAGGAACTTGTTGGTGAATTTCAGAAAATGCAACCTCAATTACAGAAAGATATGGAAAAAGCTGTTGTAGCTACAGGTCTTTCAATGGAGCGTTACCAAGCAGTAGCTTCGGCTATCCAAAATAACCAAGCATTGCAACAAAAGCTTCAGAAAATTATGATGGAGCAAAATACTGAAGGATAATTTATATTTCTTAAATAATATTTATAAATAAAGCCCGAAAGTTTAAACTTTCGGGCTTTTTTATGCTTATGCTGAAGTGATTTTGTGCCTTCTTGCCATTGAAAAATTGAGAATCGCACCAATAACATTGAGAAATAATATAATTAACACCCAAATGAGTTTATTGTTTTTAGTGAAGTCATTTCTAAGAATATCTACTAATGCCCAAATAGGTATTATGATGGCAGGTAGTAAAACAACTAAAGCTATAATTAGTAATTGTAAGTTTCCGATAACTAACATAAAGTATTTTTAATATTCCTTCAAATATAAAAGAAAGGATAAGAAAAACTAACTCTTCAATATAATTTATTGTTACCGTCTAAGGTTCAATATCCCGAGATAGTTTACTACTTCATTTTTTTTAAGCTTTCTAAAATTGATTCGGCTAATTTTGTTTGTCCTTTTTTTGAAGTTATATAAGCTTTGTTTTCAAGATTAGAGATAAATCCTAATTCTAATAAAACCGCCGGAGCTTTGCTATCACGTAAAATTTTAAAATTTGCTTTTCTCATTTCTGTTTTTTGTAAAGGCGAATTATTAAATATCAACTCCGCAACTAGAGAAGAGACAAAACTTATCGTTCTTGAGTCAGAACTATTTGCTTTTGTATACGCTTCAATTCCGTTATCATTTTTATTATTGCTCGAATTAACGTGAAGAGAAATAATAAAATCTGCATTGTTTGTGTTGGCAATTTTTATGCGCTCTTCTAAAGATATAAACTCATCATTTTCTCTCGTAAATACTAACTCTAATTCTTTGGAAGTGTTTACCTCTTTTAGTTTTTGTACCAGTTGTAAGGTGATATCTTTTTCTTTTGCATCTTCATTGGTTGTACCTGAATCTTTTCCGCCGTGTCCTGCATCAATAACAACTTTTAAAGGTTTGTCTGAAGTGGTTTCAGAAGAAGTTGAAAACGCAAAAACAGCAAAAATAATAAGTGAGCTGAGCAATAAAAGACTAAATTTTTTCATCGGTTTTGTTTTTATGGTTTAAAAGATAACGTGTAAAGTGTATAGAAAATTGCAAAAAAAACGGCCTAAAAAAAATTTTAGACCGTTTTTTAAAGGAAGAAAAACTTATTCTTCGTCTTTCATATCTACTTTTTTCTTTTCGATATTTCCTTGTTCGTCTTTTTTAATTTTCACTTCTTTTTCGCTGTCTTCCATTTTTATCTTTTCACCTCCGTCTTTAACTTTAACTTCAGCATCATTTTCCATCTCAACACCTTCTACTTCTTTAGTTTCCGCTTTTTCTTCGTTTCTGCAAGAAGTAAATGTAATGGCAGCTATAAAAACAAAAGCTGCTAATTTTGTGAATTTTTTCATCGTAAATTATTTAATTGATTATTGCCGATAAAACTACAGTTTAGTTTTTAGAAAACCTATTGTTCATCTATTTATTAGTAATGTTTCCGCCCGAAGTACTTTCTTTAACATTTTCACTTGACGGGTTACCATAATAATCTATACTGCCACCTGAAGATGTTGAAGCTGTTATTTTATTTTCAACGCTCATTTCTATATCAGCCCCGGATGATGCGCTAAGATTTGCTGTTTTAGTGCGCAATTTTTTTGCTTCAATTTCAGAACCGCTACTAGCCGAACCCGAACAATTTATTACGGTTCCCGAAAGATTAATTTCTGCTCCGCTAGAGGTTTCAATTGTTGCTGAAGCAGTTTTTAATTCTAATAAAATTTCAGAACCACTGCTAGCGATTAATTCAACTTGTTCTTGTTCTATAATATTATTTGCAGTTAATTCTGTTCCGCTACTGGTTTTTATGCTTGATAAAGTTTCTGAATAATTAATGATAATTTGTTTTTTTTCAGCAGATCCAATATTCTTTTTTGATGAAACTGTTAGCGTATTATTTTCAATTTTGTAATCAAAAATATCAATCAAGTTTTGATGAGATTTTACAGTAATTTTTGGTGTAGATGATTTTTCTAAAACAACATCCCAGCCTTTTTTAGCTACAATTTTACTGAAAGGTTTTTCTATTAAAATTTCCTTAGTAGTTACTTGTCCTTCTCCTTTAACACCATTTGTAAAACTTACATTACAAGAAAATATAAGTAAACTAATGGCGGTTGTTACAACTATTTTTACGAGTGTGGTTAGCATAATATATTTATTTTAAGATTTATTTATTCGGTTTTTGTTGAATCTTGTTTTATTTTTTGAATAGTATCTCTTGGTTGAGCTTGATACCAATCGTCATCATTTTTGATTTCTTCTACGATTATTTCTTCTGATGTTTTAAGTTTTTCTTTTATGAAATTTTCATTTCTATTAGAAAAGTTTTTTTCTTCTTCATCAATACAATTAATACAGATCAAATCTTGATGAATAACTTTAAGATATTGCTCTTCCTGTCCGTTCTCTAAAATATCGTTATAATAGTCATAGCTTCTATGAAAACTATAGGTATTTTGATGAGCAAAAAATGTACTTCCTTCGGGAAGGAAAAGTGTAATTTTAACGTGTTGATCTCTAAAAGAATGATCGCTTTTAGTGGTTAAAAAGTCATTTAAATACAAGGTGTTTCCTCTAAAACTGGTTTCATAATTTATAGCGTCTGCATACTTTCTTGCATCTTGGTCACTTTTACCTTCTGCCATTTTAGTAATTTCAATTCGTGCATTTTCTTCTTTAGTAGACTTTATAATTAATCTAATGCTATTATTGTAAATTACTTTCTCACCCTCCTCGTTATGTCTTATTTGCATATCATAATCTCTACCGGTACTTTCGCCATAGAAATTACTTCCTTTCATTTTCACATATAGTGTATCTTGACTTGTTATCGGCAATGTTTCCGTCTGTATTACTTTTCCATCAAAAGCACGTTCTGTAGCTTGTCTAATTCCTAAAAAGGAAATAACAAAAATAGAGAGTAACCAAACCCCTAATAAAACTAGTTTTGCCGGAGTTCCGATGGATTTAAGTTGATTAATTAAAATCTTAAGCCCTAAAATGAATAAGAAAAATAATGGAATTCCTGCTGCCAAAAATAGCAGTAAGCAAGCCAACCAAAACGGAACACCAATATTTGCAAGCTCTACGTAATCTAACCACGGAGCATCAAAAACCCCAAAAGTACCGATGCTTAAAAAGCTAAAAAGTAAACCGATTAAACCTGCTCCAGAAAAAATAATGATAAAAACGCCAACTATTTTAGCTATAATTTTAAATACATTAAGAATAAAATTACCTAAAGATTTAAAAAATCCGCTAGCGCCGGCGTTCACTTTTTCACCGTATTTTTTATAGTCAACATCTTTAACTTTTTCAGATACATTATCAAATCCTTCACGAACCTTACGCTCTATATTACTAATATTAATAGGTTCGCCACGCATTTCTAACTTTTCAGCTGTGGTAGTGGCTTCTGGAACAAAAATCCAGAATAAAATGTAGGCTAAAATAAATCCGCCAGAACTTAAAACTGTTAGTAAAATAAATAGAATACGAACCCAAATGGCATCTATTTTAAAGAAATGACCTAATCCCGACGAAACTCCGGCTACATAAGAATGGTCTGTATCTCTATACAGTTTTTTTGATGTTTTTGAAGCATAAGAAGTTTGATCTGCTTCATCTTCAAAAATTTCATCATCAATTTTATAGTCTTCCGGTTGCCCCATGATTTCTATGACCGCTTCAACCTCTGTAACCGAAACAACATCTTGATTCTCTTTCATTTTTTCGGTAAACAATTCTGCTATTCTTGCTTCAATATCACGAATAATTTCTTCACGACCTTGAGCATCTGTAAGCGAATGTTTAATAGCGTCGAGATAACTCTTTAGTTTTAAAAAAGCATCTTCATCTATATGAAAAAATATACCTGCTAAATTTATATTAACTGTCTTATTCATTGGTTTCGTTTTTTGATTGTGTTACAACAGCTACTGCGTTTTGAAGTTCGTGCCAAGTTTGTGTGAGTTCGGTTAGAAAAACTTGTCCTGTTTCTGTTAATCCATAATATTTTCTTGGTGGTCCGCTGGTAGATTCTTCCCAGCGATAATTGAGTAATCCGGCATTTTTTAACCGTGTGAGTAAAGGATAAATTGTTCCTTCAACCACCAATAATTTTGCGTCTTTCAAGGTTTCTAGAATTTCAGCTACATATGCATCTTGATCTTTTAAAATAGATAAGATGCAATATTCTAAAACGCCTTTGCGCATCTGTGCTTTGGTGTTTTCAATCTTCATAAATGCTGGATTTTATTAAAGTTAACATGTTCATTTTTTGATGATTTAAATTGATGTTATACAAATATATATACTTTAAAAGGTATTATGCAATACAAAGTACTAAAACTTAACATAATTTTAAGAAAAAAAGCTTCAGATAAAATCTTATCTTTCAATAAAAATATCAAATGAAATTCTCTCCTTCTAAAATTAATACCTTCTTACTTTTCAAACTTCCCTCGGCTTGGCTGTGCGGTGTGAGACTTAAGAGGATAACAGATTATAAGACTCTAGTTACCGTTAAATACAGGTGGATAAATCAAAACCCTTTTAATTCTATGTACTTTGCGGTACAAGCTATGGCAGCAGAATTAAGCACAGGTGCTTTGGTTATGAAAACTATAAAAAACCAGCCGCAAAAAATTTCAATGTTAGTGGCATCAATGGAAGGAGAATTTTTAAAAAAAGCGGTTGGTAAAATTTATTTTACTTGTGAAGATGGAATTTTACTTGAAGAAACATTGAAAAATGTTTTAAAAAACTCTGAGGAAGGACAGGTTTGCAAGCTAACTTCCATCGGAAAAAATGAAGCCGGAGAAATAATAAGCAAGTTTACTTTTAATTGGACATTAAAAGTGAAAATATGATGCGTTTTTATTAACTTATTTTAACATTAGCTAAAATATTTAACCATAAAATTGTTAATTGTTAATAATTAATTGAAATTATAACTCATCAGTACCCTTTTTTTTGTTTAAATTAGTAAAGAATTTATAAAACAATTATATCGAAACAATACTACCTAACCTAAACTTATGAACCTATGGCTAGAGCTATGTTTGAGTACACTAAAATCGTACTTAAAAAAGTAAGCTTTGATGCTACACTTTTCTGTAGAGAAGTTGAAAAAGCAATATCACGTCTTCTTCCCTATGAAATTGAAGAATTGAAAGATTTTATTATGAAACTATCTAAACAAAATCCAGATTTAAACAAATCATTAATCTATTTAACCTCATAAATTAAACAATAAAAAAGGCATTAAAAATTTTAATGCCTTTTTTATTTATTGTGCATAGGACTAATAATATTTACATTCTGAAATGTTATAGCTCCTTTTATTACGCCAGAAATAACTTTATGTAAAGCGTCAATTATTTGTATTTTCAACTCGCTTTTATTGTAAATTAAGCTTACCTCTCTTGCAGGAACAGGATCTCGAAACATACGTAAATTCTCTTTTTCTGCAGATTGCTTCATATCCAAAGTTTGTAAATATGGTAAAAGCGTCATTCCTAAACCTTCATTAGAAAGTTTTATGAGTGTTTCAAAACTTCCACTTTCTAATTGAAAATTACTATCATCATAATTTTTACTAGTTTTACAAAGGTTTAAAATACCATCTTTAAAACAGTGCCCATCTTCTAACAGTAAGATATCATTAATATCAAGATCTTCTGAAACTAATTTTTCTTTACCGGCTAAACGATGTCCCGGTGGCGTATAAGCCACAAAAGGTTCGTAATATAGTGGTCTTTCTTTTAAGTTTTCTTGATCTAGCGGTGTTGCTGCAATTGCTGCATCTAAATGACCGTCTTGTAATTTTTCTATAATTGCCTCGGTATGTAATTCTTCTATTTTTAATTTTACTTTTGGAAATTTTCGCGTAAAATTAGTTAAGAACATGGGTAATAAAGTTGGCATAATTGTAGGAATAATACCAAGTTTAAATTCCCCGCCAATAAACCCTTTTTGCTGATCTACGATATCTTGAATACGATCACTTTCATTTACAATATTACGCGCCTGATGGACAATTTTCTTACCAACTTCAGTTAATTCAATTGGTTTTTTTGATCGGTCAAAAATTTGAACATCTAACTCTTCTTCCAATTTTTGAATTTGCATACTTAACGTAGGCTGAGTAACAAAAACTTTTTGTGCAGCTTTTGTGAAGTTTTGATGTTCTGCTACGGCTAACACATAGTGCAATTGAGTAATCGTCATAGATTATTTTTTTTACAAAGTTAGCTATACTATCAATATAATCTATTAAACTTTTGCTAAAACTTCATAAAAATCTATTGTTGAAGATTAAAAACGAATGCTTATTTCTTCGTTTTCTTCATCAATTTCAAATTTTGCATCATTCCATTGTGGTGGACCGTAAAGCATTGGATTGTTAGAAACCCCATATTCTTCTTTTGGCATTCCGTTAGCTTCAAAATCCATTCGCTGATTGCTGTTTTCATCATGAAAACATGAGATACCGTAAGTACCTTTAGGTATGTTTTCAAGAACAACAGTTGCGGTACGTCCTTCTATTTTTACAGACTTAGAATAGTCTGGTGCCGCTTTAAGAAAAGTTTCTTCGGTATACATACCTAAAAGAATTTCACCTTTTTCATTACTAATATTTTCAATAGTAACTGTTAATGTTGCTGTTTCTTGTGCAATAACTAATTTGGCACAAGCCATCATGAGAAGAAAAAATAAAGTTTTCATTGTGTTGATTTTTAAATTGTTATCTAAAATTACATTAAAAATCCTATATGAAACTAAATTACTTACTCAACTGTTGAATTATACGACTGAATGGGATTTTATAGAAAAATTCTTACAGTAATCCACGAGATTTTATCTCTAAATATTTATTGATGGTATTAACCGTTAAATCTTTTGGGGCGGTTAATATAGTTTGAATACCGTGTTTTTGTAACTCTTTTACCATATGCTCTTTTTCATTTTTAAATTGATGAGCAATGGTTTGTTCGTAAATTTCGGCAGTGGTTTCTGCTTTATTTTCTAGCAGTTTTTCTAACTCGGTATTTTCGAAAAATATTACAACTAACAAATGTTTTCTTGCAATTGCTTTTATATAAGGTAATTGTCTTCTTAAAGCAGAAATATGTTCAAAATTAGTGTACAACATCAGTAAACTTCGTTGTGTTATTTTTCGCTGAATATGAGCATAAAGTAAACTAAAATCGCTATCTAAAAATTTACTATCTATGTTATAAAGCGTTTCTAAAATTGAATTGAGATATGTCTTTTTTGAATTTGCTGGCAAGAAATTTTTAATCTCATGTGCGTAAGTTAGCATACCTACTTTATCATTCTTTTTAAGCGCAATATTTGAAAAAGCAAGTGTACTATTTATAGCATAATCTACAAGTTTTAAACCTTCAAATGGCATTTTCATAACGCGACTCGTATCGATAATGGAATAAATAGGTTGCGATTTTTCATCCTGATATTGGTTTACCATTAAATCGCCATGTTTTGCTGTAGCTTTCCAATTAATGGTTCGCAAATCATCGCCTTGTACATATTCTTTAATTTGCTCAAACTCCATGGTATGACCAATGCGTCTGATTTTTTTAAAGCCGTGTTGACTGATTTTATTATCGATTGCTAAAAAATCGTACTTTTTCATCTGAATAAAAGATGGATAGACTTTTACCAGTTGCTGATCTTTAAAAATATAACGCCTTTTGGCCAATTTTAATGAAGTTGAAAGATAACAATTCAGCTTTCCGAAAATATATTCGCCTCGTTTAACCGGACGCAGACCGTATTCTGAAACTTGTTTTTCAGCGGCATCTAATTCAATTTTTTTTAGAAAATCTCTTTTTTGAAATTGTACCGGAATTTCATCAATAATTTCTACATAAATTTTATTGGCATAATTATTTTCAAACTCTAATTTTACCGGATTTACATCGCTGTTAGAAAATTTATCGGGTAAAATTCTATCGGCTTTAAATGCTGTATTTTTAAAAAGAGCAATTACATCAGCTACAAAAAACAAGAAAAATATAAGCACGGCTAACCAGCAAAAACTATAGAATGGCTTATAAAAATATGACGTAAAAAAAAGTACAGCAATGCCAAAAAGCAGGTAAAAAAACCGCTGATGTAAATATAGAGATTTAAAAAACTGAATCACGTTACCTTGGAATTTCTATAGATTTGGTAATCATTTCTACAACATCTTTGGTTTTCAAGCCTTCCATTTCTCGCTCTGGCGACAAAATAATACGGTGACCTAGAACCGGATTTAATGATTTTTTTACGTCTTCTGGAATAACAAAATCTCGACCATTGATGGCAGCGTAAGCTTTTGCTGCATTCATAATGGCAATTGAAGCTCGCGGCGAACCTCCTAAAAATAAATGAGGATGATTTCTGGTTTTAGTTACAATTTGAGCAATGTAATTAATAATTTTTTCTTCAATTACAATTTCGTGAATTTGTGTTCTAAATTTATTTAATAATTCTGGCGATAAAACCGGCTCTATAATTTCTGTCGGATTTATTTCTTTACGTTCGTGGTGACTTTGTAAAATTTTTATTTCTTCATCTAAAGATGGATATTCTACATTTATTTTGAAAATAAAACGGTCTAATTGTGCTTCGGGCAAAGCGTATGTTCCTTCTTGTTCTACCGGGTTTTGGGTTGCTAAAACCATAAAAGGCGCTTCCATTTTATGCTTTGTGCCGTCAATGGTAATTTGGCGCTCTTCCATTACTTCAAAAAGAGCAGCTTGTGTTTTTGCCGGTGCACGGTTTATCTCATCAATTAAAACGATGTTAGAAAAAATTGGTCCGGGTTTAAATTCAAATTCAGAATTATTATTTAAAATAGAGGTTCCTAAAACATCACTGGGCATTAAATCTGGTGTAAACTGAATTCTGCTAAAATCTGTTTTTATAGATTTTGCAAAAAGTTTGGCTGTAATTGTTTTTGCAATTCCAGGAACACCTTCTATTAATACGTGCCCGTTTGCCAATAAGCCAACTATTAATAATTCAACAAAATCTTCTTGTCCAATAATTACTTTGGCGAGTTGAGCCTTTAATTTTTCAACCGAATTTTTTAATTCGTCTAACGGAATTCGATTATCAAAATTTAAATTTTCTGGTGTATGTTTTTCTGGATTAGATTGTTCTTGTTCCATTATGTGTTTTGTTTAAAAGTGCTGATTTTTTTATGTAGCGACAGTAATTCTTCCTTAGAAATTTTTGGTTTTTGCTGAATTTTTTCAATAAAATTAAAAAGTGCTTTAACCTCTTCTAATTTATTTTTGGTGCGTTCGGCTAAGGTTAGATAAAATTCATCATTAATTTTTCCGGTATCGGTACGTAAACCTGTTCTAATGAAATACAGTAAATATTCAATTTGTTTTTCGGCAATTGCTTTATGATCTTTTTTATCTAGATACATACCTGCAACTGTCCTAGTATAATCGTAGGTTTGATTTTTTAATGGCGGAATTATTTTAATACTTTTTTGCTTTCGTTTTCCTTCAAAAAATACAAACAAAATTGCACCAATTATCACAAAATAATATGCCCATTTTAAATAGCGATTGCTGAATAAAATATAAAGTGGCGAGGTGTGAATTACTTTTCCGGGTTTATAGTTTTTATCCCAAAAAATAGTGTTGTTTAAATTTATATACGCTAAAACATTTTCAACATATTGGTAATTATTTTTAGTAAGCATAAAATAGTTACTAAAAATTTCTGGAGAAGAGTGTAATAAAATTTCTCCTTTACCAAAAGGTGCTTTTATAAAATTTACTAAAGGTTTTTTTATAACATTGTTTTCTTCTTTAAGATTTGCAACACCTAAAACTGTCTGGTTTGCCGTATCTATTTCCCGAAAAAACATAAGGTCTTTATTATGCGTAAACTCGTATGCATCTTTACTTTTTAGTGCTGGATTTACCAAATTTACTTGCGGATGACTAGTAAGATCGTCGGTTTGTATGCGTGCGCGTTGTTCTATGTTTAGCGTATCTAAAAGATTACCTTGAAAATTATCTGCCGCTATAAAAACTTGATTTCCTTTTTCTACCCAAGCTAATAATTTATCAAGTTCGGCATCATCAATATAAATACTATTACTGATAAAAAAATAGGTTCCATTTTTTAAACTATCGCTTAAATGAATGTAAGGCGATTGAAACATTGGTTGAATATCTTGCGCCTTTTCTGAAAGATTTTCGTAAAAAATATAGGTTCCTAATGGAATTTTATCTGTTTCTGCATAAGACGGAAACCAATTTACAGGTTCTGGTTTACTAGCTTCTAAAAACACCAAAAAACCCAGCAATGCAATAAACAGCCCGATTACTATTTTATAGCTTTTATTCATTTGCCTGTTGTTTTATATTTTTTTGCATGCTCTCAAAAGCTTGCTTGGCTAGTGCATAATCTTCTTTACTGACTGAAAAATTTCCGTACCAAATAAAATCGTATAAACGTGTAATTTGATCAAAATTTTCACGTAGTTTTTCTGTACTTATTTCAACTATATATTCGTGATTGGTTTTTTGAAATTGGTAATCAATTATTTCTTTTTCCTTTAATTCTTTTAAAATCAGTAAGTAATAATACCGCACTGCCAATCGGTAATCATTGTTTTTTAAAGCCTCTTTTATAAGTGAGGGAATATTTTCTTGTGTTATTATTTTTTCTTCTTCAGATAAAATTACATCAGGAGTCTTTGCTTTTTTAGTAAGATTCATCGCCGGATTTAATTTAATAAATAACCAAACAATAAACCCTAAAATAGCGGTAATAATTACATAAGGTGCAACCTTAACCAAAAAAGCCACTAAGCCTCCCGGAGAATAATCGCCTACTAACCAAAAGATAAATCTTCGCCAAAGATTACTTAACCAATTTTTAAATCGTTGCCACCAACTAAGTTCTGTATTTTTTTCTATGTAATTAAAATCATCATCGTTTTTATAAGATGCTATTCTTTCTTCATCAAAAACAACCGGCTCTAATAAAGTTTGATCATCATATTTTACTTCTTGACCTACAATAATAGAATCTACTTCTTGTGCGTAAAAATTACTTGAAGTAAAAATAAATAAGAAAAAAAGCAGGTAAAAACGCATTTATTTGTTGTTTCCTAAAGATTCTATGGTTTCGTACGTTCCGGTTTGGTTCTTTTTTTCATTCAAATTAAAGAACATAAAAATAGTGCCAATAATAACAATTGGATACAATAGATACTTTGCTAAGCTACCAAGAATGTTAAGTGTGAGATAAATCCAATCAAACATAAAATCTGGGTCTGCTAAAGTACCAGAATCTCCTGCAACAAAGCCTTTGAATAGGCTATAAATTACAGCGGGGAGATCAAAAACAAACCCTATTAATCCGTAAATAAGTGAAATAACAAAGAAGGTAAAAAAAGTGGTCCACCAATTTCCTTTAATAAGCGAAAAACTATATGAAATAGATTCTGAAACGCCCAATTTATTAAAAACTAAAATAGAAAATAACATGCTAAACGGAACGGAGACATAAATACCGGGCAGAATACATATAAAAAATCCAATTAAAATAAGTAACCAAGATAAAAAACTAAGTCCTAAAAAACTTGCCCAATTTTGCTTTACCCCTTGTAAAACTTCATCAATATTTATAGTGCCTTCATTTTTAATATAAGATTCTATCGCGTGCTGATAAGCGCCATACATTAATGAATAATAAAACCAGCTTGCTAAAATTAACACCACAAAACCTACAAAAATACCCGAATAAAAATCAGAAAAACTCTCTAATATCATATTACTATTTGCCCCAACCATAATATTTTCACTTATATTTAGTGAAACATAAGTATAGTAAGTAATAGCTAATAACATCACTAAAAGAACTGGCCAAAGCACTTTTAAAAAGACTTCAAATAAAACTTTATAATTTTGTTTTATAAAAGCAAAGGTATCGCTAATAATTTCGCCTAGTTCTCGCTCTTTTTTAAAATTGATGTAAGTAGAATTATTCATGAGTCTGTAATGATTTTTTGTATAAATAATGAGGATAAAAAACGTAATAAAATAAAATAAACGCTAACGAAATACTGATAATAATAATTGCAAGCCAGTCTGGCATTTCGGTATGTCTAGTTACAAAACCTTCTAGAAATCCTGCAATAATAAATAAAGGAACAGTACTAATCACTATTTTTAATCCATTTTTTGTTCCTTGCACAAAAGATTGCAAACGTGTGTAAGTTCCCGGAAAAAGAATACTTTTACCAACCACTAAACCTGCGCAACCTGCTACAATAATAACCGAAATTTCTATAGTACCGTGAATCCAAATAGTTCTTGCAGATTCCCACAGCATCCCTTTTTCGTAGAAAAAATATTGGAAAGCACCTAACATGATTCCGTTTTGCATCATCATAAAAAGTGTGCCAATTCCCAACAAAACACCAAAGGTAAACGCCATTAAAGCTACTTTTACGTTGTTTATTGTTATTCCTAGAAACATGTTCATTTCTCCGGCCTCTTTATATACCGCCATCGGATCGTTATTCTCAATATTTTCTAAGGTCATATTTACATAAGCGTCGCCTAAAATAGAACGCACAAAATCTCCATCTTGAGAAGCAGAATACGCCCCAATAATGGCAAATAATAAAAACACAAAAAAAGAAAGCAATAATTGTTTTTGATATTGATAAAAACTAAGTGGAAATTCTTTTGTAAAAAAAGTAATAAAACGTTTTCTAGACTCCTTTTTGGTTTTATAAATCTTTTGGTGCGCTTTAGAAGATATGTTATTTAAATAGCGTGAAGTCTCGCTATTAGGGTAAAAAGTTTGTGCAAAACTTAAATGATCCGTCACTTCTATGTATAGCGAAGAGAGTTCGTCTGGAGAAATTTGAATTTTATTCGAAAGAACATTTTCAAATTTTAACCATTTATCCTTATTTTGCTTCACAAAAGCTGCTTCGCGCATTTTTTTACGTAAAAAATTAGTTTTCCAAAGAAACATATTAATGAATAAATTTCAAATAGAAACCGCCCAAAATATCAACATACAACAAAATGTGGCCGGTATTGGTGATCGTTTGCTCGCTTACTTTGTAGATTTTTTAGTAATAATTGCCTACGAGCTAATGATGTTATTTGTAGTAGCAACTCTTCTCACTACGATGGAAAATCAAATTTGGATGATGTTGTTAGTTTTTGGTTTACCACCTTTTTTATATCATTTATTATTTGAAATTTTTTGGAACGGTAGATCTCTAGGAAAAGCAGTAATGAGAATTCGAGTTGTAAAAATTGACGGTTCCAAACCAAGTTTTTCTGCATATCTAATCCGCTGGTTGTTAAGAATCATAGACATTAGTTTATGTAGCGGTGGTATTGCCGTAGTAACTATTTTATTAAACGGAAAAGGACAACGTATTGGCGATCTTGCGGCAAAAACTACGGTTATTTCAGAACGGGAACAAGTGTCGTTGAATCAAACTTTATTGGTAGAATTACCAGAAGATTATGAAGCTACTTATCCACAGGTAACCGTTTTTTCAGACTATGAAATGCAGCAAATAAAAACGATGTTTGTAAAAGCTAAAAGAAATTCAAATCACGGCGTTATTAATTCCTTAGCCAATCGTGTTGCAACTGTTATGGAAATTGAACCCAAAGAAAAGTCATTAGCATTTTTAAATCGCATTATTAAAGATTACAATTATTACACACAAAATTAATGGATTACGTTTTATTATTTGATATTTTAGGAGTTGTCGCCTTTTCTATTTCTGGTGTTTTAAGTTCGTTAAGAAAACGTATGGACGCTTTCGGAATATTAATTATAGCTTTTGTAACTTCAGTGGGTGGTGGTACTTTGCGCGATTTACTTATAGGAACTCCTGTAGCCTGGATGCGAAATATGACCTATGTTTACGTTATTATTGCAACCACAATTTTAGCTGTTATTTTCAGAAAAAAATTAAACTATTTTAGAAGATCTTTATTTTTGTTTGATACCATTGGGATTGGATTATACACCGTTCTTGGAGTGGAAAAAGGACTTGCTGCAGATTTATCTCCTATTGTTTGTGTTGCTCTCGGCACAACAACAGCTTGTTTTGGTGGTGTAATTCGTGATATTTTATGTAATGATATTCCGGTAATTTTTAGAAAAGAAATTTATGCAACAGCATGCATCTTAGGCGGGATAACTTATTTCATTCTATTACAATTCGGTTTTTTGGAAGGTGTAATCTTTATTGCTTCGGGAATTGTAGTGATTTTAGTACGCTTATTGGCTGTTTATTTTAAATTACAATTGCCATCAATTTATAGTAAAAAAGAGCTTAATGAATAATTTCTATGTTCATTTCAACATTTTCTTCCGGCCATTCTTTGTTATCCACTTTAACTTGAGCAATTTTATCTACTACCTCCATTCCGCTAATTACTTCTCCAAAAACTGTATGATCATCGTCTAAATGATGAGCTCCACGCTTGCTCTGAACAATAAAAAATTCAAAAGGTGAAGAAGCTTTACTTACATTTTGTTCGCTGTATTTTGCAGCAGAAAAAGCACCTCTAGTATGACGATATTTTTGATGAAATTCACTCGGAATTAAATAAGAACCCACTCGATTTCTTACTTTAGTAGTTGCCACACGATCACTATTTCCACCCTGAATAACAAAATCTTTTGCAACACGATGAAAAAAAGTAGTATCAAAATAACCCATCTTCACCAAACGAATAAAGTTAGCGCGATGTAAAGGTGTATCTTTATAGAGTTTCACTTTAATTTCTCCAAAAGAAGTAGAGATTAATACTAAATCTTCAGCATTCTTTTGACCATAATTTTTTAAAAACGGAATTAACTCTTCTTGTTCAAGATATTCTATAGAAGCAAGATCAACTTTCGTTTTTGTTCCGCCGGCAGGAATTTTAATGCTATTAATTAAACTATCGTGTTTTTTACTTTTCTCTTTATTTAGCTCCGTTTTTTTAGGATCTATTTTTTTTGTTTTAGTATCTTCACAACTGTAAAAAACAGCGGTACAAAATAACAAGCAAATAAGGTATTTAGCGAATGACATTTTCAGAGTTTAAAAAATCTGTTTCAAAAATAGAAAAAATTGATCGTATTGGAGAAAAAGCGCACCTAGAAATGGTGCCAGAATTTAGACATAAAGAATTAGAAAGAGCTCCATTGGAAAAGGCTAACCCAAAACAGGCCGCAGTCTTAGCACTTTTTTACCCTGATAAAACCGAAGAAACTCATCTTGTTTTAATTTTAAGAAAAACCTATAAAGGTGTTCATTCTGCACAAATTGGTTTTCCCGGAGGAAGAGTAGAAAAAACCGATAAGAATTTAGAAGAAACCGCCATACGCGAAACTTTTGAAGAAATTGGCGTAAGACCAGAGCAAATACAGATCTTAAAAGAATTAACTGAAATTTATATTCCGCCATCTAATTTTTGGGTACAACCCTTTTTAGGAATTTCAGAAAATACTCCAGATTTTATTCGTCAAGAAACAGAAGTAGAAGAAATTTTAGAAATAAAACTCACCGATTTTTTAGATCATTCAAACCTTATTACAAAAAAACTGTCTACATCATATGCACAAAATGTAAGTGTGCCGGCTTTTTTATTAAATAATCATGTAGTTTGGGGTGCTACAGCAATGATGCTCAGTGAAATAAAGCTTATGCTGAATAAAGTACTTTAAAAATTGAAATTTGTATATTTGACGGCTCTAAAAATCTAAAAAAACTTATGGGATTATTCAAAAAAAATCCTTTCGGACATATACTTTTTATAAAAAAATGGCTTATTAGAATTTTGGGTGCCATGACACATCGGCGCTACCGAGGTTTTAATGAACTTAAAATTGAAGGCTCAGAGATCATAAAAAGTCTACCTGATAAAAACGTTCTATTTGTTTCTAATCACCAAACTTATTTTGCCGATGTGGTAGCAATGTTTCATGTATTTAATGCTAGTTTAAGCGGAAGAGGAAATTCTATAAAGAATGTAAGTTACTTATGGAATCCTAAGTTAAATGTATATTATATAGCTGCAAAAGAAACAATGAAATCTGGTTTATTGGCTCGTATTTTGGCTTATGCTGGCTCAATTTCAGTTGAAAGAACTTGGCGAGAAAAAGGAAAAGAAGTCAATAGACAAGTAAAAATGAGTGACATTACCAGTATCGGTAAAGCCTTAGACGATGGTTGGGTGATAACTTTTCCACAAGGAACAACAAAACCTTGGAGACCACTTAGAAAAGGAACGGCACATATTATTAGGAAATATCAACCCGTTGTTGTACCTATTGTTATTGATGGTTTTAGACGCTCTTTCGATAAAAAAGGTATACGCATAAAGAAAAGAGGAATTTTACAATCTATGGTGATAAAAGAACCTCTAGAGTTTGATTATGATAATGAGTCTGTAGATAGTATCATCGAAAAATTAGAATATGCTATCGAGCAGCACCCTTCATTCTTGAAAGTTATCTCTGAGAAAGAACTAAAAATTCAAGAAGAGCTTAACGAAATGCGCCGTTGGAGTTATAAAGAGTAAAATGATGAGTAAACTGTAATTTACAAACACTACTGAAAAAAATACAGGAGAATAAAAATGAGCAATGCTGAAAAATTTCTTGAAACATATAAAGAATTAGCAGATGAAAGCTTCAAAAAATTTGGCTATTACTACCCGCCAAAAACTTGGAAAGAATTTGATGCTCACAACTATAATTTTTATAAAAATTTTTTAAAAGACAAAGAAGATGAAATAAAGAGGACAAAGGGATTTATTCGCTTAGCTAAAACAATAAATGACTTTGGATTTTATAATTTGTATCAAAACTTTGATTTTAAAAATCTTAATGATGTTCTGTTTCAAACGTCAAGACAAAAGTTATTAAACAGAAGTATTTTAGCAAGCGGAACTGATCATTGCAATGTTCTTTTCGATGCTTTTAGTTCATTTTCTTGTAACGATTTTTCTATTATAGATTATTTCTTTCCTAAAGATCTGCCTCAATCCAAAGGCAAATTTTACACAGAAGTTTCAGTAAACTTGCTAAAAGTACTTTATTACGAGCAGAAGCAATTTCAGGACGAAGCACTTGAAAAAGCAAACAAGTTCCTGTCGAAAAAAAATATAGGTTGGGAAAAATACACCATTCAATATTTTAAAGCTTTGATCAATAATGACGCCAAAGACGCTAGTAATTCCTTGCAAGGACTATGTACTTCATACCAAAAAATGGAACATTCTGTTAATAAGTTAAATAATAAGCTTGAAAAGTATTTTGCATATGAAATTAATGGAATGTATCGTTTCGCGATGATTGTGAATCAAGAGTTGTTTGAAGAAATAAAACAACCAAATCATCATTGCTTTTCAAACAAATTTGAACAATGGCAAAAAGAGAACAATTTTCCAAAAGGAAAAGTATTTTATAAATATCCAAAAGAAATGGAGTTTATAAACGCAATTTATGAAACAGAATTGCCTACAGTAGAACTTTATAACCCATATCCTGAAAGAAAAAAAATCAAACTTTTTAGAAATGTTGAGAAGTTTATCGAAGATTTAATTGAAAATGCAAATAAAAAAATATAAATAGCAATTGCTATAATTGATTCTAACAAAGAGCTAAAATAAATAAGACATTTTATCAACTTTGCATTTCCAGCTTTTTTATTTCACGGTAATTTTGTTTCAATTTTTTAAGTAAAATTCCATAGACAAGAGAATAAATACCCCAAAGAATTAACAAAAATATGGTTATCATAAAAACGCCAATGGCTATAATTTTGAACCAATTGATAGATTCAGGGTTTAATTCTATGCCTTCGGGTGGGTAAATGAAAGTAAAGATAAAAAATAATAAACCGGTAATTCCAGCAGAAATCAGAACATATAAAATGTAATGTTTTACAACTCTTCTTGTCTTTAAAATATTACGCATTAATCTAGAGGCGTTGTCTGTTGTAGAGATTGATTTAAAATTTTTATAAAACTTATAAATGAAAAAGCCTGTAATTAAATAGCTTAAACAGTATATGATAATTGTAACGGTTTTAAGATGCATATTTTCTAATTCTTTCCAGAAATTATCATCCATCATAAAGATGTTTAATATAATCCCTAAACCAAGTTCTATAATGCTAATAATAAAAATCCACTTTACGATTGAAGAAGATTTTTTCAATAACATAGGGTAAAGCTCCTTTGCTTTATAATGCGGAAGACTACTTTCTTGCTTCTTCCAATCTTTTTTTAATAATTCTAATTCATCCATTTTTTACGGATTTAAAATACTTCTCAGCTTTTTCTTAATTCTATTCATTTTCACTCTTGCGTTAACTTCGCTGACTCCTAACATTTCAGAAATTTCATTATAGTTTTTATCTTCTAGGTATAAAAAAACTAAAGCTTTATCAATATCATTTAATTCATGAAGTGCAGCATACATTACTTTAAGTTGTTGCTCTGTAGTATCGTCATATTCTTCAGCTTTTATTCTAAAAAGAACAGTGTCAAAATCTTGAGTTTTCACCCTTCTTTTTGATTTTCTATAAAGTGTAATTGCGGTATTTAGCGCAACACGATACATCCAAGTGCTAAATTTTGCCTCTCCTCTAAATTTTGGATAAGCTTTCCATAGCTGAATGGTTATTTCTTGAAACAGGTCATTGTGCGCATCTTGGCTATTTGTATAAATTCTACAGACCTTATGCACAATATTCTGGTGTTTTTCCAGCAGTTCTACAAAGCTATTTTCGAGTTCCTTTGTCACACAATTAAGTTAGTTATTAAGTAAGTAGATGTTTTATTGTATTTGTTACAATTTATATCAGAAATTATAGAAACCCTAACATAAAAATAGTCTTAAGCTCCTTAAATTTGAACTAAAATATTTCTTATGAATATTCCTAAATCAGATTTACCTCGCGTAGTAATTATTGGCGGTGGTTTTGCAGGAATAAATCTTGTGAAAAATCTAATGAAAACAAAGCGTTTTCAGGTAGTATTAATAGATAAACGGAATTACCATACTTTTCAGCCTTTACTGTATCAAGTTTCTACTTCAGGTTTAGAGCCAGATTCTATAGCTTATCCGTTACGGAAAATTATTACTAATAAAGCTAATGCTTTTTTTAGGCTAGCTGAAGTAGTTTCTGTCGATCCCGATCATAACACAATCCATACTAGTATTGGCGAGCTCACTTATGATTATTTAGTGATTGCTACAGGTTCTAAAACCAATTTCTTTGGGAATGAAAGTATTGAAAAAAACGGAATGTGGATGAAAACCATTCCGCAAGCATTAAATATTAGAAGCTTAATTTTAGAAAACCTCGAAGAAGCCACCATTACAAAAGATCAAGAAACGCGTAAAGCTTTATTAAATTTTGTAATTGCCGGAGCAGGACCAACTGGTGTAGAATTGAGTGGTGCAATTGCAGAGGTTAGGAATAATGTAGTGCCTAAAGACTATCCTGATATAGATATTAGTGAAATAAAAATTCATTTATTAGAAGGTTTAGATCGTGTTTTACCACCGATGAGTGAAAAATCATCAGCTAAAGCTTCAAATTTTTTAAAAGATTTAGGCGTAAAAATTCACCTAAATACCATGGTGGAAAATTACGATGGTACTACCGTAAAAACCAATCAAGATTTAGAATTTAAAACCAGCACCTTTATTTGGAGTGCTGGCGTAACGGGTGCGCCTGTAAATGGAATTAATGGAAGTTCATTAATTGAAAAAGCGAATCGTTATGAAGTAAATGTCTTTAATCAAATAAAAGATTACGAAACCGTATTTGCCATTGGAGATATTGCCTTGATGAAAAGTGAAGATTACCCTAAAGGTCATCCAATGGTCGCACAGCCGGCGATTCAACAAGGAGAACATTTGGCAAAAAATTTAAAGCGATTAGTTGAGAAGAAAAAACTAGAACCTTTTTCATATAGAGATAAAGGAACCATGGCTACCATTGGCAGAAACAAAGCAGTGGTCGATTTAAAACGTTCTAGTTTTGGTGGTTTTTTTGCTTGGTTTGTGTGGATGTTTGTTCATTTATGGTTCTTAGTGGGGTTTAGAAATAGAATCATTACATTTTTTAATTGGACATATAGCTATATAAATTTTGATCGTGCTGCTAGATTAATTATTAGACCATTTAAACGTGAGAAAGAAAAGGAAAAAGTTGCTGAGGATTAATTTTTTTGTTGAATTCTAAAAAAACGAGCTAAAGATTTTAATTTTTTTAGTCCAAAAACACATAATACCGAAATGCAAGCAGCTGTTCCTAATCCGCCGCCATATCCGTTAAAAAAATTGCTTGAGTTTTTATATAATAATGCAAATAGAACTCCTGCAATAGCAACATACATATATTTTTGAAGTACTTTTTTAGAAACCATACCAACAAAAGAAGCTCCAAAAAATAAGAGTGGAATATTTTTTTGAAAATGATCATCAACCAAATTAGGGAATAAATAAAAAATCATTCCTAAAATTAAAGAGGGTAATGCTGAAGCTTTTACTGCGTCTAAACTGGTATTTCTTGTTAAAAAATAGGGGAGTATAGCTCCAATAATACCCGTAATTATGTAAATTATTAATTCCATACACCTGTAAAAATAAAGGTTAAAAAAACAGCTAAAGCAACACCAACAAAGGCTAGTGTTCCTAATTTACCACCAAAACCATTTAGATTTTGCAGAGAAATACAAAACATGATCCCACTTAATATTGAAGCAAAACCAATAAAAACATAATGGTTTTCTGTTAGCGGTTGACACATTCCTATAAAAGAACCACAGTAAATAGCTGTTTGAAATTGATTTCCTTCATTTTTTTTAGGCCAATTTTTTGGTATAAAAGAACCCATAACGCCTACTGCTGCAGATCCAATTACTACTCCTAATCCTAGGTTGATGTTGAGGTAAGTGGTAAGCAAAGCCCCAATTAAAACAGCTAAAATTAATAGAGGATTGCCAAGTTTTATTTTTTTATTTTTCTGAAATAAGTATAAATACCCTATAGACATCAGTAAAGTAATAAACATTGTTAAAAGGCTGATGTAAACAGAATTCTTATCTTCCATAATTATGTGATAAGTAAACAGAAGATGTATTACATAGATCACAACTAATGGAAAAGCAGATCTTTTTTGATGTGTTTTAAAACCGATAATAGAATTGCTTTAAGTTTTTTTACAAAGATGAATTTTTTAGGAAAGAAAAACTACGGATGAATAAAAAAAACCACCGATAAAAAAATCGGTGGTTGGTTATAAAAAAGTTGGTTAAAAAGTTTTAGTTGATAATATTACGATTTATTCAACAAGTAATTTTTGAGTTTGTCCTTGTAGATTTCTTACAATATAAGTTCCAGAAGTTAAATTTGCAGTGCTTATGTAAGTTGCATTTTTTGCACTTAAAATTTTTCTTCCTTGGATATCAAAAAGGTCAAATGTTGTTGGTTGGTTAAAAAACACTTTTTCTCCTTTTACAGGATTTGGATAAAGAACAAAATTTTCAGCTTGTTTTGTAAAACGATCAGTAAAAAGTAATACATTGTCTAAAGTATAAACACTAATAGTAGCGCTAACTTCATTTGCAATTACAATTAAACCCTTATCTTCTGAATTATCTTCAGGAGCAACATAAACAATACTTTCTGGCGCTAAATCTCCTTGAATTTCATCACCTTCTTGTCCATCTACAGTACTTCTGTTGTTATAGTAACCTTCAAAAATTGGTGCATTTGGGTCAGTAATATTATAAACCATAAATCCGCCAACACGCTCTAAACCAATGAATGCATAAAATTTATTATTTATTTCTTTTACAATTACCGCTTCAGGTTCTGGTCCTTTATTATCACTACGGTTTTTCAATTCGTTTTCGTCATCTGTAGCGTTAAAAATTGCGCTATAGGTGGGGTCTTCTTCTAAGATACGTTCAAAATCAGAGCCGCTGTCAAAAACTTGTGTTCCGGTTGAAGCGTTATAAATACTGAAAGATCTTCCTCCAAAAACGTGAATTTCTTCATACTCACTATCATTGTCAGTATCACCATTTTCTGAGGTTAGGTTAATTTTTCCTAAATTTTCTTCAATTTCAAGAAAAGCTTGGTTAGGAAACATATTTGCATCTAACGTAATATCCTCTAAATTTACTTCTTCCTCAATAGCATCATATTCTCTAGCATCACCTTCGTTAGCTGTTACATAATAAGTAGTTCCATTTATCGTGTAATTGGCAATAGCATCTGGCATGTACATACCTTTGATTGGCCAAGTTGCCATAAATATAAAATCTTGCTCGTTAGAAGTATCTAAAGCATTTTCCGGTAAACTGTGATCTTTTAATCCCATTGGGAAAATATCGGTAATTTGCATAGCAGATAAATCTATTGCAGCAATTGCATTATTTTCTTGAAGGCTTACCCAAGCCATTTGAGAATCTGCAGATACCGTAATATATTCTGGCTCTAAATCTTGAGAAACACTGGCATTTGGTCCAAATAAACGGATATCTTGACTTTGCAATTGAGCCTTTTGCGAATCGAAAGCATTAAAATCTAAGGTAGTTACATTTGCTTGTGTAAGGTTAGCAATACCGCCAGTTAAATCGATTATAGATATTGTTCCTTCAGGATCTATGCTGTAGTCACTTTCTGGCTCTCCTTCATTCGCAACCAACAGTTTAGTTCCGTCTGGTGTAAAACTAATCATATCCGGCAGCGCACCCGCTTCAACTGTAGAAATCACGGTTCCATTAGTATCCATAAATACGATTGTTCCGTTTTGTCCAACAGCATCAGGTACAGCTGTTGCAGCTACAGTTCCGTTATAAAAATCTACACTTGTTCCGCTATCTCCGTAACTTGATAAATCTATTGTAGAAATGGTACTTATATTTAACGGATTACTAAAATCTAAAATTTCTATAGAAGCATTTCCGCTGTTCATCACGAATAAACGCTCTGTAGAAGGATCGTGAGCTACTATTTCTGAACCTGGATTTGCACCGGTGATAGCATAACTTGTTGCGAAATTAATTCCTAATTCATTGGTAGCTGTTGGAGCATGCATTTCATCATCTAATATGTAAACCACACTTAAATTAGTATCGCCCAAAGTAGCGTTTGTAGCATTGCTTAGTTCTAATGCCAATAAAGTATCTGGTTGCGCATCGCTGTTATTTGGAATAGAAATAGTAATACTTTTTGTTAAACTACCGCTTGTGGTAAAGCTAAGTGTTTCATTTGTGTAAGTGTAATGTTGCCCGTCTACTGCAGTACTTTCATTTAATAAAACAGAAACATCTACCGTAGCGTCATTTTGTGGTAATGCTGAAATTGAAATCGTTAAAGTAGCTGTTCCATCAGTTTCATTTACGCTGATGTAAGCATCATCAAAATTGATCTCTGGAGTGGTTTGAACGTAAGAAGTGATTTTTTTGTTAGCATCTAAAATTTCACTTGCATGAATGTTATTGGTAAATAGACCAATGCAGGTGAAAAACATAGCTAAACTAAGGTAAGTTTTTTTCATAATATTTTGCTTTAGTTTTTATGGCTTCAAAAGTAGTTTTAGGTTTTTAAAAAAGCTTCAACTGAAGATTATCTTAGTTTTATTTAATTATAAAACAGTGCCCTTTTTTGAAGTGTTTTAACCTTTAGAATATATCAAGTTATCCGAAAATTAACATAGCTGTGTTGGTGAGTACAGTTCAGCTATTAAATATAACAACTGAGTAATAATTTGTTTGTGTAATTGGCTACTTGCGCCATCTTTGTGGGAGAAACAGAACATTTTGTATCTTGTTAAGAAATAATTTATGAAACTAAAACCTATTAAAATATTAGCTCGAGTAGCCTTAATTGTCACGCTGATAATTGTATTGTTAAGTTTTGTTTTTTCAGGATTTAAAACATCTGTTTTGTTAGACTTTGAAGGGATGCTCATTAATTTTGTGTATGCTTTTGTGTTGACCGTAGTAAATTTTGTGTTCTTTTTTTGGCTCGAAAAAAAGTTAGATTGGAGCACACAAGGGAAGTTGCGTTTTATTGTTGGCGTTTTTGGTTCTGTTTTATTAACAACGTTTGCATTTGGGGTTTGTAGAGCATTTCATTTAGTTTTAATTAGAGATCGCTACAGTTTTACAGAGTTTTTAGCAGAAGAAAGTATTTCTAATTATTTTTTTCCGTTGCTTTTATCGGCAATTGTGAGTTTGTTTTTTCACGCTTTTTATTTCTACAAAAAAATTCAAGATAATAAAGTTACCGAGCAGAAAATAATTGCCGGAACCGCTTCAGCAAAATTTGATGCTTTAAAAAATCAGTTAGATCCACATTTTTTATTCAACAGCTTAAATGTTTTAAGTGCTTTAATTGATGAAAATCCGGCTGCGGCTCAAAAATTTACCGCTTCTTTATCTAAAGTTTATCGTTATGTTTTAGAGCAAAAAAATAAAGAATTGGTTAGTTTGGAGGAGGAGTTGCGATTTGCGGAAACCTATTTAAGTCTTTTAAAAACGCGTTTTGAAAATAGTATACAATGTGTTTTACCTGAGAATTTAAAGAATCCAGAAGCTAAAATAGTTCCGTTATCGCTTCAATTATTGCTTGAAAACGCGGTGAAGCATAATATTGTTTCAACCGAAAAACCTTTGGTGATAGAAATTGTTGAAGACGATGATGAATTAATTATTAAAAATAAGCTTCAAAAAAAATCAGTAATTCAAAAAGGAGCCGGCGTAGGACTGCAAAATATTCAGCAGCGTTATGAACTTTTAACAAGTAGAAAAGTTTCGATTAATTCAACCAAAAAAAGTTTCGAGATAAAATTACCGCTACTCACTAAAAAAGTAGGAGCAATTGATAAACGCTTAATAAATCAATCAAAATTAGATACTATGAATAAATATTCTATCGCTCAAAACCGTGTAAAAGAAGAAAAAGACTTCTATAGCAACTTAACGGCTTACGTCATTATTATTCCGTTTTTGTTTTTTGTGAATTATATGAGTAACGGACTCGATTTTTTATGGTTTCTTTTTCCTGCATTTGGTTGGGGATTTGGAGTGGCTTACCATTATGTAGATACGTTTGATAAGAACCCATTCTTTTCAAAAAAGTGGGAAGAGCGAAAAATAAAGGAATTTATGAATAACGATAAAAACAATTAATTATGGAACCGAACTACGAAAAACGTTATTACGAAGCGAAAGAACGCGTAAAAGAACTGAAAGATTTTTACATTCATTTAATTGTATATGTGCTGGTTATTGGTTTTTTAGCGATTGTAAATTTTGTGTTTAGCGATACAAGTTATCCTTGGTTTTTGTGGCCGGCAGCAGGTTGGGGAATTGGTATTGCTTTTCAGGCTGCAAACGTTTTTAGAATTAATCCTTTTTTTGATAAACGCTGGGAAGAGAAAAAAGTACAGCAATATTTAAAAGAAGAGGAAGAAAAAGAAATGCAACAACGTTGGGAATAAGTTATGAGAGTACTAATAATTGAAGATGAAAAGCCTTCGGCAAGACGCTTGCAACGAATGTTGTCTAAGCTTGATGTAGATGTTGAGGTTCTATTGCACTCTGTAAATCAGTCAATAGAGTGGTTTTTAGAAAATCCGGAACCCGATTTAATTTTTTAGATGTGCAATTAAGCGACGGACTTTCTTTTGAAATTTTTGATGAGGTTTCTGTAAACAGCGCAATAATTTTTACCACTGCTTACGATGAATATGCCATTAAAGCTTTTAAATTAAACAGCATTGATTATTTATTGAAACCGATAGATGAAGATGAATTAAAAAATGCAGTCGAAAAATTTAAGAAAAATAACAATTTAGATCAGCAGTTTACAGAGCAGATTTCAAACCTTCAGCAATTAATTTCTGAAAAAAATAATACACAAAATTTTAAAAAACGTTTTGTAACTAAAATAGGTTCGCACTTAAAAATGGTTCCTGTAGAAGAAATAGCCTGTTTTTTTAGCGAAAATAAAGGAACGTATTTACAAACCTTAGACAATAGAAATTATTTACTCGATACGAGTTTAGAAAGTCTGGAAAGCGAATTAAATCCTGATTTATTTTTTAGAGTAAGCCGTCAATTTTTTGTAAATATCAATTACATAGAAGACATTCTGGCTTACAGCAACAGTCGCTTAAAACTTCTATTAAAAAGCAATGAGCAAGAAATTATTGTAAGCCGAGAGCGCGTAAAAGAGTTTAAAAATTGGTTAGCAAATTAAGGCTTTTCAATTCTATTTTCATTAAAAGCAGAAGGTAATAACTGCGGAATAAATTTAATGAGAATGGGTAATAAAACGCTTCCGCCGGGTAAAATGAAAATAGCTAAAGAAGGCACCGATTTGCAAATGTCTAACAACTGATTTTTAACCTTCTGTTTTTCGGTTTCATTTAAATCGGTTTTGCTAGATTTATGTAAAAGAATAACCAACTCTCTACTTTCATTTAACTCTTGTAGTAAGCGTTTTTTGTTTCTAAGAATTAAAACACTCACCATTCGGTTGGTATTATTGTAAAAGTGTTTTACCGCGTTGCTATAACTAAAATAGGAAATTTCACCTTTATGTTTTTTCAAAAAAGCAACCATATATTTTATGCTAACTAGCAATTTGTCGTTAGGAAATAAAAGTTCTTTATTTAATTTTTTTAAAAAAAGGAACTCATTTTTTTCTAACTCTTCATCACTATAAACACTAATGCACGATAAATCTAGCAGGTAATTTTTTTCAAACTGATGTTGCAGTACCGAAAAATTTAACTCTTCAAAATCTAAATATTGTTGATCTATAGCTGTATAGCGTAAGGAATTTTGAAGCAGTTTTAAAATCAATTTTTCATATTTACTTTGAATTCCTTTTTCTTGAAAAGCTAAATAAATAGTATTGGTTAACAGCCCTTCTAATTCTTGACTGTATGAAAAAGGATTTTTTGAAGTTGATAAAAAATGCTGAAAAGCGAGTACATCTATAAATAATAGTGCATTGGTAATTATGTTACTAAAATTTTTTTGAAATACAGATTTATTAGTCTGAATTCTATGATGAAGAATTTTTTCTAATTTTTCTTCTGCTGAATTTTTAAAGAATGAAATTTTAAAAAAAGACTTATTTTGTTTCTCTAATTTTTTATAAAAATCAATTATCGTGTTTATACAATCTTCTTTAGAAGCATCAGTTTTTTCTTTCGTATATATATAGACTAAACTATCAAAAAGATTAATTTTTGTAAGCTCCTCTGTAGTCCAGTCTAGTTCAACTTGTCTATTTTTATAAGTGAATGTAGTTACACTGTTAGCATACAAAAATCCGGTTTCACGCAATTGTCCGTAAAAATTCTCCTCAGATATATGCTCTTTCGCAAAATCTATAGAAACAGGAAAATGCTTATTAATCCATCCGGAAGCTGAAGGGTTCATGAAAAAAAATTAAAAATTCTACGTGTAAAAGTACATACTTAAAACCAAATCTAGAATTGTTTCGTAAATCTTGTTGATTGGGAAGCGTTAAAAATTGCTATGAATTAGATTAACGCCGACAACAGTTTTTTAAAGTTTTTTGTTAGTTGTTAAAAAGCCTGTCCAAAGTATTTTGAACAGGCTTTTTTAATGTTTTACTTTCTTAAAGTTAATTTAAGAAACAGTACCAAGTGTATAGAGTTGTTCCATTGTTGGTGTTTTACTTCCGCCTTTAGGCTCTAATGTAATTCCAAATGCTTGAGAAGCATTGGCATTTTCTAAGATAAATATTTTATTATCATCTTCTTGAAAGTTAGATAACAATCCAATACTTGTTGGCGTAAGTGGTTTTAGGGTTAACGACCAAACTTGATATTCTTTTCCCGGTGGAGGCGTAGGTAAATCTTTGGCATCTATATAAACCTTATTAGATTTTTTATCCCAATGAACTTCGGCATAAGCTTCTGGAGCTACTTTTTGTCCTCCTAAGGGAATTTTCACGATATTTCTGTCGCGATAAACATTTAGTAGTTCTTTTGCTTTTTCGGCATCATCACGAGCATTTTCAATTTCTTGTTCAACTAATGCATTTTTAGTTTGAACTGAATTTAACGTGTCTCGAAGTTCGCGATTTTTATTTAAAACACTAAACAAACCAATTAACAATAAAATACTTGCTGCCCAACCAATGTAAAGTACAATTTTGGTTTTGCTGCTTCTTCTGTCGCGATCAATAGGAATTGTGTTTGTTGAACTGTTTATTTTCTCCTGAATTTTTTGAAGTAAAGCATCAGGATTGTATGGGGCAACAGCAGTAGATAAATGCTCTAGTGCAGTTTCTATTTCCTCAACCTCTTTCACTATTTCAGGATGTTTTTTCAGTTCAGCACTAACGGCTTTACTTTCTTCTTCAGAAAGAGCTCCGCAAATGTAAAGTTCTAAAACTCCAGAATCTATGTATTGCTGAATATTTGTCATGGTACTAAAATTTCCCTAAGCTTTTTTATACAATTTCTATTTCTTGTCTTTAAGGTTCCCAAAGGCATATCTAATTCTTTTGATGCGTCTGCCTGTGTAAATCCTTTAAAATACAGTAAATCAATAATTTTTTTACAAACCGGCTTTAAAACTTCAATATATTTTTTAATGCCGATAGCGTCGGTTTTTTTAGAAAAGTTACTTTTCTCTTCCAGAATATCTACGAAAAAATCTGCCGTTAAGTTTTTACGTTTGTTTTTATAGCTTTTAGATCGTGTTGCATCTATAGAGGCATTTCTAGCAATATTAAGAAGCCATGTGAAAAATCTTCCTTTTGATGAATCGTAGGCGTGGGCGTTGTCCCAAACTTTTATAAATACATCTTGAAGAATTTCTTCTGCAATTGTTCTTTCATTTACTATGCTGTAAATAATACCGAAAGTACTTTCTGAGTAACGCTCATAAATGCGCTCAAAAGCTTTAGGATTTTTCTGTTGCAATTCAGCAATTAGACCATCTGGTTGCATATAGATTTGTTAGTGTTAGCTTATAAATGTAGTAAAAATTATGAAGAAAAAGAAAAGATCGCTGAAGAGCGATCTTTTTTATATTATTCTAATAGAATAAAATATTACTTTTCTAGGGTAATATTTCTTTCAACTGGGTTAAATGGACTGTCAACTCTCTTTCCATCAGCATCCAATAACTCTAACATAATTTCGTTTTTACCCATTGGTAAACCTTCAATTACGTAAGGAGCCCATTCATCTATCATAAATTCTTCTCCATTAATATATACCCTTACCTTATGATTGGTTAAATCTGTATTCACCAAAAAGAAGTCTAACATAACTTTCTTGGTGTCTTCTCCTTTATAAGTTCCTTTTGGTCTACTGTAAAACATATGTGGAGCTGAAAAATCAACATCCATTTTTTGATTTTCAGTAGGATTACCTACAGACATTTTTTGAAGTACATAAGAATTTGGGTTTTTTACCGACTCGTGATAAGATCTAGATAAAAAAGCCAATACAATGTGATCCCCTTGTGTTAAATCTTTACTGAAGGAATCTTCGTAATGAGCAGAATAAGGAGCGTTATCTAATATAAAATGAACATGCTGTCCTTTGTCAGATTCAGCTAAACCTAAGTCCATATCGGTTTTAGTTTTAGCAGCTAAATCGTAATTCTCTACATCAAAAGCAAAAGTCACTTCTCCAGCAGGGACTTTCATCGTGTTAGGAAGTGTCATTTCTAGAGAAGCATCGTCAAACTTAGGAGAACCTTCTAATTTAGTAAGAGTAATAGAGGCTTTTTCCTCCATTTTTTTATCATCCATTTCTTTGCTTTCTTCCGATTTCATTTCGGTTTCAGCATCTTTGTTTTCGTCTTTTTTTGCATCATTCTTACATGATGTAACCATTATCATAGTTGATATGGCTAAAAAAAGTGTAATCTTTTTCATAGTTGATATATTTTGTTAGTGAATTGTAAAAGTACGGGCAAGTAAATAAAATGCAAATAAATTATAGAAAGCTTAACAAAATAACTGCGAACTTTTACCCAGTAACGATTGCCAATTTTTTGGGTAGAATATGAGCTTCTACTTTTTTAATTGCTTTACAATATTCACCATCAATTTGAAAATCTATCGGTTTTTTTGTTTTTACAATTACTTTTTTTACGGCAATAATTTCTACAAAATCTGATGAGAGTTTTGCGCCTTCATTTAAGGTTTTTAAAATTTCAATAACATCAAATTTTTTGAAGATTAAAATTTCAAAAATCCCGTCATCTATTTTTCCATTAGGGTTTACGGTTGCGCCGGTTCCAAACTTTTTGCTATTGGCAAAGGCAAGCATAATGGCTTTACGTTCTAGTGTTTCTTTTTCAGTTTCAATAGAAAAATCAAATGGGCCTTCATTTTGAAATAAGGTGGGAATGCTATTTAGTGCGTAGCCGAGTTTCCCTCTAAAATTGCTTCCTTCAAATTCTTTTATCAATTCGGCATTTAGTCCAAAATCACTAATATGTAAACTCAATTGCCCATTGATAGAAACCGCATCAATTTCACTAATTTTCTTGCCAAGTGCTACTTTTATAAAATCTTTCTGTTCTTCAGGTAAGTTTAAATCTTTTGCCAATCCGTTTGCAGAACCTGCCGGTAAAATACCGATACTAATTTTATGATCTTCCATAGCTTCTGCTGCTAACTTTACAGTTCCGTCACCGCCGGCAACTAAAATTCGCTCATAATTTTTATCGGCTAATTTTTTCTGAATTTTTTCAACGTCATCGTTACCACTGGTTTTATAGATTGTTAAATTATCATTTTTTTGAAGCTGTTTTTTAACGCCTCTCAATAATTCAGCTTTATTTTGATCTCCACTAACGGGATTTATAATCATAAAAATTTCCATACTCCAATAAAAATATTACTTTGCTAAAAGTATTTAATTTGCTTGAGGTAGAGCGTTATTATTTCCTTAATTTATTATATGAAATTAGCCATAAAAACGTATCGCGGTTACGCTAACGAACGAGAAATAGTAGTTATGGGGCATGTGTTTAGAAAACACGCGCCAGATGTTTTTGATCTTGATAAACGCTGGTATAAACACGCATGGGCAGTTATACGAATGTTTACTATTAAAACCTTAGGAAATAAAGAAGTGACCTTTAATTTTAACGGGAAAAAAGTAACTACAAAAACCTTAGACGATGGTCATTTTAGAATGACAATTCCTTATGAGGAAGAAATAAAAAGTGGTTGGCATAAATTTGAAGTTGAAGCAAGTGTAGATCATGAAAATGTAAAAGCTAAGGGAGAGTTCATAAAACCATTTGCCGGAGAATATGCAGTTATTTCTGATATAGATGATACTTTTTTAATATCGCATAGTGGAAATTTTTTCAAAAAAATGTATGTACTTCTAACTAAAAATATTGATAAGCGTCATGTTTTTGAAGAAGTTGTAGAACACTATCGGTTTTTAAACCAGTTAAACCGAAAAAAAGAACACGAAAGCAATGCCTTTTTTTATGTAAGTAGTAGTGAATGGAATTTGTACAATTTTATTATTCAATTTACCAAATTACATGATTTACCGAAAGCTGTTTTAAAATTGAAAGATATAAAAACAGGAGTGGCAGATTTTCTTTTTACAGGTGGAGGAGATCATAACCATAAATTCTATAAAATAAAGCATTTAGTTGAATTTTACCCTGAGCTTCGCTTCATTTTACTAGGAGACGATTCGCAAAAAGATGCGAAAATTTATGAAGAAATATGCAAGACATTTCCCGAGAATATTAGCACAGTATATATTAGACAAACAAAATCATCTAAAAAAGATCATATTATAAAAAGAATGGAAAATATTGAAAGTATGGATGTGAAAACCTGCTATTTTTCAAGTAGTAAAGAAGCTCAAGCGCACACAAAAAAATACTTGGTGTAAATTTTATCTAAAAACAGAGGATGGAAAAGTGACTACACTTTCATGACCATTTTTCCCGACAGCAGCGACACCAAAAAAGTAATTATCAATTACAATTCCTTCAAGCGTAAAATGATTAATATTCCCTACAAAACGGTAATTATCCCAAGTAGGTGAAGTGGTTTTTCGCCAATATATTTTATAGCCCGCAATATTTTTATTATCAACTTTCTCCCATTTTAATTTAGCTGAAGGCTCTACAATACCACCAATCCTTACATTTTTAGGAGCTGGTGGAGCCCAAGCAAGTGAAGCTAAATTTATAGCATTTACCGCAGTTAATTTTTTTGCATAGTCAAAATTTACGCCTTCAATTACATCGCCGTATTTTATTCCGTTTTCTTGTCGAATATCTTGATGCTGGCGATTATAATTTTCATGCGCTTCCATAATTCTAATTCCGGCAAAACCTAAATCATTAAAAGGTTTATGATGGCCGCCACGCCCAAAACGATCTAATCTGTAAATAAGCATGGGGTTCATTTCTGGCATATAGGTTTTTGTGGTTTTGTAAACATACCGCGCTAGTTGACGCGAAATTCCGTCAACTTCGCCGCCGTAATATCTTCGCATGGTCTGTTCTCTTTCACTTTCTGTGGGATCTACCGGTTCAGAAAATATTCTAAAACTTCTATTATCTATAACACCATCAACCCCCTCAATATTTCCAATCATATCATTATTAAAAACCCCGATGATATTCCAGTTGTTGTCTTTAGCATATTCGGCTAAAAACTTTCCGCCAAATAAACCTTGTTCTTCACCAGAAAGTCCCACATACACAATGCTGTTTTTAAATGAATAATTGCTTAAAACCCTAGCTGCTTCAATAGTTCCAGCCATTCCGCTAGCATTATCATTTGCTCCCGGAGCATCGGTAGTAAAATCCATTGTATTACTGGCACGAGAATCAATATCGCCACTCATCATAACGTAATTGTTAGGGTTTTCGCTTCCCCGTTGTATGGCTACTACATTTACTACATAGGCCTTTTTAGGAATTCTATCGCCATCTTCAGGTGTTACTAATTTTTTCTGATAAAAAACCTCTAGACAACCTCCACAATTTTTTGATATATTTTCAAATTCAGTTTTAATCCAACGCCTTGCAGCTCCAATTCCTCTTGTGTTTGAAAGGGTGTCGCTAAATGTATTTCTTGTTCCAAAATTGACTAAAGTTTGAATAGAGTTTTCTAGTTGATCTGCAGAAACTTCATCAATTATATCGTAAAGACGTTGATCTGTATTTTGTGCTGATAAGATTTGACAACATATTATCAGTGATAAAATAAGTAAAGCAGTATTGAGAATTCTCATAATTTATTGTTGATCTGTTGAATTTTTTTGAGGTGGAAATTCGTTATTTTGAATTTGAACACGTGATTTCGATAGATGATTTCCATCTTCTAAATCGGCAATAAAACTAACTAGTTCTTCCCGTAGTTCGCAATGTAAATCCCAAGTAGAAGAGGCATCTTTAGAGCTACATAAGCATCTTATTTTAATGGCTTTTTCTGTAGTATCTACTACTTGTACAACTGGAGGATGGTCTTCATCCCAATTATCTTTATCTTCTAAAAGTTCATTAAATTTTTCGCGTATCTTTTTTACATCAATTCTATAATCGGCATATAAAATGATAGGTCTGATTTGGTGCGCACTTGTCATTGACCAATTTTCGAAAGTATTAGAAATAATATATTTTAACGGAACAACTAATCGGCGCCAATCCCAAGTTCTTACCACCATATATGTAAACCTGATGTCTTCTACATAGCCCCAGTCTTCGTCAATTATTATGGTGTCACCAATTCTTGCGGGTTTTGTAATGGCTATTTGTATTCCGGCTATAATATTTCCTAAGGTGCTTTGCGCTGCAATACCTAAAATAACGGTTGCTACTCCGGCAGAAGCGATAAGAGAAATACCTAATTTTTCTAAAGATCTAAATTGCGAGAGAATAACTGAAGCTCCAATAATGATAACAACAAAAGTTAAAATTCTTCTTGCTACTGAAATATAGGTAAGCATTCTACGCGCTTCAGAATTCTCTTCGTCAGTAGTATCGCCAATTTTATTTTCGGCTACGTACATCATAAAATAATCGATCAATCTCATAAAAAACCAAGTGATCGATCCAATTACTACAATCAATAAAACTGCATAAAGTGCACTGGCAAAAGCGCCGGCAAAAGAAATAAGTTTGTTGAGTAAGATATAAAAACTGAGTACGCCAATTGCAATTCCGGCTGGTGCTGCCAAACGATTTGCGATATGATGCAACCACATTTTTTCTGATTTCAGGAAAAGTTTGCGTAAGATGAAAATGGTCAACTTACCAATAAAATAGCATAAAAGCATGAGAACAAAAGCACCTACAAATTTCCAAATGGGCATGCTCCAAAACTTAATTCTAGCCCAGTCAGGCATCATTCTGTCTAATTCTCGAGGACCATAGGTAGCATATAATGCATCAATATTTTCTACGGTATTAGAAGAAATCAGCCAAAAAGCACCAAATTCTTTATATTTTACACGTTGTAAACGCAAAATAACATCTCTTCCTTCTAGATCTACTGCGCCAAAAACAACACTTCTTCTAGGTTTCCCGGCTACAGCTTTGTTGGTTGTGGTGCTAATATCGATCTGTCCGTCGGGTCTATCAGATAAATCATCCCAATTAATGCGTACACGTTGATTGATAACAAAATAAAGCTTTTTAGCTAAAAGTGCCGCTTCTTTTTCTTGAATGCTATTTGGTAATAAATTCAGATTTAATGCGTAGCTAGCTTCTTTAAAATTATTATTTCGTGCGTTAATAATAAAATGTTCTAGTGTTGCTTGTGGCGATTGTAAATTAAATTCATTTGGCGGTAAACCAATAGATTTATTTAAGCGGTCTAAAACATAATAAGCTTCTTTATATTCTCGAATTGCATTTGCTCGATATTCCCCGCCTTGAATAACCGGATCTTTAGAAGGTAATTTTGTATTTGCTTTAGTATTACTAGAATCTTGCTGTTGTTGATAGGTTTCATAACCTAATACATTGTGTTGTAGGAACAAAAAGAATACTAAACTGAATATTTTATAGTAGTTTTTTTTCATAAAATTCAATTTACATTGATTTTTTTGTAGAATATATTAGTGTTTTGTTAAAAATATATTGCTGTAAAAAAATAAACTAAAAAAACATAGGATTACGCAACCTAAACCGTTAATTCTTATCTACTAAGTAAATCAACTATTTATGAAAAAATATTTCAGCTTACTTTTTCTCTGTTTATTATTTTTCAATTCTTGTTATTATGGTGGAAATGATGATGATTTCACTTCAGAACCAGCGACAAGTTCTTTTGAACCAGTAATTTCTTCTCGAGAAAATTTTGAATCAAGTATAAATTTAATTGACTCTAAACCGGTTTTATCGTCTGGAAAAATTTATGTTCAGGGAGATTATTTGTTTATCAATGAACCCAAAAGTGGTTTTCATGTTATAGATAATTCTAATCCTGAAAGTCCTAATCCCGTAGCATTTTTAAGTATTCCGCTAGCTACAGATTTAGCAATTAGAGGCAATGTAATTTACGTCCACCATGCCGTAGATTTAGTTGCACTTCAATACAATCCTGTAGCTAATGCTGTAGAGGTTTTACACCGTGAAAAAAATGTTTTTCCACAGTTAAAATCGCCAGATGGTTACAGCGCTTCTTATTTCGGAGTTCAAGAAAATGAAATAATTGTTGACTACAGCTTTAAAAACTAATCTTATGAAAAAACTGATATACTTTTTTTTAGCGATTATAATTATCGCTTGTAGCGCAGATAATTCTGATGGCGGTAACAGTCCCAATGAAATAGCGGTTGATGGACAGGGTGGAAGTCTTGCGCGTTTTACTTTAAATGGTGATTATTTGTACACGGTAGATGAAGAGTCGCTCAATATTTTTAATATTTCCGATACGCGAGAACCTGTTTATAAAGGTGACGTGCATATAGGTTTTGAAATAGAAACTTTATTTTCTTTGGAAGATAAATTATATGTAGGAAGCAGATTAGGAATGTATATTTATGATATTTCTTCAAGAGAAAATCCCTTACTTTTATCCGAAGTTCAACATTTAAGAAGTTGTGATCCTGTAGTTTCTTCCGGAGATTATACCTACGTAACTTTGCATACAAATGCTAGTTGTGAAGGAGATTTAAATCAATTAGAGATTTACAACACCGAAAATGAACTAGAACCTATTTTATTAACGACCATAGAAATGAATCGCCCTATAGGCTTGGGTTTATATGAAAATTATTTATTGGTGGCCGATGAAGGAGTTGTGCGAATTTTAGATGTTACAGAACCACAATTTCCTGATTTAATTGGTGGAATTCCTGTAGATGGATTTGATGTTATTATTCGTCAAAATCATTTATTTGTAATAGGCGAAAGCAGTATTTGGCAGTATCAGTTAAATCCTGAAGCTATTTTAGAATATACTGAATTAAGTCAATTGGAATTTTAGATATTTATTTATGAAATAATAAAAAAGCCGCATTTTATAACGCGGCTTTTTTTACTCAAAAAATAAATTAACCTAACTTAAAAACAATATTTATTTTCTGAAGTCAATTTTTCAGCAATCGTGTTTCTTAATTCAACAACGTTTGGCTGATTTTGATATTTTGTAAAACGTTTAAGTCCCATCAGCATCATGCGTTGCTCGTCGCCTGTTGCAAACGAAACAATGCCTTCTTTTGCTTTTTGGTTTACTTTATCTACCGCGTGATATAAATATAATTTTGCCATCGCGATTTGCTCTTTTTGTTGATCTTCACCAAAGCGTTTCGCATTTTTTTCAGCTCTTAAAATTCCTGATTCTGCCATATAAACTTCAATAAGAATATCGGCTGAAGCTAATAATAGCTGCTGATGTTCTTCTAAATCCGGTCCAAATTTCTGTACAGCACTTCCGGCAGTCATTAAGAATACTTTTTTCAACTTTGCCACCATTTCTTTTTCTTCAGCAAATAATTCAGAATAATCCGGTTTATCCATGGAAGGAATTCCGGTAAGTTCATCTGCTACAGCTTGCGCCGGACCTAACAAATCTACGTGCCCTTTCATGGCTTTTTTAACCAACATTCCTACCGCAAGCATTCGGTTAATTTCGTTAGTTCCTTCGTAAATTCTAGAAATACGCGCATCTCGCCAAGCCGATTCCATTGGTGTGTCAGCAGAGAATCCCATTCCACCGAAAACTTGAATTCCTTCATCGGTACAATTCTGAATATCTTCTGAACACGCTACTTTTAAGATAGAACATTCTATAGCATATTCTTCGACCCCTTTTAATTCTGCTTCTGCATGCGAACTTCCGTTATCTTGACGAATTTGAATTCGATCTTCAATATCTTTTGCCGCACGATAAGATGCTGCTTCGCCAACATACGCTGAAGTTGCCATTTCAGCTAATTTATATTTGATGGCACCAAATTTTGCAATCGGTGTATCAAATTGAACACGATCGTTCGCATATTTTACAGCACTATTAGTTACTCTACGTTGCGCATCCAGACAAGCGGCAGCTAATTTTATACGACCAACATTTAAAGCATTCATCGCAATTTTAAATCCGTTACCTCGTTCTGACAACATATTTTCTACCGGCACTTTTGTTTCATTGAAAAAAACCTGTCGAGTAGAGGAGGAGTGAATTCCTAGCTTTTTCTCTTCTTCACCAAAAGACATTCCATTCGGATTTTCTTTATCATATTCTACAATGAATCCGGTAATATTTTTATCATCCTCAATTCTTGCAAAAACGATGAAGATGTCAGCAAAACCAGCATTAGATATCCACATTTTTTGCCCACTGATGCTATAATGTTTTCCATCGTCAGAAAGTACAGCTTTTGTTTTTCCTGAATTAGCGTCACTTCCAGCTCCCGGTTCAGTTAAGCAATACGCGCCAAACCATTCGCCAGTTGCCAATTTTGGAACATATTTTTTCTTTTGTTCTTCGGTTCCGTAAAGTGTAATTGGCATTGTTCCAATTCCGGTATGCGCTCCAAACGCAGTCGCTATAGAGCCTGTAGCACCAGAAATATAATCGCAAACCAGCATTGTCGAGACAAACCCCATTCCGAGTCCGTCATATTCCTCTGGAACTGCAACACCAAGAAAGCCAAGCTCTCCGGCTTTTTCCATGATTTCTTCGGTTAATTTATAGTTCTTTTTTTCGAACTCTTCTTTATTCGGCCAAATCTCGCGATCTACAAATTCTTTAACCGAATCACGCATCATTTTTTGCTCCTCGTTAAAATCTTCTGGAGTAAATATATCTTCACACTTTGTTTGCTTCACCAAAAATTGGCCACCACGAAGTTTGTCTTTTGTATTGCTCATAATTGTTTCTTTTGCGAAAGAATAGAGAAGAAAGAATAAAGAAAATAGATTTTACAGATTATTCTGAAAACCCATTGTCATTTTTTGAAACTCCTCTATTTTAATTTCTACTTTTTTTAATGTTTTATCGTCAATATAATCTCTATGTTTTGCTACTAATAGTTGTGTGCCTAATTCGAATGAAGAACCTAGAGAAATATCTAAAAAATGTTTAAATGATTTATCAGTTCTAGCTGAACCTTCAGCAATATTACTTGGAATTGAAACTGAACATCTACTTATTTGAGAATTTAAATTATAAATTTCGTGTTTAGGAAAACTCAATAATACATCAGAAACATCATTAGCAATTTCTAATCCGAGTTTCCATATTTTAAGATTTTATAATTGTGTCTTTTTCTCATCTACATTCTCTTAAATTTTTTATCTTATCTCTAGTTTCTTGATTCTCTTCTCTATATTCTATTTTTAGCCTCTTGTTTCTAACTTAAAAACTCATAAACTCCTGCGGCACCTTGTCCGGTACCAACACACATGGTAACCATGCAGTATTTATCATTCAACTTTCTTTTACGCATTTCATCAAAAATTTGCACAGAAAGCTTTGCTCCGGTACAACCCAATGGATGTCCCATAGAAATTGCACCACCATTTACATTTACTTTTTCCTGATCTAAACCAAGTTCACGAATTACGGCAAGTGATTGTGAAGCAAAAGCTTCATTTAACTCGATCAATTCCATATCATTTTGTTTTAACCCGGCTTGTTTTAGAGCTTTAGGAATTGCATGAACAGGACCAATTCCCATGATTCTTGGTTCTACACCAACTGGCGCATAGCTAACCATTCTTGCAATTGGTTCAAGGTTTAGTTCTTTTACCATTTCTTCACTCATTACCATTGCAAATGCAGCGCCATCACTCGTTTGTGAAGAATTCCCTGCAGTTACACTTCCACCTTCAGCAAAAACAGGCTTTAATTTTCCTAATGCTTCAACAGAAGTATCGGCACGTGGCCCTTCATCTTTGGTTACGGTATATTTTTTGGTTTTCTTTTTTCCATCTTCAACAAAAGTTTGCTCAACATCAATAGGAACAATTTGCTCTTGAAAACGATCTTCGTGTTGTGCTTGTAAAGCTCTTTGATGCGACTGAAAAGCAAATTCATCTTGATCTTTTCGAGACACCTTGTATTTGTTTGCAACAGCTTCTGCAGTTAAGCCCATTCCCCAGTAATAATCCTCGTGTCCTTCTTTAGCCAATTTATAATCGGGAACCGGTTTATACCCCCCCATCGGGATGTAACTCATGCTTTCTGCACCACCGGCAATAATACAATCCGCCATCCCGCTTTGAATTTTTGCTGAAGCGATAGCAATGGTTTCCAATCCGGAAGCGCAATATCTGTTAACGGTCATTCCCGGAACATCTTCAATTTTAAGTCCCATTAAGGAAATAAGCCTTCCGACATTTAAACCTTGTTCGGCTTCCGGCATGGCGTTACCAACGATGACATCATCGATTCTTTTTTTATCGAATTCGGGCAATTTATCCATCATATATTCGATGGTTTCTGCCGCCAATTCATCCGGTCTTTTAAATCTAAAAACCCCGCGAGAAGCTTTTCCTACGGCTGTTCTGTATGCTTTTACTATATATGCTGTTTTCATTTTATTAAATTTTGAATTAGAAATTTTAAATGTTAGACTATTATAAATTCAACATTTATCATTTTTAATTACGAAGTGGTTTTCCTTTTTTCAACATATGTTGAAGTCGTTCTAGGGTTTTGCGTTCTCCGGTTAGCGATAAGAATGCTTCACGTTCTAAATCGAGTAAATATTGCTCACTTACATAAGAAGCTTCTGATAAATCGCCGCCTGCCATTACGTAGGCTAATTTGTTGGCGATTTTTTTATCGTGATCGCTAATATAATTTCCGGCATTCATTTGATCGGTTCCGACATAAAACGCTCCAAGCGCTTGTTTTCCTAAAACTTTTATATTGCTCCGCTGAATAGGTTTTGTATATCCATTTTCAGCCATTAACAAGGCATGTTTTTTAGCAATTGCTAATTGACGATCTTTATTTACAACAATAACGTCTTTCCCTTTTTGAAGAATATTGGTGTCAAACGCCTCGTAAGCAGAAGTTGAAACTTTCGCCATTCCGATCGTTAAGAAATGTTCACGAAGTCTGTTTAATTCCACATCATCTTTCTGAAAAGTTTCAGAAGCTCTAACAGTCATTTCTTTAGAACCACCGCCGCCAGGAATTACCCCAACGCCGAATTCAACTAAACCAATGTAGGTTTCAGCGTGCGCAACCACTTTATCAGCGTGAAGTGAAAGTTCACAACCACCGCCTAAAGCCATATTATGAGGTGCTGCAACGGTTGGGATGGAAGAATAACGCATGCGCATCATCGTGTCTTGAAAATACTTGATTGCCATATTTAATTCTTCATATTCTTGCTCGACAGCCATCATAAAAATCATCCCGATATTGGCGCCGACAGAAAAGTTTTTTCCGTCGTTTGCTACCACTAAACCTCGGTAGTCTTTTTCAGCAATATCAATAGCTTTATTAATTCCGTCGAGAACATCACCACCGATAGAATTCATCTTGCTTCGGAATTCTACATTTAAAATTCCGTCGCCAAGATCTTCTACAACCACACCGCTGTTTTTGAATACTTCTTTCGATTCGCGAATGTTATCAAGAATAATAAATGCATCTTGCCCCGGAACTTTTACTTGCTTTTTATCAGGAATGCTGTAATAATAAGTATTTCCTTCTTTAACGGTGTAGAAACTTTCGTTGCCACTTTCTAGCATTTCATTTACCCAAGCTGCCGGCTGGTAACCTTCAGCTTTCATCATTTCAATTCCTTTTTTTACTCCGATGGCATCCCAAATTTGAAATGGACCGTGTTCCCAGCCAAAACCGGCTTTCATACCATCGTCGATTTTATAAAGCTCGTCTGATATTTCAGGAATTCGGTTAGAAACGTAAGCAAAAAGTGCAGAGAAATTTTTTCGGTAAAAATCGCCTGCTTTATCTTTTCCTTTGATTAGCACTTCAAAACGATCTTCAACATTATCAATCGTTTTTGTTTGCTCTAAGGTGTCAAACTTTGCACTTTTTCTATCGCGATATTCTAAGGTTTCAAGGTCGAGTGATTTTATTTCGCTAGAACCGTCTTCTTTCTTAATTTTTTTATAGAACCCTTGGCCGCTTTTACTTCCTAACCATTCATTTTCCATCATGGTTTCAATAAAATCGGGAAGTTTAAAAAGCTCGTGTTGTTCATCGTCCGGGACATTTTCATATAAACCGTTCGCCACGTGAACTAAGGTGTCTAAACCAACAACATCTACCGTTCTGAATGTGGCAGATTTTTGACGCCCAATTACCGGACCGGTTAATTTATCGACTTCTTCAATAGTCATATCCATATCTTTTACGGTATGGAAAAGACTCATAATACTGAAAATTCCAATTCTATTTCCGATAAAAGCCGGCGTGTCTTTTGCGACTACAGGATTTTTACCAAGGAACTTTTCGCCATACATATGAAGAAAATCTAAGGTTTCTTCTGAAGTTTTTGGTCCCGGAATAATTTCAAATAAGCGTAAATAACGCGGTGGATTGAAAAAGTGCGTTCCGCAGAAATGTTTCTGGAAATCTTCACTTCTGCCTTCGCTCATATATTTTATAGGAATTCCAGAAGTATTGGAAGTAATTAGCGTTCCTTCTTTTCGATATTCTTCTAGATCATCAAAAACTTTTTTCTTGATATCTAGTTTTTCTACTACGACTTCAATAATCCAATCTACTTCTGAAACTTTTGAAATATCGTCTTCCAGGTTTCCAGTTTTAATTCGATTGGCGAAATCTTTATGATAGATAGGAGAGGGTTTAGACTTTAGGGAAGATTGAAGCGCATCGTTAACTAAGCGATTACGTACTTGTTTATCTTCTAAACTAAGTCCTTTTTTCTTTTCTTTTTCGTTAAGTTCTTTTGGAACAATGTCCAGCAGTAAAACCTCTACGCCAATATTGGCAAAATGACAAGCAATACCGCTTCCCATAATTCCAGAGCCGATTACCGCGACTTTATTTATTGTTCTTTTCATATTATTTTACCGTAGTTTCTGATTTATAAATTTTTTTATTATTGATCATTTCCATAATGGTATTTGCAACATCCATAAATGTTTTTAAATCTTTTTCGGGAACAGCTTCTTTAACGGCTTCATCAAAAGTTAAGACGACGCCTTTAGAAAATTCTCGCATTTCTCGTCCAAATTCTGTGAGTTGGATGAGTACGCTTCTACCATCTTCCGGGTTTTTTTTTCTAACAATTAAACCTTTATCTTCCATCGCTCTTAACGTTCGCGAAAGGCTGGTTGCTTCCATTCCCATTTTTGGCCCAAGTGAAGTAGAAGGCGTTCCTTCTTCTGGATCTATATTTAATAATGTAAATCCGGTTGCCATGGTACTTCCTTTTTTACCTGCTTCTTCATTGTACATTTTGGCAACGGCTATCCAGGTAGCTCTCAAAACATAATCTATTGTTTTTTCTCTCATAGGATTTTTTATTCACCCAAATATAGAAAAAATTATTATGCACGCATAATATATACTTATGAAATTCTACATAAATTTAATTTTTTTTGAGAATATTTATAGTGTTTTGCAGAAGATAAGATAAATCTTAATTAAGATTTAACATTCTAGGTTTATGAATATTGGAGCGGGGTATAAAAAAAACTGGTCCAAGGAACACGGGCTTTTAATTTTTTTAATTGAATAATCATACAGAATGATTATCGTAAATACGGCTGTATAGGTCTTTATATTTATTACTCTTCATTTTACTTTCATAGTAGTATTGAGGTGAACATTTTCAACTAATTCTTTTTGAGGATTCTCGATATCAATTTTTTGCGATTTAAAAATGTTAATATAATTTGCTTTATTTATAAATATTATAGTTATTGCAGTTTTATAATAAAAAAAATTCAAGATTTATATTTAATATTTACACGACTTGTATGGTATTTCATAAGCAACTACTAATATTATTATTTATTCCTATAATTTGTTTTTCTCAAAAACACCGGAAACCCGAACCAGAGATCATTGAAGAAGCACTCTCACTAAAAGAAAAATATCCGGATGATGAAATTGTGGTTAGTAAAAGCGTTGAAAGAATTTTATTTGATTATAAAAGAGATCAGGTTATTGTTGAAAATAATACACAAGAAGAACTTATAAATATAGATACTAAAGCTTATATTAGAAGGTATAGTTTTTATGATGGTTCTTCAGAAATAAAAGATTTTGATGTAGAATATATAAATGGTAGAAATGCAAATGTAGAAATTGAAGACATAGCTTATCAAGATGATGAATTATTTCACACAGACACAAGGTTACAATATGTTGTTTTAGACTTTCCGCTGCAAGGATTTGAGTATAAAATAGAGACTGAAAAGGTTTATAATGATTTAAAATACTTCACCTCAATTTATTTTAATGATGAACATCCTGTAAAAGAAAAAACAATTAAAATTGAAGTCCCAAACTGGTTAGATATTCAGTTTAAAGAAGTTAATTTCGAAAACGTTGAAATTGAAAAAGAGGTAAAAAAGAACGAAGATTTTACTGGATATACTTATAAAGCAACTAATCTACCAGCAAGATTTAAAGAAAAGCATAGTTTAGGACCAACTTATATTTATCCTCATTTGTTAGTCTTACCTAAGAGATATAAACTTGACGGAATAGAAAAGAATATATTTTCTTCTGTGCAAGATCAGTATAACTGGTACAAGAGTTTAGTAAATAATCTAGATTATGCTAAAAAACCTTATGCAAAAAAAGTAGCGGAACTTACAGAGGGAGTAACAAGTAAAGAAGAGAAAATTAAAAATATTTTTTACTGGATACAAGATAATATTAGGTATATAGCTTTTGAAGACGGTATTGCAGGTTTTCAACCAGAACAAGCCAGCGAGGTTTTTGATAAGCGATACGGAGATTGTAAAGGAATGGCAAATCTAACTAAAGCCATGCTTTCTGAAATAGGAGTAGATGCAAGACTTACTTGGATTGGAACAAACCATATTGCTTACGATTATTCAACTCCAAATTTAGCGGTAGATAATCATATGATTTGTTCTGTACTAGATAAAGAAAAAATAATTTTTTTAGATGCTACAGAAAAGTTTAGTCCTTATAAAGAATATGCAAACCGTATTCAAGGTAAACAAGCCTTAATTGAAAACGGTAAGCAATATATCATTAAAGAAGTTCCTGTTTTAGACTCGGAAAAAAGTGTTGAAAATAAAAATATCAATTTAAAAATTGTTGAAGATGATTTAGTTGGGAAGGCTAAACTAACTTACACAGGCGAGAGTAGAAAGCAGGTGTTAAATTATTTAAATACACTACAGAGTGATATAAAAGAAGATTTTTTAAAATATTTCTTAGAAGAAGGCAATTCTTCTGTAAAGGCCAATAATATAAAACCCTCTAACTTAAGAAATAGAGAAGGTGATATGGTTATAACCTACGATATTTTATTTAATGATAAAATTTACTCCTTCGGTAAAAAGACCTATTTAGATTTAAATCTAGTAAATATTTTTTCTGATTACTTTTTTGAAGACAGAAAATCGAGTTATGTTTTCTCCCATAAAAAGACAGTTCAATCAGAATTAAATATAGATATTACAGGATATAAAATTTTAGAAATGCCCACTTCATTATCATTTAAAGATGAAAATGTATCGGTTGAAATCATTCTGAATCAAGTTGATAATAATTTAGAATTTCAACAAAATATGAAAATTTTGAATGAAGTTATTTCAGCAGAGGAGCTAGAAAGCTGGAATAAAAAAATGGAACAAATTGCTAACTTTTTTAATCAACAAATTATTTTACAAAAATCATGATGAAAAATCTAATAATTCTATTCATTTGCTTTACTAGTTACATAAGCTTTTCTCAGAATGAAGAACTTGATTCAAAATACTGGAATGGATCTCAAAATGGCAATACAGAAATTCCAGAAAAGTGGAAAAACGAATCTGCTGTAATTCTATTTCAAGAATATTATTATGACTATCATAAATTTGGTAGAAACGTAAAGTATACAAAATCCATTCATAAAAGAATTAAGCTACAAGATCAAGCTTCTGTTAAAGAGTTTTCTGAATTTAATTTTGATAAAAGGTTTAAAGTAGATCGTGGTTATTTTGGTAAAAGAGGAACCAAAACGCTTGGTGTAAAAGTAATAAAACCTTCTGGAGAAGAAAGAATCATATCGGTAGATGAAGAAGCTGTAGAAAAGGAGGAGAATGAATATAAATTAGCAATATCTGGACTTGAAGTTGGCGATATTATAGATTATTACGTCCATATTGTGGAGCCTTTTAAGCAGAAAGAAGGCTATTTGTTTGAACTTAATACGGAAGTTTTAAATGATTATTATCCTTGTAAAGAGTATGTTTTAAAATTACAAACCGAGAATGATTTTTTCATAAATTTTAATTCTTATAACGGTGCTCCAAAACTTGAAGAAATTCAAACCGAAAAAAGAAATGACAGACTTTATGTGCTAAGAGCTAAAGAAATTGAAAAAAATGATTTTCCAATATGGTTTTATCCACGCTTAAAGTTACCATACTATAAATTTCAAACCACCTTTGCAAGAAGGTCTGCTCACGAGGAAGATGTGTTCAATTTTATATCAGAAGATGAAGAAATTATAAAAAATGAAGTGACTAAAGAAGAAGTACTAACTTTCTTCAAGGAAAAGTTTAGAAAACTTAGAAATTATTCAGGAACACTGCCAAGACGTTATTTTAAAGATAGAGATATATCACAAAAAGAGATGGTAGAAGAGGCTTATTATTATTTAAGATATCACCGTAAAGTTAAGTATATACAACCGTCTGTAATTAATGAATTAGATTTAAAAGATCTCTTTAATCCTTTTGCATACTACCCTGACCTTAGTTATTTTAATAATGAAAATCATTTTTTAAAAGCGTTTGGAGAAACCTTGAGCGATAATGATATTCCATTTTCGTTTATAATTGCCGTACCAAAATATAAAGGAAGTATAAATGATATTTTATCGACAGATGATATTAAAATTCTAATTAAAGTTAATTTAGATAAACCGATTTATCTCTCTTACTTTGATATGTTTTCAACATTAGAATTAAATTCACCTTATTTTGAAAATACTAAAGCATACGAATTACCTTATAATTTGGATAAAAAAAGAATTAAAGAAATTTATGAAATAACTATTCCTGGTACAGAAGCAAATCAAAATTATTCAAAAGATGAAATGGAAGTTTCCTTTGATAATGAATTTTCAAAAATAAATATCCAATCTAAAAATAAATACTCCGGTCATTTTAAAGAAGGTAAACAAGAAGATATTTTGTATTTCTTTGATTATGTTGACGAAGATCATAAGCGTTTTAACACGCAAGATTACTTTCAGCGATTACCGAAAAAGAAATCTGCCAGGCATAAAGAAAAGTACGATGCCTTAGTTGAAAAAATAACACAAGAACGAAACAAAAATTCTGTAAAATATCTAAATAGAAGTTTCGATTTTAAAGTAAAAGATAATACCATAGAAGTTTTAAATACAGGAAGAGAAAACGATCAAGATGAATTAATTTTCCAGAATACATTTATCGTTGAGAATGATTTAATTAAAAAAGCAGGCCCAAACTATATATTTGAAATAGGGAAATTAAATGGTAAGCAATTAGACTTGGACGATGAAGATAGAAAAAGGAAAGAGGACATTTATATGAACTTTCCTCGTACTTATGAAAGTAAAATACAAGTAGATATTCCTAAAGGGTTTAAAGTAATTGGTTTAGAAAATTTAAATATTAAAAGGGATAATAAATTCGCTTCATTTATAAGTTCTGCTAAAATTGAAAATAATAAATTAACATTGCAAGCAACAAAGACTTATAAGCAAACCGAAATCTCTAACGATAACTGGGGTGAAATATTAGAAGTACTAGATGCTTCATTAAAATTTAATAGCCAGAAAGTTATGTTTGAAAAAATATAAAAGTTGAATTATATTATGTTGATTTATTTTTATTCAAGCAACGCATAAATTTTATTCAAGCTAAAATTATTTTAAACAAAAAACTCCGAACTCATAAGTTCGGAGTTTTTTGTTTTGATCTACTAAAATCATACAGAATGATTATCATAAATACGACTGTATAAATCTTTATATTTTTCTTTAATTACTTTTCGTTTCATTTTCATGGTGGGTGTTAAAAGTTCATTATCAACTGACCAAACATCTGGAGTAAGTTCAAATTTCTTGACGCGCTCCCATTTTCCGAAACGCTCATTGTAAAAATCTACTTCTTCCTGAATTCTTTTGATGACAGCATCATTTTCAACTAATTCTTGTTGAGAATTTCCGACATCAATTTTTTTACGTTTTGCCCAATCTTCAACAAATTCAAAGTTAGGTTGAATTAAAGCTGCTGGCATTTTTTCACCTTCTCCAACTACCATAATTTGGTCGATAAATCGTGATTGTTTCATTGCATTCTCTATCAATTGAGGAGCAATATACTTTCCGCCCGAAGTTTTAAACATTTCTTTTTTACGATCGGTTATTTTTAAAAACCCTTCGTCATCAATTTCGCCAATATCTCCGGTATGAAAATAACCGTTTTCTAAAACTTCATCTGTTTTTTCTTTGTCTTTATAGTAACCTATCATTATTTGTGGACCCTTGGCTAAAATTTCACCGTCTTCAGCAATCTTAATTTCGGTTTCAGGGATCGGTTTTCCTACCGTTCCTATTTTAAAGCCATAATCACGCATATCATTTACTGCCAATACGGGTGATGTTTCACTAAGTCCGTAACCTTCTACCACACAAATATCTGCGGCATTAAATACACGGGCTAATCTAGGTTGTAAAGGTGCGCTGCCGGAAACAATAACTTCTAACCTTCCGCCTAATGCTTCTTGCCATTTGCTAAAAATAAGTTTTCTTGCAAGTTTTAGTTTCGTTTCGTACCACCAGCCATTTCTGCCATACGGTTCAAATTCTAGTCCTAACTCTACCGCCCAATAAAAAAGTTTCTTTTTAATTCCTGTAAGAGCAGTGCCCTTAGCAATAATTTTATCGTAGACTTTTTCTAGTAATCGAGGAACAGCAGACATTACCTGAGGTCTTACTTCCTTCAAATTATCACTTATTTTATCAATTGACTCAGCAAAATAAATGCTGATTCCATTGTACTGATAAAGATAAAGAAGCATGCGCTCATAAATATGACAAACTGGTAAAAAACTAAGGGCAATATTTTCTCCTTCGTCAATGGGAAGTCGTGTGGTACTATTAACAGCGTTACTTACAATGTTTTTGTGGGATAGCATAACCCCTTTTGGTTTTCCTGTGGTTCCTGAAGTATAAATAATTGTTGCTAAATCGTCTTCAGAAATACTATCTTTAATTTTTTCTACTTCTTGTTGGTTGCTGTCATCTTCCCCTAACTCTAGAAGTTCTTTCCAGTTTTTTGCATCTTTAATTTGATCAAAAGTATAAACTCCTTTTAAGCTAGGTACTTTATCTTTTATGGCTTCAACTTTTTCAAAAACTTCTTGGTCTGAAACAAAGCAATATTTGGATTCGCTATGATTTAAAACATATTCATACTCTTCTTTAGAAATATTGGGATAAATAGGCACGTCTTGAGCACCAATTTGTAATATACCAATATCCATAATATTCCACTCCGTACGATTTGAAGTAGAGATTAGTGCTATATTATCTTTAGATTTTACACCTAATCTTAATAAAGCTCGGCTAATTTTATTGGCTTTATCAATATATTCCTTTGTAGAGGTAATAACCCAATTGCCGTCGTATTTTGTTACTAATGCTTTTTCTAGGTTATACTTTTCTAACTGATAGTGCGGAAAATCAAATAGTCTTTTAACTTCGGTCATAAGAGCAGTATTTATTGCACTGCAAAATATAAAAATAACTGCTCATTTTGTATTAAATTTTTAAAAAAACATGTAAAAAAATAGCTAATTGACTATCATTCAGTTGAATTGTTGCTTAATTTATAAATCTAAATTTGTTAAGCTACTTGTTGTGGTTTTTTAATTTTGCTTACCGGCAATTCTCTTGTTAACCATCCACTTCTGCTAGCTGTTGCAATAGCGTAAGGTGTAATCCAGAAAAGACTGAATGTATAAAACAAGCTATAAGGATAAGCCCAAAATGATTCTGTGATACTATGTTTTTTAGCGAAAAATAAGGCTTGAAAACTAGAGAAAATTAAAATTCCTATAAGTGATGAACTTAAAAATAAAAGTGGATACATACAAATAAGAAATAGCATGGATAACATTAGTGGGTAAGCTAATAAAATTTTAAACCATTGATTTAAAAGTAAAATTCTTGTTCCTGTTTTTGAGCCTTTTCTAAAATTTGTAAATGCAAATTTTGTCATCGCAATATTTTCACGTATGTTGCTACGTTCCCAACGGATAAACATTTTGTATAAGTTTTTATAGCGTTCGGGAATGTTAGTGTAAACATAAGCGTTGCGTTGAAATAATACTTTATAACCTTGCTTTAAAATCATATTGGTCATTGCGCGATCTTCACCAATATCAGAGGGCTGACCGTTAAATGTTTGATTAATCCATTCTGGTAAGCAATTTAAAACAGCTTCTTTTTTGTATGCGGCTAGCGCACCAGGTGTACATAAAACAGACCCTAAAACACTTTGCGCAGAACGAACAAACTCAAAACTAAAAGCAAAACTCACATTAAGCATACGCGGGATTAGCGCTTTTTGATTGTTTAATACTTTTACATTTCCGGCCACAGCACCACATTCTGCATTCAGTACAAATGGGCTAACCATATTTCGTAAGGTGTTTTTCTTTACAATAGAATCGCTGTCTACTGTTATAAAAACATCACCGGTTGCCAAATGAAAACCACGATAAAGCGCGTGTCTTTTTCCTTTGTTTTTTGGCTGTTGATAAATTGCTACGCGATCTCCTAATTCGTTTTTCGCTTTTTGCATCCATTGCCAAGTATCGTCTTTACTTCCGTCGTCTATAGAAATTAGTTGAACTTTTTTATCAGGATAGTTACTTTCGGCTAAACTTATAAGGGTTTTATAAACTAATTTTCCTTCATTATAAGCAGGTACAATTACGGTGCAGCTTGGTAATTCTTCATCTGAAACAGACTTGGAAACTTTATATTTAAAATAAAGTATAAAAATATAGCCTAAGAAACTTAAATTGGCGGTTATTATAATTGTTCCGGCTATGGCAAGTAGATTTCCCCAAAAAGAATTGAGTCGTTCGATTTGAATTTCTTCAAAATAAGGATGAAAAAAATAGGTTAAAAAAACTGCTCCAAACAACAGTAAGAAAGTTGCTGCTAAAACTAAAGGCTTAGCGGTTGTAAACTTTTGTATAGTAGCTAAAAGAGACGATTTTTCTGAAATTTGTGATTTTTGCATAGCGATTTTTGGTTCTATTTTTTAGTATAGAAGCCAAGTTTAATGCCATTCGCTAAAGTGTTTAAAATCAGTGTTTCTTTAAGGGAGGTAAATTTTAAAGTGTAGAAAATTTCTACACTAGTGTGGAATTTAAGAGCTATTTTTATGAAAAGCAGAAGTGTTTTTTCTTAAAATTATCCTTTTGATTTTTTTCTGATATACCGAAAACTGATTCCGGAAAATAGCGTAAAAACAATTCCTTGAAAAAATAAATTTTCTAACGGAAAAAGTCCTTCTTCAGAATAAAAATTAATTACAAGAAGTAATAATGTATAAAAAACGCCAGCTCCTATTGCAAATAGAATGCGGAGTTTCCAATTCATTTTTATCATGTTTTTTTTCCTTTGCATTTTTATATAAAAGATAAAATCCCGAAAATAATTCGGGATTTTGAGATTTACAATATGTTAACTGAAAATATTAATGTTTTTCAATCCATTTTTTTGCATTAACAAAAGCATCCAACCAAGGTGAAACTTCATCATTTCTATCGCTAGGATAATTTGCCCAATTCCACGTAAATGTTGAACGCTCTAAGTGTGGCATCATTACTAAATGTCTACCAGAATCATCGGTAAGTATTGCTGTGTTAAAATCAGATCCATTCGGGTTAGCAGGATAATTTTGGTATCCATATTTTCCAACAATATTATATTTTTCTTCCGCATATGGAAAACTGAATTTTCCTTCGCCGTGCGCTGCCCAAATCCCTAATTTACTTCCGGCTAAATTAGAAAGCATTACGGAATTATTGTCTTGAATTTCAACTGAAGTAAAGTTACATTCAAATTTATGCGAATCGTTGTGCAACATTTTTGGCTTTTCAGTATGATCAGGATTTATGAGGCCTAATTCAATAAAAAGTTGACAACCATTGCAAACACCTAATGAAAGCGTGTCTTTTCGAGCAAAGAATTTCTTTAAAGCATTATTGGCTTTTTCATTGTATAAAAATGCACCAGCCCAACCTTTAGCACTTCCTAAAACATCTGAATTAGAGAAACCGCCAACGGCTGCAATAAACTGAATATCCTCTAAGGTTTCGCGACCGCTAATTAAATCGGTCATATGAACATCTTTTACGTCAAACCCGGCCAAATGCATAGCGCGCGCCATTTCACGTTCAGAATTAGAACCTTTTTCACGAATAATAGCCGCTTTTATTTTCGGTTGTTTTTTATCGATTTGTGGAAGTTTTCCGGTGAAATTTTTAGGGAAATCAAATTGAAGCGGCTGCTTTTTATAGTTTGTAAAACGCTCTTCAGCTTTTTCTTTTCCGCTTTGTTTTTGATCTAATAAATACGAAGTTTTATACCAAGCATCACGATACGTTGGAATATCAAATTCAAAAGTATCATCGTGATTTTTTAGTCTTAGTTTTTCGTCATTATTTACATTTCCGATTTGGAAAAATTCAATATTATTTTCAGCTAAGATTTTTTCAACTGACTCATTTTTTGCTTGAAAAACAATTCCGCTATTTTCATTGAATAAAACTTTTGCTGAATCTTTTTCTCCTAAACTCGTTAAATCTAACTCTGCTCCTAAATTTGTATCGGCAAAACACATTTCTAAAAGCGTCGTGATTAATCCGCCTGAAGCAACATCGTGTCCGGCTACAATTAAATCATCTTTAATTAATTGCTGAATTGTATTAAATGCTGAAGCAAATTTTTCATCATTTTTAATCGTCGGAACCTCAGTACCAATTTTATTTAAAATTTGCGCAAAGGAAGAACCTCCTAACTTAAACGAATCTTGCGATAAATTGATGTAATAAATAGTACCGCCATTTTTTTGTAAAACCGGCTCAACTACTTTTGTTATTTCGTTGCAATTTCCGGCAGCCGAAACAATTACAGTTCCCGGAGCGATCACTTCTTTATCAGGATATTTTTGCTTCATCGAAAGCGAATCTTTCCCGGTGGGAACATTTACGCCTAAGTTGACTGCAAAATCAGATAAGCCTTTTACCGCTTCATATAAACGTGCATCTTCGCCTTCATTATTACAAGGCCACATCCAATTTGCAGAAAGCGAAACCGACTTTAAACCTTTTTGTAAAGGCGCCCAAATTAGATTGGTTAAAGATTCTGCAACCGAATTTTTAGAACCGGCAACAGGATCAATTAAAGCTGAAATAGGCGAGTGGCCAATAGAAGTAGCAACGCCTTCTTTTCCTTTATAATCTAAGGCCATTACGCCAACATTATTTAAAGGAAGTTGAAGCGGACCAGCGGTTTGTTGTTTAGCAACTCTCCCCGAAACGCAACGGTCTACTTTGTTGGTTAACCAGTCTTTACAAGCAACAGCTTCTAATTGTAGCAATTGATTTACGTAGTCGTAAATTTTAGCGTTATCGTAATTTAATTCAACATAATTACGCTGAACGGTTTTATCATTCATAATGGTTTTTGGCGAACTTCCAAACATATCGGTAAGTGCCAAATCCATTGGTTTTTGTTTTGTTTTACTTCCTTCAAATGTAAATTGATGATCGCCTGTCACTGCACCAACTTCATACATTGGCGAGCGTTCCCTATCGGCAACCTTTTTTAAAGTATCTATATGATTTTGACCGATAACCAAGCCCATTCGCTCTTGCGATTCGTTTCCGATTATTTCTTTAGCAGAAAGTGTAGGATCACCAATTGGTAATTTATCAAGATCGATTTTTCCACCGGTTTCTTCAACCAGTTCGCTTAAGCAATTTAAATGTCCACCAGCTCCGTGATCGTGAATAGAAACAATCGGATTTTCATCAGCTTCTACCATTCCGCGAATAGCGTTAGCAGCTCTTTTTTGCATTTCCGGGTTAGAACGTTGAATAGCGTTTAATTCAATTCCGCTGCTAAATTCTCCTGTATCTGCTGAAGACACCGCGGCGCCGCCCATCCCAATTCTATAATTTTCTCCTCCTAAAATAACGACTTGGTCATCTTTTTTAGGTACATCCTTTAATGCTTGATCTTTTTTTCCGTAACCAATTCCGCCGGCAAGCATAATTACTTTATCATACCCTAAAGCTCGGTTTTCTTCTTCGTGTTCAAAAGTTAACACAGAACCTGAGATTAATGGCTGACCGAATTTGTTACCAAAATCTGAAGCTCCGTTTGAAGCTTTTATTAAAATATCCATTGGTGTTTGGTACAACCATTTGCGTTCGTTCATCGCTTTTTCCCATGGACGTTCTTCTAAACGGCTGTAAGAAGTCATATAAACGGCAGTTCCGGCAAGTGGTAAAGAACCTTTTCCACCTGCAAGTCTGTCGCGAATTTCTCCGCCACTTCCTGTTGCAGCACCGTTAAATGGTTCTACGGTTGTTGGAAAGTTGTGTGTTTCTGCTTTAAGCGAAATTACCGAATCAAAATTTTTATTTTGATAATATTCCGGAATATCGGCGCGTTTTGGAGCAAATTGCTCCACCGTTGGACCGTTTATAAAGGCAACATTATCTTTATAAGCGGAAACGATTTCATTAGGATTTTCTTCTGAAGTTTTTCTGATGAGTTTAAAAAGTGAACTCGGTTTTTCTTCGCCGTCGATTATAAAAGTTCCGTTGAAAATTTTATGACGGCAGTGTTCTGAGTTGACTTGCGAAAAGCCAAAAACTTCAGAATCGGTTAATTTTCTGCCTAATTTTTCAGCTAAACTTTTTAGATAGTTTACTTCTTCTTCGTTTAGGGCTAAACCTTCTTTTTGATTGTAAGCTGCGATATCATCAATTTCTTTAATGCTTTCCGGTTCAATATGAATATCAAAAATATCTTGATGAATTTCGTGATATTTTTGTGAAAGCATCGGGTCAAAATCTGAAAAATCAGCAGCTACGCCGTGAAATTCTTCAATTCTGATTATTCCTTCAATTCCCATATTTTGGGTAATTTCTACAGCATTGGTACTCCAAGGCGTAATCATAGCGGCACGAGGACCTACAAAATCTCCTTTTAATGTAGTTTCTTGAATTTGCGGACTATGCCCAAAAAGCCATTGCAGTTTTTCAATATTTTCTGCACTGATTTTTTGATGAGTTTGTACGGTGTAAACGGTTTGAGAAGGATTTCCGAAGAAGAGAATCATAATAGCGTTTTTGTCTAATGTTTTAAAAGTGCAAATTTACTTTTTTCAGCTTAAAAAACGACATAAAAAAAGCGACAAAATTTTGTCGCTTGAAATAATACCATCTCTACCATAAAATACCGTATATAATCACACAAATTTTCACAATTAAAGCGTTAAAAATACTCGCCATATTTTGGGTTATGCCTGTGTTTTTTGCCTTGTAATTGCAAAAATTTCTAGGCAAATCCAATACGTGATTTTATAATAGAAATGTTATAATTATATTTTTTGAAAAGTTTAAACGTTTTTTTCTAACAATGCCATATAAAATCCATCGTATCCGGAAAGGTGTGAGAATATACTTTTCTCTTCAATTAATTCAAAATCTTTTCCATTTTCTGACTCTAAAAAGGTTTTAACCTGCGCTTGATTTTCTGAAGGCAAAATAGAGCAAGTGGCATAAACCATTTTCCCACCATTTTTTACCATTCTAGAATAATTTTGTAAAATTTCTGCCTGTGTATTTTTGATGTTTTCTATAAACTCTGGTTGTAATTTCCATTTGGCATCAGGATTTCTACTGAGTACTCCTAAACCACTACAGGGTGCATCAATCAAAACTCTGTCGGCAGAATTATATAGCTTTTTAATAACTTTAGTAGAGTCTATATGTCTTGTTTCAATATTATGAGCGCCGGCACGTTTAGCTCTTCTTTTTAGCTCTCTTAATTTATTTTCATAAATATCTAAAGCAATAATTTGTCCTTTATTTTCCATCTGTGCGGCTAAATGCAAGCTTTTACCACCGGCACCAGCACAGGTGTCTACTACTCGCATTCCTGGTTTTACATCTAACAAATCGGCTACCAGTTGAGAAGAAGCGTCTTGTACTTCAAACATTCCGTTTTTAAAAGCTTTGGTGCTAAAAACGTTTGCACGTTCTACCAGTTCTAACGCATCTTTATAGCCTTTAACTGAAGTTGCTTCAATATTTTCTTCAGCTAAGGTTCTACGAAGTGTTTGTTTATCGGTTTGTAAGGTGTTTGTACGTAAAACTACCGGTGCTTGTTGATTTAAGGCTGAAATTTCTTTCGTCCAAATTTCTTCTCCTAATTCTTTAACCCCTAATTCGTCTAACCAATCGGGAATAGATTCTCTAAATTTTCTAATTTGTGAAAGTTCATCGAATCTTCCTTTTATTCTTCGTGTTGGGGTATCTTCAATCTGTTTCCAGTCAGGAAGTTGAATTCCGCGAAGAGTTGCCCAAACCGCAAAAAGACGAAATGTGTTTGGTCTTGAAAACGGTTCTTTAACTTCAGCAATTTCAGCATATAATCGTTTCCAACGTACAATATCGTAGGTAGTTTCAGCTATAAAACTACGATCTCTAGAACCCCAACGTTTATCTCTTTTTAATGCTTTTGCAATTTCTTTATCGGCATACTTATTGTCATTAAATATTGACATTAACGTATCTATTGTTGCAAAAACTAAATTTCTATGCAAGCGCATCTTTTAAAAATTTTAGCTTGCGAAGTTAAGCAATTTAGTGTCGGAATAATACTATATTTGGAGTAAATTCTAATTCATGAATAAAGTCTACTTTCTTCTTATTTTTTATTTTTTAACAATGTCGTGTGTGAACGTTGCAAAAAATGAAACGATAAATCACGAATTTGTTGGAGTAAAAATCGAGCCTGTTTTTAAAAATGAAGCAAGTATTCGAGCTCTAAAAGTTACGCCAGATCATATTTTTTTTGCAGCAGATTCGGGAAAATTCGGCTATTTAAATACTGCAGATCATTCGTTAGCTTATTTAGGGAAGATTCAGAAAGGAGAACTTTATCCGGAGTTTAGATCGTTAGCAAGTACAGAAGAGGCTGATTTTATATTAAGTGTTGCTAATCCGGCCTTACTCTATAAAGTGAATTATTTTGGAAAGCGAAAATTGGTATATGAAGAAAAATGTGAAAAAGTATTTTACGATTCGATGGCTTTTTGGAATAAAGATGAAGGGATTGCCATTGGCGATCCTACAAATGGTTGTTTATCGATTTTAATTACACGTGATGGTGGTGAAAATTGGAAAAAGATTTCTTGTGATCTTTTACCTAAAGCGATAGAAGGAGAAGCTGCGTTTGCGGCGAGTAATTCGAATATAGCGATTGTAGGGAATAAAGTTTGGATAATTTCTGGCGGAAGCGTTTCTAGAGTCTATTTTTCTAAAGATAAAGGCAAAACTTGGGAGGTTCAAGAAAGTCCGTTAGTTGCCGGGAAACCTTCTACAGGTGGTTATTCAATTGATTTTTATAACGAGAAAACGGGAATCATTTACGGTGGAGATTATACTGAACCTGAAAATAATTCAAAAAATAAAGCGCTTACTTTAGATGGCGGAAAAACCTGGGAATTGCTCGCAAAAAATGAATATCCGGGTTATAAAAGTTGTGTAAAATTTGTACCGAATAGTGGTGGAGAAGAAATTGTAGCCGTGGGATTTACCGGAATTTCTTATTCTAACGATCAAGGGAAAAGCTGGCAAAAATTAAGTGACGCTTCTTTTTATACCATTCATTTTATAAATGAATTCACGGCTTACGCGGCGGGAAAAGGCGGAATTTCTAAATTGATATTTATAGAAAATGGCCTACAAAATTAATTTCATAGAACATTTTTTTTATAAGTGTTATAAAATTTCACTCTTATTTTTTTTCACCATATTTTTCTAAAAGAATTTTATGGAAATCATGTTCAGCTTTTTTAAGCTTTAAAATTTTAGTTGAAGGAATTACAGTTTTTAAACGCTTTACAAAGTCTTTTTTAAAAGTAACGCTTTGCTCTTTCATACTCAAGTATTCGGTCAATAAAGCGTCTGCAGTTTCTTCATCTAAAGAATCTATGGTTTCTAATCCGTTTTTTACGCTACACCATTTTTTATCGTATAAAGAATCTGTTTTGCGTTCAAATTCATTATAGATAGGCCAAAATTTTTCAGCTTCTTTAGAAGTGAGTTCTAGCGTTTCTGTAATATATGCTGTTTTTAAACTCTTAATTTTTTCGTCACTTTTTTCTTGTGCAAAAACAGCGGAAAAAAAACAGCAAAAAATTAATGTGATAATGAGGTTTTTCATTTTAAATTATTCGTTTAATAGCGAAGTTATTTCCGTATTCTCAGTTAAATATTCTAAAAGTTCTTCTCGATTTATATCTTCTAGTTCTTTCTCTATAATTTGATTGTTATTCTTAAATGTAAAATATAAATCTTGACTGTTATAATCTATTTCATTATTGTCTATGTAATCTTCGATAGCTGCTTGATTTAAATCATCATTTGTAATGAAATTATCTGAAGACTTATTTAAAATACTAATTACAAAAATTAAAACCGCTGCAACTGAAGCAATCTTAAATATATTTTTAGTTGAAAATAATGAAATTACTTTGGTTTCTTTTTCTTCAACAGGCAAGTTGACTTCAAAATTATTGAAGTAATTTTTTGGTACGGTAAAACCGGCATTTTTTTCTTTTGTAAAATCTAATTCAGTATTTGTTGCAGGAAGTTCTACCTTGAAATTTTCAAAGTAATTTTTTGGTGTTTTAAAACCAGATTCTTGTTTTTTATCTGCTAAGTTTTTGTTGTTCATTTGTTTATTAGACCATGTTAGTCATGAAAGGTTTGATGTTCTTTCACAAATTTTTCAACTTTTTTTACCGCGTGATGATAATTAGATTTTAAAGCACCTTCACTAACTTCTAGAATTTCAGCAATTTCTTTATATTTTAATTGCTGAAAATATTTCATATTAAAAACTTGCTGTTGTTTTTCAGGAAGCGTTGCAATAGCTTTTTGTAATAATAACTGGATTTTATCGCCTTCAAAATGAGCATCACTTTCTAAATTATTGACTAAGAAATCTTGTAATTCTTGGCTGCTTAATTTTAAGCGTTTGGCTTTTTTATTTAAAAATGTAATGGTTTCGTTTGTGGCAATCCTGTACATCCAGCTGTAGAGTTTACTTTCTCCTTTAAAGTTATGAATGTATCTGAATATTTTGATGAACGTATTTTGTAACAAATCATTAGCATCTTCGTGGTTTTTTACCATGTTTCTGATATGCCAATAGAGCCGTTCTTTGTAAAGATCAACCAACTCATTAAAGGCTTTATCAGGATTTTTTTTCTCCTGAAGGTTTTTTACAATTCGCGCCTCATCTTTTGTTAACATGGTTGATTTTATAAGTCTTTTGTACTATGCTAAGGATTGCATTTCAACTAAATTTTTATAAGTTCCGTTTAAAGCTAATAGTTCGTGATGTTTACCTTGTTCAACAATTTCTCCGCGTTGCATTACAATAATATTATCGGCATTTTGTATGGTAGAAAGTCGGTGCGCAATTACGATAGAGGTTCTGTTTTTCATCATATTTTCTAAAGCATTTTGCACTAACTTTTCACTTTCGGTATCGAGGGCAGAAGTGGCTTCATCTAAAATCATAATTGGCGGGTTTTTAAGCACTGCACGTGCAATAGATAAACGCTGTTTTTGCCCACCACTTAATTTATTACCGCTATCGCCAACATTGGTATCTAAACCTTGCGGCAGATCTGAAACAAACTCCCAGGCATTAGCTATTTTTAAGGCTTCAATAATTTCTTCTTCGGTGGCGTTATCTTTTCCTAAAGCAATATTATTTCTAACAGAATCATTAAATAAAATGGAATCTTGCGTAACCAAGCCCATTAAATCTCGGAGTGATTTTTTAGACACGTCTCTAATGTCATTGTTATCAATCTTTATACTTCCTTCATTTACGTCATAAAAACGGGTAACCAAATTAGCGATGGTAGATTTTCCGCTTCCGGACTGACCAACTAAAGCAACGGTTTGCCCTTTTTTCACTTTCATAGAAAAATTCTTCAGTACATTTTCTTTTTCATACCTAAAGTTGATGTGTTCTACACTTAATTCTTCTGAAAAATCTTCTTGTTGAATTGCATCCGGTTTATCCTTAATGTGGGTTTCTGTTTCGAGAATTTCTAGAATCCGTTCAGCACTTGCATTTCCTTTTTGAATGCTATAGGTTGCTTTAGAAATGGCTTTTGCAGGTGTTAAAATATTGTATGCTAGGACTAAAAAACCGATAAATGTTGAAGCATCTAAAGTGTTTTCAATTAAAACCATTCTGCCACCAAACCACAAAATAATGGTGATTACAACAACACCTAAAAATTCGCTCATGGGAGAGGCTAAATTTTGACGGTGTAAAAGTGAGTTTAAAACTTGGTTTAGTCTACCGGTACTTTGATAGAATTTGTCTTTAAATTTTTCTTCAGCATTAAAGCCTTTTATGATTTTTAGGCTCGAAAGAGATTCTTCTACAATGGTTAGAAAATGCGCACTTTCTTCTTGAGCTTTTCTAGATTTCGATTTTAATTTTTTACCGATTGAGGAAATTATTAAGCCTGAAATTGGTAAGAAAACCAACACGAAAATAGTCAGTTTTACACTAAGCGCTAACATAGCTCCTAAGGTGAAAATAAGTGTAAGCGGTTCTTTCACAAAAAGCTCAAGCATGCTTAAAAAAGAACTTTGTATTACTTGAACATCGCTTGTAATTCTAGAAATAAAATCGCCCTTTTTTTTCTCTGAAAAAAAAGAAACCGGTAATTCTACAATTTTATCATAAATACGATTTCTAATGTCTTTAAGCATTCCGTTACGCAAGCTGGCAATGAAATAAAGTGCTGCATAATTGAATAAATTTTTTAATAAAAAAAGTATAACTACTGTAATGCAAATGGTAATCAGAGCAGAAATTTGTCCGTATTCTTCAACTTTTTGATTCAAGAAAAAATTGGCATAATCATTCCCAAAATCCTTAAGATCAGAAAAATTTCCGCTCCAAGTAGGTTCTTTTATAACCGGCTTTTTTTCTTGAAAAAGCACCTGCAACATCGGAATAAAAGAAATAAATGCCAAGGTGCTAAAAAGTGCATAAAAAATATTGCTGATGATATTTAAAACAGCATAACGTTTATACGGTTTAGCAAATTGAAGTATTTTTTTTAGGTAATTCATTGTAAAAAATTAAGCGTTAAAAGAAGTGCTTAAAGCTTCTATTTTTTGATTCAATTCCTTTCTTACTTCTGCTAGTTGACTCAAGTCTTTTACAGCTGCATTTGCACTGATGTAAAATTTAATTTTAGGCTCAGTTCCGCTTGGTCTTGCCGCTATTTTTGTGCCGTCTTCTAAGTAGAAAATAAGAACATTAGATTGTGGAATTTCTATGCTGTTTTTTTGCTTTGTTTTATAATCTACCGCAATAGAAGTTTGGTAATCTTCAATTTTCTCAATTTTTACACCGTTAAAATTCTTCGGTGGATTTTCACGAAGATTTAGCATCATTTTATTGATTTCTTCTGCACCGGTTATTCCTTTTTTTACGAGTGAAATTAATTTTTCCTGATAAAAACCGTGTTGTTTATAAAGTTGGTGTAATTCTTCTATAAGTGTTTTGTTATTTTCTTTAGCTTGTGCTGCAATCTCACAGGCTAATAAGGTAGAAGTAACAGCATCTTTATCGCGCACAAAATCGCCTACCATAAAGCCAAAACTTTCTTCACCACCACCAATAAAATGTTGCTCTGGGAAGTCTTTAATCATTTTGGCAATCCATTTAAAACCTGTTAATCCTAATTTGCATTCTACTTGATAGTGATCTGCTAATCTTTGCATCATCGGTGTAGAAACTATGGTAGAAGCTATAAATTCATTGCCTTTAAAACCTTGATTTTTCTGATGATTTTTCAGTAAAAAATCGGTCATTAAAATCATAGTTTGGTTTCCGTTAAGCAAGGTCATTTGTCCATTAGCATTACGCACGGCAATTCCTAGTCGGTCGCAATCAGGATCGGTTCCAATAACAATATCAGCATTTTTTTCTTCCGCTAAATCTAATGCCATTTTTAAGGCTTCCGGCTCTTCAGGATTTGGCGATTTTACCGTAGGGAAATCTCCATTTGGTTCTGCTTGTTCTTCAACAACAAAAACATTTTTATACCCTGCTTTTTTTAAAACCTGCGGAACTAAAGTGATAGAAGTTCCGTGAAGCGATGTGAATACAATTTTTAAGTTTTCTTTCGCTTTCGCTGAAGTTTGAAAGCTTCCATTTTTGACGGAAGCTTCCATAAATTTTTGATCGATTTCTTGATCTATAAATTCAATTAGCTTTGTATTTGCTTCAAAATTTATTTGATGATACTCTAAAGAATTTATGTTATTTATAATTTCGGAATCTTGTGGTGGAACTAATTGTCCGCCGTCTTTCCAATAAACCTTGTAGCCGTTGTATTCTGGCGGATTATGACTTGCAGTAAGTACAATTCCGCAGTGGCAATTCAATTCTTTAACCGCAAACGATAATTCTGGAGTAGGCCGCAAATCACTAAATAAAAATACTTGAATACCGTTAGCCGAAAAAACGTTGGCTACAATTTGTGCTAATTCTTTACTATTATGGCGGCAATCGTAAGCAATAGCTACCTTTGGTTGTTCATTTGGAAAAGTATTATTCAGGTAATTAGAAATTCCCTGCGTGTTTTTTCCTAATGTGTATTTGTTAATTCTGTTAGTGCCAACACCCATAACGCCTCGCATTCCGCCAGTTCCGAAAGCTAAATTTTTATAAAAACTATCTTGAAGTTCATTAAGATCGTTTTCAATTAGATGCTGAACATTTTGTTGTGTGTTATTATCAAATACATCAGAAAGCCAATGTTTTGCTTTTACTAAAATATCTTCCATAGTAAGGTGATCAAAAATAAGTTACAAAAATACAGATAAAAAGAGAGCTCTCGTTAAGAATTTAGCATTTTACTGATTTTGTAGCGCTCTGGGTTTTTCTGTGTACGTAAAATTAGTTCGCCTAAAAATCCAGCTAAAAAAAGTAAAGTTCCTAAAATCATAACGGTTAATGCAATAAAAAACCAAGGATTATCGGTTACTAAAATATCGGGAATATGATTCCAAAGTTTATAAAGTTTAGAAATACCAATCCAAGCAGCAGAAACAAAACCTACTAAAAACATCAACACACCAAGCGAACCAAATAAATGCATTGGGCGTTTTCCAAAACGAGAGAAAAACCAAATGGTGATAAGGTCTAGAAAGCCAAAAATAAAACGCTCTGCACCAAATTTTGTGTTTCCATATTTTCTAGCTTGATGTTGTACTACTTTTTCGTTTATATTATGGTAACCGGCGTTTTTAGCGAGCACAGGAATGTAGCGATGCATTTCTCCATACACATCGATATCTTTTACAACGGCATTTTTGTAAGCTTTTAAACCACAATTAAAATCGTGTAATTTTAAGCCGGAGGTTTTTCTAGCAGCAGCATTAAATAATTTTGAAGGAAGGTTTTTCATCAATACAGAATCGTATCTTTTTTTCTTCCAACCAGAAATTAAGTCGTAGTTTTTATCTTTTATTAAATGAAAAAGTTCGGGTATTTCTTCGGGACTATCTTGTAAATCGGCGTCCATTGTAATTACAACATCGCCTTCAGCAATTTTAAAGCCTGCGTGTAAAGCTTGAGATTTCCCGTAATTTTTTCTGAAGTGAATTCCTTTTACCGCCTGATTTTCTTTAGCTAATTGTTCAATAATTTGCCAAGAATTATCGCTGCTGCCATCATCGATAAAGATGATTTCATAAAAAAAAGAATTGGATTGCATAACTTTTACAATCCAATTGTATAATTCTGGTAATGATTTTTCTTCGTTAAGAAGAGGAATTACGATAGATAATTGCATTTATCATTTCAATTTTTAATTTAAAGCAGGATCATTTTTCTTCATAATTAATCCAGCAACTAAAGAAATAAGAAATCCGAAAAATAATGTTCCGATTAATGCAAAAGTAGATAATACAAATGGATTGGTGAATTTTCGAGACATAGTTAATGCTTGATTTATTTGTTCCTCAGTCATACTGGGTTGATTTTCACGCATTGCTTTTTCTGCATTTTCAATTTGAATATCTATAAATTCCGGATAAATATAATTGTAATGTATAAAGCTGTATAGAGCACCAATAACTCCTCCTATTGCAGCGATTGCGAGACCTAACTTTAAAGCTTGGGTTAAGGACAAATACCCATTATTTTTAGCTTTAAAATCTTTAATACCAAAAACGTAAATAATAATTGAGATTATAAAAAGGATAGCTCCAAACAAATAGTTATCTTGCTGAAGGTTTAATACGTACATTAAAACAAGCTGTAGAATTCCTAATAAGCCTATTCCTATTCCATAGGTAAAAGCTATATTTTTAATTGAAGGTGTATTTTCCATAAAATTTAATAATAAATTGGTTGTTTAGTAAGTATACAAATATAGGAAAAGGTTACATAGCACAGTCAAAAAATTTTAGTCGCTTTTGTTTAGTAAATACTAGTTTGAAAAGTCTAATCGAGAAGAAATTATTTTTCAAATAATTTATAAAAAAACCTGACAAAAAATTTGTGATATTATAGGAATTATTTAAATTTGCAACTCGAAAAAATCATAAGATTTAAAGTTTAAGAAGATGAAACAAGGAATCCATCCAGAGAATTATAGAGTAGTAGCTTTTAAAGATATGTCTAATGATGAAATATTTTTAACAAAGTCTACTGTAAATACAAAAGAATCGATTGAAGTTGAAGGAAAAGAATATCCTTTGGTAAAATTAGAAATTTCAAGATCTTCTCACCCGTTTTATACTGGAAAAACGAAATTGGTGGATTCTGCAGGACGTATTGATAAGTTTAAAAACAAATATGCAAAATTCAAGAAAAAGTAATTTTGTATTATTTACAATATATAAAAAGCCTCTAATTTTATTTAGAGGTTTTTTTATATCAAAATTTGAAATTTTTAGCATAAAAAAAACCCGAATGTTTTATTCGGGTTTTTTATTATAACTTTTATCACTATTTATTAATAATAGCATTTAAAGTTTTACTAGCTCTCATTTCTTCATAAACAATTGCTTCATCTGGTTTATAATATCCATTAATATCAACAGGATTTCCTTGAGCATCATTTAGTTCTTGAACAATTTTATTTTCGTTTTCTTCCATCGCTTTTACAATTTCAGAAAATTCAACTTTTAAGTCAGTATCTTTATCTTGATTGGCTAAAGCTTGTGCCCAATATAAAGCTAAGTAAAAATGACTTCCACGATTGTCTAATTCATTAACTTTTCTGGAAGGTGATTTTTTATTGTCTAAAAATTTATCGGTAGCATCATCTAATGCTTCAGATAATATCAAAGCACGTTTATTATCATATTTTTTTCCTAAGTGTTCTAAAGAAACTGAAAGTGCTAAGAATTCACCTAAGGAATCCCAACGTAAATGTCCTTCTTTTAAAAATTGTTGAACGTGTTTAGGAGCAGAACCTCCAGCACCAGTTTCAAAGAGTCCACCGCCATTCATTAACGGGACAATAGATAACATTTTAGCACTTGTTCCTAATTCTAGAATAGGGAAGAGGTCGGTTAAATAATCACGCAATACGTTTCCGGTTACAGAAATAGTATTTTTGCCTTCTTTAACTCTTTCAAGTGTATAAGTTGTGGCTTTTTCGGTTGACATAATTTGTATGTCTAAACCATTTGTATCGTGATTTTTCAGATATTTGGTTACTTTTTTGATTAACTCAGCATCGTGAGCTCTATTTTCATCTAACCAAAATACGGTTGACCAACCTGTATCTTTCGCTCTATTTACGGCTAATTTCACCCAATCTTGAATTGGCGCATCTTTAACTTGACACATTCTCCAGATGTCACCTTCTTCAACTTTATGTTCCATTAAAACATCTCCGCTTTCAGTTACAACTTGAACTGTCCCGGCGTTAGAAATTTCAAAAGTTTTATCGTGAGAACCGTATTCTTCTGCCTTTTGAGCCATTAAACCAACATTAGGCACTGTTCCCATTGTAGTAGGATCAAAAGCGCCATGTTTTTTACAAAACTCAATCGTGGCTTGGTATAAACCAGCATAACTACTATCTGGGATTACAGCTTTTGCGTCTTGTGTTTCATTATTTTTATTCCACATTTGCCCAGAAGTTCTAATCATCGCCGGCATTGAGGCATCAATAATAACATCGCTAGGTACGTGTAGATTGGTAATTCCTTTATCAGAATTTACCATGGCAATATCAGGACCATTTTCTAAATCCTTTTGAATATCACTTTCAATTGCTTTTCTTTTTTCTTCCGGAAGATTTCCTATAGCAGTTAATACATCTCCAAGTCCACTATTTGGGTCGGCTCCTGCTTCTTTTAATTCTGCTCCATATTTTTCAAACACATCGTTAAAAAATACTTTTACAGCGTGACCAAAAATAATAGGGTCGGAAACTTTCATCATTGTCGCTTTCATATGAAGCGAAAATAAAATGCCTTGTTTTTTTGCATCGGCAATTTGTTCTTGCAAAAATTTAAGTAGTGCTTTTTTGCTTAAAAAAGTTCCGTCGATTACCTCGCCTTCTAAAAGTGAAATGCTTTTCTTTAAAGTAGAAGTATTTCCGTTAGCTTCTTTAAGCTGAATATTTACTTTACAATCTTTATTTATGGTAAGTGATTTCTCATTAGATCTAAAGTCGCCACTCTCCATAGTAGAAACGTGCGATTTAGACTCACTGCTCCATTCACCCATGCGGTGTGGATTTTTCTTCGCGAAATTTTTAACGGCTTTTGGTGCACGACGATCAGAGTTACCTTCACGTAAAACAGGGTTTACTGCACTTCCTTTTACTTTATCATATGTAGCCTTAATTTCTTTTTCTTCCGCAGTCTTGGCTTCGTCTGGATAATCTGGTAACTTATATCCTTTTGATTGCAATTCTGCAATAGCAGCTTTCAATTGTGGAATTGAAGCACTAATATTTGGAAGTTTAATAATATTGGCTTCTGGTGTTTTTGCCAATTCACCTAGTTGTGCCAAGGCATCTTCTTCGCGTTGGTCTTCAGTAAGCACGTGAGGAAAAACTGCTAAAATTCTTCCTGCTAATGAAATATCTTTTGTTTCTATGTTGATTCCGGAAGAAGCTGTAAACGATTCAATTATTGGTAATAATGAATGTGTTGCTAAAAATGGAGCTTCATCGGTTTTGGTGTAAATAATTCTTTCTTTATTGGCCATTTTTTTTAAAATAATTTAAAAGTTATTATGTTGCGTTAGTTTATTTGTAGCTTATTTAAAATCATTTGTATACTTGATATTAAATAAGTTATCGCTTTTATTCGATTAGCCACAAATATACTAAAACAGAAGGGTTTTTTGTGTACAAGAAATATTAGAAATGTGTTAAGGTCTGAAAAAATAAAAGCCATTTTGTTACAAAGCATAACAAAATGGCTTTCTCAGAAATGATTTTTTATTGATTTACTTAACAGTTTCAATACTTTCTTGATTATTACAGAAAGCAAAATCATTTCTAAAGGGCTTATTCAAAATTACAAGAAGTTCGTAATTTTTTACAAGCTATAAAAATGAATGTGGGGGCAAATCCTTGTGTCATTACTCATCCACATTTTGATTGTTATATAAAGATAAATTAATTCAGTTTAAAAAACTATTTTTTTAACTATTTATTTATCAACCCATTATGAACAGCGTTTATTAACTTTTGTTCATAAAAAAAAGCCTCCAAAATTAATTGGAAGCTTTTCTTTGTTTAACCAACGTAAGCTTATTTTAAGCGACGTTCTTTAATTCTTGCTTTTTTACCAGTAAGTTCTCTAAAGTAGTAAATTCTAGATCTACGAACTTTACCTCTTTTGTTCACTTCGATTTTTTGAAGTGCTGGAAGATTGATAGGGAAAATACGCTCTACACCAACGGTACCGCTCATTTTACGGATAGTAAATGTTTGAGCTGTTCCAGCTCCTTTCTTTTGAATAACAACACCTCTGTAAAACTGTGTACGAGTTTTGCTACCCTCTTTAATTTCGTAATAAACTGTGATAGTATCTCCAGCATCGAATTTTGGAAATTCTTTAGTTGTTACGAATTCGTCTTGAACAAATTTAATTAAGGATTCCATGTTTTATATTTTAAAGTAAATCTAAAGTAACATTCGCGATTTTCGCCAGAGGTTAATTTAGAAGCGGCTGCAAAATTACTATGTAATATTTTTATTTACAAGTATTTTGCACTAATCTTTTAAAAGATCAGGTCTTTTTTCTTCAGTTCTCTTATAGGCTTCTTGTTCTCGCCAGGCTTCAATTTTTGGAAAATTACCACTGGTTAAAATTTCTGGGACTTTCCAACCTTTATAATCTGCAGGTCTTGTGTAAATAGGTGGGGCTAATAAATTATCTTGAAAAGAATCGGTTAGGGCAGAGGTTTCATTTCCTAAAACTCCGGGTATTAACCTAATAATAGCGTCGCAAAGTACAGCTGCGCCTAGCTCTCCTCCTGAAAGAACAAAATCTCCAATAGAAATTTCACGCGTAATAAAATGATCACGAACACGCTGATCTACACCTTTATAATGTCCGCAGAGAATAATAATGTTTTTATGAAGCGATAATTGGTTAGATATTTTTTGATCTAGGGTTTCTCCATCTGGAGTCATATAAATGACTTCATCATAATCTCGTTGAGATTTTAAATTACTTATGCATTTATCAATCGGTTCTATCATCATTACCATTCCTGCCCCTCCACCAAATTGATAATCATCTATTTGTTTGTAATTATCGGTTACATAATCACGTAAATTATGCAGGTGAATTTCTACTAAGTTTTTTTCTATAGCCCTTTTTAAAATAGAAGCTTCAAAAGGACTTTTTAAAATATCGGGAACAACGGTAATGATATCAATTCTCATGGTTTATGGCTGATTTCCGTTTTTTGACTGCTTGTTTTTTTCATCTTGCAACATTCTACCAAGGCGTTGTTGTTTTTCTAAAGATTTTTTTCTGAAATCGTCATAATCTTCTTCTGCATCTTGTAATCGCTTTTTAGCTTCTTTAGTTTGCGCATTACTGCTTTTATATTTATAGATGAAGAATATCAAAATTAATACTAAACCTAAAACAATGAGCCACATGATACTCTGGTAAGTTGTCTTATCTGTAGCAATACCTAAAAAGTTAATTTCTTCTTTTTGCTGATTAGCTTCGGTTAGTTTATTTTTTGTATTACTTAGCTCCTGACTTAATTTTTCAACTTGTTTTTTTTGTTGCTGAATGGTATTGTTTGCTTCTTCTATTTCGTCATTTAAGCTATTAATTTCTGAAATAGTATTTTTTTGTAAACGTTCTAAGCGAACTTGTTTTACAACTTTATAATCTTGATAATTATTAGCTTCTTCAATTAATTCAGTAAACTGTCCGTTAATAGAAGAATCTTCAGTTTGTATTTGCTCTTCTTGATTTTGAGCGTATAAATTAATTAAGCTAAAAAAGAGCGTACAAAAAAGAGTAATATTTTTTTTAAGCATATTTAATGATTGTTTTTTATTTGAAGAGCAGAACGTTCTAACTCGTTAGCTTATTGTAAAAAGAAGCATTTTTGTGAAATAAAAAAACCTACCTGTATTTTCAGGTAGGTTTTGTAACTTATTATAAACTACTAATAATAGGTATATCTTCTAACTTTAGCAATGTATTTAGCAAGACGAATAACTTGGTGACTGTAACCATATTCGTTATCATACCAAATATAAAGGATTGCATTTTTACCATCTTCAGTAACAATAGTTGCGTTACTATCGTAAATTGAAGGAGCTGATGATCCTACAATATCAGAAGATACCAATTCATTGTCAATAGAATATTTAATTTGCTCTACTAAATTACCTTCTAAAGCGTACTTTTTTAATACTTCGTTCATTTCTTCTAAGGAAGTTTCTTTTTGAAGGCTTAAATTTAAGATTGCTAAAGAACCGTTAGGTACCGGTACACGAATTGCGTTTGATGTTAACTTACCTTCTAAAACTGGTAATGCTTTTGCAACAGCTTTACCGGCTCCAGTTTCTGTAATTACCATGTTCAAAGCAGCAGCACGTCCACGACGATATTTCTTATGCATATTATCAACCAAATTTTGGTCGTTAGTATACGCGTGAATTGTTTCTAAATGTCCGTGTTCTACTCCAAAAGAATCTTCTACCGCTTTTAATACTGGCGTAATTGCATTTGTTGTACAAGAAGCAGCAGAGAAAACATTTACTTTATCAGGATCGTGCTCTTTATGGTTTACACCGTGTACAATATTTGGAACTCCTTTTCCTGGAGCAGTAAGTAGAACTTTAGCTGCACCTTTTGCTTTTAAATGGCGATTTAATGCTTCTTCATCTCTAAAAGCTCCGGTGTTGTCAATAATTAAAGCATCATCAATTCCGTAACTGGTGTAATCTATTTCTTCAGGCCCGTTTGCTGAAATAATATGAACCGTAGTTCCATTAATAATCAACGCACTTTTTTCTTCATTTATGCTTACTGTACCATGAAAATCTCCGTGAACTGAATCACTTTTTAATAGTGAAGCTCTTTTTTCTAAAACAGTTTTATCTACATTACCACGAACTACAATAGCACGAAGGCGTAATTGACTACCTTTTCCGGTTCTGGTCATTAATTCTCTAGCAAGTAATCTACCAATTCTACCAAAACCATATAAAACCACATCTTTTGGTTCTATATCTTTATAAGATTTTGCATTGGCTAATTTTGCGGCAACAAAAGCAGTTGGATTGTCGTATTTATCATCTTCTAGGTGATATTCATAGGTAAGTTTTCCTATATCTAATTTTGCAGGTGGAAGATCTAGCGTTTGGATAGCTTGAGCAATTTCTACAGAATCAAATATTGAAATTGGTTTCTGTACAAATTCTCCGGCATATTCATGCAGGTTTAAAATTTCACTTACATTTCTATCGATTAGTTGGTTTTTGAATAATACCAATTCGATTGATTTGTCGTACCAGAGGTCGCTTACAATTTTAATAAATTCTACGGTAGCTCTTCTACGATCAGCCTGAAAAGAGAGTTCTTTTTCGTAAACTTCGTTTTGACTCATTTTTGATTTTGTTGTGTTAAGATTTAAGCTCGGTGCAAAAATAAAGATTTAAAACGTTTTAATAACATAAAAATTAAAAATCCTCTTACAGATTTTTTGTAAGAGGATTTTAAGTCTGAAATTATAAACACTTATTCTCTAAAGGAATAGCTTTCTTCATTTCCGTTTAGGCTTCTAAAAGTAACATTAGTTGTACTTCCTTTAGATTTATTATCCATTATTTCTCTAACTTCAGCCACACTATTAACTTCTTCACCATCAATTTTGGTGATGATAAACTTGTTTATCGGAATATTGAAATTTTGCGAGAGTGTTCTACTAATTCTTACGCCGTGATCTGTATCAAAATGTGATAAATATTCTTTATCAGCATTAATAATTTCAACTCCGGCAATGCTTAACGCATAACTTTCAAATTTTGTAAGCTGAATAGTTTTTATTTTTTCTTCGCCATTTCTAAAAAAGTTGACTTGCACTTCGTCGTTTGGTCTTTTTGTGCCAATGTAAGCGGTAAGGTCTGATAGTTTTCTAACTTTTACATCATCAATTTTGGTAATCAAATCGCCTTCTTTTAACCCTGCTTCTTTAGCTCCATCGCTCACTGAAGCAATATAAACTCCTTGCGATATCGCTAATTCACTTTCTTGAGCGGCTTTTGGATTTAAGGTAGAACCTGTAATACCTAAAATGGCTTGTTGTACGTTTCCGTATTCTAGTAAATCTTCAACAATTTTTCTTGCATTGTTACTGGGTACGGCAAATCCATAGCCGATGTAACTTCCCGTTCTAGAAGTTATGGCTGTATTTATTCCGATTAATTCTCCTTTTGTATTTACCAAAGCGCCACCGCTATTTCCTGGGTTAATTGCTGCATCAGTTTGTATAAATGATGGCATTCTAGTTTCTCCTTCAGTTAAGTCTCTTCCTTTGGCACTTATAATTCCGGCGGTAACGGTAGATGTTAAATTAAACGGATTTCCTACGGCTAAAACCCAATCACCAAGTTTTGCACTTTCACTATCGCCAAACGGAATATAATCTAACTCCTTTGCGTCAATTTTTAGGAGTGCAATATCTGCCTGTGGGTCTGTACCAATAACCTCTGCTTTGTAGGTTAAATTATTATTTAAGGTTACTTGAATTTCACTGGCATCTTTTATAACGTGATTATTCGTAACAATATAGCCGTCTGGCGTGATAATTACGCCAGAACCGGCACCTTGTAATGCCTTTTCTCCTTTTTGTCTTCCGTTGTAATATTCCCAAATATTTCTGGGACCTTCATAAATAGCAACGTTTTTAACGTGTACAACAGCGTGTACGGTTTTATTTGCTGCTTCTCTAAAATCTGGCGCTTCTGCCAAATTGTTCACATTATTAGTGTACGATACAAAATTAGGCTTAGTAGTTTCTGGTAAAATAGACGTTGACTCTTTTTCCAATGTTTCTTCTTCTAGCAAAAGTTTATAGCTTCCTAATGTTAAAATTCCACCTAAAATAGAAACGAGTAAAAGACTTGAAAACTTTTTCATATTTCCTTTATTTTATACTAAATTAAACTTTTTTATATTGAAATAAACCACTTTTATAACGGCTTTAACTTCTCTCTTATTATTGTATATTTGCCTGCGTTAAAAATAAAAAATGGAGCTTACTTTTTACAAATATCAAGGTACAGGCAATGATTTTGTTTTGATTGATAATCGAAATAAAATTTTCAAAAATGATACCAAACTTGTTAAACAATTATGTGACAGAAAATTTGGCATAGGAGCTGACGGACTCATTTTATTGGAAAACTCTTCGATTGCAGGAGATGATTTTAAAATGGTCTATTTTAATGCTGATGGAAATGAAAGCACAATGTGCGGAAATGGTGGAAGATGCCTTGTACGCTTTGCTGAATTTTTAGGAATTGTAAAAAATAGCGCCACTTTTACGGCGATAGATGGAAAACATGAAGCAAAAATTTTATCTGATTCTATCAGTTTACAAATGCAAAATGTAACTGAAATAAAACAAATTGCCGATGCTTATTTTTTAGATACCGGTTCTCCGCATCATATTGTTTTTACTGATAATTTAAAGGATTTAGATGTCAAAAAGGAAGGGGCAAAAATTCGTCACAACGAGCTTTATAAAAAAGAAGGTGTTAATGTAAATTTTGTAGAACAAGCTCAAGATTTTTTAAATGTTAGAACATTTGAGCGTGGCGTAGAAGATGAAACACTATCTTGCGGAACAGGCGTTACTGCAGTCGCAATTGCTGCTCATTTTTCAGAAAAAGTAAGCACAAAAAATGTTGCTATAAAAACACCTGGCGGAAATTTATCTATCCAATTTGAAGAAGAAAATGCTAAATACCATAACGTCTGGTTAACAGGTCCTGCGCAACAAGTTTTTGAAGGCAAAATTTTATGCTAACACTTCAAGGAAGAAATATAAAACTAAGAGCTTTAGAACCCGAAGATCTTGAATTTATTTACGAAATAGAAAATAATGAAGATTTATGGGAGCTCAGTTCTACGCAAACGCCTTATTCTAAATTTTTAATCAAACAATATTTAGAAAACGCACATTTAGATATTTTTGAAGTTAAACAATTGCGTTTAGTGATTGAAGATTTTCAGCAAAATAGTTTAGGCTTAATCGATATTTTTGATTTTGAACCGCAACATCATCGGGCAGCAATTGGCATTTTAATTGCAGAAACTGAAAATAGACAAAAAGGAATCGGTTCAGAAGCTTTACAATTGTTGTGTAACTACGCTTTTTCCCATTTAAAAATGCATCAACTTTACGCTGGTGTTTCAGAAGAAAATGTTGTTAGTCAAAAACTTTTTCAGCAACAGGGTTTTGTGAAAACTGGCAAAAAAAAAGATTGGAATTTAGTCAACGGAATATATAAAACAGAATATTTATACCAATTAATAAATAATGTATATTAAAAAAATAATACTTGCTATTGCCTTGCTAGGCGTTATCGGATTAGGAATTTTTAGTTATTACGTTTACAACAGTATTTTTGTATCAAACACAAAATTTGAGCAAAACACAACGGAAGTTTTTATAAAAACTGATGCCAATTATAAAGATGTTATTCAGCAATTGCGCAATAAGGTTGATGATATTTCTTCTTTTGATGCTGTTGCTCGCCGAAAAGGTTATGCCAGTAATATTTTACCGGGCAGATTTATTCTGAAAAAAGGAATGAATAATAACGAAATGATAAATACACTTCGTAGTCAAAATAAACCGATAAAATTGGTTTTTAATAACCAAGAACGTGTTGAAAATTTAGCCGGAAGAATTGCTGAACAAATCGAAGCCGACAGTTTATCATTGTTAAAAACCATGCGCAATTCTACTTTTTTAGCTGAACATGATTTTACGCAAGAAAATGCACTGGCAATGTATATTCCAAATCAATACGAATTTTATTGGAATACTTCAGCAGAAGAATTTCAAGAGCGAATGCTAAAAGAATACAAGCGTTTTTGGAATGAAAACCGAATTCAAAAAGCTGAAAAACTGAATTTGAATCCAAAATCTGTCAACGTAATCGCATCGATCGTTCAAAAAGAAACTGCAAAAATAGATGAACGTAAACGTGTTGCCGGTGTTTATATGAATCGCTATAAACGCGGAATAAAATTAGATGCCGACCCAACTGTGATTTACGCAGTTAAAAAACAAAATAAAGATTTTGATACCGTTATAAAACGCGTTTTATACAAAGACTTAAAAGTTGATTCTCCTTATAATACGTATATGTATAAAGAATTGCCACCGGGGCCAATAACGATGCCCGATATTTCTTCTATAGAAGCGGTGCTAAATTATGAAAATCACGACTATTTATATTTTGTTGCCGATCCTGAAAATCCTGGCTATCATAAATTTGCAAAATCATTGCGTCAGCATAATGTAAACCGTCAAGCTTATGTGCGTTGGATTAATAAAATGGGAATTAATCGATAAATTATTAAGGTGAAATTTAGGAACTTTCTTGTTATAGCTCTTTTGTTAGCCTTGACTTCTTGTCAAAAAACTAATCCAAAAAAATGGAAAGGGAATTATCTATATTTCGAAAAACCTGTAAAAGCAATTGCAGATTATTATCAAGTAATGAATTGGGAATTGAGCTTAGATTCTCTGGCTAATGATAAAATTTATGGTAGCTTGAAAATTAACGGTCAACAAACTTTTGAAGATATAGCTATTTACGGGAAAATGGATGGTGAAAAACTGACTATTAAATCTCTTTCTACTGAAGAAAGCTTAGATAGAAACGAGACTTTATTTCAGTTTTCGTATAAAAAAGATTCAGTTTTAGAAACTACTTGGCAAAAACTTCAACCGAAACTAAAACAATCAACACAAAAAAGCTGCTCAAATTGCTTTTCAAAAGTGAATTAGTTTTTCACTTTTTTTACCAGTTTTAAATCCAATAAATTAATCGGGTTTATTCCTAAACCATTTACATTTTTCTGAGAAAAACGGACTACTTCATCATAATATAAAGGAACAACCGGTGCGTTTTTCATCACAACGGAATCCATTTTTTTATAAAGTAAAACACGCTTTTCAGTGGATGAAGTATTTATAGCTTTTTCATATAATTTATCAAAAGTTTTATTTTTAAAATGCGTATAATTTGGTCCGTTTGGTGAAAAATTTTCACTGTAAAAAAGAGATAAATAATTTTCAGCATCGGGATAATCAGCAATCCAACTTGCTCTAAAAACATCCAGTTTTCCGGTAGAACGCTGTTGACGCAGTGTAGAAGGCGGCATTACGTCAATATTTACGGTTAAGCCGATTTTTTGCAGTTCGCGCTGAATATATTCGCATAAATCTAAATATTGTGCGTTGGTACTTATACTAATTTCAGGATTCGCATTTCCGGAACTTTTTTTATAATCATTAATTAGTTTTTTCGCTTTTTCAGGATTGTAATCGTAGTAGGTTTCAGAAGAAAAACCCGGTAAACCTTTTGGAATAAAACCATGATTTGCAGGAGTTCCAATTCCGTTGCGTAAATAGGTAATCATCGTTTCCCGATTAAATCCATAATTTATGGCTTGTCTAATTTTTTGAGAATTTACTTCTTCGGTTTTGCTGTCGAGATAAATACCTAAATATTCGGTGTTTAAATAAGGTGCGGTTAACATATTTACACGTGAGGCATATTTCTCACGTAATTTCCCGCGAACGCTTAACAATTCATCTTTATAAGAAGGATCTAATCCACTTAAAAAGTCAATATTTCCCTGTGCAAATTGTAAAAATTCACTTTGTTTATCGGGTAAAAAAGTAATAGCGACCGCTTCTAAATAGGGGAGTTGTTCACCATTTTTGTCTTTTTCAAAATAAAGGTTGTTTTTTCTGAACACTAATTTTTCGTTAGCTTCCCAGCGTTTAAATTTAAAAGGTCCGGTTCCAATCGGATTTTCTCTAAAATCTAATTCTTCCATTTCTGTAGGAATTACCGAACAATATTTCATGGAAAGCAAACCTAAAAAAGCAGGAAAAGCATGCGACAATTCAATTTTTACAATCGAATCATTTTCAGCTGAAATATTAGCAACATTTTGCATCACCCAACTTCCGGGCGAAGCGATTTTAGAATCGGTTAATCTTTTTAAACTGAAAACAACATCTTCCGCAACAACTTTTCGGGTTTTATTTTTTCCGAAGATTTTATGTTTATGGAAATAAACATCATCACGAAGAAAAAAAGTATAGGTTTTTGCATCTTCAGAAATGATCCATTTTTTAGCTAAATCTGGTTGAATATTCAAGCTGTCGTCAAGTTGCACTAAGCCGTTATACAATTGATTACAAGGCCAAATATTGCGCTGGTCTTTTGCAAAAGCCGGATCTAGCGAAGTAATATTTGCGTGTTCATTATATCTGAAAACTAGGTGATCACGATTTTTTTCAGCCTCATTTTTACAACTTATAATTGCAAAAATTAATACGAAAAGTACTAAATGGTTGATTTCTATTTTGTTAATGAATTTTATCAATTTTCTTATGCCGATTTTAGGTAGTATATTTGCACCCGTTTTTGAAGATTTTCTTTCTTAGAAAATTTCATTAGAAACACTACAATAATAGTAAAAGATTACGAAAGGAGCCGGTTGCTTTATGAATAGAAATGAAAATAAAAACGTTGCATTTTACACCTTGGGCTGTAAATTAAATTTTTCTGAAACATCAACTATCGCTCGTTCTTTTGAGAGTGAAGGTTTTAAACGCGTCGATTTTTCAGAAAAGGCAGATATTTATGTGATAAACACGTGTAGCGTTACCGAAAATGCTGACAAACGTTTTAAAACTATTGTAAAACAAGCACAAAAGAAAAACGAAGAAGCTTTTATTATTGCAATTGGTTGTTATGCTCAACTAAAACCGGAAGAATTAGCCGATGTAAATGGTGTAGATTTGGTTTTAGGAGCGACTGAAAAATTTAAAATAACCGATTATTTAAATGATCTTACCAAAAATGATTTTGGCGAAGTACATTCGTGCGAAATTGAAGAAGCCGATTTCTACGTAGGATCATATTCTATTGGTGATAGAACACGTGCTTTTTTAAAAGTGCAAGATGGTTGCGATTATAAATGTACGTATTGTACAATTCCGTTAGCTAGAGGAATTTCCCGAAGCGATAAATTAGAAAATGTTTTACAGAACGCACAAGAAATTTCTGAACAAGGAATTAAAGAAATTGTATTAACCGGCGTAAATATTGGTGACTACGGAAAAGGTGAGTTTGGTAACAAAAAGCACGAACATACGTTTTTAGATTTAGTAAAAGCCTTAGATGATGTCGACGGAATTGAGCGTCTGCGAATTTCTTCTATAGAACCAAATCTTTTAAAAAATGAAACGATAAATTTTGTTTCTGATAGCAATACTTTTGTACCACATTTTCATATTCCTCTGCAAAGTGGAAGCAATGATTTGTTGAAATTAATGCGTCGTCGATACATGCGAGAATTGTACGTAGATCGAGTTGCAGAAATTAAAAAGACAATGCCAAACGCTTGTATTGGTGTTGATGTAATTGTAGGTTTTCCGGGAGAAACTGATGAGCATTTTCTTGAAACCTATAATTTTTTAAATGAATTAGATATTTCTTATTTACACGTTTTTACATATTCGGAAAGAGCAAATACACCGGCGACAGAAATGGATGGCGTTGTACCTACAAAAGTAAGAAAAAAGCGCAGTAAAATGTTACGCGGTTTATCAGCAAAAAAACGTCGCGCATTTTATGAAAGTCAGTTAGGGAACACTTTAGAAGTGCTTTTTGAAGGTGAAAATAAAGAAGGTTACATTCATGGATTTACCGAAAATTATGTAAAAGTAAAAATGCCTTGGAATCCTGAATTTGTGAATACTTTACATCAAGTAAAATTAACCGAAATAGACGAAGACGGTTTGGTGCGTTTTGAGTTTGTAAATAAGCAAGTTGAGGTGGCTTAAAAACTAATTCCGATTGGTAATAATTCGCTGTATTTTATTTTATTGGCCTTAAAAAAACTTTTTACTTCTTTACTTGTAGGTACAATTTTTATGCGCCCTTTTTCTGCGATATAATCAAAAATTTCGGTCAGAAATTTTTCTTGGTACCCTTTTTCTTGTAGGCTTTCGCTCATTTCAAGTTTAGAAAGAAATATTTTTCGTTCTTGATCAGAATATTCTAACTTTACAAATTCACCTTCAATTGTTGCTTCAAATTGACGTAAAAATTCGTTGTTTTTTATTTCAAATGTTTCATTTTTCATGGATTATTTTTTAGTTCATCGGAACTTCAATTAGTAAAATTTTAGCATCTTTCAGAATGCTGATATCAATTTTTTCTATCTCCCAAAGTCCAATTGCATCTCTTTCTTTAAGCATTTCATCTGCAACTTCAATTTCCCCTGAAATCAGAAAAACATAGATGCCGTGTGCTTTGTTGTGAAGTTTATAATCAATTTTTTTTCCGGCTTCAATTTCTCCTAAGTTAAAGTAAGTTTGCTGGTGAACCCAAACCGCATCACCATCGTTATCATCTTTTGGTGAAACCACGGTTACCAATTCATTTTTATGTTTTTCAGGGTTAAATTTTCGTTGATCGTAACGCGGTTGTACACCATCTTTTTCAGCAAAAACCCAAATTTGTAAGGTATTTGCTTTTTCAGACTTGCTAGCGTTAAACTCGCTGTGTTCAACTCCGGTTCCGGCACTCATCACTTGTATTTCTCCGGCATGAATTACGCCTTCGTTTCCCATAGAATCTTTGTGCTGAAGCGCACCTTCTAACGGAATGGTAATAATTTCCATATTCTCGTGTGGATGTTTTCCAAATCCCATTCCACCGGCGATAATATCATCATTTAAAACGCGTAACATTCCAAACTGAAGACGCTCGGGATTAAAGAAATTTGCAAAACTGAATGAATATTTAGCGTCTAGCCAACCAAAGTTTGCAGAACCACGTGTGTCTGCAGGGTGAATTATTTTTCGCATTTATTTAACCTTTATTGTCTTTAAAATTAGTTGTAAACCAATAATTTTGTGTTGTAAATTTAGTGCTTCTTTCGCTAAATTACTGTTATATAGCTGTTAAAATGAATAACAAAGACCAACTAACCCACGTTTATTTTATGCCCGGTATGGCGGCAAAGCCTAGTATTTTTGAGTTTATTAAATTGCCTGAAGATAAGTACAAAGTGCATTGGCTTGCTTGGAAAATGCCCAAAAAAAATGAATCATTACAAGCCTATGCAAAACGAATGTTGATAGATATAACTCATAAAAACCCTGTATTAATTGGTGTTTCTTTTGGAGGAGTTATTGTACAAGAAATAAGTAAAATTATTCCGGTTAAACGTCTCATTTTAATTTCTACGGTAAAATCTAAAGAAGAATTACCGCAACGCATGAAATTTGCGAAACAAACAAAGCTTTATAAAATTTTCCCGACTAGCTTAGCAGGTTATGTAGGAATGTTAGAGAAATTTCCGGTAGGCAGATTTGCAAGAAAGCGGGTTCAATTATATAAAAAGTATATGTCTGTACACGAAAAACAATATTTAGATTGGGCTATTGAGCAAATGCTGTGTTGGGATCAGCAAAAACCTTTACCGGATACTGTTCATATTCACGGAGATCAAGATGTAGTTTTTCCTATAAAAAATATTACTGAATGTATTGTAGTTCCTGGAGGAACGCACGTTATGATAATAAATCGTTTTCGTTGGTTTAATGAGCATTTACCTGAATTAATTTCTTCAGGAAAACTTGCAGAATAAGCTGATTATTTAATACCTTTCCTAAAAAAGTACGATTATGAAAAGTTTGAAAAATATTGCTAGTTTGGTAGGTGCTTTTGTAATTGTTGGAGTTGGAATTCAAGCTACTCGAACCGATTTTAAAAGTGAAACAAATACTACTGCCGTAAAAAAAGATTCCATAAAAAATGTCAATAAAGTAGTACACGATTATAATGTGTATGCGTTGCCATTGCCAGATAAAATGAATTTTGCAGGAGAAGCTGTTCCATTAGAAAATCCAGATATTAGAGAACGCATGGACCGTGAATTGTTGGTTAACACGTATTGGCAATCTAATGGATTGTTGTTGATGAAACGCGCCCATAAATACTTTCCTATTATAGAGCCAATTTTAAAAGCAAACGGTGTTCCAGATGATTTTAAATATTTAGCTGTTGCAGAAAGTGGACTTACACAAATTGTTTCCCCTGCAGGAGCTACAGGATTTTGGCAGATGCTTGAAGCTGCCGCCAAAGAAAATGGGTTAGAAGTAAATGATAATGTAGATGAGCGTTATCATATAGAAAAAGCTACTGAAGCCGCCTGTAATTATTTAAAACAAGCTAAAGCTCGATTTGGATCTTGGACATTAGCTGCAGCTGCATATAATGCCGGTAATTATGGAATTGCTCGTCAACAAGAGCGTCAAGATGTAAAAGATTATTATGATCTGTTGCTAGGCGCAGAAACTGAACGGTATGTTTTTAGAATCCTAGCCTTAAAAGAAATTATTGGTCACCCTGAAAAATATGGCTTTAATTTTTCTGAAAAACACATGTACGATTTAGTTGAAACTAAAAATGTTGCTGTGGATACAGCTGTAACTGACTTCGCAAGATTCGCAAAAGATTTTGGTATCAATTATAAAATATTAAAACTTTATAATCCTTGGCTTAGAGAAGCACATCTTAATAACGGATATAGAAAATTATATCAGATAAAAATTCCTGAAAAAGGAGCTTATACGTACAAACCTTAATGATCGATTTTATTCAAAACAATTGGCTGTTCTCGCTTTTAATACTTAATTATATTATAGCTTTAGGAACAGCAATTTTTATCATTTTAAATAATAGAAATCCGGTTACTACGGTTTCCTATATTTTAGCCTTAATAGTTTTACCATTTATAGGTTTATTAGTTTATTATTTTTTTGGTCAAGAATACCGGAAAGATAAAATGTTTAAGCGCAAAAAAGTTTTTGATGATAAAACCGTAAAACGTTGGGAAAATAAATTGCTTTTAGATGAATATAAACTCGAAAATTATGAGCATAAATTTTTAGGGAATAAAGTAAATATTGTAAAACTACTTCAAAACAATCAAAAAAAGCCTCTAATATTTCATAATGATGTTCAGATTTTAATTAATGGCGAAAAGAAATTTGAAGCACTTTTTGAAGATTTACGAAATGCCAAAAAGCACATTCATCTAGAATATTACATTTTAAATTACGATAAAATTGGAGCTCAATTAATAGACATTCTTTGTGATAAAGCAAAGGAAGGAGTAGAAATTCGTGTAAACTATGATTATGTAGGGAGCCAATTAAGTGGAGAAGGTGTAAAAAAAATGAAAGCATGTGGTATAGAATCTTATCCTTTTATGCCGGTTTGGTTTCCAAATTTAACACGAAAATTAAACTATCGTGATCATAGAAAAATTGTTATTATAGACGGAAAAATCGGGTATGTTGGCGGAGTAAATGTTTGTGATGAATATGTAAATCCTAATAATACAGGATATTGGCGCGATACACATTTACGTATTGAAGGAAATGCGGTGAAATCCTTACAAAGTCATTTTTTATTGAATTGGAATTTTGTTTCAGATCAGGAAATAAAAATTACTGATGATTTTTTCCCTTCCATAGAAAAATGTGGGGAGATTCCTGTTCAAATTTCTGCCAGTGGGCCAGACTCAGATTATCCACATATTATGGAGGCTATTTTCACTGCAATTAATGGCGCCGAAAAATATATCAAAATTACTACGCCTTATTTTATTCCAAATGAGCAAATTCTAACTGCTTTAAAAACAGCGAGTAGGAGAGGAGTAAAGGTGAGTATTTTGGTTCCGAAAGAAGGAGATAGTTGGGCAGCAAAATATGCAACTAATTCTTATATAGTAGAGTTGTTAGAATCAGGTATAGAGGTTTACCATTATTGTAAAGGTATGGTTCACGCTAAGACAATTGTTATTGATGATATTTTTACTACCGTAGGAACTTCAAATATGGATTATCGTAGTTTTGAAATCAACTTTGAAATTAATGCATTGGTTTATAATGAATCTTTTGCACAAGAAATGACAAAAATTTTTAATGATGATATTGCTCACTGTGATCAGGTAGATTATCAAGAATGGATAAACCGACCAATTACAAACCGCTTAAAAGAATCGTTTAGCAGGCTTTGGGCTCCATTACTTTAAATTTAATTAGGAGAAATTTTAAAAGGAGTATCTGCAAGCAATTCTTCTTCGTAAGCTAAAATAGCTGAAATTCCTTGTGATACATTTTTATAATTTAAGTTGTAAGAATTTTCAAAAGCTTCAGTGTATGGTAACATTTCTATTCTTGTAATATCTATAATTTTTTTGTTAGATCCAATATAAAATGTGGTAGGAAAACCTAAGGAATGCTTCATGTTTTTTACAATATAAGCATCCTTATTTTTCAATTCATCAACATACACAATATGAATTGACCGATTGTATTCTTTAGCAACTTTTCTTACTTCTTGTTCATTATCCCAATACAGTACAACAAAATCAATTTTGTCCTTATATTTTTGAGCTAACTCGTTTAATGCAGGAATTTCTCCTTTTCCAGGGACGCACCAAGAAGCGTATGTAAGAAGGAAAATAGGTTTTTTGTAATCGTTTATACAGTCGTTGTTTTTTCGTAAACAAGTTATATTGAAATTGTCAATATATGTGCCCTTAAAACAGTTATTTACTAAAGAATCAAATAAAAAGCGAGCACGTTCAGAGTTTCTGTAGCGATATGCTTTTTTTATTTTTTTATTATGTTTAGGAAGGTATAATGAAACCGCTTCTGAAAAGTAGAGTTTATCATGTTGAGCACTAATCAGAAATGGAAAAAGTAAGCAAGCTAAAAAAGCTAAAAATGTTTTCATTTCCTATTCTTTCTTTCCTAAAGATACTGAATTTTTAGGACAAAAGAAAGCGAAAAAAATGTGCTTATATTTTTTTCATTTGCTGTTTCATCATTCTAATTTGCTCGCTTAGCATATTATGACTGTCCAGTTGTTTAGCCTCTTTTAATAGCATTTGTGCTTCACGTTTTCTACGCTTTGTCATTGCTATTCCTGCAAGATTAAGTTTAGCCATTGCTAAGTCTTGTTTCATAGAAAGTCCAAGTCTAATGGCTTTTTTAAAATATTTTTCAGCTTGTGTAATATTTGTTTGTGAAACCATTAAGCCGTGCAAGTAAAAAAAGTAACCTTGCTGTTTTTTGGTAAGCGCGCTTTCAGGACTTTTAATTTTATCGAGCCATTTTTTTGCACCGGGAAAATCTTGCTTTCTTAGACGAAGAAAAGCTAGAAGAATCATTTCATTTTTAAAATAAAGAAAGATAAATATTCCTGCAAGAAGCAATAAAAGTATTCCATTACCAATATAACTTTCTGTCATTTGGTATATTGCAAACGCAATAGCTGCTCCCGCTAATATTAATTTTATATTTTTGTTGTACATCGCTTAATTTTTTCGAAATGCAAAGGTATAAAAAACAATTAAAAAATAATTTAAAAATACATTTGGAAGAGCAAAAAGATGTTGTATATTTGCACGCAGTTTAAAAAGCGAGAGCTTTATTAATTAGTTAGCAAGACATTCAAGAAGTTTAAAGATATTTTACAATGAAAAGAACGTTTCAACCCTCAAAGAGAAAAAGAAGAAATAAGCACGGATTTAGAGAGCGCATGGCTAGTGTAAATGGAAGAAAAGTCCTTGCTAAAAGAAGAGCAAAAGGAAGAAAAAAACTTTCTGTTTCTTCAGAAAACAGACACAAAAAATAATGATTCGTTATTAAAAAATATAAAGGTGTTACTTAATGGTAACGCCTTTTTTTATATCTTGTCCCTAACCTTTTTATCTAATTATTTCAGATGCCTAAAAATAAAGACCTTAAAAGTATTTTAATTATCGGTTCTGGCCCTATTATTATCGGTCAGGCCTGTGAGTTTGATTATTCAGGAACGCAAGCTTTACGTTCACTACGTGAAGATGGAATTGAAACCATTTTAATAAATTCCAATCCGGCAACAATTATGACCGATCCCTCAATGGCAGATCATGTGTACTTGAAGCCATTGACTACAAAATCAATTATTGAAATTCTAAAAGATCATCCGCAAATTGATGCTGTACTACCAACAATGGGAGGTCAAACAGCTTTGAATCTTTGTATAGAAGCTGATGAAAAAGGAATTTGGGAAGATTTTGGAATAAAGCTTATCGGTGTAGATATCGATGCGATTAATATAACTGAAGATCGCGAAGAGTTTAAACAATTAATGTCTAGAATAGATATTCCTGTAGCTCCGGCAAAAACTGCAAAATCTATTTTACAAGGAAAGGAAATTGCTCAAGAATTTGGGCTTCCATTACTTATTCGTGCTTCGTTTACTTTAGGAGGAGCAGGAGCAGCTTTTGTTGAAACCGAAGAAGAGTTTGAAGAAGCTTTATCTCACGGTCTTGAAGTGTCTCCAATTCATGAGGTTTTAATAGACAAAGCATTACAAGGCTGGAAAGAGTATGAATTAGAATTATTAAGAGATAAAAATAATAATGTTGTTATTATTTGTACCGTTGAAAATATGGATCCAATGGGTATTCATACAGGAGACTCAATTACAGTTGCCCCGGCAATGACCTTGAGTGATTCTGCTTTTCAGCGTATGCGAGATATGGCTATTAAAATGATGCGTAATATTGGTGATTTTGCTGGAGGATGTAACGTTCAGTTTTCGGTAAGTCCAGATGAAAAAGAGGATATTATTGCCATCGAAATTAATCCACGTGTTTCTCGTTCATCAGCACTAGCTTCAAAAGCAACTGGATATCCAATTGCTAAAATTGCTGCAAAATTAGCCTTAGGTTATACGTTAGATGAACTTGATAATCAAATTACAAAAACTACTTCAGCTTTATTTGAACCAACATTAGATTATGTTATCGTAAAAATTCCTCGTTGGAATTTTGATAAATTTGAAGGATCTAATCGTACCTTAGGTCCACAAATGAAATCGGTTGGAGAAGTTATGGGTATCGGGCGTTCTTTTCAAGAAGCGTTGCATAAAGCTACACAATCTTTAGAAATTAAACGTAATGGATTAGGAGCTGATGGAAAAAGCTATACAGATTACGATATAATTATAGAAAAACTCACCAACCCAAGTTGGGATCGTGTGTTTGTAATTTACGATGCTATTCAACTAGGAATTCCATTGAGTAGAATTCATGAAATTACAAAAATAGATATGTGGTTCTTAAAACAATATGAAGAACTATATATGCTAGAAAAAGAAATATCTACGAATTATACTATCGATAATATTTCAAAAGAAATTTTATTGGAAGCAAAGCAGAAAGGCTATGGCGATAGACAAATCGCACATATGCTAAAATGCTTGGAAAGCGAAGTGTATAAAAAACGGGAAGAGCTAAAAATTAACCGCGTTTATAAATTGGTTGATACCTGTGCAGCTGAATTTGAGGCACAAACACCTTATTATTATTCTACTTTTGAAAGTGAAGTAGAAACGGCTGACGGTAATTGTTATGTAGATAATGAAAGTGAAGTTTCTGACCGTAAAAAAATTATAGTACTAGGTTCTGGACCAAACCGAATTGGACAAGGAATTGAATTTGATTATTGCTGTGTTCACGGAATTCTAGCAGCTTCTGAAGCAGGGTATGAAACTATAATGATCAACTGTAATCCAGAAACGGTTTCAACAGATTTTGATGTTGCCGATAAGCTTTATTTTGAGCCTGTTTTTTGGGAGCACATTTACGATATCATTCGCCACGAAAAACCGGAAGGTGTAATTGTTCAGCTTGGAGGACAAACTGCTTTAAAATTAGCTGAGAAATTAGATCGTTACGGAATTAAAATTATGGGAACCAGCTATCGAGCTTTAGATTTAGCTGAAGATCGTGGAAGTTTCTCAAAATTATTACAAGATAATGATATTCCTTATCCAGAATTTGGAACTGCTGAAAATGCAGATGAAGCTTTAGCTTTAGCAGATGAATTAGACTTTCCAATTTTAGTAAGACCATCTTATGTTCTTGGTGGACAGGGAATGAAAATTGTTATCAATAAAAAAGAATTAGAAGCACACGTTGTTGATTTATTGCACAAAATACCAAACAATAAACTATTGCTAGATCACTATTTAGATGGAGCAATTGAAGCTGAAGCAGATGCAATTTGTGACGGTGAAAATGTTTATATTATTGGTATAATGGAACATATAGAACCTTGCGGAATTCACTCTGGAGATTCTAATGCTTTGTTACCGGCTTTTAATTTAGGAGATTTAATTATTCAGCAAATTAAAGATCATACCCGTAAAATTGCTTTGGCATTAGATACTGTTGGTTTAATTAATATTCAGTTTGCCATTAAAGATGATAAAGTTTATATTATTGAAGCAAATCCAAGAGCATCTAGAACAGTTCCTTTTATAGCAAAAGCTTATGGAGAGCCTTATGTAAATTATGCGACTAAAATTATGCTTGGAGATAAGAAGTTATCAGACTTTACTTTTAACCCACAATTAGAAGGTTATGCAATTAAGCAACCGGTATTTTCTTTCAATAAATTTCCAAAAGTTAATAAGCAGTTAGGACCGGAAATGAAAAGTACCGGCGAAAGCATTTTATTCATTAAAGACTTAAAAGATGATGATTTTTATGATCTTTATGCACGAAGAAAAATGTATCTAACCAGATAAATTATATAAAGGAAAATTAATTAGAAAAGGAATTCAATTTATATTGGATTCCTTTTTTTAATTGTTATAAAAAAACTTCGAGAATAATTTCTCGAGGTTTTTAAATTATAAAATACTTTATCTGTTTTTATCTATCCGTTTAGCATAACCGGCATTACGAGCATGGTAACTTTTTCGCCTTCATCAAGTCCATCTTTTGGAGTTAAAATTCCCGCACGGTTTGGTAAACTCATTTCTAATTGAACATTTGTTGCGTTTAAATTATTCAACATTTCAGTTAAAAAACGAGAGTTAAAACCAATTTGTAAATCATCTCCTTGATAATCACAAGTTAAACGTTCTTCGGCTTTATTACTGTAATCTACATCTTCGGCAGAAATATTTAATTCGGCTCCGGCAATTTTCAACTTAACTTGATGAGTTGTTTTATTAGAAAATATAGAAACCCTTTTTACAGAATTTAAAAATTGTGTTCTGTCAATTGTAAGAACATTAGGGTTTTCTTTTGGAATTACTGCTTCGTAGTTAGGATATTTCCCATCGATTAAGCGGCAAACCAATTGTGTGTCATCAAATGTAAATTTCGCATTAGATTCGTTATATTCTATAAGCACATCACTATCGCTACCAGACAAAATACCCTTTAAAAGATTAAGTGGTTTTTTAGGCATAATAAATTCTGAAGTATTGGCGGTGCTAATATCTTCTCTAGAATATTTTACCAGTTTATGAGCATCAGTAGCTACAAAGGTTAATCCTTCAGAAGAAAATTGAAAGAATACGCCACTCATAACAGGTCTTAAATCGTCATTTCCTGAAGCGAAAATAGTTTTGCTAATGGCCGTTGCTAAAACATCTGCACTTACTGTTGTGCTATTAGGTTCGTCTAAAGAAACCGCGTTGGGGAATTCTTCACCATCGGCATATGCTAAAGCATATTTACCGTAACTAGAACTTAATTCTATCGTGTTGTTTTCTTCAACAACAAAAGTTAAGGGTTGTTCAGGAAAAGTTTTTAAGGTGTCTAACAATAATTTTGCAGGAACTGCAATACTTCCTTCAGAATCAGATTCTACATCTAATTCTGCACTCATAGTGGTTTCTAAATCAGACGCTGAAACTTTTAACTTATCTTGCTTCAATTCAAATAAAAAGTTATCTAAAATTGGCAGCGTATTGTTATTATTAATAACTCCTCCTAAAATTTGAAGTTGCTTAAGAAGGTATGAACTCGATACTATAAATTTCATGGTATATACGTTGGTAAATTCAATTGGATTACAAATATATCTTATTCAAATTAGTTTCCTTAAAATCTTTACAGAATGTTATTAACAGGGAATTTAACAATTTAAAGATTTTAATCTGTTAAATATATTTGAAGGCATAATGTTTTCGTCTATTCTTTCTTTACCTTAGTGAAAAAAGAAATGGAAACTAACAGATTATCATCAAAAATAGAAAAAATATTAAATCAGCAAATCACAAAAGAGGCTGATGCTGCTCAAATTTATTTGTCTTACGGTGCTTGGGCAGACGACCAAGGTTTTGCAGGAGTCGCCAATTTTTTATTCCGTCATTCTCAAGAAGAGCGTGATCATATGAATAAAGTAATGTCTTACATTATGGAGCGAGGTGGCAGAGTTAAAATTTCAGCAATTGAAGCCCCGTCTTCAGATCCAAAAAATTTACAGGATTGTTTTGAGAGAATTTTTCAACACGAAGTAGATAATACAAATGCCATTTATGAAATTGTTTCTTTAGCACAGGAGGAAAAAGATTGGGCAACTTGGAATTTTGGGCAATGGTTTGTAAAAGAGCAAATAGAAGAGGAAACGCTAGTTTTAGATTTAATAGATAAACTAAAAATTGCCGGAGGTCCAAAAGCTACATCAGAATCCTTATACTTTTTTGACTCGCAATTGGCACAAAAAGAGGATGAAGCAGACTTAGCAAGAGATGCCTCTGCCGAAAGACCATAAATATTAAAAAAAGAAACCCCGAAAATTTTTTCGGGGTTATTATTTATTCTGTCATAAGACCTGCTCGTTTTAATAGAGCTTCAGGATTGGGTTCTTTTCCGCGAAAGCGCTTATACAAAATCATTGGATCTTCTGTTCCTCCTTTACTAAGTACATTGTCTTTAAATTTTGTAGCAACTTCCTCATTAAAAATTCCCTTTTCTTTAAAATAAGCAAAAGCGTCGGCGTCTAAAACTTCTGCCCATTTATAAGAATAATACCCGGCAGAATATCCTCCTTGAAAAATGTGTCCAAATGAAGTACTCATACAGTTTTCTGGTACATCGGGAAAAAGCCTAGTCGCTTCAAAAGCTTTTGATTCGTGTTCTTTAACATTTTTAATTGAAGAAGGATCTGTTGCGTGCCAAGCCATATCTAGCATACCAAAACTTAGTTGACGCACAGTTTGCAGACCTTCTTGAAAATTTGCCGATTTTTTTATTTTTTCTATTAACTCCATCGGGATCACTTCATCGGTTTCGTAATGACGAGCAAAAAGTTCTAAGGCTTCTTTCTCGTAACACCAATTTTCTAATAGCTGGCTAGGTAATTCTACAAAATCCCAGTAAACTGAAGGTCCAGATAAACTTGAATAGGTAGAATTTGCTAAAATTCCATGTAATGCGTGACCAAATTCGTGAAATAAAGTGGTTACTTCGTTAAACGTTAAAAGCGATGGTTTTTTTGAAGTTGGACGTGTAAAATTGCAAACGTTAGAAATATGTGGTCGTTCGTTTTTACCATCTTTTACTTCTTGCTCTTTGTAAATGGTCATCCAAGCGCCATTTCGTTTCCCTTCTCTTGGGTGAAAATCTGCGTAAAATAAGGCTAAATATTCACCATTTTCATCAAATATTTCATAGGTTCTTACTTCTTCATGATATTTATCTACTGTAGCAACTTCTTTAAAATGAATTCCATAAAGTTTTTTGGCTATTAAAAAGACGCCGTGAATTACATTTTCTAATTTAAAATAAGGTTTCAATTGCTCATCGTCTAATTGAAATAGTTTTTGTTTCAATTTTTCTGAATAATAAGCACTGTCCCATTTTTCAAGTCGGTCAATACCATCTAATTCTTTAGCAAAATTTTCGAGTTCCTGAAATTCCTTATCGGCAGCCGGTTTTGCTTTTTCCAGCATTTCTTCTAAAAATTCATTTACTTTTTCAGGACTTTTTGCCATTCGTTCTTCTAGAACAAAATGTGCGTGGGTTTTAAAACCTAGTAAATTTGAACGTTGATGACGCAACTTTGTTATTTTTAGAACATTTTCTTGATTGTCATATTTATCATCTTGAAAAGCTTTTGCACCAAAAGCTATAGCAAGTTTTTTTCGCAGTTCACGATTTTTTACATATTTCATAAACGGAATATAGCTCGGGAAATGAAGCGTAAAAATATAACCTTCTTTTCCTTTCTTTTTTGCTAGTTCTTCGGCGTTTTCAAGTTCACTTTCCGGGAGTCCGTCGAGTTCATTTTTATCTGTGACATGCAATTCGTAACGGTTGGTTTCAGCCAAGACATTTTCACCAAAAGTCAACGAAAGTTTCGAAAGTTCTAAATCTATTTTCCGAAGCTCTTTCTTTTTATCTTCCGATAAATTAGCACCGTTTCTACTAAATGCTTTGTAATGCTTATTGAGTAAAGTTTTTTGTTCTTCGGTTAGATCAAGATTTTCTCGTTCATCAAAAACATGTTTTACACGTTTAAAAAGTGCTTCATTCAGCAATAAATCGTTATTAAATTCGCTTAGCCAAGGCGATACTTCTTGTGCAATTTTTTGAATTTCATCATTGGTTTCGGCGGAATTTATATTGAAAAAAATTCCGGCAACACGCCCTAATTTTTCTCCCGAATATTCTAACGCTTCAATCGTATTGCTAAAGCTGGGTTTTTCTTCTGTAGAGGTGATTTCTTCAATCTCTTTGCGTGCAATTTTTATAGCTTCTTCAATTGCAGGTTTATAATGCTCTGTTTTTATTTTGGAAAAAGGAGCAGTATTAAATTCTTGCAATAAAGGATTTTCTTGACTCATAAGTTTGTTTTAAGATTTGCAAATTTACAAAGCTTGTGTTGGCTAATGGAATTTACCAAGCTAAAAATAACTTAAAAACAAAAAATTGTTTTCTAAAAAACTTTACTCCTGTTTATTGCGTAAATTTAGTATGAAGACTTTTGTTTTTATATGTATACTGATATTGTGTTCAACCGTTTTTTATGCGCAAAAAATAGATAACATCGCATCTTATAGAAGCTTACAAAGCGATGCTTATTTTCGACTTCATTATGATAATGATTATTTTACGGCTCAAGATCAAAATTATACGCAAGGCTACGCCTTTGAATTAGTATTGCCGGTTTTAGCAAAAAATCCTGTCAATTACTTATTTTTTGATTTAGCTGAAGATAGTAAAAAACAATATGGACTTGCTTTAGAACATATTGGTTTTACACCAGAAGATTATGGAAGTCCGGAAATTCAATTTGGCGATCGTCCCTTTGCAGCAGCTATTTATTTGAAAAGTTTCACAATTGAAACTAATACAGAAAAAAGTTTTCGATTTTCTTCTTCTATTAGTTTAGGAGTTATCGGTCCCGCCGCTTTTGGTGAAGAAATGCAAACCAATATTCATGAAGCTACCGGAAATACAATTCCGATTGGTTGGCGCAATCAAATAGAAAATGATTTGGTACTGAATTATGAAGTTTCTTTTGAAAAGAAATTATATAGTTTAAAAAATAACTTTTTGATAAATAGTTCAAGTTCAGTACAAATAGGAAGCTTGTTTACCAATGCTAATTTAGGATTACAGACGCAAATTGGTTTATTTGATTCGCCTTTTACTTCAGTTAAAAAAAAGAATAAATTTCAAATTTATTTTTATACTCAAGCTTTGGTAAATGCTATTGTTTACGACGCCACTTTACAAGGTGGTTTGTTTACTTCAGACAGTCCTTACGTAATAGAAAGCTCTGCAGTTTCTCGTTTAGTAGGTGAAGTAAATTATGGAATTGTAATGAAAACAGGTCGTTTTTATTTAGAATACACCCGAACTCACCTTACCAAAGAATTTAAAACCGGATCAGAGGCAAAGTGGGGTGGTTTGCGGGTTGGTTTTCGTTTTTAAGCTTATTGATTAATTGAATCTTGGTTCTCTAAAGGTGAAAAATAGTATTGATTATCTAGTGTTTTCTGTCCATCAATTAATAATGTAGTTGTAACTTTTTTACTTGGTGTTAACCAGTTACCATCTTTATATTTTATACGATAGTCTCTTTTTAAGTAATTGTATTCTCCTGTTTTAGTAGAATAAAATTCTGGGGTGTATTTACCTGAAGCTTTTTTAGTGTAAATAAAATTACCTGAAAATATGTTTTCTTGCATTTTTGCACCCAGCGGAAATTTTAAGTTTACCGAACTTATTTTCTTTCCTTCAGCTAACTGATATTCTCCTTTTAATATTCCATAATCCGAAGCCGAAATGTATAATTGGCCTGTTAATTTAGCTTTTGATTTTCTAGGGACAAATTTAATTTTATAGCACCAATCTCCTTTATATTCGACATTACTTTCAATAGTAAACGTGTAGTTATCACTATTGGTTAAGAAATCATGCTTTTCGGGGTTTAAAACTTTTTTACGAGGCCAAGAAAGTGGAAAATAAACATTAGTACTGTCTATCTGTAACTCATAATCTCTATCAAATGGAATAACACCAGATTTTGTTTGGTATTCCTTATTTATATCAATATAATCTTTAATAACATTATCTAAAGCATAATACCAAGAAGCAACATCGCTAGGGTTATGTTTAGTGACATGATAGTCTTTGTCAATATTTTTAAACTTAGGTTTAGAATTAGGTAACTGCTTATAATAAAAACTGTTTTCTTTTTCTAAAACATGCTCATTATCATTAATTTCTTGAACAATACTTTTTATAGCCGCCCTAAACTGTTCTCTTTTGTCTTTCTCGATTAAATTAATTTTTTTAAGCTTAAGGTCAAATTCATTGAAATTGTAATTTTTAGTTGATTTTTTTGTGATTTTCATGTTTAATGAATCCAACATGTAATTTTTGTTGATATTTTCTTTTACTCTTTTTATTATTTCCTCTGGTGAAAGTTTATGATCAACTAAAAATGCTTCATCTAACTTATTTACTTTGTTCTTTAAATAAATAACGGTGTCCTGCTGAAAATCTTTCACAGCAATTCTTTTAGTTTGATAGCCTAAAGATGAAAACTGTAAAGAATCTTTGGAAGAAAATTGATTTACATTTATTTGAAACTTTCCGTTGTTATCTGTTGTAACCCCATAGTTTTTTCCAATTTCTATAGAAGCATAAGAAATACTTTTTTTGTTTTCTTTTGAAAAAATAGTTCCTGACAAGTCTTGTGCTGAAATCTGAAAAAACGAGAAAATTAGAAATATTAGAAGTGTATAATTTTTTAGCATAACAATAAATTCAGAAATGACTTATTAAATATGCAACTTTTTCTGTATATAAAAAAGTTATCGACTTAATTTTCGGTTATCAAAAGTGTAGCGGTCTTATTTTCCGTGATGTCTAATGTTAAATCAATTTTTACCTTCATTCCATCAGAAGGCTTACATTCAACAAGTTTAAATTTCCGGTTGGTATGCATAGATTGTATAATGTTACGTTTTATGCTACTCGGGAAGTATTTATCGTCTTTATTTTTCTGGTAAATCACAGTAGTTGACTTCTGCGTAATAGCACCTTTTATCCCAAATAAAAACCTCATATTCATATTTTCATCTAGTTTTCTTTCGTGAACTAATCGGTAGTTTACCTTGATAATAGCAAAAGATTTGGAAGATACATACAAATCTCCTGAATATTTGGCGTGTTTACTTTTCGGTTTAAAACGGAGATGATAAACCTGCTTTCCTTTTAATTCTTGAGTTGTTATAAAATCATATTTATAGTCGTTTTGAAATTCTATAAACTCAAAATTATTTTCTTTATTAATCAGGTTTTCTTTAATTATAGGGAGGGTATTTTCATCGCTATCTTTCATTTTACCGTTTACTGAAACGGAATCACAAACGTTAAAAAGCCCAGATTTAATATTAAATCCACATGAAGAATTTAAATGAGTAATGACTCCTTTCTTTATAGTTTCAAAAGGAGAAAGAGTTTCCAGATCTAAAGCTGTAAGTTTATCTTCAATAAAGCAATGGGTTTGCTTAATATGTAATTCTTCATTTTTGTAGCTCCCATTTGCTTCATATATAGTTTTTAGTATATCACTTCCATCTAACTTTTCTATTTCTGTTTCCGTATTTTTAAGTATGGTATTTATTTTATCTAGATCTATTTGATTGTTATTTTTCACCTTGATAAGTTCCATATTAAACGTATTAGTTTGAGGATGAGATTCTACTTCATGTTTTACAGTAAAATTAATTTCAGAAATATTATGATTAGCGTTTAAGTTTTTATTAACCATCTTTATTACTTTTAAAGCTTTTTTTTCGGAATTCGATAAATTCTCTTTGGGATTATTTTGAGCTTTTATTGAAAATGAAATCAGTAAAAAGAGTAAAAAAGATTGAATTTTAAAAAAATGCATAGGTGTATTTTTAGTGTGAAAATTTTTTTCAAAAAAAACCTCATAAAATAGTATTTTTTATATACTATAAATATGAGGAAAATTCAATACAATCTATAAAATAAAATTATTTTTTCAGTATATAATTTGAATAATGTTCGAGTGAATTTTTATGTGTTTAATAGACTTTTAAATGAAAAAAACTTGCTTTTGATAAATTATAAATATTTAAAACGATTTTGCAAGAATGCTAACTATTAAGTGATTAGCATCAAGTCTTGGTTCTTTTTTCTAAAAGCGAAACGATCTTATTTCTTTTTTATTTCTTCAGCACCTTTAATTACTTTTTGTTTTAATCCTTCTTTATAAACCAAAATTTTATCAAGTACACATTTATCAGAAGCACCAATAATTTGTGCCGCTAAAATCCCGGCATTTTTTGCGCCATCTAAGGCAACAGTTGCAACAGGAACGCCACCTGGCATTTGTAAAATAGACAAAACAGAATCCCAACCGTCAATTGAGTTTCTCGACTTTACAGGAACACCAATTACCGGAAGTGGTGAAAGCGAAGCAATCATTCCTGGTAAGTGAGCCGCTCCACCGGCACCGGCAATAATCACTTTCAAGCCGCGCTCGTGAGCGTTTTTTCCGTAATCAAATAATTTTTCAGGAGTTCTATGAGCCGAAACAATATCTACTTCAACTTCTATATCAAAATCTTTTAAAATATCAATGGCTTCTTGCATAACAGGAAGATCGCTCGTGCTTCCCATAATAATACCTACTTTACTCATGTTTTTTAGCTTTTAGCTTTTGGCAATTTAGCCTTTAGCATTTATAAAATTTATTTTTTAACCCTTCCGCCTTCGTCATATTCTTTCAGAAAGAAAGAGTTTTTTTAGCAACGTTAAAAATAAATTCAGTTTACAAGATTATTTAATTTAGATTTTTCAACTTTCTAACTTCTAACCTCTACTGATTACTTTAATTTCTTTTTTAACTTCTTCAGCAATTTTTCGAGCTTCATTTAAATCTTTATTTACAATGGTTACGTGTCCCATTTTTCTAAATGGACGCGTTTGCTTTTTTCCGTAAATATGTGGTGTAACGCCACCCATCTGCATAATTTTTTCTATGTTTTGGTAATGCACTTTCCCTTCGTGATTTTCATCGCCAACTAAATTAACCATTACGCCGCCAACTTTACTTTCTGTGTTGCCAAGCGGAAGGTCTAAAATTGCTCTTAGGTGTTGCTCAAACTGATTAGTAAAACTAGCTTCAATACTGTAATGACCGCTATTATGCGGACGCGGAGCCACCTCATTAACTAAAATTTCATCATCTTTGGTCTGAAACATTTCTACCGCTAATAAACCAACATGTTCAAAACTTTCTGATACTTTTTTAGCTACCGCTCGCGCTTTTTCGGCTACTTCCGGAGAAATTCTAGCAGGACATAAAACATATTCTACTTGATTTGCTTCCGGATGAAATTCCATTTCTACCACTGGATAAGTTTTTACTTCGCCAGAAACACTACGCGCTACAATTACCGCCAATTCATTTTTAAACGGAATCATTTTCTCGGCTAAACAAGCTCCTTCTGAAACCGGAATTAAATCTTCTTCTTCTCGAATTACACTCACGCCTTTTCCATCGTAACCTCCCGTACAACTTTTCCAAACAAACGGATAACCCAATTCTTTTCTTACCAAAGCTTCGGTTAATTCATACTTTTCATCATAAACTTTAAAATCAGCGGTAGGAATTCCCTTTTCAGCATAAAACTTTTTCTGCACGCCTTTATCTTGAATTTTTCGTAAAGTAGCTGCCGAAGGGTAAACTTTTTTGCCTTCGCTTTCTAATTGTTCTAAAGCCTCTACATTTACCAATTCAATTTCAAAGGTGAGTACATCTACTTTTCGACCAAAATTTACAACCGCATCAAAATCCATTAAATCACCTTGTTCAAAAACATCACAAGCAATTTTGCACGGCGCTTCCGGGTTAGCATCTAACACGTAAGTCTGTATGTCATATTTTCTTGTGTCGTACAACATCATTTTACCTAATTGTCCGCCGCCAAGAATACCGAGTTTAAAATCTGAAGAAAAATAATTATGCATAAAATTTTTATTTCTATAGTTTGGGCGTTTCCCTTCGCTTAAAGGCCCGGGTCGGGCTTTCGGTACTCGCTTTTTTGTTGTTACTTTTTATTATTAAAAAGCAAAAACAAAAAGAGCTTAAACAGATACCTCAATCCCTAACGCAAATATTTCAACAAAAATAAATCTTTCTAAGAGATTAACCGAAATTCTAGTCTGTAAATCATTATGTACGAGTAAAATTTCTTGAATTACTCTAAAGAACTATTACAATTGAGTAATAAACGCTTTCAAACTATAGAATAGTCAACTTGCTTTTTAGTAGAATATAAAGCTAGTAATGCTACTTAATTTTATTGCTGTTTATAGATTAGTTACAATCAAATCTTATTTCTTGATTCTAATAGCGAAGCGGTTTTGATTCTTTACCAGATAACAATATCTTATAGAAATAACAGATTTTCCGCAATAGTAGAATGTTTGATTGGTAATTATTATCCTTATCTTTGCCGCTTATAAAAATTGCTTGATAAAATGCTACAACTTCAAGATTTACAATTTGTGCCTTTTCTATCTTCAACAGAAATAAAAGAAGCCATAGAAAAAGTTTCGGTGCAAGTAAATAGAGATTTAGCAGGAAAGAAACCGGTTTTTTTAGGCGTTTTAAACGGTGCTTATTTGTTTACAGCTGAATTAACCAAGCGTTTTCAAGGCGATTGCGAAGTAGAATTTATTAAATTAAAATCCTACAGCGGAACAAAAACTACCGGCAATGTTCAAGAATTAATTGGCGTTGAAAATTTAGAAGGAAAAACTGTTGTGGTTGTTGAAGATATTGTAGATACCGGAAATACCATTTCAGAAATTATAAAGATTTTACAAGCAGAAAAAGTAACAAGCTATAAAATTGCAAGTTTGTTTTATAAACCTGAAGCTTACCAAAAAAAGCATACAATAGATTATATTGGCATAGAAATCTCCGATAAATTTATTGTTGGTTTTGGTTTAGATTACAATGGATTAGGAAGAAATTTACCCGAAATATATCAATTAAAAGAAGCATAATAATTATGATAAATATAGTTTTATTTGGCCCTCCGGGAGCCGGAAAAGGAACACAAGCAGATATTTTAAAGAAAAAATATTCCTTGGTGCATATTTCTACAGGCGATGTTTTTCGCTATAATATTAAGAATGAAACCGAATTAGGGAAAACCGCAAAATCGTATATCGATAAAGGACAATTAGTACCCGATGCGGTTACTATTGACATGTTGAATGCTGAGGTAGAAAAAAATCCTAATGCTAAAGGAATTATTTTTGATGGTTTTCCTAGAACCGAAGCGCAAGCCAAAGCCTTAGATAATTTGCTTGAAAGTAAAAACGATTCAGTAAATGCAATGATTGCTTTAGAAGTAGAGGATGAAGTGTTAGGAGAGCGTTTGTTAGAACGTGGAAAAACTTCAGGTCGTGCAGACGATGCCGATGAAAGTGTCATTAGAAATCGTATTAAAGTATATTACGATGAAACCGCTATTCTAAAAAATTATTACAAAAAACAGGATAAATATTTTGGGATAGATGGTGTAGGCAGTATCGATGAAATTACGGAACGTTTAAGTGCCGTAATCGATAAACTATAACAAATTTTATCCTTCAAGATTTTTTAAATCTTGAAGGATTTTTATATTCAGTCAGAAAACGCTTAAAAAATCAACCGGTTTTTTAGGGAAGAACAAAAATTATGAAAGAAGGTAATTTTATAGATTACGTAAAGCTACACGTGACTTCAGGAAAGGGCGGAAAAGGCTCTATGCATTTGCATCGCGAAAAATTTATTGAAAAAGGTGGTCCTGATGGTGGCGATGGTGGTCGTGGCGGACACGTAATTGTACGTGGCAATGAAAACCTTTGGACATTATTTGAGTTCAATTTTAAGCGCCATATAAAAGCCGAACATGGTAAAGATGGCGGTAAACAACGCAGTACCGGTGCCGATGGAGAAGATGTGTATATAGATGTGCCATTGGGCACTGTAATTCGAGATACCGACACCGAAAATATTATAGATGAAATTACCGAACACGATCAAGAAATAATCATCGCTAAAGGTGGTATGGGCGGTCGTGGAAATTGGCATTTTAAATCTTCTACCAATCAAACTCCGCGTTATTCTCAACCGGGAATTGAGAGTGAAGAACGTGATATTACCTTAGAATTAAAAGTGCTTGCTGATGTAGGTTTAGTTGGTTTCCCTAATGCCGGAAAATCTACCTTACTTTCTGTAATTACAGCAGCAAAACCAAAAATCGCTAATTATGAATTTACAACCTTAAAGCCAAATTTAGGAATTGTAAAATACCGCGATTATCGAAGTTTTGTGATGGCAGATATCCCGGGAATTATTGAAGGCGCCGCAGAAGGTAAAGGTCTAGGTTATCGTTTTTTACGTCATATAGAGCGAAATTCAACCTTACTTTTTTTAATTCCTTGTGATGCAGATGATATCAAAAAGCAATACGATATTTTAGTAGATGAATTGCGTCGCTACAATCCTGAGTTGTTAGATAAAGAACGATTTATAGCGATTACTAAAAGTGATATGTTAGATGAAGAATTAAAGCAAGAACTTGATGAGCAGCTTCAAAAAGATTTTAACGGACTTCCTTATCAATTTATTTCGTCGGTAGCACAACAAGGTATTCAAGAATTGAAAGATAGACTTTGGGAGATTTTAAATAAAGATCCGGAAGATAAATCTTAAATGTTAAGAATTGGTTATAATAGCTTGAGCTACTTTTGTTTTTAGTAATTTTAAAAGAAAAATTGCAACAAAAATGAAAACATTTATAGGTATATTTTTAGGGATTTTACTGATTTCTTGTGGTGGTCCAAAAGCTTATTTTGATTATGATCAGCAAGTTGATTTTTCTAATTTTAAGAGTTACGCATTTTACACCGATATGGAAACCGGTTTAAATGAATTAGATGAAGAACGATTAAAAACAGCTTTAGATTCTAGTTTACACGCACGCAAATTTACCAAAAGCAACACACCAGATTTTAAGATCAATATTTTTGCTGAAGCTTTTAGTAAAGCGAACAATAGTTCTATTGGCATTGGTATTGGCGGCGGAAGCGGAGCAGTTGGTGGCGGTGTTTCCGGCGGAATCCCTGTTGGTGGCGACAAATTATATTTAAGCATAACCATAGATTTTGCCAAGGCTAAGGATAATGAGCTTTTTTGGCAAGCCGTAGTAGAACATCGTTTTTATAATAATTGGACACCAGAAGAGCGGACTAACTTTTTTAGAGAAGTTGCTGAAGAAGCTTTAGAGAATTATCCTCCGGAATCTGAAGAATAATTTTAGCTTTTTTCTGAAATTATATTAATACTTAAATCGATAATTTTTAGGCTACTGATGTTTTCTAGATTTTTGATAGGAAGCGTTCGTTTTCTTAATTTTTTCCCTAAAAAAGTACCTGATAAAATTATAACATCCCAAGTTTTCTCTTTGGTTGGTTGTATTGGTAAATTATGATAAACTACTTCAGTAGAATTACTGGATAAACTATCTATTTTATAGAAATATTCTGTTTCTTCCTGCTTTTCTTCCACATAAGAATAATCTTGTTGATTAATTTCTTCTATATTCTCTTCAAGATCTTCATAACAATCTAGACGATAAATCTTTTGTGTTTCTAGGTTTTTAATAAAAAGGTTAGGATAACCTGATGCATTAGCTATATTAAATCCTTTTTGTAAATCTTCCCAGTTAGCAAAAGCTGTAATTTTTGTTTCGTAATTTTCGGCTATAAGAGGCTGGTAATATTCCATTCGTTCTACTTGAGTCATTTCAAATTTCGGGTTTCTTATTCCGGTCACTGCTTTTAATATAGGCTGACAGGAAGTAACACCTAAAATGAGGGTGGCTAAAATTAGAATGACTAGTACATTTTTTCTCATTTGATTAAAAAATAAGTTGTAATTAGTATTACAATAATAACGTTTTTTCTTATTCGTTTTTAATCTCTAAACGACCACTTTTAGAACGGGCAGAAAATTCAGGCGCGTACATGTTTTCAAGTTCCGCAAATCCTTTGGTGAAATTCCCGGAATTATTGACACGTAAATCATAACTAAACACATAAGTTCCTTTTGGGAGTTCATCAAAGAAAAAATGTGTCGCCATATCTTTTGTGCTTTGGTAATAGCCTAAACCTTCTTGCCATTTGTAGGTAGAAATTACATCAACAGGTTCTAAAGCGGCAGCGCGTAAATCTTTTAAATGCATAAAACTGAAACTTTCTTTCGCTTCAATTGTTAACTGCACGCGAACTAAATCGCCTACATTTAAGCTTGTTTTTTCAATAGGTTTTCCTTTTTCGCCACTGTTGGTTTTTTCTATTTTTAAGAGTTTTTTTGTGATGTGTAGTGAAGCTTGACTGCTTGATTTTATTTTGTCGGTATCTTCAAAATATTGCCAATGATAAGCGCCGTATTGTGGAGAATCACTTTTATTCTCAATTTCCAAATTAGCTTTTTGTTGGGTAATTTCTTCCGGTTGATAGCTCACTTGTAAATAACCGGCATTTCCCGTTGTTTTATCTAAATCGAATTGTTCTTCGCCAAGCTTAATGCTTGTTTTTGAACTAGTATCTGCAAGCCAATTTTTTCCGCGAGTAAGTAACGCATAAATAGCTTGTGTTGTCGCTTTAGTAGATTTCCAGGCTTGCGTTTTCTTTTGGCGTAAAAGCCAAATTTTTAATTTTTCTACTTTTTCTTCGTCATTGTTTATTTCAGCAAAAGCTTCAATCGCTAAAGCTTGCGTGGCAATAGGAGAGGAGCTCCAAGATTTTTTGTTAGCTTTCCAATACATGCCAAATTCTGAATTAATCACAGCGTTTTCTTCTAAACTGATTAGAATTTTATCGGCTAGTTTTTTCTCTTGAAAACGTGAGGCAATTAAAGCGAATTGTAATTTCTGTTCTAACGACCAAGTAACCCATTTTTTATTAAATTTATCTAACAAGCCAGCCGCTAAATTTTTAATCTGGGTTGGTTTATTCTCATCAAAACTTCTTGTGTATAAATAATGAAGAAAACGTGTATCAAGATCGTTTCGTTCTTTGGCATTTACATTGTAAATTTCATAATGATTATCGACAAATTCAATTAGTTTATTTTTTATCGATTGAAATTCCTCAAGATTTTTTAGTGAGGAATCCATTTTTTGTAAATGTTCCATAGTCGCTAAAATATAAACCGAAATAAATACATTTTCTCTTCCACCTTTAAACCAAGGAAAAGCGCCTGAACTTAATTGCATTCCCTTTAATTTTTGTAAGCTTTCTTCTTTTTTCTGCTTGGAGTTTTCCTCGCTTACTAGCGTTGCTAAATTATGTAATTGTTCTTCTTGGGTTTGTGCAGTTTTTAGCCACGGTGTTTCACTTAAATCAACCGATTTTAAAGCTTGATTTTTGGCTAAATCGCTGTCTAAAATTTTATTATTTTTCCAAGTGTTGAGTTGCTTTTTTATCGACGGGTTTTTTTCAGCGATAACTTGTGCTAAATGGTTTGCATAAAAACGCGCCATGGTTTGTTCGGCACATTCATGCGGAAATTCAATTAAATACGGAAGCGATTTTATAACTGTCCACGCTGGGTTTGATGTGTATTCAAATACCAAGCGATGATGCGATAAGCTAGACGAAGTGTTATTTTTTAAAGCGTCAAAAGTAATCGATTTTTCTTCCTTCGGATTTACCCAAACTGGTAAACTTTCGGTGATGAAGGATCGATTGGTAAGTACCGGCAAAACATTTTCTTCGCCATCAGAGAAATTTCCGGCTTTGGCGACAATGCGGTATCGAACCGCGTTTAATCGTTCAGGAATAAAAAGCTTCCAGGTAATTTGCTTGTTTCCTTTTGCATCGATGCTGAAATTTTTAAGTGATTCATCTAAACCGAGTTTTACTTTCTCTTGACTAAGTTCATCAGTGAATTCAAGCTGAATAATTCCGTCTAATTTTTTTTCTGCTAAATTATTGACTTTCGCTGAAATATAAACCGTGTCTTTTGAACGAAAAAAACGTGGAAAATTCGGAATAATATTTAAGGTTTTTTGCGTCACCGTGTTGAGGTTTATAGAAGCGCTTTGCAGTTTTTTGTTGTGCGCAAACGCTTGAAATTTCCAACGGGTTAAAGCTTCCGGACTGGTAAATGTAAAACTGACTCCCCCTTTTTTATCAGTACGTAATTGCGGAAGAAAAAATGCAGTTTCGTTTAAATTGGTTCTTGTTTCAATTTGTGCTAATTCTTCTTTTGCTGCTTTTTTGGTGGTGATGACAATCACACCGTTTGCGCCTTTATTTCCATACAGCGCAGTAGCTTCAGCATCTTTTAAAACTTGAACTTCTGCTAAATCATTTTGGTTTAAGGCTCTAAAATTTTCTTCTGAAACAGGAACCCCATCCACTATAAAAAGCGGTTCTGCATTTCCGTTGATTGAACCAACACCTCGAAGAACTATTTTTTCTGTTTCAAGACTAGTTGCTGCTTGAGTTGTTTTTCTAAAGTCAATTTCTTCACCGGCATTTAATTGCATGTAACCGTATGATAAAGTTTCTCTTCTCTTTACAGTAGAACCGTAAGAAGTTATAACGTTTTCTGCGCTACTATACAGATTCTCTCTCATTTTAATTTTTAAATAATCTTGGTTTTTTATTAGTATAGAATGATTATAAAAACCTGGATAGCTAAAAGTCAGACTATCTCCTTTTTCAACTTTGGTAGAAAAATATCCATCAAAATTAGCTTGAGTAGTTACAGCTTTATTTTTTAATACATAAACTCCTGGGAGCGGTAAACCAGAATCATCTTTTACGATTCCCGAAATATAACCTTTAGTGTTTTTTGATTTAATTAAAAGTTCAACATGTTCATTTTGAGCATCTGTATAATTTTCAAAATCATATCCAAATTGTTTGAATGAAGTAAAACTTGATGATAAATTGACATTAAAATTATTATTATAAAAATTATATGTTTTTTGAAAAGTGTTTCGGTTATAGTCACTATAATGTATCGGTCTAAGTAAACTTTCAGAAAAATTATATCTATAAAAATCTTGTGTTATTTTCTCGGGCCAAGAATGTGAGGTAAATTGATCTAAGGAAGCATCGTACATACTGGCTAAAAGTTCGGCATCTACAGGATTTTCGTCTTGATCTTTAATTTTTAATTGCCAAGTTTCTTCTTTGCCCGGTGAAAGCTTATCCCGAAAAGTAATGACTTCAAATTCAATTTTCGATTCTTTTGTATCGGTTTGCGGTAAATTAATGCTTTTTTGGTCTGAATAAAACCGATTGTTTTTTCCATAACTTACGCGGTAACTAACCGATTTTTTATGAAGTGGAACTAAAAATTCTTTCGTGATTTTTTCTCCTTTTTTTAATTTAAGTTGATGATTACTAATTTTTTCTTTATCATTAAATTCTAAGAAAATGTGCAGTTGTGGTAATTCCGTAGAAAAAGTAAGCCTGATTTTTCCTGTTTTTTCTTTTGTTACAACACTGTCACTAATTTGCAAAATGCGCTGTTCTGGCAAGAGCAACTTTTCGCCAGATTGATGAAAATTTGTTAAGGTAGCTTCTTCAATCAAGGCTGATTGGTCTTGATAAGTGAATTGATATTTACCGGATTTTTCTACTAAAGAATCTATCGAAAATTCAGCTTGTTTTTTAGTGTCTATTTGTAAGCTGTCGATTAGTTTTTTAGGCCAATTTTTTTCTATATCTAAAGAATCGTAAGCCGTATACGGAAAGTGCGTTAAGAATTTTTCCTTATCGATTTGTTGAATTTCAGGAACATCCCAAGCGCGTTTTAAAAAAGCTTGTTCGGGCATTTGATAATGATAGATTTTTAAAATTCCTTGGCTTTCTTTTTTCCGCAAGTTAAGATCGGTTGCTTTTATACGTAATAATTTTTTATTTTCCGGCGAAGGTTTAATTTCGAGATTGACAACTTTTGTATGATAACCTACCCGAATTTGCATTTCAGCAGATCGCGTTTCACCATTAACATCGGTAACATCAGCTTCAATAGTATAGGTGAAAATGGGTTTGAATTTTTCAGCTATTTTAAGGTCGGGAATCGCTTTAAAATTCACTTTAAAATTTCCTGAAGCGTCGGTTTTGGTACTATCGCTTAAGATAATTTTTTCTTCAACAGGTTGATAAAATGTGCTTCGTTGAAAAGGTCGGTTATATTTTAACGATCGTGTAACGGTGTAAACAACTTCGGCATCGGTTAAATTCCCGCCAAAATAAGCTTCTGCATTTCCGGTAAGTTGAATAGAATCTTGTAAAACATACGTAGAGTCTATTTTTTTGAAAGTAACTTCAAAACGCGGACGCTTGTATTCTTCCACTTGAAAATAGCGATATTCGTTATCAAAGTCAATATTTTTATATGGTGAATTTTTTTGGAAATTTTCATCAATTTCTATTCGGAAACGACCCGTTAATCCATTTTTTGGTAAGGTGAATTCTCCGTGAACAGAGCCAAATTCATTTGTTTTTAGTTGTAAACTATCAATTGCATTTCTATTAATATCGTATAATTTTATAGTCACATTTTCATTAGCTACAACCTTCTTTTCCTCATCGTGTTGAAAAGCTAAAATTCCTTTTACGTAAACTTTTTGTCCGGGTCTATAAATACTTCTATCGGTAAATAAATAAGAATTAATTTCAGCTTCGGGTTTACTCCGTGTTCTTTTTTCGCGAAACCGAATTTGCTTTTCTAGCGTGTCGTTTTCAGAAATTAAAATAATGTCTTCGTAGTAATAATCATTCTTTCCATTTATCCAAGCCATTCCATTTTTGTCGGTATAATTTTGATATGAAAACCCTTTTTTTACTATTACATTTTCTAAAGATTTTCCTGTTTTTCGGTGCGTAACATAGATTTTTTGCCGATCATTAAAATCAAATCGCGCCATTTGTAAGTTGGTAGATTGTACAAAACCGTAGTCAAAATTTTTGGTTTCAGAAAGCTTCTTTTGGTTTGTTACGCAAAAAATGTAATTCCCAACGGGAAGCCCTTCAATAAAAAATTCGGTAGTATAGCTATAATGATTTGTGATTTTTGGCAAGGATTTTTTTTGTGTTTTTACTGACTTTTGTTGAAGTAAATACTTTCGTAAAATTGAATCTTTTTCAGTTTGTGTATATTCCTTATTCCAGCCTAAATCTTCTTTTATTTCTCTGGGAACCCGAAAAATTTGCAGTTGTAATGTATCTGTATTTCTAAAGGAAATTAGCATGCGGGAAGCTTCATTTGGAATAATTTCACGTTCAGAAATCAGTTTATATTCGGGCATTAAAATCACTTTTTTTAGCTGTAGCGCATTTTCCCAAACAAACGGACTTTTGCTATTTTTCGAAATTTTGTTTAGATGAGCCAAGCTTTTTTGAAAATAATCGGGATGCTTTTCTTTATCACTTTCAGAAAAATAAAAATGCGCGATGTGATATTGAATTAAATTCTGACTTTCGGCTGTGGTAAACTTCTTTAAATGTTCTTTCAAAGCCTGTAGATAAAGTTGCTTTTTCTCTTCAAAAGCACCATTGTTTTTTACAAATTTTAGCCGTTCTAAACTTAACATTACCGCTGAATATTCATCATTATTTTGTAGGTGATTTCTAATTAATTTCTGGTAAAGCTGTAGAAGTTTAGCTTCCGGCGATTTTAATTCTTCTTCGGCAAAAGAATAGCTTATAAATTTTTTCGGTAATAAAAAATGCGCTTCATTTTTTATAAAATAATGATTTTTTGTGTGGTGTTGCGAATAATTTAAAAACGCTAAATATCGCTTCCCAAGTAGATCTAATAAGGTGCTTTGGTAGCGATTATAATTTTCTCCATATTGTAAAATATCGGTAAAATCACTTAACGGAAGTGCGAACAATTTTTCTTCATGTTGAAACGATAATTCGTAATAATGATGAATTTCAGATAGAAATTTTGCTTGATCCCAGGTTTTAAAATCCTTAATGTTGTTGCTGGTTTCAGTTCTTCTTCTGATTTTGTAGTAATTCCGCTGGTAGTATTTCCAAAGACTTTCTGCGAAATAAGAAGCTAAGATCTGCTTTGTAGGAAATGCTTTTTCTTTAATGGTCTGCTCAAAATTATTGAAAACCAGCTGTTGACTATCGCTTTTCAATATGAGATTAAATTTTTGCTGGTATAAAAAAGCCTTTATAAATTGAAGTTCATTTTCCTTTCGTTCAGCTTTTTCGAGTATTTTTTCAGCCTTTTCATAAGCGCTAAAAGATTTTCCATTAACTTCTAATTGTTCTACTTCATTCCACCATTGGTTAAATTTTTGTTGTGAAAAGATAAGTTGTGTGGTTAGCAAGCAACAGATGCAAGCCAAAATGCGAATTTTCATGCCGAATGATTTTGTTTAAAGATAAAAATTTTATTAAATCTTTCTTAATCATTCTTTTCGGCTTGTTATTTTTGTTTCATTAGAATATTAATTCAGTACCTATGAAATTTTTATTTGTATTTTTCTTGATTCCCATGTTTGTTTTAGGACAAACCAATTTTGAAGAGGGTAAAAAATCTTTTGAAAAAAGAGATTTAGATCAAGCAAAAGAATATTTCCTAGCGGTTGAAGAATCTTCAGAAAATAAAGAAAAAGCAAAAGAGTATATTGCAGATATCGCTGTTTTGGAAAAAGATTGGGATACAGCCCTGTCTATTTATGAAAACTTACTTGAGAAAAAGCCTGAAAATGCAAACCTTAATTTTAAATATGGTGGAACGTTAGGGCTTAAAGCTAAGGTGATTAGTAAATTTGAGGCGGCTTTTTATATTTCAGATATAAAAAAACACATTAAAAAAGCAGCAAAATTAGATGAAAGTCATTTAGAATCTCGTTGGGCCTTAGTACAATTATACATTCAATTACCGGGATTTTTAGGCGGAAGCTTTGATACTGCAGATAATTATGCAGATCAGATTTTAGCAATAGATTCTTTAAATGGAAACTTTGCAAAAGCCTTTGTAGCCGAAGCTGAAGAAAATACCGCACTAGCAAAGCAATATTACTTAAAAGCTATTCAGTTTACCAATCCAGAAAATTGCAAAGAAAAACTAGAAAAATTTCCGATGCATAAAATTGTAGAATTAGCGGGAAAAGAAATTAGCGGTTGTGTGAATTTTAATAGAAATCAGCTAAATTACCTTACCGCAAAAGCCTCTGCAGAATATAATGTACAAAACGAGCGCGGACTTTTATATTTGCAGCGTTATATTGATGACTTTTCCTCTATAGACGGTGTGCCGCTGCACGTGGCATATTTCAGAAAAGCACAATTATACAGAAATTTAAACAATAAAAATCAAGCAAAAAATTGGATAGAAAAATCGCTAGCAATTGAAGATGATTTTAAAAAAGCACAAGAAGAAAAAGCTTTAATTTTAGCGATGTAATCTATTTCTTATAAAAAAACACCTATGAAAATTCATTTTATAGCCATTGGCGGAAGCGCGATGCATAACCTAGCTTTGGCATTAAATAAAAAAGGAGATCAAGTAAGCGGAAGCGACGATAGTATTTTTGAACCTTCAAAAACTAGATTAGAGAAAGCCGATTTATTACCTGAAGAAGAAGGCTGGTTTCCGGAAAAAATAACCAAAGATTTAGATGCTATAATTTTGGGAATGCACGCAAAAGAAGATAATCCCGAATTAAAAAAAGCCAAAGAGTTAGGAATAAAAATTTATTCTTATCCAGAATTTTTATACGAACATAGCAAAGAAAAAACCCGGGTTGTAATTAGTGGTTCGCACGGAAAAACTACTATTACAGCAATGATTTTGCACGTGCTTCATTATTTTGATAAGCCTACAGATTTTATGGTTGGCGCACAGTTAGAAGGTTTTGATACCATGGTTCATTTAACAGATGAGAACGATTTTATGCTACTTGAAGGGGATGAATATTTATCTTCAGCAATAGACCGCAGACCAAAATTTCATTTATATAAACCAAACATTGCTTTAATAAGTGGAATTGCCTGGGATCATATTAACGTTTTTCCAAATTTTAAGAACTATGTAGATCAGTTTAAAATTTTTACCGAAGAAATGGTTAACGGAAGTATTTTGGTATATAACGAAGAAGATCCGTTAGTAAAGGAAATTGCCGAAAGTGCCACAAAACCGACAAGAAAACATGCTTATAAAACTCCAAACTATACTATAAAAGATGGCGATACTTATATTGAAACACCGGAAGGAGAAATGCCGGTAGAGATTTTTGGAGAACATAATTTAAATAATCTAGCCGGAGCAAAATGGGTTTGTCAGCATATGGGAGTAGATGAAGCCGATTTTTATGAAGCTATTGCTACTTTTAAAGGAGCTGCAAAACGATTAGAAAAAATAGCCGAAAAACGTGGCACGGTAGTTTTTAAAGATTATGCCCATAGCCCGTCTAAGGTAAAAGCAACAACAACTGCTGTAAAAAATCAGTTTACAGATAAAGAGCGAATTGTAGCATGTTTAGAATTGCATACTTACAGTAGTTTAACGAAAGAATTCTTGGCGCAATATAAAAACACCTTAGATGCAGCAGATGAAGCTATTGTGTTTTATTCACCAGAAGCGGTTCAATTAAAGCAATTGGAAACACTTTCTCCAGAAGAAATTCAAGAAGCCTTTCAGCATAAAAATTTAAAAGTATATGTAAATTCAGAATTATTTCAAGCATATTTAAAAGAAGATACTTTTAGAAATGCTGTAGTTCTTTTTATGAGTAGTGGTAATTATGGAGGTTTAGATTTTGATAAGGTAAAAGATTGGCTCTAGTAAAATTAGGTTCGCCTAAAAATTATTACCTTTAAAAAAATCACTTTCATGAAAGAACAGGAAAGTTCTTTTTCTATAAAAAAATGGGCGGAAGGCGACCGCCCAAGAGAAAAATTATTGCATAAAGGCGAGATTTCTTTAAGCGATGCAGAATTAATTGCAATTTTAATTGGTTCGGGTAATAAAGAAGAAAGTGCGGTGCAATTAGCACAAAAAATTCTTCAACAATCCAATAATAAATTAAACGATTTAGGAAAATGTTCGGTTAAGCAACTGCTAAAGTTTAAAGGTATTGGTGAAGCAAAAGCAATTTCTATTGTTGCTGCTATGGAGTTAGGAAGGAGAAGAAGGGGAGAAGAAGCCGCTATAAAAAAGAAGATTACTTCTAGCGCATCAGTTTACGAAGTTATGCAGCCTATTTTAGGTGATTTACCACACGAGGAATTTTGGATTTTATACCTAAATAATTCTAACAAAATTTTACAAAAATCACAATTAAGTAAAGGCGGAATAACCGGTACACTGGTTGATGTACGTTTGGCTTTTAAGAATGCCCTAGAAATTGGTGCCACTTCTCTAATTTTAGCTCACAATCATCCTTCAGGAACACTAAAGCCAAGTGCGGCTGATAAACAGCTTACTTATAAACTAAAACAAGCCGGAGAAAGTTTAGATATTAAAGTGCTTGATCATTTAATTGTTACGCAAAAATCCTATTTTAGCTTTGCCGATGAGGCTATTTTATAAGTGCTATAACCATGCTGTTAATTTATACCAAGACCTTAACTCCAAGAATTAATTATACATTTAAGCATGTGTGTACCCATATTTTAGGAATCGATATAAAATTCACATCAAAGATCGAAGAGTTTGTTGCACACGAAGGCATGAAGCTTTCTTACGGAAAGCAAAAATTAGGAAATGAATTATTTGTACAACAAACAGAATTATTATTAGAGCAAGGTTTTTCAGATACAGAATTAAAATTATTTCCTTGGGAAAATACAGTTGGTTTTTTTAAAGTTTCAGATCAAAGTGATTTACCTTTTGATATTTTTTCGGCATCATTTTATTTATTAAGTCGATACGAAGAATATTTACCACACGTAAAAGATGAAAAAGGAAGATATCCTTCTTCAGAAAGTTTTTTGGTGAAAGAGGAAATAATAGATCAGCCGTTAGTTGACTTATGGGCATTTAAATTTTTAGAGATTTTAAAAGAACGTTTTCCTAATTTAGAGCACAAAATAAAACCATTTCAAAACAAAAATATTTTAGCGGTAGCTGAAGTTTTTAAGTATAAGAAAAAGGGGATTGTGAGAAGTGTAGGAGCGAGCTTAAGAGATTTTTTTCGGTTAAATTTTTCTGATTTTATAGAACGTTTAAAAGTTTTGACTTTTTTAAAAAGAGATCCTTATGACGTGTATGATGATATTATTGCTTTTTCTAAGCAAGAAAATTTGCGTTGGAGTTTTATGTTTCAGCTTAGTAATTATTCTATTTATAATAAAAACATCAGCTATCATAAAGTGAAATATCATGCATTAATAAAATCTATGGCAGATTATGGTCCCATTGGTTTACTTCCTGGATATGAAGCGATAAGTAGCTTAAAGGTTTTAAAAAGAGAAAAGAAACGTTGGGAAGCTATCGTGAATAGACCATTGAAAAATACTTTAGTAAACGATTACGATATAAATTTACCTAATTTGTATAATAACTTTGATAAGCTAGAAATTGCTAGAGATTTTTCTATGAGTTATGCCGATGTTATTGGTTTTAGAGCCGGTACATGTACGCCATTTTTATTTTACGATATTAATTTTGAACGTATTTCTCCTTTGGTTATAGAGCCGATAGCTTTTAATAGTCAAGTGTTGGAGAAATTATCTTATTTTGAGGTTAAAAAAACCTTAGAAACTATTCAGGAAAAGGTAAAAAAGGTTGGCGGCGATTTGGTGCTCATATTTAAAAATTCGGATTTTGAAGATGAGCAAGACAAAGAAAAATTTTTAGAACTTGTATACAAATTGCACGAACATGAATAATGTTACCGATATTTTTTTTGATTTAGATCATACCCTTTGGGATTTTGAGCGAAACTCTGCTTTAGCTTTTCAAGAAGTTTTCAATAAAAATAAGCTTACTATTAATTTAGATGATTTTTTAGAAGTATATATTCCTAAAAATCATGCGTATTGGAAACTTTTTAGAGAAGATAAAATAACGAAAGAAGAATTGCGTTACCGAAGATTAATGGAGGTTTTTGAAGATATAGGGTTTAAAATAACAAAAGAAAAAGTAAATCAACTATCAGAAGATTATATTGTATTTTTACCAAAAAATAATTATTTATTTGATTATGCGATTCCTACCTTGGATTATCTATTTAAAAAATATAGGTTGCATATCATCACAAATGGTTTTGAAGAGGTACAGCACATTAAATTAAAAAATGCTGCTATAGATAACTATTTTACCACGATAACAACTTCAGAAGATGCTGGTGTTAAAAAACCACATCCACTTATTTTTGAAAGAGCGGTAAAGAAAGCAGAAACCTGTCATACAAAAAGTTTAATGATTGGTGATAATTTAGAGGCAGATGTTTTAGGAGCAGAAAAATTTGGAATGAAAGCAATTCATTTTGCAAGTATATCGCAACCAACCACAGAAAGATTAAGTGTTAATTCATTAAAACAACTATCAGAAATATTATAACCCGATTTAGTGATATGAAAAAAATTATCGTATTATTTTTAATTCTATTTGTTAGTTTTCAAAGCAATGCCCAACGAACAGAAGTTTTAGATAATTATAAATATGTAGTTGTTCCTTTGGATTACGATTTTTTAGGAAACGAAGAGAATAAATTTCTATTAAATTCTCTAACCAAGCATTTATTAAATCAAATAAACTTTAAAACATACATAGAGAGTGATCCTGTACTTTCAAATTTAAGTGTAGATCGCTGTTTGGGTCTTTACGCAGATGTAACGGGAACTCCGACGGGCTTATTTCAAATGAATACAAAAGCAAAGTTGCTTTTAAAAGATTGCGAAGGTAATGTTGTGTTTCAATCAGAAGAGGGTTCTAGTAAGTTAAAAGATTATGAAGCGGCTTATAAAGATGCGCTTCGAAGTGCATTTGAGTCTTTTGGCGCATATTATCATCACTATAATGGGAAACAGGGTTTTTATGAAGAATATAATGATTCTATTAATAAAAATTTAGAAGAAAAAAATGAGCTGGATAAAGCTACTTATTTTACATTTTTAAGAGGAAATACTTCTTATGCTCTAAAAAAAATTGAAGCGGGTTATTTGCTCACTGAAAAGGAAAGCGGTACACGTGTAGGTCATTTGCACTACACAAAATCGGAAAATATTTTATATAACTCAGATAAAATAAACGGGACAGTTTCTTTTAATGAATCCGGAAATTTAATCGTAGAATATTTTGATAAAGAGACCGAGCAATTAAAACAAATCACCTTTAAAAGAAAAATGGAGGATTAAATTCACTCAATATCTTTTACACATCTAAAGCCTAAATGTTCCTGACCACTATCTATCGCAGTAGAAAACCTAGCATTTGGTCTGTAATTTGAGCAATAATCTAGACTACATAAAAAAGAACCTCCTTTAATGACTTTTTTTACAGTATAAGGTTCATTGGGGTCAAAACTGGATTTTGGTCCTGTTGGATTTTGACAAATAGCAAAATTTTTATTCTGATACATTTTAAACGTATCGGGTCTGTACCAATCACTTGTCCATTCCCAAACATTCCCAATTAAATCATATACGCCAAAGTAATTGGCAGGAAAACTTGCTACAGGTGCAGATTTTTCAAATTCATCTTCTTGAGTATTTTGATAAGGAAAATTTCCTTGAAAAAAATTGGCTAAATATTTTCCTGAAGGAGTTAATTCATCTCCCCAAGCAAAAGCACTGTTGTTATTTCCTCCTTGGGCAACATATTCCCATTCGGCTTCAGTAGGAAGGCGCTTTCCAGCCCAATCTGCATAAGCTTTAGCGTCTTCATAGGCAATGTGAACTACCGGTAAATTTTCTTTATCTTCAATAGTAGAGCCTGGTCCCTGTGGATGTTTCCAATTAGCACCAATTACCCACGACCACCATTGCGAAATATCTTCTAACGGCACTTCTTTTTCTGGAGGTGTAAAAACTAACGATCCCGGTTTAAAAACAGAATCGTGTGGCTTTGGTGTTCCGGGTGGAAGTTGTGTTTTTAGTTCATTCCAATCTATTTCTCGTTCTGCAATAGTTTTATAACCAGTAGCTTCAACAAATTCCTGATACTGCTTATTGGTAACTTCAGTTTTATCTATATAAAAATCATTGACTTCGGTCAATATTGCAGGCGATTCGTAATTAGGCGCGGCAGGATCATTAGTGCCTAGATGAAATCTTCCTCCATTTATTTTAACCATTCCTTTAGGTGCAGGACTTAATTTTTTTTGTGCTGTTTTTTTTGAATAATTTTCTGTTATTTTCTTCTTTTCATTATCACATTGGGTGAAGATTAGAAGTAAAAAAGGGAGGAGAAGTATGATTCTTTTCATTTCAAGGTGGTTTCTGAGAATATAGTGATTGAAAAATTCAACTTTATCAGTAATTAAAAATAATAATTTAAATGTTAAGACAAGAATTATTTTTTATAACGTTTTAAATTTTTTAGAACAAGAAAATCCAAAGAGATACTTTCTTTCAAATTTTTTAGGCGATATTTTTCTGTAAACTTTATTTAACAAGCTTTTTAGAAAATAAACTTTTACCACATTGTTTTTTTAACGATATTAAAACCGAGACCAAATATCCATTTTTTAAACATTACTTTTATGAATATTCAGAAAGTCCTTGTAGCCAATCGAGGAGAGATCGCCATTAGAATTTTTAGAGCTTGTACCGAAATAGGTTTGCGAACTGTCGGGATTTATACGTTTGAAGATCGCTATTCTCTACACCGTTATAAAGCAGATGAAGCTTATCAAATAGGCGAAGACAACGACCCTTTGAAACCTTATTTAGATATTGATAAGATTATTAATGTGGCTAAAGAAAATGGTATAGATGCTATTCATCCCGGTTACGGATTTTTATCTGAAAACGCCAAATTTGCGCAAGCTTGTGCTGATAACGGAATCACTTTTATTGGTCCAAAAGTTTCTGTATTAAAATCATTAGGAGATAAAGTTACCGCTAAAGAAGTAGCTATTCAAAATAATGTTCCTGTAATTCAGAGTAATAAAGAGGAGTTAACTTCTGTTGAAATTGCTGTAGAAGAAGCTAAAATAATTGGTTATCCAATTATGCTGAAGGCAGCTTCTGGAGGAGGAGGCCGTGGAATGCGTGTTTTAAGAAATGAGCAGGAGTTAAAAAAAGCATTTCCAGAGTCCAAAAGGGAAGCCGCAAATGCATTTGGTGACGATACGTTATTCATCGAGAAATTTGTTGAAAACCCAAAGCATATAGAAGTTCAAATATTAGCCGATAATCATGGAAATATGGTTCATCTTTTTGAACGTGATTGTTCGGTGCAACGGCGGTATCAAAAGGTGATAGAAATCGCGCCTTCTATTGGTTTAGATGAAGAAGTAAAAAATAAACTTTACGATTACGCTACATCAATCTGTCAAGCAGTAGATTATAATAATGCAGGAACAGTAGAATTTTTGGTTGATGAAGACGGAAGTATTTATTTTATTGAAGTAAATCCGCGCGTTCAAGTAGAACACACCGTAACAGAGGTAGTTACAGGAATCGACATCGTGAAAGCACAAATTTTTATAGCCGGCGGTTATAAACTTTCTGATGAACAAATAAAAATTGCAAGTCAAGAAAAACTTTCAACTAATGGGTATGCGGTGCAATGTAGAATTACTACAGAAGATCCTAAAAATGATTTTAAACCGGATTATGGAACCATAACGACTTACCGAAGTGCAAGTGGTTTCGGAATTCGTTTAGATGCAGGCAGCGTTTATCAAGGCGTAACTATTTCGCCATTTTTTGATTCTATGCTTACCAAATTAACTGCAAATAGCCGGACGTTAGATGGCGCTTGTAGAAAAATGCGTCGTGCCTTGGCAGAATTTAGAGTGCGTGGGGTGAAAACAAATATGGCCTTTCTAGATAATATTTTAAAAGATCAAACTTTTAGAAATGGAGAGGTTACCGTAAACTACATAAAAAACACGCCAGAATTATTTAAAATTACCGAACCTAGAAATAGAGCCACCAAAATGGTTAATTTTTTAGGTGATATTATTGTAAATGGAAATCAAGATGTAAAATTTACCGATCCCTCAAAAAAGTTGATTACTCCAACTGTACCTAGCTTTAATAAAGACGGGAATTATACAAAAGGAACAAAAGATAGATTGACTGAACTAGGACCAGAAGGTTTTGCAAAATGGTTAAGTAGTGAACAGAAAATTCATTTTACTGATACCACCATGCGCGATGGACACCAAAGTTTACTGGCAACCAGAATGCGAACAAGCGATATGCTTAAAGTAGCAGAAGGTTATGCGAAAAATCATCCGGAAATTTTTAGCATGGAAGTTTGGGGCGGTGCAACTTTTGATGTTTGTATGCGATTTTTAAAAGAAAATCCGTGGGAGCGTTTGCAATTGTTGAGAAAAGCAATGCCAAATATTTTATTACAAATGCTTATTAGAGGTTCTAACGGAGTTGGTTATACAGCATACCCGGATAATTTAATTGAAAAATTTGTACAGGAATCTTGGGAAAACGGAGTTGATATTTTTAGAATTTTTGATTCGCAAAACTGGATGAAATCAATCGCACCTTGTATTGAGCACGTTCGTACAAAAACCGATGGTTTAGCAGAGGGAGCTATGTGTTATACAGGTGATATTTTAGATCCTAAGCGAACAAAATATTCGCTCGATTATTATTTACAATTAGCAAAAGATATTGAAAATGCCGGAGCGCATATTTTAGCGATAAAAGATATGGCTGGTTTACTAAAACCTTATGCTGCTTCAGAATTAGTTTCAGCTCTTAAAAGCGAAATAAATATTCCTATCCATTTGCATACACATGATACTTCTTCAATTCAATCAGCAACATATATAAAAGCAATTGAAGCCGGTGTAGATGTGGTAGATGTTGCTTTAGCAGGTCTATCTGGTTTAACTTCTCAGCCAAATTTTAATTCGTTGGCAGAATCTATGCGATATCACGAACGTGAAAATAAAATGGATATTAAAAAATTAAATGAATATTCTACTTATTGGAGTGATGTTCGTGAATATTACTATCCATTTGAATCGGGCTTAAAAGCTGGTACAGGAGAAGTTTACCGTCACGAAATTCCAGGAGGTCAATATTCTAATTTAGTGCCGCAAGCCGAAGCTTTAGGCTTAAAAGATCGATTTACTGAAATTACAGATATGTATGCGCAAGTAAATGAGTTGTTTGGCGATGTCATTAAAGTTACGCCAAGTAGTAAAGTGGTGGGCGATATGGCGCAATATTTAGTCAGCAATAATTTATCGATTGAAGATTTTCTGGAAAAAGGAGCATCGCTTTCTTTTCCAGAATCGGTTAAGAGCTTCTTCAAAGGAGATTTAGGTCAGCCGGTTGGAGGTTTTCCTAAAGAAATACAGAAAATTATTTTGCGAGATGAAAAGCCGTATACTGATCGACCAAATGCGCATTTAGAACCGGTAGATTTTGATAAAGAATTTAAACAATTTAAAGATAAATTTGGTGACGGAATGGATCGGGAATTGTATGAAAGTGATTTTCTTTCTTATAAATTATATCCAAGAGTTTTTGAAGATTTATATGACCACTACGTGAAGTACGGAAAGGTAATGAATATTCCTACCAAAAATTTCTTTTATGGAATGGAGCCGGAAGAAGAAATTATTGTAGAGTTAGACCGCGGAAAAACATTACTAATTACTTTAGTTTCTGTAAGTGAAGCTAACGAAGAGGGAAAAGTAACCGTATTTTTTAAAGTAAACGGACAAACAAGAAATGTAGAAATACAAGATAATTCTATAAAAGTTGAAAAAGTAGTTCATCAAAAAGTAGATAAAAATAATTCGAAACACGTTGGCGCGCCACTGCAAGGTTCCCTTTCTTCAATTTTAGTAAAAGAAGGCGATCCTGTGAAAAACAATCAGCCGCTTTTTGTTATTGAAGCGATGAAAATGGGAACCACAATTACCGCTAACGAAAACGGAACTGTGAAAAAAGTTTACCTTACTGAAGGAACTATGGTGAAAAGTGATGACTTGGTTGTAGAGTTAAAGTAGTTTTTATATCAAAATTTTCTAAAAAGTTAATTTTCCTCATTCTAAATTTAGTTTAGAATAAGGTCTCTTTTCTTGGTTCTAAAAGCGAAGCGGTCTTGATTCTTTACTGGATAACAATGATTTTTAATTATATGTTTAAACACAAACATCCATATCCGCCGTTCATTCCAAAAAATGCTAATAAATTAATTGTAGGGACGCTTCCGCCACCACGTTTTACTATTGGGGAGTTTAAAGAAGATGATGTTGATTTTTGCTATGGAAGCAGAGATGGACAATTATGGAAAATATTAGATCAAATTTTCAAACTTAATCTGCATTTTGAAAATACAACAGAAGCAGTAGAGGAACGTAAAAATTTTCTTATAAATCACCATATAGGAATTTGTTATATGGTAGAATACGCTTGGCGTGAAAAAATTGATGCTTCAGATTTGGGGATGAAAGATGTCAAATTAAGAAATATGCTTCAAATTTTAAAAGAAAATCCTAGCATTGAAACCTTACTTTTTACAGGGGGAAATAGTAAAAATGGACCTGAGTATTTTTTCAGAAAACATATTAAACATTCAGATGTTAAGTTAAAAAGAATTAGTAATGATGTACCTCGAGAGCATCAATTTGTTTTAAATGGAAGAGCAATAACCACTATTTCTTTAACAGCACCTTCAGGAGCAGCTAATAGAGCGGTAGGAAGTATGGAACTTTATAAAAAACTAAAGCAAAAAAGACCTAATATGAATACGTTAGATTTTAGAGTTTTACAATATCAGGAGTTTTTCAAAAAATAAAAGCCTCGATAATTTTATCGAAGCTTTTATAGGTTGAAACTTTATATTCAAGTTTTTATTTTTTACTCATTTCAGAAGCTTCTTTCATTCCTTCTTCAATCATACTATAAAATTGATCTAATTTTGGTAAAACTACAATTCTTGTTCTTCTATTAGCAGCTTTTCCTTCACTTGTGTTGTTAGAGTCAACAGGAATGTACTCGCTACGTCCGGCAGCTGTCATTCTTGCAGGATCTACATTAAAATCATTTTGTAAAATACGTACAATTGCAGTGGCACGTTTAACACTTAAATCCCAGTTGTCTTGTATACAAGAATTACTGATTGGGTCTGTATCGGTGTGCCCTTCAACCATAAATTCAAAATCTTTCTTGTCTTTTACAACTTTAGCAACTTTTCCTAGCACTTCTTTTGCACGATTAGAAACTTGATAGCTTCCGCTTCTAAATAAAAGTTTATCAGAAATTGATACAAAAACAACTCCTTTTTCAACATTTATTTGAATATCTTCATCATTAATATTTCCGAGTGCACCTTTTAGGCTCGTTACCAATGCAAGCGTTACCGAATCTTTTTTATTGATAGCATCACGCATTGTTTTTATTTGTAGATCTTTCTCCTTAATGCTTTCTAAAGAGCGTTCTAAATTTTCTGCACCTTTTTTAGATAAAGTTGCTAAATCACCTTGACTGTTTAATAAAGCAGCATTGGTGTTTTTCAAAGTGCTTACTTGATCTTGTAAACTTTCGTATTTTGTTGTGGCAACTTTTTTCTCATCTAAACAAGTATTTAACTTGACAGTTGCAGTATTTAAGCGGTCTTGTGTCTCTTTTTGTTTTTCTTCAAGTTCTGCGTATTTCTTTTGAGAAACGCAAGATGATAATAAAATCATTGCGCTAGCAGTAAATAAAAAGACTCTTTTCATGATCAGTTTAATTTAATTATAATTAAGATTCAAAGCTATTAAAATTGGAGCTTAGTAAGCTATTATTAACAATTATTTAGCTAAACTTAGTTGTTCTATAAATCACTATATTTTTTGTTTTTGAAAATATAATATCGAACTACAATAGAAGTCAACGAAGCATAATGGCGCATCGTATAAATTGTTTTTCTTTTTTTTAAAGTTTTAGAAAAATTACGGTAAAAACTGGCATGAGCTCTTAAAATTGCCCAAAAGTGTTTTGGTTTTCCTTCTAGTAAAAACTTTAACCCGGCTAAACCATCTAAAATCATTCGGAAAATAATAATGTAAAAAAGTTGAGGTTTGGGGACATTTTTTAAAAGATTATAAAGTGAATTCCTAAAGTTAAAAAAAGTCTTTTGTGGATTCATAACAGCTAATGTTGCGCCGCCTAGGTGAAACACTTTACTTTTAGAAAGAAATATTGCGCGATAGCCAGCGTGATGTGCTCGCCAACAAAGATCTATTTCTTCTTGATGAGCAAAATAATCTTCATCGAGTTGACCAATTTCAAAAAACACAGATTTTCTAATGGCTAAACAAGCTCCACTTGCCCAGAATATTGGGTGATCATCATTATATTGTCCTTGGTCTTTTTCTAGTGTTTCAAAAATTCTTCCACGACAAAAAGGATAACCAAACTTATCTATAAATCCGCCTGCTGCTCCCGCATATTCAAAAAAATTAGGATTTTTATAGTCTAAAATTTTAGGCTGAATAATAGCAGTATTTTTATTTTTTTTAAAGTGCTCTTCAATTGGGTTTAACCAGTTTTTGGTAACTTCTACATCGCTGTTTAATAATATAAAAATATCTTCTTCAACTTTTTGTAAAGCATCATTATATCCTTTCGCGTACCCGCCGTTAACTTTATTTTGAATAATCTTTACGGAAGGAAAGTTTTTTTGTACAAAAGAAACAGAATTATCTGTAGAGGCATTATCGGCAACGTACACGCTAGCATTTTCTGAATAGAAAACAACCGATGGTAGAAACTTTTCGAGTAAAGCTTTACCATTCCAATTTAAAATGACTACTGCAATTTTCACAATCTACAAATTAAATAGAATATGATGGAATATCTGCTAAAAACTGATATTTTTCTTCCCTATAATTCATTTTACAATAATAATGTTGTAATCCATTAGAAACCATTAAAAAATCAGCTTTTAAGCTTAGATTATATCGTGCAATTTGATCAAAAGTATCTTGCGTAATTTTTACTGATGGCGCTTTGCATTCTACAACGAGATGAATTTTTCCGTCAGGTTTGTAGGCTAAAATATCATATCGTTTATTCATTCCGTTTACCTTTACCTGTTTTTCAGCATTTAAAAGTTGTTTTGGTATTTTTTTTTGATCTAATAAATAATGAATTAAATGTTGACGCACCCATTCTTCTGGCGTGAGGTAAATGAATTTTTTACGTAAAACATCAAAAATAGCGGTTTTATTTTCGCTATTTTTGAACCGAAATGAATACGAAGGAAGATTGAGTTTTACCATTGCATTTTAAATACTCAAAGTTAGATTTTTTATGGATGAAGTAAAAAAAATTATTGGTGATATTAAAAAAAAGGAATTCAAACCCATTTATTTTTTAATGGGAGAAGAGCCTTATTATATAGATAATATTGCCGATTATATTGAACAGCATGTGCTTACTGAAGAAGAGAAAGGCTTCAATCAAAGCGTATTATATGGTCGAGATGTAAGTGTTGAAGATATAAAAGCCAATGCAAAGCGTTTTCCTATGATGGCAGATTATCAAGTTTTAATTGTAAAAGAAGCACAAGACCTTTCTAGAACAATTGAAAAGCTTGTAGATTATGTTAAAAATCCACAGACAACAACCATATTAGTATTTTGCTACAAGTATAAAAAGTTAGATAAAAGAAAGACTTTATATAAAGAGCTAAAAAAAACGGGTGTTATTTTTGAAAGTAAAAAGCTTTATGATAATCAAGTGCCAGATTGGATTAAGCGAAATTTACAAAGCAAAGGTTATACAATATCACCTAAAGCTGCACATTTGTTGGTTGAGTTTTTAGGAGCAGATTTAGGAAAAATTAATAATGAATTAGAAAAACTACAATTAATTTTACCAAAGGAAACACAAATTACCCCTGCAATTATTGAAGAAAATATAGGTATCAGTAAAGACTTTAATAATTTTGAATTGCAAAAAGCCTTAGGCGCAAAAGAATTTCAGAAGGCATACCGAATTATTAATTATTTTGCTCAAAATCCAAAGGACAATAGTATTTTGGCAACACTTCCGATTTTATTTCGTTATTTTTCGTTGGTATTGCAATACCATGGACTACGCGATAAAAGTCCAAAAGCTGTTGCGAGTGCATTAAAAGTAAACCCTTATTTTGTAAATGATTATACTACAGCCGCAAAAAATTATCCGATGAAAAAAGTTAGCTCCATTATAGAAGTGCTACGTGATATAGATTCAAAAGCAAAAGGAATAGGTGCTAACGCGCTACCACAAGCCGATTTATTAAAAGAATTATTAGTTAAAGTTTCTGCATAACAAATGAATTTAAAATTAAAAACCTGGATAGAAGCCGCTAGGTTAAGAACATTACCGCTGTCAATCTCTGGTATTTTAGTGGGTACAGCATTAGCTGTAGAATATAATTTTTTTGATTGGAGTATTTTCATTTTAGCACTTTGTACAACCTTAGGTTTGCAAGTCCTTTCTAATTTTGCAAATGATTATGGAGATGGCGTAAAAGGAACCGATAACGAAGAAAGAGTAGGGCCAATGCGAGCTTTACAGAGCGGAATCATTTCTGACAAGGAAATGAAAAAAGCAATGATTATAACGGCAAGTATTACTCTTGTCCTTGCACTATTGTTGATTTATCAAGCTTTTGGAATTGATAATTTTGCTTATAGTTTATTTTTTTTATTAGCTGGTATCGCTTCTATCGTGGCTGCAATAAAATATACCGTCGGAAAATCTGCTTATGGTTATAGAGGGTTGGGAGATGTTTTTGTATTTATTTTTTTTGGCTTATTAAGTGTTTGTGGAACTTTTTTCTTATTTACAAACTATCTTGAAATAATTGTTTTCCTACCGGCAATATGTGTCGGTTTATTAAGTTCTGCTGTTCTTAATCTAAACAATATGCGCGATCGGAAAAGTGATGAACGTGCAGGAAAAATCACTTTAGTTGTTAAATTAGGAGGTAAAAAAGCCAAGATCTATCATTTAGCTTTAGTTGTTATTCCATTATTTTGTATGCTGTTTTTTATTCTTTTAAAAAAAGACTATAGGCTATTTTTAAGTTTAATAGCATTTATTCCTTTGTTTATTCATTTACGTAAAGTATTAAAAATAAAAATTCCGGACCAATTAGATCCGGAATTAAAAAAGGTTGCTTTAAGCACATTTTTGTTTTCTGTTTTGCTTTTAATTAGTGTTTTTATATAGTAAGAAATTACTCATTAAAACTAACATTTTTTCCAGCTTTAACAGATTGTGCATTAATTGCGTTGTTATTTTCATCAACTAAAAATACAGCAACACCGAATCTACTTGGGTCAAAGGTGTTCCCATTATCTGTATGAGAATAACGTGACAAATTAAATGTGCCAATATTTCTATTAAGAGTTTCGAAAGCAGAAATATTTTCAATGTTATCGCCTAAAAGGTTTTCAGTTAAGCTAGCTTCTAAAACATGGTTATGGACAAAATCCGGTATAGGGTTTCCTTGCTGATACCATTTGCTACCTTCTGAGTTATTGTAATAATTGGTTTGTTCGTAAGCTAAACCATCTTGATAAAGATAAACAGCTAATTTATATGAACTCGGCAAAGATTCTTCTGAAATTAATTCAACATTAACTTTTAACTGGTCATTATATAACTTCGTATTAATAGCAATAGCATTATTTATCTCAGCACCTGCCATTGAAGCAATATAATCTACTGCATTAGGAATTTGACTATCTTGAATAACGTTAATATTATCTGTTCTATTAGCACGAAGTTTAGGTAAACTGCTTCCTACATCAAAAGAATTTCTAAGGACTTCTTCTTGTTCAAACTCCATTTCATCATTATTATGAACAGCTAGAGTCACAACATCTTCTGTTACTTTTTCAACTTCTTCAATAACTAATAAAACACGAGGACACCAACCACACCAACCTCCAGTGTAATCTTCTAGGGCAACTTTTCTTTTTGCCGTATAAATTTCAAAAGTTGTTATTGCTGTTGTGGTTCCCTGATGTTGAGCAACTACAGAGTAAGTTCCTGATTGTTCGCTAGAAAATTCATTTCCGTTAATAGGATTATCATTAACTATAAATGCACTTTCATCTGTAATTTCTGTTCCATCAGTATCAAAAGCTTTGAATAAAACTGTTTGCCCTTTCATCGCTACTTTTAGATTAACAGAAACATATTTGCCATCAACAACATCAAGCTGTATAGTGTTACTGGTTATGTCTTCTATAGTAGCATAAATTTCATAAGTTCCAGCTTCTTGAAGCTCATAACTATTTCCTGAAATGGCTTCTTCATTAATAAAGAATGTAGCGGCTTCACTTATATTTTCTCCGGTTACATCATTGGTTAAGTTAAAGCTTACTAGTTCTTCTAAGCCTACAGTACTTTTTTCAGTAAGATTTGTGTTTAGTGTAACAAAACTTAGGTTTTCTGTATCTACATTTACACTATAGTCATATTCTGAACTACAAGCAAACATAACTAATATAAAAAGTGATAAGCTATATTTTAATATTTTCGACATAAAGTTAAGTTTTATAAACCACTAAAAGCGGATCAAATTTGATACCGCTTTTAATGAATTCAAATAAAAAGTTATAATAGTTTACTTTTTTATGATTTTTGCTGTAGCTGTATTTCCTGATTGATTATTGAATCGAACAAGGTAAACACCTGCATTAAGCATAGAAATATTTATTGATTGATTTCCGTTCTGTAATGATTTTTCGAAAACTTTTTTTCCGTTTAAATCATAAATAGAAGCAAAAATATTTTCACTTGTTTGAAGTCTAATTTCTTCTGAAGCAATAGTATTTTCAATATCAACTCCCATTTGAGCTAATTCTTCTGTTGAAGTACTTAGATTAGCGTCGTATACATAATTAATAGTAATAGCATTACCAACTTGATTTCCAGAATTGTCTATTTGATAAATTTTAAATTTGTACTCAATATAATTGTTAGAGTTATCTAAATTCAAGAAATAAGTACCAATACCGTCGGTTGTTTCATTAGGTTCTATATTATAACCTCCCATTTCAGGAACCACCGTACCTACATTAATAAATGTAGGACATTCTCCTAAGCAAAATTTGACATTTTTTCCATCAGTACCCGAAAAAGAAATAACTTCTCCTTTAACTCTTATAATTTGAGAAGAATTGTTTTGAATGTGCAAACTTAACTTGGCAGTACCAATATCCGTTGTGCCGAAAGTAAAAGTTTGATTATCTTGAATAACATTATCATCTTTATCTAATATCACTAATTGTGCACTCATGCTAATAGTAATAAATAAACAGATAATACTCGATATAATCTTTTTCATATAACTTTTTTTGTTATTAATTAATAATTAATTTTTGACTTGAAGTTTTATTATTAGAATTAATTTTAGTGATATAAACACCATTCGATAATTCATTAATATTTAATTTATTATCACCGACTTTTAAATCAATGGATTTAACAACTAATCTTCCGGTTAAATCATAAACTTCAATAGTTCCTGCTTGTTGCATTGTTATATTTACAAATCCATTATTAGCAGGGTTAGGATAGATTTTAAATGTACTATCAGATATAAAATCTTCTGTTCCTAATGTAGTGTCAGCATTTGCCGCTTGCATAATTGTTTTAGAAGGCATATGTTGTATAAATACAACTACATTTAAATCAGTATAATCTTCAATAAAAGTATTGGATAAATCGGCTGTCAAAGTCGTTTGATAAGAAGTTCCTGATGTGAAATCTATCGTGGTGCCTTCTGCGTTAGGAATCATTTTCATCATAACATCTACAAATTCATTTTCTCCATTTCCTCCTACATTAGGAGGTAAAACATTTCCGACAGTTTCATTCTCTTTTACTGCTGCAAAAATGGTAAATTCACCATTTAAGTATGGAAGTATATCTAAATCTAAAGAAACCTCATTGTTTTCGATTGTAGCATTTGCAGAAGTAATTTCAAAATAAGCATTTCTATTTAAAGCTGCATCTACAGTATTGCCAAGATTTGTGCTTGTGTTTCCAGGAGCAAAAATATCAAAAATATTACCTCCTTCTACTAAACTAGGAACTCCGCTTAAACCATAATAGCTAAATCTTGTTCCAGCAGCTTCAATGTAATAGGGATCTCCAGCTGCTCCACCTTGACTTGAATAATCTGGGAAATCCATATGATAAGCGATATAAACATAATCTCCATTTCGTTGCTGATGAAAATTATTAAAAACCTGATTGTTAAATGATGCACAGGGTCCGCAAGTTGCGCTTGTAAAACGTTCTAATATTGGTGTGTTCCTTGTTTAAAGGAGTTAGACGCTATTAATGATGTTTATGTGGATTGGCAAGAAGAGACAGGTATAGAGTTATATGCAGTTTCTGTAGATGATGCTAGAACCGTTAAAAGAGTTAGACCATTAATTAGTGGGAAAGGCTGGGAATACACTATTTTATTAGATACAAATAATGATTTTAAGCGTGCATTAGGTGCCTCATCAGTTCCACTAACATTGTTAGTGAAAAATAATAAAATTGTCTACAGGCATTCTGGTTATTCTCCCGGAGCTGAAGATGAATTGTATGAGAAAATAAAAGAATACGCTAACTAAGAGAATATCAAGTAGATGAAATTTTATAAAATTTTATATGTGCTGATTTTCATCAGCGTAACAAGTAATGCACAAGAATTAGGAAACTTTTCAGGTGGCTTTGAATCTAATTCGCAATGGTTGCAAGACGATTCAGAATTAGGAGTTTTAGCCCCCGATGATCAATTCCGTTCTAATAATTATTTTCTTTTAAATTACGAAGTCGGTAAATTTACTGCCGGAATTCAATATGAAGCTTATTTACCAACTCCACTTTTAGGTTACGATCCGGTTTTAGAAGGAAATGGAGTTGCTAATTACTACTTGAATTTTGAACACGAATCTTTAGATATTACTGCAGGATATTTTTATGAGCAATTCGGTAATGGTCTTATTTTAAGATCTTGGGAAGATCGGCAATTAGGAGTTAATACAGCACTAAAAGGGGCTCGAGTAAAGTTTTCTCCAACAGATTTTTGGGATTTAACTGCTGTTTATGGAGAACAACGTGTAGGTTTTGAAACTTCAGATGGAGTAGTGCAAGGATTAGATACTAATATTGATGTAGGACAATTATTAGATGTAGATAATTTATTTTTAGATTTAGGCGGGAGTTATGTAGGACGTTATCAAGACAATATGGGAAATGCAAAAGTTCCTACTACTGTAAATGCTTATTCGGGTAGAGTAGATTTATTTTATAAAACCTTCTATGCTAATTTTGAAGCTGTTCATAAAGAACCTGATGTATTAGTAAATGAAGGGCAAATCACCAATAATGCCAATGTCTATAAAGGAAATGCTTTATTGCTTACTTTGGGGTATGCACAAAGTGGCTTAGGTATCAATGGTACGGTAAGAAGAATGGAAAACTTTAGTTTTTATTCAGATCGTTTAGCTGAAGGAAATCAGTTTAACCAGCAACGTATAAACTTTGTTCCTGCATTAACAAAACAACACGATTATTTACTTTCAAATATTTATGTATATAATCCACAATCAAGGTTATTAATTTTAGACTTTCAGCAACAAGCCGGTGAAATGGGCGGACAGTTTGATATTTACTATACCTTGGAAAAAGGTACGGCTCTAGGCGGAAAATATGGAACAAAATTATCAGGAAATTTTGCATACTGGGGTGGTTTAGATGCTGAGTTTGATGTTGAAACCGATAGTTACTCTTCAGAATTTATAGGTTCTGGAGGAGACCGCTATTTTAGAGAGGCAACATTGGAAATTAAAAAGAGATGGACAAAAGAATTGAGTGCAATTTATTATTATACTAATTCAATTATAGATAAAGGAATTACCGATGGTAGTCCGCTTGGATTTACAGATATTAAGTCAAACGTTGCGGTAGCTGAGCATACTTATCGTTTAGGTGGCGGAAAATCTGCTCGTTTAGAATTACAGCATTTATGGACAAAACAAGATCGAAAAAACTGGGCAGCAGCTGTTGCCGAATATAATTTTTCTTCAAGTTTTGGTCTTTACGTTGCCGACTCTTGGAATTATGGCGGTGAGGGAAAAATACATTATTATAATGTAGGCGGAAGTTATACCGAAGGCAGAACACGTGTAGCTTTAAATTATGGAAGACAGCGTGGTGGTTTAATCTGTGTTGGAGGTGTTTGCCGTTTTGTTCCTGAAAATACTGGGCTTACATTAAATATTACCACAACTTTTTAAAGTAAAATTGTTTTTTTAGCGAAGCCTTAATGCCAGTCGGTTTTAAGGCTTTTTTTGTGTATGTACAAATTTTTCGCTAATTCCTTTTCTTATTTTTCCATTTTGTAAACTTAATAGTTTTCCGTTTTGTGTTACTCTTAAGGTGAAATCTGTTGGTTTATGGATATTACCACAACTGTCATAATATTCAACCCAATACTCATATTTACCGGTAGGTGCTGTGCCTTCTTTCCAGTAAATATTTTCATTAGGACCATCGGGGCAATCTCCACAAAGGCAATCTACATCTACTTTTCCGCCTTCATAACTTGGGTTTGCAAAATACATCATTACACCATTAGGTGTTTTTACATACAAATCTAAATCGGCTCCATCACTTCTATCAAATTCTAAGTTAAAGCGAGGGTTTCCTTCGTTTCCAATTAGATCAACTTCAGTTTCATCGCTTTGGTCGCAAGAAAATAAACTCATCATTACATTTATGCAGATGATAATTTTCATAAAATGATTGTAATTTTTCATGATCTAAATACGGTTTGTTTTGTTTACCAAAGATCACATTTAGAAGCGTTCAAGTAAATACCTGATTCTGGGTATATTTTATTTTTAACAATTGATCAAAATGTTATTTTATTGTGAATTTATAGTGTTACAGTAATACTTTTTATAATTTCAGGGAGTAAAAAATAAAAAGCTATTACTTATGAAAATATCATTCTACGGTCAAAATTCTTTAGGGATAGAAGTATCCGGAAAGCATATTATTGTTGATCCATTTATTACAGGAAATGATTTAGCAAAAGATAAAATTGATATCAATAAATTAAAGGCAGATTACATCTTGCTTACTCATGCGCATCAAGACCATATTTTAGATGCAGAAACCATAGCAAAAAATACAGATGCTACGATTGTTAGTAATTATGAAATAGCAAATCATTACGCAGACAAAGGGTTTGAAGTTCACCCGATGAATCATGGAGGAAAATGGCAATTTGATTTTGGTAAAGTAAAATATGTAAATGCAATTCATACCAGTTCTTTTCCTGATGGAAGTTATGGAGGACAACCTGGAGGATTTGTGATTGAGGCTGCCGAAAAAAATATATACATTGCGGGAGATACAGCCTTAACGATGGATATGAAGCTAATCCCAATGCGAACAAAACTAGATTTAGCTGTTTTACCGATTGGAGATAATTTTACGATGGGAGTAGACGATGCCATTGTAGCCAGCGATTATATTGAATGTAATAAAATTTTAGGATGCCATTATGATACTTTTGGTTATATAAAAATTGATCATAAAGTGGCTAAAGAAAAGTTTAGGATGAAAAATAAAGAGTTAATTTTGCTGCCAATCGGAGAAAGTATAGAAATATAATGAAAGCAAAATATAAAAGGCATATTTTAAATTTTAAACGCCCCAGTGGAACTTCGCGGGGCGTTCTTCATACTAAAGAAACTTGGTTTTTAATAATAGAAGATCAAAGTAAAATTGGAGTAGGCGAATGCGGTATTTTAAGAGGCTTAAGTATAGATGATCGTCCAGATTTTGAAGAAAAATTAAAATGGTTGTGTAAAAATATTAATAAAGACTATTCTTTTTTACGAGATCAATTAGAAGAATTTCCAGCCATTTTATTTGGATTAGAAATGGCAATTCAATCCTTATCAGTAAAAAATCCGTTTGAATTATTTCCCTCTGATTTTACCTTAGGTTCGGGCAAAATTCCTATCAATGGATTGATTTGGATGGGAGAGAAATCTTTTATGAAAAAGCAAATTGAAGAAAAAATTGAACAAGGGTTTTCTTGTATCAAATTAAAAATAGGAGCTATAGACTTTCAACAAGAACTGGACTTGTTGAGCTATATCAGAAAAGAGTTTTCTTCAGAAACCATAGAACTTCGCGTAGATGCCAATGGTGCTTTTCATCCGGATGAAGCTTTGTTGAAATTAGAAAAATTGAGTAAGTTAGATTTACATAGCATAGAACAACCAATAAAGCAAGGGCAATTTGAAGCTATGAAAACTTTATGTAAAAAAACTCCTTTGCCCATTGCTTTAGATGAAGAATTAATAGGTGTTTTCTCCGTAACAAAAAAAGAAGAATTACTACAAACCATACAGCCACAATACATCATTTTAAAACCTAGTTTACTTGGTGGTTTTCAAGCAAGCCAAGATTGGATTAGCGCAGCAGAACAAAATGAAATAGACTGGTGGATTACCAGTGCATTAGAAAGTAATTTGGGCCTAAATGCAATTGCACAATGGACATATACACATAAAACAAAATTACCGCAAGGCTTAGGCACAGGTAGTTTATATACCAATAATATTGATAGTCCTTTAACCGTAAAAAAAGAATTTTTAACCTACAACCCCAAAAAAAGTTGGGATACAATAATCTTAAAATAAGTTTATGTTTATAGCACAAGCAGTTAAATATCCACATGATTTTTGGAGATATTTAATAGGATCAGTTTTAGTTATAATAGCCTCAGTTATTGGTCAAATCCCTTTAGTTATTGCTATGGTTTTTGAAGGAGGTATTGAAAAATTAGCAAAGGGGGAAACAAGCATGCAAGAGGCCATGAATTTATTAAACACTAACTGGCTTACATTTTTAATGTTGTTTTCTTTTGCAGTTGGTTTTGTTGGTTTATATGGTGCTTTAAAAGGATTACATCAGCAACCTTTTAAATTGCTTACCACGACTCGTAGAAAAATAGATTGGAAACGCATATTTTTTGGATTTTCACTAGTAGCAGTTTTTACAATTGTAGTAACAATTATTGATTTTAAAACGAATCCCGGTGATTATATATTTAATTTTCAGCCTATTCCTTTTCTTATACTCTTTTGTATTGCTATAGTTATGGTACCCATTCAAACTAGTTTAGAAGAATATGTTTTTAGAGGCTATTTAATGCAAGGCTTTGGTTTATTTGCCAAAAATAGATGGTTTCCACTACTTATGACTTCGTTAATTTTTGGCGGTTTACATTTTTTTAATCCAGAAGTCGGTCAAATGGGGAATATTATTATGGTTTATTACATTGGTACCGGTTTATTTCTGGGTATTATCACGTTAATGGACGAAGGGATGGAACTTTCCTTAGGTTTTCACGCAGGCAATAACCTAATTGGGGTTTTGCTGGTAACGGCAGATTGGACCGCTTTTCAATCAGAATCTATTTTGAAAGATATTTCAAAACCGAGTGAGGGCTTAGATGTTTTATTTCCGGTATTAATTATTTACCCGATTTTTTTACTGATTATGGCAAAAGTATATCGTTGGAATAATTGGAAAGAAAAGCTTTTCGGGAAAATTGAAGTGTCAGAAATATCTTCAAATGCTGAGAATTAAAAATATCTTGTTATTTTAGTAACAATTAACTACAAGTTGTTGCTGATATTTGTTTATGATTCAAAATTTTGATCAATATATACAAGGGATTCATCCTTCTTTTAAGTTGAATAAATTTCAAGCTGATGAATTTTCTTTGGTTAAAATTGCGCATAAATATCAACAAGAAGGAGAAGTATTTGAGCAAGAAATAGGCGATTTTTTACAAGAATGGCTAAACCAAAAGGATTATGTAATTGTAAAAACTTCAGGATCTACAGGTACTCCAAAAGAAATTAAGGTTTTAAAAAAGCATATGGTAAATAGCGCATTAGCTACCGGAAGATTTTTTAAACTTCCTGAAGAAACCACGGCGCTTTTATGTTTACCGGTAAGTTATATTGCCGGAAAAATGATGTTGGTTAGAGCCATGGTCTTAGGCTGGCATATCGATTGCGTGCAGCCAAAATCTAATCCGTTAGATTTATTGTATAAACGTTATGATTTTTGTGCAATGACGCCGTTTCAACTTGATAATTCGTTGGGTCGATTACATTTAATTAAAAAATTAATAGTTGGCGGTGGAGCGGTTTCTGTCTATCTTAAAAAATTAGTACAAGGAATTAATACCAAAATTTACGAAACTTATGGAATGACCGAAACCGTTACGCATATTGCGGCTAGAAAAGTAAACGGTAAAAAAAATAAAAAGAAAACTTTTGTTCCTTTTAAAACTTTACCTGATGTTCAAATTTCTGTTGATGATAGAAATTGCTTGGTTATAAATGCTCCAAAAGTTGCCTCAAATACAATTACAACCAATGATGTAGTTGAATTAATCACCTATAAAAAATTTATTTTAAAAGGTAGATTTGATAATGTGATAAATTCTGGTGGAATAAAAATTCATCCAGAACAGGTTGAACGAAAGTTGCAGACTACTATTTTACAACGTTTTTTTATAACCGCTCTGCAAGATGATTCTTTGGGAGAAAAAGTAGTTCTATTTATAGAAAGAGATTTTTCTGAAGAAGCCTTAGCAGAAATAAAAAAGCAATTAAAAAAACTCGATAGTTTAGATAAGTACGAAATTCCGAAGAAAATTTATTTTGTTGAAAAATTTGAAGAAACGCACACCGGGAAAATCAATCGAGTAAACACGTTGAAGGCTCGTTTGGCTTAAAATAAATTTATCCTATAGGATTCTTTAATTAGAAAACGTTTGCTGAACTTGATTCAGCATTACACTCACAAAAAGATGAGACCCTGAAGCAAGTTCAGGGTGACGTAAATCAGATATTATAACTGCTTTAAACTCAAAATTAGAGTTTTTAATTCCTCTGCTTTTTCAGTCCCTACAAAAAAAGTCTTTCCATTAATTGACTTTAGCCAAATTGCTTTTCCGGGTTTCGTGTTATAAAGTGTTCCTTTTGGGGTTAATCGTAAACCAATTCCGTATAGAATTGGAGCATTTTCTACTTTCACCGTTGAGAAATCAATTTCAGAAACGTTTACTTTTTGTGTTAACCATTTTATACCAAAACTTGCTTTTAGCTCTGTTGCTGTTAATTGAATTCGAAGCGTACTAAACACAAAAGAGGTGACTAATAAAAGGGCGCCAATTCCTAAGAATACCGCTAAGGATATGGGATTTTCTCCCCATTGAAAATAATAAGAACAGCCTAGCGCAATAATAATTACCCAAAACAAAAGACGAATCCACCAGCTATGCTGTACTTCTTCAAAAATAACATTGTCTTTCATTACCGAAGCTTTTTTGTATTGACATAAAAATTTCTGTCATCAATATTAATATTGCTTAATTCTATTTTCCCCTTTAGTTTTTTCCATTCAGAAGTAGGGTAGAGGCGTTGTTTTTCTTCGACTATAAAAACATCTATGGGCATTTCAAAATTTTTAGCATCAACATTCCAGCGGTAAAAAATGCTTTTCCCTTCTGCTTTAAATTCAATTGCAGGTAATTTTGCGTACCGCAAATATTGATTAAATATTGGCGTTAAATTTTCTTCAGTCCTTGTATCAAAAAAGCTCACAACTTCTGCTGTATTGGTGATTTTATGTTTGAAACTTAAACTAAAGTCTTTCAGTAAACTCCACCATTTTTTATCATCATTAATAACACTTCTAATGGTGTTCAGCATATTAGCGCCTTTATAATACATATCTCCAGAACCTTCTTTATTAACGCCGTAATCTCCAATAATTGGCGCATCATTACTGACTGTTCTTTGTAAACCTTTTAAATACGTTAATGCCTCTTTTTTACCCCATTCGCATTCTACAAAAACCGATTCTGCGTACGAAGTAAAAGATTCGTGAATCCACATATCGGCAATGTCAGAAGCAGTAATGCTATTACCAAACCATTCATGTGCCGACTCGTGTATAATAATAAAATCCCATTTTAAACCTACACCTGTTCCTGAAAGATCGTTGCCTAAGTAGCCATTTTTGTAATAATTACCATAAGCAACTGCACTTTGGTGTTCCATTCCTAAAAATGGAGTTTCAACTAATTTATAAGAGTCTTCGGCAAAGGGATAAGCGCCAAATTTTTCATAAAAACAGTCCATCATCGGTTGTACTTGTTCAAACTGTTTTTTAGCTTTTTCTTTGTTATAAGAAAGAACGTAATAGTTGAGGTCTAGATCATTATAAGTTTCAGAAAAATGAATGTAATCACCAATATTTAAAATGATATTATAATTGTTAATGGGGTTTTTGACTTTCCAATTCCATTGGGTAAATTTTTCGTCAATAATTTTTTTGTCGATCAATCGCCCATTAGAAACTGCCATTAAATTTGATGGAGCACTAATATGTATTTCGGTTTCTTCGGGTTCATCACTTTGGTGATCCTTATTAGGATACCATAAACTAGCGCCGGTACCTTGTACGGCAACACTTACCCAATCTTTTCCGTTTTTATCTTTAGTAAAAATAAAGCCGCCATCCCACGGAGGGTTTTTTGCAATAACAGGTTTTCCTGAATAATAAAAATCAAGTTTTTTCTGTTGTTTTTTTTGTAGCGGATTTTCAAAATTGATGAAAACAGCATTAAACTCGCGTCTATAAGTCAGTTTTTTACCTTGAAAAATAATCGAATCAATTTTCATGTTTTCAAAAAGATCCAATTGCATTACCGGTAGTTTGTCTAAAACTTTAAAAGTGATGCTGTTAACCCCTTCAATATATTTTTTGTCAGGAATTACTTTTACAGAAAGATTATATTTTAAAACATCAAAATTAGAACGCTCCGGTCTTAGCGAACCTCTTAAAGTATCAGCTTTGGTATAATTTTTATGCTGATGTAAAATTTGTGCTTGAAGCGTTGTACTAAATAAAAAAAGACAAAAAAGAAGCGTGATTTTTTTCATATTGAAAACGAAAGTTTATATCAAAAATACAAAGTTTATAGCTAACCGAAGCGTTTCTACATTTTAAAAAATATATTACGGTTAGTTAAATTGACTTCAAAAAATAAAATTGCTGGCATATTTCCTTTAAAACCTTATAATTAAAAATTACTTTTGCACCAAACTGAATTTAACGCTATTTACATCATGCCAAACACAACACAATTAGAAGATTTTGTCACGCAAGTGCGAAGAGATATTCTTAGGCAAGTACACAAAGTAAACTCAGGGCATCCGGGAGGTTCTCTAGGTTGTGCAGAGTTTTTTACTGCACTTTACCAAGAAGTTATGGATTACTCTACTGATTTTACAATGGACGGAAAAAATGAAGATCTTTTTTTCTTGTCCAACGGTCATATTTCACCGGTTTTTTACAGCGTATTAGCACGGAGCGGATTTTTTCCTGTAGAAGAATTACAAACTTTTAGACATATAAATTCTAGATTGCAAGGTCATCCAACAACCCACGAAGGTTTACCGGGAATTAGAGTAGCATCGGGATCTTTGGGTCAAGGAATGTCTGTTGCTATTGGTGCTGCTGAAGCTAAAAAGCTAAATGGCGATTCTCATCTAGTTTATTCTCTTCACGGAGATGGTGAATTACAAGAAGGCCAAAATTGGGAAGCAATTATGTACGCCGCAAGTAATAAAGTAGATAATCTTATAGCAAGTGTAGATTTAAACGGTCAACAAATTGATGGTTCTACCGATGATGTTCTACCGCTTGGAAATGTAAAAGATAAATTTTTAGCCTTTGGATGGGAAGTTTTAACCATAGAAAAAGGAAACGATATTTCTGCTGTAATTGAAGGTTTAAAGCAAGCAAAAACCAAAACAGGAAAAGGAAAACCAGTTTGTGTTATTTTAAATACTGTTATGGGTAATGGTGTTGATTTTATGATGCATACACACGCTTGGCACGGAAAAGCACCAAACGATGAACAACTAGAAATTGGTTTGAAGCAAAATCCGGAAACCTTAGGTGATTACTAAAGAAAAGTTTAAAATTTAGAAATTAAAGCGATGAAAAAATATATAGATACAGGAAAAAAAGATACACGATCTGGATTTGGAGCCGGTTTAGAAGAATTAGGTAAAAAGAATGAAAATGTAGTGGCACTTTGTGCAGATCTTACCGGTTCTTTAAAAATGGATGCTTTCAAAAAAAATCATCCGGAACGATTTTTTCAAGTAGGAATTGCCGAAGCTAATATGATTGGTATGGCTGCAGGAATGACAATTGGCGGAAAAATTCCTTTCACTGGAACTTTTGCTAATTTTTCTACAGGTAGAGTTTACGATCAAATTAGACAAAGTGTAGCTTACTCTGGTAAAAATGTAAAAATTTGTGCTTCTCATGCTGGTTTAACCCTAGGCGAAGACGGCGCAACACATCAAATTTTAGAAGATTTAGGTTTGATGAAAATGTTACCGGGAATGACTGTAATTAATACGTGCGACTATAACCAAACTAAAGCTGCTACACTAGCAGTTGCTGAATACGATGGTCCGGTTTATTTACGTTTTGGAAGACCAAAAGTAGCTAATTTCACACCAGAAGATCAGACATTTGAAATAGGAAAAGCTGTTCAATTAACTGAAGGAAATGATGTTACAATAGTAGCAACCGGACATTTAGTTTGGGAAGCTTTACAAGCCGCAGAACAATTAGAAGAAAAAGGAATTACAGCAGAAGTGATTAACATTCACACTATAAAACCTTTAGACGCCGAAGCAATTTTAGCATCTGTTAAAAAAACAGGTTGTGTAGTGACTGCAGAAGAACATAATTTCTTAGGAGGTTTAGGCGAAAGTGTTTCGCGAGTGTTGGCTGAAAATAATCCAACTCCACAAGAATTTGTTGCCACAAAAGATACTTTTGGAGAAAGCGGTACACCAGCTCAATTAATGGAGAAATACGGTTTAAATGCAGCTTCAATTGTAAAAGCTTCAGAAAAAGTGATGAGTAGAAAATAGAATAAGTATTCTTATAAATTTTTAAAAGCTTGATTTTTTATAAAAATCAAGCTTTTTTTGTTATTAAATGGCATTCTAAAAATAGTTATATTTAGTAATTACTAACTAGCTTGATTATTTTAAAACTGCATTTATGAAAATTATTAGTAATTCATCTCGTACAGTAATTTTAGGAGGAATATTTTTTTTAATTCCTTTATTGATAATTATTTTTCTATTAACTCATGCCATAAAAATTTTACTTCCACTGGGAAGAGAGCTAGTTGATATATTAGAAATTCATTCTGTTTTTGGAGCCACCACTGTAACAATAGTTACTCTATTTTTACTTTTGGTTTTTTGTTATTTAAGTGGTTATTTAGTACAAAAAGGTTTGATAAATGATTGGGGACAGCAAATGGAAGATCATCTTTTTTTGATGTTTCCTAGTTTACAAATGCTTAAATATCGATTGTTAGGTGATAAGCCCAGTACAGTAGAAGACGATAATTGGAAAGCAATTTTACTGAAAGAAGATAATCATTATAACATTGCTTTTATAACAGGTTTAAAAGAGAACTACAATAGTATTTACATACCGGATGCTCCAAAAATAGACGCCGGAGAATTACGTTATATTGCAAAAGATGACTGCGATTTTATTTTTATCTCTATGAAAGAAGCAATGAAATCGTTAAGCAGTTTTGGAAGAGATGGAAATTTTTTTATGAATAAATAAAGCGATTTTTTTCTAAAACCCTTGAAATCTATAATTTAAGTTCAGTAAAAACTGACTTCTTTTTCCAAATACTCCAAATTCAGTTCGTAACATCCAGCGTTTATTAAATTGATATTGTGCACCTAAGATCATATTAAAAGGAGCAGCAACTTCTTTATCTAATTTATAGTCAATAGTGCTATCTGAAATATCACCTCCGTTATTAGCTTCTTCTAATTTCGAAATTATTTGGTTAACGACAATACGTTGAGCAGGAGGTAAATTTTCAGCCCAGTTTTTTAAACTATTTATGGCATTACCATTTCCTATATCGGGAAATATATCTTGTAGGGGAATACTGCCTTCTGTATCATTTTGGATAGCTTGATAAAAGGCGCCTACCCAATACTGAAAGCGAATTTGTGGGTTTAGATGGATTCATAATTGCGTGACCAAAGCGAATGCTACTGTTAAATGCAGGAACGGGTTCAACGATTACTTCTATGTCTGCAAAGTTGTAATTGTTATCCCAGGCAATCCAAATAGGTCCAACGGCTCCGGTTAATGTAGCTCCCAAACCAAAGGAAGAAACTGCAAAACGTTGCGAGGTCTGCAAACCAATTGGAGCTAGTAAATTCACTTCGGTTTCGGTTGTACCGCCTCCAATAACACCATAGATATTTAAAAAAGGAAATACCCATAAATCGGGTCTAAATGTATATGCATTGGTAGTGGCTATTGTAGGTCCGAAATTTATAAAATTACTAATGTCTACTTTACTACTGCCATTAAATCCAATTAAGGTTCTGTTGATTGTAATTTCTTGTCGTTGTGTGAAATATACTCCGCTAGCTCCCCAAGCAAAAGGTAAATCGTATCCTTTTTTGTAGGCTTTTTTTCCCAAAATTGGAAAAATATATGGATAATCCATTTTTTTTAAACTATCGTAGTACTTTTTATATACAGGAAGATCTGATTTTCCGAAGCCTTGAGCTTGTATTTTCTCTGAAGATATGAAAGTAAAAAAACTAAGTATAATTATAACTAAAAGACTTTTACTTTTTGACGAGGGTAGTGCACGAAAATTTTTCATAGTTCAGATTTTTTTTTCGTATTATTTTTTTGAGCTTTTTTTACACCAATAGGAATACCGGCGTAAAAATAAAAGGCATTGTTTTGCTGCATTCCGTTTATATTTTTTTGAATGTCAACAAGGCCACCGTAATACCTAACACCAATTGTAATTCCATTTCCTTTAATTAGCCGATAACCCAAGCCAGCCACCAGTCCAAAATCTAAGGTTGTTATTTCATCTTTAATATCATTTTTAAAAACTAAATCATCTTCTTTTTGAACTGAAGCAGAAAATTCATCAAAAGCTTTTACTAATAATCCAGTTTGCACACCTCCTTCAATAAAAAATTGTTTGTGAAGTTTGTACTTAAAAAGTGCGGGAACATTAAAATAGCGTAGTTTACGTTTAATCGAAGCTTCTTGTAATAGGATGTCTAAATTTTCATTACCTAAAGAATATGGACTAATATTTTTGGTTCCGAGTGGTGATTTAACAATCACCCCTGTATGAATATAACTTTTTTCGGTTAATTTAAAATCAAAATAAAAGCCCAGGTTAAAACCATTAGATCTTTTAGCGTTATCTATCTCACCTATATTAGAGTTTACTAAACCACCCTCTAAGCCAAATTCAATTTTATCTGAATTTAATTTATCGCCAAAAATTAATGAAATAAGAACCTGTCCATTTGCATAGTGACAAAAGCAACAAAATAAAAAAATACTAAGAACTGTTTTTTTCATAAAAAGTTGATTTTATCAGTTGTTATAAAATAGAAGAGTTAAGAAGTACGTTATTTATAAAGATAAGTATTTTTTTGATTAGATTTTTTCAGTTACAAAGAATTCAATTCTTATATCATAAAACTGTTAAAACCGATTGTCACCATCGAGTAGATTTCCTAAGCCTCCGAGAATACTTCTTTCCCCTTTATCTTTACCTCCTCCGCTAGGTGCTGCTGCAAATACACGACTTGCTAAACGACTAAATGGAAGCGATTGTATATAAACGGTTCCCGGTCCGGTTAAGGTTGCGAAAACCATTCCTTCTCCACCAAAAAGTGTATTTTTTATACCGCCAACAAATTGTATGTTGTAATCTACGCTTGCATCAAAACCAATAATACAGCCGGTATCTACGCGCAATTGCTCTCCAGGGGCAAGTTCTTTTACTGCTGTTGTTCCGCCGGCATGAACAAAGGCCATTCCATCTCCTTCTAATTTTTGCATTATAAAACCTTCACCGCCAAAAAAGCCTCTACCTATTCGTTTAGAAAATTCAATTCCTATAGAAACTCCTTTTGCAGCACATAAAAAGGCATCTTTTTGACATATAAATTTACCATTAAATTTTTCTAAATCTATCGGGATTATTTTTCCGGGATATGGAGACGCAAAACTAACGTGTTTTTTACCTTGCTGTTGATTGTAAAAGGCAGTCATAAATAAACTTTCTCCTGTAAGTAAGCGTTTTCCTGCGCCTAAAATTTTATTAAAAAAACCGCTGTCAGTTGCGGAGCCGTCGCCAAAGATGGTTTCCATTTTTATTCCTTGGTCCATCATCATAAACGAACCAGCTTCAGCAATAACACCTTCGTTTGGGTCGAGCTCTATTTCGACATATTGCATTTCTTCTCCAAAAATTTTGTAATCTATTTCGTGTGCATTCATAATTTTTTTTTAATAAGTTTTTAAAAATAAACTCGGACAAATGGCATAAACGGACTAGCATAAATACTATCCTCATCATCATATAAAACATCATATCGAACTCCAATGGTAACCGGGCCGGTATTATAGCCTGCACCTAAAAATAAGGCGGGATACCAATAATCGTCTTCTAAAGAATTCCCATTAAATCTATACGTTCGGTTTACTCTTAATTGCTCAAATTCTGCTGAAAGTTGTATTTCTCTTAACGGGCTAACAATACCGATAATACTTCCACCATAAACAAAGGCTTCATCATTATCAAAACTAGAGTAGGTAAAGTTTAAACCAACACCAGTTGCAAAATATTGATTGACTTGATAAAGGGCACTTGGTGTTATGGAACCACTAAAAAAGTCGTTGCCAAAACTCAGTCCGAGTCCGCCACCAAACCGTACATTATCCATAAAGGAATTGTTGTTAGCAGTGTTTTGAAATTGTGCAGAAGCAGAAAAGCTTGCTGATGAAAATAATAAAACAATAATAAAATGATGTAAATGGCTTTTCGTAAAGAGTTTCATGAAAACGAGTTTTAAGTAGATGTTTATAAAAATAGCAATAAAACTTATTTCGTGAAAGCTTTCTAAACGGTTTTAAATTTTAAAGGTTCTAATTTCAAAAATTTATTTTTTAATAAATTTTTGAAAGTTACTTTTTCCGTTTTCGGTAGTTGTTTGCAATAAATAAATTCCGGGAGATAGAAAACTCACATCAATTTTGGTGTTCGATTTCAGCTTAAATTCTGGTACTAGTTTTTTTCCTAGAAGTGAATAAATGTTTGCGCTAAAAAGTTGATTTTTTTCCTGTTGAATTTGAATGAAATTTTTCGTCGGATTTGGAAATATTTTCAATTTTGACTGACCGAATTTTTCCGTGGATAAATTACCAAATGTTTGAAAAGCCAGCGTGTTTCCTGCAGCAGACCAGAAAAACTCTTTGTTAGCATCGTTGTTTAAATCTGACACAAAAACTTCATCAACAAAAATATTCTGGTTATCATCTAGAATTATTTCATTAGAAAAATCTAGATTTCCATCGTTTACAAAAACACGTGGTTTTCCATCAAAAGCAGTATAGAGATCCATATTTCCATCATCATTAACATCAGTATACTCTATTAATTTAATGGAAGAGGAATTGACTTGCATAAGATCTGAATGAAAATTGAAATTCATTGAATTATTACCTTGATTTATATATAGGCTAATGTCTCCAGTTGCTCTATGAATTACAGCATCTAAAAAAGTATCGTTATTAACATCAAAAATGGCTAAGGATGTAATTGTAGAATGACTACTGTCTGTAAAGGTTTGAGGGGTGAAATTTGCATTGCCATCGTTTACATAAATTACACCGCCAATGGTTTCGCCGGTTATAACATCCATATTCCCATCGTTATTTACATCTGCTTTGGTGAGTGTCCAGCACTCTAAAATATTTGGTGAAGTTGAAGTCGTTAAAATTTCGTTTTTGGTAAAATTGCCATTTCCATCATTTTCATAAAAGTTGATTGCGTGCTGCCAAATAACCACTAAATCTGTATGAGAATCATTATTGAAGTCTGCAGAAACAATACTTTTACCGAAAGAGACTTCACTATCAATAGGGATTGCCGAGCCTATATTTCCGTTGTTGTTTGGATACCAAAGTAGATTTCCGCCGCTTTCTGATAGCGCAATTAGGTCTTGAAAACCATTTTCGTTAAGATCTGCTGAGGTTACGTATTCTGCTTCTGCCAAGTTATCGATTAAATTTTCTGAAAAGTTTCCGTTGCCGTTATTTTGATAAACTGTGATATTATCAAAATTATAACCTCTGGCTACAACCACTTCTTTAAGACCGTCGTTGTTGAGATCTTCAGCATAAATATGTTTAATTCCACCAGAAGTTGCATCATCATCAATTACTTGGGCAGGATTAAATTGAGCCAAGCAAACTGAGCTAAATAAACTTGTTAAAAAAAGTAATTGTAATTTCATAAATAATTGAATTTTAACCGAATATAAAAAATATCATATAGATTTTACAAGATTTTTATTTAGAATTGATTATAAAAAAAGCGGCTATCTTTTAAAACAACCGCTTTGTAAATATAAATTATTTTTCGATTAGGTTTGAATAACACCTAAATTAAAATCTTTTTCAATAGGAGCGTGGTCAGCTGCTTCAATACCTGTAGAGATCCATTTTCTGGTATCTAACGGGTTGATAACTGCATCGGTCCAAATTCTAGAAGCTGCATAATACGGACTTACTTGTCTATCGTAGTCTGCTTTAATTTTATCGTAAAGTTCTTTTTCTTTCTCTTCGGTAATTTCTTCACCTTTTTTCTTTAATGCGGCAGTTTCAATTTGTAATAAAACTTTTGCAGCAGAATTTCCGCTCATTACTGCTAATTCTGCACTAGGCCAAGCAACAATTAATCTAGGGTCGTAAGCTTTTCCGCACATAGCGTAATTTCCAGCTCCATAAGAATTTCCTATTACGACTGTAAATTTTGGCACAACTGAATTACTTACAGCATTTACCATTTTAGCACCATCTTTTATAATTCCGCCGTGTTCGCTTTTACTTCCAACCATAAAGCCGGTCACGTCTTGTAAAAATACCAACGGAATTTTTTTCTGATTACAATTGGCAATAAAACGAGTTGCTTTATCTGCAGAATCTGAATAAATAACGCCACCAAATTGCATTTCGGTAGGTTTGGTTTTAGAAGCCGTTGTTTTTACAATTTTACGTTGATTGGCTACAATTCCTACAGCCCAACCATCTATTCTGGCATAACCGGTAATAATAGTTTGTCCATAACCGGCTTTGTATTCTTCAAATTCAGAATTATCAACCAAGCGGTTAATGATTTCCATCATATCGTATTGGTCGCTTCGTTTTGCCGGTAAGTGACCAAAAATTTCTTCAGGATCTAATTTTGGAGCAGCAGGTTTTTTACGGTTAAACCCAGCAGAATCTACATCACCAATTTTATCCATAATATTCTGGATTTTGGTTAATGCATCTTTATCATCTTTTGCTTTATAGTCGGTTACGCCACTAATTTCAGAATGTGTAGTTGCTCCACCAAGCGATTCGTTGTCAATACTTTCTCCGATAGCAGCTTTTACTAAATAGCTTCCCGCTAAGAAAATGCTTCCTGTTTTTTCAACGATAATTGCCTCGTCACTCATAATTGGTAAATAGGCACCACCGGCAACACAACTCCCCATTACAGCGGCAATTTGGGTTATTCCCATACTGCTCATTACGGCATTATTTCTAAATATACGTCCGAAATGTTCTTTATCAGGAAAAATTTCATCTTGCATGGGTAAGTAAACACCGGCGCTGTCTACCAAATAAATAATTGGTAATTTATTTTCAATAGAAATTTCTTGCGCTCTCAAATTCTTTTTTCCGGTAATAGGGAACCAAGCTCCTGCTTTTACAGTTGCATCATTGGCTACAACAATTACTTGCTTTCCAGAGACCTTTCCGATTTTAACCACAACACCACCACTTGGGCAACCGCCGTGTTCTTCGTACATACCATCGCCGGCAAAAGCACCAATTTCAACAGCATTTTTTGGCTCGTCTAATAAAAAATCTATGCGTTCGCGTGCGGTCATTTTTCCTTTGGCATGGTGTTTTTCAATTCTTTTTTCACCACCACCTAAATGTACTTTTTTAAGTTTACTGTTTAAATCAGCAACCAAAAGCTTGTTATGGTCTTCGTTTTTATTAAATTTTATATCCATTTTGTAAATTTATTTTGGCGTGTCCCTTTCAGGTTCAGGCTTTCACTACTCGCTTTTTTATTTCTTTCAGTCATAAAAAGAGCTTAAACAAGCCGTTCAATCCTTCACGCTTCATTATTTTTGCAACGAAAATACAAAAACCTTATAATTTTAATAACTAAAAAGCTGGTAGAAAAGCTAGATATTTGTAATTATGCAGCTTTTAAAGAATTTTAAAGTTAACGTAAATCCACAGAAAAAAGAAATTTAAACATGGGAATGAATAAAAATACAGTGTTGGCTTGGGCCACATTTATTATGATTTTAGTTGGCGTTGGTTTAATTGCTTTAGGTGCATTTAAATATAGAGAAATTGCCGGGTATGGTTTTGCTGCTGTGGGGATTGGTTTTTTTGCTATTGCTTGGGTTTTTAATGCTTTAAAAGGTAGAGTTTAATGCGCAACCAATTAGCTAGACATCTTTTAAGTGGAGAGGCATTTGTTCCTTTAGAAAAATTATTGCCGAAAATTCCATTCAAAAAATTAGGAGAGCGTCCTCAAAAGATACCTTATTCTTTTTACGAAGTTTTTTATCATATTACCTACGCTCAAAAAGATATTGTCGCTTATTGTTTAAACAATACTTATAAAGCACCAAATTGGCCTGAAGATTATTGGCCAGAACACAGATCTCCAGAATCTGAAAGTGAATGGGAAAATATTCAACAAGAATATCAACAAAGTTTAGAAAACATAATCCATTTTTTGGAAGATGAAAAAAATGAACTGAATAAACCCGTAAAAAATAGTGACACACATAGCTTGTTAAGAGAAATACTATTACTGATAGAACATAAAGCTTATCATACCGGACAATTAGTTCTTATTTTACGAGAATTAAATTTATACGACAAAAAATAAAATACCATGAAAAAAATACTCTTATTATTTTCAGTTATTGCTGTTAGTTTTTCTTGCGCTAAGAAAAATAATGACCTAAAAACTCTTTGGGTAAATAGTTACAAAAAACAATGTGATGCCGGTGCAGGAAAAAAAATGTGTTTGCTAACTTCAGATGAAAAAAAACTAAGTAGTGAAATAGAATGGGAATTCTTCTATAATTCAATTAAAGGGTTTGAATATAAGCCGGGCTATTTTCAGCAAATAAAGGTGAAAGAAACCAAATTAGATGCAAAAAAAGTACCAGCAGATGCTTCTTCAATTTCATATGAATTGGTTGAAGTTATGGAAGAAAAACGTGATGAGCGTTTTAGTTTAAATGATATTTGGGCAGTAGAAAAGATAGGCGATAAAGTAATTGGAGAAGAAACTAAAAGACCGCGTTTAGAGGTTAATCTTTCAAAAATGCAAATTTTTGGATTTGACGGCTGTAATAATTACGCCGGCAAAATTGAAAAATTTTCAGCTGATGAAATTACATTTGTAAGAATTGGTTCCACAAAAAAAATGTGTAGCAATATAAAGTTAGCACAAGCTTATACGCAAGCATTACAAGAAACTAAATATTATAAAAAAGATAAATTAAGCCTTTATTTTTTCGATAAAAATGATGAAAAAGTACTTCAGTTTAAAAAAATAGACTAGGTAAATTTCATTCAGCATATTATAAATAATAAACCATAACTTTTCCGTATTTTTGAAGACGACAAGAATACAAATTCAATAAAAAAATAGACGAATGGCAGACGATAAGAAAGTGATTTTTTCCATGTCAGGGGTTACAAAAACGTATAAAAATGCGAATACTCCTGTTTTAAAGAATATTTATTTAAGCTTTTTTTATGGAGCAAAAATTGGAATTTTAGGACTTAATGGTTCGGGTAAATCTACCTTGATGAAAATTATCGCTGGGAAAGAAAAGAACTACCAAGGTGATGTAGTTTTCTCACCCGGATATTCTGTAGGAATGTTAGAACAAGAGCCAGAATTAGATGAAGAAAAAACAGTATTAGAGGTGGTGAAGGAAGGTGTTTCTGAAACTATGGCTGTTTTAGATGAATATAATTCTATAAACGATCAGTTTGCCTTACCGGAAGTGTATGAAGATGCCGATAAAATGCAAAAATTGATGGATCGTCAAGCAAAATTACAAGACGAGATTGACGCTTCTAACGCATGGGAAATAGACACGAAATTAGAAATCGCTATGGATGCTTTGCGTACGCCAGATCCTGATAAAAAAATAAGTGTACTTTCAGGAGGTGAGCGTCGTCGTGTAGCTTTATGTCGTTTACTGTTACAAGAACCGGATATTCTGTTGCTCGATGAGCCTACCAACCACTTAGATGCAGAATCTGTACATTGGTTAGAACATCATTTGCAGCAGTATAAAGGTACGGTAATTGCTGTAACGCACGACCGTTATTTCTTAGACAACGTTGCCGGATGGATTTTAGAACTTGATAGAGGAGAAGGTATTCCATGGAAAGGGAATTACTCTTCTTGGTTAGATCAAAAATCTAAACGAATGGCACAAGAACAAAAGGCAGCTTCCAAACGTCAAAAAACCTTAGAGCGAGAATTAGAATGGGTTAAAATGGCACCTAAAGGAAGACAAGCTAAGCAAAAAGCACGTTTAAATAATTACGATAAATTATTAAGTCAAGATCAAAAGCAAATGGACGAGAAATTGGAAATCTACATTCCCAATGGTCCGCGCTTAGGAACAAATGTTATTGAAGCAGATGGCGTTAGCAAAGCTTTTGATGATAAATTATTATATGAAGACCTTAACTTTAAACTTCCACAAGCAGGAATTGTAGGAATTATTGGTCCAAACGGAGCCGGTAAAACCACCATTTTTAAAATGATTATGGGAGAAGAGAATCCGGACAAAGGAGAATTTAAAGTAGGAGAAACAGCAAAAATCGCTTACGTTGATCAAAGTCATAGCAATATTGATCCTGAAAAAACCATCTGGCAAAACTTTAGCGACGAACAAGATCTAGTGATGATGGGTGGCCGTGAAGTGAATTCTAGAGCTTACTTAAGCCGATTTAACTTCAGCGGAAGCGAACAAAATAAAAAAGTGAATATGCTTTCTGGGGGAGAGCGTAACCGACTTCATTTAGCAATGACGCTAAAAGAAGAAGGCAACGTACTTTTACTGGATGAGCCAACTAACGATTTAGATGTAAATACACTTCGTGCGTTAGAAGAAGGTTTAGAGAACTTTGCCGGATGTGCCGTTGTTATTTCTCACGACCGTTGGTTTTTAGATAGAATTTGTACGCATATTCTTGCTTTTGAAGGAGATTCTCAAGTCTATTTCTTTGAAGGCAGCTTTTCTGATTACGAAGAGAATAAGAAAAAACGTCTTGGTGGGGATACCATGCCTAAACGAATAAAATATAAGAAATTAACAAGATAAATTTTTAGTAAAAAAATATTATTGTAATAACAATCACCGATAAAAAAACCTCGAGAAATTATTCTCGAGGTTTTTTGATATATAAAGGCGAATGATTTTTATCCATTCATTGAAATAAGAAATTCTTCGTTATTTCTAGTTTGTTTTACTTTGTCGTTTATGAACTCCATGGCTTCAACCGGATTCATATCGGCTAAGTATTTACGCATAATCCACATACGTTGTACGGTGGTTTCATCTAATAGTAAGTCATCTCTTCGGGTACTTGAAGAAGTTAGATCTATTGCAGGGAAAATTCTTCTATTTGATATTTTTCTATCCAGTTGAAGTTCCATGTTTCCTGTTCCTTTAAATTCTTCAAAAATCACTTCATCCATTTTGGATCCAGTATCCGTTAGGGCAGTTGCAATGATAGAAAGTGAACCTCCACCTTCTATATTTCTGGCTGCACCAAAGAAACGTTTTGGTTTGTGTAAAGCGTTGGCATCAACACCACCACTTAATACTTTACCACTGGCCGGTTGTACAGTATTGTAGGCTCTGGCAAGACGTGTAATTGAGTCTAGTAGAATTACTACATCGTGTCCGCATTCTACTAAGCGTTTTGCTTTATCTAACACAATATTGGCTACACGAACGTGTTCATGTGCTTCTTTGTCAAAAGTGGAAGCTACAACCTCTCCTTGAACATTACGTTGCATATCTGTAACTTCCTCCGGGCGTTCATCAATTAATAAAACAATTTGATAAACCTCCGGGTGATTAGCAGCGATTGCATTAGCAATGTCTTTTAGTAACATTGTTTTCCCGGTTTTTGGTTGTGATACAATCATACCACGTTGACCTTTTCCGATAGGACTAAATAAATCCATAATTCGGGTAGAAACCGTACTTTGTCTTTCAGCAATATTGAACTTTTCTTGCGGAAAAAGCGGAGTTAAATGCTCGAATGAAACACGATCTCTAACTACTTGCGGGTCTAAACCGTTTATCTTATTAATTTTTATAAGCGGGAAATATTTTTCTCCTTCTTTTGGTGGACGAACTTGGCCAAGAACTGTATCTCCAGTTTTTAAGCCAAATAAACGTATTTGAGATTGTGATACGTAAATATCATCTGGTGATGATAAATAATTGTAATCTGATGATCTTAAAAATCCATAACCATCTTGAATAATATCTAAAACGCCTTCGCTTTCAATAATCGCATCAAACTCATAATCAGGTTCGCGGTATCGATTTCGATTATCGCGGTTCCCGTTGTTTTTATGGTTCTTATTATTATTGCGAGAATCGTTTTTTGTATTTTCTTTTTTCGGGCTGTTTTTTGAAGAAGAAGCGTTATTCTTTTTGTGGGTAGTATTCTTGTTAGAATGTTGTTTTTCTTCTTGTGGTTTATTGCTGACCGCTTCTTTCTTTTTATGAGAGCTCGGTTGTTTTTTTTGTGGTTTTTCGTTAACAGATTCAGAAGAAGTTTTTTTATCTTTTTGCTCTGGTGAATTTGTTTTTGGTTTTGGAGCTCTCGTTCGTTTAGGCTTCTCTGGTGGTTGTGAGGAAGTTTTTTTTGAAGTAGAAGAGTCGTCACTTAAAACTTCTTTTACTTTATGAGGATTTGCAGCTTGGTAATCTAAAATCTGATAAACCAAATCTAGTTTTTTAAGTGTTCTAAATTTTGGAACGTTTAATGATTTTGCAATTTCCTGTAATTCAGGAAGCTTTTTGGCTTTTAATTCTGAAATTTCTAACATTTAATTCAAAAATATATAATAATTGGTTTTCTTAATGAAATTTAGGTTTCAATCAAAGAAGAAGGAAACTGAAAAAAAATTGAAGTTATAAGTAACCTTTATTGAAGTGGTTACGAATTGTTATTGCAATTATACGACTTTATTTTAAATTTTGAGATGCATTTTAAAAAATAATCCCTTATTTTTGTGACCACTTAAGCAAAATTATGTTACAAAGAATACAAAGCATTTATTTACTAATTGTTGCTCTTCTTGCTGCTATATTGCCTTTTTTTGTGTCTATTTGGACTACAGAAAATGGAGAAGAAATTTTTGCAAACGATAAAATATTAGTATCAGGTGGTTTTTTGTTATCTGCAATTTTAGCTTTAGTAACTATATTTTTGTTTAAAAACAGAAAGCTTCAATTTGTAATGGGGCGACTTAATATAATATTAAACTTTATTTTACTAGGATTTTTTGTGTATTGGTCACTAATCGTACCTGGAGAGATGCAAATCTCAGAGAAAGGTATTGGGATGCTAATTCCGATTATTTCTATCGTTTTTCTAGTTTTAGCCAATAAGGCTATCAAAAAGGATGAAGCACTCGTAAAATCTGTAGATCGATTGCGATAAACCTAACATCTTAGTAGTATTAGTGCGTGAAAAGCCCGGAAGTTTTACTTTCGGGTTTTTTTATTGAATTTTTGTACAGTCAGTTTTTCAAAAGGAAACCAAAAAAATACTATTTTTAAGTAAAATAGAATTTATGAAAAAAATTCTGCTCATTTTATTATGTATATTAACAGAAAACAGTTTTGCGCAGCAAGAGGTGGATGTTTCGGTTAAAAAAGATAGTGTTTCTGAGAATTCAGTTGAGTTTACGGTAATGCCTTATGTTAGTTATAATAGAAATCTAAAAGCAATGTTTGGTGTTATTCCGATGTTGATGTACGATGTAGATAAAACCGATACCATTTCTCCTCCCTCAATTTCCGGTGTAGCCGGTGTTTATACAACCAATAAGTCGTATTTTTTTACAGGATTCACAAAAATTTATTTGCAAGAAGATCATTGGCGCTTGAGTGCTTTTGTGGTATTAGGAGATTATAATTCTCAATTTTATGTAACTGATGCTGAAGTTCCGGGTTTTTATGATTATGCCACTAAGGCTAAAATAATTAGTGTAGATGCACAGCGAAAAATTGTGAATGATTTATTTGCAGGAATTTCGCTAACACACGCTTATTATGAAACGGATTATTTTAATGGAAAGCTTCCTTCAACAACCGAATTGAATAGTTTAGAGGGAAGTCTATTATTAGATAAGCGAAATGATATTTACTATCCAACCCAAGGCTATAGAGCAAAATTAAAACTAGAAACATCCCCGGAATGGTTAGGTAATGAATTAGCTTCTGACAGAATAATTGCTAGTTTAGATCATTATTTAAGTATGCGTGAAAATAAGGATGTACTTGCCGCTCGACTTAGCGGTAAAATTGGTTTAGGTGAAGTTCCGTTTGAACGTCAAATTTCTATCGGCGGAAAAGATATAAGAGGTTATTCTGAAGGAAAATTTAGAGGTAATGGTCTTTTAGCTTTACAAGGAGAATACCGTTGGAATTTTTCTTCAAAAATGGGACTAGTAGGTTTTGGTGGGTTATCTACACTTTATGGTTCAGAAAACGAATCTTTTGATTGGGATCTTTATCCTGGAGCAGGAGTAGGCTATCGTTATAAGGCTTTTAAAAAGGTGAAATTTAATATAGGCTTAGATGTTGCTGTCGGGAAAGATGACTTTGGTGTTTATTTTAGAATTGGTGAATCTTTTTAAACTAGCGCTTTCCAAGTTCAATAACTTCTAAATTTTTAATCTCTTTTTTATCAATTTCAAACCGAAGCATAGTTCTTACTTGATGAAATCCGTGTTTGCCGCATGCTCCCGGATTCATATGCAGTAAATCAAATTGCTTATCGTGCATGACTTTTAAAATATGTGAGTGCCCACAGATATATAATTTGGGGGGATTTCTTTTCAATTCTTCCCTAATCCTCGCGTTGTATTTTTTAGGATAACCGCCAATATGTGTAATTAAAACATCCACTTCTTCACAAAAAAAACGATTGTTAAGTGGAAATTCTTTTCTAATTTTTTCATCATCAATATTCCCGTAAACTGCTCTTACTCGAGCAACCTCAGCTAATTTATCGGTAATCTTTAAATTTCCAATATCGCCTGCATGCCATACTTCATCGGCTTTGGTTGCATAAGTTAAAATTCGATCATCAATATAACTGTGCGTGTCGCTTAAAAGAAGAATTTTTTTCAAAATAAGATGATTTTAAATTAGGGTTTTGAACTGATAGTTTCTTGTATCTTTGCAGTTCCAAATGTAAAAAAAATAAGTTGCGTTTTTTTCTTGATTTATCTTACAATGGAAAAGCCTACCACGGTTGGCAAATCCAGCCGAATGCAATTTCTGTTCAAGAAATGGTAGAAAAAAGTCTTGCTGTAGCTTTTCAACAAAAAGTAGCTGTAGTAGGAGCGGGGAGAACAGATACGGGCGTTCATGCAAAGCAATTATTAGCGCATGCAGATGTTGATCAATCTGAAATTGATTTTCAGCAACTTCTATTTAAGCTGAATACAATTTTACCAAATGATATTTCTATAAATGCTATTTATGAGGTTAAGGCTGATGCTCATGCGCGTTTTGATGCAATTGGAAGAACATATAATTATTATATCACTACCCGAAAAGATCCATTTTTAGAAGATTTTTCATGTTATGTAAAAAAAAGTTTAGATGTAGATTTAATGAATGAAGCATCAAAAATCTTATTAGACTATAGAGATTTTAAATGTTTTTCTAAATCTAAAACCGATGTAAAAACGTATAATTGCAAGATTGAAAAAGCTTTTTGGGAACAAAAAGAGCATCAATTAATTTTTACAATTAAAGCCGATCGCTTTTTACGAAATATGGTACGGGCAATTGTAGGAACGCTTATAGAAATTGGCTTAAAAAAAATAAGTCTTGATGATTTTCGTTTAATTTTGGAGAGCAGAGATCGGGGAAAAGCCGGGAAATCTGTAGATGCAAAAGGCTTATTTTTAACAGAGGTAGAATATCCAAATACAATAATTAAAAACTAAATGGCAAGCAATACCGGGAACGCATTTAATTTTGGTCTTTTTAAACGACTGATACGTTATACCAATCCATATAAATGGACGTTTTATTTTGTGGGTATTGCAGCAGTTCTGCTTTCTGTTTTTGGTGTTGTAAGACCTTATCTTACCAAAGTTACTGTTGATGAAAGTATAGTGCCAAAAGATAATGATAATTTGGTCCTTTATATTTGCTTAATGCTTGCTGCATTAGTCTTAGAAGTGGTTTTTCAGTTTTTATTTATCTACTTTGCCAACTGGCTTGGACAAGAAGTAATTCGTGATTTACGGGTGAATTTGTTTGAACACATGCTTAATTTTAAAAAGCAATATTATGATCAATCTGCTGTAGGTCGATTGGTGACTCGTGCCGTAAGTGATATAGAAACTATTGCCAGTATTTTTAGTCAAGGGCTTTTTATGATTATTAGTGATTTGCTAAAAATGCTTGTTGTACTTGGGTTTATGTTTGTACAGAGTTGGAGAATGACATTGTTGGTTTTACTTGTTCTCCCATTTGTGTTATATGCAACACGAGTTTTTCAGAAAAAAATGAAAATTGCTTTTGAGGAAGTTCGAACGCAAGTTTCTAATTTAAATTCCTTTGTTCAGGAACGCTTAACGGGAATGAAAATTGTTCAGATTTTTGGGCGTGAGCAAACAGAATATGATCATTTTAAATCGATTAATGAAAAGCATAAAAAGGCGTGGGTAAAAACTGTTTGGTACAATTCTATATTCTTCCCCATAGCCGAAATGTCCAGTTCAATTACTATTGGTTTAGTAGTTTGGTTTGGTGGTTTACGCGTTGTAGAAACTAATGGCGAAGCACTTTCGCTTGGAGTTATTATTATGTTTATTCAGTTAATACAAATGTTGTTTAGACCTTTGCGCCAAATAGCTGATAAATTTAATACGCTGCAAATGGGAATGGTGGCTGCTAATCGCGTATTCGGAATTTTAGATACCAAATCTACCATAAAAAATACCGGAAAAATAAAAGCCGAAAATTTAGTTGGAGAAATTCAATTTAAAGATGTTCGCTTTAGTTATATAGAAAATGAAGAAGTCTTAAAAGGGATTTCGTTTGAAGTAAAAGCCGGAGAAACCGTTGCTATTGTTGGAGCTACTGGAGCCGGAAAAAGTACTATTATTAATTTATTGAGCCGTTTTTATGAAATAGATAGCGGTAAAATTTCAATTGATACTATTGATGTAAAAGATTTTACTTTAAAGTCACTACGAAATGAAATTGCTGTGGTTTTACAAGATGTATTTTTGTTTGCGGATACAATTATGAATAACATAACACTTAATCACCCAGAGATTAAGGAGGAAGAAGTTATAGAGGCTGCCAAGCGAATCGGGGTACACGAGTTTATTAGCAGTTTACCTAATCAATATTATTACAATGTTAAAGAGCGTGGCGTGATGCTTTCCTCTGGTCAGCGACAATTAATTGCATTTTTGCGGGCTTATGTTAGCAATCCTAGTATTCTGGTTTTAGATGAGGCAACCTCTTCAGTAGATAGTTACAGCGAACAACTCATGCAAGATGCTACCGAGAAAATTACCAAGGGAAGAACTTCTATTGTTATTGCCCACCGTTTAGCGACTATAAAAAAGGCCGATAAAATTATAGTCATGGATCAAGGAAATATTGTTGAAATTGGTACACATCAGCAATTATTGCAACAAGAAGGCGGTTATTACAAAAGCCTGTATGAAGTGCAATTTATGCAGGAAGAGGAAATTTAGAGTCCTTGTGAGGCTTTACTAGCTTCAATTAATTCCTGCAAATCACCGGTTAAAAATAAATATGCTACAAATATTATTTCCAGAATTATAAAAATAACAGCGGCAAACACAAAAAATAAAAAAACGGAAAACAGTAATTGTTTAACTGAAAGCGGATACATTTTTTTATAAGTATAACAAGTCATAAAAAAGAGAAGTAGATTTAAAAACATTCCCACTTCCATATAATTTCCTCCTAAAATCGCTACCGGTAATATTATTAATACACTAATAATGGTATAATGAGCCATTAGATAAGTCATCGTGACTAAATGTTCGGTATAATTAAATTTTTTGTACTTAATAAAAGTTAATTTTGCGATTAACGCATAAATAGGTAAGCATAAAAGGATAAGCATAGAGTAATAGTCAAAATAGCCAGTTTAGGTCCATAACAACAGTTGCACTTTGATAAAACTCTGGCATTGCTAAAGCTTCAGGATAAAATTTTCTAAGAATAAAGAGCTGTAATCCTGCTAAAGTTAATGCGATGGTAAAGTAACTTATTACATTTAAGTACTTTTTTCTTATTCCCGAAATATAATCTAGGATCACCAAATGTGGATTGATTAACATTTGTAAAAAAGTCTTTAGAAATGTATTGTCTACATTTAAAAAAATATTAACAAATTCTTCTCCTACATTTCTTAATGTTAAACGCTGTCGGATTACTTTAGCTCCACATTGATTACAGTAACTGTCTGCTCCCAGCAATTGTTTTTCACAATTTTTACAATTCATTTTATCTGATGCTATTTACTCCAAATCTTCTTTTAATTTATTGATTAAATCTTCCGGGGAATCATAAATTTCAAATCCACCATTTTTAATATAAGAAGTTTGTCCGGTTTCTTCGCTAACAACGAGGGCAAGCGCATCGGTTTTTTCTGTAATTCCAACAGCAGCACGGTGTCTAAGTCCAAATCGTAATGGAATGTTTCTATCATTAGAAACCGGTAAAATTACTCGCGTAGCAGTAACTCTGTTATCTTCAATAACAATTGCGCCATCGTGAAGCGTACTGTTTTTATAAAAAATAGATTCAATAATAGGTTGGTTAACTTCAATATCCATCGTGTCGCCAGAATTTTTAACAAAATCTAAGCGTGTATTTCGTTTTATAACGATAAGTGCTCCGGTATTTGTTTCTCCCATTTTATTACAAGCGCGAACAATGGCAGCAATATCATTACTGGTTTCTTCTGTATCGTCACGCATAAATTTAATCTGACGTAAAAAACTTCGTTTATTGGTGAAATTTGTAGAACCCACCATTAATAAAAACTTTCTTATTTCTTGTTGAAAAACGACAATCAGCGCAAACATCCCTACTCCAATAAATTCACCTAAAACGCTGGAGAGCATTTCCATTTTCAATAATTGGGTAAGTTTCCAAACCAAATAAATAATCACAATTCCTATGAAAATATTGATGGCGGCACTTCCTTTTACTAATTTATAGATGTAGTAAAGTAGAACGGCGACTAAAACAATATCGACAATATCGAGAATGCGTAAATCTAGAAAGTCAAATGAATCCAAAATTGGTCTTTTTTGTAAATGTATAAATTTAGTTGTTAAGTTGTTCAAATAGACTTATACATTCTTTTGCGGGTTTTACGTCATGAACACGCAAAATAGAAGCACCGTTTAGCAGTGCTATCGTGTTTAAAACACTGGTGCCGTTTAAAGCTTGATCAGGGCTGGTGTTTAAGGTTTTGTAAATCATGGATTTTCTAGAAAGCCCAGCTAATGTGGGGCAATTTATATGCTCAAAAAATTTCATTTCACGGAGCAAAGAAAAATTTTGCTGATTTGTTTTAGAAAACCCAAAGCCTGGATCTATAATAATATCGTTTATTCCAAATGCTCTAGCTTCTTTAATTTTTTGACTGAAATAATAGGTGATTTCTTGTAGCATATTTTTGTAATCCGTTTGTTTTTGCATGGTTTGCGGATTCCCTTTCATATGCATCATAATGTATGGTACTTGTAAATGTGCTATTTTTTCAAACATTGTATCATCTAAATTTCCAGCAGAAATATCATTGATTATTGCGGCGCCGGCTTCTATAGTTTGTTGCGCAATTTTACTTCTGAAGGTATCGATAGAAAGAATGATTTCAGGAAATTCTTTGATTAACAATTCGACGACAGGAATAATCCGTTGTAATTCTTCTTCTTCTGAAATATTTTTAGCACCCGGTCGAGAACTGTATGCGCCAAGATCTATAAAAGTAGCTCCTTCACTGAGCATTTTTTCTGTTTGTTGTAAAAAATCTTGTTCATTTTTGTATCTTCCGCCATCGTAAAATGAATCAGGAGTAAGATTTAAAATGCCCATAATTTTGGGTGAATCAAGATTAATGAGCTTTCCGTGGCAATTGATTGTCATAAAGAATAAAATTACTTTGAATATTTTAAAATTTTCTCCGAAATTTACGCAAAATACAGCGTTTTCATGCAAAATACCTCTACCCAATATGATGCGGTTATAAAAAAGTGCCGCGATTTATTTTCAAAAAAAATGAGCGATTACGGAAGTGCTTGGCGTATTTTACGGCTTCCTTCCTTAACCGATCAAATTTTTATTAAAGCACAACGTATTCGTGGGTTACAGGAAAATGAGGTGCAGAAAATAGACGAAAATGAAATACCAGAATTTATAGGGATCATAAATTATTCGTTAATGGCTTTAATACAGCTAAAAAAAGGAGTGGTAGATCAACCTGATTTAGCCTTAGAGGAAGCCTTAACTTTATATGATGAATTGGTGAGCGAAACCAAGACATTAATGGAGAATAAAAATCATGATTACAGTGAAGCTTGGCGAGAAATGCGTATCAGTTCGCTTACCGATTTAATATTACAGAAGTTATTACGCGTTAAGCAAATAGAAAATAATAAAGGAAAAACTTTAGTTAGCGAAGGAATAGATGCAAATTATCAAGATATGATAAATTATGCCGTCTTTGCATTAATTTTATTAAAAGAAGATCAATAAAAATAAATTTTATTTATGAAATATATTGTTGGAGTTGCTAGAATTTTTGTCGGGATATTATTTATCATCAGTGGTTTTATCAAGCTGAACGATCCTTTAGGATTTTCGTATAAGCTAAAAGAATATTTTAGTGAAGGTGTTTTAGGCTTAGAATTTTTACAACCTTTTGCTTTAGGTTTAGCCGTTTTTTTAGTGATTTTTGAATTGCTTTTAGGCGTTATGTTAATCTTGGGTTATGCTAAACGATTCACCTTGTGGAGCTTACTCTTAATGATTATTTTCTTTACCTTTCTTACCTTTTACTCAGCTTATTTTAATAAAGTAACCGATTGTGGTTGTTTTGGTGATGCTTTACCACTAACTCCTTGGGAGTCTTTTAGTAAAGACGTAGTTTTACTCGTTTTAATTCTTTTGTTATTTTTTCAGAAGAAATATTATACCCCTTTATTTCAACCGGCCTCTTCACATAAATGGATTGTTTTTATAACATTTACAGCTTGTTTAGGTTTTGGTTATTATGTATTAATGCATTTACCGTTAATAGATTTTAGAGCTTATAAAGAAGGCGTGAAAATTGAAGAAGGAATGCAAGTTCCGGACGGAAAAATAATTCCGCCTATTCATGACTTTGGCTTTTTTAACCAAGAAGGCGATGCTACTGATGAGATTTTAAATGAAGAAAAAGTTTTGGTTGTCGTTGCTTATAATTTATCAAAATCTGAAAAACAAGGTTGGTCAGCTATAAAAAATGCCGTAAAACAAGCTCAAGAAAAAGGTTATCGAGTGGTTGGGCTTTCAGCTTCAGGACCACAAGAAATCAAAGAAATAAAGGATACTTATGGATATGATTTCAATTTTTATTTTACTGATGAAACCGCTATCAAAACAATTGTGCGGTCTAACCCAGGTTTAATGACGCTTGAAAATGGAACCATTATCCAAAAAGAACATTGGAATGATGCTAAAGATTTAACGCTTAATTAGAAATGATGAAGAAAGTCTTACCATATATATATCATGTAGCTTGCTCGTTGCTATTAATAGCTCTGATGCTTTTTTTAACAGAGTTTGTTTTTAATATAGAATTTACACATTGGATAACTATTGTTTTAGCATTGTTATTAGGAGTGTTGAGTCCGAAGTTTAATTCCGTAGAAACTCAAAGTGGAACAAAAATTCAAGTAAAATGGTTTTTATTTTCAAAACCTAAATTCATTTAAAAACTAACTTTTTTGGTCAGGTATATTCTTCAAAAATTAGGTTATTCATTACTAACTATTTTAGGAGTAATTACGGTCATTTTTTTGTTGTTTAATATTCTTCCGGGCGATCCTGCGCAAATGATGTTAGGGCAAAACGAAAGTGAAGAACAATTAAAAGCAGTCGGCGCTAAATATGGCTTTGATAAATCATTAACCACGCAATATTTTTATTACGTAAATGATTTGTCGCCTGTTTCTTTTCATTCAACAAAACCAGCCGATTATACCTATTTAGAAGAAAACAAATATACTGCAACTTCACTTTTTCAAATAGCGGAAATTAAAGTCGCATTAAAATTCCCGTATTTACGAGAATCATTTCAGCAAAATGGGAAAAAAGTGTCTAGTATTATTGCCGAGACCTTACCAAATACTGCGGTTTTAGCAATTTCAGCAATAACAATAGCTTTAATAATCGGGATTTTTTTGGGCGTTATTTCTGCTTTGCAAAAAGATAAACCAGTCGATAAAGCTATTCAGGTTTTCAGCACATTTGGGATGAGCGTTCCCTCGTTTTTTAGTGCCATTTTATTCGCATGGTTATTTGGTTATGTTTTACACGAATACACAAATTTAAATATGACCGGAAGTTTATATGAATTAGATGATTTTGGAGAAGAAAACCAATTGAAACTTAAAAATTTAATTTTACCAGCAATCGTTTTAGGAATCCGTCCATTAGCGGTGGTTATTCAATTAATGCGAAATTCTCTCTTAGAAGTTTTACAACAAGATTATATTAGAACTGCACGTGCAAAAGGACTTTCTACACAGCAAATAATTTTGCGTCATGCATTGAAAAATTCATTAAACCCTGTAATTACTGCAATTTCAGGTTGGTTTGCCTCGATGTTGGCCGGAGCTGTTTTTGTTGAATATATTTTTGGTTGGAACGGACTCGGAAAGGAAATTGTAGATGCTTTAAATACCTTAGATTTGCCCATTATTATGGGTGCAGTCTTAATAATTGCCCTTTTATTTATCATTATTAATATTTTAGTCGATATTATTTACGGATGGTTAGATCCCAAAATAGCCCATTCTTAACTTTAAATTTTTAACAAATGAGAACAAAAATAGTAGCCGGAAATTGGAAAATGAATTGTGACCTTGCAGAAATGGAAGATTTATTAGGAGAAATAAAAAATCAATTAGATAGTGTTAGTAATGATGTACACTTAATGGTAGCGCCATCATTTACTAATTTGTATCCGGCTTTTCAATCATTGCGTGAAACTAATATTCATGTTGCAGCACAGAACATGCATCAAGAACAGAATGGGGCTTTTACCGGAGAAGTTTCTGTTGAGATGTTAAAAGGAGTAGGTGTTAAAAATGTAATTTTAGGTCACAGTGAGCGTCGTAGCATATTTCATGAAACCAACGCTTTATTAGCCGAAAAAGTAAATACTGCCTTAGCAAAAAAAATGAATATTATTTTTTGCGTAGGTGAAGAGTTGAAAAGTAGAAAAGAAGCTAAGCATATAGAGGTTGTCAAGGAGCAATTAGAAAAAGGACTTTTTCATATTAAGGCTGAGAATTTTAAAAATGTGGTTATTGCTTACGAACCGGTTTGGGCAATAGGTACAGGTGAAACTGCAACGCCAGAGCAAGCGCAAGAAATGCATGCTGAAATCAGAAAAATGATTGCAGATCAATATAATTCCGCTATAGCAGATGAAGTTTCTATTCTGTACGGCGGAAGTGTAAAACCTGCAAACGCAAAAGAAATTTTCTCAAAGAAGGATGTTGATGGCGGTCTAATTGGCGGTGCTTCTTTAAAAGCAGATGATTTTTTAGCGATTGCTAACTCTTTCTAAAAAAATGGGCGCAACCCCACAAAAAAGTGTGGTCGGGCTTTCATTACTCGCTTTTTAAAATTTCAGCTGTCGCAGAAATTTAAAAAGAGCTCAAACACACCATTAAATCCCTTGCGCGAGAAATAAATAAAAATATCTTTTAAACATCCTGTTCTCTAGCAGGATGTTTTATTTTTGCAAAAAAAATAAGAAATGAGTCAAGCCTATAAAGGATTTTATTTTAAAGTAAGTCCGCTTCAACCTGGAACTGAAATCTTAATTGCCCAATTGGGTGAAATTGGTTTTGAAAGTTTTGTTGAAACGGAGAATGGACTTGAAGCATTTATTCTTTCGTCAGAATTTCAACTTGACCAATTAGAAGATATCCAGATTTTAAATTCAGAAGATTTTAAAATAGAATTTACTTCAGAAGATATCGAGCAAGTCAATTGGAATTCAGAATGGGAAAAGAATTTTTCACCAATTCTAGTAGCAGAAAAATGTCAAGTTAGAGCACCGTTTCATCCAAAATTAGATACAGAGTTTGATATTGTTATCGAACCAAAAATGAGTTTTGGTACCGGTCATCACGCCACTACACATATGATGATTCAACATATTTTAAATGAAAATTGGAATCAAAAATCGGTTTTGGATATGGGTTGCGGAACCGGCGTTTTAGCAATTCTCACTGCAATGAAAGGAGCCAAACCGGTAGAAGCAATCGATATAGATAATTGGTGTTATTTAAATACACTTGAAAATATCGAGCGCAATAATTGTACAGAAATTTCAGTTCATGAGGGAGATGTTGGTTTATTAAAAGACAAAAATTTCGATGTTATTATTGCCAATATCAATCGAAATATCTTGCTTAATGATATGGGAGATTATTGTGAAGCTTTAAATAAAAATGGAGCGTTATTTTTAAGCGGATTTTATAAAGATGATTTACCTGTTATTTTGGAAGCGTGTAAAAAATTAGCGTTGAAATATGAAAGTCATTTAGAACGAGAAGATTGGGTAGCTGTTAAATTTGTTAAATAGTTGATTGAAAGTATCTTATTTATTAATTTTATCTTTTAAATAAAAATATCATGAGTGTTCAAGAAGAAGTTTTAGAAGAAGTTCTTACCGAAACCAAAGAAGAAAAGCAAAACGAAATCGTGGTTTTTAACGACGATGTAAACACGTTTGATCATGTTATAGAAATGCTTATGGATGCTTGTGAACACGATATGTTACAAGCCGAGCAATGCACATTATTAATTCACTATAAAGGAAAATGCGGGGTGAAAACCGGTGACTTTGAAGATTTACAGCCGCGATGTACAAAATTGCTGGAAGCTGGAATTAGCGCTGAAATTCAGTAGTAATTATTACATAAATCTATTAAGAGAAATTTTTTCCTATTCGCAAGAGGATAGGAAATTTTACTTCTCTTTTTTTATTTCCCCAAGTTTCTTGTATTTCATTTATTATTAATTGTATGGGATTTTCATTATTTTTTTCTTGATAATGTTTAACAGCCGACCAGGTATTGAGGTAATTTAAAAGATCTTCGGCGTTCCACTTATAGTTTATTTCAAAAGATGGCGTTTCTAATTCTTTAAACGGAAATGGAATAGTTTGGTAATTTTCTTCAATATATTTTCGTTCTTTATCCCAATATTCACTGATAATATTTTCATAAAAATGATGAATAATTTTATCGATTTCGGGATTGATAGTTAACAAACCGTAACCAATAACGGCTAAAATCCCATTAGGTTGAAGCGTGCGTTTTACTTCTTTATAAAAATCGTTGAATTCAAACCAATGGATTGCTTGCGCTACGGTAATTAAATTAAATTGATGATCTGGAAAATTGGTTTTTTCTGCTTGTTGAATAGAATAATTAATATTAGCTAACTCAGGTGCTTGTTTTAATTGATTTTCACTAATATCAGTCGCTTCAACTTGCTTAAATTTTTCAGCGAGAGTTTTAGCAATTTGTCCATTTCCGGTGCCACAATCCCAAGCTTTTTCAAAATTATTACAAAGTGAAAATAAATATTCGTAAAGATCGGTGGGATATTGCGGTCGGTATTTCGCGTAGTTATCTGAATCTTTTGAGAAATTATCTTTCATTTTTAAAAATACAAAAAAGACTGGCAAATTTGCCAGTCTTTTACGCCTTTTGATTGATGAATGAGAACAACTAACTAATTAAATATCGGCGTTTACTATTCCAGAATTTTTTTCGGCTATTCACGGTAGAATAGTGGTTATCGTCAGTTTGCGTTTCTAGCGTTTTTACGCTCATTTCGTTTAAAACAGTTTTTGTAGTTTTCATAATGTATCGTTTTTTTGATTTGATGTCTTACTTAAAAGACGCTCAACTTTTAGTTTTGTTACAGTACTAGGTATAACAAAGTAGTAATTTAAGATATATTTAACACTTTTCGACTGTTACAGGCTTATAAATACTTCTCACTTAAATATTTCCAATAACGTTTCGGAACGTGTTGTTGGTGAAGTTTAGTGTTTTTTCGAGATTTAATATTCGTGCTGTCAAAATAATTTTTCCAAAGTTGTTGAAATTGCATTTCTTCAGCAGTAAAAAAATCGGTTGAGGTATTTAAAATAGAATTCGGAAGTTCTAACTGAATTATTTCAACTGAATCTAAATCATAATAAATTCCATAATTTCGTTTTAGATCGTAAATACACCAATGTTGGTCGGCGTAACGATTTTTAAAATGTTTGGCATTTAGCGGCAAGACATTAAAATCGGGTTCAATAGTAGCAAAATAAATATTGTCTTTCGTTTTTCTGAAACGAACAAAGGCATCCATTCTATGTTTTTCTCGACCCACTTTTTTAACGATTTGTGAAACTTCTAAAACCGCTTGATTAGAATAATCGGTAGTGATATTTTTAGTTGAATTAATCGCGTGTTGAATATATTGAAACAATGTATTTTCTACGCCGGATAATTCACTTAAAAAAGCCCAATAAATTTGTCGGCTTCCTTTTGAGCCGGTTTTTTGCTGAATTTTTTTCCAAACACGATTTGCTTTTTCTTCCGAAGTTATGACCACTTCTGTTTCTTCAAATAAACTTTCAACGTGTTGAGTTTCCTTAATAATCGTGACATTTTCACATTTAAACTCATAAACAGAAAATACTGCGGTTAAAAAACCTTCAAAAGAGCCATCGTATTTAAAAATCATAGTTAAATAAATCTTTTAGTATCGTCATGCTGAACTTGTTTCAGCATCTCATTATTACGGTGAGATTAAAAATAAATATCAATCAGAGTTTGTTAAACCCAGCTTATCGAAGTTTTACTATTTAATTAACGCATCAGCTTTATCAAATAAATTCAACTGATTAGAATAGGTGTTTCTAAATTTACTCGCCGAATTTTGAAGAATTAAACTTTTAATTGAAGCCGCCGATAAATCTCTTTTTTCATAATCGCTAGAATTACAAACCATAAAATAGCGCGCTCTGTTTAAAGCGACGCCAATTTTTTTAAGGTGTTCCCAATTAAGATTTCTATATTTTCTGGCGCCTAAAATTTTATAAACCGATTTCATACCTAATCCAGGAATTCTCGCTAACATCTCTTTTTCTGCTTTATTTACATCCACAGGAAATAAATGTAAATTTCGTAGCGCCCAACTCAATTTCGGATCAATATCGCTATCTAAATTCGGGTGCTCTTTATTCAGTAATTCTTCAATAGAAAATCCGTAAAAACGCATTAGCCAATCGGTTTGGTACAGTCTGTTTTCGCGTAACATTGGTACTTCTGTTTCGATAGAAGGCAAACGCGGATCGTAACTTATAGGAATATAACCTGAATAATAAACGCGCTTCATTTGGTATTTTTTATAAAAATATGCCGCGGTGTACATAATTTGCGCATCGGTTTCTTGTGTGGCGCCGACAATCATTTGCGTGCTTTGTCCCGCCGGAGCAAATTTTGGCGTGCTTTTTATCAATTTTTTTTCAGCCTTATATTTTATAATTTCATTTTTTACTTTTTTCATCGGTTGTAAAAAATCCTTTCGCTCTTTATCGGGTGCTAATAATTTGAGTCCTTCTTTTGTGGGAATTTCTATATTTACCGAAAGCCGATCGGCATATAAACCTGCTTCGTGCATTAACTCATCACTCGCTCCGGGAATAGATTTTAAATGAATATAACCGTTAAAATTTTCTTCTAGGCGTAATTTTTTAGCTACTTCCACCAAGCGTTCCATTGTAGCATCGGGACTTTTAAAAATTCCTGAACTTAAAAAAAGCCCTTCAATATAATTTCTTCGGTAAAAATTAATCGTTAAATCAACTACTTCTTGCACTTTAAATGCCGCGCGTTTTATGTCATTACTTTTTCGGGTTACGCAATACGCACAATCGAAAATGCAATGGTTGGTCAATAAAATTTTTAGTAACGAAATACAGCGCCCATCTTCGGTATAACTATGGCAAATTCCCATTCCGCTGGAATCTCCCAAACCTTTTGTGGTATTTTGACGTTTGCTTCCGCTGCTAGAGCAAGAAACATCATATTTAGCAGCATCGGCAAGAATAGTAAGTTTTTCTTTTATTCGATCAAAATTCATATCTTCATTTTGGAATTTATACGAAATTACGGATTAATTCCTTTTAAATGGATTTATTCCTAAAATTATTTCGGAAATATTCCGTTAAAATGTATATTTGGGATATGGAAACAGCTATTGAAATAAAACGATTTAAAGAAGTTCGGGAGGAAAATCAGTTTACACAAGCTGAATTTGCTGAAAAATTAGGTATAAAAAGTTCAACTGCAGATATTGAACGCGGCAGAACAAAACTTGCCGGAACAGTCGTCATGGAACTTTTGAAACAATTTAGCATTAACCCAATGTGGTTGTTTGGGCAAAGTCATCAAAAACATTTAAATATTCATCAAGTAGATACGATGCCAAAAGTGATTACGGTAAATTCTGAAGAAGATGAAAATATTATGATGGTAAATCAACGTGCAGCAGCAGGATACCCGCATAATATTCAAGATGTAGAGTGGTATAAACAATTGCCTGCTTTCGACTTTCCGTTACCCCAATACAGAAATGCAACCTATCGTGGTTTTCAAGTAGAAGGTGATAGTATGTTGCCTAATTTACGTCCGGACGATTGGGTTTTGGCAAAAGCGATCCCGAGTTTAGCGGAAGCTACCGATCATAAAATTTATGTAATAGTAATGTACGATACGGTTGTGGTAAAAAAGCTACATAAATTAATTGAGCCTTCAAAAATTAGATTAGTTTCTTTAAATGAAGAATATGCGCCATTTGAAGTTAAAGTTTCAAATATTCAGGAAATTTGGCAAGTTACTAGTAAGCTAACATTTAGTTTAGACGCCAATTCTGAAAATAGTATGCTAAAACAATTGCAACAATCTATGGATGAATTGAAAGCGCAACTGAGCTCTATTAAAAGGTAGAAACTCGTTTTGTATTGTATAAAACGAGTTTTTTAAAGCTAAACAAGTAGGTTTTAATGTATTTCTATATATCATCAAAACTTACATCGGTAAAATCTCCTGTAGAATCAGAATTACTTTCACCGTTTTCTGAAACAGTTTCGTATTCTTTTTTGAAATTTTTCTGATGACGTTCACTAATTACTTCTTCGCCTTTTTCTTCGACAATGTAATCTGTCATTTCTTTTAAGATTTCTTCAAAACCAGCAAAATCTTCTTTATAAAGGTAAATTTTGTGTTTTTTGTAGTAGAAAGAACCATCTTCGTTGGTAAATTTTTTACTTTCCGTAATGGTTAGGTAGTAGTCATCTGCTTTTGTGGCTCTTACATCAAAGAAATATGTACGCCTTCCGGCTCTTAATACTTTAGAAAATATTTCTTCTCGCTGCATCGTTCCTTTATCGCTCATAGTCGAAAGTTATTAATGTTTTGTTTTACTTCTTCAAAAATCTTAAAAAAATTAACATCTGCCAAAAAAAATCAACTTTCTTTTTCGCTTAATTGTTTTAAATAGAGTTCTTGATAGTATCCTGCTGAATTTGTAAGTTGATTATGAGTGCCTTGTTGAATTATTTTTCCGTCTTCTAATACAATAATTTTATCAGCATTTTTGGCCGAAGAAACTCGGTGACTTACAATAATGGTTGTTTTATCCTTAGAAATTTTATGGAGGTTATTTAAAATTTCTTCTTCTGTTTCAGTGTCAACCGCAGAAAGACAATCATCAAAAAGCAAAATATTAGGATCTTGAATTATTGCACGAGCAATAGAAACCCGTTGTTTTTGTCCGCCGGAAAGCGTGATGCCACGTTCGCCTAAAACAGTATCATAGCCTTTGCTAAATGCAGCTATATTTTTATGAACGGCTGCATTTTTAGCAGCTTCCATTACTTCTTTATCGCTAGCATCGGCCTTACCGAATTTAATATTGTTTTTTATAGAATCGCTAAACAAGAAGGCATCTTGCGGAACATAACCAATATTTTTTCTAAGCTGTTTGAGGTTGAACTCAGTTATAGGTTGCTCATCAATAAATAAGGTTCCTTGAGAAACATCGTATAAACGACCAATGAGTTCTAATATTGATGATTTACCGGAACCTGTTTTTCCTACTATAGCCAGTGTTTCTCCCGGATTCACTTCAAATGAAATATTTTTTAAAGCAGTAATATTTGTATCATCATAAGTGAAACTGACATTTTTAAAACTAATTTTGCCTTTTACAGGAGTATTATTATGGGTATTATTTTTAATCTCTGGTTCTTCCTTTAAAAATTCGTTGATTCTTTTTTGGGAAGCTTCCGCACGCTGAACCATATCTGCAACCCAACCTACGGTAGCCACTGGCCAAGTAAGCATATTTACATAGAGCAGAAATTCTACAATGGTTCCTACATTTTCTATTTCACCATCAATAAAGCGTTTTCCGCCAATATAAATCACCAAAATATTACTCAATCCGATTAATAAAACCATTAATGGAAAAAAGAAAGCTTGCACTTTTACCAAGTCGATGTTTTTTTCTTTGCTGGTATTAGAAAGCTGGACAAAATCTTTATTGATTTGTTGCTCTAAGCCATAACTTTTAATTACAGAAATTCCGCTGAAACTTTCTTGTGTAAAGGTGCTTAGTTTAGAAAGATATTGCTGAACAATAGTACTTCGCTGATTTATAGCTCTGCTGAGTTTGTATATAGCAAAAGATAAAAATGGTAATGGAGCAACCGTGTATAGCGTAAGTAATGGAGCTTTACTAATCATATAAGCTAAAACCACAACAAAAAGGGTAACGGTTTGTACGCTATACATTAAAGCCGGACCGGCATACATTCTTACTTTAGAAACGTCCTCGCTGATTCGGTTCATTAAATCTCCGGTTCTATTTTTTTTATAGAAGTTTAAAGATAGGTTTTGGTATTGCTCAAATACTTCATTTTTAAGATCAAATTCTATGTAGCGTGACACTACAATAAAAGTTTGTCGCATTAAAAAAGTTAAGAAACCCGATAAAAATGCAGCTCCTAAAATGAGAAGAATATTCTTTATTAATTCGGATTTCACCACCGATATGCTGGTGACTTCTTCATTGATATATTCTTCAATTACATTGGTAGAGTCACCGATAAACTGCGGAACATACAGCGCAAAAATTCGGGCGGCAACCGTAATAATGAGTCCGATAAAAAGTCGGCCTTTGTATTTTAAAAAATATTTATTGAGGTGTTTTAATTCTTTCATAATGGGCGTTGACCTAATAATAATTGATAAATTCTCATTTTAACATCAATAAATAGAAGAATATTTGAAATATTCATTAATTTTGTGCTTAATTTTGAGAAAAACTTAATCACTAAATAAACAGCTTATGACTGCTGAAATTTTAAAAGCAAATGAACTAAAAAAAGCTGCTCCGGTTTTCGGGCAACTTTCATTTGACGACCACGAACAAGTGGTTTTTTGCAACGACAAAGATACAGGTTTAAAAGCAATTATCGGGATACATAATACAGTTTTAGGTCCGGCTTTAGGCGGAACACGTATGTGGAATTACCAGAGTGAATGGGAAGCACTGAACGATGTATTGCGTTTATCACGCGGGATGACCTTTAAAAGTGCCGTTACAGGACTTAATTTAGGAGGTGGAAAAGCAGTGATTATAGGTGATGCAAAAACACAAAAAACACCCGAATTAATGAGAAGATTTGGGAAATTTGTAGATTCACTTAGCGGAAAATACATTACAGCAGAAGATGTTGGTATGGAGACATCAGATATGGATACCGTTCGTGAAGTAACAAAACACGTAAGCGGTATTTCAGAAAGTAAAGGAGGTTCAGGAAATCCATCACCCGTAACAGCATATGGTGTTTATATGGGAATGAAAGCAGCTTCTAAATTTAAATTCGGATCAGATAACCTAGCCGGAAAAAAAGTAATCGTTCAAGGAATTGGTCACGTTGGTGAAACCTTAGTAAAGTATATTACTGAAGAAGGTGGAAATGTAATCATTAGTGATATAAATCAAGAACGTTTAGAAGAAGTAAGTAAAACTTACGGTGCTACTATTTATGAGGGGAGCGATCTTTATTCAGAAGATGTAGATATTTATGCACCTTGTGCATTAGGGGCAACTGTAAACGACGAAACAATTGGTCGTCTTAGAGCAAAAGTTATTGCCGGTGCAGCAAATAACCAATTAGCGCAAGAGGTAACTCACGGTGAATTATTGAAACAAAAAGGAATTGTTTACGCGCCTGATTTCTTAATTAATGCAGGAGGTATTATAAACGTATACGCAGAAATTGAAGGTTACGATAAAGCTGAAACAATGCGTAAAACAGAAAATATTTACAATACCACGCTAGAAATTTTAACCGAAGCCGAGCAAGCAGAAATTACAACACACCAAGCTGCGTTAAAAATTGCCCAAGATAGAATTGATGCTCGTAAAAAAGAAAATCAATAAGCGGTTAATATTCCGTAAATAAAATTATATTTTTGCAGGGCGAAAGAAATTTCGCCCTTTATTTTTTTAAAAACGTTCTTTTAAAATAAGCTATGTTAACAAGAAGACATATTCGGGTAAAAGTAATGCAGAGCCTTTATGCATTTGAGCAATCTAAAAATGAAAACCTGCAAGCAGAAGAAAAATTTCTACAAAAAAGTATGGAAGAGATGTATAATCTTTTTCTATTGAACTTATCTTTATTTGTAGAAGTAAAAAACAAAGCACAAGATTTTATAGAAAAATCTCAGCAAAAAATTCTAGCCACAGAAGAGGATAAAAATCCGAATTTAAAATTTGTAGAAAATAAAGTCTTTGCACTCATCGAGCAAAACGATCAATTAAATGAATTGCTTGAAGATCGAAAGTTAAATCATTGGAGAAGAGACGACGAATATGTTCAAATTATTTGGAGAGAAATTCAAGAAAGTACTAGTTATAAAAATTACCTAGAAACACGAACTTCTACTTTTAAAGAAGATAAAGATTTTATTATCGATATTTTTAAAAATATCATAGCTCCAAATGAAAAGTTATACGATTATTTAGAAGATAAAAAACTTACCTGGTTAGACGATTTACCCATCGTAAATACGACACTTTTAAAATTATTTAAAAAAATAAAAGCTACAGACGAAAAATTAAAATTACCACGTTTATACAAAAATATAGAAGATAAAGAGTTTGCTTTTGATTTGTTGAAGAAAACCTTGCTAAATCAGGAACAATACGAGCAGGATATTACGGGGAAAACTCCTAATTGGGATAAGGACAGAATAGCCGAAATTGACGCTGTTTTATTAAGAATGGCTGTTGCAGAGTTTCTTTATTTCTCTTCTATTCCTGTAAAAGTTACCATCAATGAATACTTGGAAGTTGCAAAAGAATACAGTACACCAAAAAGTAGTATTTTTATTAATGGAATTCTTGATAAACTTTCCAAAGAGTATAAAGAGCAAGAAAAATTGAATAAAATTGGACGAGGATTAATGTAATAACGCAAAATTTCTTATTTTTAGCGTTTGAAAATTAATTACAAACAATTAAAACCGTAAAAATGAAAAAAGGATTATTAATGTTAGCTGCTGTTGCGGCAATGGTATTTACTTCTTGTAAAGAAAACGCTTCAGAAAAAGTGAAAGAAGAAAATGCAAAAGAAGTAGCAGAGCGTGATGCAAAATCAGAAGAATTTGCAGCAATGACGTTTAACGAAGAAATGCATGATTTCGGTACTATTCAAGAAGGAGATGTAGTAGAGCATGTTTTCTCATTTACAAACACAGGAGATGCTCCATTAGTTATTACAAATGCAAAAGGTAGCTGTGGATGTACAGTTCCGTCTTGGCCAAGAGGAGAAGAAATTGCTCCAGGTGAAAAAGGAGAAATGACTGTAAAGTTTAACTCTAAAGGAAAACCTAATAACCAAATGAAGACTGTAAGAATTACAGCTAACACTGAGTCTGGACAAGAGATGATTAAAATTAAAGCATTTGTTCAGCCTAAAGGTCAAGCTGCTTCAGGAAATCCAGTAAAGTAATTTATGAGTACAGATGGAATAATGAGTTTGTTGCCTTTTCTGGGCTTATTCATCGTGTTTTATTTTTTTATGATAAGACCACAAATGAAAAAGCAAAAAGATGAAAAGAAATTTGCGGCAGACTTAAAAAAAGGAGATAAGGTTATTACCAAAAGTGGAATGCACGGTAAAATTATTGATTTTAGTGAAAAATTAAATTCAGTAATTATAGAAACCGGAGCAGGGAAAATTACTTTTGATAAATCTTCCATATCAATGGAGATGAGTAAACAACTGAACGCTCCCAAAAAAGAAGAGAAAAAATAGTAACTTATTTTTTCAATTATATAAAAAAGGATCTCAATGTTGAGGTCCTTTTTTATTTCCGGTATTTATCATGCAATCCTTTTCCAGCTTCTATTAAAGGAATAATTTTCTCTAATCTTTTTTGCTTGGTTTTTTCTTGTTTAGCTTCCTTTATATAAGTAGCAAACTCACGTTGTTTTCCTTTGGTGAATTTTTTGAAAGCAAGTTCAGTCTCTTTATTTTTCTTTAATACTGTGACTAATTCCTCAGGAAGTTGGAGTGGTTTATTACTTGTTTTTTTTATTTCCTTTCCTGCTAATTGTAACTGAATGGCTTCTTCAATGTATTTTTTTAGAACAGTTAGATCAGGTTTTTCTTCTTTATGAAATTTAATCTGCCTAAGCGCTTTTGTTTTTCCTTCTTGAGCGTTTATTAATAAATCGGTATTTTCTTTTAAAAGCGCTCCGTTAAAAAACCATATTGCATAATGATTTTTGAAGGTACCTAAACCAATTACATTTTTCTTATTGACTGTATAAGTAGGTATTCCCCATTTTATAGTTTCTTCAAGCTGTTTAAATGAAGTTAATAATGTTCTTAATTGAGAAAGTTCATTTTTGAAATGGGAATGTTTCTCTATAAAATCTTCAACTTTTTTTGTAGCCATAATTTTTTGTGAAAATATATAAAATTATGATATAATTCATACTGTTAAAAATTTAACTATTAAGTTTATAGGTTGTTTATATATAATAGTTATATTGCTGAAAATCTATATACCAATGAAAAAATTTTACTTAGCTCTTTTCTTTATTTTAGGAACTATTGTTTCTTACGCACAAGGCGCTCCATTTATTACTACTTGGGAGAATACACCAAGTCAACTTAATGGTTTTACAGTTGAATTCATAACTTCTCCAGGTTATGATTATGATTTTTCTATTGATTTTGGTGATGGAACAATTGTTAACAATGTTACAGATAACATTTTTCATACATATGCCACATCAGGCACTTACACGGTAAGTATATCTGGGGATTTTCCAGTATTTAATATACCCTTATCTGATGATCTTGAATTAAAAAGTATTGAACAGTGAGGAGATATTCAATGGGAATCAATGGAAAGAGTATTCTGGGGTTGTTCCAATATGGTTCTTAATGCGACAGATACTCCTGATTTAAGTCAAGTAAGTAGTATGAAGCTCATGTTTTATCAGTGTAGTAATTTTAATGGTACTATTAATAGTTGGGATGTTTCCAATGTAACTAATATGAGTTCGATGTTTCATAACGCAATTTCCTTTGATCAACCCCTTAATAATTGGGATGTATCAAATGTTATAAATATGCAAGCTATGTTTTGGCTTGCAGAGTCCTTTGATCAACCCCTTAATGATTGGGATGTTTCCAATGTAGATAGTATGATTTATATGTTTAATGAAGCAGATTCATTTAATCAACCTCTTGATACTTGGGATATATCTAATGTTACAGATATGCATGGTATGTTTTATAAGGCAACGAGTTTTAATCAAGATTTATCGAGTTGGAGTTTTAACGCTGAAGTAAATTTTTATGATGATAGTTTTTATCAAACAGGTTTTATAGAAGACAGTGGATTGGATATTTATAACTACGACAACTTATTGGAACGATTTGAAGAAATAGGTTTGGTAAATAAAACATTGGTAGCCGATAATTAGGAATATTGTAACGAAGGTGTTAGAAATGAATTGATAAATAATCGAGGCTGGTCTATAACTGGAGATAACATTTCTGAAGATTGCGCGTTTAATTATATTTATGGAAATGTTCATTACGATGAAAATAATGATGGTTGTAGCGATGATGATATGTCTGCTGAAGGATTCCTTATAAATGCCAATGATGAAACTTATGACATTGGATCATTTAGTCTATCCGATGGACATTACAACTTAAACTTATTGGAGGGTAATTATACCATTGAATTAATCAACTTACCAGAATACTTTACAGTAACTCCAGAAACTACGACATTTAACTTCACAGGTTCAGGCAGTCAAGAACAAGTAGATTTCTGCATCACCGCTAACCAAGCTATTGAAGATTTAAATATTACATTACTACCTATCAGCGAAGCCCGACCTGGTTTTGAAGCAAATTATCAACTGGTGGTCAATAATTTAGGGACACAAACAGTGACTGATGCCGAAGTGAATTTGACTTTTGATGATGAAATGCAATCATTTATAAGTGCAAGCCAAAATTTATCATCATCAACTGATAGTGAATTGAATTTTGAGTTAACAGATTTGCCACCGTTTGGAACACAAACCATCGATTTAACAATGCAAACCTTTGAACCGCCCACGGTAAATGGAGGAGATGAGTTGAATTTTATTACTACTGTAACACCTGAGGAAAATGAATACACTCCAGAGGATAATGCATTTAATTTTGAACAAGAAGTTGTAAATGCTTTTGATCCGAATGATAAGCAAGTATTACAGGGTGAAGAGATATTTTTAGAGGAAGTTGATGAATATTTAGTTTATATTATCCGTTTTCAAAATACAGGCTCTGCAAGTGCTATAAATGTACGATTAGAAGATGATCTTGATGCAAAATTAGATTGGAGTACAATACAAATGCTAAGCTCAAGTGATGGTTATCGTGTGGAGATAACCGACGGAAATCACGTTGAGTTCTTTTTTGATGATATCAATCTTCCTTATGAAGGTGAAGATGAGCCAGGAAGTCATGGTTTTGTAGCTTATAAAATAAAACCAAAAGCTAATGTGGAAGTAGGAGATGTTATAAGTGGCAATGCAAGTATTTACTTTGATTATAACGAACCAATTATTACCAACACTGTTTCTACTGAAATTATAGAACCATTAGAGGTTAAAAAGTATGATTTAAAAGATAGTGTTTCTTTATATCCAAACCCTGCACAAAGTGTACTGAATATTAAAACAGTTTCATCTGTAGAAGTTGAGCAAGTGGATATTTTTAATATTCAAGGACAAGAAATATTATCTATAAAAAAGAATTTAAAATCCATTAACCTTGAAAACTTAAGTGAAGGAATGTATATTCTTCAAGTTAAAACTAATCAAGGAAATTTAAATCAACAATTGATTAAAGAGTAATTGTGGTTTTACCTGGATAGTGCTTCACGAGATAATATAGAAATTGTATGTATGATGACTGTTTTTTGCTTAAAGTTGAGGATCTATAATATATTCATATGGTTTGTTTTGTTGAGCTTATGTCTTATAATAAACTTGACGAATAAATGAATAGTTGTTTTGTTTAAAATTTAATGTTTAGGTTATATTTTTAATATATAATTAAAAATTATATTAAATTTGAGGTAAATTCAATTATTTATGTTGAAAAAAATCGTATTTTTTTTAATTATTTTTATTATTTTCTCTTGTTCTTCTGACGATGATGGAAGTTATGAACCGATAGAAAATCCACCAGATAATAATGGAGAAGAAGTTTCTTTTGAAATAGATAAGGTTCCTTATACAACATTATCTGAATATAATTTTTACGAAGAAAACATAGCAAATCTTAAACCTATAGATAGAGTTGTACCTTATGAGTTAATTTCTCCGCTTTTTACAGATTATGCAAAAAAGAAGAGATTTGTTTGGATGCCAGAAGATGTTTCAGCTACTTATAATTCAAGTGATAAAGTTTTAGATTTTCCAAATAGTACTATTTTAATTAAAAATTTTTATTACAACAATGTACAACCAAACCATCAAAAAAGGATTGTAGAAACACGCCTCATGTTTAAAAAAGATAATGTTTGGGAGTTTGCAAATTACATATGGAATAATCAACAAACAGAGGCATATTTAGATTTAAGCGGTAGTACAACTTTAGTAGAATGGACAGATGAAAATAACAATAATCGTTCTGTTAATTACAGGATTCCTTCTGCTACAGAGTGTATGGTTTGTCATAAATCTAATGAAAAACCAATTCCAATAGGTCTCAAGCCGCATAACTTAAATAAAACATTTACTTATCCTACAGGAGAGAAAAATCAATTACAACAATTAGTAGATGTTGGATACTTAAATAGTTATCCAGGGCAAATAGAAACCGTTGTAGATTGGGAAAATGAATCAGGAAGCTTAAAGAATCGAGTTAGATCTTATTTAGATATAAATTGCGCACATTGTCATTCAGAAGGAGCACATTGTGATTATCGTCCGCTTAAATTAGCATATAGTGAAACTATAGATGATATTAATTTAGGTGTTTGTGTTGAGCCAGATCAATATGTTGCAAGTGGCCTGCCTTATATTGTAGCAGCTGGAAAACATGAAAGATCCATGATGTTTTATAGAATGAATGCAACAGATGAAGCTGTGAAAATGCCATTGTTAGGCAGAACAGTAGTTCATCAAGAAAGCGTTGATTTACTTTCGGAATGGATAGATAATATCAATCAAAACTGTCCTTAATATATTACTTAAAACTTTAGTTATGAAAAAAACTACTATATTATTTTTTTTTCTTTTGCTGTTTTCATCTGTTTTTTCTCAAGATAATTGTGAAAATGCTGAAATAGTAAATGCAGGAATTTATTCTTTTAACGAAATTAACGGTAGCCAATCAGCACCATCAAATTGTATTGGAGAATATGAAAATGGAGATGCAGCCGAATGGTTTAAGTATGAAGCTTCTCAAGATTATACGTTAACAATTACCACAGATTTGCCTGAAAACTCTGAAGGAGATACCCGTTTTCATGTATATACAGGTACTTGCTCTGATTTGACTTGTTATGGAGGAGATGATGATTCTGGGTCGGGATATTTGTCTGTAGAGACAATAAATGTTTTTCAAGGAGAAACATATTATATTGTTTTTGATAATAACTGGAATGACGACGGATTTTTATTTGAGATTATTGAAAACGAATATATAGAACCTCTTCTAAGCTTTACAACACAACCTGTAACTCCAGAGCCTAATGGTAATACATTGGGAGCAGTAGATATGAATAATGATTATTTGGACGATATTATATCTATTGAGCTTAATAATTTAAATGTTCTTTATCAGCAAGCTGATGGTAGTTTTGTAGAGAATAATATTCCTACAGGAAATGCCACTAATAACCCTACGTGGAGTATGGCTATTGCAGATTATGACGCAAATGGATATAATGATTTAGTCTACGGTGGCTCCAATGGGGTTACTTTTATGAAGGCAAATTCAGACGGAACCAGTTATCAGGAAATTGCAGGAGATGAATACGTTTTCTCACAGAGAACTAATTTTATAGATATTAATAATGATGGCTATTTGGATGCTTTTGTATGCCATGATATAGCTCCTAATGTCTATTATTTGAATGATGGAAATGGAAATTTCACATTTAATCAAGGAGGTATAGGAGACTCTCCTACAGGAGGTAATTACGGATCTATTTGGACAGATTATGATAATGACGGAGATGTAGATGTGTTTATTGCAAAATGTAGAGGAGGAGATGCAGATATAAAAATAAATCAACTTCATCGTAATAATGGAGATGGTACTTTTACGGAAGTAGGAACAGAAAGTGGTCTCGCAGATCCTGTTCAAACTTGGTCTTCTGCCTGGGCAGACTTTAATAATGATGGTTTTATGGATGTTTTTGTAGGAGCAAGTTCCTTTGCAGATGGAGAACATAAGCTTATGCAAAATAATGGTGACGGAACCTTTACGGATATTACGGCAGGATCTGGGTTTGAAAATATAGTATCTACAGGGATTGAAAATGTAGCATATGATTTTAATAATGATGGTTATGTAGATGTCTTAGGAATGGGAGGAGAAATAATGATTAATAATGGAGACTTAACATTTACTTCTTCGGGTAATTTTATTTTAAATGGCCCTGTGGGAGATTTCAATAATGATGGATTTTTAGATATAATTAACAATGACCAAATACATTACAATGCAGGTAATGATAATAATTGGGTTAAAATAGGCTTGACAGGGGTAGAGAGTAATATTAATGGGATTGGAGCTAGAATTGAAATTTCGAGTGATTTAGGAACTCAAATAAGAGACGTTAAAAGTGGAGTAGGATTTAAGTATATGAATACCTTAAATGAATATTTTGGTTTAGGTGAAGATACATCAATTAATGAAGTTGTGGTATATTGGCCATCAGGAATAATAGATGAAATTAATAATTCTGATATTAATTCTACTCTAATTATAGAAGAAGGAGAAAGTTTAGCTGTGGCAAATTTTTCTTATAAAAATATATCTATATACCCCAATCCTACAGAAGATTACATCAATATAGAAAGTAAATTTGAAATTTTCAATGAAAAATTTGAAGTTTTTTCAATACAAGGTAAAATTGTAATCAGTGGAGAAATTTCTTCATCAAAAAAAATAGATGTAAATCATTTGTCTAGCGGAACGTACTTTTTTAAGTTATATTCTAAAGGCAAAACTTTTCAAAGAAAGTTTATTAAGAAATAAAAAAGAGGCCGTTTTTCTAGACGGCCTCTTTCTTGCTTTACTATAATTTTAAAAATTAATCTTGATATTTTTTAGCCGTAAGCTCTGCAATTTTTACAATTACTTCAGTAGCTTTTATCATACTTTCTACCGGAACATATTCATAACGCCCGTGAAAATTATGACCGCCCGCAAAAATGTTTGGGCAAGGTAAACCCATATACGAAAGTTGCGAGCCATCGGTGCCACCACGAATTGGTTTAATATATGGTTTTACATCTACCGCTTTCATAGCTTCTTCGGCAATGTCTACAATATGTATTACGGGTTCAACTTTTTCGCGCATATTAAAGTATTGGTCTTTTATTTCAATTTCAATTACTTCTTTATCGTGCTGACCATTAATTTCTGCTGCTAAATCAAGCATTACTTTTTTGCGTGCTTCAAAATGTTCTTTGTCGTGATCGCGAATAATGTAATGCATATTGGTTTCTTCAACTTTTCCTTCAATTTGGGTAAGGTGGAAAAAACCTTGTCGGTCTTCGGTATGTTCTGGCGTTTCTAAACGCGGTAACGAATTGATAAAATCTTGCGCGATATACATGCTGTTTACCATTTTTCCTTTGGCGTAACCGGGATGTACAATTTTTCCGTGTACTTTAATATCGGCAGATGCGGCATTAAAATTTTCGTATTCTAGTTCGCCAATTTGACTTCCATCCATCGTATATGCCCATTCTGCTCCAAATTTTTCTACGTCAAACTTGTGAGCACCGCGTCCAATTTCTTCATCGGGTGTAAAGCAAATTTTTATAGGACCGTGTTTAATTTCGGGATGTTGCATTAAATATTCTGCTGCGGAAACAATTTCGGTAATTCCGGCTTTGTCATCTGCTCCTAACAAGGTTGTTCCGTCTGTAGTAATTAGGGTTTGCCCTTTGTATTGCAATAAATCTTCAAAATAATCTGGAGAAAGCACAATGTTTTTTTCTTTATTTAAAACAATATCTTTTCCATCATATTTTTCAACGATTTGCGGATTAATATTTTTCCCGGTGAAATCTGGAGAAGTGTCAAAATGCGAAACAAAACCAATTGCAGGAACATCGTGATCTACGTTTGAAGGAATAGTAGCCATAACATAAGCGTGCTTGTCTATGCTAACATCAGCCAAGCCTAATTGTTTTAATTCTTCGGCTAGTTTGTTGGCTAAATCCCACTGTTTTTCGGTACTTGGTGTACTTTCACTTTTCGGATCACTTTCGGTATCAATAGTAACATAACTTGTAAACCTATTGATGATATGTTTTTTATCGATCATTTTTTTTAATTTTTTTCAAAAATACGGATAAGAAAAGCAGTTGCAAAGTCTTTCTGATTATAGTAGTAGGTTTTTTTATTTTAAAGTATTTTTGCCAAAACTAAATTGGCATGTACAAATCTCTTATCCGTAAGGTTCTTTTTAAATTTGATCCGGAAAAAGTTCATTATTTTACGTTTTCATTTCTTCAAAAAGCGATAAAAACTCCCGGAGTTTTAACTGTTTTGAAACAAAAATATCAGGTAGAAGACAAAAAGTTGGAGAGAGAAGTATTCGGATTAAAATTTAAAAACCCCGTTGGTTTGGCAGCCGGTTTTGATAAAGATGCAAAACTCTACAAAGAACTTTCTGCGTTAGGTTTTGGCTTTGTTGAAATAGGAACCTTAACACCAAAAGCGCAACCCGGAAATCCTAAAAAGAGATTATTCCGCTTAAAAGAAGATGAAGCGATTATTAACCGGATGGGATTTAATAATGGTGGAGTAGAAGCGGCTGTTGAGCGCTTAAAGAAAAATAACGAAGAGGTTTTAATCGGTGGAAATATTGGTAAAAATAAAGTTACGCCAAACGAAAAAGCTGTAGAAGATTACAAAATTTGTTTTGAAGCTTTATTTCCCTACGTTGATTATTTTGTGGTAAATGTGAGTTCACCAAACACACCAAATTTACGTGCACTCCAAGATAAAAAACCACTGACTGAATTATTGCAAACTTTGCAAGATTTAAACACGGAAAAGAAAAAAGCAAAACCAATTCTTCTAAAAATCGCTCCCGATTTAACCGATGAACAATTATTAGATATTATCGAGATTGTAAATGAAACCAACATTGCCGGGGTTATTGCAACCAATACAACAATTTCTCGTGAAGGTTTACAGTCTGAAAATAAAGAAGAAACCGGAGGGTTAAGCGGAAAACCTTTAACCAAACGTTCTACAGAAGTGATTCGTTTTTTAGCTGAAAATAGTAACCATGCATTTCCGATTATTGGTGTTGGCGGAATTCATTCAGCCGAAGATGCATTAGAAAAATTAGAAGCTGGCGCTAGTTTAGTGCAATTGTATACAGGTTTTATTTATGAAGGTCCAAAATTGATTAAAGAAATTAATCAGGCTATTTTGGATCAATAATTTTGAATATAGAAATTTTAATATCATTTAGTTTTGCGGTTTTTGCTTTGGCAATTTCTCCGGGACCCGACAATATTTTTGTGTTGGTACAAAGTATTCGTTTTGGTAAAAAACCGGCCTTAGCAGTAGTTGCCGGTTTAATGACAGGTTGTTTAATTCATACTTCTTTAATTGCATTCGGGGTTTCGTTATTGATTGTAAAAAATGAAATACTTTTTACCGTCTTAAAAATTTTTGGAGCGGGTTACTTATTATTCTTAGCTTATAAAGTTTTTAAATCTTCTGGTTCAATTGAATTTGAAGCTAAAAATTTACGAGCAAGACCTATTGCAAAATTATTTCGGCAAGGTTTTATCATGAATGTGTTAAACCCGAAGGTGTCCTTATTTTTTTTAGCACTTTTTCCAGGGTTTTTATTTGCTGAAAATTTATCTGAAACGATTCAGTTTTTCATTTTAGGCGGACTTTTTATTTTAGTTTCCTTTATAGTTTTTGGAAGCATCGCATTATTAGCAGGATCTTTAAAAAGCTATATTGAAAAACATCCAAAATCAGGATTGTTTTTAAAATGGTTACAAATTGTCGTTTTTATTGGGATTGCAGTTTTTATATTGGTTTAAAAAGCTTTTACCGCACCATATTCTTTTTTATCTTTGAAATCTATGAGTGAGCCAATAAAACTTATCGAGTGTCCGCGTGATGCCATGCAGGGAATCAAAGATTTTATTCCGACAGAAAAAAAAGTACAATACATCCAGTCCTTACTTCGCTGTGGTTTTGATACCATAGATTTCGGGAGTTTTGTTTCGCCTAAAGCCATTCCGCAAATGGCAGATACAAAAGAAGTTTTAGCGCAATTAGATCTAAGCAAAACTTCCAGTAAATTATTGGCAATCGTAGCAAATTTACGAGGAGCTCAAGATGCTGTACAGCATCCCGAAATTGATTATTTAGGCTATCCATTTTCTATTTCGGAAAACTTTCAGATGCGAAACACGCATAAAACAATAGCACAGTCGGTTGACTTATTGAAAGACATTTTAGAAATTGCCGAAAAATACAACAAAAAAGTTGTTGCTTATTTATCGATGGGATTTGGAAATCCTTATGGCGATCCTTGGAATGTAGAAATTGTAGGCGAGTGGACCGAGAAACTTTCGGCAATGGGCGTGAAAATTTTATCACTTTCAGACACTGTAGGAACTTCAGACCCTGAGACGATTACGTATTTATTTTCTAATTTAATTCCCGCATATCCCGAAATTGAATTCGGCGCACATTTGCATACTACACCGTCGAGTTGGCATGAAAAAATTGATGCTGCTTACAAAGCCGGTTGTACACGTTATGATGGTGCTATACAAGGTTTTGGTGGTTGCCCAATGGCAAAAGATGAACTAACCGGTAATATGCCGACAGAAAAAATGGTTTCTTACTTTAATTCAGCAAAAGTCAGCTCACCTATTAAAATGGGCAGTTTTGAATCTTCTTATAATGAAGCTTCAAAAATATTTAATCAATATCATTAATTACGCAACTTCTTGTGGAGCCCAGTGAGAGCATAACATTCCCGGTGCGGCTTTTTTTGGATTTGCACAAGTTGGGTTCATAAAACGAGAACAGGTTACACAATTGGGATCATCTTTTAATTTTGCACGCATTGAAAAACTGTCGCAAGTATGTTGCATGCCCACTGTGGTATCGTGTAATGTACAAAAGTGATCTTTATATTTTTTACAATTTACACAGCTGTTTCCTAATCGAATACTCATAGCTTTAAATTTTTAAGATTACACTTAAAGATAAGAAGGAACAAACTACGATTCAATTTAAATTATAATTGTAAAAAAAAACGGCTGACAAAATTTGTCAAACGTTTATCACAATCAGGTTACCTAAATCTTAATTCAAAATTAACTTTTTGGTGGTTGTAAAATTTCCTGTGGCATACTTTAAAATATAAGCTCCTGATTCTAATGAGGCTAAATTTATTTCTTTATTATAGAATCCGTTTGGTGCTAATTTTTGTTGAAATACTTTCTTACCGCTCATATCATAAATTGCTACTTGCGTATTTTCAGCTGAATTATTTTCGTATAAAAGTGTAATCTTTTTGTCAGTTGAAGGATTTGGATAAATACTGAACGAATTTTCAGCATCAAAAACAGTGGTTGATAATGCGTTGGTTACATCTTCGGTCGTAAAACTTAGGTTTCCTGTAGAACCACCTTCAAAATCTGTAAAATGCAAGCGATAGATTGTTCCGTCGGCATATTTTACATAGTAGAATAATTCAGGATCAAGATCGTAAGCACTTCCGTTAAAACTTTTCCAATCGTAGCCAATTGTATTAATGTCTGTTGAATACGATAGGTTGCTGGTATCTCCATTTCCGTTGGGTTCAATATTTTCAGCAACAGTTAAGTTTGGATGATGAAGTACGCCAGTAACCGTGTACATCATTCCGCCGCCAACATCGGTGCTATATTTTTTAAAAACGAGATCCCAATCTTCTGTTGCGGGAGAAGCAATCACTTCGCTATCGGTTTCTAAATTGTAATAATTGAAAATTTGGTTTGGATTAGATGAGTTGGATACGGTAGTTGTAGTTTCATTTTCCCAGCTAGAATTTGTCTCATTCCAGCTTGCATATTTAAATGTATAAGCGCCAAAATATTCTTCGATAAATAATTTTTTGAATGAACCGTCGGCATATTTTAAGACAAAAATAATAGTACCGGTAACTTTATGATTACCATTAATATTATATTCTCCCCAGCCCCATGTTGCAGAACCATTATCTAATGCTCCGATTCCCCAATCGGTATCACTATTATGCAATTGCGTAAAATTTGCAATATTGTTTACGTCTATGCTTGCCCAATCTGAAGCAGTATTGGAAGCTTCGTAAACTTCAATTCCTTTGCCTTCGTTCACACGAATTGCTTTGTTAATGTTGTCAATTCTTAAAAATGCCAAATCCCAGTTTGTAGCAGTATAAGCTTCGCTTTGGTCAGTTGAAATTTTATAATAAACCTCGTCTGAATAATTGGATTGAAGGCTCAGGTTTACGGTAGTTTCTTGTGCGTTTGCTATAAAAATTCCGCATAGAATAAATAAAATACTTATTTTTTTCATGATTAAAATATTTATGGTTGTTTAATTAATTTAAAAGTTCATATTCAAAAGAAGGATAACCGCGTACCCCATTTTCGTTGAGGAAAGCGGTAAATCTTAGTTTATAAAAATTCCCTTCAGTATCTTTTATAATGTAAAACCGATCGGTATACATACCGGAAAAAACATCACGCCAATTTGCGCCAATAACACGCTGGTCTAATTCAAATTTTTCTTCTAGTATGGTTGAAGTTGAAAAATCTTGATAAGAAATTTCTGAAGTGTTTACTTGATAAGCTTCAACATTTGCTAAGGTATTTGTGCTTACATAATCTGAAAACCCGTATGCGCCAAAACCACCCTCGGGGAGATCTAAAACTTCGGTAAAAACGGTGAAGTTTAAATCCCAATTTTGTTTTTGTGGTTCAACTGTTACTATATTTTCTGTATTAAAACTGAAAAACGTAAAATTATGGCTTGGTGTTTTGGGGATTGTTATTTCTTGATACGAGTTAGAATTTAAATCGGCATAACGTAGAACGTATTCGTTGTTATCTCGTAAAATCTGAATTTTCTTCCAGCCACGAGCTTCTCCAGCTACGGCAATACTTCCGATTTCGGGAGTTTCGGTTCCTACTTTATTACCGAGTTTTAAAAGGTAAACGTTATTTTCATCTTCAGTAATTGAAATTTCATCAATAGCGGTTTCGTTAATATTTCCGCTAGGAGCATCTACATATTCATCAGATCCCGGAACGAGAAAAGCCATTTGCCCTTGCAAGCTTTCAACATTTGTTTCATTCACTTCATCAAATTCTACATTTCCTAACGATGCAGCCATCATAAAAAGCGAAGCGTTTAACTTTACACGAAATTCTTCACCAGAAAAAAAACCTAAATCCCATTTTTCACGGAATACTTCAGTAGTAGTTTTTCCACTTAAATCTACATAAACTTGGTTTCCTTCGTTAGGACCGCCGATTTCAGGAGAAATGCTTCCACCTAGTGAAGCAGCTTCTGCAAAATTGACCTTGGTTGAAATATTTCCCTGAGGAAATGAATTTTCAAGACTTACTTCTGAGATTGAAAATTCAATAAATGGATCTTCAGCTGAAATATTTGCATTTTCTTTAGTGATGCTGAAAGAAGTTTGTTCACTATTTGCTGAAAAGGGAACTACAATAGTTCCTTCGGTAATTGTTGGATTTGTAGAAAACTGATTTTCTTCTACATTGTTTAAATTATAAGTGACGGTAATTTTCCCATTTTCTGGTGCCGCACTTGCAAATACAATAGTTATATTGATTTCGTTTACTTCTGCCGAAAAGTTTTCTGAAGGATTTTCAAAAGCTACGATAAAATCTTCTCGACTTACCGAATCATCTTCAGTGCAAGAAATTAATACAAGCGATAAAAAGATGAATATACTTAAGTTTTTAAGTTGTTTTTTCATAGTATTAAAAATTAAGGTTGTACAATAGTTTTAGAAAATATGATCTACCGTAACCCAATAATTGGTTACCGGTTGAAGTTTCATGCGCGCCGCCACCAATTACAGAAGTGTTTACTCGTGTAATATCTAGCATGTTTCTTGCACCTAAAGTGACTTCAAAATTATCTTTAAAAAATGTTTTTCTTACCGAAGCATTTAACCAGCCATAGCCTGCAACTTTGCCACGTTTTATAATAGTTTCATTTTCTTCATTTATCTCGTTAAAAAATTGTTGTTGCGGACCGTTATATTTGAAAAAGGTAGAGAAAGTTGTATTCCATTTAGGAATATCATAAGAGATGTTTGTATTTACTTGAACAGCGTATAAATAATCATCATTATAAATCCCCGCACTTTCTAAAACCTTTGATTCACCACTAAGCGCAATTCCTGCAGTTGCTCTAAATTGTTTGTAGCTTATAGAGTTTCGTAAAGAAACCCCCATTGTTCTGTGTAAATCTATATTGCTATATTGATAAACTAGCGGATTGTTTTGTACAATTACTAAGTCAATTTTATCTTGAACGTCAAGAAACCATGCCGATAATTTTGGAGTAAATTTTAACTCATAATCTTTTCCCCAGAAATTCTTTTTAAAGTGAAGAAAAATAGACCTACCATATTCTGGATTTAAATTTTCATCTCCTTGAATATTATGATTAGAATCTACCATGTAGAAGTAAAGTTGCTCGAAATTTGGAATTTTAGGAGCTGAGCCGCCAATTAATCGAAGCTGATAATTATTTTTAAACCTATATTTTGCACTTACCGAAAACGCATAAGCCGGATTAAAATGTGAAGTAGCGATTACACGAGTTCCAGGCCTAATGGAAAGCCTATCTGAAGCTTCTATTTCTGAAGAGACAAAAAAGCTATAGGAATTTAATTGTCTATTTTTTGTGCGTTGCTCTATGTTTTGAGGTGACAAATCGCTTGCAGTTCCTGCATCGATAGTAGTTTCGTAACCTAACTCTACATTTACTTTTTTTGAAGTAAAAAAGTTATTGAAGGTTCCCCGCGAGAAAAAGCCTTTTCTTGTATTAAAATCGTAATCTTCTAACTTGGTTTTTTCTTCTGTTTTTAGTCGGTAACTATAGCCTTTATAATTTTTTATCTGTTCTTGATAAGCCGCAGAAATATTAAAATTTACTTGCTGCTTAATTTTACCGGAAGTATTTAAATGATGATAAAAACGTTCTGAGGTAAAAACTTCATCATTTGCAGTAGGATTTACAGTTTCTGTAGAAGGATTGTAATTAAAATTTACATTATTAGCGTATTTATTGGTTACTTCATTAAAATATTCAAATTTATAAAAGGCTTTAAAATTTTTGTTATCGTTATAATTTAAAAGCGCTTTTACGTTGTTTTGCTCTTTAGGCAACCATTCATAACCTCTTAAGCTATCGTTTTCCATTTCGGGACTAGGATTATAATAACTTATTCCTTTTTTTTCATTTAGAAAACCTTGGAAATCATTGCGAGTGAAAAGTATATTACCATAAATTTTATCAGAAAAATTATGACCGATTTTTATAGATTGAATATGGCGACCTTCATCAAACCAACTGTATTCATCACCAATAGTTTCTTCTTGAATAAAAGGTGTGATTTGCCAATCATGTTTTCCACTTTTTTTGGTGATAATATTAATTACACCGGTAACGGCATTAGCTCCATATTGAACACCCATAGAACCTTCAATAATTTCAATTTGCTCGATATCATCGAGATTTATTTGGCTGATGTCTATAGCGTTTCCGTAACCTTCATCGCCTACAATAGGAACGTTGTCAACTAAAATTTTTACATATTCTGAATTAAAACCAAATTGCCGAATTCCTGATCTTCCTTCTCCGGCTTGCGGAATAATATTCATATTCAAGGTTTGATTTAGAACATCAGAAAGGTTGTTAGCCGCCAACATTTGTATGTCTTTTTGCGAAAGCACTTCAACCTCAAATACAGATTTATCTACAGATTGCCGATTGTATTGTCCTGTTAAAACTACTTTTTGAAGGGAGTTATATTGCAACGAATCTTGACGTAACGAATCTATTTCTTGCGCTTTTATCTGAAAAAAAACTAAAACTGCAGTAAGAAAAAAATAACGTTTAATCATTATTTAGAATTGGTCTTAATTAAAATATTATTGCAAATATATATTTAATTTTTAATCAGTCTAAATAAATTTGATATTTTTGTGCCAAGAAATTTTAACCAAATCAGATATAATGAAATCTAGAAATTTTATTCCGTTAGTTTTAGTTATGCTTATTTTTTGGGCAACAAATGCTCAAGAATCTTTAAAAGAAGATAGAAAAGCAATTAAAGAAATGTGCGGTTGTTTTGAAGTAACATTCAAATACACCGAAACTTTTGCTCCAGAAATTGATTATGAAAAAGCTTATGATTATACAGCCACCGCTTTAGAATGGGCAGAAATGATTGAAGAGGATGATGAAAAAATTTCAATTCAGCATTTATTGGTTATAAACGATTCTACCATTATAAAACATTGGCGCCAAGATTGGACTTACGAAGATAGAACACGTTATGAATACGATAAAGATAATAAGTGGAAATTCGTAAAGTCTCCTAAAAAAGCGGTAAAAGGGCAATGGACACAAAGTGTATATCAGGTAGATGACAGTCCGCGTTATTCAGGTTCGGCAACTTGGATTCACGCAGATGGAAGACACTACTGGGATGATGAAGCAGACTCACCTTTACCTCGAAGAGAATATTCTAAACGAAGCGATTACAACGTAATGAATAGAGGAAATCATGTAGAAATTACAGATTATGGTTGGTTACACGAGCAAGACAATAAAAAAATAATTAGAGAAGATGGAGAAGAAGATGTGCTATTAGTGCAAGAAAAAGGATATAATGTGTATAAAAAAGTGCCGGATTCTAAATGTTTAGCCGCTAAAAATTGGTGGAAAGAAAACAAAGAATTTTGGGTAAAAGCTAGAAAAAACTGGGCCACTATTTTTGATAATAATGAAGATTTAACCTTAAAAAAATCGGTTGACGGTAAACCGCTTTTTATGCACCTTTTCCCCATGGATGTAAATACTTCAGAAGATAAAATTGAAGCAACTATAGAAGAATTTATTGAAGAATAAATGATGAAAAAATTAGCCATACTTCTCATTTTACTAATTTCTTATGCTTTTGCTGTAATGCCACAAAATGAATTACAGCAAAAGTTTGAAAAAGCAATTCGAGGAACATATAATGTAGAAAATTTTAATTTAGATGAAATTAAAGTTTCTAGCGAAATTGTAGAGCAGTTAAGTGTAGAAATGAATGAAGGAAACCTGTTTAAAATTAGCCAAGAAAAGAATTTGATTGGCTATGCTTATTTAGGAACAGCTCCAAGCAAGAAAAAGGAATTTGAATATGTTGTGCTTTTTGATGAAAATTTTATCATCAAAAAATCTAAAGTCTTAATTTATAGAGAAAATTATGGTTTGCAAATTGGTACACAACGTTGGTTGAAACAATTTATAGGGATGACGCCTAAAGATAACATCGTTTATGGAGAAAACATTGCAGCTATAAGTGGAGCAACCATCTCGGCTTCCTCAATGGCAAGAGCTGTAAATGATGTATTACAAAGCGTAAATTTGCTTCAGCAGAACAATATTTTATAAGATGAAGTTGGAAGGGAAATTACAAGTTTTACCTAATCCTGTAAAAATTTTAATCGGCACTTTTCTAGTTGTTTTAAGTGTCGGTTATTTTACGGGATTAACTTTTGTGGGTGAAACTACTTCAAATTCACCACAAGGAATTCAGGAAAATTATTTGGGCAACGAAGAAGATGAAAATGCGAGCTTTATGAAGTTTAAAAAATCAGAACGCGAAATGTTAACTATTGTTCATACGCATATCTTGTCAATGTCTGTAATCTTCTTTTTAGTGGGTGGTTTAGTGTCATTAACCAAAACGAACTCCGCTTTTAAAAAGTTTTTAATGATAGAACCTTTACTTTCTGTTTTGCTCACTTTTGGTGGTATTTATTTTATGTGGCAAGGAATTATATGGATGCGATACATAGTTATGATTTCCGGGATTCTAATGACATTTTCTTTTACGGCATCGGTGCTGTTGATTTTCAGTCAATTATTCAGGAAATAAATCCTCTTAAATTAGCTTTTATCTAATTTAAAAAGCCTAAATTTGCATGCAATTAAATATTTAATTGCTATGACTGCACACGAAAATAAAATAGTAGGTGAAGGACTAACTTATGATGATGTTCTCTTAGTTCCTGCCTTTTCTGAAGTACTTCCTCGCGAAGTAAATATTCAAACAAAATTCACAAAAAATATTACCATTAATGTACCTATTGTTTCTGCAGCAATGGATACAGTAACCGAATCGAGAATGGCTATTGCTATTGCTCGTGAAGGAGGTATTGGTGTTCTACATAAAAACATGACTATTGAGCAACAAGCCCTTAAAGTTAGAAAAGTGAAGCGTGCAGAAAGCGGAATGATTATAGATCCTGTTACATTGCCTATTTCGGCAAGTGTTCAAGATGCAAAAGCTCATATGCGAGAGCATAGCATTGGCGGAATTCCAATTGTAGATGATGAAGGAAAGCTATTAGGAATCGTGACTAATCGTGATTTACGGTTCGAAAAAAATAATGAACGTCCAATATCTGAAGTAATGACTTCAGAAAATCTAGTTACTGTTGCCGAAGGAACTTCATTAAGTGAAGCTGAAGATATTTTACAAGCTAATAAAATTGAAAAACTACCTGTTGTAAATAAATCAAATAAGCTTGTCGGTTTAATCACTTTCAGAGATATAACCAAATTAACTCAAAAACCAACAGCGAATAAAGATCAGTACGGGAGATTACGTGTTGCTGCGGCTTTAGGAGTAACAGGTGATGCAGTAAATAGAGCAGAGGCTTTAGTAAATGCCGGAGTTGATGCGGTAGTTATTGATACAGCACACGGGCATACAAGGGGTGTTGTCCATGTGTTGAAAGAAGTGAAAAAGAAATTTCCAGATTTAGACGTAGTTGTCGGAAATATAGCCACGGCAGAAGCAGCAAAATATTTGGTTGAAGCTGGAGCAGATGCTGTAAAGGTTGGTATTGGTCCAGGTTCTATTTGTACAACTAGAGTAGTAGCGGGAGTTGGTTTTCCTCAGTTTTCTGCAGTTTTAGAAGTGGCAGAAGCTATAAAAGAAACGGGAGTTCCGGTGATTGCAGATGGCGGAATTCGTTACACAGGAGATATTCCTAAAGCAATAGCAGCTGGCGCAGATTGTGTAATGCTCGGTTCTTTATTAGCAGGAACAAAAGAATCACCTGGTGAAACTATAATTTATGAAGGTCGTAAATTTAAGTCTTACCGTGGAATGGGTTCTGTTGAAGCCATGGAAAAAGGATCTAAAGATCGTTATTTTCAAGATGTAGAAGATGATATTAAGAAATTAGTTCCTGAAGGAATTGTAGGAAGAGTACCTTATAAAGGAGAGTTAGTAGAAAGCATGACTCAATTTATTGGTGGTTTAAGAGCCGGTATGGGGTATTGTGGAGCAAAAGACGTTGCCAGTTTAAAACGTGATGCTAAATTTGTAAAAATTACTTCTTCAGGTATTTTTGAAAGTCATCCACACGATGTTACTATTACTAGGGAAGCACCAAATTATTCAAGATAATAGATCAGTTAAAAACACTAATTAAAACAATAAAAAAAGCCATAAAAATTCATGGCTTTTTTTATTGTTTTATAATATGATAATATTCTATAAAAAATTGTTCTAAGGATAACATTTTTGTATTGAAAAATTCAAAAACTTCCGGCCAAGTTTTTTTATTATGAATACTGACATTCTCTTTAGGCAGGTAAATATTACCGATTATTTTTCCAGATTCAGTTTCAAAATTTGGATCGAGAATAAAATCTTTGTCAACTTCAGAAAGGAGTAAATTTTTTAGACTCTCAAATTTTTCAAAATAATATTCCTTAATCAATTCATCTTCGGTATCAATTATAATTCCGACGCTTGCTTTTTTGGTGTCAAAATGAAATTTTAAATTAATCTCTTTAATTTTTGTATCGTATAAAATCCATTTTTTTGGACTTTGTTTTCCGAAACTTGTCCAAAATTCTTTCCTAATTTTTTTAGATTCTTCTCTGCTGAACATGGTTTATAAAAAATAAGCAATCAAAATTCCTAAGATAATAGAAACGGTTTTAGAAAAACTAAATTGATGATTTTTAGAAGATTCAAATAAAATGGTAGTGGACACGTGTAGAAAAATACCGATAACAAGCGCATGAACGTAATGTTCTATAGAAGCTAAAAATTCAAAATGTTGATGGAGTAAACTTCCTAAAGGGGTCATTAAAGCAAATAAAAGTAAGAAACTTAAAATTTTTGGTTTACTAAGATTAGAACTTAGCAAAAATGACGAAATAATAACAGCCACCGGAATTTTATGAACTACCACACCATATAAAAGATGATGATTAGTATGAATTGGATAGCCTTCAATTAGCGCATGAATGCATAAACTGATAAATAAAACGTAAGGAAACGTAGTTTTGTTTTTATCGTGATGCAAATGTCCGTGTTCTGCACCTTTGGATAGAAACTCTAAAAAAACTTGTAGTAAAATTCCAGTCATAATCAATAAGCCAGTCATTTTAGAATAATCGGCATAAACTTCTGGTAAAAATTCAAATACGGTTATTGAAAGTAAAAAAGCTCCGCTAAACGATAATAAAAGTTGAATGGAAGCTTTTCCGGCTTTGGTAAATAAAGCAATAGCAAAGCCTACAATAACAGCAAAAATGGGGAGTGAAATATTCATGTATTATTGAAAAATTAAAATTAACCGATCAGATTTTTTTTCATCAAATTCATGAAGATCGTAATCTCCCAATGTGTGTTTTAAGTTGATTCCGGCTTTTTTAAAATAGTCCTTAAAGTCTTCTAAGCGTAAAGCTTTTACACGTTCTATATAATCGTGTTGATCTCCTTCGGCTTCAAACTGAATGCGTTTAAAAATAAAACCATTTTCTACCCATCGCGAAATGTTAAAGTCGATTCCTTTTACGCTTTTAGTTTCTTCAGGAACTAAATTGGTAATCACTTTTTCAACATTCATAAAATCTATAACCCCAAAGCCATTAGGTTTTAATTCTTGCTTTATGGCTTTTATGGTGTTTAAATTACTTTCTTCTTTTTCAAAATATCCAAAACTTGTAAAAAGATTAAAAACAGCATCAAATTTTTCAGGTAGGGGTTTGCACATATCATGCACTTGAAAATCTAAACCCTGTTTTTCATGCGTTTTTGCTTCAGCAATACTATTTTTAGAAAGATCTACACCGGTAACATTGTAGCCAAGTTTATGTAAATAAATAGAATGCCGACCTTTACCACAGGCTAAATCTAACAGTTTAGCCTTTTTTTCTAGTTGAAGAAAATCAACTAAATTTTGCATAAAATCTTGCGCCTCTTGGTAACCTCTATCTCTATAAAGTATATGATAAAAATCTGTATCAAACCAAGATGCGTACCAATTTGTTTCAAGCTTTGTCATAGGCGGCAAAATTAATGTATTTTTGCCGGAAGAGAACTTTTTGCTATGGGAAATAATTTTAAAATGATTGCCAAAACCTTATATGGTTTTGAACCTCTGTTGGCCAACGAATTGAAAAATCTTGGTGCAATGGACGTAAAAGAAGGAATTAGAAACGTTAGTTTTTTGGGCGATAAGGGGTTTATGTATAAGGCTAATTTGTCTTTGCGTACAGCTATTAAAATTTTAAAACCCATTAGAAGTTTTAAAATTACTTCTGAAGAAGATTTGTATAAGAAAATTTACGCCATAGATTGGTCAGAATTTTTAGACGCTAAAGGCTCGCTTGCAATAGATGCTACAGTACATTCTAAACAATTTACCCATAGTAAATACATTGCTTTAAAAAGTAAAGATGCTATTGTAGATAAGTTTAGAAATACAGAAGGTTTTAGACCAAGTATAGATTTAGATTATCCAGATTTACGCTTAAATATTCATATAGAAAATAATTTTTGTACCGTTTCTTTAGATAGCTCTGGTCAATCTTTACACAAACGTGGTTATAAAAGTGCTACCAATATTGCACCGATAAATGAAGTTTTGGCAGCCGGAATGTTGTTGATGTCAGGTTGGGATGGAAGAAGTGATTTTATGGATCCGATGTGCGGTAGTGGAACGATTTTAATTGAAGCGGCGATGATTGCTTGTAATATCCCACCAAACTTAAATAAAAAAGAATTCGGTTTTGAAAAATGGAAAGATTGGGATGTTGATTTGTTTGAAAAAATTGAAGAGTCTTGTTTAAATAAAATTCGAGGCTTTGAACATAAAATTATCGGTTACGATAAAGCTTCTTCAGCAGTTTATAAAGCCAATGATAATATTGAAAATGCCAATTTATCTGAATTTATATCCATAGAGCAACAAGACTTTTTTAGGACAAAAAAAGATATTGACGGAAAATTACACATGCTTTTTAATCCACCTTACGGGGAACGTTTAGAATTACTTGATTTACCCAAGTTTTATAAAAGTATTGGTGATACCTTAAAACAAGATTACCCAAATACACAAGCTTGGTTTATTGTGTCTAACTTAGACGCTATTAAAAATGTAGGCTTACGTCCTTCCCGAAAAATTAAATTGTACAACGGAAGTTTAGATTCACGCTTATTAAAATATGAAATTTACGAAGGCACTAAAAAAGTTCATAAACGTAAATAAGAATATTACTCCATTTTTTCAGGAGTTTTTACTTTTTGTTCTTTCTTAAAAATAGGAATTAAATACGAAATAGAATAGCCCCAACCGACACCAAAATCACTTCCTTCATAAGTTCGGTGAAAACCGGGAACGTATAAATTTGCAAAGTTGGAAGGAGAAGAACCGCCAAAAGAACGTTTTATTTGTGCGTGAATTCCTAAAAATAAATTATTTAGTACTTCGGTTTTTAGCCCTATTTGTAGTTCTACCCAATGTTGTGTGAGTCCGCTAAACTCTGTTTGCGGACTTCTAATTTCTTGTTCAAAATACCCATCGGTTGTGTACACTTTATACCGATTAAGCGTTTGTGTAAAACTGGAAAAGCCATACCGAATTCCTGCATAGATTTCGTTTTGCATATCCAACCAGTTATGGTATGTATTATAATTAGCACCAATTTTTACATAGCTTCCTTTTGTATTAGCATCAATATAAGGTTCGGTGTAAGAATAATCTTCGTTACCAATTTCTGCAGCAACGTAAATTCTTTTGTAAAGTCTGTAATCTCCAACGAGTTCAAAACCGGTATAATCTTTATCTAATAAACTGCGTACAGGCTTTGCTATGTCTACCCCAAAACGAATGCCATACTTGTCCTTAAAAGTAACCGAATCTTTTTGCGGACTTGTTTTTTTTATTTGATTATTTTCTTGAGCGAAAGCAAAATTGCCAAAACCCAGTAAAAAACTAATGGTAAATAAATAGGTGAACAGTGTTTTCATCAACAATATTGTTTTCAGCAATAGTTATAGACTCAATCCAATTTGCAGTTTCATCATCAGAAATTAAGCTGCCTTGCAATTCGTAAAATTCAGTTTTGTAACTACACGCTCGACTAACAAAAATTTCATCGGTAGCATAAGAAAATTGAATTTGATCTTTATTACGATCCGGATTTCCAGAACCGTTTACAATTTCACTATTTAAGGTGAAATAATAATTGGTAAAATTCTGATTATTGCGAAGCGGAATTATAGCAATGGTATCAGAAATTGGTTCATCATAAAAATAATCAGTTTTATTTTCTTCTCGTATATTCAAATTAGTAACCGCTTTCGGAATTGAAGGATTTTCTATATCACGAAAACTAATGACTAAATTTGGAGTAGTTTGTGTAGTTTCCGGGCAAATGTCGTCTCGTTGACAACTTCCACCCAAAAAAATACAAAGCAGGATTATTAAATATTTTTTCATTATTATAATCTTATATGATTATCATAAAATTACCAATCATTTGAGTTATCATTTTTCATATAATCTTCATAAGATTTAGAAAGATTATTCATTTCATCATTCACTAATTTAATTTTATTTGTCCCATAATTTTCATAGTACCTAAATTCATCAGGTATTATTGTTATTTTAGAAGCTCCATCTTTAACTTTTATTTTTATTATAGCAAAAACATTATTATAAATTGTTTTCATATTTTCACCATAAGTAGTTTCTAAAAGAAAATATTTACCAGTTATATTTCCGGTTTCTTTGTCTGAAAACTGTATCACAGACTCAGCATCATTAAAGTTTTCTACCATCCAATTATTGGCTTTTACATATAGCTCATTTTTACTTCCTTTAACTTCAAATGATTTCTCTAATGAATCAATATTTGATGTTTTTTGAGTATAACACGAAAACAATAATAAAATAGGTAATATTAATAAAAGCTTTTTCATAAAAAATGTTTTAAAAATTAATTCTTGTAATTTGAATTAAATGAAAATTTATTTAACCTCTTCTTAAATCAAGCCTAACCACATTTTCTACGTGATGAGTTTGCGGGAACATATCTACCGGTTGTACTTTGGTAACTTTATAATGTTCATCTAACAAAGCTAAATCGCGTGCTTGTGTGGCAGAATTACAACTTACGTAAACAATTCTTTCCGGCAAAATACGAATTATTTGTGCAACTACATCTTTGTGCATACCATCACGTGGCGGGTCGGTAATAATTACATCTGGATGCCCGTGCTGATTAATAAAATCTTGCGTAAAAACCTTTTTCATATCACCGGCAAAAAACTCAGTATTTTGAATATTGTTATGTTCAGCGTTTTTCTTGGCATCTTCAATCGCTTCAGGAACGGCCTCTACACCAATTACTTTTTTGGCTTTTTTAGCAACAAATTGAGCAATAGTTCCGGTTCCGGTGTATAAATCGTAAACTAATTCTTCGCCGGTTAATTCAGCGAAATTTCTGGTGATTTTATATAATTCGTATGCTTGTTCAGAATTGGTTTGGTAAAAAGATTTGGCGTTTATTTTAAATTTTAAGCCTTCCATTTCTTCAAAAATATGATCGCGTCCTTTGTAGCAAATCACTTCTTGATCGTAAATCGTGTCGTTTCCTTTTTCATTAACCACATATTGTAACGAAGTAATTTCAGGAAAACTTTCGGCAACAAAATCTAATAATAATTCACGTTTGGCTTTATCTTCATAGAAAAACTGAATCAACACCATAATTTCTCCCGTAGAAGAGGTGCGAATCATTAGCGTTCTTAATAAACCTTCTTGATTTCGAGCGTTAAAAAACGGAATATCATTATTGGTAGCAAAATCGCGCACTTCATTTCTAATCGCGTTACTCGGATCTTCCTGTAAATGGCATTTTTTGATGTTCAAAATTTTATCCCACATTCCCGGAATATGAAAACCTAGCGCGTTTTTGTCTTCAATTTCTTCACCGCTATTAATCTCATTTAAGGTCAGCCAGCGACTATCGCTAAAGGAAAATTCCATTTTATTTCTGTAAAAATAAATGTCTTTACTTCCTAAAATAGGAGTAGTTTCGGGTAATTCTATTTTTCCTAAACGCTTCAAGTTGTTTTCAATTTCATCTTGTTTATACTGAAGTTGATATTTATAATCCATATTCTGCCATTTGCAACCTCCACAAGTTCCAAAATGCTCGCAAACCGGTTCTGTACGTTTGTCTGAATAGCTTACAAAATTTACGGCAGAACCTTTGTAATAGGATTTTCTTTTCTGAAAAGTTTGGATATCTGCTACATCACCAGGAACGGCGTTATCTACAAAAATTACACGTCCGTCTGGTGCGGTTGCAATTGCTTTTCCTTTTGCACCTGCACCGGTTATTTCTATCGCTTCAAAGCGTTTCTTTTTATTTTTTCTTGCCATAGCGCAAAAGTAACAAGATTTATGAATCTGAAGTTTAGAATCTATCAAACATTTCTTATTTTGCAGGCTAAATGTTTTGCGGGTGATTTCTCTCCCTTAAGAAGGAATCGATCAAGTTAAATTGAAAAGAAAACAAAAAAATGTCAGTACCAACAATTAAATCTTCAGCAGAAGCAATTAAAATTGAAGAACAATTTGGAGCCCATAACTATCATCCACTACCAGCAGTATTAAGTAGAGGAGAAGGTGTATTTATGTGGGATGTAGAAGGAAAAAAATATTATGATTTTTTAGCGGCGTATTCTGCGGTAAATCAGGGACATTCGCATCCTAAAATTGTTGATGCCATGATTGATCAAGCAAAAACATTAAGCTTGACTTCTCGTGCTTTTTACAATGATATTTTAGGGAAATACGAAAAATTTGCAACCGAATATTTTGGTTTCGATAAGTTATTGCCAATGAATACAGGTGCAGAAGCTGTAGAAACGGCTATTAAAATCTGTAGAAAGTGGGCTTATGAAAAGAAAGGAGTTAAAGAAAGAGATGCGCAAATAATTGTTGCTGAAAATAATTTTCACGGAAGAACAACTACTATTATTTCGTTTAGTAATGATGAGGAAGCGCGTAAAGACTTTGGACCTTATACGCCAGGATTTATAAAAATTCCTTACGATGATACCGATGCTTTAGAAAAAGCCTTAAATGAAAATGATAATATTGCTGGATTTTTAGTAGAACCAATTCAAGGAGAAGCCGGAGTTTATGTTCCTACTGAAGGGTATTTACGCAAAGCAAAAGAATTGTGTAAAAAGCATAATGTTCTTTTTATTGCAGATGAAATTCAGTCAGGAATTGCAAGAACAGGAAAATTATTAGCTGTAGATCACGAAGATGTAAAACCAGATATGATTACCTTAGGAAAAGCTTTATCTGGCGGTGTTTATCCAGTTTCTGCCGTACTGGCAAATGATGAGGTGATGAATGTGATAAAACCAGGACAACACGGTTCTACTTTTGGAGGAAATCCTGTAGCTTGTGCAGTGGCCATTGCAGCTTTAGAAGTAATTCGTGATGAAAAGCTTGCTGAAAATTCTTTAAAACTGGGAGAATTGTTTAGAAGTGAAATGAATAAATACATTGAGACTTCTTCTGTGGTGAGTAAAGTACGCGGTAAAGGCTTAATGAATGCAATTATCATTAACGATTCTGAAGACAGTTCTACTGCTTGGGATATCTGTATGGCGCTAAAAGAAAATGGTTTGTTAGCAAAACCAACACACGGAAATATCATCCGTTTTACGCCTCCTCTGGTAATTACTGAAGAACAGATAATGGATTGTGTTTCTATTATTACCAAAACATTAGATCAGTTTAAAGATAAAATCTAAGCTTGAAAAATAGATGTAAAAAAAGCCGATGAATTTTTTCATCGGTTTTTTTATTTGCATATCCCTGCATAAAATTATATAGTTCAAATTTTATGAGGAGAAAGGTTGTTTTCTAGTTTAGTTTTTTGCTGTGCTTAGTACTTTTTAAAATTTCAATTTATTAGGATCTTGTCGTGAATCAAAAAGCCTTACTATTTCGAGTTTTCCTGTTTTTTCTCTATAATAAAGTGTGCTCTGTTTTGAAATTACACTTTTTCTTATTTGAAGATCTTCATTAATTACTGGGAATATCTTTGAGTCTTTAATTATCAAATTAATATTATCATCGACTTTGTTAATGAATCTATTGACTATTCTGTCATCCCAATTTAGTTGTAAGTAATTTAATATTGATTCAAAATCATTCTCAGCAGAAGGAGACCAAATTACTTCTTTAAGCATCTGTATATCGTTTTCTAATATCAGACATTACTTTTTTATGTTCTCTGCCTTCTCCTTTATCAAGTTGTTCAATACCAAGTTTAATAGCATTTTGTTGCTCTTGAGTCAGATTTTTCCAATCATCAAGTTCATTCTTTCCGTTAATATAATTCAACACTATACCATAAGCTTCTTCTAATCGATTTCCTTTTAAAGAATCTAATTTTCTAAATAGGTCTATTTTTATTTCTGCTGAATTCATAATTAAATATTTATAGTAAAGATAATCATAAAAGATTCACTTTTACAGTTACCTCGTTGTATTTTTTGCATTAAGTACAGCGTGTTTCTTTAAGTTTGTAAAGAATATTTCACTATAGAAAAAGAGAAGAATTATAACGTGTTTTAGAGTTATAAGCCCTAATACCTAAAATCTAAAGGTTGCATTTATTTGTTGAAATTAAGTTTAATGAAGAGAAAAGTTATTTTCTAGTTTAGTTTTTTGTTACTCAATGTATTTAATATTCAATTTAGATCAAATCCTAAATTTAATTGTAGCATAATTGGCCATATATTTCCATTTCCATTCGTATCAATATAATATTGAGGTCCAACATCAAAAAGTAAATGAAAATTTTTTCCGTATTTTCTCTGAATTCCCCAAGTTGGTCCAAATGCAAAATCAAAGTCAGAAGTTCGATTAACATTTTCGGCTATTGAATTTCCACGAGTGATTAACCTAAAAGACACATAATTTCCAGAATTATTTTCTGTATTTAATGTTTTTACATTTCTCTTATTTAGGTTATAAAACCATTTTTGTTGTAAATCAAGAAATGGACTGATAATATAAATAAATCCATTTCCGGCAGAAGTCAAATCAGGATATCCACCACCATAACCAATTCCGAGAGCTGAAGAAAACGTAGAGTATTGTCCAGTCGGAATTTCCAATTCAATTGCTGGATTTAAGAAATTTATACGCCAAATTTTTTCTGTTTTAATTTCGTTATTTTCTTGCGCGTAATTTACTGAAGTTAAAAGTCCAAAAACTAAAATCAATAGGCTTTTCTTCATTTGCTTTTTGTTATGCGTAATGTTTGTTAAAAATATTGGATAATTATTTATGTCAAAACGTTAATAAGTGTGACAAGACAAATTCATGTTTTGTATGCAGGTTATGAATTGATATTAAATCAATTATTCCTCAGGAAAAACAATGCTTTCATAAGCGCCGGCATCGGGATTATTTCCGCGAGGATTGCCAAGAATATCTACTTGCGTTGCAGTTGAAGGATTTCCTAAACCATTAGCAGGAGATTCTTCGCTGATAAAAAGTTCGTTTTCTTCTGTATTTAAGAAAAGTGGTTCTTCGTTTAAAACTACATTTTCAAAAAGTGAAGCATCTTCAAAATCATATAATGGATTATCATCAAATTGATTTTGGAAATCATTGAAACGAATTAAGCAATTTTCAAATTTGTAATTAAAACTAGCGTCTTCAACTTTATTAAAAAGAAGTTCTAAATTTTCATTTCCGTAGATAATGCAATTGTAGAAATTGGCTTCAATTAAATCAGCTACAAAAAGTGTTTCGGCAGTTTCTAAATTATTTTCAATTAGAACAGAAGGGAAGTTTCTAAATCCGTTTCGCCAATAATTCGCAAACGTACAATTGGTGAAATTATATTTTCCGCCAAGCGAAAGGTTTAACGAAGCTTGTCCGCTATTGTTAATGGCTAAATTTTCACCAACTACATTTCCTGTTCTTGCTAATAAACCAACATTAGAGCTATTATAAATTTGCGTGTTTGTTACGGTTAAAGTAGGATTAGCAGTACCGTCGTTAGAATCCATTAAAATTCCGACAGTTGCATTTTTAATTGTTGCGTGATTAATAATGTTATTAGTGCTTCCTTCGGTTAACCAAATGGCAAACCATTGGCCGGGAACATCACTAAAACCGGGTTCTAAGCGGTCGCCTTCAAAAATAACTTCGTTTTCCTGGTTTTCTGTTGCGCTTACTTCACCATTTACGTGAAGCGAAGCATCTTCAGCAACTATAATTCCGCTTTCTTCGTGGAAATGAACTCTTGCACCGGCCTCTATGTTTAAGGTTTTGCCGGAAGGAACTGCCGCTAAACCATAAATTACATAAGGTTTTTGATTAGTGAAATTTAATTCAGAATCGTCTAAGAAAAATCCTTTTTCGGTTATGGCGTTTCCATCTTCATCGTAACCGAAAATTAATTCTTCGGTTGTGCCGTCATCAAATAATTCAGGGTAAAGAAATATAGCATCTTGAATTAAAGTGACTAACTCTACTTTTTGTTGATTGCTTCCGCTGTCAAATTCAATAGCATCAGTGTATAAAAACTCAGTTTCGGTTGAAGTTAAATCTTCAATATTATTAGTGGTTTCTACAAAAATATAAATGCTGTCTTTGGCTAGGATATCTACATTTTCAAAACTTTTTCCGGGAACGCCATCTACATTTAATCGGTAATTTGAAGATTCGCCTCGGCCTAATTTAATAGTAGGGATGGTAATATCTTCGTCACTATTATTATGAACGGTTAAATTGTAGGTGCTCGAACCAATATTACTAAAAACAGTGTCTAGATAAACAGTGTCTTTAGAAAATTCTAGTTTACCGGAACTGGGTTCGGTTTCAAAATCTTTTCGGCAAGAACCTAATAAAAGTACAAAACCAACAATTAAAAATCCGTATAAATATTTCATTTTACTTCAATTATTTTTCTATAATTTTCACTTCAAAAAGCTTATCCCAATGTTTTCCGGTAACGTATAATTTTTTTGTGGTTGAATTATAGGCAACTCCATTTAATACATCGTTTCCAGGATTCAGTTTTTCTTTATTGCCTAAATTATCTCGTAATCCTCTAAAATCAATTAATCCATCTATTGCACCCGTTTTTGGATTTATAATTGCAATACCATCTTTTTGCCAAGTGTTTGCATATATTTTACCTTCAACCCATTCTAACTCATTCAATTTTGTAGGTAAAGATTTGTGGGTAACCGGCTGGATAAAACTTTTCTCCTCAAGTGTTTCGGCATCTAAAATCCAAATTTTTTCGGTGCCGTCACTTTTATATAACTTTTCTCCGTCGTTACATAATCCCCAACCTTCTTTACTCTCATTGTAAGCAAAAGAAGTTAGTTTTTCTAAGGTATTAACGTCATAAACAAAGCCTTTATTATTTTGCCAGGTAAGTTGATATAGTTTTTGATTTAAAATAGTAATGCCTTCCCCAAAATATTGATAGTCTAGGTTAGTTTTTTCTAAAACTTCACCAGTTTTAAAATCAACTTTTCTAATGCTAGATTCACCTCTTGTTCCTGTACCTTCATAAAGTGTATCCTTATAAAATTCTAAACCTTGTGTAAATGCAGCAGGATCGTGCGGATAGGTATTTACAATTTCGTAGGTATAAACTTTTGGTGCATTTTCGGCATGTAAAATCACCTCTTTTTGTAGTGTTTCTTCTTCGCCATCGGTATAGATTGTTGCGCTAAACTGATTTCTTCCCAAAGGTTTTTCTAATTGAATTTTTTTGGCCTTATTATTTTTTGAAGTTGTAATTTTTTGATTGGCATAAAAATAGGCTACAGAATCTATCGTTTGATTTTCTGTGTTGGTAATTTGCACTTCAAAAGCTTTTTTAGCCTGAATATTTTCTTGTTTTGAAGTGATTTTCAATGAAAATGAAGAATTTTCTGAAGCATTTTCATCATTACAAGCTAGTACTGTTAAGCTCAAAATAAAGAGCATCAATAAGTTATAAAATCTCATTTTTTATTCGGTTTTATAAATGGCTAATTTAGGTAATTCCATTTAAAAAAAGCTTGTAAAAAAAGAATAACATTGTATATTTGCAGCGGCAAGTCCCACACAACCAGCTCCTGTTGAATCCCCCAGGGCGGGAACGCAGCAAGGGTAAACGGTCGTAGCGGTGTGATGTGGGTAGCTTGCCTTTTTTTATTTCCTTTAGTTTCATAATCCATTTTCAGCTTTCTTATAAATAATCGATATTTGCCGCTTAACTCAGCAAATTTATGTCGAAAGTAGTTTTAATAACAGGCGCATCTTCCGGAATTGGAAAATCTATTGCAGAATTTTTAGTTGATAAAGGCTATGTGGTTTACGGAACCAGTAGAAATCCCAAAAAACCTCTGGTTAATGGAGTGAATTTTGTGGCTTTAGATGTTACCAAAACCGAAACAATTGAAAAAGCAGTAGCTGAAATTATTACCAAGGAAAACAAAATTGACTACTTGATAAATAATGCCGGAATGGGAATTACCGGTCCTATTGAAGAAACTCCAGACGAAGAAATTAAGCGCGTTTTTGAAACTAATTATTTTGGAGTGATAAAAGTTATAAAAGCGGTGTTGCCGGTTATGCGAAAAAACAACGGTGGTTTTATCATCAATATCACGTCTATTGCTGGTTATATGGGTTTACCATACCGCGGAATTTATTCAGCTACAAAAGGAGCTTTAGAGTTAACAACCGAAGCTTTTAGAATGGAAGTGAAGGGCTTTAATATAAAAATGACCAATATAGCGCCGGGTGATTTTGCAACCAATATTGCTGCTGGGCGTTACCATTCGCCAATTATAGAGAATTCTCCCTACGAAAAAAAATACCGCAATACATTAGAATTAATGGATAAGCATGTTGATAAAGGGAAAGATCCTATTATTATGGCAGAAAAAGTTTATGCGGTAATGCAGGAGAAAAATCCGACTATTCATTATAAAGTAGGAGAGTTTATTCAGAAATTTTCTATTGCATTAAAACATATTTTACCTGATAAAGTTTATGAAAAAATGTTGATGAAACATTATAAACTGTAATTTTGTACTACAACAAATTTAAAAGAGATCTCATGAAATTTTTTATTGATACTGCAAATTTAGATCAGATTAAAGAAGCGCAAGATTTAGGCGTTTTAGATGGTGTAACTACCAATCCTTCTCTTATGGCAAAAGAAGGAATTACCGGTAAAGAGAACATCATTAATCACTACAAAAAAATATGCGACATTGTAGATGGCGATGTTAGTGCAGAAGTAATCGCAACTACTTTTGACGATATGGTTAAAGAAGGTGAAGAACTTGCTAAATTACACGATCAAATTATTGTAAAAGTTCCGATGATTAAAGATGGTATAAAGGCAATAAAATATTTTAGCGATAAAGGAATTAAAACTAATTGCACCTTGGTTTTTTCTGCTGGGCAAGCACTTTTGGCAGCAAAAGCTGGTGCTACTTATGTTTCTCCTTTTATAGGTAGATTAGATGATATCTCTACTGATGGCTTAAATTTAATTGCAGAAATAAGACAAATTTATAATAACTATGGTTTTACAACCGAAATTTTAGCAGCTTCTGTAAGACACACCATGCACGTGATTGATTGCGCAAAAATTGGTGCCGATGTTATGACAGGACCTTTAAGTTCTATAGAAGGATTGCTGAAACACCCCTTAACTGATATTGGTTTAGAGAAATTCTTAGCAGATTATAAAAAAGGAAATCAGTAAAAACCTGGTTGAATAGTAATAAAAAACCTTTTTGATTTTGTCAAAAAGGTTTTTTTATTGATTAAGAAATTCTAGAATTTGTTGTTCTAAATTTGCATCATTAAACTCTACTTGACCTTGAGTAAGAACTCCGTTTTCATCAACAAAAAATAATTTGCTTAGGTAATTTCTGTAATAAGAAGTTTCTATATCTCGGTCTCTTATTTGATACTCAAAACGCTGATCGTAATCAAAATTATCGATTGTTTTTTTCCAAAGCACAGTTTCTCCTTGGTCAATATTAACACCTATAAAATCAATATCTGGATAGCGGTTTCTTAACTCGTTTATTTTTTCGTGTTGAACTTTATGATGATCTTTAGAATACATGGACCAAGTAAATAAAATACTAGGTTTATTGATTACTTGTTGAAAAGTGATTTTTTCTAAAGCACTATTTACAATTTTTTTATCGGTAATACTGGTACCTACAAAATATGATTGTTGAATTTCAGCAAGCATCTGCAATTCTCTGTAACGATCTTTTGGTAAATCAAAAGTATTTATCAATTCCAGACTAGCAGTTATTTGGGCTTCATTTTCTGAAAAAATAATTTCCTTACGAGCAAACCGACTTATAAATCTATATTTTAATCGGTCTAAAGTAAAAATAGAATCAGCTATTTTTAAGCGTCTTTCTAAGTTTTTTAAATTGTTTAGGCTGTAACAATCTCTCTCTAATTCTTTTTCTATACAATATTCTATACTTCTGTTTTTTAGGTAATTATCTAAAAAACGTTGGTAAGTGTAATTATTTTGTAATTCTTGATCGTTAAAATCAACATTTTTTCTGTAGTCAAAAAAATCTTCAGGAAATTCATTTTGATAATCTCGCAAATATTTATTGACTAAAAAAGAATAGCGCTCACGTAAATCGTAATATTCATATTGAATAATTTTATCGGCGAGGTTTTTAAAATCATTAGAAAAAGAATTTTTACTCTCTAAATTTTCGAGGCGCTCTGTTCTAATTTTTTTGATGGAATCTGTTTTTTTAGCAAAATCTTTTGGATCGATTTTATAGTATGAAAAAATTAAGTCATTATTTTTTTCATTCAATAAATACATCTCCATCAAAAAATTATTTTTATCCGCTCCTTCTGCACTGTACATTAAAGATTCATCAAATTCAACTGTATTTACGCGAAGCATTAAACTATCGCCTTCTTCAAGATAAAAAAGTTGACTCTCCGGAGAGTGTCTAAAAGTAAAAAGTCCATTACTACCTTCAGGAAAGTTGTAAGAAAAAGTGCCATCTTCAGCTAAAAAAATAGTATCTAATAATTGATCGCCTTGATAAATGGTTATAAAGTCTTCTACAGGATTAACAACCTGACCGCCAATAAAAGTCTGTTGCTTTTCTTCTTCATTTTTACAAGCGGTTGCAAAAATTAACAAAAAAAGTAAGCCAAAAATTTTATAGTTATATACCTGCTTTAGTATCAATTATTTACTTTTTTTAGCAATTTATTTCAAACAAATATAGATGAAGGCTACTGTCGCCGCTGTTAATTGGACGTTAAAACAAAAAGATGAAAAGTTAATGTTTCTTTGAATCACTTAAAATCCCTACTTTTGCAGAAATTTAAGACAAACTATGTTATCAGTATCTAATCTATCTGTTCAGTTCGGTAAACGTGTACTTTTTGATGAAGTAAATACCACATTTACACAAGGAAATTGTTACGGAATTATTGGCGCCAATGGAGCCGGAAAATCTACTTTTTTAAAAATTTTATCTAGAAAAATAGAGCCAACTTCCGGAAATGTACATTTAGAACCCGGCAAACGTATGTCGGTTTTAGAGCAAAACCACAATCTTTATGACGAATACCCGGTGCTAGAAACTGTGTTACGCGGTAATAAACCATTTTTTGAGGTTAAATCTGAAATGGATGCACTTTATGCAGATTATTCCGATGAAAATGCTGATAGAATAGGGGAGTTGCAAGTTATTTTTGAAGAAATGAACGGTTGGAATGCCGAGAGCGATGCCGCTTCTTTACTTTCTAATTTAGGAATAAAAGAAGATTTGCACTACTCATTAATGAAAGATCTTGATGGTAAGCAAAAGGTACGTATACTTTTAGCACAAGCCTTGTTCGGTAATCCTGATGTGTTAATTATGGATGAGCCTACCAACGATTTGGATTATGAAACCATTTCTTGGTTAGAATATTTCTTGGCAAATTACGATAATACAGTAATTGTAGTTTCGCACGACCGTCACTTTTTAGATGCTGTTTGTACCCATATTTCTGATATTGATTTTGGGAAAATTAACCATTTTAGCGGTAATTACTCATTTTGGTATGAATCTTCTCAGCTAGCAGCAAGACAACGTGCACAGCAGAACAAAAAAGCCGAAGAAAAGAAAAAAGAATTACAAGAATTTATTCAGCGTTTTAGTGCAAACGTGGCAAAATCTAAGCAAGCCACCTCGCGTAAAAAAATGATTGATAAATTAAACATTGAAGAAATAAAACCTTCAAGTAGAAGATATCCTGCAATTATTTTTGAGCGTGAACGCGAAGCGGGCGATCAAATTTTAAACATAGAAAATTTAGCAGCATCCTTAGATGGAGAAGTGCTTTTTAGCAATATTAACCTCAATTTAGCTAAAGGAGATAAAGTGGTTGTTTTCTCTAGAGATTCTAGAGCAACTACTGCTTTTTATGAAATTATCAATGGAAAAGAAAAGGCAAAAGCTGGAGAATATCAGTGGGGGATTACCACTAATCAATCATATTTACCTTTAGATAACGCTTCTTATTTCAGCAGAGATTTAAGTTTAGTAGATTGGTTACGCCAATACGCAAAAACTGAAGAAGAACGCGAAGAAGTTTACATCAGAGGTTTCTTAGGGAAAATGCTATTTAGTGGAGAAGAAGCTTTAAAAACTGCAGATGTGCTTTCTGGAGGAGAAAAAGTACGTTGTATGTTAAGTAGAATGATGATGCAACGCGCTAACGTTTTAATGTTAGATGAACCTACGAATCACTTAGACTTAGAATCTATTACAGCTTTCAATAATTCATTAAAAAACTTTAAAGGAACGGTTTTATTTACTACACACGATCACGAGTTTTCACAAACCGTAGCTAATCGCGTGGTAGAATTAACCCCAAATGGTGTTATTGATCGTTATTTGAGTTTCGATGAATATATGAGCGATAAAAAAGTAAAAGAACAACGCGAAAAAATGTATGCGGTAAACGCTTAATTTTTTTATTGTATTAAATTTCAAAAACCTTTCTATGTATGTAGAAAGGTTTTTCTATTTTTAGACTCAAAATTTTTCAAAATGAGTCACCTAAAAAAAGGAAGTAAAAAATTATTGAATGCTTGGGCGTTTTACGATTGGGCAAATTCAGTATATAGCTTAGTAATTTCTTCAGCAATTTTTCCTATTTTTTATGGTGCGTTAACCATTGTAAAGAAAGATGGAAAAATAGTAGATGACACGGTAACTTTTTTAGGAGTAGATTTTAATAATGACACCCTAATTAGTTACGTTACCGGAATTGCTTTTTTAGTAGTTTCATTTTTGAGCCTATTTTTAAGCGGAATTTCAGATTATATCGGCAATAAAAAAGGCTTTATGAAATTTTTCTGCTATATGGGTGCTGTTTCTTGTATAGGTCTTTTTTGGTTTAATCTAGATTATCTCTGGTTGGGGTTACTATGTTATTTTTTAGCCTTAATAGGTTTTTGGGGGAGCATTGTTTTTTATAATTCTTATTTACCAGATATTGCTTATAAAGATCAACAAGACCGTATTAGCGCAAAAGGTTATTCGTTAGGTTACATTGGTAGTGTTCTTTTATTGCTTATTTGCTTGGCGATGATTTTAATGCACAAAACTTTTGGATTTGAAAATGAAGATTTTCCAACCCGATTATCTTTTATTTTAACCGGAGTTTGGTGGATTGGTTTTAGTCAATATACCTATTATTATCTGCCACGAGGAAATAACAGAAAGCAAAAACTCACTCGAAATATTCTTTTCAATGGATTTAAAGAATTAAAAAAAATAAGCTTAAAAATTAGAGAAAATAAAAGTTTGCGTCGGTATTTATATGCTTTTTTTCTTTACAGCATGGCAGTACAAACTATTATGTTAATCGCCACTTATTTTGGAATTGAAGAGCTCGATTGGGGAGAGCAAGACGCTACTACAGGTTTAATCGTTAGTATTTTATTAATTCAACTTGTGGCAGTTTTAGGAGCATTTTTAACATCAAGAATTTCAGAACGTATTGGGAATATAAAAACCTTAATAGGGATAAATTTTATTTGGATTGCAATTTGTATTTATGCTTATTTTATAACAACACCATTTCAATTTTATGGCGCTGCAGCAAGTGTAGGTTTAGTAATGGGTGGTATTCAGTCATTATCACGTTCTACTTACGCAAAATTTATTCCAGATGAAGCAATTGATACGGCTTCTTACTTCAGTTTTTATGATGTTGCTGAAAAAATAGGAATTGTAATAGGTATGTTTTCATATGGCTTAGTAGCACAACTAACCGGTAGTATCCGCTATTCTATTTTATTTCTTGTGCTATTTTTCTTTCTAGGAGTTTTGTTACTTTTTCGGGTACCCAAATCAAAGTTTTGATTTAGAATATTTTGTTTAAGTTTGTGAAAGTTATAAAAATGATATTATGAGAAAAAACCTGCTTTTAAATTTAGTAATCGTATGCCTAAGTGTTTTGGGTTTACAAAGTTGTGATAATGAACCTTATGAAGGGGCAATAGGAGGCGAGATACCTGGTTTAGAGTCAAATTTTCAAGTAGATATTGATGGTGAAACCTTTGTAGCAGATCAAGCAAATGCAACTACTACAAACGGAATTACTACAATTGTTGGTATAAAAAACAATGGAGAAACTGTTTCATTAACCCTTCAAGGAAGCGGCACCGGAAGTTATGACTTAGAGCAAGGAAGTTTAGGTTCTTATATAGTTTCTCCTACCGAAGCAGCCTATTTAAGTTCAGAAGGAGAAGAAAGCGGAAGCGTAAACATAGAGACTTATAATCTTGAGCAAATGTTTACTACAGGAACTTTTTCATTTTCAGCAACAAGAATTTTAGAGCCTGCTGAAGGGGAAGAGCCCGTAGTAGAAACTGTAGAGTTGACCAACGGGATTTTCACAAACATTCCGTTAACTTCAGATGTCGATCCTACACCAACAAATGCAATATTTGAAGTTGAATTAGATGGAGAGCTTTTTACTTCAGATAATGCTCAGGCAAATATCACTGATGACGGACTAGAAATAGCCGGTACAAATGGAAACGCGCAATTTGCTATTCAAATTTTTGATCCAGCTGTTGGATCATTTGATATAGGCGGAAGTAATTCTGAAGGTGTAATTATATATAATCCTGATTCTACAGATGAAAACGGATCTATTTACAGCTCAATTGAAGGAACACTTACGATCTCTGAAATTGACATGCAAAATAATACGGTATCGGGTGTTTTTGAAGGAGTTTTAGAAGAGGCAACAGGACAAACGGCGGATATAGAAATGACTTTAGGAGTTTTTGAAAACATTCCGCTAAGTACAATGCAAGATACAGATTTTGCGAATGCTAAAATAGATGGCGAAGATTTTACTGCAAATATTTTCCCGGTTGTTTTTCAAGGGAGTAATGTAATTGTAACTTTCGATAATAATTTAAACGAGAGTATTGGTTTGCAATTCCCTGATGATGTTTCTACAGGAACATATCCAATTACAGATTCTCCTTCCAATTATTCTGCTACATATATAGTAAATGACAACGGAACAGATGTAGTTTACGGTTCGTTAGCAGGAACTGGAGAGATAGAAATTACTTCGGTACAAAATGATATAGTAGAAGGAACGTTTAGCTTTGATGCTGAAAATGATTCTGGCGATACAGTAACTGTTACTGAAGGCCAATTTAGCATTGATATTAGTTTTTAACTTTCAACTTATTGAATATATAAAAAGCGCCTTCTAAATTTAGAAGGCGCTTTTTTTTATTCATCAAAAACAGCTTTTATCAGCGTTTTTATACCTTTGAACATACATAGAATGGCGCCAATACAAGCTAATATTCCTAAAATTAATACCGCAATATACAGTGGATGTTCTTTGTTATTAAAAGCACTGAATAAAACGGAAGGACCGATTAGAATAAGTGGTAAAGCTCCAGCTAAATATTGAATTCCTTTATATAATAAAGCTTTATTAGTTCTTTTCATTCTGAATTGCTTTTATGGCAGCACGAACACTTTTGTGTTTTTCTAAATTTTCTTGCGCTTCATTTTTACTTACAAAGGTAGCTTGGCAGATCATATTAATACCGCGTTCAACCAATTTTTTATTACTAAGTTGCATATCTACCATTCGGTTTCCTTGCACTCTTCCTAATTGTATCATAGCGGTAGTAGTGAGCATATTTAATACCATCTTTTGAGCTGTTCCGGCTTTCATTCTAGAACTCCCGGTAACAAATTCTGGTCCTACCTTAACTTCAATAGGGAAATCCGCTGTTATTGCTAAGGGGCTGTTGGGATTGCAGGTTATACAGCCGGTTAAAATATCATGTTGTTTACAAGCTTCTAAGCCACCGATAACATAAGGAGTTGTACCTGAAGCAGCAATACCTACCACGATATCTTCTTTATTAATTTGATGAGTTGATAAATCTTCCCAAGCTTGGGTTTTACTATCTTCTGCAAATTCGACGGCATCACGGATAGCTTTATCTCCTCCTGCAATAATACCAATAACTAAATCTTTAGAAACACCAAAAGTGGGCGGGCATTCACTGGCGTCTAAAATACCTAAGCGTCCGCTGGTTCCTGCACCGATATAAAATAATCTTCCGCCGTTTTTTAATTTTTCTGATACTTTTTCGGTGAGATTTTTTATTTGGGGAATACTTTTTTCTACTGCTTTAGGTACTGTTTGGTCTTCTTTATTTATTGATTTTAAAATGGTATGGATAGACATTTTATCCAATTCATCGTAATTAGATTCTTTTTCTGTTACTTTAATGAAATCTTTTTTCATATTATTCTGGTTGAATCGTATATGTAGTTGTGTATTCTTGTGAAATTCTAAAATAACCTAAAGGAAAATTATCTGGATTACTTACATTTTTTATATTTCCACGAATTGTTGCAGGTGGAGTTCCAAATGGATTTCCGCCACCATCTGTTTGATCTAACAAAATAGAAATATAATTATTGAATCGTTCACTAATTCCTTGAATGCTTATAGTGACTTGATCGCCAACTTCAAATTCATCGGCGTAAAATGTAGAAACTTGATTTCCGTTGATTAATTCATCATCAGAATTATCTAACACACGTCCGTTTCTTTCTGAATTAAATTCAAAATAATAGAAATTTTCTTCATCTTCAGGATCTGTAAAATAGGCTTTTATGCTTGTTAAATCCGGATCAAAGCTTTCTCCAGTTGCTTGCTCTACATAATCAAAAGGAACGGTAGGTTCTAATTGCGTTGTTGCTTCGTATTGTTCTCCTTCAACTTCAATGAAAAGGATATAATCTTGATTATAAATCATGGGTAAAGAAGTCGAGTAATATCCTGAATTGTCATCAATTTCTTCTAAAAGAAAAGTTTGATCGTTTACCTCTACCGTTATTTCGGCTCCGCTAACGTTTGGAGGTAACTCATTATTGAAATAAGGAAAAGTTTTGGTCAACTTTACTTCTATAAAAGCTTCTTCTTGATCCTCTAATTGTATAGCTGTTGCTTCTATAACTAGTTTTGGTTCACCTTCTTCTAAGTCAATAGAAATAACATCTTCACAAGACCAGAGAGCACATAGACTAAATAAAAGAATAACTATTTTTTTCATGTTTTAAAACTTAAAGTTATACGTTATTGCTGGAATTATCCCGAAAATAGATAATCTAGTCGCTTCATTTATTCCAGTATCATCATTTGCTGCAAAATTAATTGAAGCAGCATTTTTACGATTATAAACATTATAAATACTAAAAATCCATTCACCTTTCCAAGATCGGTTTTTATTTTTCTTAGGAGTTAAAGTTGCCGAGAGATCTAAGTGATGAAAACTTGGTAAGCGATTGCTGTTTCGAGCTCCGTAATTGGGAACAGAAATAGCGTTGTAAATATATTGACTATTAGGGAAAGTAGAAGGTCTCCCGGTTTGGTAAACAAAATTACCACTAAAGCGCCATTTATCAGAAAACTCGTAATTAGCGGTTATTGAAATATCATGACGTTTATCCCAGCCGGTATTGTACCAATTTCCGTTATTTATACCGGTTTCAACAGGTGTTCTTCCCGGTGTTTTTTGTTCACTTTTCGATAAGGTATAAGCAATCCATCCGGTAAATTTTCCTAAATTTTTACGGAATAAAATTTCTAATCCGTATGCGCGTGATTCACCAGCAAGTATGACCTGCTCAATTGCATCGTTGGCAATTAAATCGGCTCCATTTACGTAATCTAATCTATTTTGAATGGTTTTATAAAATACCTCTGTTTCTAGATTAAAAGCATTTTTTTTGAACTTTTTGAAATATCCTAAGGCAAATTGATCGGCTTTTTGCGGATCTATATATTTTCCGCTTGGCGCCCAAACATCAAGTGGAGTAGGGGCGTCTGTGTTTGAAATTAAATGTAAATATTGGTTAATGCGTTGATAACTTGCTTTTATGGCTGTGTTTTCTGATAATTGATATGAGGCGGATAAACGTGGCTCGAGGTTAACGAATGATTCAGTAATTTTTGAATGTGAATTTTTTTCGGTTCCTATTACTGGTGCTTTTTCATAGATCTGAAGCTCTTCGTTAAATAAAAGCGGATTATCATCTTCGTAAATGTTTTGTTCTTCTTGTCCTAATCTGTAAAAACTATTTAAGCGTAAACCATAAGAAACGCTAAACTGATCTGTTAAGCTCTGTTCTGCGCTGAGGTAAAAAGAATTTTCCCAAGCATATTTTTTAATGAGTTGTTTAGAGACAATTCCAGAATTTTCCCTCGATGGACTTATTTCGCCGGGATTAAAGGTGTAATAAGCAGCATCTAACCCATAATTAAGTTTAATGTCTTCGTTTAAATAATGATCAAAATCATATCGTAAAGAATAATCTCTGAGTCCGCTATTCCAATTAAAACCAATAAAATCAATTGTTAAGCCAAAATAATAATCAGAAAATGAAGCATATAAATCAGCATTAATATCTTGAGAAAATTGATGATTCCAATTTATACTCGCCATCCCATTTCCGTAATTATTTTTAAAGCTTTCATTGATGTTAAAAATATCACGTCCAAAATATCCTGAAAAAGAAAGTGTGTTATTTTCATTCAGAATAAAATTGAATTTAGTATTTAAATCATAAAAATAAGCTGAGTTAGGGTTATCAGTTAATTTTAAAAATAAATGAGCATAAGAAGTTCTTCCGGCAACTAAAAAAGAGCTTTTATTTTTTTGAATTGGTCCTTCTAATAAAAGCCGACTGCTCACTACACCAATGCCTCCATTTGCATGAAATTTATTTAAGTCTCCAGTTTTTTGTTGAATAGTTAAAACAGAGGAAGCACGACCACCATATTTTGAAGGAATTCCACCTTTATAGAGATCTAACGAGCGAACAGCATCTGGATTAAATACAGAGAAAAAACCAAATAAATGAGAATCGTTAAAAAGAGTAGCTTCATCTAATAAAACCAAATTTTGATCTCCTGCGCCACCTCTAACATTAAAACCGGAAGCGCCTTCACCACTATTGCTGACTCCGGGCAGAAGCAAAATTGACTTAATAACATCACTTTCACCTAAGACCGTAGGTATTCTCTTTATATCAGCACTTGTTAAACTATTTACACTCATTTGAGGCGTTTTTAGATCAATAGTATTTTTAGACTGAGTAATGACCACTTGATCTAAACTTTCTGAAGATTGTTCTAAAACAATCTGAATATTTTTATCGGTAGTTAATATAATTTCTTCTTGATAACTTTGATAGCCTAGAAGTGAAATAGAAATTGTGTACGTGTCGGGTGGAAGTTTAATTTCAAAAAAACCTTTATCGTTGGTAAAAGTTCCTTTATTGGTATTTAGGAGTAAAATATTGGCACCAAATATGGGTTCGTTAGTTTCTTTATCTAAAATGGTTCCGCTTAAGCTTAGCGTGTTTTGTGAAAAACAAGGTATTATCGATAAAAGAAAAAAACTCCAAAATGAAATAGCTTTTAGCTTTTGCATTTTTTGAGATAAAGATACCTTTTTAATGTGTAACCAAAAACCTGGTTGCTATCATAAAATTTTTATAATTTTTTAATTACTTTTTCTGTTATTTATACTTAATGTTACTAATAAAGACAGCTTTTGCAGCTATTTTAGCTTGTATTTACCTGAATAATAGTGTTTTAATAATTTTAACTTATTGTTGTGTTGTTAAAAATAAGTGCGTATATTTGCGCCGCAAAATTAAAGGCTGTTATCGTATTAAATAGCGTATAGAAGTCCTTTAGAAATTGACAGATTTGAAGAAAAAAATTGCAAAGATTTCAATGTTACCTGCTATTGGTGCATTAATTTTTTTAAGTTTTTCTAGCAAAAAAGAGGCAATAGAAGCTAGCGTCTCTTCAGAAAATAAGGCTAGTCTTATCACTGTAGCTTTAGATGAGGAGGGCGATCTTAATGTTGTTTACCCAGTTCTTAAAAAAAGTTATTTAGGCTTTAAAGAGGCAGTCGGATTCAAAGAATCTCGTGGCGATTATAAAGTTATTAATCAATTTGGGTATTTAGGTAAATATCAGTTTGGGAAAGGAACTTTGGCATTAATCGGTATTTATGATTCTCAAGAATTCTTGAATAATCCTGAGTTACAAGAGGCGGCTTTTTACGCTAATGCTTCTCGAAATAAGTGGATTTTACGAAGAGAGATAAAAAAGTACTCCGGAAAAAAATTAAATGATATTCTTATTACTGAATCTGGAATTCTTGCCGCAGCGCATTTAGCAGGACCAGGAAGTGTTAAGAAATACTTGCGTAGTGGTGGAGTGCAAGGTTTTTCTGATGCTTTTGGAACCAGTATAAAATATTACTTGAATAAATTTAAGGGATACGATACTTCTTTTGTATCACCAAACAGAAAGGCAAAAGCGAAAACTGCTAATAATTTTGATGATTTGTTAGCTTTAGGAAAGGCTTAATTATTTATGCCTCTTTTTGAATTATAAAAATTGCGGGTCTTTTATGAAGGTCTAATTTTGTTTTTTTCCACTCGCTTACCGTTTTGGTTTTAATATATTCTGTGGCAAGTGTTACTTCACAACCGATACAAATTTTTGTGGTTGGGTGTAAATGTTGTAATAAATCTTGAAGAAATTTTTCGTTACGATAAGGCGTTTCAATAAAAATTTGTGCTTGATTCAATTCTAACGAGAGTCGTTCTAACTTTTTGATATGTTGTTTCTTTTCAGATTTATCAATGGGTAAATAACCGTGAAAAGCAAAGTTCTGGCCATTAAAACCGCTGCTCATCATCGTTAATAAAATAGAAGAAGGCCCTACTAATGGCACCACTTTAATGTTTTTTTCGTGAGCTAACTTTACAACAGCAGCACCAGGATCTGCAATTCCTGGACAACCGGCTTCACTGAGTACACCAACGTTTTTCCCTTCTAGACAAGGGTTCAAGAAGCTTGGCAAATCAATTTCATCAGTGAATTTATTTAAAAGCTGAAAATGAAGCGATGGTTGCGATTTATTTGGCACGATTTTTTTAATAAACCTGCGGGCAGTCTTTTCATTTTCAGCGATATAATAATCTATCTCTTCAATTTTTTTTCTAACCGAAAGCGGTAAGGTTTCTAAGGGAGGTTGTTCTCCTAAAGTTGTTGGTATTAAATATAATTTTCCGGGTTGAAATTTCTGTTGAAGATTTTCTGCCATAAGTTTTTAATTGATTATAAATTGCTTGGTGAATTGTTGTTTGTTTTCTCCAGTTATTTTAATAAAATAATTTCCGTTAGCTAAGTTTTGTAAAGAAATTTGGATCTCTTTTTTTATGGGAGATAATTCTTCGATTTTTTTACCCGTAATCGAGAAGATCTCTACTTTACTTATCGTTGATTTACTGCTTAAATTTAATTGATTTTGCGCAGGGTTTGGATAAATTTTCAAGTTAATTCTAGCTGAATTACTTATAGACAAATTATTATCAATTATTTTATAAATATCTCCACTTCCAAGGCCGGCCACATATATATTTCCATTAATATCTTCTCCAAAAGAAGAAAAACCATTGCTAGAAAATGGACCAAAATAGGTTATATTTCCATTGCTGTCTACTGTTCCTATTTCATTCGTGCAAAAATCAGCAAATAAATACTTCCCAATCAAATTAGTAAACTCTGTTCCTCTGTAAACATAACCTCCAGTAATCGAACATCTACTAACTCCGGTTGCTGTATGTGAATATTCTGCAAACGGAAACGTAAGGCTACTTTGCTGTGGGCAATTTCCTGAAGTGTCAAAAACCGTTGAAGCTTCATAGCAACGCCAACCAAAATTTGCACCAGCAGCATTACTAACTTTATTGATTTCTTCAAATTGATTTTGCCCTACATCGGCAATCCATAAATCGCCATTTTCGGAGTCAAAAGAGAATTTCCAAGGATTTCTTACGCCATAAGCGTAGATTTCATCTAAAGCATTATTGTCATTTACAAATGGATTGTCTGTCGGTATATAAGGGGCTGCTGCGTTTACGTCTAAACGTAAAATTTTACCTAGTAATGAATTTAAATTTTGAGCATTATCATTTGGATCTCCACCACTTCCGCCATCTCCAACAGCAACATAAAGCATATTGTCAGGTCCAAAAGCAATACACCCTCCATTATGGTTGCCAAAAGGTTGACTAATGGTTAAAAGTATATTTTCTGATGTACCGTCGGCGAGATCTTGATTTGCTAAATTAACTGAAAATTCTGATAACACAGAATCGCCTGAAGTATCTGTATAATACACGTAAAATAAACCGTTGGTTTGGTAATCTGGATGAAAAGCAAGACCTAATAAACCTCGTTCTCCACCGGTAGAAATTTGTGAAGAGATGTCTAAGAAAGGAGTAGCGTTAACCGAGCCATTTGCAGTAAGGATTTGAATAGTTCCTCCTTGTTCCACAATAAAAAGTCTAGAATCACCAGCATTTTGAATGTTTAACGGACTTGTGAATCCGGAAGCAACTAAGCTGATGTCAACATCTTCTTGCGCTTGGCTTACACCAATGCAAAAAACAAATAAACAAAGCAATAATCTTTTCATGGTTGTTTAGGGTTAAGGTTTGTTTAAAGATACAAAAAAATAAATCTAACTATTTGATTTCCTGCGCTATAATATCTGTAGCTTGATCTAACATTTGATAAACATTTTCAAATCCATGCTCGCCACCATAATAAGGGTCGGGTACGTCTTTTTGCTCGTTCGGGTAGATTTTATTTAAAATTAAATCAACTTTTTTACCTTCTTCTTCTGTACGTGCAAGGCTTAAAATATCAGCGTGATTAGATTTATCCATTACAAAAATATAGTCAAAGCTGTCAAAATCTTCTACAGAAAATTGTCTTCCTCTTTGGTCAGTTATATCTAAACCATGTTTCTTGGCAGTAACAATAGAACGCTCATCTGGGAGATCTCCAATATGATAATTTGATGTTCCGGCAGAATCTACTTCTACTTTTTCTGGATCAACTTTAGATTTTAATAATCCTTCGGCTAGGGGAGATCTGCAAATATTTCCTAAGCAAACCATTAGCACTTTCGTCTTCATATTAAAGCGTCAGTTTTTTATTTAAATCTTCTACAAACTTTTTAAATTGTTTATCTGTTGTAGATAAGTTAGTTACAGTTTTGCAAGCGTGTAAAACAGTAGCGTGATCACGTTTACCTATTTGGGTACCAATACTGGCTAACGAAGCTTTAGTTAATTTTTTTGCAAAAAACATAGCTAATTGTCTAGCTTGAACAATATGACGTTTTCTGGTTTTAGATTGAAGCGTATCTACATCCATCTGGAAGTAATCACTCACTACTTTTTGAATATATTCTATAGAAACTTCTTTCTTAGTATTTTTTACGTAGTTCTCTACAATTTTTTTAGCCAGTTCTAGTGTAATATCTTTTTTGTTGAAAGAAGAATGAGCAATTAAAGAAATAATAGCACCTTCTAATTCTCTGATGTTTGTTTTAATATTATTGGCCAAATATTCCACGATTTCTTCAGGCATTTCTACGCCATCACGATAAAGCTTATTTTTAATAATAGAAATGCGAGTTTCAAAATCAGGTTGTTGTAATTCCGCTGAAAGGCCCCATTTAAATCGAGATAACAGGCGCTGTTCAATATCTTGCATATCTACCGGCGCTTTGTCACTCGTTAAAATAACTTGCTTGCCGTTTTGGTGAAGGTGATTAAAAATATGAAAAAAAACATCTTGTGTGCCCGCCTTACCAGAAAGTAACTGAATATCATCTACAATTAAAACATCTATAATTTGGTAAAAATGAATAAAATCATTTCTATTATTCTTTTTTACCGACTCAATATATTGTTGCGTAAATTTTTCAGCGGAAATGTAAAGAACTGTTTTTTCTGGATATTTATCTTTTATTTCAACTCCAATCGCATGGGCTAAATGTGTTTTTCCCAAACCAACACCACCAAAAATCAGTAGTGGATTAAAAGAAGTTCCACCCGGTTTGTTAGAAACTGCTTGTCCGGCAGAACGCGCTAAACGGTTAGAATCTCCTTCTAAGAAATTGTCAAAACTATAATTTGGATTAAGTTGTGAATCAATTTTTACATTTCTAATTCCTGGAATTATAAATGGATTTTTAAGCTCAGGACTTTTATTTTTTAAAGGTACATCTACTTCTTGCGAAGAAACATTGCTCCGTTGAGCACTTGGTATTTTTTCAGTGAAAGGTTGTTTGTTACCATAAGTGTTTTCCATTTTGATAACATAAACCAATTTAGCTTTTTCACCTAATTCTCGCGTAAGCGAAACCTTTAGTAATTTAACATAGTGTTCTTCTAACCATTCGTAAAAAAACTTAGAAGGCACTTGTATACTCAATGCACTATCGGTGAGTTTTACTGCTTTAATAGGTTCAAACCATGTTTTGTAGGCTTGTGGAGTGATGTTGTCTTCAATAAAAGAAAGACAATTTACCCAAACTGATTCAGCAGTTTTACCCATAATGAATTGATAATTTACTTTGTTGATTATTAAAAAAATATTGAAAATGAACTGCTTAAAAAATTAAACCACTTTCATTTTTGGAGAAACAAATATGTGAACAAAAAAGGTAATAAAAAAACAGATTAGGTATTGAATTTATCCTTTTTTTTTCTCATACTTAAAATCTGAATAAACTTACAAAATCTAATTCAAAAAAACTTTAAAAATCTCATGAAAAGCTATTCTTCAACTTTACGCGTCCGTTATGCGGAAACCGATCAAATGGGCGTTGTACACCACGGCAATTACGCACAATACTTGGAGTTAGCAAGAATTGAGTGGATGGAACAGTTTGGTGTTTCTTATAAAGGAATGGAAGAAAAAGGCGTGATGCTTCCGGTTTATAAAATGTCCTTCAAGTTTAAGCGCCCAGCGCATTTTGATGATATTTTGACCATAGAAACTACCCTAAAAAATATACCTAATGTTAAAATTGAATTTAGCTATAAAATTTACAATCAACATCAAAAATTATTGACGACTGCATCTACGGTTTTGGTGTTTGCTGATATGAAAACAAAAAAGCCAACAAAATGTCCTAAATATATTTTAGAAGCTTTAGGAATGTAGTTTACTCTACTTCTTCAATTTTTACGCCGTAAATAGAATCAAAAATATCGTAGATCGATTCTGCTTCATTTTCGCGAACGGAAATAAAAATTTTACAATCAATTAGGAATTCTTGTTTTAGCACGTTTAGATTTTTTTCTTTCAAAACCCGCATCACTTTATTCATATTTGGATAATCGAAGGTGATTTTATATTCGTTATCAATAGTTTTGGTTACAATTTTTGAATTTTCCAACGCCAATTGTGCACCGGTTCGGTAAGCATTTATTAAACCGCCAACGCCTAATTTTGTTCCACCGAAATAACGAACTACAACCACTAAAATATTGGTAACTTCAAACGATTGCAACTGACCGTAAATTGGCATTCCTGCAGAATTTGAAGGTTCGCCGTCATCATTTGCGCGGTAATGTTGATAGCGCTTTCCTAATTGCCAAGCGTAACACCAGTGGCGTGCTTTATGATGTTTTGTTTTTAATTCTTCTATAAATTGATTTATTTCTTCTTCATTTTTTACCGGAAAGGCATAACCGAAAAACTTACTTCCACGGTCTTTAAAAAGTCCTTCTTCACCGGGTTTTAAAATGGTTTTGTAAACGTCTTTCTCCAAACTTAATATGTTGTATAAGCCACTAAAATAATACTTACAACTGCCAGCGCAATGCCAATCCAATTTTTTCTGAGTATTTTTTCTTTAAAAAATATAATCCCTAAAAATGTAGAAAGCATAACAATGGCCACATTATTAATGATAAATACACTAGAACTGTCTAGCGAGCTACGTAGTGCGTAAATAAAAAAGTAAATGGAATAATAATTTGGTATTCCTAAGGCAATTCCGCCCAGTAATTCTTTATAGGTGAATTTCACTTTATTTTTAAAAAACTGAATAATACCTGCTATAATTCCTACAAAAGCAGCACACATAAATAAACCAATAGAAAATAAAGCTACATCGGTCTCGGCCACATGATTTTCTTCTAAGAATTTAATTAGCGTTTCTATAATTCCACTACCTACAAAAACCAATAATGGAAAAATAAGATCTTTCTTTTCAATTTTAATTCCTCTTTTAGTTTTAACCGAAGCTAAATAAACAGCAACTAGGGCTAAAATTATTCCTACAATTTTTAAAATTCCTGTGGGTTCATCATAATAAAAAATGACAAAAACTATTGGGATGGCAACGCTCATTTTACTAGCAACAGAAACTACTGAAAGTCCACTTTTTTGAGTTGTTTTTGCCATTAAATTGAAAACCGTAATAAATAATACACCCAAAATCAGTGCCCCAATAAACCAAGAATGATTTGTTATTTCCTGAATACTAGGTTGTTTTTTGTACATTATAACTCCGGCAACACAAGCAGTTAGGTAGTTTATAATAATCGCGTAAAGCGTGTTGATTTTAAAATTGTCGAGCAATTTAAAAACCACATAAATCATGCTCGAAGACAAAATGCTGAGTAAAAGATAAATCAAAATAAATGTGCTTTTTTAGTGAATAAATCAACAACGTCTTCGGTTTGCGGATTGATATTCCACGTACGAAATCCTAATGTTTTTGCCGCTTCAGTGTTTTCTTTAGTATCGTCAATAAATAAAATTTCTTGTGGTTTTAAATCGTGTTTTTCTAAAATAAATTCATAAATATCGGCATTCGGTTTTCTGAAATTTATTTCATGTGAAAGGTAAAAAGCCTCAAAGCATTTTTTGAAATTTTCAAATTCTCCCACATTTTCTTTCACCCAATTTATATGAAGTTCGTTCGTGTTGCTCAATAAAATTAATTGGTACTTTTTTTCTGATGCAAGTTGTTGTAAAAATCGCAAACGTTTTTCGGGTAATTCCACTAAAATCGCATTCCAAGCTTTTTCTAATTTTTCTGAAGCCGTTTCCGGAAGTTTTTCTTTATAAAATGAAATAAATTCTTCGGAAGAAATTTTACCAATTTCGTACAACTGATTTTGCTTCAGCATTTCTTCAGAAAAAGAAGTCAATCCTAATTCTTGAAGTTTTCGCACTGTTGCCGATTTGTCTAGCGTTAAAAAAACATCGCCAAAATCAAAAAGTAAGGTTTTAATCATTTTTATAAATACTTAAATTATTATCGCCAATTTCTTCCGAAGAAATTTTATTTCCGACAAAAGTTGGCGCTTTAATTCCTTCTTCTAAAAAAGTTGACCCCGTAAAAACGCGTGCTTCATCCCATAAATTTTTATCGATAAAACTTTGCAAAGTTTGTTGACCACCTTCAATAATTAGCGATTGCAATTCTTGCTGATATAAGTGATCACAAATTTGCTGCGGAATATTTTCTTTAAAATCAATTGAGATAAAAGTCAGGTTTTCTTGATTTTTAGCCGAACTATTTTCAGTAATTATTATTGTTGGAATTGAACCATCAAATAAATACGAATTTTTAGGGATTTTCAGACTCCGATCGATTGCAATTCTCGTCGGATTTTTACCTTCCACTAATCGCGTATTCAATTTCGGATTGTCTTTTATCGCCGTATTTGTTCCCACTAAAATTGCTTGTTCTTCTGAACGCCATTTGTGGACTAACTGCTTACTTTTTTCATTAGAAATCCATACCGGTTTTCGCTCATTTTGCTGAAGCGGAGCAATAAAACCGTCTTTGGTTTGCGCCCATTTTAAAATAATATAAGGGCGCTTTTTTTGATGAAACGTAAAAAAACGTTTGTTTAATTCTTGGCATTCTTTTTCTAAAACGCCCAAAACAACTTCGCAACCCGCATTCATTAATTTTTGAATTCCGCGTCCGGCAACTTTTGCAAACGGATCCATCGTTCCGATTACTACTTTTTTAATTCCTTTTTCAATAATTAAATCGCTACACGGCGGCGTTTTTCCAAAATGGCTACACGGTTCTAAACTCACATAAATAGTCGCTTTTTTGAGGAGTTTTTTATTTTCAACCGAATTAATCGCATTAACTTCTGCGTGCGGTTTTCCGGCTTGTTGATGCCAACCTTCACCAATAATTTCATTTTTATAAACTAGTACACTCCCCACCAACGGATTCGGGTAGGTTTTTCCTACAGCGTTTTTCGCCAGCTGAATGCACCTATTTATATATTTTTCGTGTATTTTCACGCTCAAAGTTTAAAAGCCTGTTTGAGGTCAAAAATAGCATGAATATTCTACAATGAACAACCCAATTATACGACCGATAAAAAAAGAAGATAATCCGTTTGTAGCCAAGATGATTCGTGAAGTTTTGGTAGAAAATGGCGCTCCAAAAGTAGGTACGGCTTATGAAGATAAAACGCTCGATATAATGTTTGAAACCTATCAAGCAGCGCGAATGGAATATTTTGTAGTAGAAGAAAGTGAGAAAATAATTGGTGCTGCCGGAATTGCTCCGCTAGCCGGAGAAGAAAAATCGGTTTGCGAATTGCAAAAAATGTATTTTTCTGCCGAAGCACGCGGTCGCGGAATTGGCGCAAAAATGATGGACGTTTGTTTACATTTTGCTAGAGAAAATTCTTATGAAAAATGCTATTTAGAAACTTTACCGACGATGAAAGCAGCGCAAAAATTATATCTTAAAAGTGGATTTAAAGAAATTGATTATAGAATGGGAACGACCGGGCATTTTTCGTGTACGGTTTGGATGCTAAAAGACTTATAAAATGCAGTTGAATCAATTAAAAATGGAGTTTATAAATGCGTTACAAAAAACGTATCCTTCCACGGAAATTGAATCGTTTTTTTATTTGCTGAGCGAAGCTTATTTAAAAATGAATCGCTTAGAAGTGGCTTTAAATCCCAATGAAAAAATTACTAAAAAAAATAAGGAACTTTTTTTTGAAGCGATAGAACGATTAAAAAATCACGAGCCGATTCAATATATAATAGGGAATACCGAATTTTACGGACTTCCGTTTAAAGTGAATCGAAATGTGTTAATTCCAAGACCCGAAACCGAAGAGTTAATCGAGTGGATCATTCAAGATGTAAAAAAAATAACCAAAAAAAATTCAACATTCAAGATTTTAGATATTGGTACCGGAAGTGGTTGCATCCCGATTAGTTTGGCAAAAGAACTTCCGAAGACAAAAGTGAGTTCGATAGATATTTCTGCGAAAGCGATAGAAACGGCAAAATTGAATGCGAAAATCAATAAAGTTTCTGTAGTATTTTTTCAGCAAGATATTTTGGCAACAGAAAAATTAGCTGAAAAATATGAAGTAATTGTTTCCAATCCGCCATATGTTAGAAATCTGGAAAAAGAGCAAATGCAGAAAAATGTGCTCGATTATGAACCGGAAATCGCCTTATATGTAGATAATGAAGATCCGTTACTATTTTATAGGAAAATTGCGCAGTTGACTAAAAAATCATTGACAAAAAACGGCACTTTATATTTTGAAATCAATCAATATTTAGCTGAAGAATTAAAAGAATTATTGCAAAAAGAAGGTTTTCAGCAAATTGAACTGAAAAAAGATATTTACAAAAATTATAGAATGTGTAAAGCAAGTTTGTAATTTTATAGAGATAAAATTTTAAAATATGAGTGCATCTTCTTCAGAAAAATATATTAAAAGTATTGCGGTTTTTTGTGCCAGTAGCGAAGGCAATGATGAATTTATTTATCAGCAATCCTATAAGTTAGGAAAATCTTTAGCTAAAAAAAATATTGATCTTGTTTACGGCGGAAGCAAACTTGGTTTAATGGGACAGGTAGCTAAAGGCGCGTTAGAAAACGACGGAATTGTATTTGGAGTAATTCCCGATTTTTTGAAGCGAAAAGAAATTGTGCATAATGGTTTAACCGAACTAATCACCACAAAAGATATGCACGAACGGAAGCTGAAAATGCACGAAATTAGCGATGGATTTATTATGCTTCCCGGCGGTTTTGGAACGTTTGAAGAATTTTTTGAAATTTTAACTTGGGCGCAATTAGGGTTGCACCAAAAGCCAATCGGTTTATTGAACTGCGAAGGTTATTATAACGACTTGTTATCGATGATGAATACCATGATGACCAAAGGTTTGCTGAATCCTGAAAATATGGAATTGCTTGTAGTTTCAGATGAAATTGAAGATTTAATTAAAAAAATGCACGAATTTGAGCCGCTTGAAAAACCAAAATGGATGACTGAAGAACAGACCTAATTTGTGTGCATATTAAAAAAAATGTCATTCTGAATTTATTTCGATAGCTATCGGAACAGAATCTCATTAACTGAATAACGAAGTCCTTATGAGAACCTGAAACAAGTTCAGGTTGTAGAAAACCGAATTTCTAGAGGCGTCTTTAAGATGAGAAATTCAAGGTTAAAACATTTATGAGAATTAAAAAACTACATATAAAAAGTAAAAATTTTTCAGAACAACTTCGGTTTTTTAGAGAAGTGCTCGAACTTCCAATTCAAAAAATAAGTGAAACGGAAGTTGAAATTACCGTAGGTTATTCAAAATTAATTTTAGAAAAATCATCAGAATTTACGCCTTATCATATTGCGTTTCACATTCCGCCGCAAAAAATTGAAGAATCGGTAAATTGGTTAAAAAAGCGCGTGGAAATTCAATCTTTTAAAGATGATGAAATTATCGATTTCAGCAGTTGGAATGCCAAATCGACTTACTTTTATGACAAAGATTTTAATATTTTAGAATTCATTTCGAGAGAAAAGCTTTTTGATGAGATACGGAATCAAGTTCAGCATGATAAATTCGATTCTAATCAAATTTTAGGCATCGCAGAAATCGGTTTGGCTACCGATGAAGTTCAATCTTCTTTTAACTTTTTAGCTGATAATTTTCAACTAAAAAAATACAGCGGCGATTTCGAAAAATTTTGTGCTATTGGCGACGATGAAGGTTTAATTATTACGATCAACAAAAATAAAAAAGATTGGTTTCCAACGAATGATAAAGCTTTTACTTCTCCATTTCAACTTCAATTTGAACAAGCAAAAAATACACATCAATTTTCCTTTAAAAATAACAACTTAACTATTTGCTAGCTATTTACTTTTATGAATATCGAACAAAAAATAATTTCCCTTCGCGAAGAATTACAAGAGCATAATTATAACTATTATGTGTTAGATCAGCCTGAAATTTCTGATTACGATTTCGATATGAAGTTGAAAGAATTACAGGAACTTGAAGACAAACATCCCGAATTTTATGATGCAAATTCTCCAACATTACGGGTTGGCGGAGCAGTAACAAAAAACTTTGAAACCGTAGTTCACGATTATCGAATGTATTCGCTTTCTAATTCATATTCAAAAGAAGAGCTGGAAGATTGGGAAATTAGAATTAAAAAATTAGTCGATGGCGAAGTAAATTATACCTGCGAATTAAAATATGATGGCGCTTCCATTAGTTTAACCTATGAAAATGGCGAATTGGTAAAAGCAGTAACTCGTGGCGATGGAATTCAAGGTGATGATGTGACCAATAATGTAAAAACCATTCGTTCGGTTCCGTTAAAATTGAAAGGAGATTTTCCGCAACGTTTCGATATTCGCGGGGAAATTGTATTGCCTTACGAAGGTTTTGCAAAAATGAATGCAGAACGCGTAGAGCAAGGCGAAGAACCTTACGCAAATCCTAGAAATACAGCTTCAGGAAGTTTAAAATTACAAGATAGTGCTGAAGCTGCCAAGCGTCCGCTCGATTGTTTATTGTATAGTTTAGCGGGGGAAAATTTACCATTTTCTACGCAATATGAAGGATTGCAAAAAGCCAGAGAATGGGGGTTTAAAGTGCCGCCAGAAGCAGAATTGGCAAAAACAACCGATGAAGTTATGGCATATGTAAATTATTGGGACGAGCATCGGCACGATTTACCTTACGAAACTGATGGCGTAGTGGTAAAAGTGAATAATTTACAGCAACAAGAAGAATTAGGATTCACCGCAAAATCGCCACGTTGGGCGATGGCGTATAAATTTAAAGCCGAACAAGTTTCCACTATTTTAGAGAAAATCACGTATCAAGTCGGTAGAACAGGAGCAATTACGCCAGTGGCAAATTTAAAACCGGTACAATTAGCCGGAACGGTTGTAAAACGGGCTTCTTTGCATAATGCCGACCAGATTGAAAAACTGGACGTTCGAGAAGGCGATACCGTTTTTGTTGAAAAAGGCGGCGAAATTATTCCGAAGATTATCGGTGTAGATTTTAAAGAACGCGATCCAAATTCTGAACCCACAAACTATATTGAAACTTGTCCTGAATGCGATACAGAATTGGTTAGAAATGATGGCGAAGCTCAACATTATTGTTTAAATGCTACGGGTTGTCCGCCACAAATTATTGGTAGAATTCAGCATTTTATTTCGCGGAAAGCAATGGATATTGAAGGTTTAGGTGGTGGAACGGTTGCCTTATTAGTCAATGTAAAATTGATCGAAAATTATGCTGATTTATATGAATTAAAAAAAGAGCAAATTCTTCCATTAGAGCGAATGGCAGAAAAATCAGCTGAAAATTTAATTAACGGAATTCAGCAATCAAAAGAAATTCCATTTGAGCGTGTTTTATTCGCTTTAGGAATTCGCTATGTCGGCGAAACCGTTGCTAAAAAGCTTGCCAAACATTACAAAACCATTGAAACGATTGAAAACGCGAATCAAGAAGATTTAGAAAATGTAGATGAAATCGGAGAAAAAATTGCCGAAAGTGTAGTCGATTTTTTCAGCATCGAGAAAAATAGAAAATTAATTGAGCGGTTGAAAAATTACGGATTGCAACTGCAAATTTCTGAAGAAGACTTAGCCGGACAAACAGATAAACTGGCAGGAAATACATTTGTAATTTCCGGTGTTTTTGAGCGAGTTTCCAGAAAAGAACTCAAGAAATTAATTGAAGATAACGGCGGAAAAGTTACGGGATCAATTTCAGCAAAAACAACTTATTTAGTCGCCGGTGAGAATATGGGACCGAGTAAATTAGCAAAAGCCGAGAAAGTAGGAACAACAATTATTTCTGAAGCAGATTTTTTGTGGATGATAGGTTAAGTTTTAATGGATTGTTTTTAGTCAAAATAACGTTAATTCCTGCTAAAAATAAATTCAAGCTTTAAGTTTTCTTAACTTTGGTGCAGCAAAAATTGTAACAAATTTTAAGTTTTTAGACCAATCTTATTAAAATCAATTTCATGAAGAAAATTATGTATGGTGCTGTGTTAGCACTTTCCTTAATCGGATGTAAATCTACGCAACAAACTGGCGATAGCGACTTGATAATCGCTAATTTAGATTTAGTGAATGTAGAAGATGACAAAGTCATGGTGAGTGTAGATCCGGGTAAATTTACTAGCTCAGAAACTACATTTTATATTCCGAAAACAGTTCCGGGAACCTATTCCACAGATAATTACGGAGCTTTTATTGATGATTTAAAAGCGATAGATTACGACGGAAATGAGCTTAACGTTACTCAAGTTGACGAAAATTCTTGGAAAATTACCAATGCAACAGCATTAGATAAAGTTACCTATTGGGTAAATGATTCTTACGATATGGAAGGTGAAAAAGGAGTTTTTTCTCCGGCGGGAACCAATATCGCAAAAGGAGAAAACTTTATGCTAAACTTGCATGGTTTTGTAGGTTATTTTGATGGAATGTCAGAAAAACCTTATAAATTATTAATCAAGCATCCAAAAGACTTAATAGCAGGAACTTCTTTAAACAGTGTAAATGTTCCAGCGGAAGATGCTTCGGCAGATTATACTACAGATGAATTTTCTGTTAATCGGTATTTTCAAGTAACCGATCATCCAATAATGTATGCAAAGCCAGATACTACAAGCTTTCAATTAGAAGGAATGCGTGTAGAATTAAGTGTTTATTCTCCTAATAAAGCTTATTCGGTAGAAGATATTAGATCTAATTTGCAAGAAATGTTGCAAGCGCAAAAGCAATTTTTAGGAGAGATTGACAATACAAATGTTTATGCAATTTTATTGTATTTATCTGATGTTCAAAATCCGGATGCCAGAGGTTTCGGAGCTTTAGAACACCACACGTCAACTACCGTAGTTCTACCGGAAAGTATGCAATTGGCACAGTTAAATGAAACGATGAAAGATGTAGTTTCACATGAGTTTTTTCATATTATAACGCCACTAAGTGTTCACTCTAAAGAAGTGCATTATTTTGATTATAACAATCCGGAAATGTCGCAACACCTTTGGATGTATGAAGGCGTAACTGAATATTTTGCGAATTTATTTCAGGTAAATCAAGGCTTGATTGATAACCAGATGTTTTACGATAGAATTTCTGATAAAATAACCTCGTCTAAACAGTTTGATGACACCATGCCATTTACTGTAATGAGCGAAAATATTTTAGATGAAAAATATGAAGATAGTTACTATAATGTTTATCTAAAAGGTGCTCTAATCGGGATGACTTTAGATATTCGTTTACGAGAATTAAGCGACGGAAAAATGGGAATTTTAGACTTAATGAAAAAATTGAGTCAAAAATATGGAAAAGACAAACCTTTTGATGACGAAAAATTAATTCCGGCAATTGTAGATTTAACCTATCCTGAAATTCAAACATTTTTTGACACCTATGTTAGCGGAACAACACCAATTCCTTACGAAAAGTTTTTTGCTAAAGTGGGAATTGAGAAAAAAGAAATAGAAATTAATACCGGTTATTTTTTAAATGGACAAGATCCATATATAGATGGAAAACCGGAAACTAATCAATTGTATTTTAGAGAAGGAATTACCTACAATTCATTTTTAAAAGATTTAGGAGTACAAGCAGGCGATGTTATCAAGTCGATTAACGGAACAAAGTATACTTTAGATAACGCTTATGCGCTTATAATGACTTCGCAAGCTTGGAAAGATGGTGATGAAGTGAAAATGACTATTGAGCGTGATGGAGAAGAAATGGAAGTTTCTGCAACTGCTAAGAAGCCAACAACAATGCAAGATAGCTTGCAAGAAATGGATTTACCAGAAACAGATAAAAGAGTACAATTAAGAAAAGCTTGGTTAAAAAGTTAAGCTGAAATTTTAATAATGAATATTCTAAGAGCCGGTGAAATTTTCGCCGGCTTTTTTTATTGCCACAGAAAAAGGGTCTAAAATTCCGAGGCTTGCATTTAAATTAAAAATTTATTTTCAACGATTGCTTCGTGAGCTTGCCTTGGGGTAGTTTTCTAAAAAAGCACAAGCTTGAAAATTGATTATTAAAATCGATGTATAAAATGTACATTTGCGCTTTTGTAAGAAAAAATAATGCAAAACCCTTTAAAAAAATATTATTCAAGAAAAATAGTGCAACAAAGTCTTGCAAATCATCGTCCTTCTAGTGTGAAGGAATTGAAAAAAGTTGGCGTGATTTTATCACAAACGGAATTTGATTTTTTAGATCATTCAGCTTTCGCAAAGACTTTAAATATAAAAAAGGAGCAATTATTTTTTATGATATTTTCAGCTTCAAAAGAAGTTACAAAAAATCCGCAGATTTCTTTTTTTAGCAAAAAAGAGTTAACGTTAAATGGTACTTTTAAAAAGGAAAGTGAAGTCCGTTTATTTCAACAAAAAAAATATGATTTATTAATCAATTATTTTTCTGAAATAAATTTAGAATTGTTGCTTTTAAGTGCTTCAATACAAGCAAATTTAAAAATAGGTTTTCCTATAGAAGAAAATCGGTTAAACGATTTAGATATTAAAGAAAATCCAAAAAATTGGCAGCAGTTTTTAAACGAATTAAAAAAATATTTATCAGTAATAAACCCCTAAAAAAATGAAAACATTAATAGGAACCGGAGTTGCATTAATAACCCCATTTAAAGAAGATTTTTCAGTAGATATTTCAGCTTTAAAAAAGTTGGTTAATTTTCAAATTGATAATGGCGTAGATTACATTGTAGTGTTAGGAACTACAGGAGAATATGCAACCTTAACTACTGATGAAAGGAGTATTGTTAAGCGTACAATTGTAGAGGAAACTAATGGAAGAGTTCCTCTAGTTTTAGGAATTGGCGGTAATAATACAGCAGCTGTAGAACAGCAAGTGCAAGAAGAAGATACTGATGGTTTTGAAGCAATTCTTTCGGTTTCGCCATATTACAGCAAACCAAGCCAAGAAGGAATTTATCAGCATTTTAAAAAAGTGTCACATGCTTCTCCGCTACCCGTCATTTTGTATAACGTACCCGGTAGAACAGGATCTAATATGTTACCGGAAACCGTAGCAAGATTAGCTAAAGATTGCAGCAATATTGTCGGAATAAAAGAAGCTGCAGGAGATATAGATCAAGCCATGAAAATGATTGCACAAACCCCAGAAGACTTTTTAGTGATTTCTGGTGATGATATGATTACGTTGCCGATGGTTTTAGCCGGTGGAGCAGGAGTGATTTCTGTGATTGCTGAAGGATTTCCAAAGGAATTTTCAAGCATGGTGAAATTAGGATTAGAAAGAAAAGTAGATGAAGCTTATAAAATTCATTATAAAATTGCTCCGGCAATAGATTTAATTTTTGCAGAAGGAAATCCTGCCGGCATAAAAACTGTTTTTAAACATTTAGGTTTAGCGGAAGATCAAGTTAGATTACCTTTAGTAAAAGCCAGTAATAATTTAAGTGAAGAGTTAAAAAGTTTTATAGCTTCGTTAGAAAAGTAAATCAAAATTAATTTTATATACGAATTTAAACTGTAGAACGTTTTAAAAGCAAATAAGGTTTTGTTTTTATAATACAATAGAATACAGTATTTTTGCCAGATGTTTTTTACTATGAAGAGAAAGTTTAGTGTTTTAGTTTTATTGATGCTTTTGATAACAAGCTGTGGCGAATATCAAAAAGTTTTAAAAAATGAAGACGTAAAACCAAAATATGATATGGCGGTAAAGCTTTATGAAGAAGGAATGGAAACCGGTAAGAATAACCGATTCACAAAATCTCTTCGTTTATTAGAGCAAATTTTACCACAGTATCGCGGAACGCCTCAAGGAGAAAAAATCTCATATATTTATGCAGATAATTATTTTCAATTAGGCGATTATTTTAGTTCACAATATCAATTTGAGCGTTTTACAAAAGCCTATCCAACTAGTGAAAAAGTAAGTGAAGCAGCATTCAAATCGGCTAAGAGTTATTACAATGTTTCTCCACGGTATTCACTAGATCAAACAGAAACCTATAAAGCAATAGATAGGTTTCAAAATTATATTGCCACTTATCCTGATGGAGAATATGTTGCTGAAGCAAATACTTTAGTTGCCGAATTGCGAGAAAAGCTAGAAAAGAAAGCCTACAAGATCGCTAAGCAGTTTCATCATATTGAAGATTATAAGGCAAGTATTTCTGCAATGGAGAATTTTATTGAGGCAAATCCCGGATCAAAATATATGGAGCCGGCATATTTTTATAAGCTGGATTCAGCTTATTTATTAGCGATTAACAGCTATCGTTATTTGGTGAAAGAGCGTTTGCAAGAAGCCAAAGAATATTATGAAGATTATCAAAAATACTATGCTGAAGGCGAGCACGCAGAAAAAGCCAATGAAATTTCAGCAGATATCAATCAACGTTTAAAGAACTTTTAAGTTATATAGGTTATGGATTTAAAGAATACAGAAGCACCGGTAAGCACAACAACAATCGACAAAAATTTGGTTGATGCACCAACCGATAATATTTACGAAGCAATCTCTATCGTATCTAAAAGAGCAAGCCAAATTAATACAGAAATTAAAAAGGAATTGCTAGAGAAATTAGATGAGTTTGCTACCTATAACGATAGTTTAGACGAAATCTTCGAAAATAAGGAGCAAATAGAAGTTTCTAAATTTTACGAGCGTTTACCTAAACCGCAAGCATTAGCCGTGCAAGAATGGTTAGAGAATAAAATCTATTACAGAGATACCAAAACCTCTGAAGAGTAAACATGATATTAAGCGGCAAGAAAATACTGTTGGGTATCACCGCGGGTATTGCCGCTTACAAAACTACTTATCTTGTGCGCTTGTTTATAAAAGCAGGCGCAGAAGTTAAAGTAATTATGACGCCAGAGGCAAAACAATTTGTAACGCCTCTAAGTCTTTCTACACTTTCAAAAAACGAAGTAATTTCCTCTTTCACTGAAGAAGAAAATGAACTTTGGAATAATCACGTAGAATTAGGTCTTTGGGCAGACTATATGCTAATTGCCCCGGCTACCGCCAATACACTTTCTAAAATGGCGAGTGGCCATAGCGATAATTTTCTTTTGGCTACATATTTATCGGCAAAATGTCCGGTTTATTTTGCTCCCGCTATGGATTTGGATATGTATAAACATCCTTCCACAAAATCTAGTATTAAAAAATTAGAGTCTTTTGGAAACACTGTAATTCCTGTGGGTTCAGGAGAATTAGCAAGCGGTTTACATGGCGAAGGAAGAATGGCAGAGCCAGAAGAGATTGTAACTTTTATTGAAAACCATCTTCAACAAAACGCACCGCTTTTTAATAAGAAAGTTTTAATTACAGCAGGCCCCACATACGAAGCGATAGATCCTGTACGTTTTATAGGAAATCATTCTAGCGGAAAAATGGGTTTTGCTTTAGCAGAAGAAGCAGCTAATCAAGGTGCTGAAGTAATTTTAATTAGCGGACCAACATCTTTAGGTATTTCTAATAAAGCTGTTAAATTGATTCGAGTAAATTCTGCTGAAGAAATGTTTACTGAGGCTGATCAATATTTTTCATCAATAGATGTCCTAATCGCAGCTGCTGCAGTTTCAGATTATAAACCAAAAAAAGTGGCAGATCAGAAAATGAAAAAATCTGATGCTACCTTAACTTTAGCGCTTGAAAAAACAACCGATATTTTAAAAACACTCGGTGCAAAAAAAACGAATCAGTTTTTAGTAGGTTTTGCTTTAGAAACCGAAAATGAACTAGAACATGCTAAAGGAAAATTAGAAAAAAAGAATTTAGATTTTATCGTTTTAAACTCTTTAAATGATAAAGGCGCTGGATTTAAAACCGATACCAATAAAGTAAAACTTATTAGTAAAAATACGATTAAAGATATTCCGTTACAATCAAAAAAAGAAGTAGCCGTAGAAATTATAAATGAGATTGTGGCCCGAGTTTTGTAAATTAGTTTTTTAAATAGAAATATAATGAAGAGATTTTTAGTTTTAGTAATTGCTTTTATCAGTTTTTTTTCAGTTCAGGCGCAAGAAATAAATTGCCAAGTAACCGTAGAAGCACAACAAACTGGAAATACAAAACTTTCTATTTTTAAAACCTTAGAAACTTCTCTGCAGGAATTTATAAATGATGCCAATTGGACGCAGTTAAATTTAGATGATCATGAAAAAATTAACTGTAATATATTTATTAATGTAACCGATTTTGATTCGAATAATTTTACAGCAACTATACAAATTCAATCTTCGCGACCAATTTTTGGTTCATCAGCAAGTACGCCTGTTTTTAATTTTAAGGATAACCAGTTTAATTTTAACTATACAGAATTTCAACCGCTAGATTACAACCCGAATACATATTCATCAAACTTAGTTTCAGGAATCAGTTTTTACATGTATACTATTTTGGGCCTAGATGCAGATACGTTTGCTTTACAAGGCGGACAAAAATATCACGAAGAAGCACGACAAATTGTAAACACTGCGCAACAAAGTAATAAAAAAGGATGGCGCGCAAGCGACGGAAATAATTCTCGTTTCAGGATAAATTCTGATTTATTATCAAATAGCTTTTCAAAATATAGGGAAGCTCTGTATATCTATCATCGTGAAGGTTTAGATGTATTTCATAAAGATCCAGAATTAGCAAAGAATAAAATTGTAGAAAGTATTCAATTACTGAGAGAAGTAAATAATTCTAGACCAAACTCAATTTTATTGCGTACTTTTTTTGATGCTAAATCCAATGAGGTTAAACAAATTTTTAGCGGAGGACCTTCAGTTTCTATAAAAGAAGTGGTAAACAACTTAAATAGTATAGCACCACTTTATAGCAAACAATGGGCAGAAATTAGTTATTAATTTTTCTGTTTAAGTTTTGTGGAAAGCAAAAAATTACCCCGTATATTTACCCTAAAAATTAAGGGAAATTGCTAACTTCATTAACCATAAAAAACTTTGCACTAATTGAAGATGTTCACATTCAATTAGAAAATAACTTCACAACTATTACAGGAGAAACCGGTGCAGGAAAATCTATTCTTTTAGGTGCTCTATCCTTACTATTAGGAAAGCGAGCAGATTTAAGTAGTATAAGAAATACCGATAGGAAATGCGTTGTTGAAGGAGTTTTTGATATTAAAAATTATGCACTTCGAGAACTCTTTAATGTTCAAGATTTAGATTATGAAGAGCAAAGTATAATTAGAAGAGAAATTCTTCCTTCTGGAAAATCACGTGCTTTTGTAAATGATACACCAGTTACCTTACAAAAATTAGCAACCTTAGGAAATCAATTGGTAGATATTCATAGCCAACACGAAACCTTATTTATTGGAGATTCTTCTTATCAATATAAGGTAATAGATGCTTTGGGAAATAATCAAGAAAATTTAAAGGCTTATACAGTAGCTTATCATAATTATCAAGACCTACAAAAAAAGCTAGAAGCTTTAAAGATTGAACAAAAAGAAGCGCAAGCAAACTATGATTACAATCTTTTTCTACTGAAGGAATTAGAAGAAGCTGAACTTGAGGTAGGAATGCAAGAAGACTTAGAAGCAGAATTTCAAGCCTTAAATAATGTAGAATTATTGAAAGAAAATCTTTCCGGTTCACTTTATCAATTTCAACAAGAGGAAATCGGCGTTTTGGAAAGTTTGCAGACCATAACAAATAGACTTCAACACATAGAAAGTTTCGGTAAAGATTATGAGATGCTTTATGAACGTGTGCAAAGTAGTTTGGTAGAATTAGAAGATGTTTCGGTAGAAGTAGAGCGTTTGCAGGATCAAGTAGAAGACGATCCGCAGCGTTTAGAAATTATAAACGAAAAATTGCAAAAACTGTATCAGCTTCAACAAAAACATCAAACCGACAATGTAGCAGATTTAATACGTCTTCAGCAAGAATTAACCGAAAAAGTAGAAACTTCAGCAAATGCAGAAGCAAGTTTAGAAAAACTACACCAAGAAATTGATAGAGCACAAAAAGTTGCTTTAGCAAAAGCAGAAAAAGTATTTCAACACCGTAAAAAAGCAATTCCAACTTTTGTAAAAAAAGTAGAGCAATTATTAGAGCAAGTTGGTATGCCAGAAGCACGTTTGCAAATAGAGATTTCATTTACTAAAGAATTCAGCCTTCTAGGTGCCGATAGTATGGAATGGAAATTGGCTGCCAATAAGGGAGGAAATTTTAATAGCTTAAAAAAGGCAGCTAGTGGAGGAGAGCTTTCTAGGATTACACTGGCTATAAAAAGTATTTTAGCAACCTATAAAAAACTACCAAGCATTATTTTTGATGAAATTGATACCGGAGTCTCTGGAGATATTGCTCAAAAAATGGGAACCATAATGTATAAAATGGGACAAGAAATGCAAGTTATTGCAATTACACATTTACCGCAAATTGCCGCAAAAGGGAATCAGCATTTAAAAGTATTTAAGCAAGCAGATAAAAAAAGTACGACCACAAATATTAGCATTTTAAAAGAAAACGATCGAGTAGAAGAATTAGCAGAAATGTTAGGAGGAAAGCAAAAATCTAATTCAGCAATTGCCCATGCAAAAGCATTGTTAAACTAAGATTTGTTTTCTTATCTTTACCCATCAAAATTCACTAAACAAACAACTATGGCTTACAACCTATTAAAAGGAAAAAGAGGAATAATTTTTGGAGCATTAGATGAAAATTCTATTGCCTGGAAAACAGCAGAACGCGTTTTTGAAGAAGGCGGAAAATTTGTATTAACCAACGCGCCAATAGCAATGCGTATGGGTTCTATAAAAAAACTGGCAGAAAAAACCGGAGCAGAGATTATTCCAGCAGATGCAACTAAAGTTGAAGATTTAGAAAATTTAGTAGAAAAAGCAACAGAAATTTTAGGAGGTAAGCTTGATTTTGTTTTGCATTCTATAGGAATGTCTGTTAATGTAAGAAAAGGAAATCATTACACGGATATGAATTACGCTTACACCGAAAAGGGATGGGATGTATCTGCAGTTTCTTTTCATAAAACAATGCAAGTATTATATAAAAAAGATGCCATGAACGAATGGGGAAGTATTGTAGCTTTAACTTACATGGCTGCGCAACGTGTATTCCCAGATTATAATGACATGGCAGACAATAAAGCGTATTTGGAATCGATTGCCAGAAGTTTTGGTTATTTTTTCGGAAGCGAGAAAAAAGTACGTGTAAATACGATTTCTCAATCACCAACTCCAACAACCGCAGGGCAAGGCGTAAAAGGTTTTGATGGTTTTATAGCCTATGCAGATGAAATGTCACCGCTAGGAAATGCAACCGCTCAAGAATGCGCAGATTATACCTTAACACTATTTTCAGATTTAACAAGAAAAGTTACTTTACAAAACTTATATAATGATGGTGGATTCTCAAATATGGGTGTCAGTCAAAAAGTAATGGAAAGTTTCGTTAAAGAAAAGTAAAAATTTTAAAATAATTTATGTTTTATATAAAAAAAACCGCTTAAGAGCGGTTTTTTTTGCTTTTAATCTTTGTTATGTGAAATAGGTTAGTTTAATGTTAATTAGTTGAAATTTTTTTAATATTTTTAATCAGTGTTTAACTAAAATATATTTTATGAGAAAAATTACATTATTAACAATCTTTTCCCTGCTTTTTGCCTGGTGTAGTTTTGCCCAAGTGCAAATAGGTGAAGGAACAAATGAAACTCAACGAGTTCCCTTCGAGCCTTACTATGGGTATTCTTATACGCAAAGTATTTATTTAAGTTCGGAGATTAATGCAACTGGAGAAATTATAAGTTTGCAATGGTTTTATAGCGGTACATCTGCTTTGCCAGACAGCCAAGATCTTACCATTTATTTAGGAGAAACTACTAAAAATACTTTTGAATCTAGTTCAGATTGGGAAGATATTTCCAATCTTACTCAAGTATATAATGGCGGAATAACCGTTTCTGCGGGTTCTGACGGTTGGGTTACCTTAACCTTTGATACTCCGTTTAATTATACTGGTGTAGGTAATTTGATTGTTGCTGTAGATGAAAACACGGCTAGTTATGATGAATCTGGTGATGATTTTCATAATACAGATGTTGGAAGCCAAAGAAGTATAGGATTTTACAGTGATGGTACAAATCCAGATCCTGCTTCACCACCAACAACAGGTTTTTCCTTTTTTACTTCTAACTATGTGCCTAATATTATTTTTGATGGAATAACTCAAACATGTCCAACTCTTTCAGATTTATCAGCAGATAATGTTACTACAACTTCTGCCGATTTAACTTGGACCGCAGGAGGAACAGAAACCGAGTGGGAAATACTCTATGGCGAAGCTGGTTTCGACCTAGAAACAGAAGGCACTACTATTTCAGATAATGATGGTACTTTAGGAGAAAGTTTATCAGGGTTATCTTCAGATACAGATTATGAAGTATATGTTAAATCTATTTGTTCTGCAAGTGACGAGAGTGCATACGTTGGACCTTCAGGTTTTACTACATTAGTATCATGTCCAGATCCTTCTGAGATATACACAACAAATGTAACATCTATTTCAGCAGAAGTTTACTGGTTAGCTGGATTAAGTGAGACTGAATGGGAAATTCTTTATGGAGAAACTGGTTTCGATCCAGAAACAGAAGGTACTACTATTTCAGATAATGATGGAACCTTAGGTGTGGAGTTAACAGGCTTAATGCCTCAAACACAATATGATGTTTATGTGAAAGGAGTTTGTGATATAGATGATGAGAGTAACTGGGTTGGACCATATACATTTGGAGATTATGCTGCTTTAGAAGTAACAGGAGGTTTTAATGAAGATGTGATTGCAAATGGTGTTGGAGATCCTTCTACAACTACTACCAGTCTTGTTGATGATGACAGTTATGCATATTTATCTGAAGATTATCAATTTTCCGCTTCTGATGAACCAGCTGGATTCGGTCTTCCTATTGATGGAAATTTATCGGAAGGTCCAACTGAAGGATTAAATTTCCAAATGGCAGATTACAGCAGCAATAACTCTTTAAGAATTCCTACAGCCGGAGAAGAAAATGGTGGTACGTTAATATTCGATAACTCTCAAACAGCTAATAATTTATATATTATGGCTACTTCCGGTAGTGGCTCTTCCGTAATGGCGGGAACCATTACATTTGATGACGATACTACTCAGGAAATTCCTAATACCGATATACCAGATTGGTATGGAGGTCCTGCAAATATGACAATTATTTCTGGATTGGGAAGAGTAAATGTAACCGATGGTAATGCTGCAAGTAATTCTTCGAATCCTAGAATTTATCAATTAGAAGTGAGTGTAGACCCTTCTAACTATGATAAGGTAATTTCTAGTGTAAATTTATATAAGGAATCGGGTGATGGAATAATTAATGTTTTTGGGGCTAGTATTCAATTTGCTCCAGATTGTGCAGAGCCTACAGATCTTACAGTAGATAATATTACTTCAGATTCAGCAGATATTACTTGGACTGCAGGGAATACAGAAACTGAATGGGAAGTATTATACGGTGATGCTGGATTTGATGCAGAAACGGAAGGAACTTCAATTGCTGATGATGATGGAGAATTAGGGGTAACAATTGCTGATTTATCAGCCATAACAGAATACGATGTGTATGTTAAGGCTATTTGCGGTACAGATGATGAGAGCATATGGATAGGACCAATTTCTTTTCAAACAGAATGTGCTACTTATATACCAGAATATGTAGAAGATTTTGCTAGTTTTATTCCTACTTGTTGGGAAGAAGCTGGTAGTGGATTGCCAAGTGAAGGGCCTTCCGATTTAGGAACAGGATCTTGGTTTGAAGAGGAGTTTTTAAACACAGGTTCTAATAATGCGGCTGCAATTAATTTGTATACTACAGGAAGAGAAGAATGGTTAATTTCTCCATCTTTTGATTTATCAGCAGATTCTTATGAATTGGTTTATACAACAGCTGTTACAAATTATCTTAATTCAAATCCTTCAGATATGGGATCTGATGATGAAGTCCAATTATTAATTTCAGAAGATAACGGAGCAACGTGGAGTAATTTATTAACTTATGATGCATCTAATACTCCATCTGCTACGGGTCAAGAAGAAATTATAGATTTAAGTACATATTCTGGAACAGTTAAGTTTGCTTTTTGGGCTACTGATGGAACAGAAGATGACTCTGAAGATTATGATTTCTTCGTAGATGATTTTGAAGTAAGAATTCCTCCAACTTGCCCAGCACCTGTTGACTTGTTAGTTGAAAATATAACAACATCTTCAGCTGATATTAGTTGGACAGCAGGAGAGGATGAAACTGAATGGGAAATTCTTTATGAAGAAGAAGGTTTTGATCCTGAAACAGAAGGAAACTCTTTAATGGATGACGATGGAGAAATAGGAGAAGAATTAACTGATTTGACGTCTGGAGGAGTGGGCTATGATGTTTATGTTAGAGCTATTTGTGGAGATGATAATGAAAGCGTTTGGATAGGACCAATTACTTTTTATACAAACTGTGAAGCAATTGATACGGCTTATGCAGAAGATTTTGAAACAAATCTATCTATTCCTACTTGCTGGTCAAGTATTAATCAAGGTACAGCAAATCAATGGAATATTTCTTCAACTATAACAGGAGGAGCATATAGTGGAAGTAATGCTGCAAAAATTGTTTATGAATCTGCCACTGCTCATGATGATTACTTAATTACTCCATTAATGGAGATAGTAGAAGAAACTAACGATAAATTTTCATTTTGGATAAAATCTAGGAGTACTACATTTTTAGAGCCTTACGAAGTTGTTTTATCTACAACTGGTAGTGATTCTGATAGTTCTTTTAATGTTACTTTACAAGAAGAAGAGACTGCACCTGCAATATGGACAAAAGTTGAATTTGATTTATCAGAATATGTAGGAGAAACTATTAATATTGCTGTTCGAGCAACGGGAACTAATGAATGGGAATTATACGCAGATGATTTTGTTTTTGAACCATTATTAATTTGTGAAGCTCCAACAAATGTAATAGTAGAAAATGTAACAGATTCTTCAGCAGATATTAGTTGGACAGCAGGAGATGATGAAACAGAATGGGAAATTCTTTACGGAGAAGCTGATTTTGATCCAATGACCCAGGGTACTTCTGTAATGGATACCGATGGAACAATAGGAGAAACTATTTCACCATTAATGGCTAATACACCTTATGATGTATATGTTCGTGCAGTTTGTGGTGAAGACGATCAAAGTGATTGGACAGCAGTAGAGACATTTACAACAGAACAATTGCCTTGTGAAGTTCCAACAAATGTAATAGTAGAAAATGTAACAGATTCTTCAGCAGATATCAATTGGACAGCAGGTGGAACTGAAACAGAATGGGAAATTCTTTACGGAGAAGCTGATTTTGATCCAATGACCCAGGGTACTTCTGTAATGGATACCGATGGAACAATAGGAGAAACTATTTCACCATTGATGGCTAATACACCTTATGATGTATATGTTCGCGCTATTTGCGGAGAAGACAATCAAAGTGATTGGACAGCAGTAGAGACATTTACAACAGAGCAATTACCTTGTGAAGCTCCAACAGACGTAGTAATTTCTAATGTACTTCAAACTTCAGCAGATATCAGTTGGACAGCAAGTGGAGATGAAACAGAATGGGAGATTCTTTATGGAGAAGCTGAATTTGATCCACTAACCGACGGAATCTCTGTAATGGATACTGACGGAATTATTGGAGAAACTCTAGTTGAACTAACGCCTGAAACAGATTATGATGTATATGTTCGTGCTATTTGTTCTGACGATAACTTTAGTGATTGGACTGCGGTTCAGTCTTTCACAACAGAAGATTTGAGTATAGCAGCTGAGCAGTTTGAAGGCTTTGAGTATTACCCTAACCCGGTAAAATCTACACTTAGCTTATCGGCTACTTTCCAAATTGAAAAAGTAGTGGTTTATAATCTTTTAGGACAAAAAGTAAATCAACTTACTCCTAACACATTAACTACCGAAGTTAATATGGATAGATTGTCAGCTGCAACTTATTTAGTAAGTGTAACTATTGATGGACAAGTGAAAACATTCCGTGTAATTAAGGAATAACTTTCTTAAAATAGTTTAAAGTAAAATCCCAAAGTTTATAGCTTTGGGATTTTTTCTTTGCTTATTTTTGTAGTGTGAAAATATCATATAGTTTTATAATACCGGTTTATAATCGTCCCAATGAAATTGAGGAATTGTTGATGAGTTTTAAAAACTTACAGACCAATATTCCTTTTGAAGTGGTTATTGTAGAAGACGGTTCAACGGAAACCTCAGAACACATTGTTAGAAATTATGATACTTTTTTAAGTATCTTATATCTTAAAAAAAACAATTCCGGTCCCGGTGATTCTAGAAATTATGGGATGCAAAAGGCATCAGGAAATTATTTTATTGTTTTAGATAGTGATGTTGTTCTTCCTAGTGATTATTTAAATAATGTAGATGATTTTTTAAAAGCAAATTATGTAGATTGCTTTGGTGGTCCTGATGAAGCTGATAAAAGTTTTACTAATATCCAAAAAGCCATAAATTTTGTAATGACTTCTTTTTTGACTACCGGAGGAATTAGAGGTAGAAAAAAAGCAGTCAAAAAATTTGAGCCACGTAGTTTTAATATGGGAATTTCAAAAAAAGCTTTTGAAGCTACTAAGGGATTTGGTAAAATTCATCCAGGAGAAGATCCTGATTTAGCTATTAGAATTAAAAATGCGGGCTTTAAAACTTGCTTAATTCCCAATGCCTATGTTTATCATAAACGAAGAATAAGTTGGTCTAAATTTTATCAACAAGTTCATAAATTTGGAATGGTGCGTGTAATATTAAATAATTGGCATCCCGAAACCTCAAGTCCGGTTTTTTGGTTTCCTTCATTTTTTACCTTCAGTTTTTTTGTAGCTCTGTTGTTGCTATTATTTCAAGTTTATTTTCCTGTTCTACTATTTGTATTTTACTTTTTATTAATAGGTTTTTTGGCAACATTAAAAACCAAAAGTATTTATATAGGATTTTTATCTATTAGGGCAGCTATAATTCAATTTTTTGGTTATGGTCTTGGGTTTCTAAAATCTACCTACTATCTTAGGCTACTCAGAAAAGAACCTAAAGAAGCTTTTCCTAAACTGTTTTTTAAGTAAACATGCCACGTAAAATAAAACGTTTGTCCAAAATTCCATTTAAAAGAAAAAACTTGAAAGCTTTTTCTTTTTTTCTTGTTTTTGCAGTTTTTATATGGCTGATTGTTCAGTTTTCTAAAGATTATGAACAAACCATTAGTGTACCGCTTATTTTAGAAAATAGTCCTAAAGATAAATTAGTTGAAAAAAAACAAGAAGTCCTAAGATTTAGTGTTCAAGAAAACGGGTTTAGTTTAGCCTGGTTAAAGCTTTTTAATTCTTCAATTAAGGTAGATTTAGAAAACTTACCGGCTTCAAAAAGTAATTTATTGTATATAATTCCGCAACAAAAAGATAGTATTAAACAAATATTAAATATAAAAACCAATAATATTAGGTTTTTAGAAGACACTATTGCTATTCCTTTTCTTCAAAAATCAACAAAAAAAATTGCAGTAAAATCTTCTATAAAAGTTTCTTATGCTCCGGGTTATTCTTCTCAAAAACCCTTAGCTATTTTGCCTGATTCAATTAAAATCAGCGGATCAATAAAAAATATTGATACTATTTCAGAAATATTTACGGAAGAATTAAACTTAAAAAATATTAAGGCTGATCAAAAAGGAAGTGTAGCTTTAGATACCACTACTATTTCGCAAGTAAGTTTTTATAGGACTAAGGTAGATTATACATTAGATGTAGAAAAATTTACTGAAGGTAGAGTAGAGGTGCCTATTGAAGTAATTAATAACCCTGAGAATACGGATATAAGTATTTTTCCGAAAAAAGTAGTGGTTATTTTTAGTGTAAGTCTGAAGGATTTTGAATTGATTTCTAAAAATGACTTTAGTGTAATTTGCGATTTTTCTGAGATAGAGAAGGAGCAAAATTTTATTATTCCTAAACTTATTAAACAGCCTAAGTTTATAAGCGATGCTCGACTTAATATTAATAAAGTTCAATTTATAATTAAGCGGAAATGATTATTGGTTTAACCGGTGGTATAGGAAGTGGTAAAACAACTGTAGCAAAGATGTTCGAATCTTACGGAATACCGATTTATATTGCCGATGAGGAAGCTAAAAAAATGCTGAATTTTATTTCAGTAAAAAAAGAAGTTATTCAACTTTTAGGAGAAAATGCCTATAAGAATAATCAACCAGATCGGGAGTATATTGCTTCAAAAGTATTTGCAGATGCAGAGTTGCTAGCAGAATTAAATGGAATAATTCACCCAAGGGTACAGGAGCATTTTCAAGAATGGTACGATCAACAACAATCTGCTTATGTAATTTACGAAGCAGCTATCTTATTTGAAAAAGGAGGATATAAAAAATGTGATTTTAGTATTTTAGTGACTGCACCTAAAGATGAAAAAATAAAGCGGCTTCAAGAAAGAGATAATTCTAGTAAAGAACAAATAGAAGCACGCATGAAAAATCAGTGGTCTGACGAGAAAAAGAAAGATTTTGCAGATTTTATTATTGAAAACATAGAATTAGAGACTACAAAACTTCAAGTAAAGAAACTGCACGAAAGGCTTTTAAACAAAGGGAAGAGTTAATGTTAACATTTGGTTAAACCATTTAAAATCTAAATGTTAAAATCTTACTTTTGGGCACATGAATAAAAAGCTATTTTTACTTCTTATACTATTAATGAGTCTTTCGTTGATAGGTATTATTTTTGTACAAGGATATTGGATCAAAAATACCGTAGAAAGTAACGAAGAGCAATTTTCTTTTAATGCCAAGCAAATACTTATTAATGTAGCCGATCAAATAGAGAAGCAAGAAATAGATAAGTATTATGTGCAGTATGCCACCTTAGCAGATTCTTCTAAACCTACCAGTGCTAGACTTAGTGAATTATTTCAGATAAAACAAGATCAGTTAACCAATGAAACTTTTTTCTATTCAAATAGTATTTTACAAGAAGATTATAAGCTAAACTCTTCATTTTTAAGTGGTAATAAAGATTCGATTGACTTCAAAAAAATAACTAATAAAGAAGTAAAAGTTACTAGAATTTTACGCAATGATCAACCTGATGCGCCGAATAACTTAAGTGCAGAAGAAAAGTTTCAGCGAATTTCTAGACTAGAAGAAGAAGAAAAATACTTACTATTAGATGCTATAAAAGAAAAAGCCGCTGATTTACCTATTTATAAAAGAATAGACACCACAAGTATTAAAACTTTAATTGATGCACAATTAAGCGCTAGAGATATAAAATCTGATTATGAATACGGTATTTATAGCGATTTTTTAGCAACAAAAGTAAAATCTGAAGATTTTGAATTAAAAAACACGGCGACAACTTATGGTATTCCAATTTTTGAATCGCCAACAACCAATTATAAATTATATATCAACTTTAAGGATAAAAAGAAAGAAGTACTTTCTTCCATTGCATTAATGGCTTTGTTAAGTATAGTTTTTACGCTAATTATTGTAGTGGCTTATTCTAGTGCTCTGTCTCAATTAATTAAGCAAAGACAAATTTCTCAGATTAAAACAGATTTTATAAACAATATGACGCACGAATTCAAAACGCCAATTGCAACCATAAATTTGGCTTTAGATTCTGTGAAAAACCCTAAAATAGCCAATGATACTGAAAAGGTTCAGCGTTATATGAAAATGATTAGGGATGAAAATAGACGAATGCACGCACAAGTAGAAAATGTGTTGCGGATGTCCAAATTAGAAAAGAATGAGCTTGATATAAAAAAAGAACGCCTAAAATTACACGAAATAATTGAAGATTCTATAACACATATTCAATTAATTGTGGATGAAAGAGAAGGCTATGTTCAAACACATTTTGGAGCTTTAAAAAGTTCAATTTTAGCAAATGAAACGCACTTTACTAATGTATTGGTCAATATTTTAGACAATGCTATAAAATATTCTCCAGAGCAGCCAAAAATTGATATTTATACAGAAAATGTAAAGAATTTTATTGTATTAAAAATTAGAGATCAAGGAAAAGGAATGAGCCGTTCTGTGCAAAAAAAGATTTTTGAAAAATTTTATAGAGAACACACGGGCGATATTCATGATGTAAAAGGCCACGGTTTAGGTTTGGCTTATGTAAAACAAATTGTTATTGACCATCACGGACTGATAACAGTAGAAAGTGAAAAAGGAAAAGGAACAACATTTATAATTAAATTACCACTAATATCATAAATATATGGAAACTGAAAGCAAGAAAATTTTATTAGTTGAAGACGATCCAAACTTCGGAATTGTCTTAAAAGATTATTTAGCAATGAATGACTACGAAGTTACTCACGCTAAAAATGGAATGGAAGGATTTGAGAAGTTCAAAAAAGATGATTTTGATCTTTGTATTCTAGACGTAATGATGCCTTACAAGGATGGGTTTACCTTAGCAAAGGAAATCAGAGAAAAGAATGAAGAAATTCCTATTATCTTCTTAACGGCAAAAGCTATGAAAGAAGATGTATTAAAAGGTTATAAAGTAGGTGCAGACGATTACCTAAACAAACCTTTTGATAGCGAAGTTTTATTGATGAAAATAAAAGCTATTATGCAGCGTAAAGCTACTGATAGCATTGCAGATAGCAAACAATTTGAGTTTACAATTGGTGCTTTTCATTTAAATTCAAAACTTCGTTTTTTAACTTTTAAAGACGAGGAGCCTTCAAAACTATCTCCAAAAGAAAACGAATTATTACGTCTTTTGGCTTTGCACGAAAATGATTTAATGCCTCGTGAATTAGCACTTACTAAAATTTGGAGAGATGATAATTATTTCACCTCAAGAAGTATGGATGTGTACATTGCTAAATTACGTAAGTATTTAAAGAAAGACGAAAATGTAGAAATTTTAAATATTCACGGAGAAGGATTTAGGTTAGTGATTAGAAATAAAGAAGAAAGTGCATAAAAAATAGAAAGCAATTTCAGTTTCAAAAACTGCTTCACGATATATTATCGTGAAGTTGTTTTTTGTTTTATGTAATTGATAATTTCTTCAGTTGAACAATCATATTCAAACCATTTGATATCGGAATCTTTTCTATACCAAGTTAATTGCCTTTTAGCAAATCTTCGTGTATTTTTTTTAATTTCCTCAATGGCAAAATCTAGAGAAAACTCCCCATCTAAATACGCGAAAATTTCTTTGTAACCAACAGTATTTAGAGCATTTAAGTTTTTAAATGAATATAATTTTTGGGCTTCCTCAAGTAAGCCTTCTTGAATCATTATATCTACACGCTGTTCAATGCGTTTATATATAATCTCTCGAGGAGCAGTCAAGCCAATTTTTAGACTTGAAAAATTTCTTTTCTTAGAAGGTTTGTTTAAATAATAAGAATAGTTATGATTGCTTCCTAAACAAATTTCTAAAGCTCTAATTACACGTTGTGGATTTTCTAAGTCCACTTTTTTAGCATATTCCGGATCTAATTCTGCTAATTTTTTTTGAAGGGGAATTAAGCCCTCTACATCAACTTGTAGATTTAATTTTTCCCTAATTGCAGGATCAACTTTTGGAAATTCATTTAAACCTTTATTTATAGCTTTTGTATACAATCCGCTACCACCTACAAGGAACAAAAAATCATTTTCCTCAAATAATTGGTTTATTTTTTTAATTACGTCACGTTCAAAAACACCTACTGAATAATTTTTTTCAATAGAAATATGCTGAATAAAATGATGCTTTACTGCCGCTAATTCTTCAGTTGAAGGAACCGCGGTACCAATTTTCATTTCTTTAAAAAACTGTCTAGAATCTGCCGAAATTATTTCAGAAGAAAAGTACTTTGCTAACGCTATACTTTTAGAAGTTTTGCCGATAGCTGTAGGCCCTACAATAGAAATTAAATACTTATTTTGCATTAGAGTTTATATCCGCAATGATGACAATAATCAGCCTTATTAAAATGTTGTTTTTCATTGCAATTATAGCAAGATTGTGTATTGTTAACGATTTCTTTTCGGCTTGCTTTAGAATATTCTGCACTTACAATTCCTGTAGGAACGGCGATGATCCCGTATCCCATGATCATAATTAGTGATGCTATAAATTGGCCTAGAGGTGTTATGGGATGTATATCACCAAAGCCAACAGTAGTTAAGGTTACAATACACCAATAAACACTTGCTGGAATACTCGTAAAACCGCTTTCTGCGCCTTCAACCATATACATTACTGTCCCAAAAATTAGGGAAAGTACAACTACCGCAAAAAGAAATACTAAAATTTTTGGTCGGCTGTCACGCAATGCAACCATTAGTTTATTTCCTTCGCCTATGTAACGATTAATTTTTAAAATTCTAAAAACTCTAAGTAAACGTAAAGCTCTTATAGTGAATAGAGCTGAGCTTCCGGTAATGATCAATGATAAATAAAGCGGAAGGGTAGAAAGTAAGTCTATAATTCCGTAGAAGCTAAAAATATAACGAAATGGTCTTTTTATAACTACAATTCTTGCAATATACTCTAAGGTAAAAAGTATAGTTACAATCCATTCTGCATAAGTTAGAAAATCATAAACCCAGGGATCTAGGCCTTTTACACTCTCTATTACGACAAAAATAATACTTAACAAGATGACAATTAACAGGACAACATCGAAAATTTTTCCTGTAGGAGTATCTGCCTCATAAATTACTTCGTGAAGTCGTTCTCTCCAATTGTCTTTTTTATTTGCGGCTTGTTTTTTAGTCACTGTAAATTTTATTGAATGATAAAAATAAAAAAATGAGCATTAAAATTCTATAATTTTAAAAGGCTTTCTTTTTCTAAGGTAATTTTGAATGATATGTTGCGTATCCCGATTGTTCTGCATCGGGGTAATAATATTTTTAACAATATCTATATTAGTCACTTGAAAATTTAAATTAAAATATCCCATGCCTTTAAACATACCATCTTCTATAAGTAAAACACTTTTTTCATCTGCTTCGCGACCACGATCTAAAATAAGCATGTTCTTATTTCGGTAAGTATATTTTTCAATTACTTTTTTTACTTTTTTATTATAATTTTCAGCTGATTCTAATCCAATACAAGCTCCATCGCATTCTTTTATGCTAAATCGAAAACAACCTCCTTTAGTTTTATGAATACCGGTTAACTTTTCACATAAATTAAATTCTTCTACAATTTTTTCTAAACTGCTTTTGGCTTGATTAAGATTGGTAAAAGTTATGATACTTTTTTTGTCTTTAGAGGCTTTTCCTATTTTTAGTTCAAGGTAACCATCCTTGTTTTTTTCTTTGTATAAAGCGTGACTGAAAATATCCTTTTTTAACGCACGATTGTATTTGGGTTTATTTTTTTTAATTTCCTCATTTTCTTTTAATAAAGCTAAAAGCTCATTTCCGCAGGCTTCGTAAGTTACCACAGAAACTTCGTGCTGTATTTTTTTAGATTTATGATTGGTGTTTGTAAAATGCTGATTGATTCGTTTTTTTATATTTTTACTTTTACCAATATAAATTACATCTCCTTGCGTATTGTGTATATAATAGACCCCAGTGATTGATGGCAGTTCATCAATTATTCTAATTAATTTAGTATCGATTTGAATTTTGGGGTTACTTCTAACCGATCTCGAAACAATTTCTTTATGAGAATCTTTATTAATTAAAAGTTTAAAAAGTTTTACTGTTGCTAATGCATCGCCGTTAGCACGATGTCTATCGGTTAACGGAATTCCTAAATTTTTAACCAACTTTCCTAAACTATAAGAAGGCATATTAGGAATTAATTTTTTGGAAAGCTCTACCGTACAAAGTGATTTTCGTTGAAAATCGTAACCCAACCTTCGGTATTCGGTGCGTAAAATTCTATAATCAAACTTGGCATTGTGCGCCACAATTACGCAATCTTCGGTAATTTCTATAATACGCTTGGCAACTTCGTAAAATTTTGGAGCATTACGCAACATTTCGTTGTTTATCCCGGTAAGACCTACTACAAAAGGCTGAATGGGACGTTCCGGATTTACTAAGCTGATAAATTGATCTACAACTTCTTGTCCGTCAAATTTATAAATAGCGATTTCGGTAATGCCTTCTTCATTAAATTTTCCGCCGGTGGTTTCTATATCGAGTATCGCGTACAACAATAGTTTTTAGTAATTACGTTCTCCAAAAATTGAACTTCCAATTCTAATCATATTACTTCCGTGTTTTAGGGCAATTTTATAATCGCCACTCATTCCCATAGATAAATATTTAAACTGACTTTTTTCAGCTAATTTATCGTATTGTTTTTTTAGAAATTCAAATTCTTTCTCTACCTGTTTTTCATCATCTGTAAAAGTTGCCATTCCCATAAGTCCGACAATTTTTACATTTTCCATGACAGCATAAGCTTCGGAAGTTAAAATTTTTTCAGCATCACTTGCTTCCATTCCGTATTTAGAATCTTCTTCTGCAATTTTTAGTTGAAGTAAACATTCTATGATACGGTTTTCTTGTTTTGCTCTTTTATTTATTTCTTTCAGCAGTTTAAGTTTATGAACCGCATGAACTAAACTAACATAAGGTGCCATATATTTCACCTTATTGGTTTGCACGTGCCCAATCATGTGCCATTCAATATCTTTTGGTAGCGCTTCATATTTATCGGTCATTTCTTGAATTTTATTTTCGCCAAAAACACGTTGTCCGGCTTCGTAAGCTTCAAGAATAGCTTGATTAGGTTTAGTTTTAGAAACAGCTACTAGAATAGCTTGAGGAGAAATTTCCTCTGTGTATTTTTTTATGTTTTCAGCAATATTCATATCGCTTCGGTTAAAATTCGTAAATAGTAACGCCGCTTCTTAACTTAGGCTGAATATAAGTAGATTTTGGCGGCATGGTTAAGCCTTCTTCAGCAATTTGTTTCATTTCTTCAACACTAACCGGTAACATTCCAAAACCGACTTTAAAATCGCCGCTGTCTACAGCGCCTTTTACATAAGTCATTCCGTTTTTACCGTGTGAATAATCTATGCGACTATCATTTCTTAAATCAGTTATGCCTAAAATTGGTTCTAAAACGGTTTCATAAAGTACTTGGGCATCTAATTTAGAAAGAGCATTGGTAAATTTGTATGCACTATTTCTTAAATGAAGTGCGTAAAATTCGCCGTCTAAATACATGCTGAAATGATGCTTTTGTTTTGGTTTATAATATTCTAGTCCCCAGTTTTCAATTCTAAAAATAGCATCTAATTTTATAAGAAATTCTTCTTTTGAAAGTTTGTTTAAATCTTTAATCAAGCGATTAAATTCATGTATTCTTAAATCGCTTTCCGGAATTATAAAACTCATAAAATAATTATAAGCGTCATTTCCGTCAGATTTTTTTGAATTTTCCTGAATATCTTTTGCCAATAAATAGGAGGAAGCAGAACGGTGATGCCCGTCTGCAATATACATTTTTGGAATATTCTGATATTCTTTTTTTATGATTTCTACTTGTTCATCATCATTTACCAACCATAAATAATGGGTATCTCTAAAAGTGGTGGTAAATTCATATTCGGCTCTTGTTGTGGTTACAGATTTTATGATTTCGCTTAAAACCGAGTTATCGGGATGTGTTAATAAAACCGGTTCTGCATTAAAACCAACAATTTTTAAATAATCTTTAAACGTATTTTCACGATATGCAATGGTATCTTCATGCCGTTTTATCGTGTTTTTTTCATAATCTTCTATACTAGCTGCGGCAATAATTCCACTAAAGCTTTCGCCTTCCCGATTTATGATTTTGTAAACATAATAAGTGGGTTTTTGATCTTGAATAAAAATACCGTCTTCTCGAAATTCTTGGTAGCGGTTTTTTACCAACGTAAAACGTTCTTGCCCCGAAATTTCTTTGTGATATTTATAACCGGGATTTACAATATGAAGAAAAGAAAAGGGATTATTATCTAAGCGTGCTTCCCTTTCGGCTTGGGTATAGCTCTGATAGGAGCGAGCTGCAATTAAGCTTACTTTGTCTCTAGTTGGCCGTACGGCTCGAAAGGGAAGAATCTTAGGCATATATTAATTTTATACAAATTGTGCAGAAACTTTTTCAGCTTTTTTGCTTTCGCTGTAATCGTAAAACCCTTCTCCAGATTTTACGCCTGTTTTTCCGGCTTGTACCATATTTACTAATAATGGGCACGGAGCGTATTTTGGGTTTTTAAATCCGTCGTACATTACTTCTAAAATAGAAAGGCAAACATCTAATCCAATAAAATCTGCTAATTGTAATGGTCCCATTGGGTGCGCCATTCCTAATTTCATTACCGTATCAATTTCTTGAACACCGGCAACATTATTGTAAAGCGTTTCTATTGCTTCATTAATCATCGGCATTAAAATTCTATTAGCAACAAAACCAGGATAATCGTTTACTTCTGTAGGAACTTTTTTCAAGTTTTTAGAAAGTTCCATTATAGTTTCTGTAACCTCATTAGAAGTATTATAACCTCTAATAATTTCTACCAATTTCATAATAGGTACCGGATTCATAAAATGCATTCCGATAACTTTTTCGGGTCTATTGGTTACTGAAGCTATTTTAGTAATAGAAATTGAACTTGTATTTGAAGCTAAAATGGCATCTTTTGGACAGATTTCGTCTAATTGACGGAAAATATTCAGCTTAATTTTTTTGTTCTCTGTAGCAGCTTCAACTACTAAATCTATTGCTTCTACGCCTTCTTCAATCGAAGTAAATACACTAATATTTTCTAGTGTTTTCTTTTTCTCATCTTCAGAAATTTTTTCTTTTGCCACCATTCTGTCCAAATTTTTGGTGATGGTTGCAATTCCTTTAGAAAGATTTTCTTCAGAAATATCAATTAAATTTACGTTGTAACCGAACTGAGCAAAAGTATGTGCAATACCATTTCCCATTGTTCCGGCGCCAATAACAGCAATGTTTTTCATAAGTAATTGTTTTTGTTTTTATTCATCAAAACTTTTGATAACCGCTTTAGCTACTTTTAGTGCTTCGGTGGCTTCTTCAAAAGTTACTCTAGTTTTGGTGTTATTATTGATTGCATCTGCAAAGGTTTCTAACTCGTCTAAAATGGCATTATTAGGAGAAACCTCTGGATTATCAAAATAAATTTGTTTTTTCTCGCCTTCGGCATTTTGTAGAATCATGGCAAATTCATCGGGTTCTTGCGGTGCATTTTTCATTTTTACCACCTCGCATTTTTTCTCTAAATAGTCAACTGAAATATAAGCGTCGCGTTGAAAAAAGCGAGATTTACGCATTTGTTTTAGTGAAATTCTACTGGCGGTTAAATTTGCTACGCAACCATTTTCAAATTCAATTCTTGCGTTGGCAATATCTGGCGTATCACTAATGACTGAAACTCCGCTAGCATTTACTTTTTTTACTTTAGATTTTACCACGCTTAATACCGCATCTATATCGTGAATCATTAAATCGAGTACAACAGGAACGTCGGTTCCGCGTGGATTAAATTCTGCTAAGCGATGCGCTTCAATAAACATAGGATTCTCAATTTTTGGAACCACTGCTTGAAATGCGGGGTTGAAACGTTCTACGTGCCCAACTTGTCCTTTTACACCTTTTTCATTAGCTAAGCGTGTTAATTCTTCCGCCTCTTCAACCGTATTGGTAATAGGTTTTTCTATAAATAAATGTTTGCCGGCTTGAATGGCTTTTACCGCAACATTGTAGTGCGAAAGCGTAGGAGTAACCACATCTACCACATCTACCGCTTTTATTAATTCTTCTACACTTTTAAAACGATGATAATTGAATTCGGTAGCTACATCTTCAGCATATTGCTCGTTCGCATCATAAAAGCCAACCAATTCGTATTTTTTGGATTCATTTAATAAGCGCAAATGAATTTTGCCTAAATGGCCAGCGCCTAAAACTCCTACTTTTAGCATATTTTTTATGGTTTGTCACAAAAATACTATTTCTTTTAGGAAAGTAATATTTATTTTTTAGGAAATAAGTATTCGATGGCTTTTTGATTATAATGACGTATTTCGATTTGATATTATTATAGAGCAAATAAATTAACTCATAGTAATTTAGCGGAAAGGCTTTTAAATTGTTGACTTTTTTCAAGTAAAAGCAAAGATAGTTTTCTTCAATTTTGGCTACTTTTGTAGTAAAATTCAACGGGGTGAAAGATTCATTTAGGCAACAAGGTAAACGTAAACAATTGGTAGAAACGGTAAAAGAAAAGGGAATTACTGATAAAAAAGTATTGGATGCAATTGGTAAAATACCACGTCATCTTTTTATGGATAGTAGTTTTGAAGATCATGCATACCAAGATAAAGCTTTTCCTATTGCTGCAGATCAAACCATTTCTCAACCCTTTACGGTTGCTTTTCAGAGTCAGTTATTAGAAGTTAAACCTGGTGAAAAAGTCTTAGAGATTGGTACTGGAAGCGGTTATCAAACTGCGGTTTTATGTGAATTAGGAGCAAAAGTTTATAGCATAGAACGCCAGCAAGAATTGTATTTAAAAACAAAACGCTTTTTAAATCAGTTAGGTTATCGACCGAAATATTTAAGTTTTGGAGATGGTTATAAAGGTTTGCCGGCTTATAAAGATTATGATAAAATTATTGTTACCGCCGGTGCTCCGTATGTTCCAAAACCATTATTGAGTCAATTAAAAATAGGAGGAAAGCTGGTTATTCCTGTAGGTTTAGAAAACCAGACGATGTATCTTTATAAACGCAAATCCGGAACTGAATTTGAGAAAAAAGCCTATGGTGATTTTAGATTTGTACCCTTATTAGAAGATAAAAACTAGCAATTATTTTTATTTACTCTCGTTATTATTTTAACCATAAAAACTATTCTTATGAAAAAGTTACTTTTTTTACTTACTGTTATTTTTTGTTCATCTACGCTTAGCGCACAAGGTTTAGATCTTGGTGTAAAAGCCGGAGCTAATTTTGCTACTTTAAGTGATGCAACTAACGCTGAACAGAAAACGGGTTTTCAAGCAGGATTTTTTGCCGGTGTAAAATTTAGTGATAAGCTAGGCATTCAAGCAGATTTGCTGTATTCGCAACAAGGGGCAGAATTTGATTCGGAAGAATTTAACTTAGATTATATTAATGTTCCTGTGGTTTTAAAATATTATTTAATTAGTGGATTAAATTTGCAAGCGGGACCACAATTTGGTTTTGTGATAAACGATGACTTTCCTGATACTGATGGAATTGGAGATCAAATTGAAGCAAACGAATTTGATTTTTCTGCAGCCGTAGGAGCAGGTTTCGATTTTCCATTTGGTTTGAGAGTAGATGCTCGTTATAATTTTGGTTTTAATGATGTGGCGGATAATACAAAAGGAAAGAATGCCTTTTATTCTATTGCATTGGGCTATTCTTTTTTATAAACCAATGCTAATACCAAACATTACGCCGTCGTCTTGCCAACTTCCGTTATAGGCGCGAACGTAATCAACTCGTAGAAATCTAAATTTCCCTATTCCGATATTACTCATTCCAACAGAATATTCTGAATAGGGTTTATTTCCGGTTGTCCAAAGTGCATTTATGCCGGCAACCATATTAAAATTCAGCTTATTAATAAACGGAATCTTCCCTAAAATCCACCCCTGAAAATTATGTTCTAGGTGAAACTCTCCATATTCTTCATTTGTACTTAATCCGTAATACGGCAACAAATTAAATTGTGTAATAGATTCACTTAATTTTACGTGGGTTAAATTTCCGTTGAAATGTTTAAAATCTACATAAGAAATATCTTCCGCATTAAAAAAAGCGCCACCTTTTATTGAATAAGATAAATCGCCTTTATTTTGTAAGTCAAATGATTGTAAAGCGGTGAGCATAAAATGATCAAAATTATAGGCCTCTATGCTTGACGCAAATCCTTTTTCGTAGGTTGCGTATAATGTTGGGTAATCTGAATTGGAAACGTTGTATTTGCCATCAGGATAATTGTAATACTTTTGATCAAAATTTATTCTACCGGTTACGCGAAGTTTAGCAATATTGTGCTCTTCAAAAGGAGTAGAATTAAAATTATTGGGTTGCAACGGATTGTTAGCTGTATATTCTTCTTCATCCTCAATAATATCAACATCATCAAAAAGCGGATTTCTCCGTTCAAAACTTGCTGTGGCGTAAAGTCTAAATCCGTTGAAAAGTTCTTCAGAATAGGAAGCTTCAATAAATGAACGATCGTAAAGTTTTAAGTAGTTTTTATCAAATAATACACTGGCGATTGTACTTACAATTGGTCTAATAGGTTCTGTATCGTTAATTTGCCTAGCTTCAACCCCGCCTTTAATCGTTAAATACGGACGTGATTTATTATTAAATTTCTTTCGAAAACCGCCGGTCATTCGGTAGCGTTGGTCGGCAAAACCGTAATTCATACTACTAAAAAGTTCCCAATATTTTTGATTGTCTTTTTGCTCTTTTCTAAAGTATGTATCTAAGCTTAGATTCCAGCCTTGTACGGTATTAAACTGAATTCCCGATATGGGAGCGCTAATATCAAAAGAAAGTCCGTTGTATGAATCTGCCCAATGATAGCCAAAAAGAATGTCGCCTACATTAAATCTATTGCGTTCTGTATCTACAGAATCTTTGTATTTTTTTGAAGAACGAATTTCTTGAATGCTATCTTTTTTGACGTAATCGTTTGCTTCTTCTTCTGTTAATGGAATTGGACGAATTTCTTGCCAATACAATGAGTCTTTTTTGTTTGCATTTTCAGTAAAGCTTAAAATTTCTTTACTGAAGGTATTTTCAGAAAAATCGGGGTTAAAATTGTAATTGCTGTAGGCGGCGTTAAAACGACCATTTCCTTTTATGCCGAAAATTTTCCAGCTAAAATCTACTTTTTGCGATAATTTTACCCATAAATTGTCTTTTGTTGAATAGGTGAAATTTTGTTTAAAGGTAATTTCTTCAATCGGTTCTACTTGAATGGCGCTTCCGGTTGTTGTTAAATTTACACCGTAAATTTGCCATTCGTCTTCCACAATATAAATGTAGCCAGAAAATACGCGGTCTTTTTTTCGTTTGGGAATTACTTTTATTTTATTGATGAGTTTTTGGTTTTCATCGTAAAAAATTCCGTCTAGCTCATATTTGTAGTAGTTGAATGCGTATTCTGCGATTGGTGAAACTACTTTTGCGTTAATTTCTATAGTATTGTCATAAAAAGAAAAATTGGCATCGCGCGCGCTGTTTATGCTAAAACCATTATCGTCTCCGCTAACTTTTGAAGCGCTTATTTTTTCGTGAAAATTATCTGGTGCTTGATATTTTATTTTTGAAATGGTTTCTGACAAATAAATAATTCCGCTACGGGTAGAATCTAAACTTCCGCCGAGATCGCCAACTTCTGCACCTAAAATTTTTTCTGGTGCATCTTCAATTTTCCAGAGTCCACGGGAATAAAAATCGGCGGTATAGTGCTGAATTTTGAGTTTGTTTTGTTTTCTAAATTCAATTGCTTTTCTAATTACGCGATTAGCAGGATTCTCATTAGATTTGAGAACGACTTCATCTAAACTGGTAGATTCTTCAGCTAAGCTAGCGTTAAGCGTGTGCGGAAATTTATTGATAGTAATTTTTTTCTTCAGTGTTTTGTAACCCAAAAACTGAAAAACCACGGTCATTTCTCCCTTTTTTTCAATTTCTAAAGCGTAATTTCCGTCTTGATTACTGGTTGTTCCTGTAAAGGTATTTTCAATATAAATATTTACGTAGGGTAATTTTTCTCCGTTTGTATTGGTGACTTGTCCGGTAATTTGACTAAAACTGAGCCAAGAACTGAAACAAAAAAAACTGACTAGTAAATATTTAAACATATAATTTTAGTTGTTAAATTCTTTTTTAACCCGATCTAGCTTTCGCTTACTTTCACGATCTTTGATGGTTTCACGCTTATCGTGTAATTTTTTACCCTTACAAAGTGCGATGCTCAACTTAGCTAAACCTCTGTTGTTTATAAAAAGTCGTAACGGAATAATAGTAAGACCAGAATGGGTGACTTGCTTTTCTAATTTTCGTAATTCATTTTTATTTAAAAGTAATTTTCGTTCACTTTTGGGGCTGTGATTAAAATGTGTTGCATGAGAATATTCTTCAACGTGCATATTTATTACATATAACTCACCTTTATGAAATTCGCAAAAACTCTCTGCAATCCCGGCTTTTCCTTGTCGAATTGATTTTATTTCTGTACCCGCTAATTTTATTCCGGCAGTATATTTATCAATAATTTCGTATTGAAATCTTGCTTTTCTATTTTTTATATTGATGTTGTTCTTTTCCATAAATGCTAAAATAGGAAGCTTTTTCTATTTAAAAGCAAAGTATTGCTAAATAAACAGAATTTTAAGCATTCCTAATTTCAAAATAATGAGTTACTACTTAAATGACTTTTTAAAAGTAAATTTGTTACAAAAAATGGCTTTAAATTTCTTTGAAAAATAAAAGCTTAGCTCTAAAATCTTTCCTTATTTTTGTGACTCAAAATTACAATTCATGAAACAGTTTTCTATATTTTTTATCGGCTTACTATTTTTTTATTCTTGTAAACAAGACCAAAAGCAACCTAAAGATGATGGTGGTAAAGGAGCTGAAATATTAACTCAGGTTGTAGAAAAATCAGGTAGTAAAAAATTAGAAGCTTCCAATTTATCGTTCAATTTTAGAGATAAAACTTATAAAAGTACACGCGACTGTGGTTTTTTTAAATTGCAGCGTATACAAATATCAGAAAATGGCGATACACTAACCGATATTTTAAACAATGAAGGTTTTACTCGTTTAAAAAACAATCAGGAAGTTACCTTGGTAGATTCTATGAAAACCAATTACCGTAATTCTGTAAATTCTGTACATTATTTTGCGCAAATTCCTTTTAGTCTGAATGACCCTTCTGTAAATAAATTTTTATTAGGCGAAACCACAATAAATAAAAAGCCTTATTATGAAGTTGAAGTTACTTTTGATGAAGTAGGAGGAGGGACAGACTACGAAGATGTTTATGTATATTGGGTGAATAAAGATAGCTTAACGATAGATTATATGGCTTATTCTTACGAAGTGAATGATGGAGGAGTGCGTTTTAGAGAGGCCTATAATGTTAGAAATATTGAAGGAGTACGTTTTGCAGATTATAAAAATTATGCGCCTAAAAAAGAAAACGCTCCAGCTGTAGATGAGTTAGAGCGCTTATTTGAAGAAGGTAAACTAAAGCAAATTTCTACCATAGAAACCAGTGATATAAAATTAAGTGTACGCGATAAAAAATGTAATTAAAGATTATAGCGCGTAAGATTGTGTTCAATTTTACCATCAGGAAAAATTGTTACCGTATAAAAATCTGTATTATTATCATCGGCAATCATCGGGTATTTATTTTCACCAATAATTTTATTGACAAATTTTGGCGTAGTATCTTGATGCCCTACAATTAGTACATTTTTACCTTTGGTAGTTTCTTGAAATTCTTCAGAGTAAAGATTCCCGGCATCATATATTTTAATTTTTAAACCTAATTTTTTTGCCGTTGGTTCTGCTGTTTGTTTGGTTCTTTTATAATCTGTGCTGTAAATCATATCTATATTTTTATCAACCAATAAATCTGCCCAATAATTGGCGCGAACTTTACCCATTGGTAGCAAAATAGGATCGTTAGTTTTTTGACTTTTATTTTTTTCGGCGTGACGAATAAGGTAATATGTTGTTTTTTCTGAAGCCATGTCAGTATCTTTTTTTGAATTTTCTTTACAAGAAAAAATAAATAGTACAGTTAAAAATAAAAAGAGTATTTTTTTTAGTTTCATTTTTTTTTGGTTTAATATTTTGTTAATCAATAACTTCCATTAAAATTAATTGGTTGAGTTGTGGCTGGAAGCTATTGAAATTATTATCGGCGATTAAAAGTAGCGTTTTATTGCCATTGGGCAAAATTGGGCCAAAGCAAATTCCTTCAATATTATCAATACTTTTATGTGCGAGTTTTTTTCTGACGTTATCAAAATCAAAAATCAATTGTTTTTTTGCGGGAGTAATTTTTCGCTTTTTTAACTTGTCTGTTTTTAAGGTAGAACTTGCAGTATTTGCGTTGACATCAAATAGTAAAATTTTATATGATTTTTTTCCTCTTCCGGCGGCAAAAGTGCGTTCCACTGTAATAAATCTATTTTCATCATAATTTAAAATAGCCGTGAGTCCGTTTAACGAAAAAGGCAAATATGGTAAGCGTTTTATTTTAGAAAGTTGATAAGCAAATTGTTTGTCGGGTTTTAGAGAGGCATTAAAATGTGTAAACCGAACGTAGGATTTTGTGCCAAAAATTTTTGCTTTAGGTCCGTCAGTTGTTAGTGGCATTTCTGTACTTACCCAAATTCCATCGTTTAAAAAATCTGCTGTTAAGCCTTCAAACATAGAATTATGTCGCGGATTTTTATTTTCATCAATTAAAAAATTATCGGGCAAATTATAATTTTTTAAAATATTTCCTTTAATATCAACTTGAAAAATTGAAGCATTTACACCGTTATTTATAGAACCTTCACTACTTAGTGTAAAACTTTTGGTTGATGGTTTAAATCTAATTCCCTCTAAATCGAGTACATTTTTTGGAGCTGATTTTTTATTTAATTTTATTACTTCAGAAAAAATTAACGTATCAATTTTTTTCTCTTTTATGCTAATTTTGGCTTTATAAAAACGCGGATTTGATGGTTGATCACAAGCTATATAAAAATTTTCTCCATCAAAATCTATTTCAGATAAACCACCTATTGTCGTGTTTTTAAATTGAAGATCTTTCTCTATGATATATTCATCTAAAAACTGAATCTTATAGCCAGTTTCCGTAGAAATTTTTTGAGAAGAACAACTTATAATTGTTCCAAAGAAAAGGAAGCATACTAAAAATTTGTAAAATGATTTAAGATTTGATTTTAAATATAACATCTTCTTAAGATAAGTATGTGAATTATTTAGGATAAAATGGTGTTATAAAATTTACCTTTAATTATTATTAACCCTTAAAAAACTAATGCTATGAACCAGACAGAATTAGAAGGAAAATGGAACCAAGTAAAAGGTAAATTTAAACAACAATACGGAGATGTAACAGATGATGATGTTACTTTTTCTGAAGGAAAGTTTGACGAAATGTTAGGAAGGCTTCAAGAAAAAACCGGAAAAACAAAAGAAGAGTTAAAAAATGAAATTGAGCGTTTATAATAAACGTAAATTGCTATGAAAAAGAAAAGCTTCCTGAATTTTATCAGGAAGCTTTTTTTATGCTTTTTTTTGATGCTTATTAGTTAATACCAACTAATTCTACATCAAAAATTAAAATTGCATTTGGAGGTATAACGCCACCGGCACCGCGCTCTCCATAACCTAAGTAAGGAGGAATTATTAAGCGTGCTTTTTCTCCTGTTTTTAATAATCGAATTCCTTCATCCCAACCCGGAATTACTTTACCAACACCAACAGGAAATTCTAATGGTTTTCCTCTGTCGTATGAAGAATCAAATTTCTCTCCGTTTGCTAACATTCCTGTGTAGTGCACTTTAACTTGATCGCCACCATTTGGCTTTTCACCTTCTTCGTTGGTTTCAGTTATTTTATAACGTAAACCACTGTCAGTTTTTTCGTAACCTTCAGCTAAAGTTTTAATTTCGTTTTCTAAGGCTTGCTGTTTCTTTTCTTTTTCAGCTTCAATATCGGCTAATTTTTCTTCAAAAACTTTTGAAGCATTAAAATCTTTAGCTTCTTTTCCTTTTCTAATAATGTTTAGCTTTTTAATAACTACCTCTTTAACAGGCTTATCTTGAGCGGCGGTTTCTACTTTCCCTAAAGAATCTATCACTTGTTGTCCTTCAACTATTTTACCAAAAATGCTGTGTCTTCCGTTTAAATGCGGTGTTTCTTTTAAGGTAATAAAGAACTGGCTTCCGTTGGTGTTTGGACCAGAGTTAGCCATAGATAAAATTCCTTTAGTATCGTGTTGTAACGTATCATTAAATTCATCAGGGAAGCTATAACCTGGTCCGCCAGAGCCGTTTCCTTTTGGATCTCCGCCTTGAATCATAAAATTGTCTATAATTCTATGGAAGGTTAAGCCATCATAAAACTTTTTTCCGGCGTAGCTAGAATCCACTTTTTTGTTGGTTCCTTCAGCAAGGCTTACGAAATTTGCTACTGTTATTGGAGTAGCTTTGTAATAAAGTTCTGCCACAAAAGTACCTTTGTTGGTTACAAATTCTGCATACATACCATCATCTAAATCTGGGTATTTACTGTTGCAAGAAAGTGCTGTAAATGCAAATGCTAAAAGTAAAAGTAAATGTTGTTTTTTCATGTGTTTAAGGATTATTCTGGTTTTGATTTTCAATTTGTTCTATTGTTGTAAGTGTTATAGTAGAGCGAATAGGAACATTTCTTCCAATTTTATCGCTATCTCCATAATAACCGAAAGCCTTATGCGAAGGAAATAAAAATGTTGCAGTTTCTCCTTCTTTTAAAATTTTTAAGGCTTGGCGGAGTCCTGTAAATAAATCTTCTTTATCAATTACATATTCACGTAGTCCAATTTCTTGAGCTGAATAAATTGCGTTTCCTTCTAAAGTAGAAATATCATATTTAAAGGTTACTAACTCTCCGTATTGCGGTGTTTGTAAAGAATCAGCATTTATTTGTGTGTTGTAATAATACCAAAATCCATTACTAGAACTAATGTAATTGTTAGCAGAATCTTGATGAATAATATTTAAAATTTTATTTTCTTCCTTTTTTATAAGTTTCTTGTTTCGGTCTACGGATTCTTTAATAAATGAACCTGAATTATTTGCGACCGGCCTGCGAGCTTCTGGTGTTTTACAAGCAATTGCAGTAAAACAAAGTAACAATATTATGCTTATTTTCTGTTTCATGAATTTAATTTTTTCTGATGTTTTTTTACAATATCTTCAAAATAAGCAATGGTTTCTTGTAAATTTTTATCGCTTTTTCCTCCCGCAGCATTTATATGTCCGCCGCCTTCAAAATATTCTCTGGCAAATTCATTTACATTGAAATCACCTTTAGAACGTAATGAGATTTTTATAATATTTTCTGCTTTATGTTCAATAAATATAGCGGCAAAAATTATTCCTTTTACCGAAAGCCCATAATTTACAAAACCTTCTGTATCTCCTTTTTTAAATTGATGATCGTCTAATTCTTTTTGCGAAAGGCAGATATAAGCGGTATTGCAGCCTTCAATTATCGTTAAATTATTTAAGGCAACACCTAAGAGTTGCAAACGCTCGTATGAGTTGGTATCAAAAGTTTGTTGATGTATTAATGCGTTTTCTGCTCCTTTATCAATTAAATCTGCTATAACACGGTGCGTTGTGCTGGAGGTAGAAGGAAAACGAAAACTTCCGGTATCTGTCATTATACCAATATAAAGGCAAGTAGCAATTACTGAGCTAATTTTATTTGTTTCTTCTAATTTCTCTATAAAGTGATACACCATTTGGCAAGTAGAAGAGCAAGAAACATCACTGTAGGTAAATTCTGCATAATCATCGGGTTGTTGGTGATGATCTATCATAGCAAAAGTTGCCGAAGCATTTTGTAATGTTTCCTCCATTGTTCCGGTACGTGAAAAATGATTGAAATCTAAGGTGAAAATTAATTGAGCTTTATCAATAATTTTTTTGGATTTATCAATTTCTTGATCAAATTTTATAACCTCTTTTTCTCCCGGTAACCACTTTAAAAAATCAGGATAATCGTTAGGAGCAATTACATAACTTGTATGCCCTTTTTCTTTTAAAAAATGATGTAAGGCTAAACATGAACCAATAGCATCTCCATCAGGATTTTTATGTGGAACAATTACAATATCTGTAGGGGTGTCCAACAATTTTTTTAAATCAGCAATTTCTTGTGTAGTCATAAGCCACGAAGATACAATTTATAATTTTTTTTGCCTTATTTTATTTTAATCAACTAGATTTAGTTTTTAAGTATAAGAAAAATCAGTATAAATGATTACTTTTGCACAAAATTTAAAAGAATAACGTAATGGCAGATAATAGAACATTTACGATGATTAAACCTGATGCGGTTGAAAATGGGCACATTGGGGCAATCTTAGAACAAATTACAACTTCTGGTTTTAGAATTGTAGCAATGAAGCTTACGCAAATGACTAAAGCTGATGCGGAGCAGTTTTATGCAATTCACAGTGAGCGTCCATTTTTTGGCGAGTTGGTTGAGTTTATGACTCGTGGACCAATTGTAGCTGCAATTCTTGAAAAAGATAATGCGGTTGAAGATTTTAGAACCTTAATTGGTGCTACTAATCCAGAAGAAGCTGCTGAAGGAACAATTAGAAAAAAATACGCAAAATCTATTGGAGAAAATGCTGTTCACGGAAGTGATAGCGACGAAAATGCAGCTATAGAAGGTGCATTTCATTTTGCTGGACGCGAAATGTTTTAAGTCTATTTTGTAGATTAATTGTTATAAAAAAACCTCACAATTTTGTGAGGTTTTTTTGTGTTTAAAATTTTATAATATTACCGAAGCACTAATTTTTTTATCAGATCTTTTCCTAAATTCTCGTTGAGCATATTAATTATTTTTTCTTTTCCATAACTCAACTCCTCTCGTAAAACAGAAGAACTTAATTGTACATAAAGTGTGGTGCCTTCTAATTTTAAAGCGGTAGTATAATTTTTTATTGCCGGTCCCATCTGCGAATCCCAAGCCTCACGAACGTGAACTTTATTCAATCCTTTTTGAAGTTTATTTTCGTCAACAAAACTCTTTAAAACTTCACTAATACTTTTATGTTCATCACTTCTTGCCATCGTCTAAATATCCGTTAAATCGTTGATAAGTATATTGTATTCCACGTTTATTTTTTACACTGAATTTATCTTTCTCTATTAAAATGACTTCTTCTTTCCAATTAGCCAAATCAGTAGTGTAATATAAATAAAGACTATCGTTTTTCATTTTTGCTTCAAGCTGTTCACGATCTGCAAATGTTTTGTAGGTTCCGTCTAATTGTGGCATTACTTTTTTTCTGAAGCCTTTTCCGGTACTGTCCAATGAAATAAAATCTACGGTTTCATTAAATTTATAGCCTCTTTTTGTACCGTCTTTTTGTGTTACTTCCTTAATTTCCCAATAACCATTTAGGAGTTGAATATCTTCTTTTTCAGGTTTTTGTTGACAAGAAAACGCAAGCCAAAAAAAGCTAATGGATAAAAAAAATTGAATGGTTTTTTTCATAAGAACAAAGCTATTATTTTTTAAAAAGAGAGGCTAATTTTTGAAGTTAAAACCTAATTTAAAGTTCAATCATTTTGTAATCGCGAGCACTAGATTTCACCACTTTTTCGGTTCTGTCTGCGTGCGTGTCACTTATAAATAATTGCCCTAAATCATCTTCAGTTACCAATTGAATGATATGAGAAACGCGTTGTTCATCAAGCTTATCAAAAATATCATCCAGCAGTAAAATTGGTTTTGTATTGGTTTGCTGTTTTATAAAATCGTATTGTGCTAATTTTAAAGCAATTAAAAAAGATTTTTGTTGACCTTGCGATCCAAATTTTTTCACCGAATGATTTTTAATTTTCAAGGTTAAATCATCTTTGTGGGTTCCTACGCTAGTATATTGTAATGCACGATCCTTAGGTAGATTTTCAGTTAAAAGTTGGCTCAATTCACTTTTAAACAACTGACTTTTATACTGCAATTGCACATCTTCTTTTGCATTACTAATACTTTGATAACGCTTATTAAAAATAGGAGTGAAAGCTTCTAAAAATTTAATGCGTTCTTCATGAATTTTTTTGCCAAATTGTTTTAATTGCTCATCATAAACAGCTAAAGTTGTTGCATCAAAAGTGTGGTTTGCTGCAAAATATTTTAATAATGAGTTTCGTTGCGAAAGTGTTTTATTGTATTTCAGTAAAATATCTAAATAGTTAGGGTGGTGCTGAGAAATAATACCGTCCATAAATTTTCGACGGGTTTCACTTCCTTCAATAATTAAATCGCGATCTGCCGGAGAAATGATAACTACCGGAATTAAGCCAATGTGTTCTCTAAATTTTTCATAGGCTTTATTATTTCTTTTAATGACTTTTTTTTGCCCGCGTTTGGCACTAACCACAATTTTTTCTTCTCTATCTTCTTTTTCAAACGCACCATCAATTACAAAAAAATCAGCTTCATGATTAATATTTTGACTTGTAATTGGGTTAAAATAACTTTTGCCGTATGCTAAATGATAAATACTATCTAAAACATTAGTTTTGCCAACTCCATTATAACCAACAAGGCAGTTGATTTTTGAATTAAACTGAAAAGATTTCGATTCAAAATTTTTATAATTTAGTAAGGCGAGTTTTTTTAAAATCATAAAAAACTGATATTCAGTACTTTTTTGTTTTTTAGTAAAATATTTGTGAACAGAATTTACTTTTTGCCAAAGTATTAAAAAATAACAAATGTTTTCTCTTTTAAATATGGATAAAAATTTTATTTTTGCCCTTCAATAAGCAAATTTTATGGCAGCATATAGAAAACGAGGTTACAAACCTAAAAATAAAAAAGAAGAAGAGGTTCAAGTTGAAGAACAATCTACAACAGCAGAGGTTTTTAATAACCTAGATGAAGGTGCTAATAAAACAGAAGAGTGGGCTGCAAGAAATCAGCAACCTATTATTATTGTTATTAGTGTAATCGTTATTGCTGTTTTAGGCTACCTTGGTTATAATAAGTTTATTGCGCAACCGCAAGAACTTGAAGCTGCAGATGAATTATCGCAAGCACAAGTTTATTTTGAGAGCGCTTTACAAGCAGATATTGCTCAACAAGATTCGCTTTATACTTTAGCTTTAAATGGTGGTGCCGGAAAATTTGGTTTTGTAGATATTACAAACGAATACTCAGGAACCGATGCTGCTAATTTGGCACATTACTATGCGGGGATTGCTTTTTTAAATACAGGCGATTATCAAAAAGCTATAGATCATTTAGAGAAGTTTTCTAGTGATGATCAAATCATAGCTCCTTTAGCAAAAGGTGCAATTGGTGATGCGTTCATGCAATTAAACCAACCTGAAGAAGCTTTAGGATTTTATGAAAAAGCTGCTTCTATGAAAACAAACAAATTCACCACACCACGCTTTTTATTAAAAGCTGGAACTACTGCCTTAAAAGTTGGTGATGCAGCAGCAGCAGAGAAACATCTTTCTAGAATTGAAGAAGAATTTTCTGATGCTCCTGAAGCAGAGCAAGTGCCTGTATATTTAGGTCAAGCAAAAGCAATGCAATAAAATTTTATGGCAACAGCAGGAAAAAATTTATCAGCTTACAATAAAGATACAATCCCAAACGCGAAAGACTTTCGGTTTGGGATTATTGTTTCTGAATGGAATGATAACATTACCGAAAACCTTTTTCAAGGTGCTTTTGATGTTTGGATTGAAAACAATGTTTTTAAGGAAAACATTGTTCGTTGGAATGTGCCGGGAAGTTTTGAGCTGATCTATGCTTGTAAAAAAATGCAAGAAACTTTTGAAATGCTAGATGCTATTGTCGTAGTAGGGAGTGTTATCAAAGGCGAAACCAAACATTTTGATTTTGTTTGTGAAGGGGTAACTCAGGGTATAAAAGACCTAAATATTCAACACGATATTCCTGTTATATTTTGCGTGTTAACTGATGATACTATGCAACAATCCATAGATCGTTCTGGTGGCGAACACGGTAACAAAGGTGCTGAAGCTGCCGTTGCTGCGATTAAAATGGCGCAGCTAAGAAAAGACGCTAATTTTTATAAGGGCTAATTCTTCAATTTATTCAAATCAATAACTTTACTTTTTAAGCTTCATTCTTAACAAATTTTCACAAAAGCAACTCGGCATTGTATTTGATTTTAAGTAACTTTGAAATCACTTATAATTATGGGACTTTTAAAATCAAAAAAGAATAAGAAGTTTAGCTATTCGCCACGTTATTATGACGATAAAGGCAAAGGAAACCCTTTTGAAATTAAAACTAAATTTGATGAATTTAGAACAACAACGGGCGAAAACCATGGTTTAATAAATAAATTTAAATTAGCTTGGGCCGATGTAAAAGATAAAGCAGATCGGCAAACAAATATTCGCATTGCCATTATTATAACAATTTTATTGGCGATATTCTTATTCATCATTGATTTTGACTTGTCAATATTCTATTCAAACTAATGACAGATATTATTCAGGTACTTCCCGATCATGTAGCCAATCAGATTGCAGCAGGAGAAGTGGTTCAGCGTCCGGCTTCTGTAGTAAAAGAACTTATAGAAAATGCAGTTGATGCTAGCAGTACACGCATAGACTTATTAATAAAAGATGCCGGCAAAACTTTAATTCAAGTTGCTGATAACGGTAAAGGCATGAGCGAAACCGATGCACGTTTAAGTTTTGAACGGCACGCTACTTCTAAAATTAAATTAGCTGAAGATTTGTTTGATCTAAAAACAAAAGGTTTTCGTGGCGAAGCTTTGGCCTCTATTGCTGCTATTGCACATGTGGAGTTAAAAACTAAACAAGCTGAAAGTGATATTGGTACGCAACTTAAAATTAAAGGAAGCAAAGTAAAAAGTCAAGAACCTTGCGTGACTCCAACCGGCACGGTAGTTAGCGTAAAAAATTTATTTTATAATATTCCCGCAAGAAGAAATTTCTTAAAATCTAATGCAGTAGAAACGCGTCATATTATAGACGAATTTCAGCGTGTTGCGATGGCGCATCCACAGATTTCTTTTTCACTCCATCATAACGGCAATGAACTTTTTCAGTTACCTGAAACTAATCAACGGCAGCGAATTGTAAATATTTTTGGTGCTAAAACCAATGAAAAATTAGTTCCGGTAGAAGAAGAAACCGATATTATTAAAATTGAAGGATTTGTAGGGAAACCGGAGTTTTCTAAACGAACTCGCGGCGAGCAATTTTTCTTTGTAAATAATCGCTATATCAAGAGTCCGTATTTAAATCACGCTGTAAATGCTGCCTTCGAAGGTTTGTTGAAAGACAAAAAACATCCGGCTTATTTTTTATATTTAACGGTAGATCCTAAAAGTATTGATATAAATATTCACCCAACAAAAACTGAAATTAAGTTTGATGATGAGCATGCCTTGTATGCAATTTTAAGAAGCGCCATTAAGCACAGTTTAGGGCAATTTAATGTAGCACCAATTTTAGATTTTGATCGTGATGCCAATTTAGATACACCTTATAATTACAAAGAAAAAGCAATTTCTAATCCTACGATAGAAGTTGATCGTGATTTTAATCCGTTTGAAAATTCATCAAATATATCGGTAAAGAATCAACCAATGCGCAGTAGTTTTCCAAAACAAAAAGCATCAAAAGAAAATTGGGAGGCCTTATATACGGGCTTGAATAATGAGGACTCAGAAAATTTTACTAATATAGAATTTGAAAGCGAGGAAGTTAGCGGTCGTTTATTTGATGAAGATCCGGAAGAAACACCTAACAGAACATTTCAAGTTCAAAAAAAATATATAATTAGTTCTTTAAAAACCGGGATGATTGTTATTGATCAACATCGTGCACATTCCAGAATTTTATACGAGGAATTATTGAAGAATATTACCGTGAAAGCGGCAGTGAGTCAACAACTATTATTTCCCTTACAATTACAGTTTAATGCGCACGAAATTGCGATGTTACACGAATTAAAAAGTTCATTAGAGCAAACTGGTTTTGTGTTTTCAAAATTGGAAGAAGATGATGTTGAAATTACCGGTATTCCTAATTTAATAGCAGAAAGTGAAGTTTCTATTTTGTTGGAACAATTGCTTTCAGATTTTGAACATGATGTGCCTGACAGTGGTTTTCAACAAACCGATTTGTTAGCAAAATCACTTTCTAAAAGTATGGCTATAAAAACCGGAAATGTATTGAATACACAAGAACAACTAGCCATTGTAAATGGTTTGTTTGCTTGTAAAGAACCAAATTTAACACCAGCTAATAAAAAAATATTTGTCCGTTTAACGGCTGAAGATTTAGAAAAAAAATTCATATAAATGGCTAGAATAACAGAGACCGTTAAGGTATTACTCATCATAAATATAATTGTTTTTATTGGGAGCCAATTTTTGGGTGATTATGCTTATCAATTATTTGCGATGTGGTTTCCTGAAAACGAAAATTTTAGAATATGGCAAATTTTGACGCATATGTTTATGCACGGTAGCTTTAGTCATATTCTGTTTAATATGTTTGCCTTGTTTATGTTTGGTAGCATGCTCGAGCAAACTTTAGGAAAAAACAAGTTTATTTTCTTGTATTTTTCGGCTGGTTTTGGTGCGGTTTTGCTGCATACCTTAGTGAATTATTTCAATTTTCAGTCGGGTTATAATATGTTGTTGGATGCCGGAATGAATGGTGAGCAAATTCAAAATTTACTGGATGAGGCATTTAGAAGTTTAATGAGTTCGGGTAGTTATAATGTAAATATTCCTGATGCGGTTGAGGGTTCTAATGTAAAAGCTATGATTAGTGCCTATTCGTCTTCTGCAGTTGGAGCTTCAGGTGCAATTTATGGTATATTAGTAGCGTTTGGAATGTTGTTCCCTAATATGAAATTATTTTTAATGTTTATACCCGTTCCTATTAAAGCAAAATATTTTATTCCGGGATTAATTTTATTAGACTTATTTTCAGGGATTACTGGTTATTCGTTAATGGGAGCAGGAATAGCACATTTTGCTCATATTGGTGGAGCATTATTTGGTTTTATTACGATGTGGTTCTGGAAGAAAAATCAGTTTAATAATAATAGGTGGAACTAATGAATTGGCGCGATAAGTTACAATATCAGTACAATATGGCGGGAATAACTGAAAAGTTAATCGCGATAAACGTGGTAGCTTTCATCGCTTTATTCCTTTTTAAAACCTTAGCTTTTTTATTAAATATTTCTGACGAATTTTTATTAAAATGGTTAGTTTTTCCTAAAGAGTTAGGTGAGTTTATTTACAAACCTTGGAGCATTTTAACCTATGCTTTTTTACACGGAGGAATTTGGCATATTTTATCTAATATGATAATTCTGTATTTTTCTGGCCGTATTTTTTTGACTTTTTTCTCTGCAAAACGCCTACTGAATTATTACTTTTTAGGAGCTATTTCCGGTGCATTATTATATATGTTAAGCTATAATTTATTTCCGGTTTTTCAAGGTACAGGACGCTCTTATCTTATTGGGGCTTCAGCAGCAGTAATGGCTATTCTGGTTGGAGTTGCCACACAAGCACCTAATATGAAAGTGCGGTTAATGCTACTAGGAAATATAAAACTTTGGTGGATAGCTGCTTTTTTTGTGGTTTTAGATGTTGTACAAATTCCAATGAATAATCCTGGTGGACATTTGGCACATCTGGGGGGAGCTTTATTAGGTTATATGTACACTTCTCAGCTATCAAAAGGTAATGATATTGGTGCTTGGTTTGAGAGGATAACAGATAGCGTTGTCAATTTATTTTCTTCGAAAAAAAAAGCACCATTTAAAACTGTTTATAGAAATAAAAAATCTACCACGAAAAAAAGGGCTACAGCTAATTATTCGATGAATAAAGATGATAAGCAGAAAAAGGTAGATGCTATTCTCGATAAAATAAGCAAAAGCGGATATGAAAGTTTGAGTAAAGAAGAAAAGGATTTTCTATTTAACGCCGGTAAAGAATAAATTAATAATGAAGAAATTATCTATATTCGATAAATTTATTTTCTTCTTAAACAGCTTATTTGCTACAGCTTTACTCTTGGCATATATTTTACCATATATTCCTCCAAGGACCTTTCCTTTTCTTTCTATTTTAAGTTTAGGAATACCAATTTTACTCATCAGCAATATTATTTTTCTAATTTTTTGGGCAGTAAAATTTAAAAAGCAATTCATACTTTCTTTGTTGGTACTTGTTTTAGGGTTCAATCATATTTTATCGCTATATAGAGTTTCAGAAAAAGTTCAAACTTCTGATGATGAAATTAGTGTGATGAGTTATAATGTCCGGCAGTTTAATCGGTTTGATTGGATTAAAAATGATTCTGTTACAGAACAAATTATTTCTTTTGTTCATGAAAAATCTCCCGATGTTTTAAGTATTCAGGACTATTATGATAAAGAAAATGTTGCTTTTGAAGGCTTTAAAAATAAGTATATAGAATTGAGGGAAAACTCCTCTTTTGGTCAAGCTATTTTTTCTAACTACCCAATTATTAATAAAGGTTCGTTAGATTTTCCTGACACCTACAATAATGCCATTTTTGTCGATATCAAAATAAAACAAGATACGGTTCGCGTTTTTAATGTTCATTTAGAAAGTTTGAAATTAATTCCTGAAGTAAAAAAATTGCAAGAAGAAGATAGTGATAAGCTCATTAGTAGGGTAGGGAATTCCTTTAGAAAGCAACAATACCAAACTGAATTACTATTAGAAGCATTAGAAAAAACACCTTACAAAACGATTATTTGTGGCGATTTTAATAACAGTGCTTTTTCGTATGTGTACCGAAAAATATCTTCCGGTTTTAAAGATACTTTTACCGAGGCCGGAAATGGTTTTGGAGAAACCTATGTATTTGACTTTATTCCGCTTCGAATTGACGTAATTTTAACTGATCCTGATTTTCAAGTGAACGAATTTAAAAATTACGATGTTCAACTTTCTGATCATTATCCTATTATGACGCGCTTAAGTTTTAAAAAACAACAAGAGAAAAAGACTAAAATTAAGAAAGAAAAAAGTAAATAATCTTTTCAGTTTTTAAAGCGATTGCTGTTCTAAATAATTTAGAGAATTTGGCCCTTCATTAAACAACAAATCTAGCACCGAAAGATTTTTTATAAAGCCAAATTTTTCTTCAAAAACCTGTGTGTATTTTTCTTGTTGAAATTCGACCTCTTTTTTTGCATCGATTAAATTTCGGTAATCTGTAACCTGTTGGTCAACTTCTTCCGGTGTTTGATATTCTTCAGTTTTACTGAAATCTTTATCAAGCTGCAAACAAGCTGAAATTGTTTCAAAACAAGTCAGGTTAAAATCTAATAAAAAACTAAATCGCTTTTCATAAAGCGGTTTTATTTCATCTTCATAAAACTCAAAAAAAGGAGAAGTTCGGTAAGCAGCTTCTAAAGAACGCCAATGGTTTAATTGCCATAAAAAACTATTCTCTATGCGAACGTCTCTATATTTTTGATGCGTTTTTTTTTGCTTGTTATGTTTTATAGGGATATTTAATAGCAATTTTCCATTTGCACCATAAATATATTGACGCGTTCTATAGGTTTGTTTTTGGTAATTATCTTCGTTTTCAAAGATTAATTTTTGCGTTTGACTTATCGCTGAAAACTGATGAATAGAACCAAAATATGCGGGATGTACCAAAAGTTTTTCCATAAAAAGTGCTAATTTTCTAAGCCGATTTTTTCTTCTTTTTTCTAAAGAAATTAATTCCGATTAGGATAACTAAGGCAATTAAAAAATAACTAAAATAAGAAACCGGTTTACCATCGCCGCCAACGGTTGTAAAGAGACGTTCCCAACGAATTTTATCAAAACCTGAAGCGTTGCTGTCTAAACTCATCCAGATAAAAATTGGTTTACCAACTATGTGATTTTCCGGTACAAATCCCCAAAATCTACTATCTTCACTATTATGGCGGTTATCACCCATCATAAAATAATAGTTTTGTTTAAAAGTGTACTCTTTAATTGGGTTACCATTTAGAAGAATTGTAGTTCCGTTTTGAGTTATTTTACGATCAATTCCCATTTCTTCACCTTCATAAACTTCTATAATCCGTTTATAAAAAGGAAGCGATTCAACTGAAATAGCTACTGTTTCTCCTTGTTCTGGAATATAAATAGAACCTAGTTGATCGCGATTCCATTTGTAATCATCACTTTGAGGAAAAATAGATCCACTACTTTTTCCTTGCGCCGAAATAACTCGCTCAATTGAAGCTACATTAGGGTGATTTTTAAATTTTTCTACTGTTTCTTCCGTAAGAGAAACAAAGTGATATAAGCGTTTCTCCTGATTAATCATTTGTACCGGATCGGTAATATCATAGGTTCGGTATAGCGAACGTAAATCAAAACCTCTGCCTTTTCCTTGCACTACGTAAGAATATTGTGGTTTTGCTCTTTTAGGGAGTTGAAGCGGTTTGTTATCAATAAAAACTTTACCGTCTACGATTTTTAATGAATCTCCAGGAATACCTACAGCACGTTTTACGTAATTAGATTTTTTATCAATCGGTTTTTTAAAGCTTTGGTTACCACGATAACCAAAAAAAGGAACGGTATCTACCGGCCAATTAAAAACGACAATGTCGTTACGTTCAACTTTTTCAAAACCGGGAAATCTAAAATAGGGGAGTTGTGGCCAGTTAGTATAAGATTTTATACCGAGTCCGGGAATAGTATCGTGTACCATTGGGAACGAAACCGTAGTTTTTGGAGCACGGGCACCGTAATTAAATTTACTAACAAATAAAAAATCGCCTACTAATAAAGTTTTTTCTAACGAAGAAGTAGGGATCGTAAAGGGTTGAATAAAATACGTATGTACAATAGTTGCGGCAACCACAGCAAACAAAATTGAACTCACCCATTCTCCAGCCGTCGTTCTTGGTTTTAAACTACGCTCTTCAATATAGTTTACGTCTAATCCATAATTTACGTAAAAAATATAAAAGCCTAAGGTTAAAATTGTAAGCCAAGTATCTGCCGTAGAATGTCTTCCAAAGCTTCTTATGGTTTCTACCCAAACAACGGGAATCATAATTAAGTTAACAATCGGTATAAACAGTAAGATTGTCCACCACCACGGACGGTTAATAATTTTCATTAAAACCACCGCATTGTACACCGGGATAATTGCTTCCCAGGCTTTTCTTCCGGCTTTTTTATAAAGTTTCCAGGTGGCTAGAAAGTGAATTATTTGAATTGCTATAAAAACGATTAACCATTGCGTAATTGTCATGCTGTAAAATCTATGTGTTCAATAAATAAGTAGTTAGAAAGCTGTTAAAGTTACATATTTAAGACATCTTTCATACTAAAAATTCCTGTTTTGTCTTGTATAAATTCTGCTGCTACCAATGCGCCAAGGGCAAAGCCTTCTCGAGAATGTGCCGTATGCTTTATTTCGATATCATCAATTTCGGAAGCATACTTGATAAGGTGTGTACCGGGAACATCTTCTATTCGTTTGGCTTCAACAGGAATTATATTTTCAGATACTTGTTTGTTTTCTTCAATTAATTTCCAATCTGTATAAGTGGAGTTTTCAATTATTTGATCAGTTAAGGTAATTGCTGTACCACTAGGTTTATCTAGTTTTTTTGTATGATGAATTTCTTCTACATCAACTTTATATTCATCAAAGTTTTTCATCAACTTGGCAAGTTGTGTATTTAATTCAAAAAATAAATTTACACCTAAACTAAAATTTGAAGCGTATAGAAATGCAGCTTTATTTTCATTACAAATTTTTATGGCTTCATCATATTTATCTAACCAACCGGTCGTTCCACAAATAACAGGAATTTGATGTTTAAAACAAGTTGTAATATTTGTGAAAGCAGCATCCGGAATGCTAAAATCTATAGCAACATCTGCTTGTTTAAGTTGATCTTCCTCTAAAGCCGAAGAGGTTTTGTAAATAATAGTATGATTTCTTTTTAATGCTATTTTTTCAATGGTCTTTCCCATTCTTCCATAGCCTAAAAGTGCAATTTTCATAGGTGTATTCTTCTAAAAATTAAAATTAACCGAAAGATTATAATTTGCTTTTCCTGAAAATTCATCAATTCCTAAATTAGGTCTTAATGACAAATCTTCACTTACATTAAATTGCTGTAAATGCGCTTCTACATTGGCATCAATTATATTTAAAGCATAAGCGGCAATAGTTACTAAAATAGAGATTTCTTTATTTCTGCGGAATCTTTTCTGCGCATCGATTAAGGCATCATCAGAAAGTACATTTATAAACTCATCATCTGTTTCTCCTGCCAATCGACTTTTATAGGCATCTCTATATTTATTATATTGGTTGTTATTGTAAATAAATGCATAAACTCCACCGCCAATAGCAGCGTAAACTAAGGGGATTTTCCAGTAGCTACCGTTATATGCTTGTCCTAAACCTGGTAAAACAGCAGAATAAAAGGCTGCTTTGGCAGGTGCTAGCGGATTATATTCTTTGAAGTTTTTTGTAGTTTCAGGATTAACTCTAGCAATATTTTCTGTACGTGTTGCTAAGCTATCATTTTGCCCAAAAGAAAATAGGCTAAAGGTTAAACTAAAAAAAAGTAATAAGAAAAAATTACGATTCACCTTCAATTAATTTTTTTAATCGGTTAAAATCTTCTTCTGATGAAAATGGAATGATAACTTTTCCTTTTCCTTTATTATTTAATTTAACATCCACTTTTGCTCCAAAATATTCAGAGAAATTTTTTACAGCGCTTTTTACTTCCTTAGGCATTTTTGGTGCCGATTTTTTTTGAGAAGAGGTTGTTTTTCCGTTTTGTAATTCTCTAACTAATTTTTCAGTTTCTCTAACCGATAAAGAGTTTTGTATTACTTTTTCGTAAATCTTTAATTGTTCTTCTAGATCTTCTAAGTTGATTAATGCACGCCCATGACCCATCGATAAAAAACCGTCACGCATTCCTGTTTGAATAATCGGATCTAATTTTAAAAGGCGTAAATAATTTGCGATTGTAGAACGATTTTTACCAATTCTGTCGCTTAGTTGTTCTTGCGTTAAATCAATTTCATCTAACAAGCGTTGGTAAGAAAGTGCAATTTCTATAGGATCTAAATCTTGACGCTGAATATTTTCAACAAGCGCCATTTCTAAAGATTCTTGATCGTTTGCTATTCTTATGTAAGCAGGAATGGTTTTTAATCCGACTAATTTTGAAGCTCTATAACGACGCTCACCAGAAACCAATTGGTATTTATTGAAATCAATTTTTCTTACCGTAATAGGTTGAATTACCCCAAGTTCTTTAATAGAAGAAGCTAACTCTTGCAAAGCATCTTCGTTAAAACTTGTTCTCGGTTGAAAAGGATTTACTTCAATGGCTTCAATATCCAGTTCAACAATACTGCCAACTACTTTATCGGCATTTTTATCTTTAGCTGATTTTATATCATTTTCGGGGTCTTTCAATAATGCAGAAAGTCCGCGTCCTAATGCTTGCTTTTTCGTTGCCTTCGCCATAAATCCTTAAGAATTTTTCTTTATAATTTCTTCGGCCAAGCTTAAATAATTGCTGGCACCTCTACTTCCTGCGTCATAATTTATGATACTTTCTCCATAACTGGGAGCCTCACTTAAGCGCACGTTTCGTTGAATAATGGTATCAAAAACCATTTCGTCAAAATGCTTTTTAACTTCATCTACAACTTGATTAGATAAACGAAGACGCGAATCGTACATTGTTAATAAAAGACCTTCGATATCTAATTTTGTATTATGAACTTTTTGAACGCTTTTTATCGTATTTAATAATTTCCCTAAACCTTCAAGAGCAAAATATTCACATTGAATTGGAATAATAACAGAATCTGCCGCAGTAAGTGCATTTAAAGTTAGAAGACCAAGTGACGGTGCACAATCTATAAGAATATAATCGTACTGATCGCGCAAATGTTCTACAGCATTTCTAAGCATAGATTCACGTTGGTCTTGATCTACCAGCTCTATCTCTATGGCAACCAGATCTATATGTGCGGGAATAAGATCTAAGTTTGGAGAGTCAGTTTTAAGAATCGCCTCTTCAGCTTTTTGTGTATGCTCTAACAGCTGGTAAGTACCTAGCTCCACAGATTCAACATCTATTCCTAAACCGGAAGTAGCGTTTGCCTGCGGATCGGCATCGATCAATAATACTTTTTTCTCTAAAACTCCTAATGAAGCAGCCAAGTTGACTGATGTAGTGGTTTTTCCTACGCCACCTTTTTGATTCGCAATTGCAATGATTTTACCCATTAACTCCTCTTAAATTTAGAGAGTAAAAATACAATTTATTCTTCCAATTGAAAATGGAAGTTGTTAACACTTTTTTTATGATTAAAATTATGAGCCTTTATTTTTTTTCTGTTTAATCATTTCTTCAAGTTGATCCCACATTTTTTCTGGAATTTGCTCTAGTAAATTAAACTGTCCTGCGCCTTTAAGCCATTCGCCACCATCTATTGTAATGACTTCGCCATTTAAATAGGCAGAAAAATCTGAAACTAAATAAGCTGCTAAATTGGCTAATTCTTGATGTTCGCCCACTCGTTTTAAAGGAACTTTTTTAGCCAAATCAAATTTATCTTTTAAATCGCCCGGTAGTAGTCTATCCCAAGCTCCTTTGGTAGGGAATGGTCCAGGCGCAATAGCGTTAAATCGGATTCCGTATTTTGCCCATTCTACCGCAAGAGAACGCGTCATCGCTAACACACCGGCTTTAGCTGTTGCTGATGGAACTACATAGGCAGAGCCGGTCCACGCATAAGTAGTCACAATATTTAAAACCGTTTTTTCAGTTTCTTTTTTATCGATCCAATGTTTACCAAAAGCAAGTGTACAGTTTTTACTTCCTTTCAGAACAATATCAATAATAGTATCAAAAGCGTTTGCAGAAAGACGCTCGGTAGGAGAAATAAAATTTCCGGCAGCATTATTCAGTAAAACATCGATGCTTCCCATTTTTTCAATAGCTTCATCGCGCATTTTTTCAACTTGATCATAATGACGAACATCACATTGAATAGCAAAACATTTTCCGTTCGTTTCCTGTTCCAGTTCTTTAGCTGTTGTCTTTAACTTTTCTAGATTTCTAGAAGTAATTGCGACTTGCGCACCTAATTCTAAAAAATATTTGGTCATAGCTTTTCCGAGACCGCTTCCGCCACCGGTAACAATAATATTTTTTCCATTTAACGCATCATCGCGTAACATTTTTTTTGTGAAGTTCATCGGTAGAGTTTTAAACTAAAATTTATAAAATCAAATTTAAGCAATTGAAAACTATAATTCTAACCTAAGCTTTTTTAAAGTTATTTTTTTTAAACAATGAATAAATGGTTAAGTCAGTATTATTTTTATATCAATAAAATTTACTTTATATTGGTTATATGTTAATATTTTTACACTTTAATTAATTATTTTTTTATTGTAACTTAAAAAAGTTAACGCAATAGTATTTAGGAGTATCGTTTTTTTGCTAATTTAGTGGATATATGGATGAGTGGTTTCTTACAAATAAGATACTGATTCATTTAAACCGTTTATATAAATATTACATCTTTTAACCATTTAATTATTTTTTATTATGAAAAAACCAACTTTACTATTAATTACACTTATGCTTGCTTGCGTTACAGCAGTAGCACAAGACAAGCCCAACATCCTGGTTATTTGAGGAGATGATATTGGATGGTCCAATCCAAGTGTGTACAATAACGGAATGATGGGATATGAAACTCCTAATATTGACCGAATAGCTAAAGAAGGAGCTATGTTTACCGATTGGTATGGACAACAATCTTGTACAGCGGGTAGAGCTGCTTTCATTTTAGGACAACATCCTTTTAGGACAGGGTTATTAACTATTGGCATGCCAGGTGCTAAACAGGGAATTAAAGATAATCAGCCAACTATTGCAGAAGTTTTAAAACCCCACGGCTATACTTCAGGTCAATTTGGAAAGAATCACTTAGGCGATAGAGATGAACATTTACCTACAAATCATGGTTTTGATGAGTTCTTTGGTAACCTATATCACTTAAATGCTGAAGAAGAGCCAGAAAGCTATTATTATCCAGAAAGCCAAGAGTTTCGGAAAAAATATGGACCAAGAGGAGTTATTCATTCTTATTCTGATGGACGTATAGAAGATACCGGTCCTTTAACAAAAAAACGTATGGAAACTGTAGATGAGGAGTTTACAGCAGCGGCTATAGATTTCATAGAAAAAGCCCACGCTGATGGAAAACCCTTTTTTGTATGGTTAAATTCAACACGTATGCACGTTTGGACTCACTTAAAGGATGAAAGTGATGGAGTAACAGGAATAGGTTTATATCCGGACGGTATGGTAGAACACGATAAAGCAATTGGAGTTGTGCTCGATAAACTAGAAGAATTAGGTATCATAGATAATACAATTATTATGTATTCTACTGATAATGGTGCTGAGAAATTTACTTGGCCCGATGGTGGAACCACGCCGTTTGCAGGAGAAAAAGGAACTACATGGGAAGGTGGATTTCGTGTTCCTTGTGCTATTCGTTGGCCTGGTGTAATTGAGCCTGGTACTGTATATAATGATATTTTTTCTCACGAAGACATGATGCCAACACTAGCAGCAGCAGCAGGTGAGCCAGATTTAGTGAAAAAAATGTTGAATGGTTATAAAGCTAATGGTAAAACCTTTAATGCGCATTTAGATGGATATAATATGATGCCCTTTTTCCAAGGGAAAGAAAAGGAAAGCCCTAGAGAAGAAATATTTTATTTTGATGCGGGAGGTAATCTAAACGCAATTCGATATAACAACTTTAAATTGCATTTTACAATAATGGAAGGATCGATTGCTGAAGCCTATCGTAAATCACCCAGTTGGCCTATAGTGATAAATTTAAGAGCTGATCCTTATGAAGTATCTTGGAAATCTGCACTGTATGTTCGCTGGTATGCAGATAATATGTGGATGTTTGTTCCTGCACAAGAATTGGCTTCTAAATTTTTAGCTTCATTTAAAGAATATCCTCCTGTTAAAGGATCTTCATTATCTGTGGATGAAGTTGTTCAAGAAATGAAAACACCATCTCGCAATTAATTAAGTGATTTTCTGATAATAAAAATTCGGAGTCTTAGATATAAAATAATAAAGACTCCGAATTTTAAATATCTTTTTGTTTATAAAACTTTGACTAATGCTTAATCAAGTATTTGAGCCTTAATACTTGTTATAAAAGAACTTATTATCTTTTTGAAAATTTTATTGAAGAACCTGCCTGGAAAGTAGGAATGCTAGAACTGTGTTTCTTTAAATATCATACTTATGAAAAAGTTTTTACTTGTATTAGTTATTTTTTCAGCTTTTCATATAGAAAAAATTAATGCACAAGACGCTAATAACCCTATAGATCCGAGTCCTACAGTTGGTCTTTGGAATCGTTTCTATAGTAATGATCAATCCAGATTACAGCTATTAGCTAATATGAGTTCCGGTAAATGGTTTTATCGTTTTTCAGCTGAATATGAGTTTAATTATGGAGATGATTATCCTGAGCAGTATAATTATGATGAATCAAATCGATTAAATGAAAACCAATTTAACAGTGCTAATTTTTTAGTTGCTAGATTATTTCAGACAGAAGATGGAAAACATAATTTTGGTTTCGGTGCTGTAATTAGCTATTTCCATGAAACCAAATTTGCAGGAGGAGTTAATTTTGTTTCTGTAAGTAAACTAGGTAAATGGAAATTTATATCTCTAGCTACACTACAAACAGGAAAGAATGTATTTTCTATGGAATTTCAACCGGGAATTTATCATGATTTTGAGCGTGGTTGGTATTTTAGAAGTCATCCAAGAATGCTTTTTAACTTTAGAACCGGACAACACGAAGTACCATTGGGCGCTGGTTTCGGTAAAATATTTAATGAAACAGATACAGTTTATAATTTATTTTTTGAACCACAATATGATGTGATAAATACCAAGCCTATGCTTTACACAGGAATTAAAGTACTCTTTTAAAATTATAATTATGAAAAAAATTAAACTTTTAGCTTCAGCATTATTATTGATTTTTGGAATTAGCTGTAATCAACAAACTAATTCTGATAAAGAACCTAGAGTAGAAAAAGAAGTAAAAAAATCAACTAAAAATACTACAGATGCATTAACTGTTTGGCACGATGAGCCAAAAAATAGAATTCTAAGTTGGGTAAATACCGTCACTGATTCTACTTCTTCAGATTTTATTCCAGTAAACGATAGGATTGCCGTTTTTGATAATGATGGAACCTTATGGCCAGAGCAGCCTGTGCCTAATCAGGCGCAATTTATGTTAGACTATTTGAAAAAAAATTACCCTAATAAACCAGAGTGGAAAAATGATTCCATTGTAAGTGCTGCCGTAGAAGGAAATTTTGAACCTTTAAAAAAAGCCGGAATGAAGGGGTTAATAGATTTAGTTAATAAAACACATTCAGAGCGAACAGAGGAAGATTTTACTCAATCAGTAAAACAATGGATTGATACTACTAAAAGTAAAAAATATAATAAACTTTATAAAGAGGTTTTATATCTTCCTATGCTACAATTGTTAGACTATCTAAGAGCACATGAATTTAAAACCTTTATTGTAAGCGGTGGTGGTGCAGACTTTATGCGTGTTTTTACGGAAGAAGCTTACGGAATTCCTCCTTATCAAGTGATAGGAAGTTATGGAGAAGTAAAATATGAAGTAATTGATGGAACACCAAAATTATCAAAAGTATCAGGAGATATTTTTGTAGATGATAAAACAGGGAAACCAGAATCTATTCATAGATTCATTGGAAAAAAACCAGTGTTTTGTGGAGGTAATAGCGATGGAGATCAAGCCATGATGCAATACACAAGTAGCTCTAATTATAAGACAATGTGTGTTATCTTACATCATACAGATAGTGAACGCGAATATGCTTATGATACAAAAACATTAAGTGGACATTTAGAAACAGCCCTAGAAGAAGCTAAAGAAAAAGACTGGTTAGTTGTTGATATGAAAAATGACTTTAAACAAATATTTAGCTTTCAAAAATAAAAAATTTACGTAAACATTTAAATTATGACACCACACGATTCTGTACTTGAGCTTAAATCTAGAATGGGAAATGCCATTATAGGACAAGATAATTTAATAGAGCGTATAATTTTAGTGCTTTTAGCAAATGGTAACATGCTTTTAGAAGGCTTACCGGGTTTAGCAAAAACTAGAGCAATTAAAACACTCGCTAAAGAGTTGAATTGTGGGTTGAGTCGTATACAATTTACACCAGATTTATTGCCCTCAGATATTACAGGAACCGAAATATACCAACCGGAATTAAAAGATAAGTTTGTTTTTCAGCAAGGTCCCATTTTTAGTAACTTAATTTTAGCAGATGAAATTAATAGATCTCCTGCTAAGGTGCAAGCAGCATTATTAGAAGCAATGGAAGAACGTCAGGTATCTGTAGCAGGAAAAACCTACGCCATGGAACCTCTTTTTATGGTTATGGCAACTCAAAACCCGATAGAACAAGAAGGAACTTATCCATTACCGGAAGCTCAAATGGATCGGTTTTTAATGCACGTAACTATAGATTATCCCGATGATGATGCTGAATTAGCCATACTTAGACTTAATAGAGAAGAACAAAAAAAAGAACAAGAAAAAAAACATGAACTTTTAGAACCTCAAGTAATTTTTGATGCTAGAAAAGAAATAGCAAAAATTACTATTTCAGAAGTTATGGAAAAATATATAGTTGATATTATATCAGCTAGTCGTTATCCTTCAAAATATAACGAACAACTTGACTCGTGGTTAGATTTTGGTGCAAGTCCTAGAGGTTCTATTGCAATAGATAGAGCGTGTAGAGTCCATGCTTGGTTAAACGGAAAAGATTTTGTTGCACCAGATAATATTCGTGCAGTTGTACACGACTGTTTGCGGCACCGAATTATTTTAAGTTATGAAGCTAATGCTGAAGGAATTTCTGCAGATAATGTTATAGATGAAATATTAAAACAAGTAGCTGTTGTTGCTTAGTTTTTGACTATTTCAGTAGTAAGAAATTTACTTATATGACCGAATCAAAAAAATACCCGAAAGACGTTTTTATTTCTTTACCCGAATTGCTCAAGAAAGAACATTCGGCAAGAAGTCTTAGTTTTTTATCCCGAAAGCATAAAGTAAATAGTGTGCTGTCAGGGAAACATGCTTCAAAACTTCGTGGAAGAGGATTAGAATTTGAAGAGGTTAGAAATTATGTAAAAGGAGATGACATTCGCAATATAGATTGGAAAGTCACCGCTAGAACACAAAAAACGCATACAAGAGTTTACACTGAAGAAAAAGAAAAACCGGTCCTTATTGTAGTAGATCAATCTAAATCTATGTTTTTTGGCTCACAAAAGAGGACAAAATCAGTTGTTGCAGCAGAGTTAGCAGCTATTGCGGCTTTTAGAACTCTCAAAGAAGGAGATCGAGTAGGCGGAATTGTTTTTGCTGATAATGATTTTGATGTGATTTCGCCAAAGCGAAGTAGGAAAAATACAGTACATTTTTTTGAGAAAATTGTTCAACGTAATCAAGAATTAATAAACTCTAGACCCATTGAATTTGAACCTGCTTTAAAAAAAGTGATTCAACGTATTAATAATCTAGTAACCCATGATTTTACCGTAATCATTATTAGCGATTTTATACGTTATTCTCCAAAACTTATAAAAGCAATTGCATCTATTTCTCGTCATAATGATTTGATTTTAGCAAAAATTGCAGATCCTTTAGAGTATGCTATTCCAAACGAAAAATTTGTAGCCGGAAACCTTACTAATCAAATTGTTATAAATGGAAAAAGTCAGACAATAAACAAAGCATTTCAACAAGGATTTACTAAGGATTATAATAGCTTCAAAAATGAAATGAGAAAATACCATGTTCCGGTATTTATGGTAGATACGGTTCAAAAATTAGATGATCAATTAAAAGAGGTTTTTGGTAAATTACAGATAGCGAGATAATGATGATTTACTTAATTCAAATACAAGACTCTATTGCTCAAACTAAAGAATTAAAATCTTTACAATTACAAAAACTTTACGAACCCGAACCAGTTGCATTTACTTTTGAAACAATAGGCTGGAAGGTATTGGCTGTTGTTTTATGTATTATACTTGTATGTACTTCTTTTATTCTTATAAAAAAATATATTAAAAACGCTTATCGTAGGCGTGCGCTTAAAAAATTAGAAGAAATAACTTCTATAGTAGACGCGTTAATTATTTTGAAAAAAGTAGCAATTCAGACGTTTGATCGAAATAAAGTAGGCAATTTATATGGCGCTCAATGGCTGGAATTTTTAGATCAAACAGGAAAAAAAGTTAATTTTTCTAGCTTAAAAAAAGACATTGAAACGGCTATTTACACAAATGATGAGGTAGACTCAAATGTAAGAGCGGCTATTATATTAAATTCAAAAAAATGGATAAAAACGCATGCCAGATAACTTTGAAATAGCAAATCTTTGGGTCTTTTTTCTTATTCCGTTACCATTTTTGGTATATCTGATTTTTCCGGCTGTAAGATTAAAAAGTGCTGCCTTATTTTATCCTGTATTTAATAATGCGGTAAATTATACAAAGCAAAAACCCAAAAAAGCAGCATTCATTAAGAAAAGAAATTTCTTTATTTGGTTGTGTTTATTTCTATGTTGGGTTTTAACTTTATGTTCATTGGCTTCTCCTCAAATTGTTGGAGAGCCGGAAATGAAAGTGAAAACTTCACGAAACTTTTTGATAGCAGCTGATATTTCTTTTAGTATGGCCCAAAAAGATTGGCTTATAAATGGTGAAAAAGTAAGAAGATGGGATGCTGTTAAAAATGTAATGCATGAGTTTATTCATAAAAGAGAAGGAGATCGGATGGGATTAATTTTTTTCGGTTCGAGTTCTTATATACAAGCACCATTTACTCCAGATTTACAAGTTGTAGATCAAATGTTAGAAGAAGCAGATGTTGGTATGGCTGGTCAAATGACGCATATTGGGAAAGCAATTACCAAAGGGGTAACAATGTTTGATAAGGATACGATTAAAACAAAAGTAATGCTATTGCTTACTGATGGAGTAGATGCCGGAACCGACATTCTACCTTTAGACGCTGCTGGCTTAGCAAAAAAAGATAGTATTAAAATTTATACTATTGGTATAGGAAATCCGGGAGGAGCGGGTAATGATCTAGATGAAAATACACTAAAAGATATAGCGAGTCTTACTAAGGGTCAATATTTTAGAGCTAAAGATAAAAAACGTTTAGAGCAAATTTATACGGAGCTTGATAAATTAGAACCTATCGAGTATGAAGAGGAACAAAATAAACCGATAACGCTGTTATATTATTATCCTTTAGGAATTGCTATTGTCATAATATTAATATTAATGTTGTTTTTAAATTTAATTAAGCTAATTAAACTAGTAAAGCAAAAACAGGAAACACATGTATGATGATTTATTTCCTATAAATTGGAGTGATTTTCACTTTTTAAGACCGCAATTTTTATGGTTGTTGGTTGTGGTTTTTGTATTGGTAATTATAAGTTTATTATCGATGCGACAGGAAATGAAATGGAAAAAAATTATAGCACCTCATCTACGTAAATATACTATTTCTAAAGGTAGCAATATAGCTAAGTTTTGGATGCATTTGGTTTTGCTATTTACTATGGTTTTTGGAATTCTAGCACTTGCAGGTCCTACCTGGAAAAAAGTAAAAATACCAGGTCAAAAACTAGAAACCCCCGTGGTGGTCTTATTAGATTTATCGCAAAGTATGATGGCTGAAGATATACAGCCTAATCGATTAGAACGAGCTAAATTTAAAATTCAAGATCTTATAAAATATAATCCTAGAGCCAGGATGGCTTTAGTTGCATTTGCAGGAACAGCACACACTGTTGTACCATTAACAAAAGATTATGAAATTATAAAAAGTCACGTAGAAGGATTAAGACCTTCAACCATGCCTTTTTCTGGTTCAAATCTTCAAGCGGCACTTCAATTAGGCGATTCGTTAACACAAGTAACAAAAGCGCCTGGTACATTAGTGGTTATTTCAGATGATTTTGGAAATGAAGAAATTTCAATTCTGACAAGTTTTGTGAGTAATTCAAAAAACAAGATTATCATTTTACCAATGAATACACCAAGCGGAGGAGAAATACCAGCACCTAACGGAAAATATAATCTTAAAGATAAAAATGGAAAAATAGTACGGTCCTCTATAGATCCTAATATAATTTCAATTTTACAAGAAGTAGAAAAAGTAGATGTTCAGCACTTAACACTTGATGATAGTGATGTAGAATTTATAGCCAAAAAAATCAGTGAAAATTTAGTATTCACCTCAAAGGCAGAAGAAAAAGAAGACGTGTGGCGCGATGTCGGCTTATTATTAGTTATACCAATGGCAATTTGCCTGCTGTTTTGGTATAGAAAAGGCTGGGTGTTATACACACTAGGTTTTTTGCTCTTGTGCTCCTGTAATAGTGAAAATAGTTTTTCAGATATATGGTTTACCAAAGATTATCAAGGTCAACGACTTAGCGATGCTGAAAATTATAAAAATGCGGCAGAAACCTATTCAGATCCTTTAAGAAAAGGAATTGCTTATTTTAAAGCAAATAATTATGAAAGTGCTATTTCTGCTTTTGCTAAAGATACTACTGCTGAAGGAGCCTATAATTTAGGTTTGGCTTATTTTAAAAATGGAGATTATGCAGCAGCGCAATTTGCTTTTGGTTTAGCAGTAGAGAAAGATCCTAATTTAACCGCTGCTAGGCAGAATAGTAATGCCTTAGAAAAGTTATTGCCAGCTACAGATAAAATGACTCCTAAAAATGCTGAAGAATCTCAAGAGGGAGAGCAGGCAAAAAATATGCAGAATAAAGATATGGAGGATCTCAGTGGCGGTGGACAAGAAGCTACTAAAGAAGATATGAAGAAAGAACGAAAAGAAGAAACGGTAAATACCAGTATACGGAAAGGAAAAGAACTAGATGAAGTGCCAGAAAATATTGAAGCAAGTGTACAAAAACCGAGTAAAGAAAAAGTATTAATGCGAAAGGTTAACGATGATCCTGCCTTGTTTTTACAACGAAAATTTAAATATCAAGCAAAAAAATATAATATGAAACCTCAGCAAACCGATGGAGAAAAATGGTAACATAATTTATGGTTTTTTAATTGTATTTCTATTTGTATTAGGAACTTCAAAATTGAATTCTCAAACTGTATGGGCAAACGTAGACCTAAATAAGTCTAGTGTATATGTAGGAGAACCTTTACAAGTTAGTATAACTGTTTATACATCTACCTGGTTCACAAAAGGAATAGATCTAGATAATTTGAAAGTAAATGGCGCTTTCTCAGTATATTTTAGACCTGTAAGCAGATCTTTTGTAAGTAAGGGGCAAAATTATGCGGGAGTGGAGTTAATTTATAATGTATTTCCCTTTAGCGAAGATGACGTTATTTTTCCTGCTTTAGAAATTGAAGTAGAAACCCCAGCTCCCGGAGATTATAAAGGAGCTAAACGAATTGTAAAAACAAAGGAAAAAACCATTAAGGTAAAACCTGTTCCACCAAATTTTGAAAATGACCAATGGTTAGTCGCTTCAAGTTTAAGTGTTCGTGAAAATTGGTCGGGTAACAAAAACAAAGTAAAAGTTGGAGATGTATTAACAAGGACTATAACTCGAAAAGCAGCAGGAACAGTTCCTGAGCTTATTCCACCAACGGTATGGGATAGTTTTCCTCACGTCAGTTTATATGAAGGTAAACAATTTATAGATAATTTTAAATCTAAAACTTCAATTAGCGCTCAACGCACAGAAACCGTCCGATATTTATTTGAAAAAGAAGGAGAAATTACAATTCCTGAAAAGATATATACTTGGTATAATCCTTATCAGAAAAAGCTTTTTAAACGAACATTAAAATCGTTTACTATAAATGTAGCTAGAAATCCAGACTTGGGAATGCTAACAAGCGTAAGAGATTCTTTAAAACTTGAAGAAGCGAAAATAGCAGAAAGCGTTGAAAAGAAAACTAAGACAAAAATTTTAGGACTTAGTGTAAAACAATTCACGCTAGTATTACTATTAAGTGTACTAATTTTACTAGCATTAATTTATAGTTTTAAAAAAATTGTTAGACAGGTTATTAAGGCAAGAGAAGCTTATAGAAATTCAGAGAAGTATTATTTTAATAAATTTCTGAAAACATTAAAGCAAAAAAATAAAGAAAAAACCGTAAATACATTTTATAGATGGCTAGATGAACTTAATCTAAACGAACCTACACTTACCTATTTAGTAAAAAATTTTTACAGTAAAGAAGAAAAAATTGAAGATGAATATGAGTTTCTACTTCATAAAAACCGATTAAAAAAAATTAGAAAAAACTATTTAAAAAATCAATTTGGTAAACCAACTGATAGAGTAAATTGGATTAATCCTTAAAATTAAAACAGGGAACTTTTTCGTTCCCTGTTTTATCGAAAGCTTTTTAAAATTAATTAGAACTTCTAAATAAAAATTTTTATTCAAAAAAGAACTCTATAGTATAAGTTGAGTTTTCATAGTGCTCTTTTTGATATTTTGTGTAAAAACCAGTTTCATTTGTTTCTAATGATAAAGCAGAACTCACTTGATCTGTTCTTAAATTGGTAGAATGTTCCAATCCAATTATAGATTCAAAATCTACTGAATTAGCATAAACTTGACTACAAAATAACCTTCGCACTCTTTTGCCATAAGAATTGTCTAACACAAAAGACTTTGTATTTTTAATAGTAGAGTAGCTTGGACTAATAGTTTTACCATTATGCATTTCTAACTGAACAATATTGTTGTTTTCATCATAGGTAAATTTATTTTCAAAATCCATTATATCATCTAAATCTCGATCAATTCCAGCTCTTACAACATTATCATTCTCATCAAATTTTAAAATAAATCGTATAGAAACCTCTGTGTTAGAATCATCAAAAGGGCCTGATAACCACTCAAAATAATCAATATTATCATCTTTGTGTATAATTCTATAATAACGGTCTGTTTTTTCCCAATAAATACCTGTTAGACTTTGATTCTCGTCATAAAACAATTGTTGTTTGGTTTCTAGGTCAGCTTCAGATTGAGGGTAAAAGTTTATAAGTTGGTTATTTTTGTACTCATAATGTTTATGATTATTACTATCCATTAATTCATCATTAATATAACTTTCAATTGTATAGTTAGTAAATTTATTTTGAAGAATATCACCGACAGTTAATTCTTTAAAACTTTCATTTTCATTAACAGCAGGTCTATTAATAGTTTCTTTATATGAACTAACTATTAAAGATGATTCAGAAGGATTTTCTGGTGAGTTTATATCATCATCAGAATTACAAGAAAATAAAATAAATGCGGAGAAAATAATTAGAGCGTATTTCATAATAAATAGGTTTGTTTATATATGAAACGTTGTGTTTTTGTATTTCGTATTTTTTAAATTAAAAAAAGAGAACCATTTTTTCATTCTCTATTGTTATTTTATTTATCGTAATTATTCAAAAACTTTAAAATTTGGTTTTCAACCATTGAATAATGTTTTGAGTAGGTTAAATCCCCGTTTATTTTTGGTGATTTGTAAAAATGTATAATTTGCTTTTTACTATTGTCAAAAATAAATATATATGTTGTTATATTTCTTATTTCTAAAGTGTTATTATGATTTAAATGATGTTCTAAGGAATGCTTTTCTGAATAAGTCATCATGTTTAAATTAATAAAAGTTAAAAAAGAAAATTTAGTAGAGCTTTTATCTAAAATAGTTTTCAAATCTAGAGGCAGTTCTTTTTTTTCAATAGAATTTTCTAAGTCAATCAACTTTATTATTTGAATTAAGTTTTTTTCAATAGAATTCTCGGCATCTGAATTTTTTCTTAGAATAACTTTATCACTTATGTTAATTTTATTACTTCTTAAGTTTATTATTGAGTCAATATTATCTTTATAATAACCTCTAAAAGCTTCAGATCCATTTCTTGAATTAGAACCACCAGGTGAGCTATAAACAATAGATGGAATATATGTAAATTCTATTTTTTCATTTTCAGAAATATTTTCATCAGTAAAACTGACTTCCTCTTCGTTTGAATATAAAGACACGTACGGACTTTTACAGGAGACAGAAGATAGAAATAATACGATAAGAAATAGCTTTAATAACTTGTACATAGAAATTACTCAACAGAATCAATTAGAATTTGTAAAATCTGAATAGCAGCATCGCTAATTTTTGTACCCGGACCAAAAACAGCAACTGCGCCGGCATCAAATAAATAATCATAATCTGCTGAAGGAATTACACCACCAACAATGACCATAATATCTTCGCGACCTAATTTTTTTAACTCTTCAATTACCTGCGGAACCAAGGTTTTATGTCCTGCAGCTAACGAAGAAACGCCTAAGACATGCACATCATTTTCAACAGCTTGCTTGGCAGCTTCTTGAGGTGTTTGGAAAAGCGGACCAATATCAACATCAAAACCAACATCGGCGTAACCTGTAGCAACTACTTTTGCTCCGCGATCATGACCATCTTGTCCCATTTTAGCAATCATAATTCGAGGACGTCTACCATCTAATTCCGCGAATTCATTTGCTAATTCTTTTGCTTTATTGAATGAAGCATCGTCTTTTATTTCTTTGCTATACACGCCACTAAACGATTTAATTTGTGCTTTATGTCTTCCGTAAACTTTTTCTAAAGCCATACTAATTTCTCCGATGCTGGCTCGTTCTCTTGCTGCATCTACGGCTAAAGCTAATAAATTTCCTTCTTCTTTTTCTGCAGCTTCCGTTAATTTCGCTAAAGCAGCTTCTGTTTTTGAAGTATTTCGTTCGGCTTTTATTTTTTCTAAACGTTCAATTTGTTGTTTTCGAACGGTTTTATTGTCAACTTCTAGCGTAACAATTGGGTCTTCCTTTTCTCTACGGTAACGATTTGTTCCTACAATAATATCTTGCCCGCTATCAATTCGTGCTTGCTTTTTAGCCGCGGCTTCTTCGATACGCATTTTCGGAATTCCCTTTTCAATCGCTTTTGTCATTCCGCCTAACTCTTCAACTTCTTCAATCAGTTTCCAAGCTTTTTGCGCAATATCATCAGTCAGTTTTTCGACATAATAACTTCCAGCCCAAGGGTCTACTGTTTTAGTAATTTGGGTTTCATCTTGTAAATAAAGCTGTGTATTTCTGGCAATTCGTGCAGAAAAATCTGTTGGTAAGGCGATTGCTTCATCCAAAGCGTTGGTATGTAAACTTTGCGTCCCGCCGAAAGCAGCAGCAGCAGCTTCAATACAGGTTCTGGCAACGTTATTAAACGGGTCTTGCTCTGTTAAACTCCATCCGCTTGTTTGGCAATGTGTTCGTAATGATAAGGACTTTGAATTTTTTGGGTTGAACTGTTTGACCAATTTTGCCCAAAGCATTCTTCCGGCGCGCATTTTGGCGATTTCCATAAAATGATTCATCCCGATTGCCCAGAAAAACGATAGGCGAGGAGCGAAGCTGTCAATATCCATTCCTGCTTCAAGTCCTTTTCTGATATATTCTAAACCGTCGGCTAAAGTGTAAGCCAATTCAATATCACAAGTTGCGCCCGCTTCTTGCATATGGTATCCTGAAATACTAATGCTGTTGAAACGAGGCATGTTTTTAGACGTATATTCAAAAATATCTGAAATGATTTTCATGGAAGGCGTCGGTGGATAAATGTAGGTGTTTCGAACCATAAATTCCTTTAAAATGTCATTCTGAATAGTTCCTGAAAGTTGTTCGGGTTTTACGCCTTGTTCTTCAGCAGCGACAATATAAAAAGCCATTATTGGCAAAACCGCACCATTCATAGTCATCGAAACGGACATTTTATCGAGCGGAATCTGATCAAAAAGTACTTTCATATCTTCAACAGAATCTATCGCTACGCCTGCCATACCAACATCTCCAGCTACACGTTCATGATCACTATCGTAACCGCGATGTGTTGCTAAATCAAACGCTACAGAAAGTCCTTTTTGTCCTGCGGCAAGATTTCTTCTATAAAAAGCATTACTTTCTTCCGCTGTAGAAAAACCCGCATATTGACGAATGGTCCACGGGCGTTTTACGTACATAGTAGAATAAGGTCCGCGTAAATATGGCGGAATTCCCGCTGCATAATTTAGATGCTGTAAATTTTCAAGATCGTCTGCTGAATATACTTTTTTAATGTTAATATTTTCCGCAGTTTTATAGCTGGAAGCATCTTGTTTTTTTGCAGGTGCTTTTTTTAGTTCTATATGTTGAAGGTCTTTTCTGCTCATCGTCTTTACTGATTCTTGGTTATGATTTATCTCCTGAAAAGTTTTAAAAGCTTGCAGGAAATAAACTTAAACATCTTTCTAACTTTTACACTGAATTTTATTTTTTAATAATTTAATGCGATGCTGAAATGAGTTCAGCATGACGTTGTTAGCGTCAACCTGAACTTGATTCAGGTTCTCATTTTGCTTAATATTTATAAGACTAATGTTTCAAGTTTAGGATTATTATCTTTTATTAAATTTATTTTCCAGTCCTTTTTCCAATTCTTTAATTGTTTTTCTCTTAAAATAGCTTGATTTATTTCAGTAAACTTTTCAAAATACAATAAATCTTTTATATTATATTTTGAAGTAAACTTAGAACCGGTTTCTTCACTATGTTCATAAAGCCTTTGTTTTAAATCGTTTGTAACTCCAATATAAAATGTTGTTCTATATTTATTAGAAAGTATATAAACATAAGATAATTTCATATTTAAGAATTATGCGATGCTGAAACAAGTTCAGCATGACGGTTCTTTTTACATTAAAATTTCAGCAATAATTATTCGGTTGCTAATCGTTCTTGTTCACTTTTTTCAGCGAGCCGTTTTTGAATAATGGGTCCGATTAAAGTTTTACGTTTTTCATGTTTTAAAAACGGGTCAACTTCAATGTCTTGCTTCATTTTATCTTCTTCATTTACATATTTATTGGTACCGACTAAGGTGATTTCACCATTTTCAAATTGTGTTTTTTCTTTATCGGCACTTTCTTTTATTTTTCGCTGAATGGTTCCTTCCTTTAATTCAGTAAGAAAACCGCCGCCTTTTTCAATGGTTTTAAAAACTGCTAAAGCTTTTTCTGATAACTGCTCCGTAATGGTTTCAATGTAATAACTCCCATCACTAATATTTGCTACTTTATTAAAATAGCTTTCATTTTTTAGAACTAAAAGCTGATTTCTGGCGATTCTTCTTCCAAATTCGTTATCGTGATGATAAATTTCATCGTAAGCGAAATTGCAAACCAAATCGGCTCCGCCTAAAATTCCGCTCATGCATTCGGTAGTGGTGCGTAACATATTTACATTATAATCGTAAAGTGTTTTGTTGCGTTTTGTAGGAAATGCGAGAATGTTAATTTCTTCCGGCATTTCATAAGCCGAAGCAATGGTGGCGTATAAATTACGCAAAGTTTTTAGTTTCGCGATTTCAAAGAAATAATTAGAACCTAAAGCTACCTTAAAAGTCGGTTTAAATTTTTTAGCTTCCGTAGAGAAATTCGTTGAAATATGATTTAAATATTCATTAACGTGTGCCATAGCATAAGCTAATTGTTGCGTACAATTGGCACCACCGTTTTGATAAACTTCTGTATTTATAGAAATTACGCTTTCTATAGAATTTTGTAATTCAATAAAAGAAGCGAGTTTTTCGTGATCTGTATTTAAGTTTTTAAACCAATTTCCGCTTTCTGCGAGATTTCCAATAATATCAATTCCGACAGAAATTTGATGCTTTTTATCTTGAAGAAAAGCTTTTAATTCCTCGGCTGTATTTTTATTTAAAAACTGAAATTCTAAAAATATAGGAAGTTCAGTTAAATCTAATTCTTTTAGAATTTTAATGATGTCGACTTCTACTGAAGCAATTTGAAGCCACAAACTTTCAGCACCTTTATCTATGCTTTCCTTTAGCTTTATATGAATATTTTCTTCATCATGAATTACAAAACGCTCTGTAATTTTCCAATCGGTTGGTGTTGCTGAAATCTTTTTTTCGGTTACATCTTCTTGATGATAAAATGGTTTTACATCAATTCCTTCGTTGCTACGAAAAATAAGACTTTTGTAATCGGCTCCTTTTAAATCTACTTGAATTTTTTGTTTCCATTCTTTAGCAGAAACCTCCTGAAAATCTTCAAATAATTTTTTACTCATATTAATCTTTTTTGAGGCTATCTTTATATTCAATAATAAAGACATCTTCGTTTTCGCGTTTCATAAAATATTTTTCGCGGGCAAATTTTTCAAGTTCAAAAGAATCGTCTAAACTTTTAATAATAGCTTTATCTTTATTAATTTCTGTTTTATAATATTTTTTGTTGTTGTTGAGTTCGTTAATTTCTTGATTTAATTCTTGGTGTACAAGCCAAGAATTGCTGTCTAAAAAAAACATCCAAACACCAAAAAATAGGATTATAAGCACGTATTTGTTGCTTACAATCTTAAACCATTTTTTATTACGTAACTCTTGAAAACTCATCGCTACGAAGATACAAATTTAGTCTAAACCATTTTTTATAATTGCTTGAACAATATTAACAGCTGTGCTATTGTAATGATTGTTTGGAATTATAATATCTGCAAATGCTTTGCTGGGTTCTATGAATTGCTGATGCATAGGTTTTAAGGTGTTTTGATATCGCGTTAACACTTCTTCTAAGTTTCTACCGCGCTCTTTTATATCTCTTTTTAGTCTTCTTATTAATCGCTCGTCTGTATCTGCATCTACAAAAATTTTCACGTCAAATAAATCGCGTAATTCTTGATGATTGAAAATGAGAATTCCTTCTACCAAAATTATTTTTTTAGGCTCAATTTTTTGCGTTGCTGCCATTCGGTTGTGCTCAATAAAAGAATAGGTGGGTTGCGCTATAGTTTTTCCTGTTTTTAGTTCTTTTAAATGTGTTGTCAACAATTCAAAATCTATGGCATCAGGATGATCAAAATTTATTTGAGCGCGTTCTTTTTGGCTAAGTTTATTGTTTTCTTTGTAATAAGAATCTTGAGAAATTAAGTTAATTTCATTTGAATTAAGTGAATCTAAAATTTTTTTAACAAGACTTGTTTTTCCGCTTCCGGTTCCACCGGCAATTCCAATAATGAGCATCTTATTTTTTGTTAAAAGTAGTGATTTTAATGATGATGTCCGCCTTCTTCTTTTTGAGATTCTGCTAACAAATAATAAGCATTATTAAAAGCATAGGTAGCTTTTTCATCTTTTTTGTTTAAAAAAGCAATAGCTGTCCAACCAGATTGACTTTGGAGTGTTTTTATTTCTACCGGTTCAAAAAACCATTCTTCATTTTTTTCTTCAGCTTTAAAAATATAATAACGATCACCTTCTCGTACTATCGCATCTTCAGGTAGCGCGTAGTTTTGCTGATTGTCAGTTTCTATACGACCTTGAATATACATTCCCGGCAATAAATTTTCTTTATTTCCTTTTATTTCGGCGTGTACGTGTACTGCTTTTGGTTGTTCTTCAAATGTTTTTCCGATGGAATAAATTTCGGCTGATAATTCTTTATTCGGTAAGGATTGAACGTTAAATTTGATATGTTGACCTTTTTCAATTTTAGAAATATCATTTTCATAAACCATTAAATCTGCATGAATATGATGCGTGTTTATAATATCAAACAAATGTGTTTGCGCTTCTACAAACTGCCCGGTTTTTATATTCACTTTTTGAATATAACCATCAATCGGACTTTTAACTTGAACACGTTCTTGAATTTCTCCTTGCTCAATTTTTTGTATCGAAATATTTAGCAAACGCAATTTTGCTTTTAAGCCACTTAAAATTGCATCATTTTTTTGAAAATCACTTTGTGCTTTTTGGTAATTTTTACCCGATCCAACTCCGGCATCATATAATTTTTTTTGGCGTTCTTTTTCTTGTAACAAATAGCTTTTATGATTGTATGCTTCTAAATAATTGCTTTGCATTTCAATTAAATTTGGGTGGGTTAAATAAGCAAGTGTTTGTCCTTTTTTTACCTCATCGCCTTCAATTACATTAATTGAATGTATTGTTGCGCCTACTACAGAACTTAAACTCGCTTCGTTTTGTGGCGGAACTTCTAAGCGCCCATTGGCTTCTACAAAACCGCTAATATTTCTTTTTTTTACGACACCGATTTTTAGATTAAGCGCTTCAGCCTTCTTTTTTGATATATGGATTTCTTCTTTATCTGAAGAATTTACATTTTGTTTTACCGGTTTGTTTTCGACTTGATTTTCTTTGCAAGCCATAAAAAACACACAAAAAAACAAGAGTAAAAAACCTGTTTGAAATTGATGTTTTTTTATAGAATTCAAATTCAATAGAAATAAATTTGATTGTTTATATAAGGTTTTCATAATTATTGTTGATAATAGATTAATTGAAATAAGGCTTCCCAATATGATTTTTCAGCTTCAATTGCTGCCATTTCTGTAGAAACGGCTTCAGCCACCCACTGTGTAAATTCTGTATAGGTAATAGCACCTTCTTTGTAAGCCAATAATGCTCCTTTTTTTTGTTCTTCGGCCAAGGGCAAAGCTTCCGTTTGGTAAAATTGATAGTTTTTTTGCCAAGTAAAAAAACTTTCTAAGGCATTTTCATAGTCAATTTGAATTTTTTGTTCCGTAAAACTCAAATTATTTGAGGCAATTTCTTGTTCAATTTCACTACTTTTTTGTTGTCTTTTTTCTGCTCCAGAAAATAACGGAATAGAAACTCCGGCTTGATAAGAATAAAAACCGCCATTGCCATTTATTTCTTGAAATCCATACTGAACATTAAATTTAGGTAGAAGTTGATTTTTTGCTAGACGATGTGTAGCTTCAGCGTTAGCTAATTTCTTTTCAGCGAGTTGAATTTCAGGATGATTTTCTATACGATCACTTTTTCTTATGGGAATTTCAATAATCGGTTTTTCATCTGTTATTGAAAATAAAGTATCGCTAGCTAACCATAAATTGAATTTTTTTAAACTGTTTTTATAAGCTTTTTTATATTGACTTTGTTGAAGTGAAATTTGTCTTGCTTTTATAATTGCCGATTTATATTCTAATTGAGAAATAGCTTCAACTTCAAAATTTAATTGCGCCGCTTTTGTGAACTTTTTATAAATAGAATCTAAAGATTTATAGAGCTTAAATTTTTGTTTATCCGTATAGACTTGCGTCCAAGATTTTCTAACGGCGAGTTCTAATTCAATTTCCGAAAAATTGGCTACTTTTTCAGCTAAAGCAATACGAGTTTCTAAGAGATTTTGTTTGGTACCAATTCCTAATAAATCAATATCTTGCTGATTAATTCCCACCAGTGTATAAACTCCGCTGCCGTTGTTAATTTCTTCTCCTGCGGTAAAAATTTTAGTTGTTCCTAAATCAACTACTTCACTTTTATAGGTTTTTTCCTGTTCAATAGACAAATTTTTATTTTGCAGTAAATAATATTGTTTTTTAGCTTTTTCTACGGCCTCTTCTAAATTTATTGTTGGTGTTTTTCCTTGACCAAAAGAAAAACTTGAAGAACATAAAGCCAATAGAACTATGGCAAAACCAGGTTTGATTTTTAGCGCTCCTTTCTTTTCTTTTCGTTGTTCAATCCATTTGTATAAAACCGGAAGAATAAAAAGGGTAAGCAGGGTAGCGGTTAACAAACCACCAATAACTACAGTAGCTAGTGGTTGTTGCACTTCTGCACCTGACGATGTAGAAATTGCCATAGGTAAAAAACCGAAAATATCGGTTAAAGCGGTAAGCATAATTGGCCGTACCCGTCTTTTTGTTCCTAATAAAATTCTATCGGTTAAATTTGTTTTTCCTTCTGCTTTTAATTCATTTAAACCATTAATCATCACTAATCCGTTTAAAACAGCAACACCAAAAAGCACAATAAAACCAACTCCGGCAGAAATGCTAAACGGCATATCGCGTAACCAAAGGGCAAAAACTCCACCAATACAAGCCATAGGAATGGCTAAGTAAATCATAAGTGTTTGCGAAAAAGATTTTAAGGCAAAATAAATTAAGATAAAAATTAATAATAACGCGATGGGAACTACAATTTTTAATCGATTGCTGGCACGTTCTAAATTCTCAAAAGCGCCGCCGTAGCGAATATAATAACCAGTTGGTAAATCAAATTCTTGATCGAGTTTAGTTTGAATATCTTCTACAACAGATTTTACATCGCGATCTCTAATATTAATACCAACATAAGTTCTGCGATTGGTATTATCTCGGCTAATTTGCATCGGTCCGGATTGATAGCTGATATGAGCTAATTCGCGAAGCGGAATAGAATTTCCGTTCGGTAAATTGACATAAATATTTTGAATATTTTCAATTTCCTTTCGTTGATTTTCTATTAATCTAACAACCAGGTCGTAACGTTTTTCTCCTTCAAAAATAACACCTGCTTTTCCACCGGCAAAAGCAGTTTCAATTAAGGTATTTAACTGATTTACTTTTACACCATATTGTGCCAGTTTATTTCTATTGTAATGTACTGTTATCTGTGGTAAACCGCTAGTAGCTTCCACTTTCATATCGGCAACACCATCTATTTCAGCAATAATTTCTCCCATTTCTTTAGCTTTATCAGCCAAAACCTGTAAATTTTCACCAAATAATTTTACCGCAACATCTTCACGAACACCGGTTAAGAGTTCATTAAACCGCATTTCTATTGGTTGAGTAAATTCATAAGAAACTCCGGGAATAATATTGATTTGTTCCTTAATCTTTTTAATGAGCTCGGCTTTACTTTCAGCAGAAACCCAATCTGATTTTGGTTTTAAAATCACAAAAATATCAGCAATATCCATAGGCATAGGATCGGTAGGAACATCTGCAACGCCAATTCTACTTACAACAGATTTTACTTCTGGAAATTCAGCTTTTATAAGTTGCTCTATTTTTGTAGTAGCTTTAATCGATTCGCTTAACGAACTTCCGGGCTTTAAGATAGCGTGAAAAGCTATGTCGCCTTCATCTAATTGTGGGATAAATTCGCCTCCCATTGATGAAAAAGTTACTGCAGCGAATGCTAATAAGCCTAATGCTGCAAATAAAACTAATCTTCCTTTTTTTAAGACTTTATTCAGGCTTTTTTGATAGATGTTTTCTACTCGAAGTACAATTTTATCTCCCCAACTTTTTTTCAGCTTTTTTGGTGCACGTAAAAATAGTGAAGAAGCCATAGGAACATAAGTCAAGCAAAGAATCATAGCACCTAGCATGGCAAAGATAAAAGTGAGTGCCATGGGTTCAAACATTTTTCCTTCAACGCCTTCTAAAGCTAAAATGGGTAAAAAGACAATCATAATGATAAGCTGCCCGAAGAAAGCAGAATTCATCATTTTTTTAGATGAATTTTTAGCGATATTATCTCTCTTTTTATCACTTATTTCTTTCCCTTTTTTTACAGCAGCATACAAGAAAAACACGGTGCTTTCCACAATTATAACGGCACCATCTACAATAATTCCGAAATCTATAGCGCCTAAACTCATCAAGTTTGCCCACACATCAAAAATGTTCATTAAAATAAAAGCAAACAATAGCGAAAGTGGAATAGTGGAAGCTACAATTAAACCGCCACGCCAATTACCAAGTAATAAAACCAAGACAAAAATTACAATTAAACCACCTTCTACCAGATTATTGGTAACCGTTGAAGTTGTTTTTTTTATAAGATTGCTCCGATCTAAAAAAGGTTTTACGTGAACACCTTCTGGAAGTGATTTTTCTATTTGATTCATGCGTGTTTTTACACGCTGAATAACTTCATTGGAGTTTGCACCTTTCAACATCAAAATCATTCCACCAACAGTTTCTCCTTGTCCGTCTTTGGTTAAAGCGCCGTAGCGAACAGCGTTTCCGATTTTTACGTTAGCAACATCTTTTATTTTTATAGGAATACCTTGCTGATTGGTAATAACGATTTGTTCTAAATCTTGAATACTTCTCGCTAAACCTTCGCCACGAATAAAATTTGCTCGATGGTTTTTTTCAATATAAGCGCCTCCGGTGTTTTGATTATTTTGCTTTAATGCTTCAAAAATCTGATTAATGCTAATTCCGATAGCTTTTAATTCGTCAGGATGTACAGCAATTTCGTATTGCTTTATTTTTCCGCCAAAGGCGTTTACTTCAACTACACCGGCAACCAGTGCCATTTGTCTCCGAATAATCCAGTCTTGAATGCTGCGTAATTCTGTAAGCGAATACTTGTCTTTATATTCTTGGTCAACCTCTAAAGTATATTGATAAATTTCGCCTAAACCTGTTGAAATTGGTCCCATAAAGGGTTTCCCGAATTCTTTAGGAATATCTTCTTTTATTTGATCCAATTTTTCGCCCACCAACTGGCGTGGTAAATAATTGCCAGCATCATCTTCAAAAACAATGGTGACCACGGAGAGTCCAAAACGCGAAACAGAGCGTATTTCTTTAACTTTTGGCAGATTGCTCATGGCAACTTCTACCGGGTAAGTCACAAATTGCTCAATATCTTCGGTTCCTAAATTTGGAGCTTGGGTAATTACTTGAACTTGATTGTTGGTTATATCTGGCGTGGCATCAATAGGAACTTGCTTTACACTCCAAATTCCGGTGCCAATCCAAGCTAATATCATCAACCCGATTATAAATTTATTTCGGATTGAAAAATCTATAATTTTATTAATCATGAATGTTAATAATTCAGTTAAACTTAAGGTGATTTTTTCCGCGAATGCGAAAAGAGGTGTCTGATTTATAGACACATGTATCCTAGAAAAACTAAATTATACCCGAGGCGGTTGGAGAAGTTGCTTGCTTATTTCTTTTCCAAAACTATTAAAATGAATGAATTCTACCGTGGAAATTTCGGGAGTAATAGGTTGAAAATTTGCAATGTTAAATTGTGTAACGTGAACGTGACAGCAGTGACATTGGCAAAAAGGAGAGCAAGAATCTCCAGTAGTATTATGTTGATGATCGTTTGCGTTTTGATCCAGTTCAATCAAAACTTGAGAATCTTCTGTAGCAGTGCTATTATCATTGCAAGGAACAAAATTTAGTCCCAAAAAAAATATAGATAATATGATTGTGAAAATTCGCATCTGTTACAAATGTAATTAAAAATAGCTTATTTCGAGTGAAAACTATTGAATAGAATCTATTACACTACCACAGGTTAGCATAGCTTTTCCAAAATAAGGATTTTTAATCTTTTTTTCTGAACTAATCCATCGCGCTCCTTGATTATTGTTTGCCATCGGACATTTCTGAATGTATAGATTGGTAGGAAAATTAGTCAGCATTGAAGCAATTTTTACGGTGCTTTCTGAAAGCGCAATAAAAAATTTTCGCTGTTCTTCAATAGAATTGCTTTGCTGAATTTCTTGCAAACTCTTTTGTATGGTGGAAAAATATTGTTGAAAATCTTCATTTTCAGCAGAAAAATCTTCTTCATTTAATTGCTGAATTATTTTTGTAGAAAGCGATTGAATTTCTTCCTCATTAGAAGCTACAAAAGCATCTTTCAATGTTAAATAAGATTGCAAAAATGAAATAATTACTTGTTGTTTCGCTGGCGTTAAAACTATTTTTTCTGCACTATTTTGATTCATCATCGACTTTTTACCTTGTAATTGTGCGGCGGCATCTACGGTGAAAGTCCCGTTAGTTACAATTTCATCACCAATTTCCAATCCGTTTACAATTTCATAATTTTCACCTAAATCGCCACCAAGTTGTACTTCTCGCAATTCAAAAACAGGCTGTTTTGCATTTGTTTTAATGTAAACAATTGAACGTTCGCCGGTCCATAAAACTGCACTTTTCGGAATTATTATAGTTTCTTTTTCAGCTGAATTTTGATTTGCAGTTTCAACTTGAGCCATTACAAACATTCCGGGTTTTAATAATTGATTTTTATTCGCTAATTCTGCTCTTACCGTTACAGTTCGCGTAGATGAATTTAAAACTGGATCGATAAAACTAATTTCCGCCTCAAAATTCTGATTAGGATAAGCGTTGGTTTTTATAGCAATTTGTTGTCCTTTTTTTAAAGTTTCAATTTGATTTTCATACGCATCAAAAACTGCCCAAACATTATCGAGATTAGCTACTTTTACAATGGGTTGCCCTTTTTTTACATAATCGCCTTCTTCAACCATTTTTTCGGTTACCGTTCCATTTACAGAACTATAAATAGGAAAATTTTCTTTTACTTTTCCTGAAGTTTCAATAGCATTTATTTGATTTTCAGAAAGCTTCCAGGATTTTAATTTGTTACGAACCGCTTGATATAGTTTAGGCTGACTTTCTTTAGATTTTGCAGCGGTTAATAATTCTTGCTGCGCGGAAACTAATTCTGGCGCGTAAATAGTAGCGATTAACTGACCGCGATTTATTTTTTCACCTTTAAAATTTACGGCCAAATTTTCAATTCTCCCGTCGAAATAAGCCGATTGAATTGCATTCGCTTCTTCATTTTCTTCAATTTTACCGGAAAGTTGAAGCGCTGAACTGGTAGTTTCAGAATTTCCGATGATTGTAGTTTGAATATTTGCTAAGGCTTGCGCATTTTCTGTCATTCTAAATTGATCTTTTGTCAATCCGTTTTCTGAAGAAGAAGCAGGAATCAGTTCCATTCCGCAAATAGGGCAATCGCCGGGTTCTTGACGTTCAACTTGCGGATGCATCGAACACGTCCAAATTTGGTTTTCTTCGGTTTGGGTGTGCTGCTGTTTTTCTTCAGAAGAAGAATAAAAAAACAGATAGCCTAGAAAAATTCCGCCTATCAATAAAAGCAAGTAAATCAGGTATTTTTTCATTTTATATGGTTAAAATGTTAATCAATTTTGGTCGCTCGTAAGCGCAGCGCGTTTGTAATTACAGAAACTGAACTAAAACTCATCGCTAAAGCGGCGATCATTGGCGAAAGTAAAATCCCAAAAAACGGAAATAAAATTCCCGCCGCGATCGGTACGCCAACACTGTTATAAATAAGCGCGAAAAATAGGTTTTGTTTAATATTTTTCATCACTTTGTCGCTTAGGTTGAGCGCTTTTACAATGCCGTGTAAATCGCCTTTTACTAAGGTAACTTCTGCACTTTCGATCGCAACATCGGTTCCCGTTCCCATAGCGATTCCTATATTACTTTGGGCGAGGGCAGGAGCATCGTTAATTCCGTCGCCCGCCATGGCAACTTTTTTTCCTTCATTTTGCAAACGTTCTACTTCCTGTTGTTTGCCGTCGGGAAGCATATTGGCTTTAAAATTATCTAATCCTATTTCTTTCGCAACAGCTTCAGCGGTTTGTTCGTTATCGCCGGTAAGCATCATTACTTCAATCCCTTTTTCATGAAGTTTGGCAATTGCTTTTTTGGCACTTTTTTTAATAGGATCACCAATGACCACATAACCTAAAGCTTCATTTTGATTGGCGAGGTAAGAAACAGTTTTTCCTTTTTCTTGCTGTTGAAGGATTTCTTGCTGAAGATCTTTTTCAATACGAATCGAATTTTCTTCCATCAAGCGTTTATTTCCTAAGAAATAAGTTTCATTTTCTAATTTTCCCTGAACGCCTTTTCCGGTGATCGATTTAAAATCTTGCGTAGGCTGAAGTTGAATATCTTTCTCTTTCGCAAAGTTAAGTGTGGCTTTTGCTAACGGATGTTCACTATATTGATTTAATGAAGCGATAAGTTGAAGCACTTTTTCTTCGGAAGTAGTTTTAGAAAAACCTATTTTTTCAACTTTTGGTTTTCCTTCGGTGAGCGTTCCGGTTTTATCTACGATAAGCGTATCGATTTTATTGAGTTTTTCGAGCGCTTCCGCATTTTTAATAAGCACTCCATTTTGCGCGCCTTTTCCTACGCCGACCATTACCGACATTGGCGTGGCTAAACCTAACGCACATGGGCAGGCGATAATTAAAACGGCGACGGCATTTACAAAAGCATATACATAAGCCGGACTCGGACCTACTAATGCCCAAATGATAAAAGTAATGATCGAAACGCCTACTACGATCGGCACAAAATAAGCTGAAATTTTATCGGCTAATTTCTGAATTGGTGCTTGGCTTCGGCTAGCTTTATTCACCATTTCAATAATTTGCGAAAGCAAGGTTTCGTCACCAACTTTTTCTGCTTTCATCAAAAAGCTTTGTTGCCCATTAATGGTTCCAGAACTTACTTTGTCGTCTTTATTTTTTTCTACAGGAATGGGTTCCCCGGTGATCATCGATTCGTCAATAGAACTTGAACCTTCGGTAATCATTCCATCTACCGGGATTTTCTCTCCGGGTTTTACGCGTAAAACATCACCGACTTCAATTTGATCGACCGCAATTTTTTCTTCTTTACCGTCAACAACTTTTGTAGCTTCATTCGGACTTAATTTAATCAACTCTTTTACGGCAGAATTGGTTTTACTATGGGCTCGCGCTTCCATTACTTGGCCCAATAATACCAAAGTGAGAATAACCGTTGCGGCTTCAAAATAAACGTGTACCGTTCCGCTTTCGGTTTTAAATTGTGGCGGAAAAAGATTAGGGAACAACAAAGCGACGACACTAAAAATCCACGCGACTCCGGCGCCAATCCCAATTAGTGTGAACATATTGAGGTTCCAGGTTTTGATAGATTTATAGGCGCGTTCAAAAAACATCCAAGCGGCATAAAAAACTACCGGAATCGATAAACCTAACTGAATCCAGTTCCAATACTTCAACGCTAAAATGTCATAAAGCGGATTATCGTTGAGCATTTCTGACATCGAAATGATAAAAACCGGCAAGGTGAACGCAAAAGCCAACCAGAATTTTTTACGTAGTTGGCGGTAATTTTTTTCTTCTGCAGAAAGATCGGGTTCTTTGGGTACGAGATCCATTCCGCATTTAGGGCAATCACCGGGCGAGTCTTCAACCACTTCAGGATGCATTGGGCAAGTATATTGTGTTCCTGTTGGTTTTGTAGAAACTTCTTCTACCAAATCCATTCCGCAGACCGGGCAATCACCGGGTTGATCGTATGTTTTTTCGCCTTCGCAATGCATCGGGCAGTAATAAACTCCCGTACCATTTTTAGGCGATTTTTTTTGTTTTTTATGTGGTTGAACTTCATCTTCAAGAAGATGAATAGAATAACTTCCGCCGTCATTTTTTAAAGCTTCTTGAAATGTTTCAAGCGGAATGTGTTTTTCCATTTCAACTTCAGCTTTCGAATTTGCCAGATCGACTTCAACATTTTTAACTCCGCTAACTTTGGCTAAGGTTTGTTGCACGTGGTTTTGGCAACCTGAGCAAGACATCCCGTGAATATGATACGTATGTTTCATGGTATTGGAATGTTCTTCAGGAAGATGAATTGAGTAATTTCCACCATCTTTTTTTAAAGCTTCTTGAAATGTTCGAAGCGAAATGTGCTGTTCCATTTCAATTTCAGCTTTCGAATTTGCCAGATCGACTTCAACATTTTTAACTCCGCTAACTTTGGTCAAGGTTTGTTGCACGTGGTTTTGGCAACCCGAGCAAGACATCCCGTTTATATGATAAGTGTGTTTCATTTTTTTAAACTTTATCTACCAAAATTAAAGTGTTTTTTGCGTTTCGATTTACAGAATTACCGATAGAATTTACACAATTTTATCGAGTGGAATCCGGTTCCAATCTTGACTGTTTTTGTATTCGCTCATCGTCATTCCTGTTAGGTTTTTAAACTGATTAGAAAGATGATTAATAGAATTATAATTGAGTTGATAAGCGATTTCTGAAAAAGAAAGTTTATTCATCTGTATGAATTCTTTTACTTTTTCAATTTTGAGTTTAATGAAGAATTTTTCAATGGTTTGCCCTTCAATTTTTTTGAAAGTCTTGCTTAACAAGCTGTAATCTTTATGAAGTCGATTGGCTAAATAGCTCGAACTATTTTCTTCAGAATTGTTGTTTTCTATAAGATGAATTAATTCAACCTTAATCGCCTCGGTAAGTTGAATTTCGGGATGTTGCATTAACTCGAAACCATCTTTTTTCAGGGCTGTTCCAAATTCAATTTGATTAAAATCTGGACTGATATTCAGTATGACTTTTCCTAACTGAATTTCTTCAGCTTCCACATGAAAGCGTTCTGCAATTTGTTGGACCACCATTTTGCAACGGTCGCAAACCATATTTTTGATGTAGAATTCTTTTTTCATAATTAATAAATAAACCCGGAAAATTAATTCCGGGTTTGTAAAGCTTTATTTCAACTGTGATATTATGCTAAATAACTTTCACATTCTTTAGCACAGTTATTACAGGCTTCTGCACATTTTTTACAGTGGTCTGCTTCGTGCTTTCCACATTCTTCAGCGCAGGCCTTACAAACTTTTAAACAATATTTTATAAGAGCGTCAACGTCATCATAAGACGTTAATAAAACATTTTTTAATGCTTCACATACTTCAGCGCAAACACTATCGGTTTGGATACATTTGGCCATTTTTTGTACGTTATCTTCACTTAAGCAAGCATCGGCACAATAATTACAGTGGTTTACACAATTGGTTAGCGCGTTAATTAGTTTTTCATTTTTCATAGGTATAGTTTTTTATTAGTTTAATCCGAAATTAAACATAATAAGAACCACTATCCCTTAATAACCCGCTAAACGTTTGTTAACATATTTATAATTAGTGAATTAAATATTTTACTACAATTCCGCCGGCCAACCAAACATAGCAAACCAAAGCAGCGTATTTTAAGACGCTTTCTAAGAGTTTACTTTTAGGCGCCATTTCTTTCATATACATTAAATCTTTCTTTTTGAAAAAGCCTAGATAAATTAGGTAACCCGAAACAGCGATAAATGCTAAATTGAGAAAAAAGGTATAATCGATTTTAAAAAACTCTTGATCCTGAATATTTACTTGAGATGAATCTGGTAAAATACTAAGGAAATCAAATCCGTAATGTAAAATTAAGGAAGTGCCTATTAAAGCTGTAAATAAGAGTGCTAAAATGAAAAGAGACATTTTCCAGCCATAATATTTAGCATTAATTCTTAAGACCGGAAAAACTACCAAATCGCTAAAAATAAATGCCATAACGCCGGCAAAACTGACGCCTTTACCAAAAAGCAAAGCCGCTAAAGGAATATTTCCCATTGAACCGATAAAAGTTAAAAATGCGGCAACCGGACCTACAATAATATGTTCTAAAATGGTGAAAAAGCTAAAATCAGAATTTCCGTTACCGGTATTTATAAATAAGGTTTCAAAGAAAGAATCGGGAACAAAAGCGGCAACAATTCCGGCGATGGTAAAACCGACGGTAACATCTTTCCAGACCATTTTCCATTCCATTCCATATTGTTTAGAAACTTTTGCCCAGCTTTCTTCAGACTTTATTTTCTTTTTCCACGATTTATCGTTTTCATCTTCATCTTCCTCTTGTTTGTCGAGGTTTTGGCGTGCTTTTTTGATTAATTTTTTAGGATTAATCAATCGAATAAGCAACCAACAAATAAGAATGAGTAAAATTCCGCCAACATATTCGCCCACCACAAATTGCCAACCTAAAAAGATGGAAATGATGATCCCAAGCTCGATCACCAAATTGGTCGATGCCAGTAAAAAAGCGATCGAAGCCACAAAACTAGCACCTTTTTTAAAGAGCGATTTTGTAGAAGCTAATGCGGCAAAACTGCACGAACTGCTAATGAAACCAAAAAACGTACCTAATAAAACGCTTTTGCTTTCATTTTTTCCCATCGTTTGTTGCATCTTTTTTTCAGTTACAAAAACCTGAATCATGCTGCTGATTAAATAACCTAATCCAAATGCCCAAAGTGCCATCCAGAAAAAGCCTAAACTCGTATGCGCGGCTTCTGCCCATTGTTTAAAAAAAGAATTCATAAATTACTTTATTTTATGGTCTCTTTTATAGAACCGCAATGCAGCATTTTATCACCAAAATAGGGGTTCATAATTTCTTTATTTTCAGACAGCCAAAAACCACCTTTTCCATCAAAAGCCATTGGGCAATATTGCTTATACAATTTTCCGCCGGTAATATTTTCAGTAACAAGTTTTTCCATATGTTCACTCAAACTAAAAAAGGCTTCGCGTTGCGCTTCTATATTATTTTCATTTTCAACAATTTGTTTTGCAAATGTTGCGGCTTCAGAATTTTCATTTTTTAAGATGATAATTTCTGCTATTTTTTTAGCAGAATAACTATCACTTTTTACCAACGCGTCTTTTAAATCGAGGTATAAACGAATTGTTTCATATTGATTTTCAGTTTTAAAAGCGAGCGGTTTATCTTCTGTGTTTTCCTTTTCTTCCTTTCTTTCTTTTTCAGTTTGTTCTACATTAGAATTTTCATTTTTTTTCTCTTCGTTTTTGCAAGAAGTAAAACTTAAAACTGCTAAAAGGCATCCTGTGATTAATAATTGTCGTTTCATAAGTGTAAAATTTAGTTACTGATATAGTTTATAATTGCGGTTTGTAAATAATAATTTTTAATAGCTTCAATTAGCTGAAGTTGAAACTTGAGCTGTAATTCTTGAATGTCAAGCACATCTTTAAAATCTAAACTGGCAGTTTCATATTGTTTCAACAAAATTTCTTCGGCTTGTTTTGTCTGTTCAATATTTTTTAGTTGGGTTTGGTAACTTATTCTAGCTGAAATTCGTTGTTGAATAGCTTCTTTTAAAGTGGTTTCCAAATTATTTTTCACCTCATTTTTTTGTGCTTCTATTTCTTGTTGCTGAATTTCATGTTGTCGCGAAACCGATTTATTTTTCTCGTTAAAAATAGGAATTGAAACCGAAACCATTGGCATAACAATATCTTTTCCGTTATCGGTAAAATTCATATCGGGACGTTTTTCTACAGCAATATAATCGAGTCCAAAACCAATCGCAGGAGAATTCTGAGTTTGATTTAATTCTTCTGCTTCTTTTACCGAAGCGTAGAGTTTATCGTATTTTTCTAATTCAGGATGGACTTTTAAATCTTCTATCGCTAAAATGGGTTCTTCTTGGGGAATGTTAAGTGAGTCTTCTACTAGAATACTGTTTTCAACTTCATTATTTAGTAAATTATTAAATCTGCTTTCCATCGCAAGTTCGTCGCCCATTAATAAGTCTCTTTTTTCTACCAATTCATTTTGCCGAATTTGCAAGCGCAAGACATCTACTGAAGAAGCTTTATTTACTTCTACCGCGTTTAGCGCTAATTCTTCATACGTATTTAATAAATCGATATTTTCTTGTAAGATTTGTTGTTTCGCTTTCAGTGCATAAAGTTGGTAATAGGTTTGCGTAACTGAAAGTGCTAATTTGCGTTTCGCGATGGCAATATCAACATAAGCGGCATCGGCTAGGGAAGTGCTGTAATTTTCGCGTGCAGTTATGGTTCCAAACCAAGGCATCATTTGTTTAACCGATAATTTTGCTTTTTGCGCTCCGGTTCGTGTTTCGGGTTCACTTACAAAATAGCCGGCGCCAACTTCAGTATTCGGTAACGTATTGGCTTCATTTACTTTTTCTGAAGCAATTTCGTGCTTTAATTCCAACGCTTCAATTTGTGGATTGTTAGTTTGCGCTTTTTCAACATAATTCTCTAAAACTTGCGCGTTTGTCTTGAATCCGAAAATTAAGATTATTATCAAACTTAATGTCAAATTTCCATTTAGGCAGGTTTGAGTTTTATTCTGAAATTGGAAGCTTGAAACTTGAAGTTTGAAGCCATTTGGTAATAAATTTGAAGAATTATTTTTCATAGCTTTTCCAGTTTTGATGAAGTTTAGTAAGTTTCTTTCCTATAATTGAATTTCTTTTCATCAATTCATCATAACTCTCTTTTTCAATATAATTACAATCTAACGCAATATTCAACCAATTTTCTGTTTCTCCATTTGAACCAAGTGAATGAATAAGATGTTGTTTAAAAATAGACTCATAATTTCGCTTAGACCAACCTTCCGCTATGTTTGCAGAAACAGATCTTGAAGCTCTAACTAATTGAGAAGTTAATGAGTAAATTTCTTCTTTTGGAAAATTTTTAGTGACCCAAAAAATATCCATTGCCAAATTATAGCACTCTTGATAGACTTCTAAATTTTTATAAGATTTAATCATATTTACAATATTTTAAACAAATTAAGTTTCCAGTTTCTAACTTCCAACTTTCATTTCTTTCCACCAGGAAAATAATACCGGAACGACAAAAAGTGTAACCAAAGCCACTAACATTCCGCCAAAACTAGGAATCGCCATCGGAATCATAATATCACTTCCTCTACCAGAAGAGGTTAAAATAGGCAATAATGCTAAAAGCGTAGTTGCTGTGGTCATTAAACAAGGTCGTATTCTTTTTTCGCCAGCTTCAATAACCGATTTTCTAATTTCTTTTTTTGTTTGCGGACTGTTTTTTTTAAAGGCTTGCGTTAGATAGGTTGCCATTACTACGCCATCATCGGTAGCAATTCCAAAAAGTGCAATAAAACCGACCCAAACTGCAACACTTAAATTAATAGTTTTTATGTTGAATAAATCTCGAAAATTTTCACCGAATAAATTAAAATTTAGAAACCAATCTTGCCCGTATAACCAGATCATCATAAATCCGCCGGCAAAAGCAACGGCAATTCCACTGAAAACCATAAAAGAAGTTGCAACCGATTTAAACTGAAAATATAAAATCATAAAAATAATGAACAGCGAAAGCGGAACAACAACCGATAAGGTTTTTTCAGCTCGAAGTTGATTTTCGTAATTCCCGGTAAATTGAAAATTAATTCCACTAGGAACTTTTAAACTTCCTTGCTCAATTTTTTGCTGAATAAGTTGTTGTGCATTTTCAACTACATTTACTTCAGCAAAACCATCTTGTTTATCAAAAAGTACATAACCCACTAAAAAAGTATCTTCACTTTTAATAACCTGCGGACCTTTTTCATATTTAATTTCGGCGACTTCACTTAACGGAATCGGTTTTCCATCGGCTACCGGAATATAAATTTGGTTTAAATCTTCAGGACTATCGCGTAATTCTCGTGGATATCGTACTCTAATTCCATAACGTTCGCGACCTTCAACGGTTTGTGAAAGTTGCATTCCGCCAACGGCGACTTCTAAAACTTGCTGAACATCGTCAATTGTAATGCCGTAGCGTACTAATTTCTCACGTTTTATATCGATTAATAAATACGGTTTTCCTACAATTCTATCAGCAAAAACAGCTTCGTCTTTAACACCTTCAGCCTTTTTTAAAATTTCTTCTAATTGCATCCCGAAACTTTCGATTTGCTTTAAATTTTGACCTTGAATTTTTATCCCCATTGGTGCGCGCATTCCGGTTTGCAGCATAATTAAGCGCGTTTCGATGGGTTGTAATTTTGGCGCTGAGGTAATTCCCGGTAATTTGGTTGCTTTGGAAATTTCATTCCAAATATCATCTGGAGATTGAATTTTCGGACGCCAATTTCGATAATATTCGCCATCTTCATCAGGGATTAGCTGAGATGTTGTCACATCGAACGAAGTCGAGATGTTTTTGGAAGATTGGGAAGAGTTCTCGACTCCGCTCGAACTGACATTATTAGGATTCTTAACGAGATTGCCATTTTTCAGCACAAAATATCCTTCATCATTGATTTTATAGCGCTGTTTTTTGCCGTTTTTATTTAGTGCAAATTCCGGCTTATATTGAATAATATTTTCATACATCGAAAGCGGAGCAGGATCTAAAGCAGATTCGGTTCTTCCGGCTTTCCCAACTACGGTTTTAATCTCCGGAATATTAGCTACCGCCATATCGAGTTGCTGAAGAATACGCTTGTTTTCTTCAACACCGGCGTGCGGAAGCGACGTTGGCATAAGTAAAAAAGATCCTTCATTTAAAGAAGGCATAAACTCTTTTCCGGTGTTTCGCATAATTAAAATTCCGCAGATAACTAAAGTAGTGGGAATGGAAAGAAACAAGAGTTTATGATCGAGCGTCCATCGTAAAATTTTCGTGTATTTTTTTCTGAAGAGCGTGAAAATTCCTAATATTCCGAAGACCAAAATAGCGACAAAAATAAGGTTCCAAAAAATATTTTGCGAAATGCCAAGCGGTCGCCAATATTCAGCTAAAAAGTAAATAATAACTACTACAGAAAGTAAAATCTGAAGTTTATTGCTATTTTTCTTTGAGAGATAATTTTGCTGTTGAAGGATATTAATTATTGTAAAAACGAGTATAAAAATTCCGATATAAAAACCGTAGATAGTTGATGAAATGCCAACAATGATTAATAAAATATTGAGTAGAAATATCGTCCTTTTTTGTTTTTTACCTTTTTTGAATAATAAAGCTGCGAACGGCGGAATGAAAAATAAAGCAACAATTAGGGAAGCTAAAAGTGCCATTGTTTTGGTAAATGCCAGCGGATGAAAAAGTTTTCCTTCAGCTCCTGTCATTGTAAAAACAGGAATAAAACTAATGATCGTGGTTAAAACAGCGGTTACAATTGCTCCCGAAACTTCTGAAGTCGCTTGATAAACAATTTTATTCCGATCTGTGTCGGTTCTCGATTCTTCAAGATGCCTGATTATATTTTCCGTGAGAATAATTCCCATATCGACCATTGTTCCGATAGCGATGGCAATTCCTGAAAGTGCGACAATGTTTGCGGTAACATCAAAAAACTTCATCGCAATAAAAACCATTAAAACCGCTACCGGCAATAAACCTGAAATAAGCAATGAAGCACGTAAATTATAAACCATAATTACAATGACGAGAATGGTAATTAAAATTTCCAGCGTTAAGGCTTCATTTAAAGTGCCGAGCGTTTCTTGAATAAGTTCGGTTCTATCATAAAACGGAACAATGGTCAGTTGTGAAGTACGACCGTCTTTTAAAGTTTTTAAAGGTAAACCGCCGCTGATTTTATCAATTTTAGCTTTTACGTTAGTAATAACTTCCATTGGATTTGCTCCATAGCGAGCGGTCACCACGCCACCTACAACTTCAGCTCCTTCTTTATCGAGAATTCCACGACGTGTTTCCGGTCCCAAATGAACTTTGGCGATATCTTTAATTCGTAGTGAAGTATAATTTTCTGAAGCAATCACGGCATTTTCAATATCTTCAATCGATTTTATGTAGCCTAAACCACGTACCAAATATTCAGCTTTATTAATTTCCAAGGTTTGTGCGCCAATATCTCGATTACTTTGTTTTACGGCTTTTACGATTTGCTGTAAGCCAATATTATATTGCCGCATTTTTTCAGGCTGAACGTCAATTTGATATTCTTGAACATAACCGCCAATAGAAGCAACTTCTGAAACACCGCTTGCACCAGATAAACCGTATTTTACGTAATAATCTTGAATGCTTCGCAGTTCTTGTAAATCCCAACCACCGGTTACATTTCCGTTTTTATCTCTTCCTTCGAGCGTGTACCAAAATATTTGACCGAGTCCGGTCGCGTCGGGACCTAAACTTGGGTTTACGTTCTGCGGAAGTAAATTTGCAGGTAACGAATTGAGTTTTTCTAAAATCCGACTCCGGCTCCAATAAAACTCTACATCTTCTTCAAAAATGATGTAAATGCTGGAAAAACCAAACATAGAAGAACTCCGAATGGTTTTTACTCCGGGAATTCCTAATAACGAAGTTGTTAATGGATAAGTGATTTGATCTTCAATATCTTGCGGAGATCTTCCTTGCCATTTTGTAAAAACGATTTGTTGATTTTCACCAATATTTGGGATCGCATCTACTGCTACGGGATTATTGGGTAAAAATCCTAAATCCCAATTGAATGGGGAATTGGTAAATCCCCAACCGACTAGCAATACCAGCAGTAAAAACGCAACTAGTTTATTGTAAATTAAAAATTTAATGCTCTTATTCAGCATAGCTTTTCACTATGAAATTAGACGTTATTTTTTGAAAAATGCAATGTGATTTTGCGCAAGGGATAGAAGCCCTTCGACTATCGCTCAGGGTAAACTTATTCTTTTATATTTTATTTTTAACGAAGTCGAAAAATGAGAAATATAAAAGATATAGCGGATAGCCCGACCCGATAGGGTTGCGCTCTAACAAGGATTATACTAAATCAAAAAAGTTTCGTCTAACAACTGAATATCGCTGACGAGTAAAGGAGGGGAATAATACTTAAACGGAATAATTTGTTGATCTATTCCTTCAAATAAATTAATATACGTGTAGAAAAAGCTAGCCACAAATAATTGTTGAGGAACGTGGAGTTCTGGCGAGGCTTTTATTTCATCTTGATTTTTCACGATTTTTTTATCGCTACAGCAATTTTTCTTTGCAATATTACACGTAGAAGGAGTTTTTTGCTCATCCATTTTTTCCATTCCACAGGTTTTCGCTTTAGCGGCAAAAGAATAATTTACCAAGGTGTTACCACAATAATGCATGCTTACTGCAAAAGCAGAAGTTGAGAACAGCACCAAAAATGCCATTGTAAGTGCAATTATTTTGTGAAACGGTTTCATTAACTGCAAAGTTAAGAAATAAAATCTAAATACTATTAATGGAAATATTACAATAATTAGGAAATATTCCTTAATTTTGAACTATGGATGTAATAGATTTTGGACCTATAAAGCGAGCAAAACCCAAACATCGTGCTGAAGTTTCCATGCAAACCGGATTTCCGAGTCCGGCGACGCATTATTTAGAACGCAGCATCGATTTATCGGAAGTCTTGGTGAAAAACAAAGAAGCTACATTTTTTGTTCGTATTGGCGGAAGCGCTTGGGAAAATTTAGGAATTTTTAAAAATGATGTTCTCATTATCGATCGTTCGCTGAATTTTAAGCAAGGAAAAATTGCGTTGGTTATAAAAGAAGGTGATTTTGATGTGATTAAATATCCTTTCGCGGAAGAAAATAAAAAAGAGAAGAAGGAAACTTTCGAGTTGTGGGGAGTTGTCACGTATGTAATTCATTCGCTATGATTGCTTTAGTTGATTGTAATAGTTTTTACGCTTCTTGCGAGCAGGTTTTCCGACCAGATTTAATAGGAAAACCTGTTGTTGTATTGAGTAATAACGATGGTTGTGTAATTGCTGCAAACAAAGAAGCGAAAGCTTTGGCGCATATTCCGATGTTCGAACCGGTATTTAAAATTAAAAAGCAATTAATTGAAAACGGGGTGACTTTTTTTTCTTCCAATTATACACTTTACGGCGAAATGTCTGATCGTGTAATGCGTATTTTAGAAGAATTTTCGCCTTTAGTAGAAATTTATAGCATCGACGAATCTTTTATTGATCTTTCAGGAATGCAACATCAAGATTTACGAGCATATGGAATGGCAATTCGAGATCGAATTAAACGCTATACCGGACTTCCTGTAGGTGTAGGAATTGCACCCACTAAAGTATTAGCAAAACTTGCCAACCGAAGAGCGAAAAAAGAAGCAGAAAATGAAGATGTTTTTGTAATTGATTCTGAAGAAAAAAGAATTGATACCTTGAAATGGGCAAAAATAAAAGATGTTTGGGGCATCGGGCGAAAACATGCAAAACGCATTCAAGATACCGGACACTATTCTGCATTTGATTTTACACAGATACCACTGAGTTGGGTGCGAAAACAGATGACTGTCGTAGGTGAACGAACTTGGCGCGAACTTCAAGGAGAAAATTGTCTAACGATCGAACGTTTACCAAAACCTAAAAAAGCAATAGGAACTGCAAAATCGTTCGGGAAAAAACTGGAGAAATTAGCATTTATCGAAGAAGCTTGTTCATATTATATAAATGAAGTAAGTGAAGTTTTGAGAAGCCAAAATTGTTGCGCAAAATATTTAAACGTTTTTCTGCAAACCAATTATCATAGCGAGCGCGATAAACAATACCAAAATAGCATTACGGTAACTTTAGAGGTTCCTACCGATAATACGTTTATTTTGAATGCTGAAGGAAAAAAAGCTTTACACCGAATTTTTAAACCGGGTTATCGCTATAAAAAAGTAGGCGTTTGTTTAAGCGGAATTATTCCGAAAGAATATGTGCAAACCAATTTATTTCAGCAGACAGATGAAAAAGCCGGTCTTATGGAAGCCTTTGATCGTATAAATCAAAAATTCGGAAAAACCGCCTTAGCTCCTGCGCTTATGGATTCGCGAAGAATTGGAGAATGGGAATTAATTAAAGAAGAACGGAGTCCGCGTTATACCACGCAATGGAAAGAATTATTAGAAATTTCTTAATTTAATTTTGCTGTGTTTGTAACGAAGAAACTTTTGTTTTGTTGAATACTTCCCCGAAAAATACAAAGGTTTCTTTTGCTTTTTCAATCGCTTCTTTCGTTTCTTTTTCAGAAAAATCTTTCTTTTTTAAAGCTTTGCAAAAATCTTTCCAGCCCGCGATATTTTTATGATTGCCATCGAAGAAATGATGAACTTCAATTTCAGATAAATTTTTACATTCTGAAAGATTTTTAGCGATAAGCATTCCGCCTAAGGCAGAACCTTCAACTACGTAAAGCGCGCCCCAAGCTTCGGCTTCAGTTTGGCAGGAAAAAACGTTTTTAAAATCTTTTACAAGTTCTCTAGAAATATGTAATTGGGCTAAATCTTTTTCTAATCGTTTAGCTTTTGAAGGCGCAAAACTTGAAAGTTGCTTTGCAATTTCTGTTTCGGTAACGTGATAAGCAATATAATTTTGAAGCAATAATAATTTATAATCTGCTAAGCTTATTTTATGCGAAATAATATGTTCAGCAAGATTATCTTGTTCAATTTCTTCGTGCAATTGTTTGGTTGCTTCTCTTAACTTATCAAGTATCATTAGTCTTCTTGCTTGTATTCTATTTGTTCAATATTTTTTCTAATCTGATCTATATTGCTGCGTTGCTCTTCGTTATCAGCATTCATATTATCTAAATATTGATAAATTTGATTCACGGCGATTTTATTTTTTCTGATTTTTTCGCGCAATTCTTCTTTTTCAATCATATTAAAAACAACTTTCTTCAGCAATGGGCGAAGTTTTTCGTCAAGATGTTTCATATGTTTTTTCAGAATAAATCCGCTAGCGCCAGCAAGAATAGTATTAGCGGCTAATTCGTCATCATCAATAGTTCCGGTTAAAAAAATAAACGGAATAGTTTCATCAATACTTTTAGATAATTGTAAGACATCCAATCCGTTACAAGTAGGAAGGTTGTAATCTGAAATAATTACATCGGGAACAAAATTTTGTAATTTTTGTTTACAATCTGCTAAATTATCAACCACTTCTACTTCAGGCTTCTCTACAATTTTTGCAATTTGCCTTTTGGTAAGATCGGCATCAACTTTAAAATCTTCTACCAATAAAATTCGTAAAGGTATTGTAATCATACATTCTCAGCTATTAGCGCTCTTCTTCAAGAAGCGTAAAATAAAAGGTAGATCCTTTATCAGGCTTGGTTTCTACCCAAATCTCTCCATCGTGCTTGTCAACTACTTTTTTTGCAATAGCCAGCCCAATTCCTGAACCGGCATAGTCATCGCCGGCTAAACGCGAAAATACATCAAAAATTTTATCTTTTAAACTTGGGTCAAATCCAATTCCGTTATCTTTTACAAAAAAGATATTTTTTTCGTTTTCTGTTTTATAACCAATTTCAACTTTAGGATTTTTTACTTGCGTAGAATATTTTAGCGCATTTCCCAATAAATTATTGATTAACTGCGAAATCATTCGGCGATCGCCTTCAATTTTCGGTAAATTTTCGTTTATAATTATTTCAGTTGAAGGGTACGATTTTTTTACGTTGTGTTTTACTAAAATATTTTCGACTAGCCTTTTTAATGAGAAAGTTTCAAGTTGAAGCTTTCCTTTTCCTGCTTTGGCGTAGGTAAGAATATCTTCAATTAAAATATCCATTTCTTCAGCAGATTCAATAATCGTTTGAATAGCTTCTTGACCATATTCTTCTAATTGGTCGCTGTATTCTTCTTTTAAAATATGAGCATAGCCGTCAATTCCACGAAGTGGCGCACGTAAATCGTGCGAAACACTGTAGCTAAAGGTTTCTAATTCTTGATTAGCTTCTACCAATTGCTCGTTTAGCGTGCTAATTTTATCTTTTTGTTGCTGAACAATTACATAGGTAATACTGTCTTGAAGTGAATTTGCAGCTTCAAAATCATAAGCTTGCCACGAACTGGAAACACCCGAAACTTTTTCTGACCAACGCTCGAAAGATTTTCGAGGACTTAAATATTCTACACCATCTTTTACAACGCCGTTTTTTTCAGGATTTCCACCCCAATCTACTACTTGTGATTCTTCTGGTCGAAACCAAATTAGGTAATTTTCTTTTTCTTCGCTTCCTACTCGAACGCTTAAAATTCCAGATGCTTTGTGTTTATATTTTTCTGCGGAAGGGAAGTTTTTCATTAAACTTTGCGTATGAAAAAGCTGATTTTTTTCTTTATTTAGTATTTCTTCAATGAGTTCTAAAACTTCATTTTTATCGGGTGTTTTTCCGCATAAAGACAGTTTACCATCAAGGTAAACCGCTCCGCCGCCGCATTCAATTAAATCTGTAAATTTGGGTTTAAATTTGCATAACGCTCTTGAAATTTGATCCATCGAGCGCATTTGAATCATTAATTTTTTTCTGATATTTTCAGAATAAGCAATTTTTTCTAAAAAAGTATTGGTTGTTTTTAATGCTAATTTATTAGAAAAAACTTGCGTTAAAAATTTACAGGATTGGCGTTGGTGATAACTTACAAATTTTGGCGTGTTGTGATGACACGCTAATAATCCCCAAAGTTTTCCGTTTAAAACAACTGCAGCTGTTAAAGATGCGCTAACCTTCATATTTTTTAAATATTCAATATGAATAGGAGAGACCCCACGAATTTCAGATTTCGATAAATTTAGCGGCGCATTATTTATGGGCGAATTTACGGGTGAAATTGCTGCGGATTCGTAATATACATCACTAATCATTCTTACGCCTTGTTTTAAGAAAATATCACGAGCCGGTTTTGGAATATCTGTTGCAGGATAATGCAAGCCTAACCACGATTGCATTTCGTCTTCTTTTTCTTCAGCAATTACTTTTCCGTTCCATTCTTCATCGAATTTGTAAAGCATTACACGATCGTAATCGAATAAATATTTTACTAAAGATGCTGCTTGTTGACACATTTCTGAAATAGAATTGGCAGCATCTAACTCATTTAAAATTTTAGTGAGTTGCTCTTGAAAAAATAGCGGATCTAAAATTTTTCCGGTGGGTTCGAAATCGAGAATAAGATGGTTGTTTTCCAAATGCGGAATCATCAACCATTCTTTTTCTGCTAATGTAATTTGCTTCGGAAGAAAAGTTTTTTCATTGCTTATAATTTCTTGTAATTCTTTTACTAACGTTGAAGGTAAAAGCTTTTCTATCGGTTGATTTAAAAGTTTTTTCAGTTCAACATTTATATGCGTAATAGTGTTATCGCTTCCCTGCGTAATTTTTAACGAAGAAGGATCGCAAACCAATAAAAAACCATGCGTTTGAATTTGCGGAATAATATGAATAGGTTCTTTGTCGCAATTTATAATTGTTACATTTTCCGCATAATTTTCTTGACTCATTATTATTTCGCTTTAATTTTGAAATAAAATGTGCTTCCTACGCCTAATTGTGAATCTACCCAAATGGTGCCTTCATGTAATAATACAATTTTTTCTACGTGTGCCAAACCAACGCCGGTTCCTTCATATTTATCTTCCGTAGGAACGCGATTAAAAATGGTGAAAATATTTTTTTGATCTTCTTCTGAAATTCCGATACCATTATCCATTATAGAAAAAACCCAATATTCACCTTCTTGAAACGCTGAAATTCTAATTTCAGGTTTGCGTTCTTTTGAAATATACTTTAATGCGTTGCTCAATAAATTTTGAAATAAAAGACGAAGTTCTACTTCATAGGCTTTTATTTTTGGTAATGAACCGGAGTGAACTTTTGCATTTGTATCTCTAATTCTTTTTCCTAAATCGTATTTTACAACCTCTACCAATTCTTTGGTATTGACTAGTTTTTTTTCTGTATTTCTACCAATTCTAGAGTGATCTAGTAAAGCTTTAATCTGATTTGATAATCGATCAGAAGCTTCATCTATATAAGAAATGTAATTTTGACCTTTTTCATCTAGTTTATCGGCATACATTTTACCGAGCACATCGCTACCAAATTTAATTGTAGAAAGCGGTTCTTGTAAATCGTGCGAACAAATGGAAACAAATTGCTCTAGATCGCGATTAATACGTTCTAGATCTGCTTTTTGTTTTCTTAGTTCGTCTTGTGTATTTTTTAATTCTGATATATCGACGCAAGTAAATCTGTTAGTAACAATATTACCAAGTTCATCAAATTCTGCCGTAGAATGCATAATTACCGGAATGATGGCTCCGTCTTTGGTAAGCATTTCTTGCTCAATATTTTTGAGTTCACCTTCTTTTTGAAAGATTTTATTTAGTCTTAAAGCTCGCAATTGTGACTCATCTTCATAAAGATCGTAGATAGGTTTTCCTATAATTTCATCTTTCGATTTGTAGCCTAATTTCTCTACAGATTCTTCATTGCATTGAACGATAAGCGAATTATTTGGATCTACACTAAAATGCATTACCGGATCTTCTTCATAAAACGATTTAAAACGTTTTTCACTCGCAACAAGTTTGTTTTTTGCTTTTTGAAGTGACTCAATATCTACAAATGTTATTACTACGCCTTCACGCTCGTCGTTAGAGTTAACAAACGGAGAAATACGCTGTAAATAATTTTTTCCTTCTTTAGAAAGAATATTCCTTTCTAGGATTTTTCCGGTTTTCAAAACTTTTTTACATCGGGAAACTAAATCTTTACCCGGACTTACACCAAAACTAGTGGTAAAATTATCAATTGGTCGACCAACATCAGAATTTATTAAACTAAAATGACGTCTAATCGCAGGCGTAAATTTTCTAATTCTAAGCGAACTGTCTAAGAAAATGGTACCAATATCGGTACTTTCTAATAAGTTGTTCATATCGGCATTTAGCTGCGCGAGATCGTCCATTTTTTGAACGTTTTCAGCATTTACCGTATTAATTTCTTCATTTACACTTTGTAATTCTTCATTGGTACTTTGCAATTCTTCATTAGAAGCTAATAATTCTTCATTTGCCGCCTGTAATTCTTCATTACTAGTTTCAATTTCTTCTAAGGATTGCTGAAGTTCTTCTTTTGTTTTCTTTAGTTCATCTTCAAGTTCGTCAATATATTCTTCGGTTTGCGTATTTAAGCTTACTTTTTCAACCGGTTTTATATCAGCTAAATTAATTTCTTTTTCGATGAATGTTAAGACAAAATTTGTCTCATTCTCTAAATTGCTCTGCCTGAAAGGTTTTGCAATTAAGTCTAAAGCTTTTTCTTTACCATTATGCTTGTAAATAGCATTTTCGTATCGGGTTTTTTTATTTTTTTTAAGCGCTTTTTTTACGGTAGATTGAACGACGTGTTTTAAATCGGCACCCATCATATCTAATAAGTTAGTAGAAAAGCCACTAACAGGAAGGCTTGCATACTTTCTAAATTCACCTATAGCTTCCAAAATATGATAATCTGAATCTATAAAAACACACGCGCCTCCAAATTGTTCTAAAATAGCTTCATTGAGCTCATTAACAAATTTCTGGGTGTTAGTAGAACGACTTGTAGAACGTGTTCTTTTAAAATTGTCTGTTGTTTTATTTTCTGAAATTTGCTGATGTGCAGAAGAACGTAAAGTTTCTGCTTTAAGACGTTTACGAGGAAAAGTATTTCTAAATATTTTCCATTTTCGGCTAACATCTTCAAAATGTTCTCTGTGTGTATGCACGCTTTCGCTGGTTCCCAGAACTAAAATTCCGTTTTCTTTTAAGCCGTAATGCAATACATTTAAAGCTTTCTTTTGAATAGAAGATTGGAAATAGATTAATAAATTTCGGCAAAAGACCATGTCCATTCTACTGAAAGGTGGATTTTTTATGATATTGTGTTTTGAGAAAATCACCATTCGCCGAATTTTTTCAATCACTTGATAACCGCTTCCTTTTGGGATAAAATATTTATGTAATAAATCGGTTTCAATATCAGCAACAATGCTTTCCGCATATAAACCTTGACTACCAATATCTAAATGTTTTTGTGCGATATCGGTAGCAAAAATTTTAATTTCGAGCTTTTTATTTTGCCGCTCCATTTCTTCCATAAAGCACATAGCTAAAGAGTACGCTTCTTCTCCTGTGCTACAAGCTACATCCCAGACTTTTAAGGTTTCTCCTTCTTTGTGTTCTTCTATCATATCAGGAATAACCTCTTTTCGTAAAATATCCCATACTTGAGAATCTCTGAAAAATTTGGTTACACCAATTAAAAATTCCCGATAGAGAATAGGAATTTCTTTTGGGGTAGAAAGTAGAACGTTATAATATTCTTCTAAAGAATTGCATTTACAAACATTAATTCTACGAGCAATCCTGCGTGCTAGGGTAGAATATTTATATTCTTTGAAATCTAAACCTGTTTTTTCATCAACTAGGTGTAGAATTTTAGTAAGGGTTTTTTCGTCGTATTCAATATTTTTTTCATCTAATTGAAGAACAAGTGGAGCATTTATAAATTCTTGTAGTTCTGATCCCATTTCTTCAACAGACAACGTATAATCTACTAAACCTGTATGTAAAGCACTTTGAGGCATTCCATCAAATTTTGCTTGCTCAGGATCTTGAACCATGACCATACCGCCATGCTCTTTTATGGCTCTAATTCCGCGTGTGCCATCGCTTCCAGTTCCGCTCAAAATAATAGCAATAGCTTTCTCTTTTTTGAAGTTAGCCAATGATTCTAAAAATAAATCAATAGGTAGGTTTAATTTTTGATTTTTTGGCTTATCTATCAAATGAAGCATTTCATTTTCAATGACCAAATTACTAACCGGCGGAATAAGATAAATTCTACCCGGTAAAATTTCTGTCTTGTCTTTAATTTGCTCAATAGGCAAATGCGTAGATTTCGCCAATAATTCACCCATCATACTTTTATAATCAGGTGAAAGGTGCTGAATTACAATATAAGAATTACGGTCAGACTCAGGAATATTATCAAAAAAAGCCTTTAAAGCTTCTAGACCACCAGCACTTGCGCCAACAGCAATTATTCTAGAAGTTTCGGTTTTAATTTTAGGCTTATGTATTTCTTTTTGGTTTATTTTGGTCATATTATTTTCAAGAAAAAACGTAAAAATACTAAAAATTAGTTTGCATTAATTATCACAAATGCTAGTAATAATAACACATTTTATCTAGTTTTTCAAATTTAGAGTTATACTATTGAATGTATGAGTTTTAATTAATAGAATAAAATTAAATTTCTTTGATGAAAGAGGATTAAAAATTTTTGATAAAATAAATTATGAATAATGTAGCTTTAATAACTGGTGCAAGTAGCGGAATAGGAAAAGCCTTGGCAAAGATTCACGCCGCAAGTGGAGATTTAGTCATTATTGCGAGAAGCGAAGATAAATTGAATGCTTTAAAAACCATTATAAATATACGATTTTTATTTGATAAACTCAGCAACCTCCTGAGATTTTAACCCCATAAAGTCACAAAATTCATCAATCGTTATTAATTGATGCTTCTCTTTGTTAAGCTCTTCCTTAATGGTTTTAATGATATGTCTTCCGTATCGTTCACTTTTACCAGTGATTTGCATAATGTCTTTCGGATAAATACAAAGTCTACTCATAATGGCTTAAAATCACTTTTCTTATACTGTTACTATACTTGATAGTTAAGCAATTAACTCTTACAATTTACGAATTTTACCGCTGGAATTATCTATAATTAATGGAAAAATCGGCAGTTCTTAAAGCTATTGAAAGTACTTTTTATTAATCGCTTTTAATCTTCTATATGTTTGATTATCAATTTAAAAATGAATAGTTATGGCACGTTTAAAAGGAATAATTAAGTTGGAAGGTACTTTAGATAACCTCACCTTTTACAAAGGTGAAGATGGATATTTGGTAAGAACAAAAGGTGGGGTTTCTAAAGACCGTATTATGAACGATCCTGCTTTTGTAAGAACGCGAGAAAATGGTTTTGAATTTGGACATTCGGCTACTGCCGGAAAGCTTTTACGTAAATCGGTAAGAAATTTAATGATCCAAGCCAAAGACAATAGAGTTACCAGTAGGTTAACGCAAACAATGACAAAAATTAAAAATGCAGATACGACCTCTGCGAGAGGTGAACGTAAAGTTGCTGTAGGTTTAGCTACACCCGAAGGTAAAGCTGCTTTAAAAGGCTTTAATTTTAATAAACGATCACTTTTAAGTGCCGTTTTATATAGTAATTATAGTGTTGATGAAACTACGGGAGAGATCGAGATTGCAAATCTAATTCCTACCAATGATATTGCTTATCCAAGTGGAGCAACTCATATTAGTTTATCGTCTGCTTTTTTAAATCTAGATTTTGATACGGAAGAATATGCTGTAGAAACTAGTCCGAAGGTAAATTTACCCATCGATACTACCTCAGCAACTCAAACATTAACTCCGGCAGCTGTACCATCAGGTTCTGGAAATAATATTTTTTTATTGCTTATTGAGTTTTTCCAAGAAATTAATGGGGAGCAATACCCTTTAAAAAATGGCGCTTACAATGTTTTAAATATTGTTGAAGTGAGTTAAGGTTTTCATTCTGACCTTTATTAACCAGAAAGTCCTGAAGTCTATAATTTCAGGGCTTTTTTTATCTATATTTTTTTGGCAAATAAATAAAAAAGATAGCCTACTAATTGAAGCTGTGGCAAGCTGTCAAGTTTTTTTCAAAAATAAGACTTCATAATTCAAATGTTATTTTATAGTAGCTTACTTATTTTTTAAAAACCGTAAGGCTTGAACTTTACAGCGATAGGGCAATGGCTGTAGGAAAGCTTCTAACTTTGTTATCTTTTGTTCTTTATTGTTTTTTCTACGAGTGTAAGCTTTACCCTTATATTTTTAACGGAGGTATTTTTTGTGTATATTTACACTCGTTTGTGAAACGTGAGTAAACTTTACCCTTATTGATTATGGCAGAATTTAGCAGGAATAACCCTTATAACGAATTACCACTACTACCACCAAATAAGGTGTTAGAAACGACTAAAGTGCTTCGTAAAACCATTGAAGCAAGTAGGGCGTTGGCACAATTAAATGGGATGCTTACTAATTTACCCAATCCTACTTTATTTTTAGATAGCATACATTTACAAGAAGCCAAAGCAAGTTCTGAAATTGAGAATATAATAACTACTAATGATGATTTGTATAAATCTTTAGTAGCCGATAAAAAATTTGATAACCCTGCTACAAAGGAGGTGATAAGTTATAAAGAAGCACTTTGGAACGGCTTACAAGAAATAGAAAAACGACCATTTATAAGCACTAATTTATGTGTTGAAATAGTACAAAGTATAAAAAAGAATACCGCAGGTATTAGAACTACTCCGGGAACAGCCTTAAAAAGTACTACCGGAGAAACTATTTATACACCACCCACCGGAGAAGACGTTATAAGAGAAAAATTGGCTAACCTAGAAAAGTTTATTAATGCAGAAGATGATATGGATCCCTTAGTTAAAATGGCTGTTATGCATTATCAATTTGAAGCGATACACCCTTTTAGTGATGGTAATGGTAGAACAGGACGTATTTTATTATTACTATATTTAAAATTAACTCATCTTTTAGATACCCCTGCCATTTATTTAAGTGAATATATTATCAAAAACAAAACAGATTACTATACTAAATTACGTGAAGTAACAGAAAATAGCGATTGGGAAGTTTGGATACGCTATATGCTCGAAATGGTTGAATATACGGCAACAAAAGCTTTGCAGCGGTTAAAAGACGTTACTAACTTAATGGAACAAATGTCACAGGAAATTAAAGAAAAACTGCCAAGAGTCTACACGAAAGAATTGGTTGAAATACTCTTTAGATTACCTTATACCAAACGACAATTTTTAGTTGATGCCAAATTAGGAACACCAAAAACCGTTGGTAATTATTTAATGGAATTAGAAGAAACTGGTTTTTTAATTTCTGAAAAGGTTGGTAAAGAAAAGCTATACCTCAACCATAGATTAATGGCTGTGTTAGAAGCATCCTAATTTACTTGGTTAACGAAATGAAACATCAGCTAACTAAACTCAATCGCATAACAAAATGATGCTATTAATGTTCAATGTGAACTTTTAAAAACAATAAGCATTTACACATTAAACATTAAACAAACAAAGACTTGAGGTAATAAACACTTGGATATTTCGACTTTGCTCAATACAGGCTTTAACGATGGTTTTGTGCAGGGGAATGAGATAACTTCATTTTGTCTGAAGTACTAAGTAAGCGTTGGCAGAGCGGCTATTTAGCTCGAATCATTTCTGTTTTAAATTAATAGCAATTTTGCTATTTTGTATAAACTAAAAAGTCCCGTAAACGTAGTGTTTACAGGACTTTGGGTGAAATTGAATAAATTTCAGCGGAGAAAGAGGGATTCGAACCCCCGGAGGTGTGACCCTCGCCGGTTTTCAAGACCGGTGCATTCGACCACTCTGCCATTTCTCCTTGAGTGTCTCATCAGGTATTCCCTGAATGCGGATGCAAATATAGAAGCTTTTTTGGTTTATGAAAAATATTTTTTAAGAAATTTTTATCCCTTTTCATTAAGGAGGCTTCAAACATTTTTTGATATATTGGCTTCCAAATAATTAACACCTTTATAATGATTAAAAAAATTTTATTTATTTCTGCTTTCAGTGTAGTATTTGCTTGTAAAGTACAAAAAAACAAACCTATTTCTGATGCAGATGTTGTTCAGTACGGAGAAACAATTACTTCTCAAGAATTAAAAGATCATCTTTACACTTTTGCTTCAGATGAATTTCAAGGAAGAGATACAGGAGAACCCGGCCAAAAAAAAGCAGCAAATTATTTAAAAAACGAATATCAAAATTTAGATATTGCTTCACCATTGGGAGGCGATGATTATTTTCAAGATATACCTTCAAGTTTCTTTGATGATAAATATAATGCTTCAGAAAATGTGGTAGCCTATATTAAAGGTAGTGAATTTCCAGATGAAATTGTAGTGATTTCTGCTCACTATGATCACGTTGGAGTAGATGCTCAAGGAAATATTTATAATGGAGCCGATGATGATGGGTCTGGAACCGTATCTATGTTAGAAATAGCAGAGGCATTTAAAGAAGCACAAAACGACGGTTTTTCACCTAGAAGGTCAATTTTATTTCTTCATGTTACCGGAGAAGAGAAGGGACTTTTAGGGTCAGATTATTACACAAAAAATCCAATTTTTCCACTAGAAAATACGGTAACCGGTTTAAATACAGATATGATAGGGAGAATAGATCCTAAACACAAAGATGACCCCAATTATATTTACCTTATCGGAAGCGATAAACTCAGTACAGAGCTTCATAATCTATCGGAAAGCGTAAATGAAGAATATACCCAACTCGATTTAGATTACACATATAACGATGAGAATGACCCAAATCGTTTCTATTATAGAAGCGATCATTATAATTTTGCAAAACATAATATACCCGTTATTTTTTATTTTAATGGTACACATGCAGACTATCACAAACCGACTGATACGGCAGATAAAATTGAATATGATTTAATGACGCGTAGAGCGCGATTAATTTTCTACACAGCTTGGGAGGTTGCCAACAGAGATAACCGACTAACGGTAGATAAAGCTAAATAGAAGTAGTATTTGGCGTTCTTTTACAAAAAAGAGCAGCTTTTCTTCAAGCTGCTCTTTTTTGTAAAACCGGGCTATCCGTTACAATTCCTCATTTCGCTAACGCTACATTGCGGGATTTTCACTACTATCCCTGGCCGAAAAAAAATGCTTACAAATAAAAAAAGTCCTAACCAATAAAGGAAAGGACTTTTAAAAGGGTGGATGATGGGATTCGAACCCACGACCCTCGGTACCACAAACCGATGCTCTAACCAACTGAGCTACAACCACCATTTAAATTAAGAACTTTTGAAAGGCAGATGCCTAACAAATGCGGTTGCAAATTTAATGATTTACCGCGTTCTACAAAACTTTTTTTCAATTAAATTAAATCAAATATAGAATTAACTGCAGGACAGCGTTCTACAGTAAAGCCTTCCGCATAGTCAACATTCATTAAACGGCCTAAATTTCTTGCACGGTAACTTACACTATCTAAAAAGTTACTGCTAGAGATAGGGGTAGAAGGTTCATTGTTGTTTTCATCATAAAATTGAGAGCGGTAAGCTTTTACAGAAGCAATTTTTTGATCCATAAAACCGGAAATATCAACTAAAATATCAGGCTGTAACTCTTTCCATTGTATATAATGATATACCTGTTTAGGTCGCCAAGCTTTTTGTTTGTTACCTTCAAAAGTAGTTTCAATTTTTCGTAAACCGCTTAAAAAACAAGCATCACTGGCTAATTTGCTTCCTTTTCCGTGGTCTATGTGACGATCATCTACAGCGTTGCAAAAAACAATTTCTGGTCGGTATTTTCGTAAAATTTTAATAATCTCTAATTGATGCGCTGTATTATTAATAAAAAATCCGTCACTAAATTCAAGATTTTTCCGAACACTTACTCCAAGAATTTCAGCGGCATCCTTGGCCTCCTGATCACGAATTTCAGCAGAACCTCGTGTTCCTAATTCTCCTCGAGTTAAATCTAAAATTCCTACTTTTTTACCATTGGCAATTTCTTTAGCAAGTGTCCCTGAACAACTTAACTCAACATCATCGGGGTGAGCTCCTATGGCAAGAATATCTAATTTCATACTAAAATTATGCAGTTTTTTTTGTTGTCAGTTGTTTTATCTTAATTCCCAAGGCGGCAAATAATAATGTTGTAAACGGACTTAAGTAATTAAAAAAGGCATATCCAAAATAGCTAGCTACGGGAACACCTAAAACACCACTATGGTATGCGCCACACGTATTCCAAGGGACTAAAACAGAAGTTACTGTTGCAGAATCTTCTAGCGTTCTACTTAAGTTTTCTGGTGCTAAACCTTTCTCTCTGTAAGCTTTTGCAAACATTTTCCCGGGAACTACAATAGATAAATATTGGTCAGATGCGGTTGCATTTAATGCTAAACAGCTTACTACCGTACTGGCAAATAAACCAAATGTTGTGTGAAATAAATTTAACAAAGCTTTACTAATTCTTGATAATGCGCCAATGGCATCCATAATTCCGCCAAAGACCATCGCACAAATAATTAACCAAATTGTTTTGAGCATTCCTGCCATTCCTCCAGAAGAAAATAAATCATTTAAAGATTCATTAGACGTAGCGATTGAAGTATCTATGGTAATAGCATTCATAATTCCTTTATAAGCAGAATAAAAAGTAAGGTTTTCGCTTCCTCCAATTGAGGCTATAATTCCCGGTTGAAAAAAAAGCGCCGCCGCAGCTGCTAAAAGAGTTCCTAGTAAAAGCGCAATTAATGGAGGAGTTTTTCTAATGATTAAATAAATCACCAGAATTGGAACTACAAATAACCAAGGTGAAATGGTAAACGATTCTTCAATAGAAGATAAAATTGCTTTTGTATTGGTAGATCCAGAAGGTTCTATGTTAAGCCCAATGATGATAAAAATAATGAGTGTGAGGATGATAGTTGGTACTGTTGTAATCATCATATAGCGAATGTGTGTAAATAAGTCGGTTCCTGCCATAGCAGGAGCAAGGTTGGTGGTATCACTCAAGGGTGACATTTTATCACCAAAATAAGCACCCGATAAAATTGCACCGGCAGTCATTCCTACTGAAATACCCAACGCATTGGCAATACCTATTAACGCAATTCCTACTGTTGCCGAGGTTGTCCAACTACTTCCCGTGGCTACCGAAATTACCGCACAAATAACTACACAGGCTGCTAAGAATATAGTTGGATTTAAAATTTGTAAGCCATAATAAATCATAGTGGGGATAATACCACTAACTAACCAAGTTCCGGCTAATGCTCCCACCATTAATAAGATTAAAATAGCGCCGGTAGTAGATTTTATATTTTGCGCTACTTCATCTACCATCGAGTCAAAAGAGACTTTATTGAAAATACCAACTATTGCCGCAACTGCACCACCCATTAAAAGAATAAATTGATTGGAACCGTCTAAGGCATCGCCTTCATATACATATACATTGTAAGCTAGCATCCCAACTAATGCAAAAACTGGAATTAAAGCTTCCCAAATGCTTAACTCTTTATTTTCTTCAATATTCTGATTTTCAGGCTGGGTAGATTGACTTTCCATAGGCTAAGAAAAGGTTAAATTTTATGAAGGGTAATGTTACAATTTTTTAGCTTTTATGGCAAGGAATCTCTATATAAGTTTTTAAATGATGCAAATGGTTAAATTATTAGCAAAAAATAAATAAAATAAAAAAAGCAGCTGTTTTTTTTGTCTTTACAATTTTAAACAGCTGCTTTTAATTTTATAAGGTTACTTTTTCTAGCACGCCAATCTGTTCCATACATTTTTTCATCTGCTTAAACGTCCGATCTATATGATTGTCTAAGCCAATTGAAAATCGAATTAATCCATCGCTTAATCCCATTTCTAATTGCTCTTCCTCCGGAATTTCAGAAGAAGTTGAAGTTCCCGGCGCACTAAATAAGGTTTTGTAAAATCCTAAACTAACCGCTAGATAACCTAAATTTTCTTCTTGCATTAACTCCATTAGCGAGTTTGCTTTTTCTAAAGAACCGACATCTATCGTTAACATTCCACCAAAACCATATTCATCATTCATCATTGAAGTGAATAGTTCATTACCGTGATGAGAATTTAATCCTGGATAAACTGTTTTTAAGCCAAGTGCTTGAAATTTTTCAGCTAGATACATCGCATTTCCACTGTGTTTTTGCATTCTGATGTGAAGCGTGCGTAAATTTTTAAGAATAGAAGCAGAGCGGAAACTATCCATAGTTGAACCTAATAACATACATGCGCCATCATTTACATTTCGCAATTCATTTATAAAATCTGAAGGACCACAAATAACGCCGCCAACCGTATCGCTACTTCCATTGATAAATTTTGTGAGGGAATGAATAACAATATCTGCTCCTAAAATGGAAGGCGTTATCGATAAAGGTGAAAAGGTATTATCAACTACTAATTTTAAATTATATTTTTTTACGAGTTCAGCTAAGGCAGGAATATTGGCAATTTCTAATAACGGATTGCTAACCGACTCGCAATACAGAATTTTTGTGTTAGAAGTGATAGCCGATTCAACTTCTTCAAGCTTTGTAATATTCACAAAAGAAGTATTAATGTTTAATTTTGGCAGAAAATTTTTCATAAAAGCGTAAGTTCCGCCGTAAATAGTTCGGCTGGAAACAATATGATCTCCCGCATCACATAATTGAAGAATTACCGGTGTAATAGCACCCATTCCGCTAGCGGTAACGGTTGCGGCTTCGGTAGCTTCCATTGCAGCTAAGGCTTCACCTAAATATAAATTACTCGGACTCGAATGTCTTGAATACAAATAACAACCTTCTGCATTTCCTTCAAATGTATCGAACATAGTTTTTGCAGACAGAAATGTATATGTAGAAGAATCGGAAATAGAAGGGTTTACACCTCCAAACTCCCTAAAATATTGAAGATCTTGAATCTTATCAGCAGGATTATATTTCATCGTAATATATTTTTTTTAATTAATTATACTACTAAATTCTACTTAAAAAGAATAATTGTCAATCTATAATAGATATAATTGAAAATTAATCTAATAAAAATTACTTATATAAATTATTTATCGGTAAATTTAATTATTAGTTCAACTATAAGTGAAAAATTTTCGGAATGAACTTAGACGAAATTGATAAAAACATTTTGCAACTCTTGCAACGTGATTCTAAAATAACTACCAAAGAAATTTCTTATCGGTTAAAATTATCGATGACAGCAATTCATGAGCGCATAAAAAAGCTAGAGCGTCAGAAAATTATAAATAGGTATGTAGCAATTTTAGACAAGGAAAAAATAGATAAGAATTTTTTGGTTTTTTGCCACATCAAATTAATTCAACATACAAAAGATAATGTTTCAAAATTTGAACGTGAAATTCTAAAATTAGAAGAAGTGTCTGAATGCTTTCACGTGAGTGGTGATTACGATTATATTTTAAAAGTTTGTGTGAAAAATATGAAAGCTTACCGAAATTTTTTAGTAAATAAACTCACTACTTTACAAGGAATTTCGAGTACGCAAAGCACGTTTATGATTAGTGAAGTAAAGAACAGTACCGAAATTAACGTCTAAAAAATTCTAATGAATAATTTTTTAACAATCCTTTTCTTTCTCAATCTTGCGCATTGAATTACTTATCGTATTTTTGTAAGCGTTTATAAAAATCAACAAAACTAAATTATGAGCACTTACGACGTTGCAGTCATTGGTTCAGGTCCCGGAGGTTACGTAGCCGCTATTCGTTGCGCCCAATTGGGAATGAAAACCGCAATTATAGAGAAATATTCAACCAAAGGAGGAACTTGCTTAAACGTAGGTTGTATTCCATCTAAAGCTTTATTAGATTCTTCACATCACTACGAAGACGCTGTAAAACATTTTGAGGAACATGGTATTGAACTTCCAGGAGAAGTTAAATTGAACCTTGAAAAAATGATGGAGCGCAAAGCTTCAGTGGTTGAACAAACTACCAAAGGAATCGATTTTTTAATGGATAAAAATAAAATCGACACCTTTGAAGGTGTAGGTTCTTTTGAAGATAAAACGCATATAAAAATTGACTTAACCGATGGGGATTCAAAAACCATAGAGGCTAAGCATACTATTATCGCAACTGGAAGTAAACCGGCTTCACTTCCTTTTATTGATATCGATAAAGAAAGAATTATCACGTCTACCGAAGCATTAAAATTAAAAAAAGTACCAAAACATATGCTAATTATTGGTGGCGGTGTAATTGGTTTAGAGCTTGGGCAAGTATACAAAAGACTTGGTGCAGATGTTACGGTAATTGAATATATGGATCGTATTATTCCTACAATGGATAAGGCGCAAAGTAAAGAGTTAACTAAAGTGATGAAAAAGCAAAAAACAAAATTTGCTGTTTCTCATAAAGTGACTTCAGTAGAAAATACCGGAGATGAAGTTGTGGTAAAAGCGACCGATAAAAAAGATAAAGAAGTTGAGTTTAAAGGTGATTACTGTTTGGTTTCTGTAGGAAGAAGACCTTATACCGATGGACTAAATGCTGATAAAGCCGGAATAAAAGTTAACGATAAAGGGCAGGTTGAAGTAAATGAGCATTTACAAACAGCAGCCGATAATATCTATGCTATTGGCGATGTTGTAAAAGGAGCAATGTTAGCGCATAAAGCCGAAGAAGAAGGTGTTTTTGTAGCTGAAACAATTGCAGGACAAAAACCGCATATCGATTATAATTTAATTCCGGGTGTAGTTTATACTTGGCCAGAAGTTGCTTCTGTTGGTAAAACTGAAGAAGAATTAAAAGAGGCTAAAGTTGAATACAAAAGTGGTCAATTCCCAATGAGAGCTTTAGGTCGTTCTCGTGCAAGTGGCGATACCGACGGATTTGTAAAAATCTTATCAGATAAGAAAACCGATGAGGTTCTCGGCGTTCATATGGTTGGAGCTCGTGTAGCCGATTTAATTGCTGAAGCTGTTGTTGCGATGGAATACAGAGCAAGCGCAGAAGATATTGCAAGAATGAGTCACGCACACCCAACTTATGCTGAAGCTGTAAAAGAAGCAGCTTTAGCTGCAACAGACAACAGACCTTTACATACATAAACTAAAAAGAAGTCTATTTAAGAAAAATAAATAATTTTTAGCTGATTTTTTTCGGTTAAAAATTCTTAAATAGACTTTTTTCTATTCTATAATTATATGAAAAAGATTTTAGCCTTTGCCGGATCTAACAGCAAGAATTCTATTAATCATCGATTCGTAAATTCGGTTGTTTCGCGAATTGAGCAACACGATGTGAAATTAATCAAGTTAACCGATTATGAGATTCCTTTATTTGGTATTGATTTAGAAGAGGAACGCGGCTATCCGGTTGATATAAAAGTGCTAAAAAATATAATTGAAGAACACGAAGCTTTAATTATTTCTGTGAATGAGCATAACGGCGGACCTTCAGTATTTTTCAAGAATATAACCGATTGGTTATCAAGATTAGATTATAAATTTTTAGAAGGTAAAAAAGTATTATTAATGAGTACTTCTCCTGGGAAACGTGGAGCAGCATCTTCTTTAACGTATTTTAAAGATGTGTTACCTCGTTTTGGAGCAGAAATAGTTGATAGCTTTAGTTTCCCATCTTTCGAAGAGAATTTTGACCAAGAGAAAAATGTAATTTCCGATGAGGTTTTATTGCTTGGTTTAATAGATGTACTTTCTAATTTTGAACAAGCTTTAGAAGAATAGTTTTGTTGATTTAAAAAGGTAAAGAGAGAAAAAGTTAATAAGTTTTTTGAGTTATCTGTTTTCTTTCATTGCAATTTTTCATTTTGCTAACTGCTAACTGCTAACTGCTAACTGCTAACTGCTAACTGCTAACTGCTAACTGCTAACTGCTAACTGATGCGTACTACAAAAAAATATACGTTAACTGCTTCAAAAAAGTTCAAAGAAAAACTTCTCTCTTGGGCAAATCAGTTTGAAGAAGTGGTTTGGTTAGATTCTAATGAGTATCAATTTTCTTCAGCCAAATATGATGCTATTTTAGCAGTTGAAGCATTTACTTCTATTAAAACGGATACTTTAGATGCGTTTGATCAACTAAAAGAATATCAAGAAACTACAAAAGATTGGATTTTTGGATATTTAACGTACGATCTAAAAAATGATGTTGAAAATCTCACCTCAAAAAATATAGACGGACTTCATTTTCCTGCACTTTATTTCATTCAGCCAAAAAAAATTTTTCTCATCAAAGATGATGAAATTCAATTGCACTATTTGGCCATGGTTGATGATGAACTAGAAACCGATTGGGAAGAAATTTGTGCTTATAAAATTACTGATGAGGTTGAAGAAAATATAGTTCAATCACCGGTAAAATCTCGTTTATCTGAGGATGAATATGTAGAGAAAGTGGAAAAAATGTTAGCACATATTTTTCGTGGTGATATTTATGAAGCCAATTTTTGCCAAGAATTTTATTTAGAAAATGCGCTTTTAAATCCTTTAGAAACTTATTTTCAACTCAATCAACTTTCTACGCCACCTTTTGCTGCTTACTGCAAATTAGAGGATTATTATTTGCTTTCTGCAAGTCCTGAGCGGTACATAAAAAAAACAGGCAACAAAATTATTTCGCAACCTATAAAAGGTACTGCGCGTCGTTTAGAAAACAAAGAAGAGGATGATTTGCTGAAAAATCAACTTCAAAATGATCCTAAAGAGCGAGCAGAAAATATCATGATTGTAGATTTAGTGCGCAATGATTTATCTAAAACGGCCACCAAAGCTAGTGTTGAAGTAGAGGAGCTGTGTGGTTTGTACACTTTTCAGCAAGTTCACCAATTAATTTCTACCATTTCATCTAAAGTCGATTTAAATTTATCGCCGATAGAAATTTTACGCACTACTTTCCCAATGGGAAGTATGACCGGCGCTCCTAAAGTTTCAGCAATGCAAATTATTGAAGATCTGGAAGTTTCTAAACGCGGTTTATATAGCGGAAGTCTTGGTTATTTTACTCCCGAAGGCGACTTTGATTTTAGTGTAATTATTCGCAGTATTTTATACAATCAAGAAAAAAAGTATGCCTCTTTTTCTGTAGGAAGCGCTATTACGGCAAAATCCGATCCCAAAAAAGAATACGAAGAGTGTTTAATAAAAGCGGCTGCCATGAAAAAAGCCTTGAATCTGTAACTTGAGTTACCTTCTAATTTTTAGAGAAAGCTTATATTTGGGTGCAAAAATGCCCTAAATGTTCAATCGATTTCAAGATTATTTTCAACAAAATTTTTCTGAATTACAACATGAAAAATTCCTTATTGCTATTAGCGGTGGAGTTGACAGTGTTGTATTGGCGCATTTATGCAAAAAAATGAACTTAAATTTTTCATTGGCACATTGCAATTTTATGTTGCGCGATGATGAAAGTAATGAAGATGAAAAATTTGTAAAAAGCTTGGCAGAAAAATTAGAGGTTAATTTTTTTGTTCAACATTTTAATACCAGCGCTTACGCTCAAGATCACCAACTTTCTACCCAAATTGCTGCAAGAAATTTGCGCTATCACTGGTTTTATGAATTGGTTAAAATACACAATTTTAAAGCTATTTTTACGGCGCATCACGCTAACGACAGTTTAGAAACTTACTTTATAAATACCATTCGCGGTACCGGAATTAATGGTCTAACGGGAATTCCTGAGATCAATCATAAAATTGTGCGTCCGTTGTTAAATTTTTCAAGAGCTGAAATCGAACTGTATGCTAAAAAAAATAATATCACTTGGCGAGAAGATAGTAGTAATGCTTCAGATAAATATGTGCGTAACAAGATTAGAAATCAACTAATTCCTGTTTTAGAAGAGATAACTCCGCAGTACCTTCAAAATTTTCAGCAAACCCAAACGCATTTGCAGCAAAGTGCTGCTTTATTAGAAGATTATACTACTTTTTTATTCTCTAAACTGGTTGAAAAAATTAAGGGCGATTATTATCTAAATATTCAGCAGCTACAAGAGACACCTAACACAAAAGCTGTTTTATATCAATTGTTACATCCGTTTGGTTTTACAGAATGGGATGATGTTTATCATTTGTTATCAGCAGAATCTGGTAAACAAGTATTTTCAAAAACACATCGATTAGTGAGAGATAGAGCTGTTTTAATTTTAGCTGAAAAGCAAGAAATAGCAAATGAAGAATTTTTGTTGCCGAAAAATTCAACAGAAATTTCGTTTCCGTTAGGGAAAATAGAAGTAGAAGAAGTTGATAAAATTCAAAAAAAAGAAAAACAAATAGCTTATCTTGCTGCCGAAAAATTAAAATTTCCCTTAAAAGTAAGGAGATGGAAGACAGGAGATGTTTTTAAACCTTTTGGAATGAAAGGTAAAAAAAAGATCAGCGATTTTTTAAAAGATGAAAAATGTTCGTTAGTAGAAAAGGAAAATACTTGGGTTTTATGTTCAGCAGAAGATATTATCTGGGTTATCGGTCACCGAATTCATAACGATTATAAAATAACACCAACAACAACCCAAACTTTAAAAATTACCCTAAAAAAATGAAATATTACTTTTCACTACTACTTGTTTTAGTATGTTTTGTAAACACAAATGCACAATTTAGAACACAGCAAGAAGGCGAAATTAAAAATCCAGTAAAATGGAATGGAAGCATAGAAAAACAGTCTGAAAATAAGTATCAATTCATTTTAGAAGCTGATATTAAAGATGAGTGGCACATCTATTCTCAAAAAACTCCAGAAGGTGGTCCGCTACCATTATGGTTTAATTATTTAGATATAGGGAGTGGATATGAATTAAAAGGAGAAACTACAGAGAGTGAATCAAAGAGACAGTACAGCGAAATATTTGGTGTAGATGAAGTTTACTTTGCTAAAGAGGCTACTTTCAAGCAAAATGTAGATATTACTGATAAAAACCTATCGGTAATTAAAATGGAACTCAAATATCAAGTTTGTAAAGAAGTCTGTATTGGAGAAGAGTTTTATGTAATTTTTGACATAAAAAAAGATCTTGTGAAAATCATTCAAAATTACGATGAATTTACAGCTTATGGAGCTTCTGCAAACGAAGAAGAAAAACCAAAAACCGAAACTAAAAAACCTGAAGAAAAAAATAACCTTGCCGATAATATTGAAAAGAACGAAGAAGAAAAAGGCTTATTTACTATTTTCTTTTTAGCATTTTTAGCTGGTTTTGCGGCTTTGTTAACACCTTGTGTTTTCCCAATGATACCCATGACGGTTGGTTTTTTCACCAAGCAAAGTAAAAACCGCAGTAAGGGAATTAAAAATGCATTGTTATACGGTTTTTTTATTGTAGTAATTTATGTGTTATTAGGGACCATTGTAACGGCTATTTTTGGTGCCGATGCGCTTAATGCATTATCTACCAATGTTACTTTTAATATTGTGTTTTTTATTTTATTGGTTGTTTTTGCAGCTTCATTTTTAGGAGCTTTTGAAATTATGTTACCAAATTCTTGGGCAAATAAAGTAGATCAACAAGCTAACAGAGGTGGGATTATTGGTATCTTTTTTATGGCTTTAGCATTGGCAATAGTTTCGTTTTCTTGTACAGGGCCTATTGTTGGGACTTTATTAGTTGAAGCTGCTTCAAAAGGAGGTTTGGCGCCAATTATCGGGATGCTAGGTTTCTCACTTGCTATTGCAATTCCTTTCGCTTTATTCGCAATGTTCCCGGGTTGGATGAATACCTTACCAAAATCTGGCGGATGGTTAAATACCGTAAAAGTTGTGTTAGGATTTTTAGAATTAGCCTTAGCTTTCAAATTCTTATCTAATGCCGATTTAGTATTGCAAGCTCATATTTTAGAACGCGAAGTTTTCTTAGCCATTTGGATTGCAATTTTTGGTGTATTGGCTTTATATCTTCTCGGAAAAATATCTTTGCCACACGATTCACCATTAAATCATATCTCTGTAGGAAGATTAGGTTTAGGTTTGTTAATTTTAGCTTTTACAATTTATTTGATTCCTGGACTTTGGGGAGCACCATTAAAAATGATCAGTGGTTTTACACCGCCATTAAATTACAGTGAAGCACCTTATGGAGTTGGAAACAGAAAAACAGGAACAGCAACAGCTTCATCTAAAAGTGATTTCCCGGAGCACGCAAAATTAGGTCCGCATGACATTGTAACTTTTACAGATTATGAAAAAGGGATGGCTTATGCTGAAGAAAAAAATCTACCTATTTTATTAGATTTTACAGGTTATGCGTGTATTAATTGTCGTAAAATGGAAGAACGCGTATGGAGCGAACCGCAAATTTTAGGAAAGCTTAAAAAAGAACTAGTATTGATTTCACTTTATGTAGATGCAAAAGAAAAACTACCGGAAGACGAACAATACACGAGTAAAACTACCGGAAAACGAATTAGAACGATAGGAAATAAGTGGAGTGATTTTCAAATAAAACACTATGGAGCAAACGCCCAGCCGTATTATATTTTATTGAACAATGAAGAAGAGATGTTGAATAAACCAGTTGGTTATACCCCAGACGTAGATGAATATGAAGATTGGTTAACCGAAGGTTTATCAAATTTCGAAAAATAAAAATCTATCCATAAAAATTCTAAAACCCGGCAGTTCTTCTGTCGGGTTTTTTTAACTTGTTTTAAAAATATACTAGTATCTTTAAAGCTGATAAAATAATATTTATATGAAGTTCAAAAACCTGCTTTTTCTCTTAAGTTTTCTTATTTTTTCTACCAATTCTGGTTTTTCACAAACAGAAAAAGATTATGATGTTTCCCAACATTATACCAAACAAGAAGTTGATATAGAAATGCGCGATGGGGTAAAATTACATACCACCATTTATTCGCCAAAAGATACCTCACAAGCTTATCCTATTTTAATGCAACGCACGCCGTACAGCTCTAAACCTTACGGAAAGGATCAGTTTAGATCTAAAATAGGTCCCAATGAATTTTTAATGAAACAAGGAAATATTATTGTTTACCAAGATGTCCGCGGTCGCTGGATGAGTGAAGGAAACTATGATAATATGCGTCCGTATATTCCGAATAAAAAAGGAGATGAAATAGATGAAGCAAGCGATACATATGATACTATAGACTGGTTGGTAAATAACGTAGAAAACAACAACGGAAGGGTAGGAACGTGGGGAATTTCGTACCCCGGTTTTTATGCTACTTATTCATTGTTATCAGAACACCCGGCGCTTAAAGCTGCTTCGCCTCAAGCTTGTATAAGCGATTTCTTTTTTGATGATTTTCACCATAATGGCGCTTATTTATTAAGTTATTTTATGGCAACTGCTCTTTTTGGCGAGCAACACAACGGCCCCACATCAGAAAGCTGGTATAGTTTTCCTCAGGTTCCAACAAAAGATCAATTTCAATTTTATTTAGATCATACGCCTTTAACTAAATTAGATCATTTTTATGAAGATAATTTTTTCTGGCAGCAATTACAGAATCATCCAAATTATGATGAATTCTGGCAAAAACGTGGGGTTATTCAGCATTTAGAAAATGTAAAGATAAAACCTGCCGTTATGACGGTAGGCGGTCTTTTTGATGCCGAAGATTTATACGGTCCGTTTAATACGTATAAAACCATAGAAAAAAATAATGATAATTATAACACCTTAGTTTTTGGTCCGTGGAGCCATGGCGATTGGGCAAGGACTAAAAAAAGACAAGCCATTGGTAATATTTATTTTGGTGATGATCTTTCTAAAAATTTTCAAGAGCAAGTTGAAGCAAAATTTTTCAATCACTTTTTAAAAGAAAGCGGTGATAAAAATTCAGGTTTACCGGAAGCGATGTTTTTTGATACCGGCTTGCATCAATGGGAATCGTATCAAAACTGGCCGCCAAAAAAATCCAAAAAGAAAACCTATTATTTAGGCGAAAATCAAAAGTTGACCTCAATTTCTAATCCAAATGAAAAAGCAACATTTGTAAGCGATCCTAAAAAACCGGTGCCTTATTCAGAAGATATAAAACTGGTTTTTACGCCAAGAAAATATATGACAGACGATCAGCGTTTTGCGGCAAGACGTCCGGATGTATTGGTTTTTGAAACTGATGTGTTAGAAAAAGATATCACAATGACCGGAGAAATTCTCGCAAATTTGCAAGTTTCTACAACCGGAACCGCAGCAGATTGGGTGGTAAAAGTGATTGATGTTTATCCGCCGGATGCTAAAGATTATGAAGAAACACAAGACTATTTAAAAATGTCTAATTATCATATGATGGTGAGAAGTGAAGTAATGCGTGGCCGATTTAGAAATAGTTTTGAAAAACCGGAAGCTTTTATTCCTAATAAAAAAACGAGTGTAAAAATTCAGTTGCAAGATATTCATCACACCTTTCAGAAAGGACATAAAATTCAAATTCAGGTGCAAAGTACGTGGTTTCCCTTAATAGATTTAAATCCCCAAACTTTTGTACCTAATATTTTTGAAGCCGAGAAAGAAGATTTTAAAGCGCAAACACATAGCGTGTATGGCGATTCTTCTATTGAGTTTTCAGTTTTAAAAAATTAAATTAATGGGTATGAAAAAATTTTTAATCGTCATTTTTTGTAGTTTTTCGCTTGTCGCTTGTAAAAACAATCAAGCTAAAAAAACTGATTTAAACGAAAGCGATATCAAACAAGAATCAAAAAAGTTACAAGCTTTTTTTGAACGTACATTTCAAGAAGACCTTAACGATTCGCCGATGTTTCAAACGCGTTTAGGCAAGAAAAACGATTATGGCAAATGGGATGATTTTTCGCATCAAAAATATGCAGAAGATCTCAATAAAAATAAAGAGCGTTTAAGCTATTTAACCGATAGCATCAATAAAAATGCTTTGTCAGATCAGAAGTTGTTAAGCTATCGGTTGATGAAGCAAAGCTTAGAAAATAAAATTGCAGATTACGAATACCGTTTTTATACTTATCCGGTAAATCAGATGCACGGTTACCAATCTGGTTTGCCTGCATTTTTAATAAATCAGCATCAAATCGATTCGGTTGAAGATGCAGAAGCCTACATTCAACGCTTAATCGGGTTAGAAAAGGCATTTGAGCAGATTACAAAAAACATGCAGATTAGAGAGAAAAATGGGATTTTACCTCCAAAATTTGTATTCAGTAAAGTGTTAGACGATTCAAAAAATGTGATAAGCGGTAAACCTTTTGATGATTCTAAAAGGGAAAGTATTTTATTAGAAGATTTTTCTTCAAAAATTGATCAGCTTTCTATTTCGGCGAAGCAAAAAAAAGAATTAAAAGTTAAAGCAAAACAAGCGCTAGTAACTTACGTAAAGCCAGCTTACCAGCATTTAATAAGTGTTTTAAAAGACGAAGATCAACGCGCTACATTAGACCATGGGGTTTGGAAATTTCCAAAAGGAGATGCGTTCTATAAAAATAGATTACAACGTATTACGACTTTAGGTTTATCACCTGAAGAAATTCATCAAATGGGCTTGAAAGACATTGAGCGCATTCATGGAGAAATGAAAAGGATAATGAAAAAAGTAGGCTTTAAAGGAAGTTTACAAGATTTTTTCAATTTCATGAAAAATGATGAACAATTTTATTATGAAAATACAGAAGCCGGAAAGCAGCGTTATTTAGCAGAAAGTAAATCTTTTATCAATGAGATGAAAAATCACTTAGATGAACTTTTCTTAACGCTACCTAAAGCTGATATCAAAGTTAAGGCGGTAGAAGCTTTTCGGGAAAAAAGTGCCGGAAAAGCCTTTTATCAAAGTCCGGCGATAGACGGTTCGCGTCCCGGAATTTTTTATGCTAATTTATATGATATGAAAGCCATGCCTACCTATCAAATGGAAGCTTTAGCTTATCACGAAGGTATTCCCGGTCATCATATGCAATTAGCTATTGCTCAAGAATTAGATAGTATACCAGAATTTAGAAAGCACATTTTTTTCACAGCTTATGTGGAAGGTTGGGGATTATACAGCGAAAAAATTCCAAAAGAAATCGGATTTTATAAAGATCCTTATTCAGATTTTGGTCGGCTCGCAATGGAACTTTGGAGAGCTTGTAGATTGGTTGTAGATACGGGAATTCACGCTAAAAAATGGACACGCGAAAAAGGAATAGAATTTTATAAAAACAATACACCCAATGCAGAAAGTGATTGTGTAAAAATGGTTGAACGACACATTGTAATGCCGGGCCAAGCAACTGCTTATAAAGTTGGTATGAATAAAATTTTATCTCTGCGTAAAAAAGCTAAAAACGAACTTGGAGAAAAATTTGATATCAAGAAATTTCATGATGTGGTGCTTTCTAACGGAGCAGTACCATTACCAATTTTAGAAGAAATGGTAGAAAATTATATAAATTCAGCAGAATGAAAGCGCTCAAAAACATAGGTGTTTTAACTTCCGGGGGAGATTCTCCGGGAATGAATGCTGCCATTAGAGCAGTGGTACGCGCTTGCAAATTTAATAATGTAGATTGTATAGGAATTTACAGAGGATATCAAGGTTTAATTGAAGGAGATTGTATTGCGTTAGATGCACGTTCAGTTAAAAATGTTATTAATCGTGGCGGAACTTTTTTAAAATCGGCACGCTCTAAAGATTTCTTTTCTGAAGAAGGAAGAAAAAAAGCCTTTAATAAGTTACAAGAGCATCATATTGATGCATTGGTAGCTATCGGTGGTGACGGTACATTTGCAGGAGCTTCTGTTTTTTATGAGGAACACGATTTTCCGATTATTGGCGTTCCCGGAACAATAGATAATGATATTCGTGGAACAGATTTCACCATCGGTTATGATACCGCTTTAAATACCGTTATTGAAGCGATCGATAAAATTAGAGATACAGCAAATTCTCATAATCGTTTATTTTTGGTTGAAGTAATGGGGAGAAATGCGGGCGACATTGCTTTAAATGCAGGAATTGGAGCAGGAGCGGAAGAAATATTAATCCCAGAACAAGATATGGGCGTAAATCGCTTGGTAGAATCTTTAAAGCGAAGCCGAAAATCTGGAAAAACTTCCAGTATTGTCGTAGTTGCTGAAGGCGATAAAATAGGAAAAAATATTTTTGAACTTGCCGAATATATTGAAGGTAATTTTGAAAATTATGAAGTCCGGGTTACGGTCTTAGGACATATTCAGCGTGGCGGTGCTCCTAGTTGTTACGATCGTGTTTTGGCAAGTCGATTAGGAATTGGTGCAGTTGATATGCTTTTAGCGGGAGAAAAAAATGTAATGATTGGTATTCAGCACAAAAAATTAGTCAGTGTTCCTTTTGCTGAAGCAATTGCAGGAACTAATGAAATTGACTTAGATTTATTGCGCGTGGCAGATATTACTTCAATTTAAAAAAATGAGCTATGAAAAAAATAAATATTGCGATAAACGGATTAGGTAGAATTGGAAGAATTGTTTTTCGAATTGCCAGTAAAAATGATAATGTAAATATTGTTGCAGTAAATGATTTGATGCCGGTAGAACAGTTAGCCTATTTATTAAAATATGATTCTGTTCATGGAAAATTTGATCAATCTATAGCTGTAAAAAATGATAATCTTTTAATTGACGGAAAAGAAATAAAAGTGACTTCAGAAAAGGAGCCCGAAAACCTTCCTTGGAAAAAATTAAATGTAGCTATTGTTTTAGAATGCACGGGTATTTTTAAAACCAAAGAAAAAGCATCAAAACATTTAGAAGCCGGCGCCAAAAAAGTAGTTATTTCTGCACCATCAGAAGATATTCCTATGGTTGTTATGGGCGTAAATCATCAAAGCATTTCGGCTGACGACCAGTTGGTTTCTAATGCCTCTTGTACTACCAATTGTTTAGCACCTTTAGCAAAAGTTTTACACGATAATTTTGAAATAATTGAAGGTTTAATGACTACTGTTCATGCCACAACATCTTCACAATTTACGGTAGATTCTGCTTCTAAAAAAAATTACCGATTAGGAAGAAATGCTAATGTAAATATTATCCCGACAAGCACCGGAGCTGCAAAAGCAGTTGGAAAAGTTATTCCGGATTTAGAAGGAAAATTAAGCGGAATGGCTTTTCGTGTACCTACACCAGATGTTTCTGTGGTAGATTTAACCGTACGACTAAAAAAAGAAGTCAGTTTAGAAGAACTTAAAAAAACTATAAAAAGTGCCGCTGAAAACGATTTAAAAGGAATTCTAGGCTATACTGAAGAAGGAGTTGTCTCGCAAGATTTTGTATCAGAATCCAGAACCAGCGTTTTTGATGCTGATGCAAGTATGGCATTGAATAACAACTTTTTTAAGCTAGTTGCCTGGTATGATAATGAGTTTGGATACGCGAGTAAATTAGTAGATTTATCATTATACGTGGCATCACTTTAGTTTTTATAAAAGCTTTTTTTGGGCCTATCGAAAGTTTATCGTAATATTTGAAGTGAAGTTCTCGTGAAATTTTAGACTGTTTGAGTTGAACGAATTTTCTAGTTTTATTAAATTTCAATAACGAGTTTCTAAATCTTAGAGAAGGAGCAAAAAAAATTAGATAAAGTTTCGTAAGTCTATATTTTTTTGATTCGTTTTTTCATCAATGGAAAAAATGAATACATTAACTATTTAAGATAGAATTGATTTTAAATTAAAAATAATCAAACAAACTATGCTTTTACTCGCCGACGGTGGTTCTACAAAGTGCGATTGGATTCTTTTAAATGAAGCAAAAGAAGAGGTTTTTCGTACACAAACTAAAGGATTAAATCCGAGTGTTTTTTCTGAAAAAATTATTCGTGAACGTGTTGAAGCGAATACAGCTTTACAAGAATTTTCAAGTCAAATTCAACAAGTAGATTTTTACGGAGCAGGTTGCGGAACGCCTTTACCTCAAAAAAAATTAAAGTCAATTTTCGAGGTTTTTTTTAAAAAAGCACAAGTTAATATTTTTGAAGATACCTATGCGGCAGTTTATGCAGCAACATCAATGCCCGGTATTGTTTGTATTTTGGGTACGGGTTCTAATAGTTGTTATTTTGATGGTAAAAAAATACATACACCAATAGCTTCTTTAGGTTTTGTTGTGATGGACGAAGCGAGCGGAAATTATTTCGGAAAAAAATTGATTCAAGATTATTTTTATAAAAAAATGCCTTCAAAAATTGCTAAAGAATTTGAAGCTGCATTTAATTTAGATCCGGATGAAATCAAATTCAATTTATATCAACAAGAAAACCCAAATGCTTACTTGGCTTCTTTTGCGGCTTTTATCTTCAGTAAAAATGAAATAAATCCTTATTTTGAAAAAATAATTACCGAAGGAATTCAGGTTTTTATAGAAAATAGAATTTTACCAATTCAAGAATCTGCTGAAGTTCCTATTCATTTTGTAGGCTCAATTGCTCATTTTTCAGAAAAAATCATTAAAAATAGCTTAAAAACTTATAATTTAGCTGCTGGAAATATAATTCGTCATCCCATAGATCAATTAACCCAATATTACCAAAAAAAATAAATTTTAATGCCCTTAAAATCAATTAATCCTACCGCTACTAAAGCTTGGCGAGAATTGGCTGTTCACTTTCATGAAATCAAAGATGAACAAATGCTAAATTGGTTTGAGCAAGATCAACAACGGGCAGAAAATTTTTTGATAGAATGGGAAGATTTTATAGTAGATTTTTCTAAAAATCGGATCACACAAAAAACTCTTGATCTATTACTTTCTTTAGCTGAAGAAATAGACCTTAAAAATGCAATAGAAAAACAATTTAAGGGAGATTATATCAATCAAACCGAAAATCGAGCTGTTTTACATACTGCTTTGCGAGCCAAAGAGAAACCGAAAGAAGTAGCACAAGCTTTAGCTAAAATAAAGCAATTTTCTGAGGAAATAATTGAAGGAAAATGGAAAGGTTACACCGGAAAACAAATTAAAACTATTGTTAATATTGGTGTTGGCGGAAGTGATCTTGGACCAAAAATGGTCACAAATTCTTTAGCTTTTTATCAAAATCATTTAGAAAGTTATTTTGTTTCTAATATGGATGGTGATTTAGTTCATGAGGTTCTTCAAAAGATAGATATGGAAACAACTTTAGTTATTGTTGTTTCTAAAAGTTTTGGAACAAAAGAAACGATTACCAATGCTAAAACGGTTAAAAAATATTTTGAAGAAAACGGCTGTACAGATTTAGAAAAACATTTTGTAGCGGTATCTGCCAATACAGAAAAAGCAATTGAATTCGGAATTAAATCGACTCAAATTTTCCCGATGTGGGATTGGGTTGGCGGTCGATTTTCTTTGTGGAGCCCGGTTGGGTTGGCTATTGCGTGCTGCATTGGTTATAAAAATTTTGAGCAACTTTTAGAAGGCGCTCAACAAATGGATGAACATTTCAGAAATGAAGATTTTGATAAAAATATTCCTGTAATTTTAGCATTGCTAAGTATTTGGTATAATAATTTTTTTGAAACAGAAACCGAAGCCGTCGTTCCATATTCGCATTATTTACAAAATTTTGTTCCTTATTTACAGCAGGGGATTATGGAGAGTAACGGAAAAAGTGTTTCAAGAAGTGGAGAAAAAATCAGTTACCAAACCGGAACCATTATTTGGGGAGAACCGGGAAGTAATTCGCAACACGCATTTTTTCAATTATTTCATCAGGGAACAAAAATAATTCCGACAGATTTTATCGGTTTTAAAAAATCGCTTCATCAAGATAAGTTCCACCACAATCAATTAATGGCCAATTTTTTTGCTCAAACTGAAGCTTTATTAAAGGGGAAAAGTAAAGCAGAAGTAGAAGAGGAGTTACAAACATTATCTAAGGAGGAGCAAGAAAAAATATTACCTTATAAATTAGTTTCCGGTAATAAACCGACCAATACTATTTTAATAGAAAAACTTAATCCAAAAACTTTAGGAAGTTTAATTGCGATGTACGAACACAAGTTATTTGTACAAGGTATAATTTGGAATATTTTCAGTTATGATCAGTGGGGAGTAGAGCTTGGTAAACAGTTAGCATCAGGTATTTTAGATCAGATTGAATCCAGAAAAATTGGTGAAAATCAAGATTCTTCTACAAGAAACCTTTTAAAGAAATACCTTTCTTAATTTATTGTTTTATAGACCAAAGCTTTATTCTATAAAATTATCCTTACATTTAAGAAAAGGATAACTACATGCTAGTAAAAGTTTATGGAAGTGCTGTATTTGGGGTAGAGGCAACCACAATTACGGTAGAAGTGAATATTAATAAAGGAATTGGCTACCACTTGGTAGGGTTGCCCGATAACGCTATTCGAGAAAGTAGTTATCGCATAGCAGCAGCTTTACAAAATAACGGTTACAAATTACCGGGTAAAAAAATCACCTTAAATATGGCACCTGCAGATTTACGTAAAGAAGGTTCTGCATATGATTTAACTTTAGCATTAGGTATTCTTACCGCTTCTTCACAAATTAAAGCTAAAAAAATAGAAGATTATTTAATTATGGGAGAACTTTCATTAGACGGAAGTTTACAGCCCATAAAAGGCGCGCTCCCAATTGCCATAAAAGCTAAAGAAGAAGGTTTTAAAGGCTTTATTCTTCCTAAACAAAATGCTGCAGAAGCAGCCATTGTTAGTGGCTTAGATGTGTATGGAGTCGAAAATATTACAGAAGTTATTAATTTTTTTGATAAAAATGAAATATTAGAACCCACCATTATTGATACGCGAAAACAGTTTTATGAAAGTTTACAGCATCCTGAACACGATTTTTCTGATGTAAAAGGACAAGAATCTATTAAGCGTTGTATGGAAATTGCCGCTGCAGGTGGTCATAATATTATTTTAATCGGTCCTCCAGGCTCTGGAAAAACAATGTTAGCAAAACGCTTGCCGAGTATTTTACCACCGATGAGTTTACACGAAGCACTAGAAACCACAAAAATTCACAGTGTTGTAGGAAGAACAAATGAAGTTAACGGTCTTTTAGCACAACGCCCATTTAGAAGTCCTCACCACACAATTTCTGATGTTGCTTTGGTTGGTGGCGGTTCATATCCGCAGCCCGGTGAAATTTCTTTGTCGCATAATGGCGTATTATTTTTAGATGAATTGCCAGAATTTAAACGAACCGTGTTAGAGGTTATGCGGCAACCGCTAGAAGATCGTGAAGTAACTATTTCGAGAGCGCGTTTTACAGTAACTTATCCATCTAGTTTTATGTTAGTAGCTAGCATGAATCCTAGTCCGGGAGGTTATTTTAACGATCCTGATGCTCCGGTTTCTTCTTCACCCGCCGAAATGCAACGTTATTTAAGCAAAATTAGCGGTCCCTTATTAGACAGGATCGATATTCACATTGAAGTAACACCAGTGCCTTTTGATAAATTAAGTGAAGAACGAAAGGGAGAAACGAGTGCAGAAATCAGAAAACGTGTCACCGAAGCTAGAGAGCAGCAACATAGTAGATTTAAAAATTATGAAAATATTCATTATAATGCACAAATGGATGTTAAACAAATCAGAGAATTTTGTAAGTTAGATGAAAATTCTAAAAATTTGTTGAAAACTGCAATGGAGCGTTTAAATTTATCGGCGAGAGCTTATGATCGGATTTTGAAAGTTTCAAGAACAATTGCAGATTTAGAAGGTGTAGAACAAATTTCTGGAACACATATTAGTGAAGCAATTCAATATAGAAGTTTAGACCGTGATGGTTGGTTAGGATAGAAATTATGAGAAAAATAGTAGTTGCATTATCGATTATCAGTTTGTTTAGTTGTAAAAATAAGGATGCTGATCTTGAGAAAAATAATCCTCAAAAAGTTGAGGAAGATACTAGCTTGGTGGAAGAGGTATCAAATAAAATAAAAAATGTTGATCCGGTTATTTTAACCAAAGAACAAGCCGATAAATTAGCGGAATTGCCTTTAGCGTGCATCAATAATCAATACCCTTATAAACTCGGGCAAACATTAACCTCTGAAGCCGACTTAAAAACTCCAAAAGAACTTCATCCTGCGTTTTATGGCTGCTTTGATTGGCATTCTTCAGTTCATGGACATTGGTCTTTAGTAAGTTTACTAAAACAATTTCCTAATTTAAATAAAGCTGAAGCTATAAAAAAGGCGTTAAAAGAAAGCTTGTCACCAGAAAACATTCAGCAAGAAGTTGCTTATTTTCAGCAGGAGCAAAATAAAAGTTTTGAACGTACTTATGGATGGGCTTGGGTGTTAAAATTAGCAGAAGAAATTCATACTTGGGACACTCCTCTAGCAAAAGAATTGGAGAAAAACCTACAACCATTAACCGATAAAATAGTAGAAAATTATATGACTTTTCTACCAAAATTAAATTATCCTATTAGAGTAGGAGAGCACGAAAATACTGCTTTTGGATTAGCTTTTGCCTATGATTATGCACAGACTACAGCAAATGAAAAATTCATAAATTTAATTGCCAAGCGTGCAAAAGACTTTTATTTAGAAGACGATAATTGTCCGATTTCTTGGGAGCCTGGCGGTTTTGATTTTTTATCGCCTTGTTTAGAGGAAGTTGCCATTATGCAACGCGTTTTATCTGAAACTACTTTTAAAATTTGGTTAAAAGATTTTATGCCTCAATTAATGGATAAGAATTTTGATATTGAAGTTGCTGAAGTTTCTGATCGTGAGGATGGAAAACTCGTTCATTTAGATGGCTTAAATTATAGCAGAGCTTGGGTTTTCTACAATTTGGCAAATAAATATCAAGAAGATTTTAAACATCTCCAGTTCGTTGCCGATAAACACGTAGCGCATTCTTTTCCTAGTTTAATGGGCGATTCTTACGAAGGCGGACATTGGTTAGGAACCTTTGCTATTTATAGTCTTCAGCAGCGACAAAACTAATGTGTTATGACTATCGATTTAAATTGTGATTTAGCAGAAGGAGGAAAATTCGATAATCAATTAATGCCACTTATTTCGTCTTGTAATATTGCTTGTGGAGGACATTTTGGTAATGATAAAACTGTAAAAGAAGCAATAAAGCTAGCGATAACACATCAAACGAATATTGGTGCGCATCCTTCTTATCCTGATCAAGAAAACTTTGGTAGAGTTTCATTAGATATAAATACTGATGAATTAAAAAGTACGCTTAGAACGCAAATTTTACGTGTAAAAAGTACTGCAGAGGAATTTGGCGTTAAGTTACATCATATAAAACCTCATGGAGCTTTATACAATGATATTATAAAAGATGAGGAAAAAGCACAATTGGTAATTGATGTTGTGCACGAAATAGATGAAAATTTAATTCTTTTTGTCCCTCCAAAATCAGCTGTAAAAAAAATAGCAAAAGGAAAATTAAAAACTTGGACAGAGGGTTTTGCAGACCGAAATTATGAAGCTGATTTTAGTCTGGTTTCGAGAAAAAAAGAAGATGCTGTTTTGCACGAAAAAGGAGTTATTTTTAAGCACGTTTTTTTCATGATTTCTGAAGGAAAAATTCAGTTAAAAAATGATAAAATTTTAATGGCAAACTTCGATACGATTTGTGTTCATAGTGACACGAAAAATTCAGTTGAAATATTGACTTTTTTACGTGAAAAATTAGAAGAAAATAACGTTCATATTCAATAGGGGATGAGTTATAAAAATCCAACATTTAGCGCTTTTGGAAAACAAGCTATTTTAATAACTTGGGAAGAAATTATTGACGAAAAACTACTCAAATTTATCCTTCAATACAAAAATATAATCCAACAAAATACAATTAAAGAATCAGTTGAAGTAATAAATACATATAATTCATTATTAGTTAATTATAAATTTGTAATAGATAATATCTATAATGAAATTTCAGATATTAAAAAGCTATCAGAGGGTGTTCAATTTTCCGACACTGTAGAAGTAAATCAATTTTCAATTCCTGTATGTTATGATGAAAAATTTGGAATCGATTTAGAAGAAATTAGCGTCAAAAATAAACTTGAAGTTTCAGAAATAATTTCTCTTCATACGCAACCGAATTATACGGTATTTTTCACTGGATTTTTACCCGGGTTTTTATACCTTGGCGGACTTAAAAAAGAGCTTTATATTTCACGTAAAAAGTCACCGCGTTTAAACGTTAAAAAAGGTGCTGTAGGAATTGGTGAAAAACAGACCGGAATTTACCCGCAAAATTCTGCCGGTGGATGGCAACTAATCGGGAATTCTCCCTTGACTTTTTTTGATACTTCTGCTAAAAATCCGAGCCCTTTTCAGGCAGGTGATAAATTAAAATTCGAAGCCATTTCTTTAAAAGAATATGACGAAATAAAAAAGCAGGTAACAAATAATTCTTTTCAATTTCAAAAAGAAGTTTATGAGTATTAAAATTCTTCAACCAGGATTATTTAGTACAATTCAAGATCGAGGTAGAGTAGGTTTTGCTAAATTCGGCATTCCTAAAAGTGGCGCGATGGATTTATATTCCGCTAAAATTGCCAATCTTTTACTGGGAAATTCAGAAAATGAAGCCTTGATGGAAATCACCTTAATCGGTCCGAAATTAGAATTTACAGAAGCTACGCAAATTTCTATTACAGGTTTATCGGCTTCAGCAAAGTTAAATAATGATGAAATAGGTTTAAACAAAGTATTTGAAATAAAAAAAGGGGATCAACTTCATATTAAACAAATAAGTCAAGGAGCGCGAATTTATTTGGCAGTAAAAGGCGGTTTTGAAATAGAAGAAAAGTTAGGTAGTAAAAGTATGTACGCGCCAATTACAAATTCATCTAAAATTGAAAAGGGAGACGAAATCTCCTATCATCCTTTTAATTTTTCAGAAGAAAAAAAACACGCTCATATAAAATTCAATAATGATTATTTTAATGATGAATTAGAAGTTTTTGCGGGACCTGAGTTTGAACAACTTTCTGAAACTATGAAAGCAAATCTATTACGCAAGGAATTTTCGATTTCAAAAAATAATAGTCGAATGGCGTATCAATTAGAAGAAAAACTTGAAAATAATTTACAAGCCATTCTAACGCAACCGGTTTTACCGGGAACGGTTCAATTTACACCATCAGGAAATATAATCATTTTAATGCGCGATTGCCAAACTACGGGTGGTTACCCAAGAATTTTTCAATTAACAGAAGAGAGCATCAATAAATTAGCGCAAAAAAAACAAGGAGATAAATTAACCTTTAGATTGATTAATTTGTAGCGCAAGCATTCCAAAGCGGATCATTTGGTAAATCGGAGACAAATGAAATTTCTTCTTTTTTAACCGGATGAATTAAGCTTAGTTTTCTTGCGTGTAAATGTATGCTTGCATCTTTGTTGCTACGATCAAACCCATACTTTAAATCGCCTTTAATTGGACAACCAATAGCTGATAATTGACTTCTAATTTGATGATGTCTACCTGTTTCCAGCTGAATTTCTAACAAAAAATAATTCTCAAGTTGCTTAATAATCTTGTAGTGAAGAATTCCCTTTTTACTGTCAGGAACTTCATTTTTATGGGAATACGATTTATTTTGCTTTTGATTTCGCTTTAAATAATGAATTAAAGTGTCTTGCTTTTTTGGAGGTTCATTTTTTACCAGCGCCCAATAGGTTTTTTCGGTTTTCTTTTCGGCAAATAATTTATTTAATCGCGCTAAAGCTTTTGAGGTTTTGGCAAATAAAACAATTCCGCTAGTTGGACGATCTAATCGATGAACTACGCCAAGATAAACATTCCCGGGTTTATTATACTTTTCTTTTAAATAACTTTTTACAACTTCACTTAAGGGTTTGTCACCGGTTTTATCGCCTTGTACAATATCACCGGCACGTTTATTTACCACAATTAAGTGATTGTCTTCATAAATTACTTGCAGATTATTTTTATGTGAGATTTTTTTTTCTGACACGAACTTAATTATTTCTCAAATTTATTTTTAATCGCTCTTTCTGTTATAATAATTAAGAGAACTGCACCAATTAAAATAACCAAGGTTTCCGCTATAATTAAAACTTCATTTGATACATTAATAAAAAATATTAGTAATGATATAAGGCAAAAAATAATTCCTGTTTTAATCAATAAAACTGCAGAATGGCGTTGGGAAAAATCCCATTTCTCTTGAGACTCCATCGATTTGCTAGTGCGATAACCATATAAAGAATTAATTTCTTTAGGAGGAAATTTATACATAATAAATCCTAAAAGGACAAAAACAAAACCAGACAAAAATAATGGACTAAGAAAAAAATCAATCCCCATTTTCTATAGTTTAATACTGCTCATCTTCATTAGGAAAATCTCCTGATTTTACATCATCATTATACCGCTGAAAAGCACCGGTCATTTCCTTATGCAAATCAAGATATCTACGTAAAAAACGTGGGTTAAATTCGTGTGTCATTCCAATCATATCGTGAACAACTAGTACTTGTCCGTCAACTCCGTTTCCAGCACCAATCCCAATTACGGGAATTGAAATACTCTCGGCAACTTCTTTTGCTAAAGTCGCCGGTACTTTTTCTAAAACAACGGCAAAACACCCAATTCGTTCTAGCATTTTGGCGTCTTCTTTTAATTTGATTGCCTCTTCTTCTTCGCGAGCACGAACGGTGTACGTTCCAAATTTATAAATAGATTGCGGGGTTAAACCTAAATGTCCCATTACAGGAATTCCGGCTTTTAAAATTCGTTTAATCGATTCTTTTATTTCTTTTCCGCCTTCTAGTTTTACGGCATGTCCGCCGCTTTCTTTCATAATTCTAATAGAAGATCTAAGTGCTTCTTTCGGGTCACTTTGGTAACTTCCAAATGGTAAATCTACCACTACTAACGATCTGTTAATTGCTCTAACAACCGACGATGCGTGATAAATCATTTGGTCTAAAGTAATTGGCAAAGTAGTTTCGTGTCCCGCCATTACGTTAGAGGCAGAATCTCCTACTAAAATCACATCAATTCCAGCGCCATCTACAATTTGTGCCATCGTGTAATCGTAGGCCGTTAGCATCGATATTTTTTCGCCATTGGCTTTCATATCAACAAGTGATTTTACGGTAACGCGCTTATATTGTTTTTTTGCAACAGACATTTTTTTCAAATTTAATTGCTGTAAAAGTACTAAATTAGTAGACCAACATCAAAAGATTAACGCGATGAAGAAAATACTTTTCCTTTTGCTATTTATAAATTTTTCATTCCTTTCAGCACAAGAAGATTATGCAAATCCTCGAGAGACTGTAAAGGTTTTTTTTGAAGCTTTTCATGAGCAAGATACAAATACACTTAGATCGTTGGCTTTTGAAGAATTTCAGTTAAAATCTATTTCTAGAGATGAAAATGGAGCGTTGAAAATTACCGTAAAAAATTATTCAGAATTTTTAAAATCTATTAAAGAAATTCCGTCAAATGTGGTTTTTGAAGAACGCTTATTAAATTTCGAATTTAATAACGATGGTAAATTAGCCAATGTCTGGACCCCTTATGAATTTTATATCAACGGAGAATTGAGTCATTGTGGCGTTAATAATTTTCAATTGGTAAAAATCGAAAGTGACTGGAAGATAATTTCAATTGTAGATACTAGAAGCAAAGAGAATTGTCAAGAATAATTTTTGTAATTCTATTGTTAAGCACATTTTATACTACACAAAAGAGTAAAATTTTAATACATTAGCTAAAAAAATAAAAATGAATTATATACTTTTTGATGGTTCTGTTCGTAATCAATTATTGCCTTTCACTTACACACGTCCAGTTGCCGATATTCGTGTCGGTATTTTAACTATTCGCGAGAAGTGGGAAAAATTCTTAGAATCAACAACTACCACTATTACAGAAGATTATTTAGCAGATAAATGGCCAATGGTAGAGCTGGAAGAAAATGTAATGATAAACGCTTCATTTTTTCCTTCGAAAAGTTTAGTAGATCAAGTTCACCAGTTAAAATCGAATCAAGTTTTAGTATTTCAAGATAAATTTGTAGCGTTTAAAACTGCTGAAGATCAAGAAATTGATTTAGATCATTTTGAAGAAATAGATTTAAAAGAAACGCCACTTTTCATAGAAAATACCTGGGATATTTTCGCTAAAAACGGAGAAGCTATCGCGGCAGATTTTGAAATTTTAACTGAAGGAAAAACTTCAGCTGAAATTCCCGAATCCGTTTTTTGCGTCAATAAAGAGCAAATTTTTGTAGAAGAAGGCGCAAAATTAACCATTGCTTCATTAAATGCCAGCAACGGACCAATTTACATTGGGAAAGATGCAGAAATTATGGAAGCTTGCAGCGTTCGCGGTCCTTTTGCACTTTGTGACCATGCGACGTTAAAAATGGGTGCTAAAATCTACGGACCAACCACAGTTGGACCACACAGTAAAGTTGGTGGCGAAGTGAATAACTCGGTTATTTTTGGCTATTCCAATAAAGGTCACGATGGGTTTTTAGGAAACTCTGTTTTAGGTGAATGGTGCAATATTGGCGCCGATAGTAATAATTCTAATCTTAAAAATAATTATGCCGAAGTCCGTTTGTGGGATTATGAAACTGAAGGTTTTGCTCGAACCGGATTGCAATTTTGTGGTTTATTAATGGGGGATCATTCCAAATGCGGCATTAATACGATGTTTAATACCGGAACCGTAGTCGGCGTAAGCGCAAATATTTTTGGGGCAGGTTTTCCAAGAAATTTTATACCAAGTTTTAGTTGGGGCGGAAGCAGCGGAACCACAACCTACAAAACCAATAAAGCTTTTGAAGTTGCCGAAAAAGTTATGCAGCGTCGTTCCATTGAATTTTCAGAAGAAGATAAAACAATTCTAGAACACGTTTTTGAGCAAACCAGTAAGTTTAGGAGAAGTTAATTTTTAGGCAAATCCCTTCGGGTCGAGCTATCTGCTATATCTTTTAAATTTTTTCAAATTTTAAAGGATGCCGCGACTATCCCTTTTGCAAAAGCATTTTAAGACTCTTATAAACATGATTTGAAGTAATATTTTTAACAGTTGTATATTGTTGTTGTCAATTATTATTGTTATTATTAAATACTATTAATCATAATATCAGTATATTATGAAAAATTATCTTTTAGTATTTCTTTTTATTTTTACTTTATTTTCCTGTAATGAGGACAATAATAATGAAGGAATAAACAGCTTAGAAATACCTAATCATGAAATAAATAATATTGTAAATACCAATAATAAGGAAATCAACTCGACCAATAGTACTTTTGTTCCTAATGAACAAGTGATTGCTACATTTCAAGCAGAACTTTTAAATCATTTAAAACTTGCTGATAGTATTAATTTTACAGAAGCTCGTGTTATAGATTATACTTTAGTAAGTAATGATCAAGGTTTTTCTTAAAAACATTTTATTCTAATGATTATACTTCTACAACATCTCTATCAAGAACAGAGCAATATCTAAGTCTTCAAAATACAACTTGTACTAGTAAAGCTTGTTCAGATAGTGAAACAGAATGTCAACCTAAAGGAAATAAATGTACAAAATGTACTTATGGACCAGGAGACTGTACAAGAACTACTACTAGCGGAGAATGTCATAGTTGTGCTACTAATTTAGTTTACAAACTTCGCGCCGATTAAGAAGTAACATATTTAGATAAAAAAGAGGTCTTATTTAAGACCTCTTTTTTTATATTTAAAGAATTAGAATATAACTTAAATCCCCGTATAATTTTGTGGGGTAATTGCTTTTAATTCGTTTTTGATTTCTTCAGAAACATCTAGCGTTTCAATAAATTCAGCAATACTTTTTGCGTTTATTTTTTCGTTAGTTCGGGTTAGACCTTTCAACGCCTCATAAGGATTTGGATACGCTTCTCTACGTAGAATAGTTTGAATTGCTTCAGCAACAACCGCCCAATTATTTTCTAGATCTTGATTTAGTTTTTCTTCGTTCAATAAGAGTTTATTCAATCCTTTTAAGGTAGATTTTAAAGCAATTATTGTATGTCCTAATGGCATACCGATAATTCGTAAAACCGTACTATCTGTTAAATCACGTTGTAAACGACTCACCGGAAGTTTAGCCGATAAATGCTCGAAAAGTGCGTTGGCGATTCCTAAGTTTCCTTCACTATTCTCAAAATCAATCGGATTTACTTTATGCGGCATAGCAGAAGAACCAACTTCACCTTTTTTAATTTTTTGCTTAAAATAATCCATTGAAACGTAGGTCCAAATATCACGATCTAAATCAATTAAAATCGTATTGATTCTTTTAAGTGCATCAAATGTTGCTGCCATATAATCGTAATGTTCAATTTGGGTAGTAGGGAAGGAGTGTTTCATCCCTAGACTTTCTACAAAACGAGTTCCAAAGGCTTTCCAGTCAATTCCCGGATAAGCAACCTTATGTGCGTTAAAGTTACCGGTAGCACCACCAAATTTTGCTGCCGTTGGGGTTTCCTTTAATATAGTTAATTGCTCTTGAATTCGGACAACAAATACTTCAATTTCTTTTCCTAATCGAGTAGGAGAGGCGGGTTGACCGTGCGTTCTGGCAAGTAATGGAATTTCTTTCCAATCGTTTGCCAAACTTTTTAATTTTTCGATAACGGTATCAAGTTCAGAAAAATATACTTCTTCAATCGCATCTTTTAAACTTAAAGGAACAGAAGTATTATTGATATCTTGAGAAGTTAAACCAAAATGAATAAATTCTTTAGATTCACTCAAACCAAGCTCATCCATCCGTTTTTTAATAAAATATTCAACCGCTTTTACATCATGATTAGTTACCGCTTCAATATCTTTAACCGCCTGTGCATCTTCTACATTAAAGTCTTTATAAATTTTTCGCAACTTAGGAAAAATAGAAGATTCTACTTTGGTGAGTTGCGGTAAAGGAAGTTCGCAAAGCGCTATAAAATATTCTATTTCAACTTTTACGCGGTATTTAATAAGGGCTTCTTCACTAAAAAATTGAATAAGCTCGTTAGTTTTAGAAGCATACCTGCCATCTATGGGTGAAATTGCTTGAAGCGGATTCATGTGTTTTCGGTTAAAATTTTAAAGCGCAAAGATAAGGCTTCAAAAAGATTCTTTAAAAAAACTATGCACTTTATTTTTAAGGAATAGTTAACTGGTGTTCAGTATTTTTGTTGTTGTTATTTTATAGAAAATTAAAATAATAGTTGTATTTTTCTTCTCTAATTATTTGAAACAATGATTACTAAAGAAACACTGGTTAACGAGCTTAAGGATTTCCCTGAGTATTTTACAATTAATGAGTTATTAGAACGGCTTATTTTGATTGAGAAAATGAAAAGAAAAAGTATGAAATTGAATAAGAAAAGTAAAATTCCGATAGCCGAAGTTGATCAGGAAGTTGAGCGTTGGTTTAAGTACTAGCAATTTTTTGTAATATTTTTCTACTTCTAGCTTTGTATCCGGCAGAACCGGATGTATAATTTTGCTCTAAAATTAGCGCTAATTCTGCGTGTACCCAATCTTGTTCTTTCCCTAAAATATAAAGAGTTTGCATACTATAGGCTTGTGGCGCTACTTTTTGTGGTGTTATCATCCAATCGAAACAAATTGCGATTATTTTTTCTATTTCATTTTGCGTTAATCGAAAAGTGTTTTTTATAGATTCATGTTCTATCGCTGAGCGTTCTAATATTTTTGCCATAGGTCTAACAATTGCATCTTCTTTTGCATTTTCTGCTAAAATTAAAATATGATTTAAATGCCTAAAAATTTTAGAACTATCTTTTATGCAAACTAATTCTAATGCTCGAGCTGCTTTTGACCCTAAAGTATTTTTATTTTCTGAAATAATTGAAAAAATAGCCGATAAAAAATTTTCATGATTTAATAATTTTTCGGTAAATTTTTTCCGGTTTTCAGGATTTCTATTCAGTTCAGATAACTGATTTATGAATAGCTCTTCATTCATGATTTTGCTAATAATTTTTCGACTAACTCAGCAACACCTGTAGAAGCTTTTTTTGCAATTATCTCTAATCGCTCAGAAGAATTAACGGTAGGTTTTGGGTCAATAAAATAAATAGGAGAATTTTCGGGTGCATAATGCATTAAACTTGCAGCAGGATAAACTTGCATCGACGTGCCAATAATAATCACCAAATCTGCTTTTTCAACCAATTCCACCGCTACTTCTAACATCGGGACTTGCTCGCCAAACCAAACCACGTGAGGTCGTAATTGATGATTATGTTCGCAAAAATCTCCCTTATTAATATCATCTTTCCAATCCATAACCAAATCTGGATCAAATGTACTTTGTGCCTTAAATAATTCGCCGTGAAGATGCGTTACGTTAGAACTTCCGGCGCGTTCGTGTAAATCGTCTACATTTTGGGTAATTATTTCTACATGAAATTTTTCTTCCAGTTCCACTAAGGCGTTATGCGCTAAATTTGGTTCAACTTCTTTCAGTTGTCGGCGGCGTTTATTGTAAAAGTCGAGTACCAATTCTTGATTATTTTCCCAGCCTTGTGGCGACGCAACTTCCATAACATCGTGACCTTCCCATAGACCATTATCATCTCTAAAAGTTTTTATCCCACTTTCTGCGCTTACACCAGCGCCGGTTAACACTACAATATTTTTCATTAGTAAATTTTAAACTATAAATTTAATAGGAATTTTTTAATTGAAAAATTCTACTTTCGCAATATGAAAAATGAAGCTTTATTAGAACATCTAGGGTCTTATTTGACGCCGCGCAGAAAGGAATTATTTGATAAAAATATAGCCGAGCGCACTAATCATTTTACCGTAGCTATTGAAGATGTTTACCAATTGCATAATACGAGCGCTGTTATTAGAAGTTGCGATGTTTTTGGTATCCAAAACTTACACGTTACAGAAGAGCGTAACCGAAAAAGAATTGATAGAGAAATTGCAATGGGGGCACAAAAATGGGTGAATATTAATCGTTACCATACTGTTGATGAAAGCGTAGAAGCTTTAAAAAATAAAGGGTATAGAATTATCGCAACCACGCCACATAATGATGCGTGTTTGTTAGACGATTTTGATATATCAGAACCCGCCGCTTTATTTTTTGGAACCGAAAAAGAAGGTTTAAGTGATGAGTTACTAAAAAAAGCCGATGGATTTTTAAAAATACCAATGTTTGGTTTTACTGAAAGTTTAAATATTTCAGTTTCTGCTGCAATTATTCTTCAATGCTTAACTTCTAAATTAAAAGCAAGTGATATTCAATGGAAATTAAATGAGGAAGATTTATTTGATACTCGATTTAGATGGACTAAAAATTCAATAAAAAGCAGTGAAAAAATTATAGAACGTTATTTGTCTGAAAATGTAAATTCATAAAGATTTCGGCCTTCATCTCCATTCTCTTCATCTGCTAAATAAGCAGCATTTTTATTCTTAAAACAAATACTCTCTTTTTGTGTTTGATCACCCTCTAATGTGTAGGATTCGATTTTTCCTTGAAAAAAATGATCTTCTTTAAAATCTTTTATTCGCCAAATTTTTTCTTCACTTAAAAGTAAAATTTGATTGTTTTCTTGATTGATAGTTGCAGCAGTAATCCAACAACCGTGTCTATTGTTATTGCAAGTTTTATAAGTGTCAATTTTTTTAGCTTTATAATTTCCTGCTTTTGCAGGGAGTTTGTATAAATTTACGGTACCATCAGAATGTTTTGTTCTATTTTTTGTAAAAATATATAAATAACCATCTTTATAAATAAAAGCTTCTGAGCCAAAATTTCGGTTGCCTTTTTTTGCAGGAAATTCAGTTTGATCTTCAAAGGTAAATTCTATTTTTTCTGCTTTTGCCGTATCGCCTTGTTGAAGAAAACCATTAACAATATAAATGCTCAAATTCTTTCTGTCGTTAGCGTTATTACCAAAATCCCCAATGAAAAGAGTTCCATTATGATCTGTAGCTAAATCTTCCCAGTCAATGTTTTTAGCATTTTCAATCTCTACTTCCTTTTCAATTTCTCCATTTTCAGAAAAACCATATACAATGGGTTGGTTTCCAGAATCATTAATTCCCCAGATAAGGTTAGAATTATGTAATCTTTCAATTCCGCTTATTTCCTCTAAGTCCTTCGGGAGTTTAGCAAGACTTGAGAGTGACTGAGAGAAAGTGTGGATTGAAAATATTAAAAATAATAAGGGAATTAAACGGGACATAAAATTTTTAAGTTGAATGAATCAAAATTTATGCCTAGATCTAGTCTTTTTGTTTTAAAACGCGATATTCTTCGTAACAGCCACTAATGGCATCTAATATTTGTAGATCGTTTGCGTTTTTAATAAAGCTTTCTGAATAATTACATTTCCGTAAAATTTCATCAATATCTACTGTTGTAACTTGTAAAAGTGCAGCTAAAGTTTCTCTATTAAATTTTTCTTGAAGTAAACTTCTAATTTCATCGTCCTCTTTCATTTGCCGCAATTTGCGCATTTGTTTGGGTTTGTTTCCAAAGAGGTTGTAGAGTAAATCTGCGGGATTGAAAATAGATTCCATTGTTTTTGAAAAAGCTCCAGGTTGATCCTGGCCAGCTTCATAACCGGAATCTAAACCGGAAATACTATAACGATGATTTTCGTAAATGGGGATATTTTTGGCGTCAATTTCTAAATAACCAGTTAATTTTAAAGGCTTAATGGTTACCTCTTGAAGAGCGATCCCCATTTCTGTCATTTTGATTTTAACCTCACCGTATTTTGTCCAGTCGTTTGTAACGCGAACTTCAATTGACTTGTAGCCTAGATATGAAAAGTAAATTGTATCGTTAACTGAAGCTTTAATTTTAAACTCACCAACTTTATTGGTAACAGTCCCTTTAACCTGATTTAGGTTAATAATATTTACATTTTCTAGTGGTAAATCGTTAGCGGCATCTAAAACCTTACCTTTTATAAACTCCAATTCTTCAACTTCCTTTTGATTATTTTCTTTCTCCTTTTGCGAAAAAGAAGTAATACTTAACAAGCTAAAAAAAATAAGTATAAGGTAATTTTTCATAAATCTAAATCTCGAAATAAAGCCGTAAAATAAAAAATTAAACTGGATTTTTATCTTTAGTTGACAAAAATCCAGTTTTTACTGCTTATTTTCTTTTCTTTCTACGACTGATAGAGCTTTTTATGTTGCTTTTTCTTCCGCCACCATCAGAAGATTTACTTCTTCTAGGGGAACGATCTGATTTTTTTCGGCCACTACCGCCAAAGTTTTTATCTTTTTTTCTTCCACCACCGAAGCTTTTATTTCCGCCTCTGCGTTTTTTTCCTCCGCCACCGCCTCCGCGGTTTTTGGTGATTTCAACATTTATATTACGTCCCTGTAATTGGAAGTCTTGAAATTTAGCTAAAACTTTTTCTGTTTCTGAAGCATCAGTATTAAAGAAAGAGAAACTATCTTTTACATCTACGCGTGAAACGCCATCGCGACCTAAATCTAATTCTTCTTTAAGGAAATCTTTTAGCGACATCCAATCAAAATCATCTTTAGCACCAACGTTTATAAAGTAACGAACGCTGTCTCCGGTATCTTCACCTTCACGATAATCTCGGCTTGAAGCTTTCTGATTAAGGTCTGAAGCGTTTTGATAGTAATTATAAAATCGTGTAAATTCTACAGAGAAGAATTTTTTAATTAATTCTTCTTTATCAAAATCTTGTAAAATTTCTCCTAATTGTGGAAGAAATTGATCGATTTCATGATTAATCTTAGTGTCTTTAATATCGTTTGCTAAATGAAATAATTGCACTTGACAAATTTCATCTCCACTAGGAATATCTTTATGCTCAAAAGACTGATTGATAATGCGTTCTATACTTTTAATCTTACGCACTTCGCTTTTAGTAACAATAACCATAGAAACTCCACTTTTTCCTGCACGTCCGGTTCTTCCGCTACGGTGAGTATACGTTTCAATTTCGTCTGGTAATTGGTAATTAATTACGTGTGTAATATCATCAACGTCAATTCCACGAGCAGCAACATCGGTAGCGACAAGCATTTGAATTTGACGATTTCTAAAACTTTTCATCACTAGATCACGCTGATTTTGGCTTAAATCTCCGTGAATAGCGCCTGCGTTGTAACCATCTTCAATCAGTTTTTCAGCTACTTTTTGAGTATCACGTTTTGTTCTACAGAAAATAACTGAAAAAATATCAGGATTAGCATCAGCTAAGCGTTTTAATGCTTGGTAACGATCTCTTCCTGAGGTTATATAATATTCGTGTGATACGTTTTTTGACCCTTCATTTTTTGATCCTACAGTAATTTCTTGTGGATCTTTCATGAATTTTTTAGCGATTCTAGCCACTTCTTTTGGCATTGTTGCGCTAAATAACCAGGTTTTTTTCTCTTTTGGGGTGTGCGATAATATTTCAGTTATATCCTCGTAAAAGCCCATATTCAGCATTTCATCAGCCTCATCTAATACACAATATCCAATTGCTGAAATATCAATCATTCCACGGCCAACCATATCTTTCATACGACCTGGAGTAGCAACAATAATTTGCGCTCCACGTTTTACTTGGCGTTCTTGATCTGAAATACTTGCACCACCGTATACAGCAACGGTAGAAAGTTGCGGTATATATTTGGCGTAATTTTTTAGTTCGTTTGTAATTTGTAAACAAAGTTCACGCGTAGGTGAAAGGATAAGTCCTTGTGTTTGTTTACTTTTTGGATTAATTTTTTGGATTAATGGAAAACCAAAGGCAGCGGTTTTTCCGGTTCCGGTTTGTGCCAATGCGACCAAATCGGTTTCTTGTTCCAGTAAAACAGGTATTGCTTTTTCCTGTACTTCACTTGGGGCTTCAAAGCCCATATCCCTAACGGCGTTAACAATTTCGGCATTAAGCCCTAATTCTTCAAATTTGTTCATATAAATAAAATAAGCTGCAAAGGTACGCATTCCTTTACAGCTTCTACTACAAATGATTAAGTATTAATTTTTTATTTAGAAAGGTAATCTAACAATTGTTTCATTGCTTTGCCACGATGACTTATTTTGTTTTTTTCTGCTTGCGTCATTTCTGCAAAAGTTTTATTGAAATCATCGGGTTGAAAAATAGGATCGTAACCAAAACCTTTTTTGCCTTTTTTTTGTGTAGTTATTTTTCCTGAACAAATCCCTGTAAATAGAGTTTCTTGATCATTTATAATTAAAGCGATTACAGTTTTAAAACGTGCATTTCGGTTTGTTTTGCCCTCTAAATTTTTTAATGCTTTTTGAATATTTGCCTCGTCATTTTTTTCTTGTCCCGCATACCGAGCAGAGTAAACACCGGGCTCATTACCAAGTTCATCTATTTCTAAACCGGTATCGTCTGCAAAACAATTGTAATTATAATTGTCATTCACGTGTTGTACTTTTAGCACAGCATTTTGGTCAATTGTCTCGCCGGTTTCTTCAATTTCATTTTTACAGCCAATATCATCTAATGAAAGCAACTCAATATAATCTGGCATCAAGGCTTTAATTTCTTTAAATTTATGTTGATTGTGTGTAGCGAAAACTAATTTCATAGCGTTTTTTTTAATTTTGTTTGCAATCTTTCTATTTATGATGATATGGTTCATTTTTTAAAATGGTAAATCCGCGATATAATTGTTCAACAAAAAATAAGCGTACCATTTGATGCGAAAATGTCATTTTAGAAAGTGCAATTTTTTGGTTTGCACGTTTGTAAACTTCTTCAGAAAAACCGTAGGGACCGCCAATTACAAAAATTAATTGTTTCATTCCGGTATTTAATTTTTTCTGAATCCATTCCGAAAATCCTTCAGAATCAAAATTCTTTCCGTTTTCATCTAACAAAACTAAAATATCTGCGGGTGTAATTTTTTTTAAAATTAACTCACCTTCTTTTACTTTTTGCTGATTCTCATCTAGATTTTTACTTTTTTTTAGGTCAGGAATTATTTCAACTTTAAATTTACAGTAGTGCTTTAAACGCTCGATGTATTGATCAATAAGTGTTTGTAGCTGTTTATTGTCTGTTTTTCCTACGCAGAGTAATTTTATAGTCATCTTTAATGTTAGCAATTACTTTGTTACATTAGCAAAAATAACCTGATAAAATGATTAGCCAAGCACAATTTAAAAAAGAAATAAAACTAATTATAGAAAATGCTATTCGTGAAGATGTTGGCGATGGCGACCATAGTTCTTTAGCATGCATTCCTAAAGATGCAGAAGGGAAGGCAAAACTATTGGTAAAGGATAACGGTATTTTGGCCGGAGTAGCCTTTGCTGAACAAGTGTTTAAGTATGTTGATGCTGATTTACGTTTAGATATAAAACTGAAAGATGGCGAGCGTGTTAAAAAAGGTGATGTCGCTTTTTATGTTAGTGGAAAAAGTCAATCTATTCTAAAAGCTGAGCGCCTAGTTTTAAATGCGATGCAGCGTATGAGTGCGATTGCAACTAAAACAAAATCTTTTTCTGATTTATTAAACGGAACTTCAACCAAAATTTTAGACACCAGAAAGACAACACCCGGCATTAGAGCTCTAGAAAAATGGGCGGTAAAAATTGGCGGAGGAGAAAATCATCGTTTCGCCCTGTATGATATGATTATGTTAAAAGACAATCATATAGATTTTGCAGGTGGAATTTCTAAGGCAATTCAGAAAACACAGGAGTATTTAAATGAAAATCAACTTGATCTAAAAATTATTGTGGAAGCTAGAAATTTAGCTGAAATCAAAGAAATTTTAGAAAATAATGGTGTGCATCGAATTTTAATTGATAACTTTAATTACGAAGATACACGTAAAGCAGTGGAGTTAATCGGTAAAAAATGCCAGACAGAATCTAGCGGAGGAATAACCTTAGAAACGGCTAGAAAATATGCTGATTGTGGCGTAGATTATATTTCTAGTGGTGCATTAACCCATTCTGTTTACAACTTAGACTTGAGCTTAAAAGCGGTTTAATTTATGTCTGAAGAGGTAGAAAAAGAACTAAGAAAAATACCTATTATTAGTTGGCTTGTACGCAAGTGCAAAAAAATAATTCTACCCGGACTTGAAGGATTATCACTATACGATTTATGGGAAATTTATTCCGTTGGTATCATTAAAGGAACCTTTACCACAAGAGCAGGATCTATTGCTTTTAGCTTTTTTATGGCGTTATTTCCTTTTTTACTATTTATTTTGAATTTAATTCCCTTTGTGTGGTTTATAGACGATTTTCAATTAAAGCTTTTAACCTTTATTGATACACTTTTACCACCGCAAACAATCACTTTTTTTAGTGAAGTTTTTTTAGATATTGCTCAAACCCCGCGTGGAGGTTTACTTTCTTTTGCATTTATATTATCTGTATTTTTAAGTGCAAACGGTATCAACTCTATATTTACAGGCTTTGAATATTCATATCACACTACTATAAATAGAACGATTTTAAGGCAATATATGGTAGCCGTTATCGTGGCTACTATCATTGCTTTTTTATTGTTAGTTACCGTAATAGTGCTTGTTTATCTCACTTATATAATAGAAGATTTAGAAGCTTTAGGTGTTTTTTCAGATAGCATAATTTGGGCGCAGATTGGGCGGTTTGTTGTTTTTATTTTAATGATTTATAACGCCATTGCTATCTTGTATTATTTTGGAACAAAAGAAGGAAAACATTCCCGTTATTTTTCTGTTGGGGCTTTATTTACAACACTTTTAATTTTTTTAACTTCATTTTTATTCTCTATTTATATTGAAAATTTCAGTTCGTATAACGAGTTGTATGGCTCTATTGGAGCACTATTAATTTTGATGCTTTACATTTGGTTGAATTCAAATATTTTGCTTTTAGGCTTCGAATTAAATGCATCAATTAATCGATTAAAGAAAAATTTTTAATAACTTATACCACAAAACTTAACAGTATGAAAACATTTTTACTAGTCTTAACTACGTTTTGTGCAGTTCATTTATCTACCGCACAAACCGAAATTAGTGGAATAACCATTCCTAATTCAGAAACTTTTGGTAAACACACACTTCAATTAAATGGGGCAGGAGTGCGAGAAAAATTATGGATCGACTTATATGTTGGCGGTTTGTATTTAGCCGAAAAATCTAGCGATGCCTCTGCCATTGTTAATTCAGAAAACGCAATGGCTGTAAAATTACATATTGTTTCTTCATTAATCAGCAGTAAAAAAATGATTAGTGCTGTTGAAGAAGGTTTTGAAAATTCTACCGATGATAATACAGCGCCAATTCAAACAGAAATAGATCAGTTTATTGGCTTCTTTAAAGAAGAAATTACAAAAGGAGATATTTTTGATATCACCTATCAGCCAGAACGTGGAGTGGTAGCTTATAAAAATGGTAAAGAAAAAGGAACCATTAAAGGAATGAAATTTAAAAAAGCATTATTTGGAATTTGGCTTTCTAATAGACCTGCCGATGACGATTTAAAAGAAGCGATGCTAGGAGAGTAACTATTTTTATTTCAATAATAGTATAATCAACCAAATTTTCTTGAAAACCTGAAACTATTTGTTTCGGGTTTTCTATTTTTATCCATTAAAATTTTGCTTTAATTTTTTGTTGATGATAAACACTTTTGTAAACGTAATTTTACCGCTTCCATTACCAAAACATTTTACTTATTTCCTAACGGAAGCTGAAAAGGAGAGTGTAGAAATCGGTATGCGCGTGGCCGTTCCTTTTGGGAAAACAAAGGTTTATACAGGAATTGTTTCAGCAATTCATCAAGAAAAACCACAATTATATGAAGCAAAACCTATAGAACAAATTTTAGACGATGAGCCAATTGTAACTCAAAAACAATTAGATTTCTGGAAATGGATTTCAGATTATTATATGTGTGCAGAAGGCGAAGTTTTGCGCGCCGCTTTGCCAAGTGCTTTTTTGTTGGAAAGTGAAACGGTTATAGAACTCGATAAAAATAGTACGATAAATGAAGATGACTTAACCGACGATGAATTTTTAATATTTGAAGCCTTACAAAATCAGTCACTTTTAAAGATACAAGAAGTGATGCAGCTTTTATCTAAGAAAACGGTTTTACCGGTAATCAATAAATTGGTTTCAAAAAAAGTAATTATTGTAAATCAAGAAATTTATAAACAATATAAGCCTAAATTAATTCGGTACATAAAACTTTCATCAGCTTATCAGGGAGATGAAAAATTATCCGCTTTATTAGATGAATTGGACAATGCACCAAAGCAGCGAGAAATTTTAATGACATTTTTTTCACTTCAATCTAAACAGCAAAAACCAATTGAAGCAAAGCAGTTAGCAAAAGAGAGTAATGCTTCAGCTTCGGTTATAAAGGCATTGGTGAAAAAAGGAATTTTAGAAGAATATCATTTAAAAAAAGACCGTATAAATTTTGATGCTCAAGCAGCAGAAAGTGAAATTAGTTTAAATGAATACCAAGAGAAAGCACTGGCTGAAATAAATCAATCTTTTGAAAAGGAAGATGTTTGTTTATTACACGGGGTAACTTCTTCAGGAAAAACAGAGTTATATATTAAGTTGATAGAAAAGGTAATTCAAGAAGGGAAACAGGTGCTTTATTTGCTTCCAGAAATTGCATTAACAACACAACTTATTAAACGTTTACAGCATTATTTTGGTGATGAAGTTTTAGTTTTTCATAGTAAATATTCAGTTAATGAACGTGTAGAAGTTTATCAGCATGTTTTGCAACAAAGCAAAGGGAAAATTATAATTGGGGCACGTTCTTCTGTTTTTTTACCGTTTCAAAATTTGGGCTTAGTTGTAATAGATGAAGCGCATGAGAGTAGTTTTAAACAGTATAATCCCGCGCCACGTTATAATGCTCGTGATAGTGGAATTGTATTGGCTTCTTTTTTTAAAGCAAAAACCTTATTGGGTTCAGCAACGCCAAGTTTAGAAAGTGTTTTTAATGCAAGACACCAAAAATACGGATTTGTAGAATTATCTCGTAGATTTGGAAATGTGCTTCCGCCAAAAATTGAACTTGTCAATTTAAAGGAAAAGTATAAAAAGAAAAAAATGACCGGTCATTTTTCTGATCGGTTGTTAAAAGCTATTGAAGAAACTTTAGAAGAAAGAAAACAAGTTATTCTTTTTCAAAACAGACGCGGTTTTTCACCCTTTTTAGAATGTTTTACTTGCGGTCATTCGCCTCAATGCCCTAATTGCGATGTTAGTTTAACCTACCATAAACACAACAATAGCTTGCGCTGTCATTATTGCGGTTATCATATGGCTATGCAATTACAATGTATGGCGTGCGGAAGCGCAGAGATTTCAACAAAAGGATTTGGAACAGAGCAAATAGAAACCGAATTAAAAGCTTTATTTCCGGAAAAAAATATCGGCCGGATGGATTTAGATACCACCCGTGGAAAATATGGTTACGAAAAAATCATCAATAAATTTGAACAGCACGCAATAGATATTTTGGTTGGAACACAAATGTTGACTAAGGGTTTAGACTTTAGAAATGTGGACTTAGTAGGTGTTTTAAATGCCGATAGCTTATTGAATTTTCCAGATTTTAGAGCGCATGAACGTAGTTTTCAGTTGCTTTTACAAGTAGCGGGTAGGGCAGGAAGGACAAAAGAACAAGGTACAGTCTTAATTCAAACTTACAATCCATATCATCAAATTCTTCAGCAGATTTCCACTAATAATTATGAAGACATGTTTAAAGAACAATTAGAAGATCGCTATAATTTTAAATACCCGCCAATTTATAGATTGATAAAATTAACTTTAAGAGGAAAAGATTATAATTTAGTAAACGAATCTTCTGCTTGGTTTGCCAAAGCAATGCGTCAAGCTTTTAAAGAACATGTTTTAGGACCAGAATTTCCTCCTGTTGCTCGAATAAGAAACGAGTATTATAAAAATATAATGCTCAAAATTCCAGCGAAACAATCTCTACCAAAAACCAAAAAATATCTTCAGAAAGTTTTAAAAAGCTTTGAATCAATCGGAGCTTACCGAAAAATTAGAGTAGTAATTGACGTAGATCCGTATTAAAATTACTCTTTCTTTAAGGTAGAAATTTCTTCTAAGGCTTTTTCTAAATTGCGTTTTCTGTTTCTACTTAATGGAATTTCCTGCTGTTCTAATTGTACAATTTTACTGTTATAATGTTCAACACGATTCAAATTAACAATATAAGATTTATGAACTCGTAAAAATTGTTCTTTTGGTAAGCGCTCCTCAAAAGCCTTCATCGTAGATAAAACAGTGTAGTTTTTACTATCGGTAATTACCTTCATATAATCACCTAAAGCTTCAACATATTTTACAGTATCTAAATATAGCTTATGTTTTTTTAGGTTACTTTTTATGAAAATATAGTTTTCATCATTTCCATTATGATCATTTTTTAGACCATATAATTCTAAGGCTTTATCTACCGCAATATTAAAACGATCTTTACTAACAGGTTTCTGTAAATAATCTACAGCTTTATAATTAAAGGCTTCAAACGCATATTGCGTTTTTCCCGTTACAAAAATAATTTCGGGTTTGTAATCTAAATTATCTAATAAATCAAATCCTGATAAAATAGGCATCTCTATATCTAAAAATAGTAGATCTACTTTTATGGTCTGAAGCGCAGTTTTAGTTTTTAAGGCGTTATTATGTTCTGCTATTAATTCTAACGATGGATGATCTTTAACCAATTTAGTGATCGAAAGTCTTTGTAAACTCGAATCATCTACGACAATACATTTTAATTTTGTTTCTTTCAAAATATAATTGGGTATAAGTTGGAATATAGTTGTAATTCAAAAATAATAAAACTATTCTAAAGATACCATATAAGTTGAAAAAAATAATAAAAATCTATATTGCTCAATAAGAAAAAAAGACTTACTTTTGCAGTCAATTTATTAAAAATAAGTATTTATGAATCATTATGAAACTGTTTTCATCTTGAATCCCGTTTTATCTGATGACCAGGTAAAGGAGACAGTTAAGAAATACGAAGATTTTCTTGTTTCTAAAGGGGCGAAGATGGTAAACAAAGAGAATTGGGGCTTAAAAAAATTAGCTTACCCAATTCAACAAAAGAAAAGTGGATTTTACCACTTATTTGAGTACCAAGTAGACGGTGAGGTTATAGAACCTTTAGAATTAATGTTTAGACGTGATGAGCGTATGATGCGTTTTTTAACCGTGAAACTAGACAAGCACGCTGTGGCTTGGGCAGAAAAAAGAGTTAAACGTAACAAAGAAAAAGCCTAAGGTATGTCATCTATTGAACAACAAGCAAAAGGAAAGAAAGACGGAGAAATTAGATATCTAACTCCGCTTAACATAGAAACTACAAAGACAAAAAGATACTGTCGTTTTAAAAGATCAGGAATCAAGTATATCGATTACAAAGATCCAGATTTCTTAATGTCATTTGTAAACGAGCAAGGTAAAATTTTACCAAGAAGATTAACTGGAACTTCGTTAAAATACCAACGTAAAGTTTCTGTTGCCGTAAAAAGAGCTCGTCATTTAGCCTTAATGCCATACGTTGGTGATTTATTAAAATAAAAGAAACGACATTATGGAATTGATATTAAAAAAAGACGTCGAAAATTTAGGATTTATAGATGATGTTGTAACAGTTAAAAATGGTTACGGAAGAAACTATTTAATTCCTCACGGTTTTGCAGAACTTGCAACACCCTCGGCTAAAAGAATGCTTGAAGAAACTTTAAAGCAACGCGCTTATAAAGAGAAAAAGCATATAGAAGAAGCAGAAAAGCAAGCAGAAAAAATAAATAACTTAGATCTTAAACTTACTGCAAAAGCAGGAGCTGGAGATAAATTATTTGGTAGTATAACTGCTGCGAATTTAAGTGAAGCTTTAGGAAAAGAAGGTGTAGATATTGATAAGAAATACATTTCTATTCTTGGAGGTAACATTAAACGTTTAGGGCAATACGAAGCTAAATTACGTTTCCACAGAGAGGTGATTTCTACCCTTACTTTTGATGTAATTAACGAAGCTTAATTTATCTAAAATAAAAAATAAGCCTACCCAATTTGGGTGGGCTTTTTTATACCCATTAATTTTAAATTTTTTTCTGATGAAATATGCACGCTTAACAAAAGAACAGTTTGATGAATTGCATCAAGAATTTATAAACTTTTTAGCCTCTCAATCTATCACCGCAGAAGAGTGGCAAGATATTAAAACAAATAAACCCGATGTTGCCGAAGATGAACTTGACGTTTTTAGTGATTTGGTTTGGGAAGGTGTTTTAAATCAGGCAAAATATATTGAGCATATATCAAAAAATCAGCTGTTTTTATTTAAAATAGGGGAAACCAATATGACTTTAATCGGAATTAAAGTCGAAAATGATGCAATTGATATCAGAACAAAGGAAGGTTACCAGTGGTTGCAAAACAATTTAATGAATAATGATGTTACTATTTATACATCAACCAAAGCCATTACAGAAGATAGAAACAAAGATGTTTTTGTTTTAATTCAGCAAGGCGGTAATATTACTCAAGGCGAATTATATAATTATTTTGAAAAAATAATAGAAAAGTAGATTAACTCTACTCGTAACGTAAAGATTCAATCGGGTTTTGTTTAGCAGCTTTAGACGCCGGATAACTTCCTGAAATTATAGCAATAATTAGCGAAATTAATGTTGCCCAAATTATAGCAATCCAAGGAATTCCATAGGTTAAATTAGCGATTGAAGCTACTATTAAGCCAAAAATCATTCCGATTAAAATCCCTAGAATCCCTCCTAATTGTCCAATAATTATGGTTTCAATAAAAAACTGAAAAGCAATTGTGTTCTTTTTGGCACCAAGGGCTTTTCTAATACCAATTTCTCTGGTACGTTCGGTTACTGAAACCAGCATAATATTCATTAAGGCAATAGAGGAACCTAGAATAGTAATAATAGAAATAATCCAAGCCGCAGCATCTAAATAGCCCATTAAACTTGCAATCTGACTTAGTAAACTGTCGCTACGTCTAATCCCGAAATTATTATCTTCTTTTGGCTCAAGTTTTCTAATATTTCTAAATGTAATAATAGCTTCGTCTTGTGCGCTTTCCATATAATTTTTATCACCAACTTTAACACTAATATTATAATTGGTGTAAGCTTGTGTAAAAAGTGAACGCGCTTTTTGAATAGGAATTAAAACACGTAAATCTTCATTATTTTGAAATGTAGAACCTTGACTTTCTAAAACGCCAATTACCTTAAATTTAGCTCCACGAATACTTATTATTTTATTGATAGGATTTAAGCCCTGAAAAAGTGCCTTCTTAAAATCGGCACCAATAACACAAACACTAGAATTATTTTCAATATCAAAAACAGAAAAATTTCTACCCTGTTCAACCTCTAAACCTGAATTAGATAGATAATTTTCATTAACGCCTATAACGCTAGCTTCCGGATCTGTTTTTTCTGTTTTATACTTTATTTCGGCCGCATTAGTTCCGGTAAAAGAAACAGCCGTCTTTGTATCTGGAAAGTTGTAGCGTTCTGTAAAAGATTTTACATCTCGGTAACCAATAATAGGATTTATCTGTTTTTTTTCTCCTCTTCCGCGTGTTTGTATCGTAAAATCGTAACGTTGAATACTAAATGTATTAGCTCCCATAGAAGCAAAATTGCTAGAAATAGTATTTTCTAACGCATTTACCGCACTTAAAATTCCTACTAGGGCAGAAATTCCAATAGCGATAATTAAAACGGTTAAAATTGTTCTAAGTAATTGACTTTTAATACTATTAAGAGCAATCCTAATATTTTCTTTGACCAGTGAGAACATAAAACTTTTCCGGGTTTACAGATAAGACGATTTTCTTGCCTTAAAGTTACTTAAAAAATGTATTTTGTTTATTTATCTTTGCACTTTCAAACAAAATTATGGCACAAAAACCAACAATACCAAAAGGAACAAGAGATTTTTCTCCTGCAGAAGTTAGTAAACGAAATTACATTATAGATACCATTAAAAAGCAATTTCAACATTTTGGATTTCAACCAATTGAAACGCCAAGTTTTGAAAATTCTAATACGTTGATGGGAAAATATGGAGAAGAAGGCGATCGGTTGATCTTTAAAATATTGAATAGTGGCGATTTTTTGAAAAAGGTGAAAGATGAGTTGTATGAAGAAAAAGATAGTAAGAAAATTACGCCAAAAATTTCAGAAAAAGCGCTTCGTTATGATTTAACGGTTCCCTTTGCGCGTTATGTGGTTCAACATCAAAATGAAATAGAATTTCCTTTTAAACGCTATCAAATTCAGCCGGTTTGGCGAGCAGATAGACCGCAGAAAGGACGTTTTAGAGAGTTCTATCAATGCGATGCAGATGTTGTTGGGAGCAAAAGTTTATGGCAAGAAGTTGAATTTGTACAGCTATATGATGCAGTTTTTTCAGCTTTAAGCTTAAAAGGAGTTACGATAAAAATCAATAACCGAAAAATTTTATCGGGATTTGCCGAAGTAATTGGAGAAAGCGATAAATTAATAGATTTTACAGTAGCTTTAGATAAGTTAGATAAAATAGGAGAGGAAGGCGTTAAAAAAGAAATGCTGGAAAAAGGAATTTCTACGGAAGCGCTTCAAAAAATAGAACCAATTTTTTCATTAAGAGGAGACTTTGCTGAAAAAATCAGCGGATTAAAAGAGATTTTATCAAATTCTGATGAGGGAAAAAAAGGAATAGAAGAATTAGAGTTTATTCAACGAGCCATTAAAGAAATGCCTTTACAAACTGCCAATTTAGATTTAGATGTTACTTTGGCACGTGGGCTAAATTACTACACCGGAGCCATTTTTGAAGTTGCTGCGCCCAGTACCGTTAAACTAGGTTCTATTGGAGGTGGCGGTAGATATGATGATCTTACCGGAATATTCGGATTAAAAAATATGAGTGGTATCGGTATCTCTTTTGGTTTAGATCGAATCTATTTGGTATTAGAAGAATTAGGTTTATTCCCAGATTCTGCTGCGGTAAATACGCAAGTTATTTTTATTAATTTTGGAGAGAAAGAAGCTTTATATGCGATGAAAGCGATAAGAAAATTGCGAGAGAAAAACATTAACGCAGAACTTTATCCTGATGAAGCTAAAATGAAAAAACAAATGAACCACGCAAATAAGCGCGAAATTCCATTTGTAATTTTAGCGGGTAGTAAAGAAATAGAAAGCGAAAAATTCACTTTAAAAAACATGAAGTCTGGAGAACAAAATTCAGTTGATTTTGAAGAGTTAGTTTCCCAAATTTTATAATAATCAACACCTGTTTGAAAAATTCAACTAATTAAATTTTTCAAACAGGTTTTTTTACGAAGTTTATTTGTCGTCATTATAGCTGATCATCCATTGAATACCAAATTTATCAATTAGCATTCCGAAAAGTGGCGCCCAAAATGTTTTTTCTAGGGGCACGGTAACTGTTCCGTCTTGCGCTAATTTAGAAAAAGTAGTTTTAGCTTCTTCAGCGTTATCAACATTAATAGAAATAGAAAAATTATTTCCTTGTTTTAATTTTACACCAAAGGCTTCACTGGTGTCGCTACCCATTAACGTAGTTTCTTTACTGATAGGTAAAGAAATATGCATTATTTTTTCCTTTGCAGAAGCTGGAATTTCGTGTTCAGAAGGCATATCTTTAAATTTACCGACGTAAGGAAATTCTCCTCCAAAAACGGATTTATAAAAATTAAAGGCCTCTTCACAATTTCCTTCAAAAGTTAAATAAGGATTTATAGTCATTTTTTTTAGGTTTAGGTTAATTTATGCCTATTTAAAATTATTTTTTAGTAATAGTTTTTTTATTTTAAAACAACTTTCACTCTAAAGTTTACTTTATCATCTGATCCTACTTCGTTATGATTGATATTTGCCATATATTCTAAGGTTTTGTCATTTAAATATACATAAGTTAATGTATCAATTTTGGCTCCTTCCTCGAAAACAATGATGTTTTTTTCAACATCATAGACGTATTCGTAGGCGTAAAAATTTGGATCTTTCGGTAAACTAACGAATACGGTGCCGTGATCATTAAAACTTAAGCTTAAGCCTTCTAGTTTTAAATTAGCAATATTCTCTAGTTCTTTATTAGTCTTAGGTGGTTCAGTATTTTCTAATACTTGCACAACATATAAATTTCCGTAAGACCAGATTTCATTTTCCACTAATAGTTTTCTTTGTTCTTCTACAAAGGAATAATCATCACTAGAACTGCAAGCTAATGCACTTAAAATAATCAAGCCAAGTAATAATAATTTTTTTCATAAAAAATAGCTAAAATTATTTTTATAAATATAATGAAATAAAAAAAACCACCCTTAAAAAAGAGTGGTTTTGAGTAGCGAGACCGAGATTTGAACTCGGGACCTCCGGGTTATGAATCCGACGCTCTAACCAACTGAGCTACCTCGCCATTTGCGGGTGCAAATATAAAACTATTTTGCAGTTGCGCAAATAAGTTTGTAAAAATAAAATAAGATATTTTTCTTTCTATCTTAGTAAAGAATCTATATATTGCCTTTAACAAATAGCAGTATATATGAGTACGAAAGTTAAATACGAAATGGAGTTCCCTATACAGGCTTCACCATCATTATTATATCAATACATATCTACACCTTCGGGTCTAAGTGAATGGTTTGCAGACAATGTAAACTCTAGAGGAGAAGTCTTTACATTTATTTGGGAAGGCAGCGAAGAACAAGCAAAATTATTAAGTAAAAAAAGTGGAGAACGTATTAAATTACGTTGGTTAGATGATGAAGATGAGCCTTACTTTTTTGAACTTAGAATTCAGGTAGATGAAATTACAAAAGACGTTTCTTTAATGATTACAGATTTTGCTGAAGATGAAGATGAAATTAAAGAAGGCAAAATGCTTTGGGAAAATATGGTAACCGATTTAAAACATGTTTTGGGATCGGCTTAAAAACAAGGAATAATAAGTATATTTGCCCCGATTTTATAATAGTATAATCGGGGTTTTTTTATGATCAATTATAACGGAAAATTACTTTCAGGAAAAGAAGCTTTTTTAACACCAGAAAATAGAGCCTATAATTATGGCGATGGTCTTTTTGAAACCATTCGCGTAATTAACGGAAAGATTATGTTTTGGGAAGATCATTATTTCCGATTAATGGCCTCTATGCGTATTTTGCGTATGGAAATTCCGATGAGTTTTAGTCCAGAATTTTTAGAACAAGAAATTTTAGATCTCATAAATGAAAACAATTTGCAAGATCAGCCGGTACGTGTAAAAATTAATGTTCACAGAAATCCCGGTGGACTTTATTTACCAGAATCTAGAGAGATTAGTTATCTTATTAGGACTACACATTTGGAGAGTCCGTTTTACACTTTAAGTGAGGAAAAGAGTATAGTTGAACTATTTAAAGACCATTATATCATGAGTGGTTTGCTTTCTACAATAAAATCGACTAATAAAATTGTAAACGTTTTAGGTAGTATTTTTGCTGAAGAAAATGATTACGATAATTGTTTATTGCTTAATGAAAAAAAATCGGTAATTGAAGCTTTAAACGGGAACTTATTTTTGGTAAAAGGCAATACCATAAAAACGCCACCACTAGAAGATGGTTGTTTAAACGGAATTATTAGAAAAAAGCTTATTGAAATCTTAAAAAATACAGAGGAATTTACACTAGAAGAAGTATCGATCTCTCCGTTTGTATTACAAAAAGCAGACGAACTTTTTATTACCAATAGTATTGTGGGAATTAAGCCTATTACCAAATACAGAAAAAAAGAATATAGCGCAAATGTAGCAAAAGCGCTTATTGGAAAATTAAATACAAAAGCTCGTTTAGATTAATTGTAACTAGGATTTTCTGGGGCATTAGACCATAATAAATATTCGCCGCCTAATTCTTCCATTTTATCTTTCCAAAGGGTTTGGTAATTACGTTCAATAATTTCTTTTTGATCGTTATTTTCACTAATAATCCAAGCATTGGCAACAAGTTCTTCTTCTAATTGAAGCGCATCCCAACCAGAATAACCAAGAAAAAACTTAATTTCCTTTTCAGAAATTTTATCTTGGTCAATAAGTGTTTTTACGGCTTCAAAATTTCCACCCCAAAAAATTCCGTTGGCAATTTCAATACTATCGGGAATAAGATCTGGTATTTTGTGAATAAAATATAGGTTATCCTGTTCTACCGGGCCACCATTATAAACAGCAAAGTCCTTTTTTATTTCAGGAATAACATCTAAAAGGGTAAAGTCTAAGGCTTTATTCATAATAAAACCAATAGAACCTTCGGCTGTATGGTCTGCTAAGAGTACCACAGATCTATTAAAAGACAAATCGCCAACAATAGACGGTTCGGCAATTAACAACATTCCTTTTTTTGGTTTTAAAGAAATCAAATTGGTTATAGTTTAGATTAAATCTAAAATTTTTTTTAGCAAAAAGCAATTTTTTTAAATAAAATCTATAAAAAACGCCTTTCTATAGAAGAAAGGCGTTTAAATTTAACTAATTAACTTTTAAGAAAAGTTGATTAGTTTACTGCTTTTTGCAAATCAGATCCTGCTTTAAACTTTACTACGTTTTTAGCAGCAATCTTAATTGTTTTTCCGGTTTGTGGGTTTCTACCTTCGCGAGCAGCTCTTTTAGAAACAGACCAAGAACCAAATCCTACTAAAGAAACACGGTCTCCTTTTTTAAGAGAACCTTCAATGTTTTCTAGAAAAGATTCTAATGCTTTTTTAGCAGCTGCTTTAGAGATTCCAGCATCTTCTGCCATTGCGTCGATTAAATTCGTTTTGTTCATAATTTTTGATTTAAACTAATTGTTGGTTAAACATTTATTGAATTGCTCTACAAATTTATACGGATTTCTCTTTCGTGCAAGTGTTAATGGGGTAAATACGGTTAATTGTTAATAACTTAGCTTTATTGTTAATAAAGATTGCTTGTTTTTTTTATTTTTTGTCTATTTCAGCATTTATAAGGGTTTAGCTCATAATTGCATCATCATCAAAAGAAAATCCGTTTAAAAGTGATTTTACATCCATTTTTCTTTTTCCTTGAAGTTGTATTTCTTCAATTGAAATATACCCGTTTTTGACAGCTATTTTTAAGTTTTTATTATCAACTACAATTTTTCCATTTGTTAGGTTATGATTTTCTTCAACAAAGCTTGCTTTGTGAATTTTACAATTGAATGCTGTGTTATTGTTGTTTAAAATTGTCCAAGCAACTGGATACGGACTCAAACCGCGAATATGATTATAAATCACTTTTCCATCAGCTTGCCAATTGATTCGTGTGTTTTCTTTTGTGAGTTTATACGCAGTTTTTAGTTCTTCATTTTCTTCTTGTGTTTTTGTATTGAAGTTATTTTTGGCAATACCACTTAAAGTTTTGCAAACTAATTTAGCGCCAATTTTCATTAATTTATCATGTAATGCACCTGCATTATCTTTTTCATCTATGTCAACTTTTTCTTGATGAATCATTTTTCCGGTATCAATTTTTTCATCAATAAAAAATGTGGATACGCCTGTAGTTTTTTCTCCGTTAATTATTGCCCAATTAATTGGTGCAGCTCCTCGATATTGAGGTAATAGTGATGCGTGTAAATTAAATGTTCCCAATTCTGGAAATTGCCATACTTTTTTGGGTAACATTCTAAATGCCACAACTACTTGTAAATTGGGTGCTAGACGTTTTAAGTCTTCTTGAAATTCATCAGATTTTAAATTAGTGGGTTGTAAAACTTCCAAATTATTTTCTAAGGCATATTTTTTTACAGCAGATTGATTTAATTTTCTACCTCTTCCGGCAGGTTTATCTGGTGCAGTGACCACACCAACAACCTGAAATTTTTCTTCTAAAATTTTATCTAATATATGAACGGCAAATTCTGGTGTCCCCATAAAGAGGATTCGTAATTTTCTCATGATGATAAGGAGTATGTATTATTTGGGCTAACTTTTATTTTTTCTTGATCTAACATTTTACGTAAAACATGAACAATTATTTCATCTGGATAATTCAGTTGATCAATCAAGTTTTTTGTAGTTGCATCATTCTTTTCTAGTATAGCTTTGATTTCTTGGTAAATGTTGTTTAATTCTTTTTTAGAAAATTTCTGTTTCATTTTTTCAGCTAAACAAACAGAACATTTTCCACACTTCTCAGCAATAGTTTCTCCAAAGTAAGCTAGTAATTGCTTGTTTTTGCAAACTTCGTTATTTTCTAAATACTGTAAAACAGCTTTTATTTTTTCCTGTTTGTTTTTAAATTGTTGCTTTATATAAGGTATTAATGGATTGATGGTTATATGGTCTTCTCGCGGAACCAAAAACTGAATACTGGTATCTTGATCTCTTAACTCTAGCGAAATAACTTCTTTTTGATGAAGCTCTTTTAAGAGATGAATAATTTTATCGGTGTTAAGTTGTGTTTTTTTGCTTAACAGAACTAAATTCACTTGAATTTTATGATCAAAAAAACCGCCGTACATTCTTAATAATGTTCTTACCGGAAGCGCATAATGCGGATTTTGATCTAAAAAATAATGTAAATGTTTATCTGAAACTAAGAATTGAACTTCGGTTTGTTTATGGTATTCTTGTGTAAGGTTTAAAATTCCAGCTCGATCTAACAGTTGTAAAACTTGATAGGTTGTAGACGTTGGTAAATTATAGGTGTTGCAAAATGCTAAAAAATTAAAATTGAAACGTTCTTCTTGTCCTTCGCCATAAGCAATTGTAAAATAACTATTGAGTTTTTTATATACATATTTTACATTTTCTGGCGTGGGTAGAATTTTTAAAAATTGATTTTCCAATCTAATTATATCAGCATCATTATACAATAAAAATGCTTTGGCAGCGAGTCCGTCACGTCCGGCTCTTCCTGCTTCTTGAAAATAGCTTTCTAAACTTTCCGGAATTTGATAATGTACAATTGTGCGCACATTTGCTTTGTCAATTCCCATTCCAAAAGCTGTGGTGGCAACCATTATTGGATAGCTGTTATTTAACCAATTTTGTAAATGCTTTTTTTTCTCTTTACTTGTTAATCCACCGTGATAAGCTTCTGCTTCTATTTGATTTTGTTGTAATACACGTTTTAAATCTGTAGTGGCTTTTCGACTGCGGACGTAAATAATTCCGCTACCTTTATTTTTCTTTAAAAATCGTATTAACGCATATTGCTTATCTTCTTTTTTATAAGTAAAAAACTGGAGGTTCTTTCGCTGAAAACTATGCTTGATTATCTCTGCATTTTCTAAGCTTAATTTGTCTTGAATATCTGCAACCACTTTTTTTGTTGCCGTAGCGGTTAAGGCAATAGTTTTAGCTTCCGGTGCTAATTCTTTTAAAAGTTTAATGTTATGGTAAGCCGGTCTAAAATCGTGACCCCATTCAGAAATACAATGCGCTTCATCTATGGCAATATGGCTTACATTCATCTGTAAAATACGCTGTTGTACAATTTCTTGTTGAAGTCGCTCTGGCGATAGATATAAAAATTTATAATTTCCGTAAATGCAGTTATCTAAAAGTTGGTCAAGTTCTTGAAAGTTAATTTTTCCGCCTAACATTAAAGCTTTAATTCCCTTTTTTTGAAGCGCTTCTACTTGATCTTGCATTAAAGCGATTAATGGAGAAATAACGATACAAATTCCGGGTTTTAAAAGCGTAGGAAGTTGAAAACAAATAGATTTACCGCCACCGGTTGGTAAAAGTGCAATTACATCTTTGTTGTTTTCTAAAGTATTTATAACCGCCTCTTGAGCAGGTTTAAATGATGAAAACCCCCAATATTTTTCTAGTATTTTTTTATGGCTTTCCATCAGTTCATGTTTAAAAAATTTAAAATAAATTCAACTCTTTTTTCAACGCTAGCTTTTGGAACTTCAACTAGAATATAACCCAAATTTTTATAGGTTGTTATAAGTTGTTGCTGAATTAATTTTGCTTCAGCTAAGGATTCGTAACGTTCTTGATCTTTAGTATAAATTTCTTCCCACAACGGAAATATAAAAACAATATCATAGCTGTAATTTTTATTTGCCTCAATAAAAGTAGTAGGGTAGGGCGTATTTGTAAAATCTAAATATGCGCTAATATCAGGAATTCCCCGATCTAAGAACACAATTTTTTCTGCTGCATTCTCTGCCTCTTTATGTTGATTAATTCTTCCTGCTAATAATTTTTTACTGAATAAAAGTGGTTGTTCTAAAAATAGCTGATCTATTCCTTCTTTTCTCGCCTGAAGTGTAACTTCTCTAGAAATTTCATGAAAACAAACAAAACCTATTTGTTCTAGTTTTGCCATAACTGAACTTTTACCCGTGCCGGGTCCGCCAATTAAAAGTACTTTTTGTGTTTTCACAAGTCTTTTTAGATTACGAATGTACGGCAATTTAAAAAAATGATTGAATAACAGTATATTTGCGTTTAAAAAAGAAGATATTTTTATGAGTCAGAAAAAAAATCCGGAAGAATTTTATAAAAAATTAAAAGAACAGTTAGCTGATACTTCCTTGTGGCCAAGCGAATATTTATACAAATTTATTATTCCTACAGATAAGGATAAAATTGTAAAACTAGAAGGACTTTTTGATAATATGGGAGCGGTTATAAAAACTAAAGCTTCTTCTAAAGGTAATTATACCAGTGTTTCGGTAAATGTAAAAATGAAAAATCCAGATGCGGTAGTTCAAAAATACATTGAAGTAGGCGAAAAAATTGATGGTGTAATTTCGTTATAATTGTTACTTTATATGAAATTAAAAGTTATAATTATATTCCTTTTAATTGTTTCGATATTATCCTGTAAATCGCAAGATAGAGGAGAAGTTAAATTGATGGAGTGCTTTTATGAGCATCTGGACGATAATGGTGTTAGAATGAGGCAAAACATGCTAGACTTTCAGCAGTTACTTATTAATGAAGGAATTCTTCGTGATGCTTCAGGTAAAAGTTATCGATCTATTTTTGAGAGTTTAGCAACTAAGAATAACTCAAGTTTTCAAAGTCCTTCAGAATTTTTTATTTCTTATGGTAAAGAAAAAAACACACCACTTATTTTTACTATGAAGACCTGTAATATGGCTGTACTTGAAAATAAGAATAATGATCTCAAAAAAATTGTAGAGTTAAATAATCAAGTAGCGACTTTACAAAAGGGAGGTGATTTAAACACTTCACAGCTTTCAAATGCTATCTTAGAAGTTTTAAATGAAGAAGATTTTGAATTAGATTATTATAAATTTAAAACCTTTTTATTATTAGATTTATTAAAATCTGAACAAAGTTTTAATAAAGAGTTACCCAAGTCTAAATTAAATTCATCAAATACATTTCAACTTTCAATTAAAAAAGATAACACTATTTTAGTTGATGAAGTACCAACTGAATTAGGTAATTTGAAAACTCTATTAATAAGTTATTTTAAAAGTCAAAAATCAAATTCAGTTGTTGTACTAAAAACATCAAAAGAATCTAAGTATAAAAATTATATTGAGGTTTATAATGAGATTAATAGTTCTTTAAATGCTGTGAGAGATATTTTTTCAAAAAAGAAATTTAATAGAGTTTATCAAAGTTTAGCTGATGAAGAAAAAGAATTTGTTGATAAAGAATATGCAATAAAAATAGTAAATGAGAATATTTAATTTTCTAAAATGGAACTAAAAAACCTACAGCTAAACCCGGAAAATTTTACTAACAAAAAGTTGGTAAATAGTTCCGTTCAATTTAAAAAAATTATTGTTGAGTTGAATAAAAAAGATTTAACTGAGGAAACTAATCTTATTATAAATGATTCTATTGATAAGTTAAATGCAACGTTGACTTCAATTTCAGAAAAAAAAGCATTAACTCAATTAAAAAAAGAGCAGAGAAAAATTCTTCATTTTGTAGAGAAAAAGCATAAAATTGTGGCGAAAAAGCATTATAAAGAGAAGTATCTATTTCTATGTATGGCTGCTCTTAGTGTTCCGTTGGCATTTGTTTTTTGGGAATTTTTACATGATATGGTTCTTTTAGCCGTATTTTTAACAATCACTCTACCTATTTGTACAGGGATTTTAATTGGCACAAAAATGGATCAAAAAGCAGCAGAAGATGAAAGGCAACTTGATGTAGAATTAAGCTAGATTAAAAACTGTAAATTTTAATCTAAAATTAACGCGACTTTTTTAGCTGATTTAAATAAAATTAAAAATTATTTAGTACTTTGCGCAAAGCGAATGCTACTACTTCAAGTTAAGTAAAATATTACCTTATTAAATTTCAATTTTGATATACGATTTAGAATACAATTCAGAGCGGAGTAAATTAATTATTCCTGAATACGGCAGACATATCCAAAAAATGGTAGAACATGCGGTAAGCATAGAAGATGAAAAAGAACGCAATAAAGTTGCAAAATCTATCATCGCCGTTATGGGCAATCTAAATCCACATTTAAGAGATGTCCCAGATTTTCAACATAAATTATGGGATCAACTTTTCATTATTAGTGATTTTAAACTTGATGTAGAATCACCTTTTCCAAAACCCTCTAAAGAAAAATTGCAGGAGCCACCTGCATCCTTAGAATATCCGCAAAACCATCCTAAATATCGTTTTTACGGTAACAATATAAAACGGATGATAGATGAAGCGATTAGTTGGGAAGATGGTGATTTAAAGGAAGCTTTAGTTTTTACTATAGCTAACCATATGAAAAAATGCTATTTAAATTGGAATAGAGATTCTGTAGATGATAAAGTGATTTTTGATCATTTATTTGAATTAAGTGATGGAAAAATAAATCTGAAAAGAAAAGATGAAGATTTAACAGAAGCTTCAGATTTAGTAAAAAATAATACCCCTAAAAGACATCACAAGTCTAACAAACCGAAAAAAGGAAACCGCAATCGCGGTAGAAAACGCTATTAAAAAAGCTACCCCATGGCTACATTTCAAATTGAAGGCGGACAACAACTAAAAGGGGAAATACAACCTCAAGGCGCCAAAAATGAAGCATTGCAAATTTTATGTGCAGTGCTACTTACTTCAGAAAAAGTACAAATAGATAACATTCCTGATATTAGAGATGTCAATAAACTTATTGAAATCTTGAAAAATTTAGGAGTAAAAATTGATAAACTTAGCCACGGGAGTTACACATTTCAGAGTGACGATCTAAATTTAGAATATTTAGAAAGTCAATTATTCAAAGAAGAGGGAAGTAGCTTACGCGGGTCTATTATGATCGTAGGTCCGTTATTAGGAAGATTTGGTAAAGGTTATATTCCACGTCCTGGAGGAGATAAGATTGGAAGACGCCGTTTAGATACACACTTTGAAGGTTTTATAAAACTTGGAGCAAAATTTAGATATAATAAGGAAGAGCGTTTTTATGGCGTAGAAGCACCAAACGGGCTTAAAGGAACTTATATGCTTTTAGAAGAAGCATCTGTTACCGGAACTGCCAATATTATTATGGCTGCTGTTCAAGCCGAAGGAAAAACAACAATTTACAATGCTGCTTGTGAACCTTACATCCAGCAATTATGTAAAATGTTGGTTTCTATGGGAGCAAAAATAGATGGAATCGGTTCTAATCTCTTACATATTGAAGGAGTAAAAGAGTTTCATGGTTGTACACATCGTATTTTACCGGACATGATAGAAATCGGTTCTTGGATAGGACTTGCAGCAATGACTAAAAGTGAGATTACAATTAAAAATGTCAGTTGGAATCATTTAGGAATCATTCCATTAACTTTTAGAAAACTCGGAATTACTGTAGAACAAAAGGGAGATGATATTTATATACCTGCTCATAAAAATGGTTATGAAGTGCAAAGCTTTATAGACGGTTCTATTATGAATATTAGTGATGCTCCTTGGCCAGGTTTTACACCAGATTTATTAAGTATAATGCTCGTTGTTGGTACACAAGCCAGAGGTAGTGTTTTAATTCATCAAAAAATGTTTGAAAGCCGATTATTTTTCGTCGATAAATTAATTGATATGGGCGCAAAAATTATTTTATGCGATCCGCACCGCGCTACAATCATTGGTCATGATTTTAAATCTACTCTAAAAGCTACTACAATGACAAGTCCTGACATTCGTGCGGGAATATCTTTATTAATTGCGGCATTATCGGCTAAGGGAACTTCTACCATTCATAATATAGAGCAAATAGACAGAGGGTACGAAAATATTGACGGTCGCTTACGGGCTATTGGGGCTAAAATTACGCGAGTCTAATTTTTTTACTCTTTTGGATAGCGATAATGTCCTATAATTTTATAAGCAAAAAGAACATCGGCAAGTACTTGTCCGCTACCAATATTGTGGACAATTAAGTTTCTTTTTTGATCAGTAGATTTTTTATGGACTACCATGCCTATGTGTGTTAAGCCATTTCCTAAACTCCAAGCAACAACATCCCCTGGCAAGTAATCTTTTGCATTTTTTGTAATGGGAAGCTCAGCTTGTTGACGTTTAAAGAATGTCATTAAATTTGGTACTCTGCGATGATCTATATTTTTATCGGTAGAGTGAAGTCCCCAATTATTTGGATAAGCAGAAAAATTAGCCTTCATATCCTCATGAACTTCTTTTTGAAGATCAATCCCTATTTTTCGGTAAGCTCTAATAATTACATCGGTACAAACACCTTTGTCCGATGGGACATCACCATTTGGATAAGCAATAGAAAAATAACTAGGATCGTAAGTTACATTTTGAGAGGTTAATTCAATAGCCGCTTTAGAAAGCTTTTTATGCTGAACTGATTGTGAAAATGTACACAACCAACTCAGCATAAATATTATAAAAACTATTTTTTTCAAGATAAAATATATTAACTCTCGGCTTTTTCTTTCTCCTTTTTGTCTTTATACCCAAATAAATTCTGCTCTTTAATCATTTTTGCAGTATCTTCAGGTAACGCCTCTTCCCAGCCAGACTTCCCTTCAGAAATCATTTGTAAAATTTCTCTAGAGAAAAAGTTTAAAATAGATTTATCGTAATCTTTTATATCTACAACTTTCCCATTATATTTAAAGAATTTGTACAATTCTTTCATTCTTGGGTGAACCTTTAAATTATCGCTATCAGTAATTTCTCCGGTTTTTCGGTCTTTAAAAGGGTAGAGGTAAACTTTTAAATCTTTAAAGAAAAGCTTGCCAAAAGCTTCTAAGATTCCACCACTTAAATGGCGGTAATATTTTTCATCAAAAATATCAATCAAATTATTGACCCCCATGGCTAATCCCATGCGTTGTTTGGTATAGTTTGAAAAATATTCTACAACCTTATAATATTCCTGAAAGTTAGAAATCATAACAGTTTGACCTTGGGCACACAATAATTTAGCGCGATCCATAAAGTCTTTTTCATTGATTTCTCCTTCAGAACGAAGATTAGAGAGTGTAATTTCAAAAATGCAAATGGTATTTTTTTCTTCAACTCTATTTTCGTTCAAAAATAGTTTCATTGAATTTTTATAAATATCCATATTTACCTTGGTTACGGGTCTAAAACTACCACGCAAGGCTAGTACATTTTTTTTGTATAAAACTTTTGCCGGTAAAACATTGTTACCATCTGGTGCAAACATTACGGCTTCAGTCATCCCGTTTTTTACCAATTGAAGGCTCATCAACCGGTTGTCTACTTCTTCAAACTGTGGACCGGAAAAGTTTATGGTATCAATCTCTATTTGATCTTTATCGATATGATCATATAGATAACGAAGTAAATTTTTTGGGTTATCAAATTTGTAATAAGCTCCGTAAATTAAGTTAACCCCCAAAATACCTAAGGTATTTTGCTGTAGTCGGGCGTCATTTTCGTGAAAACGAACGTGCAGAATAATGTCATTGTATTCTTCACCGGGTTTAACTTGATAACGAATACCAACCCAACCGTGGCCTTTATATTTTTTCGTAAAATCTATGGTAGCTACTGTATTGGCGTAACTGAAAAATAATTTATTAGGGTGTTTTTTTCGATCAATACGCTCTTCAATTAAACGCATCTCGTGCGATAGCATTTTTTTTAATCGAGCTTCGGTAACATATCTTTTGTCAGATTCTACCCCATAAATTGCATCACTAAAGTCTTTATCGTAAGCACTCATTGTTTTAGCAATCGTACCTGAAGCGCCTCCGGCTCTAAAAAAATTTCTTACCGTTTCTTGCCCAGCACCAATTTCTGAAAAAGTACCGTAAATATTTTCATTCAAATTAATGCGAAGGGCTTTACTTTTTATAGAAGGAACATTTTCAAATTCCTTGTCACCCATAATGGTTATTGGCATAATTTTATCGAAATTTATTCGTCAAACTTGTTTCTATCAAAGGTAATGATTTAGCTAGCTATACAAAAAAATATAACTACTTTTGTGACAAATTTAAAAGGTGAAAGTTACATTTTTAGGAACAGGAACATCACAAGGAATTCCAATTATTGGAAGTACACATCCCGTTTGTTTAAGTAAAAATCCTAAGGATAAACGTTTACGGGTTTCTGTACTTTTAGAGTGGGATAATTATAAAGTTGTAATAGATTGTGGACCAGACTTCAGGCAGCAAATGTTGGCTAATGAAGTAGATAGGTTAGACGGAATTTTATTTACGCATGAACATAACGATCATATTATTGGTTTAGATGATGTAAGACCGTTCTATTTTAGACAAGGAGATATTTCAATTTACGCCCATCCTCGGGTTATTAAAGCGCTAAAAAAGCGTTTTGATTACGTTTTTGAAATTGAAAATAAATATCCGGGAGCTCCAAATTTATCGGTAAATGAAATTTCAGATGAGCCTTTTTATCTTCACGGAAAAACAGTTACGCCAATAAACGTAATGCATAACGCGTTACAAGTATTTGGTTTTAGAATAGATAATTTTGCTTACATCACCGATGCGAAAACTGTTCCTGCTGAAGAAGTTGAAAAATTGAAAGGAGTACAAACTTTAGTTGTAAATGCTTTACGAATTAAGCCGCACCATTCACATTTTAACTTAGAAGAAGCCTTAGAATTTATAGAAAAAATCAAGCCTAAGAAAGCCTATTTAACTCATATTAGCCATTTGTTAGGTTTTCATGACGAAGTAGAAGAGCAACTTCCTGAGAATGTTCATTTAGCTTACGATAATTTAAAATTGAATTTATAATGAAGAGTAAAATTTTTATGTACCTTTTTTTATTTGCGGTGCTTTATATCATTTTTCAATACGCAAATGTTCAAAAAACTTTTGAAGTTCAGCAGGAAGAAATCACCTCACTACAAGCTGAAGTAGATACAATAACTTTTCAACGCGATTCCTTACAAACAGCATTAGATTTATCTACAAATGATGGTTTTTCGCTAGTTGATAATGATAAAGCTAGAGCATATTTTGAAGATCTAGGTTACGAAATTTCATATATAGAGAAAAAAGTAGAGAGCGATATTATTTCAAAAAATAAAATAGATACTGATAATGAGCTAATTCCTTATAGTGGAATGTCAGGGAAATTTCGTGTAAACCGCATTAAAATTTTAAATCATAAATGGGTTTTGGCAGAATTTACCGATAGCGAATATTGGGGAGAAGCACTAATCAGTTATTTTATTGATGAGGAGGGTAAAATTTTCTTTGAAACTAAAGATGCTTTCATTTACCCTAATTATTAAGCAACCAATTTTTAAATTCCATAAAATTTTGAGGATTTACTCCGTGGCCTATAGGAAATTCGCTATAGGTGTTTTTAATGTTTAATTCATCTAAAAAAGGTTTATTTTTTCTCGCCCATTCTACAGGAATTACCTGATCTTGAGAACCGTGAGAAGCATAAATTTTTAAATCATCAAAATTATTATTTTGGTAGCCTTCTTTATAAATAGACTTTTGAATGTATCCGCTTAGTGCAATTACGCGTTTTATTTTTTCTGGATAAGAAAGGGCAACAGCATAACTTAAAATTGCACCTTGACTAAAGCCTAGTAAAGTTACATCATTTTCATCAGCATAATAACTTTCAATTACTTCATCTATAAATTTTACAATTAACTCTCGAGAGGCAACGGCTTGCTCATCATTTGTAAATTTATCTCCGCTGGCATTAAAATTAATTTCGTACCATGCATTGCCGTAAGGCATCATTTGCATTGGAGCTTTAGCTGAAACAACTAAGTATTTATCTGGCAGTTCTGAGGCAAAGGAAAATAAATCGTTTTCATCACTTCCGTAACCGTGTAATAAAATTATGACCGGTGCTTTTTCTGAAGAATTAGCAGGTTTGAGTTTATGTGTTAATGAAAGTTCTTTTATAACCATTATGCGAGTTTATTAAACCAAGTTTGAAAATATTTACCAATTACAGGTACTAAATTTTTCTTGCCTTGCATGGCGCCTAAAAAGCCGTAAAGCCAAAGCGTGAAAAAGAAAATCCAAAAAGATACCGATATAATTAAACTATTAAAACCGGTAACAATTGGTGCTAGAAGAAAAAATAATAAATGAATACCAATAGCTTGACGAGTATGAAAACTTGCAAAACTATTTTTAGTATCCATATTCATAAAAACAGCAACAATTGCTCCAACAGCAGTGATATAAGCAACTGTAGCGACAGATTTTCCTTCTTTTGTATAATTTGTTTCTTGATTCATCATTATCAAGCAAGTGTTAATTTGTTATTTGCAAAACTACCTAAAACTTTTCCTTTTAGTGAATGTTCTAAAAAGATACTATTTTTTGAGGTCGAAAAAATATCGGCTTTAGAGAATGTATATTTTTCTTCCGGAATGAAGAAACTAAGATTAGCTTTTTTTCCTTCTTCAAAAGCAGGTTCGTCTAAACCAAATCTAGTTCTTCCTTTGCTTAGTAGTTCTACAGATTTTTCTAAACCGAGTATTTTTTGTAAAGATCCAAAAGCAGATTCTAATCCTATTGTTCCAAACTCAGCGTGTTCAAATTCTACTTTTTTCTGTTCAATATCTATGGGCATATGATCTGTGGTAACAAAATCTATATCGCCATTTTTTACAGCTTTTACCAAAGCTTTTTTGTCTTTGTTAGTACGTAGCGGTGGTAAAACTTTATATTTTGTATCAAAATCTTTCAATACTTCTTCAGAAAAGAATAACTGGTGTATTGCAACGCTGCAAGTAACATCAAGTCCTTTTTTCTTTGCATCCTTTATTAATTGAATTGATTTTTCTGAGGAGATTTGCGGAATATGTAATTTTCCGCCGGTATATTCTAATAAAAATAAATCTCGTGCAATTTGTAATTCTTCAGCAAGCGCGGGAATCCCATTTAATCCTAATAAGGTACTTTGTTCCCCTTCGTTTACTAAACCATTTCTGGCAATAGCGTTTTCTTGAGGAAATGATTGTATTAAGCCATTAAATCCTTGTGCGTATTGCAATGCGATTTTTAACAAATTAGGATTCTGAATTGGCTTCTTATAATCGCCAAAACTTATGGCACCGGCTTGTTGCATATCATAAAGTTCGGCAAGATCTTTTCCTTTGCTTCCTTTTGTTAATGCACCAATTGGATGAATATTTACTCCAAATTTTTTATCGAAATTTTTAATGAAAGAAATTGAAGCATTGGTATCTATAACCGGGGCCGTATTGGGGTTTAAACCAATTGCTGTAAAACCACTTTTTGCAGCAGTTTGTAAGCCGTTGGCTAAAGTTTCGCGCTCTTCAAAACCAGGCTCACCAAAACTTACGCAACTGTCAAACCAGCCCAGCGAAAGATGTAAATTTTTGTGCTCAATTATTTTATCTGCATCAGAAGAAATTTTTGAATCAATTTTTACAACCTTCCCATTTTCTATAAGTACATCAACCACTTTATTGTGATATTGATGATTTGGAATAATAACTGTAGCCGATTTTATACAAATTTTCATGCCGAAATTTATTTAAGAAATTTTAATAGCAAAACTTCAATTGCTAAAAAGAGTAGTGCAAAAATAACAAACCATTTCCAAAGTTGGTTAATTTCATTGGCACTTCTGCTTTCAGAAAAATAGGTGCTAATGGTATTACTAAGCTCAATATTTTTTATGGTCGATAAATCAGCAAAATTAAGATCGCTTTCATTTCTGTTATAATTAAAACTGATTTGCTGAATAGAATCTGTTTTATTTACAATCGTAAATTGTCCGGCTTTATCTGGTAGTTCGTTTGTAGTTATTTGAACCTTGCTATTAAATTTTTGCTGACGCGGAATAAAATCTTGTGTTTTATTTGAAATGTGTAAAACTTGATCATTACCCAATTCTACCGGAACATCAAAAGTATTGGTTTGCCCCATCGAAAAATAAAGTTGCGGCAATTGCAAACTCTGTTGCGCAATGTTATAAAATGTTGGTGCAATTAAAGGCGAGTTTTTGAAATTAGAGTTTTCTGAATTTAAAGAAGCAGAAAAAACATATACGTGATTTTTTTCGGCTAAAAATGCTTGAGAATTACTATAATTTAAAACAGAATTTCCGGTAGTTTGTAATTGAAACGATTTTTTTACACTTGGATATTCAAAATTATTTACCCGTTTATTGAAAACGTTTTTATACAAGGGATGCGAAAAATTTATACCTGTAATTTTTAAATCACTAGAAATTTCTGAAGAAAAACTTCCGAAACCAATGCTTTTTAGTACATTATTATAGCTTGATATATTTGCATTTTCTGAAGGAACAATAGCAATTACGCTCCCGTTTTGTTGTGTTTTAGAAAGAATATTCCCTAATCCGTTTGGTATTTTTTCTAAGCCGCTGAGTAAAATAAAATCAGCATTTTCTACTTTACTGAAATCTATATTTTTTTCTGAAAAAAGTTGAAGATTAAATTTAAGTTGATCTTTAAAAATTTTACTAATAAAGTTATTATCACCTTCGGCAATAGCGGCAACCGTTATCTTCTTTGGCTTCTCTAAGCTAAAGAAAAATGTATTATCATAATATAGATTATCATCTTCAACCGTGATTTTTGCATCAACAAATTCTTCTTGAGGTAGACTAAAAATTACTTCTGTTTCTTTATTTTCAGAAAATGCAACGCTACTTTTTGCAAGTAATTTTTTTGTAGCTGTGTTAATTAACGAAACCGGAAAAGTTTGCTCATTTTTTTTATTTGCCTTTAGAACCACGCTTAATTCTATTTTATCTAAATTTTGTTCAATAATATAAACGCTGTCAATACTAATGTTAAGGTTCTCCTCAGCCTGAGTAGGAATTAAATTTACTTGGTAATCTGAATCAATTTCAGGAAAATCAGTTATGTTTTTTTGCTGAAAATCAGATACTGCAATTAGATTTTTTTGCGTGTTACTTTTTTTAGAAAAATGTTGTTGTGCTTTTAAATATACTTCAGAAAAACTCAACTCTTCTTTGCTGTATTCTATTTGTAAAAGCTGATTTTTAATAGCAGTTAAAGTAGTATTTTTATATGTTTTATTATTCGTAAAAAGTGTAAACTCTTTGTTTTTAGGAAGGTTTTTTAATAATTCTTGCACGTTTTGCTTTAACAATTCTCCTTGCGTATTTTTTTGTTGCATGCTAAAAGAATTGTCAAGATAAATTAAATTCTCTTTTTCTTGCAACGCACTTGTGGTACTTGGTAAAAAAGGTTGAGCAAAAGCTAAAATTATGGCTGCCAATGCACATAAACGCGATAAAAGAATTAACCATTTTTTTAGTTGAGAACTTTTTCTGGTTTGCAATTTTACGCGCTTTAAAAACTTGACGTTGGTAAAGGCTTGTTCTTTAAATTTTCTAAGCTGAAATAAATGAACAAGAATGGGAATGATAAGTAATAATAAGGCGTAAAGTAATTCGGGGTGTTTAAATTGCATTCCTTTTGTTCTAGGTTTTTCAAATATAGAAAATGAAAAGGAAAGTTGTTGAAAAACCTACTAAATTAAGCAGTTTTTTTATTCAGATTTTTTTTAACCGAAAAAGTAAAGCGTGTATTTTTTCCTAATTCTGAGTTTACTGAAATTTCTCCGCCAAGATTAGTCACCAGTTTTTTCACAGTAGAAAGACCAATTCCATTTCCTTTATTGCCGTGACGATCTGTTGTAGCTACGGTAGAAAATAGCGAAAAAATATCTTCAATTTTATGCTCTTCAATTCCTATTCCGTTATCACAAATAGTAAAATAATAGAATTCTTCATTTTCTGAACAGCTAAAATTAATGATCATTTTTTCTTTGTCATTATATTTTAAACTATTGCCAATAAGGTTAAGCAGAATTTGTTCTAAGGCAATTTTATTACAGGTTATTTTTTGGTCTTCTTCAGGAAAATTGATTTCGCAATCTTCTTCTATATTGAATAAATCTATTATTTCTTCTAAAAAATGATGAATGTAAAATGTCTCTTCTTTGTGATCGCTGGTAAGTTTATCGGTTTCGTAATGTGTTAAAATACTAGAAATATAATCACTTAATTTAAAAGAGCTTTCTTTTAAATAGCTTAAATATTTTGCGCCTTCTTCACCTAATTCACTGGCGTAACGTTTGCGTAAAACATCTGTAGTTATAATCATATTTGCCAATGGCATTTTCATATCGTGAGAAACTACACCGGCAAAATCTTTTAATAATTCATTTTGATCTTTTAAGCTTTGCTGAATTTTTTTTAGATATAAATTTTGCTCTCTAATTTCAAAAAGCTTTTCAATTTGTTCAGCGAGTGTTTTTAACGCATTTTTTTGGTCATCAGAAAGTTTATTTTCTTTGTGATCTATAACGCAAAGTGTACCCATTGCGTGACCAAATTTATCTGTTAATGGTACGCCACAATAATAGATTACCGGTGTTTCAGGATGTTTTAATAATGGGTTGTCTATAAAACGCTCGTCTAAATTGGCATTGGGAATTTCGGTTATTTCTGAAGGTTTATTTATGGCATGAGCACAAAAAGAAATCTCGCGATCAGATTCACAAAGATCAGTACCAAATTTGGCTTTAAACCACTGCTTTTCTTTATCAACCAAAGTAATTAATGCAATTGGTGTTTTGCAAATGTAAGCCGCTAATTGTGTTAAACTATTATATTCTTTTTCTGGTGGAGTGTTTAAAATATCTAGCTTATACAGGGCTTCTATGCGCTTTTCTTCATTAAGCGGTATTTGTGGTTTTTGCATTCTATACCCGTTAATTCTCTATTGAGAAAGTTTATACATCAAATATAATTAATTTAAGATAATTTTAACTTATGTTAGTTAAAAATTCTGAATTAAAATTTCTCAAAAACCCCTAAGCCAAATAAAGCAAAATCATATTTCACCGGATCGGTTTTATCTAATTTTCGTAGATTTTTGTCTAATTCTGCAACTGCTTTTGCATCATTTTGTTTTCGTTGGAGCAAGTTTAGTTTTCGAGCTACATTTCCGCTATGTACATCTAATGGGCAAGATAGGGCAGAAGGGGAGATTTTTTTCCATAAACCAAAATCTATATTTTGAGAATCATTTCTAACCATCCAACGCAAGAACATATTAATGCGTTTTGCTGCAGAATTTTTCAAAGGATCGCTTACATGCTTTGTTGATCTTTGTAAGTGTGGAAGTTCAAAAAAGATCTTTTTAAACTGATGAATTGCTTCTTGCGTATTTTTATCGGAAGAATAATCGGTAAAAATTTTTTCTAAGCCTTGATAATTTATGTAAACATTTTTTAATGCTGCTATAAAATATGCTAAATCAGTTGCATTAAAAGTACGATGTACAAAACCTTCAAAACGCGTTAAATCCTTTTCTTGATGGTTAATGATAAAATCGTGAGGAGAATTATCCATCAATTCCATCATTCTCTTAGCATTTCTTAAGATACTTTTTCTATTTCCCCATGCAATTGTAGCAGTTAAAAAACCTGATATTTCTACATCTTCTTTTTGTTGAAATAAATGCGGAATCTGAATTGGGTCAGTTTCTATAAATTTTGGTTGATTATATTCAGCAACTTTATGATCTAAAAACTCCTTTAATTCCGCTTTATTCATATAATTTTTAATCTACAATTGCACCATCAACCATTGTTAACTTTCTATCAGCCATATCTGCCAATTCTTTGTTATGAGTAACAATTATAAAGGTTTGACCAAATTCTTCGCGTAGCCTAAAAAATAGTTGATGTAAATTTTCGGCAGATTCAGAGTCTAAATTTCCAGAAGGTTCGTCGGCTAAAATAACTTCCGGGTTATTTATTAAAGATCTAGCTACAGCCACACGTTGTTGTTCACCACCACTTAATTCTGATGGTTTATGATTTTTTCGATCCTTTAGCCCTAAAAAATCTAGCAATTCTAAGGCTCTTTTTTCAGCTTCAGCTTTAGAGGTTTTATTTATATACGCCGGTATGCAAATATTTTCTAAGGCTGTAAATTCTGGTAAAAGTTGATGAAATTGAAATATAAAACCAATATGATTATTTCTAAATTTAGCTAATTCTTTTTTAGATAAATTGTAAATATCAACTTCATTAATAATTAGTTTTCCGTTCTTTTGTGAAGGAAAATCTAAGGTTCCTAATATTTGTAAAAGTGTTGTTTTTCCTGCACCAGAGGCACCAACTATAGAAACAATTTCACTTTTTTTAATGTTTAGAGAAACATCATTTAAAACGTGTAAATCGTCGTAATATTTATGAATATGTTTTGCGTGAATCATAGCTAAAAGTTCAAATATACTAGAAATTTTATCGATTCTATCTAAAAAACGAAAAAGCATTTTAATCTACTCAAGACCTAAGTAAACGTTAAACTTTGGTAAAGCAACTTATAACTTTTTAAATTAGTTAAAAATTGAATTTATGATTGAAGAAAATTGGAAAACAGCCACATTTGCTAATGGATGTTTTTGGTGTACAGAAGCAGTTTTTCAGCGCTTAGAAGGTGTAAAGAATGTTATTTCGGGTTTTACGGGTGGAAAAATAAAAAACCCACCATACCGAGAAGTAGTACAAGGCAGAACGGGTCATGCAGAAGGTATACAGCTTCAATATAATGAAAAGGTAATTAGTTATCATGAGTTACTTTTGGTATTTTTTACAACACACGATCCTACTACGCTAAATCGACAGCAAAATGATGTGGGTACGCAATATAGAAGTGCTATTTTTTATCATTCTGAAGTACAAAAAAAGACAGCTCGAATTGTCGTAGACCAATTAAATGAAGAAATATTTGAAGGAAAAATTGTAACCGAAATCACCGAAGCCTCGCCCTTTTATGAAGCAGAAGAGGCACATCAAAACTTTTATAACAATCATACAGAACAACCGTATTGCCAGATAATTATAGATCCTAAATTAAAAAAAATACAATCGCTTTTTGCTGATAAGTTGAAAAAAAGTGCTTAATAAAACTTTAAAAATTAGGCATCTTTTTTGTTTAAACAATATAAAGTAATTTGATGAAAAACCACAAAACAAAGCATTTTTTAAAAGGACTCTTATTTGATGGTATTGGAATGTTAAGCATGGTAATTCCTGTAGTTGGTCCTTTTTTAGATATTATTTGGGCACCATTTGCAGCGCATCAAATGCAAAAAATGTATCCGGATAAAAGTGGTAAAATTGCCTCTATAATTTTATTTATAGAAGAAATTTTACCAGTAACTGATGTGGTGCCAAGTTTTACGTTAATGTGGTTGTACACATATATTTTGAGAGGTGATAAATTATCTGAAAAGGAAATTAATGTCTGATAAAACTTTAAGCCTTATTCTTCGTCATCATTTTCGGTTCTTTCCGGGAGGTCTACAATAGGTTCAGATAATTCACTCTCTTCATAATCATCTTCATCAAAGCGCAACATAGTATTTTCTAGACGTGTACTAACTTTTACAAGATAAATGCATTCTTCGGTTTTAACTTCAACCGCTTCAATGGTTTCATTTTTTGCATTTTTAAAAGTAATGATATGGTCGTCATCATATCCGTCGGGATATTTATTGACGAGTAAACTTAAAATTTCCGGAGTTAATTTTTTATAATCTACAATTACTCTTTTCATAACTAATTTTGCTAAAATTTAAATCTCTTTTAATAGCAATAATAATAAAGAATGATAAAAAACTCTTGAAAAAATATATTTTTATTCAGTTAAGAATTTTGCATGTGTAATTGTTGCAACACTATCACAATTTTTTATGTGGACTTGATATTTGGGTTCATTTTGAGAATTAATTAGATAAACATTACAACTATCTTTATCGGTAATACTTTCTCCAAAATCAATTTCACCTTCTTGTAAAAGTTCTTTGAGTTGTGTAGAATCAATTTTATGTTGATTAAAAAATAAACTTACGGAAGTATTTTTTTCAATTTTTTTAGTTCTAATATCCTTTAATACACGGGCATTAGGAAGGTAATCAAAAGTGGTGTTTTTTTCTTGCAAAAAGAAAATGACAATCACAATGCCAATGGCTAAGCCAATGCCATAGTAAAATAATCGGTTTGCTAATTTCATGTTTAGAAAATTAATAGATTGATATCTCTATATGATAAATTAAACCAATCTGCGACAGATTTATTGGTTAAAACTCCGTGGTAAAAATACAATCCATTTCGTAAACCACGATCAAATCTCAATGTATTTTCTAAACCTCCTTCTTCACCAATATGTAAAATATAGGGCGTAAAAATATTACTTATTGATAGCGAGGAAGTTCTGGGATATCTAGAAGGAATATTAGGAACTCCATAGTGAACAATTCCATGTTTTGTTATAGTGGGTTTGTCATGACTTGTAATTTCTGTAGTTTCTATACACCCGCCCATATCTATACTTACATCAATAATTACCGCACCTTTTTTCATAACTTCAACCATGTTTTCTGTTACAATAATGGGCGATCTGTCTTTTCCTCTTACAGCGCCAATAACAACATCTGCTCTTTTAAGAGATTTCAGTAAAGTCTTAGGCTGTAGAGTAGAAGTATAGAGAGCTCTTCCTAAGTTTTTTTGAATATTCCGAAGTTTAGTAAGCGAATTGTCAAAAAACTTAATATTTGCGCCAAGACCTAAAGCAGATCTACCAGCAAATTCTCCAACAGTTCCTGCACCAATAACCACAACCTCTAAGGGTGGAACCCCACTAATGTTGCCAAACATGAGTCCACTACCTTGTGGACTTGCTAATAATTCTGATGCGATTAAAACAGATGCTGTACCTGCGATTTCACTCAGTGCTCGAACAGCAGGGTAGGTGCCATCATCATCTTTAATAAACTCAAAAGCTAAGGCTGTGATTCTTTTTTTTGCTAGAGTTTGAAAATAACTTTTACATTGAGTTTTTAATTGAAGAGCTGAAATGAGAATTGTTTGCGGATTCATCATTTCTAATTCCTTTTCAGAAGGAGGCTCAACTTTTAAAATTATCGGACAAGCAAAAACTTTATTAGTATTATTTGTTATTTCAGCACCCGCTTCACTATAGTCATTATCTGAAAAACTAGCATCTTTACCCGCATTACTTTCAATGAGAACACGATGGCCGTGAGCCGTAATGGCTGCAACAGCATCGGGAGTTAAGCAAACCCTTTTTTCTTGATACGAAGTTTCTTTAGGAAGTCCAATGAATAATTCTCCCTTTCTTTTTTCTATTTCAAGTTTTTCTTCTTGCGGAAGTAATTCTGCATGACTAAATGGTGTAATTGGATTGCTCATGAATCAAATAAATTGAAGAATTACACTACAAGTACGATAAAATTAAAATGAGATACAAAAAATTACCTAAATAAATCTTTTATTTGAGTAAATAATGATTTTTTGGCTTGAAGTTCTTCTTCAAATTGATCCAGGCTATTATCGTGCATTTGAGAAAATAGCTTAGCTCTTACTAAATATACAAGTGGAATTATGATTGCCATTACAGGAATTAAATACCAAATTTCTAAAACATCAAAATATCTTAGATCATCATTAATTGTACTGATAAATTGAAAAAGATACATTCCTATCGGAATCAAAATCACGTGATACCACCAATGTTTACAAGTGAAAAACCATATCGATAAAAGGAGTAAAGGAATAACTTTACCTAATATCGTCCAAGCCATTATGTATATTTTAGAATAATAGCCTGTTTTATAGGTAAATAAAAAAGTTTCCCAGGTATCTGTTTCTGGGAAACTTTTATAAGAATAAAATATGTAAGGTGTTGCAGCAATTAATACCGCAATAAGACTACCCGTTAGTAGGGACGATGATTTCCCCTTTGTCGATGAAAGTCGTTGTGTTCGTCGTTTCTCCATCTTGGATGTTGTCTTCCGTTGTGTGTTCATCTATACTTTGTGGGCTACAAGAAGTTAATAAAAGTCCAGCAATTGCAATAACGAATGTAAAATTTTTTAAGTTCATAACTAACAGTTTTTGTGATTAATTGTTGATACAAACCTAATAAGAAATTTGTTAACTCCGTTAACTTTCTTTGCCGTATATTTGCAATGTTTTTTAAGTTTAAGTTACTGTATGTCAGTTATTTGCAATTTTTAAAAATCCTTTTTTTTGTCGTTTAACATTTCTTTTTATTGGATAAAAACCTTTCTTGTTGTTAAATTTACTTTTTTTAATTCTAATTTAGTGAATTTTTCTGGTATTAAATTTGGTATTTTTTCTGGCCATTCGATAAAAAGCCAATTTTTATCGATGAAATACTCTTCAATTCCAATATCTAATGCTTCACTTTCTTCTTCTATCCTATAAAAGTCAAAATGATAAATTTTTTCATTAGTTGATGTATATTCATTAACTAAACTAAATGTAGGACTAGTTACATTATCTTTTGACCCTAATTGTTTTACTATTTCTTTAATTAATGTTGTTTTACCAGCACCCATTTCACCATAAAATAAAAGTGTCTTATGAGAAGACACCTTTATTACTTTGCGTGCTATGCTTGAAATTTCATTCAGCTTATAGCTTATTTCCATAATTTGTTATCCATTTATCTTGGCGCTAATACAGAAAAAGGAATAATCATCTCTTCTAAAGAAACGCCTCCGTGTTGATAAGTGTTTCTATAATAACTTACATAATGATTGTAGTTATTTGGATATGCAAAAAATAAATCTCCTTTTGCAAATATAAACGAACTGCTCATATTTATACTAGGCAGGTAGAAATCTTTTGGATTTTTTGCAGCAACTACATCTTTTTCTTCATAGGTTAAACTTTTACCTGTTTTGTAACGCAAGTTTAAACTAGTGTTTTTGTCGCCAATTACTTTTGAAGGATTTTTAGCATTTATGGTGCCATGGTCTGTTGTTATTATTAATTTAAAACCAAGTTGTTGTGCTTGCTGAATTATTTCAATTAAAGGAGAGTTTTTAAACCAGCTTTCTGTTAACGATCGGTAAGATTTATCTGTAGAAGCTAACTCTTTAATAACTTCCATTTCTGTTTTTGAGTGCGATAACATATCTACAAAATTGTATACAACAACTGTTAAATCGTTTTCTTTTTGTGTTTTAAAATTATCGACCAATTTTTTTCCGCCTCTTAAACTAGTTATTTTATGATAAGAAGTCTTTAAATCTAAGCCTAAGCGTTTCATTTGTGCCTGCAAAAATTCTTCTTCGTGCATGTTTTTTCCACCTTCATCAGTGTCATTTAACCATAAATTTGGATGCAATTTTTCCATATCTGCAGGCATCAAACCAGAAAAGATTGCATTTCTTGCATATTGTGTTGCTGTAGGTAAAATACTAGAAAATGAGGTTTCTTTTTCTTTTTTATAGTAATTATTAACTATTGGCTCAAAAGCACGCCATTGGTCATATCTTAAGTTATCTATAACTACTAGAAGAGTAGGTTGTTCTTTGCTTAATTCTGGAACAATCTGCTCTCTAAAAAGGGTATGAGACATGCTTGGTCTTTCTGCATCTTTTTCAAACCAGCTTGTGTAATTTTTTTCAATAAATTTACAAAACTCATTGTTAGCTTCTTGTTTCTGCGATTCTAAAATGCTAAACATTCCGGTGTCTTCAATATTTTCTAATTGAAGTTCCCAATAAATTAATTTTTGATACAATTCTGCCCAACCTTCCCAAGAATTAATTGAGCCCATATCCATAGCTATTTTCCTAAACTCTTGCTGATAATTTGAGGTGGTTTTTTCTGAAACTAATCTTGAATGATCTAGATTCTTTTTTAAGCTCAATAAAATTTGATTTGGATTTACAGGCTTAATTAAATAATCGGCAATTTTAGACCCAATAGCTTCTTCCATAATATACTCTTCCTCACTTTTTGTAATCATTACTACGGGAAGCGTATTGCGTTTTTCTTTAATCTCTGCCAAAGTTTCTAAACCGGTAAGTCCCGGCATATTTTCATCTAAAAAAACAATATCAAAATTTTGTTTTTCAACCTCTTCAATGGCTTCTACACCACTTTGGCAAGTTGTTACTTGGTAATTTTTGTTTTCTAAAAAAAGTATATGTGGTTTAAGTAAATCAATTTCATCATCTACCCAAAGTACTTTGATATTATTCATATATGTATATTTGCGTTTATTATTAAATTAAAGATTTGAATCAACGAAACAAACTTAAAATATTAAACGATCCAATTTACGGATTTATTACCATTCCGAACGAAAGGATTTTTGATATTATTGAACATAAATATTTTCAACGATTGCGCAGAATCTCTCAAATGGGCATGTCCTATTTGGTTTATCCTGGTGCACAACACACCCGTTTTCATCACGCTTTAGGTTGTATGCATTTAATGCGAAAAGCCTTGGAAGTACTTAAATTTAAAGGTGTTGTAATTTCTGAGGAGGAAGAAAAAGCACTTTTAATAGCTATACTTTTGCATGATATAGGGCATGGTCCTTTTTCTCATGCAATGGAACATAGTATTGTTAATGGGGTGAATCATGAATGGATTTCACTCCAATTTATGGAGAAAATGAATGCAGACTTTAACCAAAGTTTAACGCTAGCTATTCAGATTTTTAAGGGTGAATACCCTAGAAAATTTTTTAAACAACTTATTGCAAGTCAACTTGACGTCGATCGCTTAGATTATTTAAAACGTGATAGTTTTTATACAGGAGTGGCCGAAGGAAACATAAATAGTGAACGCTTAATTACCATGCTTAATGTAAAAAATGACAAATTGGTAGTTGAGCAAAAAGGAATTTATTCAGTAGAAAAATTCTTAGTTGCTAGACGATTAATGTATTGGCAGGTTTATTTACATAAAACAAGTTTAGGAGCAGAACAACTAGTAATTCGGGTTTTAAAACGTGCAAAATATTTAGTAGATCAAGATATTTCACTTCCTGCCAGTAAAGCATTAGGCTATTTTTTAAAAAATAAAATTGATATAAAAAGCTTTAATACAGATGTGTTAGAAACATTTAGCAAATTAGATGATTATGATATTGTGTCTGCAATGAAGGAATGGATTAGTAGTGATGACTTTGTTTTACGAAATTTATGTAAAATGATCATTAATCGGGATTTGTTAAAAGTGAAGCTACGAAAGAAAAAAATTGAGCCAAAAAAGTTAGAAACTCATATTCTTAAACTTCAAGAAAAGTATTCAATTTCTAAAGAAGAAGCAGAATATTTTGTTTTTAAAGGAGATGTCTCTAACCTTGCTTACCGTAGTGATGTAGAGAATATAAGTATTTTACATAAAAACGGAAAAGTAGTAGATGTTATAAAAGCTTCAGACCAATTAAACCTAGAAGCACTTTCAGAACCGGTAATAAAATATTATATCTGCTATCCAAAACCAAAAGATTAACAATTTTTTCTATTTTTGTCAGAATGAAATTTACAGTAGCACAAATTGCCGAAATACTCGATGGAGAAATTGTAGGGAATCCTGATGTAGAAGTTTCTCAATTAGCCAAAATTGAAGAAGGTTTTCCAGAGGCGCTTACTTTTTTATCCAATCCAAAGTATACTTCTTATATATACGATACTAAAGCAGGAGCTTGTATTGTAAATAAAGACTTTAATCCAGACCAAGATATTTCTACAACTTTAATTAAAGTTGAAGATTCTTATAAAGCTTTTACAGAACTTTTAGAATATTATAATCAAGTAAAACTAAATAAAAACGGAATAGAGCAACCACATTATATATCAGATTCTGCAAAATATGGAGAAGATGTTTATTTGGGTGCTTTTTCTTATTTAGGAGATAATGTAAAATTAGGAAATAATGTAAAAATTTACCCTAATGTTTATATAGGTGATAATGTTAATATAGGCGATAATGTAATTGTTTTTGCAGGAGCTAAAATTTATTCCGAATCAATAATTGGTAATTATTGTGTGATTCATGGTGGAGCAATTGTGGGAGCAGATGGATTTGGTTTTACGCCAGATGAAAACGGAGAATATAAAAAAGTCCCTCAAATAGGAAATGTAATCATAGAAGACTTTGTTGATGTTGGTGCAGGTACAACTATAGATAGAGCTACTTTAGGCTCAACCATAATTCGAAAAGGAGTAAAACTTGATAATCAAATTCAAATTGCTCATAATGTTGAAATAGGAAAGCACACAGCAATTGCCGCTCAAACAGGAATTGCAGGATCAACAAAAATTGGAGAAAACTGTATTATTGGCGGCCAAGTAGGAATTGTCGGTCACATTTCTATAGGAAACCGAGTACGAATCCAAGCTCAATCCGGTATAGGAAGAAATGTAAAAGATGATGAAGCTTTGCAAGGTTCACCAGCATTAGGTTATAATGATTTCAATAAATCCTATGTACATTTTAAAAATTTACCAAAATCAATAAAAAAGCTCAATAACTTAGATAAAAAGTTGAATACGAATGGCTGATAATACAAATAAACAGCGTACAATTAAAAATGAAGTTTCTTTAACAGGAGTTGGACTTCATACAGGAAAAGATGTAACCTTAACTTTTAAACCTGCTGAAGAAAATCATGGCTACGCTTTTAAGAGAATTGATTTAGAGGGAACACCCGTTATTTCTGCAGAAGCAGGATATGTTACTAATACACAACGTGGAACCCGATTAGAAAAAAATGGCGTTGCAATTCAAACCTCAGAACATGTTTTAGCAGCTTGTGTAGGTTTACAAATTGATAATTTATTAATTGAAATGAACGCCAGTGAACCACCAATTATGGATGGTTCTTCTAAATTTTTTGTAGAAGCGTTAGAAGAAGCGGGCATTCAAGAACAAGAAGCAGATCGTGAAGAATACGAGGTAAAAGAAATAATCTCGTATGTAGATGAAGAAACTGGAAGCGAAATAATGGTAGTTCCGGCCTGTAATTACGAGGTCACGACAATGGTAGATTTTGGAACCAAAGTTTTAGGAACACAGAATGCATCTATCAAAGATTTGTCTGAATTTAAAGATGAAATTGCAGATTCAAGAACCTTTAGTTTTTTACACGAGTTAGAAACATTATTAGAGCATGGCTTAATTAGAGGTGGCGATCTAAATAATGCTATTGTTTATGTTGATAAGGAATTATCAAAAGAGACGATGGAAAAACTTCGTGTAGCTTTTGATAAAGATGAAATTTCTGTAAAACCAAACGGAATTTTAGATAACCTAACACTTCATTATCCAAATGAAGCTGCTAGACATAAATTATTAGATGTAATTGGAGATCTTGCTTTAATTGGTACACGTATAAAAGGAAGAATAATTGCTAATAAACCGGGGCATTTTGTGAATACAGAATTTGCAAAAAAACTGGCTAAACATATCAAAGCAGAAAAACGTAATAAAGTACCACAAGTTGATCTGAATCAAACTCCTTTAATGGATGTGAATCAGATTATGAAAATGCTTCCGCATAGGCAACCTATGTTGCTTATCGATAAAATTTTTGAACTTTCAGAGAGTCACGTTATAGGAAGTAAAAATGTGACCATGAATGAAGAATTTTTTAGAGGTCATTTTCCTGGAGCTCCTGTTATGCCGGGAGTTTTAATTGTTGAAGCAATGGCACAAACAGGAGGTATTTTAATTTTAAGTACTGTTCCAGATCCAGAAAACTATCTCACTTATTTTATGAAGATTGATAATGTGAAATTTAAACAAAAAGTGGTTCCTGGAGACACACTTGTATTTAAATGTGATTTAATCTCTCCTATACGAAGAGGAATTTGCCATATGCAAGGCTATGCTTTTGCTAATGGAAAATTGTGCGCCGAGGCAGAATTAATGGCACAAATTGTAAAATCTAAAGAATCCTAAATAGTATGAATCAACCTTTAGCCTATGTTCATCCAGGTGCAAAAATTGCTAAAAATGTAGTAATAGAACCTTTTACAACTATACATAATAATGTAGTAATTGGAGAAGGATCTTGGATTGGTTCTAACGTAACCATAATGGAAGGAGCACGGATAGGAAAAAATGTAAATATCTTTCCTGGAGCTGTAATTTCAGCAATTCCGCAGGATAAAAAATTCAACGACGAAGAAACCATAACAGAAATAGGAGATAATACTACTATTCGAGAATGTGTGACAATTAACAGAGGAACCACAGACCGAATGAAAACTGTTATTGGCAAAAACTGTTGGATTATGGCTTATTGCCATATTGCTCACGACTGTATTGTAGGTGATAATTGTATTTTCTCTAATAACAGTACCTTAGCAGGACATATTACGTTAGGAGACTATGTTATTCTTGCAGGAATGGTAGCTATTCAGCAGTTTTGCAGCATAGGTAATCACGCCTTCATTACTGGCGGTTCTATGGTTAGAAAAGATGTACCTCCATTTGTTAAAGCAGCAAGAGAACCACTTTCCTACGTAGGTATTAATTCTATTGGCTTGCGCCGAAGAGGATTCAGTACTGAGAAAATTAGAGAGATTCAAGATATTTATAGAATATTATATCAAAAAAATTATAATAATTCTCAAGCAGTTACTATCATTGAAGCCGAAATGGAAGCTACACCCGAGCGAGATGATATTTTAGAATTTATAAAAAATTCTCAACGAGGTGTGATGAAGGGTTATTTTTCAAATTAAATTAGTTAAAAGTTATGGCAAATACAAGTGACATTAGAAACGGATTATGCATACGTTACAATCATGATATTTTTAAAATTATTGAATTCTTACACGTTAAACCAGGTAAAGGACCGGCTTTTGTAAGAACTAAATTAAAGAGTGTAACTACGGGAAAAGTCATAGAAAATACTTTTTCTGCAGGGCATAAAATTGATGATGTACGTGTAGAAACACACAAATTTCAGTTTTTATATCAAGATGGAGAGTTTTATCATTTTATGAATACTGAGGATTATACACAAATTAGATTGTTAGAATCTGCTTTAGACGCTCCCGGATTATTAAAAGAAGGAGAAGTGGTTACAGTAATTATTAATTCTGAAGATAATATGCCGCTTTCTGTTGAAATGCCACCAAGTGTTATTTTAGAAATAGCACATACAGAACCTGGTGTAAAAGGAAATACCGCTACAAATGCTACAAAACCTGCAACTGTAGAAACCGGTGCAGAAGTAATGGTTCCTCTTTTTATAAATGAAGGTGATAAAATAAAAATAGAAACCGAAAAAGGAACATATAAAGAACGTATAAAAGAATAATTAATTTATGATTAAAAAGTTTATTTTTTTTGCCTTCATTTTAACTAGCAATACGGTTATTTCTCAAAATTTTGAAGTTGGGGTTCAAGGTGGTTATGGTTTATCAAATATTCATTTTGAAGGCACAAGTTCTCATTCAATAGGAGTAGGTAATGTAGGAATTATCGGTCAATATAATTTTGATGATCGTTGGTCTATTTTAGCGAAGGCTCTTTATGATAGAAAAGGTTTTAAATATAGTTCAATTCGAGAATCAGAAATAAAAGAAACGTTACAATATATAGATTTTCCTTTAATGGCTAAGTTTCACTTAAGTCATCCAAAGGAAGATGTAAGGTTTTATATTCAGGCAGGTGGTTTTTTTGGTTTGTTTCAATCTGCTGAGAACACAACAAGTATTAAACAAACAGATGTTTCTGATTCTTATGAAACGGTTGATTATGGTGCTGCGTTTGGTTTGGGACTAGAAATTTGGGTTACCGAGAAATTGTCAATTTTAGTTGATACAGAAGTAAATATTGGTGTTGCTGATATTTCTGCAGATCCAAATCAAAATCTAACAAGTTCAGCAACAAAGTTTAGTGCGGGTTTATTATATTCAATAAATTAATGAAACTAACATGAAATTTCCTCAGCAACATACGCTTCAACAAATAGCAACTATTATAGATGCTGAATTTGTTGGTGATTCAGCTTTTCCTGTTTTAGGGATGAATGAGATTCATGTTGTAAATGCTGGAGATATTGTTTTTGTAGATCATCCAAAATATTATGATAAGGCATTAAAATCTGCTGCAACAATTATTTTGATCAATAAAAAAGTCGATTGTCCTAAAGGAAAAGCACTTTTAATTTCAGATGATCCTTTCCGTGATTTTAATAAATTGACCGATTATTTTAAACCTTTTCAGAAGGCCACACAATCAATTTCAGATTCTTCTTCAATTGGAGAAAATACAACTATACAACCTACCGCTTTCGTAGGGAATAATGTAACGATTGGAAATAACTGTGTGATTCATGCAAATGTTTCTATTTATGATCATTCTGTAATAGGCGATAATGTAATTATTCACTCAAATACAGTTATTGGTGCTCCTGCGTTTTATTACAAAAATAGATCAACAGGTTTTGATCAATTAAAATCGGGTGGGCGAGTGGTAATAGAAAAAAATGTAGATATTGGTGCTTCTTGTACTATTGATAGAGGAGTTAGCGGAGATACTTTTATAGGTGAAGGCTCTAAATTAGATAATCAAGTGCATATTGGTCACGATACTGTTTTAGGAAAAAAATGTTTAATTGCATCTCAAGCAGGAATCGCAGGTTGTGTAATTATAGAAGATGAAGTAACTATTTGGGGACAGGTCGGAATTAGAAGTGATGTTAGAATAAGAAAAAATGTAGAAATTTTTGCTCAATCTGGAGTTAGTAAATCTTTAAAAGAAGGAGAGAAGTATTTTGGGACTCCAGCTACTGAAGCAAAAAAATGGTTTAGAGAAGCGGCTTCTATTAGGCAAATTCCACGATTATTAAAAAATAAATAATATGAGTATGGACAAAAAAAATCTGGTTAAAAATTTTTATGAATCTGATTTTTATTCCAATTCAGACGAACTAAAAAAATACTTTCATCCTGAGGTGGAAATTTTTTGGAATAGTAGCTCTGGTTTTTACAAATTAGACTTTCAAAGTTTCGAGAAAATTTCATCGGAAATGGGAAAATCTTTCGAGTCGTTAAATTGTGATATTACACATTTATTACAAGAGGGAGATTCAGTAACGATTCGGTTTTCTTATAATGTTAATACTATCGAAAGTCCTGATGAAGATATTTCTATAGCACATTTTATTGCTATTTGGGAAATTAAAGATGAAAAGCTTTATAAGGGCTATATGATAAGTCAACCAGAAGATGATAATCCAGAAAATATTTTCTCCTTCATCCCAAAAAAAGATTAAAAACTTTTAGAGTTCATTTATAACATTTACATTTGCAAGGCATAAAACAAGAAAAAAATTATGAGCGTTTTAGTAAATAAAAATTCAAAAATAATTGTACAAGGTTTTACCGGTAGTGAAGGTACTTTTCACGCGGAACAAATGATTGAGTATGGTACTAATATTGTTGGTGGAGTTACTCCAGGAAAAGGAGGTCAGACCCACTTAAACAAGCCTGTTTTTAATACTGTAGCAGATGCAGTTAAAGAAGCAAATGCAGATACTACCATTATTTTTGTTCCTCCAGCTTTTGCTGCAGATGCAATTATGGAAGCTGCTGATGCAGGAATTAAAGTTATTATTACCATTACAGAAGGTATTCCTGTAGCTGATATGATTAAAGCTTCAGAATACATTAAAGATAAAGATTGCAGATTAATTGGTCCTAACTGTCCAGGTGTAATTACACCGGGGGAAGCAAAAGTTGGAATTATGCCAGGTTTTGTTTTCAAAAAAGGAAAAGTAGGAATTGTATCTAAATCAGGTACATTAACTTATGAAGCTGCAGACCAAGTTGTAAAACAAGGTTTAGGAATTACTACCGCTATTGGAATTGGAGGAGATCCTATTATAGGAACTACTACAAAAGAAGCAGTTGAGTTATTAATTAATGATGAAGAAACTGAATGCGTAGTAATGATCGGTGAAATAGGTGGTCAATTAGAAGCTGACGCCGCAAAATGGTATAAAGAAAGCGGTTCTAAAAAACCAGTTGTTGGTTTTATTGCTGGAGAAACTGCACCAGCCGGAAGAACAATGGGTCACGCCGGGGCAATTGTTGGTGGAAGTGAAGATACCGCTCAAGCCAAGAAAAAAATTATGAAAGAAAGTGGAATTCACGTAGTGGATTCTCCTGCTGAAATAGGAATGAAAGTAGCAGAAGTTTTAGGATAAACTATTTCTGTTAAAATAATTCAATTTTTGTAACGTTTAAAGTTCGTTAGAGTCTTATCTCTAACGAACTTTTTTATTTTTAACTAACTAATTTTAATTTATGAAAAAATTTTATGCACCTTTTTTTCTTCTATTCGCAACAATAGCTTTTGTTAGTTGCGGAGATAAAGAAGAAAAACAAACCGAAGAAAAAGATCAATTTCAGCATACCGATGATGCCGGTTTTTCTTACGAAACTTTTAAAGAAGATCCTACCGGATTACGCCTTTACACTTTAGACAACGGCTTAAAGGTTTATCTTGGTAAAAATGAAGAGGAACCTAAAATACAAACGCTTGTTGCGGTTAGAGCAGGTTCTACTTATGACCCTGCAGATAATACTGGTTTAGCACACTATTTAGAGCACATGGTTTTTAAAGGGACCAGTGAAATAGGAACACAGGACTGGGAAAAAGAGCAGGTTTTACTCGATAGCATTTCAGAATTATATGAAATGCATAAAGCAGCCACAGATACCGCTGAAAAAGAAGATCTCTATCGTCAAATTGACTCCGTTTCTCAAAAGGCTTCAGAATATTCTATTGCAAATGAATATGATAAGATGGTAGCTTCATTAGGCGCCGAAGGAACGAATGCATTTACTTCTAATGAGCAAACTGTTTATGTAAACAAAATTCCTTCAAATGAATTAGATAAGTGGTTAGATGTAGAAAGCGAGCGTTTTAGCAACTTGGTTCTACGTTTATTTCATACAGAATTAGAAGCAGTTTATGAAGAATTTAATCGTGGACAAGACAGCGACGGCCGTAAACAATATCAAGCAACTTTAGAAGGTTTGTTTCCAACGCATCCTTATGGAACGCAAAGCACGATTGGGAAATCTGAGCATTTAAAAAACCCTTCTATGGAAGCGATTCATAATTATTTCGATAAATATTATGTACCCAATAATATGGCGGTGGTTTTAGTTGGAGATATCGATTTTGATTCAACTATTAAAAAAGTAAATGATGCTTTTGGTGATTATGAAAAGAAGGAAATTACACACCCTACTTTTCCTGAAGAGCAGCCAATTACCGCTCCAGTAAAAAAAGAAGTTTTTGGTCCGACCTCAGAATCTATTTATGTAGCGTACAGAACTGATGGAATTGGAAGTAAAGATGAAAAAATAGTTACTTTAATTGACTATATTTTAGCGAATTCTCAGGCAGGATTAATTGATTTAGATTTAAATCAGCAACAAAAAGTTCAGCGTGCTTCTTCATTTACAAACTTCAACAACGATTATGGTTTTCATATTTTGTACGGAATGCCAAAAGCCAATCAGAGTTTAGATGAAGTTAAAAAGCTATTGTTAGCTGAAATCGATAAAATTAAAGCTGGTGATTTTGAAGATTGGTTAGTCGATGCTGTAATTAATGATTTAAAACTTTCAGAAATTCGTCAGTATGAAAATGCTTCTTCTACAGCTTATGCGTATATGGATGCTTTTGTACATTTTCAAGATTGGCAATCACGAATCGATTTTATTGAATCTTTAAAAAGTATTACAAAAGAAGATTTAGTAAATTATGCTAATGAGCATTATAACAATAATTACGTAGCGGTTTACAAAAGAAAAGGAGAAGACCCTAATATTGCAAAAGTTGAAAATCCGGGGATTACTCCAGTCAAATTAAACCGTGATAAACAGTCAGATTTCTTAAAGAAATTTAACGAAACAGAATCTCCAGCTTTAGAGCCTCAATATGTAGATTACGAAAAAGCTATTGAAAATACAGAAACAGAAAATGGCTTACCGGTAGCTTACATTGAAAATAAGAATAACGATTTATTCAACTTGTATATCATTTTTGATATGGGTCAGGATAATGATAAAGAGCTTTCTCTGGCAGCAGGATATTTAGATTATTTGGGAACAAAAAATCTTTCTCCAGAAGAAGTAAAACAAGAGTTTTATAAGCTAGGAATCAATTATTTTGTGAGCTCTGGTAACGATAAAACTTATGTTGGTTTATCAGGCTTAAAAGAAAATTTAGGTGAGGGATTAGCTTTGTTAGAAGATCTATGGCAAAATGCTGAAGCAGACCAAGAAACTTATGATAAATATGTTGACCAAATTTTAAAAAGTCGTCAAGATAATAAAACCCAAAAAGGAAATATTCTTTTTAACGGTTTAATGAATTATGGTAAATACGGTGAAGATTCTAGACTTAGAAATATTTATACTGTAGCAGAATTAAAGCAAAAGAAACCTGAAGAATTAGTTCAGAAAATAAAAGATATGCGAAATTATAAACAACGTATTTTTTATTACGGAAAAGATCTGGAAAATGCAGTTTCAGCAATTGAAACGAATCATAAATTGCCAGAAAATCTAAAGGATTATCCTGAAGCCAAAAAATACGAAGAGCAAAAAACCGGCGGAAAAGTTTTCTTTGTAGATTATGATATGGTTCAAGCAGAAATGGTCTTCTTAGCAAAAGGTGAAAATTTTGATGCCGAAAAAATGGCGGCAACAGAATTATTCAACACTTATTTTGGTAGCGGACTTTCTTCTATTGTTTTTCAGGAAATTAGAGAATCTAAGTCTTTAGCTTATTCGGCTTATTCAGCTTACCAAATGGCGCGTGAAAAAGATAAGCCAAATTATGTAATGGCTTACATTGGTACACAAGCCAATAAAATGCCACAGGCGGTAGATGCGATGATGGAATTAATGACTGATATGCCAGAAGCAGAAGAACAATTTCAATCGGCTAAAGAAGCAACTTTAAAACAAATTGCTGCTGATAGGATTACAAAAACTTCTATTTTCTGGAATTTTGAAAGTTTAAAAGAAAGAGGTCTAGATCACGATTATCGCCAAGAAATGTATAATACTATTGAAAAAATGACTTTAGCTGATTTAAAAGAATTTTTCAATAATAATATAAAAGGAGAAGAATATAATATTCTAGTAATTGGAAATAAGAAAGACGTGAACATGAATGCACTTTCTAAATTAGGAAAAGTGAAAGAATTAGATGTAGATTATTTATTCAATTATGAAAAATCTGCCCCAGAAAGTGAATTAAAAATGTAAATTCATTTTTATAAAAATTAAAACCTCCTGATATTTCGGGAGGTTTTTTTATGCCCTAATTCGTGCTTATTGTTATATTTGGCTAAGCATACTTAATTTTAAATAAACTTATGAAATTACTTGAAGGAAAAAATGCAATTATTACCGGAGCAAGTAGAGGTATAGGCAAGGGTATAGCAACTGTTTTTGCACAACAAGGTGCCAATGTTGCGTTTACATACAGCTCTTCTGTTGAAGCTGCAAATGAACTTGAAAAAGAACTTTCTGCTTTAGGAATAAAAGCAAAAGGATACAAAAGCAACGCTGCCAATTTTGAAGAAGCACAACAACTTATTACAGATGTTGCTAAAGATTTTGATAGCATAGATATTTTAGTAAATAATGCCGGCATTACAAAAGATAATTTGTTGATGCGTATGAGCGAAGAAGATTTTGATAAAGTAATAGATATCAACTTAAAATCTATTTTTAATATGACTAAAGCTGTACAGCGTACTATGCTAAAACAGCGCAAAGGAAGCATTATTAATATGAGTTCTGTGGTTGGTGTAAAAGGAAATGCCGGACAAGCAAATTATGCAGCTTCTAAAGCGGGAATGATTGGTTTCTCTAAATCTATTGCATTAGAATTAGGTTCTAGAAATATTAGAACCAACGTAATTGCACCAGGTTTTATAGAAACTGAAATGACGGCAAAATTAGATGAAAAAACCGTAGATGGTTGGCGACAAGCAATTCCTTTAAAAAGAGGAGGAACTCCAGAAGACATTGCTAACGCTTGTGTGTTTTTAGGAAGTGATTTAAGCAATTACATTACCGGTCAAGTGTTAAACGTAGACGGCGGAATGCTTACCTAAAATAATAAATTCAAATTAGTTAATGTCAGTACAAACCATTCTCTTTATTGGTGTAGCCATAATTCTAGCCTTAGGATTATCATTGGTTCAGTACTACAAAAGACAAAAAAATAAACGCGTAAAACACTGGCTATTGTTCAGTGTTTTACGTTTTATAACCTATTTTGCTGTTTTTTTATTACTGATAAATCCTGAAATAACACAAACTAATTTTACGGTAGAAAAACCCACTTTAGTTATTGCAGCAGACAATTCTAGCTCTATTGCAGAATTAGCAGAAACTAATGACATAAAAAAGTTTGTAACTGATTTAAAAAGCAATCAAGAAATAAGCGAAAATTTTTCGGTGCAACTTTTTTCATTTGGTCAACAAGTGAAATCTACGGATAGTCTCCAGTTCAATGAAAATCAAAGTAATTTAGATCAAGCATTTAAAACTTTTCAGAATTTATATTCACAAAAAAATGCGGCCACAATTTTTATAAGCGACGGTAACCAAACCTTTGGGCAAGACTTCGTTTATTCTGCAAAAGAATACCAACAATCGGTAATTCCTGTAATTGCAGGAGATACGACAACTTATACAGATATTAAAATTAGTCAGGTAAACGTAAACCGGTTTGCATTTTTAAATAATAAATTTCCGGTTGAAATTTTTGTAAATTATGAAGGAAGTGCTTCTGTAGCGAAAGAAGTAAAAATTCAACAAAATAATACAACTGTTTTTTCTGAAACACTCAAATTTTCTGCGAATAAAAAATCACATCGACTTAATGCGATTTTACCTGCTAAAAGTACAGGCGTAAAAACCTATCAAATTCTTATTGAAGAGCTGACTTCAGAAAAAAACACGGCAAATAATTCTAAAAATTTTGCCATAGAAGTAATTGACCAAAAGACCAATGTACTTTTACTTTCAGCTATTTCGCATCCGGATTTAGGGATGTTTAAAAAAGCGATAGAGCATAACCAGCAGCGCGATGCAACTATAAAGTTTTTGGAAGATGAAATAGATTTTGGTAAATATCAATTAGTTGTCATATATCAACCAAACTCACAATTTTCATCAGTTTATCAGCAAATAAAAAAACTGGGTTTAAATACGCTTACGGTAACGGGAACTAAAACCGACTATGCATTTTTAAATCAAGAACAAGAATTTTTTACTAAAGAAATAAATGGTCAGGAAGAAAATTACTTAGCTGAATATAATACTAATTATAGTTCTTTTCAATTCAGTAATATTGGTTTTGAAGATTTTCCGCCATTGAGTGATCAATTTGGGAACATTCAATTTAAAACAGAAAATCAAGCCTTATTATTTCAGTCGGTAGATGGTTTTATAACAGAAACGCCTTTGTGGACTACACTTCAAAAGAATAATCAACGGCACGGTTTTATTTTTGGAGAAAACACTTGGCAATGGCGTGCAAAATCTTTTAGAAACGAAGGAGATTTTAATCGTTTTGATGAGTTTTTTGGAAAGTTAATACAGTATTTAGCCTCAAATAAGCGCAGAGAACGATTAAGTTTAAGTTTTGACTCCTTTTATAAATCGGGAGAACCAATTCGTTTTCAGGCGCAATATGTCGATGCAAATTATGAATTTGATCCGCGTGCAAAAATTAGTATTCATGTAGAAAATAAAGAAACATCTGCAAAACAAATATTTCCATTTTTGTTGAAAGATAATTTATATGAAGTAGATTTAAGCAATTTAAATTCCGGTGATTATAAATTTACTGTGAATGTTGCTGAAGAAAATATTCAAAAAAGTGGAACTTTTACTATTATAGATTTTGATGTAGAAAAACAGTTTTTAAATGCAGATATAGAAAAGTTAACTAAAATTGCTACTGATCAAGTTTTTTACCTAGATCAAAAAGACGAGCTGATCAATTATTTACTCAGTAATAAAAATTATAAACCTGTTCAAAAAAGTACTTTACAAAAATCACCTTTAATAGATTGGTATTATTTATTGGTAATTATTGTAGCAAGTTTAACAATAGAATGGTTTTTAAGAAAATACAACGGATTAATTTAATTAAATAAGAAATAGATATGGAAAAATTACCAAAGATTGCACTACCACTAGTTTTTGTAGCTATTGTAGTGATTGTTATTATTTTTAAATCAACAATTACAATAGGTTCTGGTGAAGCAGGCGTTTTATATAGAACTTTTGATGATGGTGTAGTAACCGACAAACCGCCATTGGGAGAAGGATTTCATTTTGTAGCGCCTTGGAATGAAGTTTTTGTTTACGAAGTAAGACAGCAAGAATTGTTTGAAAAAATGAAAGTACTTTCTTCTAACGGTTTGGAAATTAAAATTGATGCTTCGGCATGGTTTCAGCCAGATTTTAATGATTTAGGAAAATTACACCAAGAAAAAGGTGAAGATTACATCAACAGAGTTTTGCTTCCCGCAATTCGTTCTGCAGCAAGAAGCGTTGTAGGTAGATATACCCCAGAACAATTGTACAGCAGTAAGCGAGATGCAATTCAGCAGGAAATTTTTACCGAAACTCAAAAAATTGTTGGCGACCAATATATTCAATTAAACGAAATTTTGGTGAGAGATGTTACGCTTCCTCCAACAATTAAAGAAGCAATTGAACGAAAATTACGCCAAGAACAGGAATCTTTAGAATATGAATTTAGGCTAACAAAAGCAACTAAAGAGGCACAACGTCAAAAAATTGACGCCGAAGGTAAAGCGGTTGCAAATAAAATTTTAAGTGAATCATTAACCGATAAAGTTTTAAAAGAAAAAGGAATTCAAGCCACGATAGAATTATCAAAATCTAACAATTCTAAAGTAATCGTGATTGGAAGTGGAGATGAAGGAATGCCTATAATTTTAGGGAATAATTAATTCTAAAAATCATGCAACAACAAGTTTCTCCAGAAGTTTTAGAATTTCTAAAAGAGCTTAAACAAAATAATAATCGTGATTGGTTTGAAGAGCATAAATCAGAATTTAAAGCCTTAGAAAAAAAACTAAAAGGATTTTATGAGGAAGTAGGAAATCGGTTAAAACAACACGATGACATAGAAAAAATAAAAGCATTTAGAATTTATCGTGATGTTCGCTTTTCGAAGAATAAAACGCCTTATAAAAGTCATATGGCTGCAAGTTTTACACGAAGAAAGCCGGCTTTGCGTGGTGGTTATTATTTGCATATTGCACCGGAAAATGAAAGTTTTTTAGCCGTTGGGTTTTGGAAACCAGAAAAAGAAGATTTATTCCGAATTCGAAAAGAAATTGAACTTGATGGAGAAGAATTTCGAGAAATCATCCAAGAAAAAGAATTGCATAAATTTTGGGGTAGGCTAGAAGGGGAGCAGTTAAAAAAAGCACCTAAAGGATTTGATAAGGATCATCCGCATATAGATTTGCTTAATTTTAAACAATACACGTTTACTAAAAAATTCAGTGATAAAGAAGTTTTATCTGTTAACTTTATTGATAAAATTGATGCTCATTTTAAAGCGATTAAACCTTTTTTTGACTATATGAGTAGTGTATTAACTACTGATTTAAATGGCGTTTCAACATTAGAATAAGTTTACATGCAGCGCAAACGTTTTTTTTACTTAGTTAAATTACAATTTTTAGGTTTTCGTTTTCATGGTTGGCAAAAACAGCCCGACGTAATTACGGTAGAGCGGATGGTAGAACGAACGTTAGCGTACGTTTTACAACGAAAAAATTTTAAGCTTATAGCTGCAGGAAGAACCGATGCAAAAGTTTCGGTTAATCAAACTTATGTGGAGTTATTTGTAGATGAAGTTCCGTTAAATTTAGATGAATTTTTACCCGAATTTAATAATAATCTACCACCAGATATCCGTGCCTTAGAAGTTTCGGAAACCGATAAAAGTTTCAATATTATTCAGCATCCAAAAACCAAAGAATATTTATATTTTTTTGCCTTTGGAGAAAAATTTCATCCATTTTGTGCGCCATTTATGGTTTTTCATAAAAGTCAATTGGATATAGAATTAATGAAAAAAGGCGCTAAATTATTTGAAGGATCACATGATTTTTGGTCATATACTTTTAAACCTTCAGAAAATACAATAACAGAAGCTACAATTGCACATTGCGAATTAAAAGAAAACTCTATTTATACGGCTAATTTCTTCCCAGAAAAGAGCTATGTTTTGGTTGTAAAAGGAGCAGGGTTTAAGCGCCACCAGATTAGATTAATGATGGGCGCTTTATTTGATTTAGGAAATGGAAAAATAGATTTAGAGTTTATTAAAAAAACCTTAGATGCAAATAATAAAATAAAATTAGAACATATTGCTCAATCGTCTGGTTTATTGTTAAATAGTGTTAGTTTAGAAAATTTATAAATTCATATTCATTGCAAAAAAATAAGCTTATAAAATATAGTTCATTTTTATTAACCGGTTTATTGGTAATTGGTTTTGTTGCTGCGTATTTTATTTCAGATAGTTTTCAAACTTCAGTACAAGATTTTTGGCAAGTAATGTGGAGTGGCGATCAAGAAAAGATTTCTAATCAAGTAGAACGTTTTGGCATTTGGGGTGCAGTAATTATTATTTTATTAATTATTCTGCAAATGTTTTTAGTTGTTTTTCCATCTTGGTTGCCTATGATTGTTGCGGCTTTGGTTTACGGAACTATTCCTTCAATCTTAATTTCTTCCACCGGCGTTTTTTTAGCTTCCAGTATTGGTTTTGTTATTGGCCGGCAAATTGGCGATAACACAATTCATAACTATATGAAACAAAAAACCTTAGATAAATTAGAATATTGGATTGGTAATTACGGTTTTTGGAGTATTGTTATTTTTAGGATTTCGCCTTTTTTATCTAACGATGCAATTAGCGTAATTGCCGGCGGCTTAAAAATGAAATACCTTCGGTTTATTAGCGCAACAATGCTGGGTATTATTCCTTTAGCTACAGCAATTGCACTATTTGCTGAAAATATTTCAACTTTAAAAAATGGTTTATATTGGATTGGTGGTGGCGGAATTCTTATTTATGCAATTTTTATATACATTGATAATAGAAAAAGAAAAAAGAGTTAATCAAAAATTTGTATATTTAACTAAAGAAATTTTAAAAACTTAATCTATGAAAATTAATGTAAAACCACTTTTAGGCATACTATTTTTAGCCAGTATTTTTGTTGCTTGTTCTGATGATGATGATTCATCTAATAATGATAATAATGCAGCGTTAGTTGCCGAAATAACCAACAATGTTCAGGACGGAAATTGGCTGATTACAAGTTTTATTGATTCTAACCAAGATGAAACAAACGATTTTAATGGTTACACATTTACCTTTGCTGACAATGGTGAATTAATAGCTACAAATAACTCAACTACATTAACAGGAACTTGGAGTGTTACAGATGACGATGATAGTAATGATGATAGTTCAAGCGATGACGATGATATAGATTTTAATATATTTTTCCCTGTTGATGATGACAATGATTTTGAAGATCTTAACGACGATTGGGATATTGTAAATCAATCTTCTACTAAAATTGAACTAATTGATGTTAGTGGAGGTAATGGGGGAACGGATTATTTAACCTTTGAAAAAATATAAAAAACAAGCAAAAAAAATCCTGAAATAATCCAGGATTTTTTTAAAAATTCTATAACCATTTTTTTCGTTTAAAATACCAAAGCATTCCTAGAAAAACTAGAATCAAAATAACCCAAAAATAAAGGTAACCGTGCTCAAATTGTAACTCGGGCATGTGTTCAAAATTCATCCCGTAAATACCCGCCATAAAAGTTAGCGGTATAAAAATACTTGCCATAATGGTAAGCACTTTCATGACTTCGTTCATTTTATTGCTTATGGTTGTCATGTACATATCCATTAGTCCCCAAGTCATTTCACGGTAAATTTCAATATTTTCAGAAATTTGAACAATGTGATCGTATAAATCACGTAAAAAATTATTAGTTTTTTCTTCGATTAAGGGATGATCACTTTTTTCTAATCTACTAATTACCTCTCGTAAGGGATAAATTGAGCGTCTAATTTTTAAGATTTCTCGCTTTAAATCTTGAATCTCTTGTGTAATTCCTTCTTCCGGACTTTCTAAGAAAAGATTATCTTCCAGGAGTTCAATCTTTTCTCCCATAGTTTCAAGAATCACAAAATAATTATCAATTACCGCATCAATTAGCGCATACATTAAATAGTCTGAACCGGAATTTCTAATTCTTCCTTTTGCATTCTCTATGCGTTCTCGAAGTCCGTCAAATACATCGCCGTCAGCTTCTTGAAATGTTAGAATATAATTTTTACCAACAGCAATACTTAAATGTTCATTTACAAACTCTTTTTGTTCATCATAATAAAGCATTTTTAATACCACAAAAAGGTAATCATCATAATCATCTATTTTTGGGCGTTGTTGGGTATTTACAATATCTTCTAAAATTAAAGGGTGTAAATTATAATGTTTCCCAAGTTTTTCAATTTCTTTTGTGTGGTTTAAGCCATTAATATTTATCCACGTAATGCTATTTTCATTTTTATAATTAAAAGCATCTTCAATAGTTTGGCTTTGCGACTTCTCTACCTGATCTTTAGTATAATTTATAATTTCTATCGATGGAGCTTCTGAAGTTTTATTACCAACATAAGTAACCTGCCCTGGTACTTGATGTAGAGAGCTGTATTTTACGCGCTCTTTTTTGCGGTTTCGTTTTTTCTTCCCCATAATTTTTAGAAACCTTTAGCAAGCAATTGCCTTTTCTAAAAGTTGAACATTATCTTGTAAACGTTGCGTTACTAAATTCATCATCCGTTTATTTAAAGCAGAAGAATTCTGGATATATTTTTCATATTCCTCAATAGTAAATTGCCCAATTACCATCCCCTTTAAACTATTTCTGAATTTAGTATCTTTATGAATAGCATTATCTATATAAGCTAGTCTTCGCTCTAAAGATAATTCATAAAAAACATTTTTATGTTTTTGAATATAATTTTTAAAGCCAGCCAATAGCAGTTCATCTTGCAATTTTATTACAGGTCTAAGGGTAGCATTCTGAAATTGCTCATCAGAACTCATGTTCTCAGTTACTTTAGCTGAAGGGATTTCAGGTCTTAGTGCTAACAAATAAGAATCTCGCTTGTTCATAATTATACGATTTTCATTAAAATTAGTAAATATTTAATCGGTTTTTTTAGTTAGAAAAAAGACTTGTAAACTATTTTGTTAACAGCTATAGGCGTTAAAATTACCTTAATCATAAATTCACAATTTTATAATTTATTATCTTTAAAAGTTAAAATAACAATTATGCTAACCTCTATAAACCCATATACAGGAGAGAAACTTGAAAAATTTAAAGAGCTCTCTAAATCTAAAATCAATAAAAAGCTGAAAACTGCCGATAAAACTTTTCAAACTTGGAAAGAAACTTCTTTTACAAGAAGAGCAGAACTAATGCAAAATTTAGCTGATGAATTAAAAGAGAACAAAGAAGTATACGCAAAATCTATTAGTTTAGAAATGGGAAAACCCATTACCCAATCTATCGCTGAAATAGAAAAATGTGCTTGGGTTTGCACGTATTATGCAGAAAATGCAGAAAAGCAACTAGAAAAAGATATCATTGAAACTGATGCAGAAGAATCTTTTGTTAGTTACGAACCTCTAGGAGTTGTTTTTGCAGTAATGCCTTGGAACTATCCGTATTGGCAAGTATTTCGCTTCTTGGCACCCGCTTTAATGGCTGGTAATGTAGGTGTTTTAAAACACGCAAGTAATGTAATGCGTTGTGCAGAAAATATAGAGAAAGCAGTCCTAAATGCTGGTTTTCCCGAAGGTTGCTTTCAAAACTTAACAATTAGCAGTAAAAAAGTAGAGTTTGTTTTAAGAGACGAACGCGTAAAAGCGGTTACGTTAACCGGAAGTAAACCAGCTGGTGGAGCAGTGGCTTCGGTAGCTGGAGAAATTATAAAGAAATCTGTTTTAGAACTTGGCGGAAGCAATGCATTAGTTGTTTTTGAAGATGCTAATATTGAAGAAACTGTAAAAACTTGCGTACAAGCAAGATTTCAAAATACAGGACAAAGTTGTATTGCAGGAAAGCGTTTGCTTGTTAAAGAGGGAATCTATAATCAATTTATTGAAGAATTTATTACTCAAGTTAGAGAACTTAAAAGTGGAGACCCGCTTGATGAGGAAACCTATATTGGTGTGATGGCTAGAGAAGATTTAGCCAAAGAATTAGAAGAGCAATTATTAGATTCTAAAGAAAAAGGAGCAAAAGTTGTTTTAGGCGGTAAACGTAGAAAGGCTTATTTTGAGCCTACTGTGGTAATAAACGTCAATAAAAAAATGCGCATTTTTAAGGAAGAAACTTTCGGGCCATTAATTTCAGTTACCTCTTTTGAAACTGATATGGAAGCAATAGATTTGGTAAATAAATCTAAATTCGGATTAGGAGTTTCTGTATTTACAGAAGATTTTGAACGTGCAAAAGCGATGATTCCACAATTTGAAGATGGTGCAGTTTTTATTAACGAATTGGTAAAAAGCGATCCAAGATTACCTTTTGGCGGAACAAAAGAATCAGGTTATGGTCGAGAACTTTCAGACCATGGTATAAAAGAGTTTGTAAATCGAAAGACAGTTTATATCAATAAATATTAATTTTTCTAAAAATAAAGGATTGTTTTTAGTTGGTTTTTAATGAGTTAAAATTAACTGTAAATTTTTACTGTTTTTAGGCTTGTAATATTAAGAAGTATTAATATATTTGCACCGCTTTTAAGCTTTAGGTCGCATAGCTCAGCTGGATAGAGCACCTGCCTTCTAAGCAGGCGGTCCCAGGTTCGAATCCTGGTGCGATCACTTTTAAAGTGTAAACCCTTTGAATTTTTCAAAGGGTTTTTTTATGTCTTGGTTTCTAACTTTTAAACTTTTTAGAAAACCAACTGCCCATAATTTCCGTACTAATTAAAATTATAGTTCAACAAATAAATAATCAATTTATAGATAAAAGTTATTTAAAAAAGACAAGCAACGTTTTTTTTTAACGTTTCAAAAATCTATAAATAATTTACTGTTAAAGTACTATTAATTACGTTAATTAGTGGGATTGTAGTTATATTTTTACTGAATATTATATTAAAATTTACCTCATTTATGAATAATACCCCAACACGATTTCAAGTAATTTCTTATGAAGATGCAAGTAAAGAAGTTAAAGAAATTTATGATGATACAATGCAAACTATGCAAATTCCTTTTGTTTTAAATTGGTTTAAATGCCAAGGCAGCAACCCTATTTTGTTAAGAGGAAATTGGGCTAAGCTGAAATCAACTTTATTACTAGGAGATGTGCCCAATGTATTAAAACAGCTTATCATCTTTAATGTTTCTAAAGAACGTAATTGTAATTATTGCACACAAGCCCATGGAATATTCGCGAATAGTATGACCGAAATGATTGATGAAAACATTAATTTTAAATTGACAGAAAATTTAGATTCGCCACTAATTCCAGAGAGTTACAAAACCGCAATTAATGTTATTACGAAAGCTGCTTTAAAACATGCAGAAATTACAGATCAAGACTTTGATAAATTAAAAAGTGTTGGTTTTTCTACATCAGAAATTCAAGAACTTATGGCTCAAGCAGATTTGGTAAATATGTTAAATACTATTGCAGATATTTCAGGTATAAAAATAGACAATGAGCTTATGGAAGCTCAAGCATAAATGTGAATTTTAATCAATCAAAATATAGAATAACTTACGAAGCTTTTTCAAAGTTTTCAAGTAAACTAAGCAAGGCAGAAACCTTAGAAGAAGTCAGTAAGCTTACGCTTACTAACCTCAAATATTTTTTTAATTACCATTCCATCAGCATAAAAAGTATTACTAGAAATCATCAGCTTTGTTTTTCGTTTAGTATCAATAAAGCTGATTTTTATTATGAAAAGCTAGGATTAAATATTTTTGAAAAACGACTTTTTGAACGAAAAGTTCCTATTTATGAAGAACTTAGAGAAAATGATATTAGTACTTTAACAAATTTTGATTTACCAGTTTTAGAAGAGGCAAAAATTTATGCCTCTTATTTTGATTATGGTTCAACTAAGGCTTGTGTTAGTATTATTTCTGATGAAAATCGGAAATTCGGAATGGATGATGTAGAGATTCTTCGGCTTTTAACAGATGCCTTTGTAAGTAAAACAAGACAAATTAGACTGAAAAGTGAATTAGAAGAAAAGAATGAAGAGTTTAAAAATGCTATTCAAGAGATTGATGTTAAGAATAAACAAATTGAATCTATTGTAGATACACAAAAAGCAATTATAAAAATAAGAACTAAAAATATTCTTGATAAGAATAAACAACTTGTTAGTATTCTACAATCTATTTCTCATAACTTACAAGAACCTTTAAGTAGAATTTTGGGTTTATTAGACCTTTCTGAAGGAGTTAGTAAAGATGAGTTTATAGTAGATATTTTGCCATATTTAAAAGAAAGTGCCACAGATCTTGATATAATATTTAAAGACTTGGTTAAAAAAAATGCAGAAGATATTAAGCTTCTCTCAAAAGAAAATGACGAATAGTTTAAAAAAAATACCGACTATTTTTTTAGTTGATGACCAAAAGATTACCAATTTTATTAATAAAAAGCTGATAGAAAATAGTAAAATTAAAGGTGAAATTTTTGATTTTATAAATCCTTTAAAGGCCCTAAGAAAAATTAGTCAGCTGCAACCAAGCCATATTTTATTAGATTTAAATATGCCTCAAATTAATGGTTGGGAGTTTTTAGAGGAAATGAAAAAAAATAATTTAAAGTCAAAAGTTATAATTGTAACTTCTAGTGATAGTCCTTTAGATAGAGAACGAGCAAAAGATTTTGAACAAGTTGTTGGGTATAAAACAAAACCTTTATCTGAAGAAAAAATAAAGAAAATTTTTAATCAATAATTTTTTTGATTTTATTTTCAAAAAAAAGCCATTATTTCTAAATTAAAATAATGGCTTTTTTAGTTTTTATTTATAGCCTAGAAGAGGAATCCAACACTAAACATCAAACGATATCCTTCATCACTGTGGTAGAGTCCAAGATTCCCTGTTAAAGCTTGAAAACCGTTAACCCAAATAGATCCACCATAGTTGTTATGCCATTTATTTGAATTATCATTTTCGGTCCATACACGTCCATAATCAAAACCGGCAGTTACCCCTAATCTTATCGGAACGTAATTTGTTCTAAACTGAGTAATTCCAACACGTAAATCAGTACTTTGATAGAAGGAAGATTTCCCGTTAAAACGTTCATTTCTAAAACCTCTCAAACTATTATTTCCACCTAGCATTGCGCCATGATAAAACTCATAATTATCTCCTATAATAGTCTTTCCTGAAACTTTAGTAGCTAAAACCACTATACCACTTTCATGAAGCGGATAGTCTAATGAAATTGTAGGCTCTAGATAGATAAATTCATTATTATTATCATCAATATTTGTCTTATATCCGGTAGTTAAACCAAACATCATACCTCGTCTTATGTAGGCAAGTTTGTTAGATTTATTTGAATAATTAAAGCCGACTTCTCCACCTGCATAATATTGATTAGTAAATAAATCATCGTCTTCAGAAAAAAACTGGTCGGTTGTCTCGCCTTCAGTAAATTCCGCTTCAAATGATTCTACCATTGGTTTTACATAAAAATTATAGCCCTGTTCGTGACGCCAAATTAAAGAAGGCGCTAATCTTATTTGTTTTAAACCTACACGGTTATAATCTTTGTCAACAGCATCTTCATCATAAGTAGTTTCATTTCCACTACCAAAATAGTTTATGGCATAAGTTGGTGTTTTGAACATTGCTTCAACTCCAAAATTCCAATTATAAAAAACGTTTGCAAATTCTCCATTATAGCTAAAAGAAACACCATTAGTAGCAGAGTGATATTTTGCTTCTACGGTATGTTGCGTTGTAAATGGGTTTCTGCTTAATCCATAAGTTGTAAAGATATCTTTTACACCAAGTTGTAAGCCTGCATCAGGATCAAACGCAATACTTGGTAACAACAAGTTATAATTGTATTTTTTCTTTGCAGGATCATATTTATTAATGCTATAAGAATCAGTTAACCACTTTTTAATATTATCTTGTTCAAACGTGTTGTTTTTACTTTTATACTCGTAAACTTTTGCTTTTTTTGTATTTTGAAAATCATAAACATCATTATTTTCGCCTCCTAAAATTTTTAATTTGATGTAATTATCGCCTTCACCGGTAATGGTAAATTTGTCATCATCATCTAAGCCGTAAATCCAAATTTCTTTGGTTTCATCTTTATTGTAGGTATTATCAAATACGAGCGTTCCATCTTCATCTTTAATTTGAATAGTGGTTATACCATTTTTTTTACGCTCAATTATAAATTCATCTTCATTTTCAGTACCAATTACGGTTTCAAATTTTTTAAAGTATTTGTAATAGCGTTCGGCAATATCAACTAAATTATCGCGTCTAGCTTTTAAATCTTTTTTAATTTGTTCTATACTTTCATCTTGAACATCATCTAAAAGTGTAGCAAAAGCTTCATCGATATTTTCATCGGTAAGTTGTTGTTGAATAAATTCTGCTTGATTTCTCCAAACTGATAAATCTGCTTCCTGAATAAAAATTTTGTCTAATTCGTATCCATCTTTATTAAGCCATTTTACATTTTTTACATCAGGTCCATAGTCTTCCATATTTCTAAAGAGGGGAGAGGCAACTTTTAAAAGTTTTATGGCAATGCCGTCGTACTTAGGGAAAGCTTGGTCACGATCCCTTGGTATGGCTTTATATAGTTTAGTTCCATCTTCTTGTTCGAATTCTGCCCAACGCCATTGATCTGAATGTCTATCCCAGTCACCAATTAGCATATCCATTAATCTGGCGCGAATAAAAACTTCTTCATCGATTTTCACTTCTTTTTTTGATTCTCTGACTTCCAACTTCATATCAGAAGTACTTAAAATGTCATCTGGAGACCCAAAAATTTCAAATTCTTTATTTTCATCACCTATATGTTTTTCAACCATATAAAGTTTATCGCCATAATCTTCATTATAAATATGAAGATTTTTTTGCTTCGGAACGTAATAGATATCGGTTTTGGTGTGGTAAATATCCACATCATCTAGCAATTCTTGAACTGCAAATTGTGCGTAAGGGTGAGCGGTAGTATAAAAATCTTGCACAACGCTTTCTGCAACCGTGTTTTCCATATAATCTTGAACGTAATGCGTGTTTATAGAAGATTGAATAAAACGCAAAGCACTTTTTCTAAGTTCACGTAAAGTATAAGCGTGCTCTTCATCGTCTACAATTCTTAGTGAACGCGATTGGTTTCCGCCACCTTCACGCGTGGCTTTTGGATTGCCTGGTAGTTCATCTGCCCAAAATACGGGTGCTTCAATTTTTCTGCTGTAAATCTGTCTGTAATGATCTCCCCAAAACCATTTATGTAATCCGCTTTTATCGGTTTCTTCTTCAGTATAAATAGAAGCTTTGTAAGTTTCGCCAAATTCATCTTTGGTATGATATTTTACTTCATCTTTATCAATTCGGTCTCGTTTAATATCTTCTGTACCTATTAAAGCAGCTTTTCCATTATTAACTTCATAAAATTCAACTGTAGAAGTCTGATCTTTATAGACTATTAATTTAGCAAAACCCTGTGTTGCTTTCGCGAAACGGGTTTCGTCTTGTTTTTTAAACTTATTGGTTTTTTTGGTAGAAGAACCGCTAATAATTTGCGGCAAGGCATCATCTACCATTAACTGAAGGTTATGATCACTTGCAGAAACAAAAATTACATCTTCAAAAGAACGTGCTATGGTTTCCATTCTTCCCCGCAATTGTTTGCGTTTTGCACCGTAATAAGAATCTGAAGTAAAACCACCAAGGTTTTCAAAAAAACCAAGTTTAGTAGAAGTCATAATTGGGTGATGAACGGCTACTATTACTAGCTTCCCTTGTACATCTTTGATATCATCTTTAAATTGAAGAAAAAATTGTTTTCGGGTTTTTTCTTCACATTTATTATTGATGTATGGATGTTCGTCCCAATCTTCAAAAAACCATTGAGAATCTACCATAAGAAGTTCTATCTCATCATAGCTTTCATTTTTTAAAGAGCAACCATCATTTGGCCAGAATTCTGCATTGCTGTTATCTTGTAAAAAAGACTCTAAATCGTCTATATTTTCGTGACCCAATTTATTCCATTCATTTGGTCCAGGGTTAAATATTATTTCGCCGTTAAAGTCTTTAACCGGATCTAATAAGTTATTTTTTAAATAGCTTTTAGTTTCCTTTCTATTTTGTTCTTCATCTTTATGTGGAAATCCTCCAGGTTTTAAAATGTTTCCCATTAGTAGGAGTGTAGCGTTTTTATCTTGTTTAGATAATTCGTTCACAGCCTTGAACAACTCTTTAGATTCTTTGGGATTTTCACTGGTATTACCGGATAAATAAAATGTTTTGGATATTTCTTTAGAAGAATTTTCCTGTTGTGCATTTATCGTCGTACAAAAAGAGAAAATAGTAAGTAACAAACTAAGTCTTAAAAAAGTAGAATGCTTTTGCATAAATGATTTGAATTGGTTTTTAATGAGTAAAGGTCAAAAAAATATTAAGCCGAACATTTTTTTTAACGCATTATAACGTTTGTGCTTTTATTTTATAAATAAAAAGTTAATTAAACGCTATGAGATAATTTATTAAATCATAAAGTAGTTTATTTATTCTCTATGAAATTAACTGAATAAAGTTAATTTTTAATAGAAGAGAATGGCTGCAAATCATTAAAACTGATATTCACGTAAAGTATAAATGATTTTTAAAGTATATTTATTGGGGTACTTTACTTTATTTAGTAGCCATTCTTTTCATACTTTACTTTTCTCCAACGCATTTCTAATAGGTTTTAAAACTTTAACTTAAATTAAACAGTCCTTATACTTTATAAACCAAAGCGGATACTATAAATTTGGAGTTTATTGTAATTTTATAAGGTGAACAAAAACAAAAAGCAACAGGAAAATTCTAAAAAGAAAAAGGTTTTAAAAATCTTAGGGAGAACTTTTCTCTTTTTTCTATTGTTTTTACTTCTTCTCGTACTTTTTATTCGTAGTCCGTGGGGACAAGATATTATTGTTTCAAAAATTACAAATTACGTCTCAGGTAAAACCAATACCAAGGTTGAAATTGAAAAATTATTCATCACTTTTTCTGGAGATATTAGCTTAGAAGGCTTGTATCTTGAAGATAAAAAAGGCGATACGTTAGTATACTCTAAAAGCTTAGAGGCAGATATTCCGCTGTGGCCAATTATAAAAGGTAATGCTATAGGAATTGATGGAGTAGAGTGGAAGGGTTTAAAAGCAAATATTTACAGAAAAGATTCTTTAAGCGGATTTAATTATCAATTTTTGGTTGATGCTTTTGCTTCAGACACTACTACAACAAGTAAAAAAACTCAAACCAAGCCAATGGAAATTTCTGTTGGTGATATAGAGTTTTCAGAGTTTAAAATAAATTATTCTGATCAGGTTAGTGGAATGAAAGCAAATCTTGCTTTAGGAAATTTATTTGTTGAAGGGAAAAGTATAGATCTTCAAAAGATGGATTTCCACTTAAGGGAAATCAGTTTAAAAAACACATCAATTTTTTATGTACAATCTAAGACTATTGCTTCTGATTCTTCAGAAACCGCAGCGTTGCCATCCATAAAAGTAGATCAGTTATCATTGAATAAAGTTGAAGCAAATTATCAAGATTTGCCTAATCAGCAGTTTTTTGGAGTAAATTTACAAGAATTAGGAATTAATAAAGCTTCATTAGCTCTAGAAGAACAGAAAGTTAATTTAGAAGAATTCATATTAAATAATTCTGAAATTAATATTCAGCTAAGTGTTAATGAAAAAGAAGTAGAAAAAGATGCAGCAAAAAAATCCACTCCTTTTTCTTGGCCGGATTGGGCTGTCCAGTTAGACAATATTCATTTAGAAAATAATCAAATTTGCTATCAAGTAAATGAAGAAAATACCACAGATGGAAAATTAAATCCGCAAGCATTAGCGTTTAGCGATTTTACCTTTAAAGGCAGTAAAATTTCTTTAGAAAAAAATAGAACCGCCAACTTAAAAATTGAAGAATTTTCGTTTGTAGAAGCCAGTGGATTTCACTTAAAAGAATTAAATTTTGATGCTAATTTAACAAACCAAAAATTCGATTTAAATAACTTAAACCTAAAAACGAATAAAAGTAGTTTAAAAACTTCTATTTCAGCTAATTACAAATCTATCGAAACTTTAATTGAGAATCCTGAGAAAACGGATTTTTCAGCTCGTATAAATCAGTTTACTATAGCGCCAAAAGAAGCTTATGTTTTTGCTCCTAAACTAAAAAATAATGAGCAATTTAAAGCTTTAGCAACACATTCATTTAGAGGTAAATTAGCAATAAAAGGTAATTTGAAATCTGCTACTATTAATGAGCTTTCTATCAATTGGGGAGAGCAAACTCAATTGGTTACAAAAGGTGAATTAAAAAATATTACCGATCCGGAAAAACTTCAGTTACAGTTAAAAAATTATCAGTTAAAAACAATCAAAGAAGATTTAACAAGCTTTGTTTCTGAAAAAGAATTAGGAATTTCTGTTCCTGAAAAAATTAACCTGAAAGGAACGCTGTCTGGAAGTCTACAAAATTTTCAAACAAACTCAACACTTGTCACTTCTGATGGGAATATAAACATAAACGGATATTTTTCTAATCAAGAAAAAATAGCATTCAATTCGTCTGTGGAAGTGGTTGAATTAGATTTGGGTAAAATTCTTCAAAATCCGGATATTGGGAAGCTATCGGTGAGTTTAGAAACTTCAGGAAAAGGAAACACTATAAACAGTTTAGACGCAAAATTAAATTCTCAATTTTCGAAATTAGAATATAAAGGCTATGATTTTTCCGCATTAAAATTAGATGGAGATATTAAGAACGGCAAAGGAAATGTAAAGTTAGCTTTTAAAGATGAAAACTTAAATTTTAAGCTAGATTCTAAGGTTCAATTAGATTCCATTTCGCCGGAAGCTAAAGTTGATTTAAATTTAATAGGTGCAAATTTATATGCCTTAGGAATTACTAAAAAAGACATAAGAACTAAAGTAAATCTAACGGCAAATTTTAAAGGAAATGCAGAAAAATTTAATTTAGAAAGTTCACTAACAGATGGCGTTGCGGTTTATGATGATAAACCATATTATTTAGGAGATTTAGACATAAAAAGTTTTGTAAATAAAGATAGTACGGCATTAAAAGTTACCAGTAGTTTTTTTAATACAAACCTAAATTCTAATGCAAACCCGCAAGAAATTAGTAGAGCTTTACGAAAACATGCACAAGGTTATTTTAAAAATCTAAAACTTATAGATTCTACTCAAATTATCGATAGCATAGCTAAACCTGTAAATTTAAAAATGGATGTTTACTTTCACGAAACACCTATTATATCAGATGTTTTTGCTGAAGGTTTACAGGAAATGGATACACTAAAAGCAACTATAGATTTTAGTGAACAAAAAAATGAATTAACCGCAAATGTAAATTTACCTTACCTAAATTATCAACAAAATACGGTAGATAGTTTGCAATTAGATATCAATTCTAATGGAACCTTAGCAGATTTTAAGCTTGGGTTTGCTTCTATAAATGCCGGTCCCGTTAATTTACCAACTACGAGTTTAGAGGGTAAGTTTGAAAATGAAAAACTTCAAGTTGCTTTTAAAGCCTATGATAAAAAAGAAGAGCTATTTTTTGTAAAATCTGAATTGGTAAACAAAAATGAAGCCGTTGTTTTTCATTTAGATTCAGAAAAATTAATCATCAACAAAAATGGGTGGTCAATTCCTGCTTCAAATAAAATTAGGTTTGTAGAAAATCAGCCTAATTTTGAAGATTTTGTATTCAGTAGAAATTCACAAGAAGTTAATTTTAGTAATAATTTAAAACAAGAGGCAGCGCATTGGGGAGTCCAGTTTTCAAACTTTCAATTAGGAAGTTTTATGAGTTATTTTAGTACTGATGAAAAATTAGCTTCCGGTGAAGTTAATGGTAATTTTATTATTGTTAACCCAACTGCTGCCTGGGGAATGTTAGCAGATTTGAGTATCGATAATTTTAAAGTAACAGAAGTACCGCTTGGACAATTAAAACTGGAAGCAAAATCTTCCGGACTAGAAAAATACGACGTTAATTTAGCTTTAAAAGGAGAAGGAGTAGATGCTGATTTCACCGGAAATTATAAGATTTCTACCGAAGGACCGCAATTAGATTTAGACTTAGTAATTAATGAAATAAAATTGGCAACCGTAGAAAAATTTCTAAAAGAAGAATTAAATAATTCAGAAGGAAGTATTGCAGCAAAAATCAACGTTTCCGGCACCCCAACAGAACCAAATTATAAAGGATATTTTAGTTTTAATAATGCCACTTTTAAAGTAAAACGTCTTAATTCAAAATTTTCTATTGCAGACGAGCGCATTAATATAGATAATAAAGGCGTTTATTTTAATTCATTTGCAGTAGCAGATTCTACCGGAAATAAATTTACTGTAAATGGCGATGTTTTAACTGAAGATTTAACCAATCCAAAATTTAAGCTTGATGTAAAAGCAACTGACTTTTTAGCGCTAAACTCAAGTAAAGAAGACAATGATTTATATTTTGGGAAAGCAATTTTTGATGTTGATGCTAAAATAAGAGGAGACCTTAGTTTTCCGGAAGTAAATGTAGATTTAACTGTTGACGAAAAAACAGATGTAACTTATGTAATACCCGAAACACAGCTGAGTATCGAAGAACGTGACGGGATTGTAACTTTTGTAAATAAAGAAAACCCCGATAATATTCTTACCAAAAATTCATCTGAAGATGGTACAGCAATTATTACCGGAATAGAATTAAAAACTAAATTAAAAATAGAACCGAAAGCTACTTTTCGAGTACTAATAAATGAACGTACTGGAGATAATTTAAAATTAACCGGTGGCGGCGAACTACGTTTTAATATCAATAGAAATGGAAGAACAAATCTAACCGGTCGTTATAATATAGACAATGGTCATTATGAAATGAATCTTTACGGATTAGTAAAAAGAAAATTTGATTTGGCTCCTTCTAGTAATGTAAAATGGCAAGGTGACCCTATGAACGCCGAATTAGATATTAAGGCTATTTATAAGGTTGAAACTTCAGCTTCAGCATTAATGAGTTCTAGTGCTTCCGGAGCTAGCGAACTGGTTAAAAATCAGTACCGCCAAAAATTACCTTTTTTAGTTTACTTAAATGTCGATGGGCAATTAATGCAACCGCGTTTAAATTTCAGTTTAGATATGCCCGAAAGTGAACAAGGAGCGGTTAGCGGAACGGTTTACGGAAAAATAAATCAAATAAATCAACAAGTAGACCAGCTCAATAAACAAGTTTTTTCTTTACTGGTTTTAAATAGATTTTACCCCGAAGCAGGAAGTGATGGTAGCCAAGGAGGCGTTGCAACAATGGCAAGAAATAACCTAAATCAAGCTTTAACAGATCAGTTAAATATGTTTTCTGATAAATTAACAGGAAATACAGGAATTGAACTAAATTTTGGTGTAAATAGTTACACCGATTATCAAGGTACTTCTGCACAAGAACGAACAGATGTTGCCGTAAATGCTCAAAAAAAATTACTCAACGACCGATTAATTGTAAAAGCAGGTAGCGAAGTAAATGTACAGGGAGATAATAGGCCCGGAGAAACAAATCCGGTAATCGGTAATTTTAGTATAGAGTATTTATTAACAGAAAATGGACGCTGGCGTATAAATGGTTTTAGGCAGAGCGAATATGAAAATGTTATTGATGGACAAGTTTTTATAAGCGGAATAGCACTCATATTTACAAGAGAATTCAACAAATTTAAAGAGCTTTGGAACGGAGAGATGGAAGCAGAAAAACAAACTGAAAATAATGAACAGGAAGAAAATCCCTCTAAAGAAAAAGATGGGCACACCGAAGTAAACAAAAAAGCTGACAACCGAGAAAAAGAAGAAGAAGACACCGAATAGTTTTATGCAATCAAAAAAAATAACATATAGCCTTTTTTTATTTTGTTTCGTACTTTTTTATTCTTGTAGCGTTAAAAAATTCATTCCAGAAGATGAGCTTCTATATACCGGTGCAGATGTAAAACTAATAGACACCTTAAAAATTAAAAACAAAACGGGTTTAACCACAGAGCTTAATAATTTACTAGTACCTAAACCTAATAGTAAAGTATTAGGAATGCGTCTTGGTTTGTATTTTCATTATAAAGCTCAACGCGAAAAGCCGGGTTTTATCAATAAATTTTTGAATAAAAAAATAGGAGAGGAGCCAGTTTATTTTTCTGAAATAGAAATTCCACAAACAGAAGACTTAATTCAAAATAGATTAGGAAATAACGGTTTTTTTAATAGCCAAATTTCTTCAGCTGTTAAAAAAGATAGCGCTGCAAAACAAGCCAAAGTGAATTACGAAGTAGCTTTGGCAAAACCCTATACATTAGAAAAATTTCAGTTAGAAAAAGATACTTTAGATAGTCTTGCAATTTATAAAGCGATTGAGGCTTCTTTTTCAAAATCTATTATAAAAAAAGGAATGCGTTTTAATTTAGACGCCATGAAAGCCGAGCGTAACCGTATAGATGATTATTTAAAAAGCAAAGGTTATTATAATTTTAATGGGGATTTTTTAATTTTTGAAGCCGATACGAATCGCTATTCCAATAGACGTTTTGATTTATTTTTAAAACTCAAAAAAAATGTACCGGAAAAATCGCTAGTTCCTTACCTAATAGACGAAGTAAACGTTTTTCCTAATGCATCAGTTGCGCAAAAAAATGCACCTAGAGATACTACAATAATTGATAGTATAAAATTTATTCAAGAAGGAATATTTTTTAAACCTAAACATTTAGAGCCTTATCTTCTCATTAAACCTGGAGATCGGTATAGCCCAAAATTATCAAAATATACAAGTAGAAGGTTATCTTCAATTAGCACTTACAAATTTGTAAATATACAATATGAAGAAGTAGACAGTGTCACAGATGAAAACGGATTTAGACATTTAAAATCAACTATAGATTTATCGCCATTAAATAAACGATCTATCCGTTTAAGATTAGAAGGCGTTACAAAATCTAACAACTTTACCGGTCCCGGAATTGGAGTTACCTATGCTAATAGAAATCTTTTTAAAGGAGGAGAATTACTGCGCTTAAGTTCAGATTTTGGTTTTGAGAAACAATTTTTTGGAAGCAGTAATGTAGGAAATACAAGTATTCAATTAGGTTTTAATAGCTCACTTATTTTTCCGCGTTTATTATTTCCTATAAATGCAGATGATCGTTTTAAATATTCAATTCCTAAAACAAAAATCGATTTGGGAGTAGATTACTTAGACCGAACAGATTTGTATAAACTAAATTCTATTTCAACTTCTTTTGGCTATATCTGGGCGGCCAATAAATTTGTTACGCACGAGTTGAATCTTATTAATATTGACTTTGTGAATCTTGGCGATACCAGCGAAGAATTTGAAATGATTTTAGATGAAAATCCATTTCTACGCAAAAGTTTTGAACAAGAATTTATTGCCGGATTAACCTATTCTTTTACTTATAATGAATTAGGAGTAACGCAAAAAAGAGGGAGTCTTTATTTTAACTTTAATTTTGATATTGCCGGAAATACAATAGATCTTTTTTCTAAAGAAAATAGCGAAGGAACCAATACATTTTTAGGCTTAGCATACGCACAATATGCCAAAACAGATATAGATTTTCGTTATCATTATAAATTAGGAAAGCCCGGTAATGTTTTAGTTGGTAGACTTTTTGGTGGAGTAGGACTTCCCTATGGAAATTCTGAGGCCTTACCATTTGTTAAACAGTATTTTTCCGGGGGTCCTTATAGTGTTCGGGCCTTTAGAATTAGATCCTTAGGTCCCGGAACATACAAACCCGAAGATCCAGATAATTCTTATTTTGATCAAGCCGGAGATATTCGACTTGAAGGAAATGTGGAGTATCGTTTTCCTATTTTTGAATACTTAAACGGAGCTATTTTTGCTGATGCGGGTAACGTTTGGTTAATGAAAGAAAATGAGGCTTTACCAGGTGGAAAATTTTCTTCCAACTTTATTAACGAATTAGGTGTAGGTACAGGTATTGGTTTGCGTATTGATATTCAGGGTTTTGTTATTCGTTTTGATTTGGCTTCACCATTAAAAAGACCTGCAGAAAAATGGGAGTTTGAATATGACAAACCGGTTTTTAATTTTGCAATTGGTTACCCATTTTAGAATACTATATTTTCATTTAAAAAATAGTTATGCCTTTTTCCTATAGATAATTTTGAGTATGTTATTTTTGCTAAAAATTTAATCTTACCATGAAAATTAACCAAAAAGGATTACTTATTTTTTTAATATGTTTTTATTGTTTAAAAGGAAAAGCACAAGAAACCGAAACATATAACGACGCTTGGTTTTTTTTATTAAATAATTTCCAGATAAATGAGAAATGGTCTGCGGGAAGTGAAATTCATTGGCGAAACACAAATTTTTTAGCCGATAAACAACAATTAATTTTGCGTCCGTTTTTAACATTTACGCAAAATGAGAATTTTAATTATACCATGGGTTATTCTTATTTGCGCTCTTATCCATATACAGAAACTGCAATTCCAGCACCGAAACCAGAACATAATATTTGGGAACAGGTTGTCATAAATCAGAATCATAAAAAACTTTCATTTTCACATAGATTTCGTTTAGAACATCGCTTTCAAGGAGATCTTCTACAAACTTCAGCCGGAGATTACGAAGTAGACGGATTTAGTTTTTCTAATAGATTTCGGTATCGATTTACCATCCAACGGCCCATAACTGAAAAATTATTTATTCATGTTTTTGATGAATTATGGATAAATATGGCTGATGATTTTCAAAATCCAGATTATGATAGAAATTGGTTTTATGCAGGTTTAGGTTATAAAATTTTTGATAACGGAAATGTACAATTGGGATATATACATCAAAATATCAAAAAATCTGAACAATTATTTGAAAGTCACCCAACATTGGTGACAACTTTTATCTACAATTTCGATTTTACAAGAGGAGAAGATATGTAGTTTATTTAGCTTCAATAAATAATTCTTGTTTTTTTAGTTTTTCTATAAATTCTATAGAAAATAATCGAACTCCTTCTTCAACAGTATGCTCTGCGTCAAAAGCTTGTTTTATTTCAATTGTATTTTTCCAAATTAAGTCTTCTTCTAATTCTTGTTCACATAAACAATATAGGCTAGAGGCAACTTGGTGGATATAAAAGTCTTTAAGTCCTTCTTCTTCTGAATATAGGTTTTTGTTTTTCATTACATCTTCTTCAAAACTTGCAAAAAAGTTGTTGTAATGACGTACAATTCCAGACTTAGAATCTTTTCCTTCAACCGCAATTACTTTAGTAACTAGAACCGCGTCAATTCCATTAGACTTTAATTGTTTTATAAGGGGTTGCCAAGCTTCTAGACTTGTTGGGATATTCAATAATTCATCTCCAAAAAAATCTAAACTGCTTTTAGCGTTAATTCCTTTTTTATTTAACGATTTAGAAAGGTGATGCTCAAAAGTTGTTCTAACATCAACATCATTACTCATACCAATTACTAAAACTTTATTGAATTTAATTTTTTCAGAATCAGGTTTGCGCCAAGTATTTGTTTCCTTAGTAGCTTTACATGAAGAAATTAAAACGAATATTAGTATTGTACAAATCGAGAATAAAGTTGATTTCATATTCTTATAATTTTATGAATATTAAAATTAATGATTTAGATATAAATGTATTATAAAGAAATGGTAATTGTTTTAGATTTGATTGAATAATTTTTATAAATAATAATGTATTATAATTTATATTATGTAAAATAGAAATTAATGGAAAAGAGATTATCTTTTCCTAAATAATTAAATGTTTATTCTTGTTCATCTAAATCTATTATTTTCTTGGTGTTACCGTCTACTCGGTTATGAAATGCTTTTTGAATTCGTTGTAAGGATTTTTGATGTTTATTATATTGTTCTTTGGTTAAAATAGATTCAACCTCTTTATTGATTTTCATTACTTGTTCATCAAATTTAGATTTTAATTCTTCATCAGAGTATTTTTTATCTTTATCAGTAATATGATACATTGTATTTAAATTCTGAACAAGAACATTTTCATAAGCTCTTCTTTTTTCTGCATTTAACCCTAAATTATCTGTCTGTTCCTTAAACCATACTTGAATGTTATCGCGTTCATCTGCAGTAAACACTTCTTCTCGTTCTTGCTTTACGTTGGTATTATAAACTTGTGAGAAACCAGACATTGTTGTAAAAAGTACAAATAATGAAAATGCTAAGAGTTTTGTTTTTTTCATAATTAATAGTGTTTTATTATTGGTTATTAATAATATCGCCTCTATATGAAATACTTTCTAATTTAGAAGAATTTATATTTGTATTGGCTTTTAAAGATCCGTCTAAATTTATATAAAGTTGATATGTTTCTGTTTTATTTCTGCATTCAAAAGTAAGTTCTATTCTGTTTTTAGTAGGGATTTCTTTAATTTGTAATTTTTGGGGTTTACCGGTAAAATTTATAGCTCCGTCCCCTGTTCCACCATAATTTCCGCCAATTTGTCTAACTCCAAAATAGGGTAAATACATAAAAACACTATCGTTTTTAAATTCAATATAATTAGGGTTTCCTACTAAATTTATATTATTTCCGCGTTGTGTATAGGCCCATTCATTTTCAATTTTAAATGAACCACTTCTTACTATCTTTTGAAGCTCTTTATAGTTTTCTGATTTGTTAGTTTCATTTTGTTGAACGCCACATGATAAAAACATTAATGTTACCAGAAAGTAGCTAAATCTAAATTCTCTCAATGTATTAATCAAAATTTTGTGATTCATTATGATTTAAGTGAAAATATGAATTTATCATAATAAAAATAGTTAATATTTATTTATTTAACTATTTAATTACTAAAAAATAACATCAATGTGTTAAGATATCAAATGTAGATTAGAAGATCATAATTTAGGATTTTATTCTTACTTCTAATAGAGATTATTTTTCTCATCAACATTTAATACAAATGCTCCATATTTTATTAAGGCAACAAAAACAACTCCTCCAATAGCATTACCTATTAAAGCAATAAAAAGAAAAGAAAAATAATCGACTAAACTGATTTCAGGAGAGAGTAATAAACCTGCAAAAACTTCGATATTACCAACAATACTGTGGTGTAAACCCGTTAAAGCCAACACACCGGTTACCATATAAATTATAGTAATATAGCTTAGCGTTCTTTTGGCCGAAGTAATCATATAAGACAATAGCCCCATAAGCCAACCTGCTAAAATTGCACTTACTAAAATAACCAGCCAATCATAATGAGCTACGTGTTTTGCGATACTAATTATTGATTTTTCATCAAAAATTTTTAAAGCTGGACCTAACCAAATAAAAACTGTTGCTATAAAACATCCGCCGACTAAGTTTCCGAAAATAATTAAGCCCCAGGTTTTTAATAAGCTCCATAAGGAACGTTTTCTATTTAAAACTGGCAAACTTTGTAAGGTAGTTTGTTCGGTAAATAAAAGTGAATGGTTTAAAATTGTAAGGATAAACCCAAATGGATAAACAAAAGCAATTAATTTATATAATGCTTTTTCTGAAACGTAATCTTTAAAAAAATAAAATACTGTACAAACAAGTAAATAACTAAAACCGATCTCTAATCCTGCAGTAAGTGAGCATAAAAAAGTGCTTCTTGGGTTTCTATCGTGAGATTCTTGACCGTCTTTTATTTGATCTCCTAAAACTTTTCCGCTGGAGTCTGAGGTTTCTTGTTTAGGTTTTTTTGAGTCTTTTTCTTTGTTTTTAGAACTGGCGTTTTCAAGTTCCTTATCAATTTCTTGTTGGTGATTATCGTTTTTTTTACTCATTAAAAACTAATCTTTATTTTTTACGACCATAAGTGAAGCTTTATAACCAGTAGCTAAATTCCATTCATTCATTGAAATAACCCGTTGTTGATCGTCATAAACTTTAAATGCAGCCGTATTTGGACCAGAACTTCCTTGATTTAATGCTTCTATTTCTATTTTATTAAACCCCTTTTCAAGTTGAATATATACTTCTTTAAAACGAGATTCTAAATAAATTTTATCGGCTTGAATTTTACCATTCACGTAAATTCTAACTAAGTCGCCATCTACAGCTTGATGATCTCGACAAACTATTTTTACATATTTTCCGTTGCTAATTACTTCGCCTAAACTTTCATCACGCATAAATTTTTCACTCATTTTACGCTCATTTCCTAAATTTTGTAAATAACGTGCTTCAAATTTTTGTTCAGGATCTATAAAACCTTCATCTTTAGTAATATCTAATTTTTCATCTTTGGGTTCTAGACTGGTTTTATCGCTGTAACTGCGCATAAGTCCACTATTCTTTTTTGACAAGCTAGGTGTTGAAGTAGATAATTCAGAAGATGTATTCAGCGACGAACTACTAAACATACTCCCTGAAGAGGTTCTTGTAGATTTATCTAGTTGAGAAAAACCTGAAAAACCAATCAGAAAAAAAAGTGATAAGCAAATTAATTTTTTCATCATTAAAATTTATTCTAAGTAAATGTAATCATTTTCTATTGATTTACATGAAGCAAAAATTCAGCCAAATATTAAAAGCATAATTTACTTTTAACAAAACAATAAGAGTACTGAAATACGAAAGGATATTTTTTATCGATTATCTCCTATAGAAAATTACAAACTAAAAAATGACTATGAAAAAACAAATCATGTTAGGCGCAATTGCTTCAGCTATTGTATTGAGTTCTTGCGTTTCGAAAAAGAAATTTACTGAAGTACAATCAGAACTAGATCAAACTAAAAGTGAATTGGTAAAAACTCGCGTTGAAAAAGAAGAGTGCCAAGAGAAATATGCTCAAATTGAAGAAAAAGTCGACAGTTATTATTCAAAAATAAGTTCACTTCAAGAAGAAAATGACAAAAAATTAGAAATGGTAGAAAATATGACTGCTGTGTCAGAAAATTCTAAAAAAGCCATGCGCGAAACTTTAAAGAAAGTTGACCCAAAAAAATTAGCTGAAGCTAAAACTTTAAGCGATTCTATTGATTTAGCAGTAAGCTATAATTTAACAAAATCGTTTAATGAGAATGATACCGATGGTATTGATATTAGCGTAGATAAAACAATAGTACAAATTACCGTTTCAGATAAATTGCTGTTTAAAAGCGGTAGTTCTTGGGTACATCCTAAGGCAAATACTCTCTTAGAAAAAATTGCCAAAGTGGTTAATTCAGAACCAGCAATGGAAGTTTTAGTTGAAGGTCACACTGATAATAGAACAATTGTTGAAGATTCTTATTTAGAAGATAATTGGGATTTAAGCGTTCGTCGTGCCACTTCCATTGTACGAATTCTTCAAAATAAATATGATGTAGATGGAAAGCAACTCATCGCGGCCGGAAGAAGCAGCTTCTCACCTATTGCAGATAATGCTTCAGCAAATGGAAGAGAAAAAAACAGGCGTACAAAAATTATTATTCTACCAAACCTAGATAAATTTTTAGCAATGTTAGAAGAAACTTCTTAAGCTTAAATAATCCGCCACGTAACAACTCAAGCGATAAGACGAAAGTTTTATCGCTTTTTTATTGGCGTCGCTAAAGGGTTTAATAGCCCGAGGCTTGCCTCGATTTTAAAAATTTGTTTCCAACTAATGCCTAGTGGGCTTGCCCCGAGGTAGTTTACTAAAAAAACAAGCTTCATAAATTTAACTTATGAAGCTTGTCGATGAAGTTTGGTTAATTAGTCTATTTACCACCACTGCATATAAAAACCTGATATTACAACCGCGGTTATGAGTAAAATGAGTACAACAATAATAAAACCTGTACCAATTCTTGTTTTTTTGTTGTCCTGTAAAATGTAATCTTCTTCTGTATTATCGTGTCCTTTTTTTACGCTCATATAGATTTTTGATTTAAAATTAGCTATTAAAACTAAGAATTTAATTAATTAAATCTTAAAATTGATAGAATTTTGTAATTATAAAATATGATTGTAGCAGTGTTAATCTTTCTTAAAAGCCCAATAAAAACAGCTTAAGTCCTTGGTTTTCAATTAAATTCTCATAGCTTTGCACTTCTAAAATGAAATTGGAGTAAAATACTTCATTTTCAATATTTTATAAACAGAAAAAAATATTTTATGAGCCAAGTTAAGCAAAATGACACTGTAAAAATTCATTACACCGGAAAATTGAACAACGGACAAGTTTTTGATAGTTCTTTAGAAAGAGAGCCTATCGAATTTACTGTTGGAGGTGGACAGATTATTCCGGGGCTTGAAAACGGTCTTATCGATATGGAAGTTAACCAGAAAAAAACCATTGAGATTTCTAAAGACGAAGCTTACGGTGACGCTAAAGATGAGCTTTTTATGGAAGTTCCAAAAAGTCAACTTCCTCAAGAAATAGAGCCAGAAGTAGGAATGGGCTTAGTGTCTAAAAATCCTGACGGAACAGAGCGTCAATTAAGAGTTGCTGAAGTAAAAGACGAAGCAATTGTAGTTGATGCAAACCACCCACTTGCTGGACAAGATTTAACTTTTGAAGTTGAATTAATCGAGATTAAGTAATTTTATTTTCAAGATATTTAAAATCACAGAGCAAAATATTGTTCTGTGATTTTTTTTATGCTTATAGCACTATAGATTTTTTATATAGAATAATTTGGTTATATCAATCGTTTTTAGTATAATAAAACTTGATAACATACAAAAACAAATCCTAATATATGAGACAGCTTAAAATTACCAAGCAGGTTACCAATCGTGAATCCAAATCACTAGATAAGTACCTTCAAGACATTAGTAAGGTAGAGTTAATTACCGCTGAAGAAGAAGTGGAATTAGCTCAAAAGATTAGAGAAGGTGACCAAAGAGCCTTGGAAAAGTTGACCAATGCAAACTTAAGGTTTGTTGTTTCTGTAGCAAAACAATATCAAAATCAAGGTTTAAAACTACCTGATTTAATTAATGAAGGAAATGTTGGTTTGGTAAAAGCTGCTAAACGATTTGATGAAACTAGAGGATTTAAGTTTATTTCTTACGCTGTTTGGTGGATTAGACAATCTATTCTTCAAGCACTTGCAGAACAATCTCGTGTGGTTAGACTTCCATTAAATAAAATTGGAGTCATTAATAAAATCAACAAAACTTATTCTCATTTAGAACAAGCCTTGCAGCGTCCGCCTTCTGCTGAAGAAGTTGCAAAAGAATTAGATATGGCAATTTCTCAGGTAAAAGCCGCTATGAAAAATTCTGGTCGTCATTTATCTATGGATGCGCCTTTTAAAGAAGGTGAAAATGATTCTAACTTATATGATGTATTAAGTTCTGGGGAGTCTCCAACACCAGACGATAATTTAATGCTAGACTCTTTAAGTATTGAAATTAATAGAGCCTTAGATACTTTATCTACAAGAGAAGCAGACGTAATTCGTTTAAATTACGGAATTGGAAATCAACCCGCAATGACTTTACAAGAAATTGGTGATACGTTTGATTTAAGTAGAGAGCGTGTTCGCCAAATCAGAGAAAAAGGAATTAGACGATTAAAACATCAGTCTAAAAATAAAATATTAAAAAAATATTTAGGATAAATTTTAAGCCCCAAAATTTGGGGCTTTTTTTTATTTTTTACTTACTTCATTTAATCTTCCTATTTCTTCCTTAGAAAGATTTAACTCTATTGCTTTTATAAAAGCATTTATATGAGAAGATTTTGTGGCACTTGCAATTGGTGCTGTAATACTCGGTTGTTGCATTAGCCAAGCTAAAGCTACAGATGCATTGGTTGTTTTATGTGCTTCTGCAATTTCATCTAAAGTGTTTAAGGTTTCTAAACCTCTTCTATTTAAATATTTTTCAACGAAATCTTTACGAGCTTTTCCTTCAAAATCAGATTCTTTTCGATATTTACCGGTTAAAAATCCGCTGGCTAAAGAAAAATAATTAGTAACCGATAAATTATAATTATCACAAACAGGTTTAATATTTTTCTCAAAATGTTCGCGTTCTAATAAATTATATTCCGGTTGAAAAACTTCATATTTTGGCAAACTATTTTCTTTAGCTGCTTTTAATGAATCTTCTAATCGATCTGCCGATAAATTTGAGGCACCAATATATCTAACTTTACCTTCTTTTATAAGCTGTTCATAGGCAGATAATGTTTCTGTTACTGGTGTCTTTTCATCATCCCAATGTGTGAAATACAAATCTATATGATCAGTTTGTAGTCGTTTTAAGGAGTCTGTTGCAGCATTTAAAATATGCTTTTTAGAAATATCTTTACTTCCCCCCTGCTCCATACTCGAACCAACTTTTGTAGCTAGCGTGATTTGGTTTCTGCAGTTACGATCTTTCATCCATTTCCCGATAATTCGTTCAGATTCTCCACCTTCGTTACCGCTGGCCCAACGCGAATAAACATCTGCAGTATCTATGCATCTAAAGCCTTTGTCAAAAAGTTCATCAAGAATTCTAAAAGACTCTTTTTCGTTTAAGGTCCAACCAAAAACGTTTCCCCCAAAGACAATTGGCGGTGTTTCAAGTTTTGTATTTCCTAATTTTTTAAGTTCCATTTTTATTTTTTTGGCGGTTGTGATGGTCTAATTTCAATTTTACTTGGCAAGCTGCGTTTGTTCATTTTAAATAGATCAACAACCAATTCACCTAAATCTTCTTTCTGAATTTTCCAAGCTTCATTTTCTTGTTTTTCTTCAGGATTATTTCCATTAAAATAGGTTGAAACTGAACCCGGCATAATAGTAGAAACGCTTACACCATCTTGACGTAAATCTAACATTAAGGCTTGTGTAAAACCGGTTAACCCAAATTTACTAGCATTGTATGCGGTTCCGCCAGGGAAAAAATTGGTACCTGCTAAACTTGAAATACTAATAAAATATCCTTTTGATTTTTTAAGCTCTTCAACAGTAGATTTAGCGGTATAAAAAACTCCGGTTAAATTGGTATCGATTGTTTCACGCCATTGTTTATCTGTTATTTCAGTAATATTTCCAAAATGTCCTAAGCCGGCATTGGCAATTACAAAATCCAACTGACCAAATTCCTGAATAATTTTTCTAACAGCTTCTTCTTGATCAATCAAATTTCTCACATCAGCCTTTACTCCTATGGCTTTTGCTGAATTATTTTTATTTAATTTATCTGCCGCATCTTCTGCAGATTGCAAAGACCTGCTGGTTACTGCTACGTTTATCCCTTCGGCTAAAAGTGCTTCGGCAACGCCATAACCAATTCCTTTACTACCTCCGGTAACTAATGCTACTTTATTTTGTAATTTATTCATATTGTTTTGTTTTTTTATAAAGATAAAAACTGAACATTGAAATCGGTGTGAAATATTTTGGTTTAGGAAGTTTTTAACGTGTAATAAATACTTGTTAAATTTTATAGTGGTACTTTTTCTTCAAAAAACTATAGTATCTTTCTGAAATATCTAAATTTTATGAATAATTCTACAAAAATAATTGCAAGAACTGGATTTATTTCCATGGGATTTATTTACGCAATTGTTGGCTTTTTAACTTTACTGGCAGCTTTAAATTTAGGAGGTGATACTTCTGGCAAAAGTCAGGCATTAGATTTTATAAAAAAACAACCGTTCGGAAAAGTATTATTAATTGCGCTTGCAGCAGGTTTATTATCTTATGCTATTTGGCGATTTATACAAGTATTTCAAGATCCTGAGAACATTGGTAATTCTACCAAAGGTATTTTTGAAAAAATAGGACTTTTTATTAGTGCTTTTGCTTACATTGCTATTGCTGGTTTAGCATTAAAGCACGTTTTTTCTTCTGGCGGATCTAATTCTAGTTCATTTTTATTAGATAAATTTGATCAGCAATTGGTTAGTATTCTTTTTATAATTATAGGATTAAGTTTAGCTGGAAAAGCAATTTTTCACTTAATTAAAGCACTGCAGGGTAAGGTGTTAGAAAATTTTCATATTAAAGATTTAAAAGCTTATAAAATTATAAAATATCTAGGCTATTTAGGTTTTTATGCACGTGCTGTGGTAGTAGGAATTATAGCTTATTTTTTTTTACGCGCAGGATTTGTTACAGGAAATGAAAACATTAAAGGAACAAAAGAGGCTTTCTCTTTTTTAAGAGATTCTGAATACGGCGGACTTTTAATGGCAATTACAGCCGCAGGTTTACTAAGTTATGGTATTTTCATTATAAGCCTTTCTCGTTATCATTCTTTTGAAAAAAACAAAGCTTAATGTTAAACTCTTTACAAAAGAAAAGTTTAACAAAAAATATATATTTTCTTTGTAAATTATGATGAAAAAGCTTTTTAAAAACCGTTGGGTAAAATGGGGTTCACGAATTATTTTGGGACTACTAATTTTATTTTTTGGCTTTTACGCCAGTATATATTTTGGTTTATGGGGAAAAATTCCTTCCGTAAAAGAATTGGCACAACTTAACCAAAGCCAAGCAACACAAGTATTAGATAAAGACGAAGTTTTAATTGGTAAATTTTACACCTACGATCGTGAGTCTATTGCTTATAATGATTTTCCGCAACATTTAATAGATGCCTTAATTGCAACAGAAGATGTTCGCTTTTATGAACATGACGGCGTAGACAATAAAAGTTTACTTCGAGTATTTTTTAAAACCATTTTATTATCTGACGAATCTTCCGGTGGCGGAAGTACAATTACACTTCAATTAGCTAAAAACTTATACGGAAGAAATGATTACGGCTATTTAAGTATTGTTGTAAATAAAGTACGTGAAAGTATTGTAGCTAAGCGAATTGAAGAAATTTATTCTAAAAAAGAAATTTTAACTCTATACTTAAATACAGTTCCTTTTAGCGACAATACTTACGGAATAGAAAGTGCTGCTAATAAGTTCTTTAATAGCCCAACTTCTGAGTTAAATCTACCTGAAGCAGCAACTTTAATTGGCAGTTTAAAAGCAAATCATAGTTATAATCCACGATTATTTCCTGAACGAAGTCAGTTACGCAGAGATGTAGTTCTGCAACAAATGACCAAATACGGTTACATTTCTGAAGCTAGCAGTAGACAAGCTATGCAAAGTAAAATAGAATTAGATTATCAAGACTATGCTACTTCAGACGGATCTGCAGCTTATTTTAAACAACAAATCAAACGACAACTAGAAAAAGTTTTAGAAGAAAAATCAATAAAAAAAGCTGATGGATCTTCTTATAACATCAACACCGATGGATTAAAAGTTTACACCACTTTAGATCATCAATTGCAGCAGTATGCAGAGGAGGCCATGAAAGAACATATGCAAAAACTACAAGCTGCATTTGAAAATGCTTACGGAAAAAATGCACCTTGGCTAGATGAAAAACTTCAAATAAGTTTGGCTAAAAAATTAAAAAAGCAAGGTTTAAAGGAAGAGCAAATTATTGATTCTTTAAAAATTGCGAAAAAAACTGAAGTATTTAATTGGGAAGGAAATCGAGTAGAAAATATTTCAACCTTAGATAGTTTAGCACATTACTTAAAATTTTTAAACTCAGGACTTTTAGCATTAGAACCACAATCCGGTGCAGTTAGAGCTTATATTGGCGGTATAGATTACCGCTATTTTAATTATGATCACGTCTTGCAAAGCAAACGACAAGTTGGCTCCACTTTTAAGCCAATTGTATATACAGCCGCTTTAGAAAATGGAATGGATCCTTGCGAACATTTTTCTATAAAAGCTGTTACTTATACCGATGAAAAAAATTGGACGCCTACAAATGCTTCAGATAAATATGATGAAGATTTAAACTATTCTATTGAATTTGCATTGAGTAGATCTATAAATACCATAGCCGTAAAAGTTTTACAAGAAACAGGAATTAACAATGTAATTTCTCAAGCTCAAAAAATGGGTATTGAAAGTGAGATTAAAGAAGTTCCTTCTATTGCGTTAGGATCTGCTGAACTGCATTTAGCTGAGTTAGCAAAAGCTTATACTTCCTTTGTAAATAACAGCTCCCCTTCTACTCCATTTTTCATCACAAAAATTGAAGATAAAAATGGAAAGACTTTAGCTGAATTTTCTCCTGAAAAATCTACCGAAAAAGCTTTTAGTAATGAAACGAGAGATTTGATGGTAGAAATAATGCAAAGCACGGTAAATGAAGGAACTGCCAAACGATTGCGCTCAACTTATAATTTACGTAACGATATTGCCGGAAAAACAGGAACTACACAAGACAATAAAGACGGCTGGTTTGTAGGTGTAACACCAAAATTAGTGACCGTGGTTTGGGTAGGAAATGATGATCATAGAATAGGATTTTCTTCTACCGGATTAGGACAAGGTGCAAATTCTGCCTTACCGATTTTCGCAAAAATGATGCAAAAAATGAATGCTAATAAAAATTTTAACTCCATAACGCAAGCTAAATTTGATGAACCTTCTGATGATATTTTAAAAATGTTAGACTGTGATACTGCCAAAAAAGATGGTTTCTTTAAACGTCTTTTTGGAGGCAAAGAGAAGAAAGAAAAGAAATTTGAAGAAGAAGAAAAAGATGGCGGTTTTTTCTCATTTCTTAAGGGAAAAAAAGATGATAAGGAAAAAGATTGATTTAGTTTTTAATTCATTTCTTTCTAAATAACAACATTATTAACGTTAAAGGGAATAACAATAAGCATAAGTAAGATGCCATTCCTGAAATAAATCTTTCACTATCAGTAAAAATGGCGACAAATATCAAATAAAACCAACAAAGCGTTATTAATAGGAGTAATATCAATATAATTTGTCTAATTGTTTTATGTTGGATTATTTGAAATAATAAAGTTAAGAATACTACGCCCCCATACAAAATTGGTAAATCTACGCCATCAATAACATAATTTACATTCCAACCTAATTTATCTGAATTTTCAATTCTGCAATACCTATAAGAATACGGAACTATTAAAATTATGAGTAAAAGAAAATTTAAAGCAGTAATTAGCTTATTATTTTTATAATAACTCCAAAACTTATTTAGCATACTTCATTACATTTATAGCCAGACTATTTCTTTTCTAAACTTGTATCTTCTAAAGAAACTTCTAAAATGTTTGCAGGATTCCAGCCGCCTTCATTGGCAATAAACATTTTTCCTTCTTTAGAAAAAGTTAATCCTTCAGGTTGTGTAAAAATACCCGGATCAAAAACATAGAGTGCTTTTTCTTTCCAGTTTTTATCTAAAATTAGCATTTTTGGATTTACACCATCAAGAATATAAATATCGCCGGTTTTAGGGTGAATACCAATTTCTGAGGGGTTAAATACTTTATCAGTATCAAAATGTTGCAATTCTTTAAACATTTTATTGTTGTACTGTATCTTGTAAACCGGTTCGCGTTTTAAGCGTTTATCTTCTAAACCAAACTCAAAAATACTCTTGTATTTTTTTTCCTTCTCCGGATTCTCTTCCTTAAAAGCTAATAACAGCCTATTATTTTTTTTATCATAACAAATTCCTTCAAAATCATATTCATCATTCAAAGGGGTTTCATGATCTATGGTGGTTGGGTTTTCGCTGGTTATATCTGAAACTTCAAAAATTCTTGCATCGCTACGCAAGACATAAGCTGTATTTCCTACTAAGGTGATTCCTTCGTAATCGCCAGCGGGACCGAATTTAAATTTTCGTTCAATTTTTTTACTGGTCAAATTATATATAAAAATATAACCATCTTCATCTTGTATGCAAGCCAAGTGGTTTTTATCTATATATGCAATCCCGGAAACTTCAATTAACAACTCGGGCATTTCCCATCGATTAATCACATTAACATCGGTAGGATTTTCAAAGTTTATTTCATATTTAGCTTTAAAGGCAAAATACATAGCGCTTACAAAAATTAAAATTCCTAGGGTTATAAAAAATGGTGGACTTTTAAAATAGCGATTCATAAATGATTTATTTTATATTTTTTAAATTCTGCGAAACTTCATAGAGCCATTTTAGCTGTTCAGAAATTAACTGAATTTCTTGCATATTTGTTCTTAAAGTTAGGCTAATTTTTTGTTTTCCTATCTTAATTTCTTCTCCACGTAAGCGCTCTAATTCTTTTTCTTGCCGACGAATAAATAATTCTGCTTCATCAAAATTTTTAGTTTCAATTTTTTCTGCCGATTTTTCTCGTGTTAATTTTTCTATTGTTTTGGACAAGTTAACCATAATGTTAGAAACATAAGTTTCAAAATAAACCGAAGCTTCTGTTGTTTTATGATTCCGGATAAATGTACCTAAACTTGCCAAAGAAGATAAAAATGTGTGATTTAAAGTGGTGTAGCGATAAACTGTTTTGTACGCCTTTTGCTTAGATTTTGGTTCTTGCGTCATCCGTTGAAAAGCTGCACTTAAATTTCCCATAGCTAAAAAAGCTTGCTTTCGTTTTAGCTTATAACTTGCGGGTAATTCTCCTTTTTTATGATAATAAGCATCAATTTCTTTTAAGTAATCAATATTTGCTTCAATTGCTTTACTAATGGTTTTATTGATTTCTTTATACTCCCAAGTTGGCCATAAAAATAAATTACCAATTACGGCTAATCCTGCACCAATAAAAGTATCAATAATTCTATACTGAATTACAGCAATAGCATTTGGTTGCAATAAAGCATAAATAAAAACAACATTTAAGGTAATAAAAGCTGCAGCGCTAGCATAGTTTTTCTGAATCATAGAAAAAGCTAAAATCAATGCTATAATGGCAAGGATGGCGTAAACAAATGGATTGTGAATTAGGTAAATAAGTAAAACTGCTACAAGTCCGCCTAAAAATGTACCTATAATCCTCTTTTTAGAACGCTCTTTTGTTAATCCATAACTTGGGCGCATTATCACTACAATAGTGAGTAAAATCCAGTATGAATTTTGTAGTTGAAGAAAATCACCAATTAAAATACCTATAAGCATTAAAAACGCTAAACGTAATGCATGACGAAACATAGGCGAATTGAAACTGAAATTTTCTCGTAAAATTCTAAAACTGTAATCTGTTGGCGTAATAAATTGTTTGGCTTCAGAGGCTTTTAAACTAAGCTGATTTCGCTTTTCTATATTTCCTAAAACCCGTTGTATAGATTGAATTTTTTGAAGTTGTTTTTTTTCAAAATCAAGAATATTTCGTAATAAAAGTAAACTCGGACGGGCTTTTATTTCATCGTTTTTCTCGTAAAAAGTTTGAATATTTTTTTCTATAGAAGTAATAATTTTTGAGGCGTTTGCTGAAAAATTTACTTTTTGGTTGTCTAAAAATACTGCAGAAATATGTTGTAGTTTATTGCTTAACTCATCAGTTAAAGCTTTGTATTTTAAAATTATAGCTGGGTCTTCTTCAAATAATTCATCAACTAATTTAAAATTTACCGGATGCGCTAAACTCAATTCTAAAATATCTACAAGATCTATAAAAATAAGTAATTTTCTACGAGAAGAATTTGAAGCTCCAGAACGTTGACGGTTGCTTAGTAATGCTTCGCGAATGCTTTCGTGCAAATCATTTATATTGGTTTGCAGTGTAAACTGTTCTTTTTTTAGCGTTTCCCTTTGGTTTTTATCAGTCAGTAATTTTCCGCTTAAGCGTAACAATTCTGCTGTTTTTTCTGCCGTTTCACCTAATTGAACTTCAAGATGTTTTTTGGGTCTTAACTTTAAAAAAATAGTACTTATAAAAATATACCATAAACTTCCGCAACCAATTAATACAGCATGAAACCATACGCTGTTTTCTCCCAAATTAGCATAACCCAAAACCATAGCCAGTAAGCCTGCTAAAGAAATTAAGGAAGCTCGAAAGCCATAGACAGAAAAGTAGGATATAAAAAAAGTGAGTATAAAAAACAAGGGCAAGTTTAACCACAAAATAGGCTTGGAATAACCGATGCATAAACTAGCAAAAACACCAAAAAATGCGGCAAAAAGCATCCCGAAAAATCGATGCCTTAAATTTCCTGGAACATCGCTTGGTGCACACAATAACACACCAATTGTCATCCCAATTCCTATAGAAATATTACCAAAATAGTTAGCTAAACTTATTGGAATTATAGCTGCAATAGCCAATAAAAAAGCTTTTGCTAAATCTGTGCCTTTTAGATAGCGTAAAAATGATACTTTTGCAGCTTGAAATTGCATTAAAAATTGGTTAGTTTTTTTAGCAAAGGTATTTTAATGCCTTGGTTTTTACTTTAAATTTAAGAATAGTTTAAAGGTTATGCTAAACTTATTGATAAAACCATTTAAGCAAAGTATTTTTACAATAGAATTATTTTTATGGAGTTAAAAAATATAGCACATTATTTTTATTCGGTTTTTAAAGAATTAGGTTGGTCTGAGCAAAGTGCTATTTGGGCTAATTTATTTTTAAACTTACTAATTCTTTTTATAGTACTTTACATCGTTAATGCTTTATTACGAAAGATTTTTACTAGCTTTCTTATAAAATTAGCAAAAAAAACGCGTACAAAATTTGATGATTATTTATACGACAATAAAGTAATTAGCCATTTTACACATCTAATCACCTTATTAATTTTTAGACGTTTACTACCGGAAGTTTTAGCAGATTTTGGTCATTTTAGTGATGAAGCTTCATCTGTAATTTCCGTCATAACGGTGGTCATCATTATCTGGTTTATACGTAGTTTAATGCTGACTTTTAAAGACTTTTTAAAATCTCTAAACAGTTTTAAAGATAAACCTATAGAAAGCTATATTCAAGTAATTATGATTTTTACTTGGTTTATAGGGATTTTATTCATCTTTTCTATTCTTACCGGAAAATCTATGATTGAATTTTTAACCGCTTTGGGTGCTATTTCTGCGGTTATCTTACTAATTTTTAAAGATTCAATTTTAGGATTTGTAGCTAGTATTCAAGTTTCTGTAAATGATACCGTAAGAATTGGCGATTGGATTTCTATGGAAAAATATGGTGCCGATGGTGACGTTATAGAAATTAATTTATCTTCCGTAAAAGTTAGAAATTTTGATAATACGATAACCACAATTCCAACCTACTACCTAATTTCAGATTCGTTTAAAAACTGGCGTGGAATGAGTGTTTCCGGAGGAAGACGAATTAAACGTTCCTTACTTATCAAATCAAATAGCATTCATTTTTTAACAGAAGAAAAAGTTGAAAAATTAAAAGAAATTCAACTAATCTCTGCTTATTTAAACGATAGACAAAAAGATATTCAAGATTTTAATCAAGAAAAAAATGCCAATAAAAAACTTTTATTAAACGGCCGGAATATGACAAATTTTGGTGTTTTTAGAAAATATGTAGACGAGTATATTAATCAGCATTCTGCAATTAATAAAGAAATGATGATTATGGCTCGTCAATTAGAACCAACGCCAAAAGGTATTCCCTTAGAAATTTATGCATTTAGCAAAGACAAGGTTTGGAAAAATTACGAACATATTATCGGCGATATTTTTGATCATTTACTGGCTGCCGTAACTTATTTTGAACTTGAACTTTTTGAATATCCAACCGGTAAAGATTTTTCAGATTTTTCTAATCAAAATAATACAGAGAAATCATCGGTAACAGACCCTAAATAGTCGGTTTTACTAACAAATTATTAACGGGATAAAACTTGTATAAGCTAGAATAAGACACTAATTTTGCAGCTTTGAAAACACTATGACAAAAAAAAGAAAAAAGCCAAATAGAAAACCCAGATGGAAATTACTACACCAGTATTATTCGTATACCGGTTTTTATTCATTTGTAGGTAAAAGCTTACTAAAAGCGGCTATTCCTATCGTGATTTTTATTATTGCGTTAATATGTATTCACTTTTTTGTTATTGATATTGAAGACGTTTTAGTTTATATAACCGATAACTTCCCTCCTATTGGCGTATTAGCTGTCTTTTTTGCATCAGAATCTATTTTAGGATTAATTCCGCCCGAAATATTTATTGCGTGGTCAGGAAAATCAGATTATCCAAATCTATTTCTCGGATTATTAGCTACACTTTCATATTTAGGAGGCATAGTTTCTTATTTTATAGGAAGAGGAATTGCAAGCATTCCTTCTGTATTTGTTTACTTAGAAGTAAAAATGGAAAAGCATATAAAAAATATGCGTAAATGGGGAGGTTTTTTAATTGTAGTTGGTGCGCTTTTACCGGTTCCCTTTGCAGTTTCAAGCATTGCCGCAGGAATTATTAAATTTCCTTTCGGAAGTTACTTGCTTTTTGGCTTACTTCGTTTTTTACGATTCTTCTTATACGGAATTGCAATTTTCGGAGCTCTACAATAAATCTTAATAATTTTAAATTTGATTAATAACAGACTTAAGAATATAAAAATACTCAACTATTGTTGGGTATTTCTAGCATTCTATTTTCTTAATATCTGTGTAGATGCTCCAGATCCTACAATTAATTTTTCAAAAGATTTAAATGAATATAACGATCAAGAAAGTATTGTTGAAATAGTACTTGAAAAAATCTTTAAACTGGATAATATTATAGAAGAAAATGAAAATACGGATACGGAAGAACATACTTCCCAAAAAGTAAAAACTATTGATTTATTCTTATCAGAAACAAATCAACCTAAATTTTCTTTTAATTTACCTGATGCAAAAAAAATAAAGTTTCCTATTTACACCCCAAAAGTTCTAAAGAAACATTTTAAAGTAGAACTCCCTCCACCTAATTATTGTTAAAAATTAAGTATAAAACAATTATTAATTTTTAAACAATATTTTTTCAATGAAAATTTCATTTATTCTCATAATAGGTATGCTATGTTCAATTTTGCCTATGCGAGCACAATCAGATAATAATAAAAAATCAAAACCTGAAAAGGTTTTACACGCAGAACCTCTTTATATAGACTTAATCAGAGATCTTGGAGCCCGTAAGGGTGAAAAGGAATGGAATGTTGGTTTAGGTTTAACTGACAATTTAAAATTTGATTCTTATCAAGCATTAATTGAATACGAATGGGCGCCGATTGATCGGTTAGGATTAGAAGTAGAATTACCATTTACATTTTATTCACCATTAAACGGCTCCTCTTCAAAAAGTGTTCCTTCAAATGAATTAGAAAGTTTGAAAATTGCAGCCCAATGGTCTTTTTTAGTAGACAAAAAAAACACGCTTTCCATGGCATTGGGATACATTAATGAATTTGAATTTTCCAATTTTAAAAACTTCGGAAAACCTATAATAAATGGAAATGTTTACAATCCATTTTTAGTTGTTGCTAAACGATTAGGGAGTAATTTTCATTCTTTAATTTATACAGGACCAATGTTTAAGCAACATTTCAGTGATAATTCTTTAGAAACCACTTTTGATGTTAACACTAGTTTTCATTATATGGTAACCGGAACCCGTAATTTTATAGGTGTAGAAATGAACAAAACCTTTGCGGAAAATGATTTTGATATGACATTACGACCACAAATGCGTTTAGGAATAGCTGAAGATTTAATGATAGGAATAGTAGTTGGTATCCCTATTGAACGAGAGAATGAACGATTTAGTTCTTTTCTACGGTTAATTTGGGAACCCAAAAATTAAAAGAAAAAAGAAGCTGTCTAAAAAGTCTATTTTTGTCAACCTGAACTAGATTCAGGTTCTCATACTGGTTTATATTTCATCAATATGAAATTCTAAAATAAATTCTGAATGACGCTTTTTTCACCTTTTTAGACAGCTTGTTTTTATTAATCTTGAAAAATCTCGTTGATTTTAGATCGTAATTTTCGGTTATAGTCTTCAAATAACCAATCGCGGTAATTTTTGGTGTTATTAATAATGCAGTAAGAATAACGCTTCACACGATCGCGAATATCATCTTTTAATTCTCTTGCTAAAATACGCGCATCAAAAACATCTTCACTATTTTCTACACACATTTTTGCATGTTGATTGATAGATTCTTCTAAAACAGCTTTAGATTTTTGTCCGTTATCCATCGCTTTTTCATAAGCCTCTTTAATATCAAATTCTATAGATTCAGAATTTTTAAAGAGCTCACGAGTTTCCTCTGGCATTTGGTATTTAAACTCACGCTCAATAGCTTCATCACTGGTAATATTTTCTAAGAAATAATCTGGATTTTTAAATATTAATTGCCAATCTACCGGCGCATCCCAAAGTCCAAATCTAGCTGCGTTATTTCCTAAATCTATAACGCTAAATACATCTTTACCGGGAAGCTTCCTAGAACCACGTCCAATCATTTGGTAATACAATGTAAGTGATTTTGTGGCACGATTTAGTATAATATTTTCAACCGTAGGTTCATCAAAACCTGTTGTTAAAATACTTACCGAAGTTAATATAGCATCCGGTTTTTCTCTAAACCATTTTAAAATAGCTTTACGTTCTTTTTTACTGTGCGTGTTATCTAAATGTTTAATTTCATATCCCGCATCTCTAAAAGTCTGGTAAACATACCACGAGGTGTTTATACCGTTATTAAAAATTAAGGTCTTTTTGCCTTTACAGCGCTCTTCATAAGCTTGCACTAATTTTTCTTGCATACTAAAATTTGTATACAAGTCTTCAGAAGATTTAACGGTATAATCTCCGTTAATTCCTATTTGAAGTGAACCTAAACCAACATCATAACTATACGTATTTGCTTTTGCTAGAAAGCCTTTTTGAATAAGAGACGGAATAGAATTTCCTACAATAAGCTCTTTGTAGTTATCCTTCATCGGTAATTTGATGTTAGAGCTTAATGGCGTTGCAGTTACCCCAAGAATAAAAGATTCTTCAAAATATTTAAACAATTTTGTAAACGAGTTGTAGTGAGCCTCATCAATAATGACTAAACCAACATTAGAAACCTCAAGTTTATCATCACTCAACCTATTATTTAAGGTTTCTACCATTGCAACAAAACACTGAAATTCATCTTGATCTGGTAAATCTTTAACCTTACTGTTAATAATTTTGTTGCGTACCCCAAAGCCATTCAGCATTTTAGAAGTCTGCTTACATAATTCTATTCGGTGAGTTAAAATAACCACCTTTTTGTTAGTTTGCTCAATATACCGACGCACAATTTCAGAAAATACTACAGTTTTCCCTCCACCTGTGGGCAATTGGTACAATAAATTATAATTATCTGGAGCGTCCTCTAGATAATTAAAAATCTTGTTTAAATCTCTTTCTTGATAATCGTATAATTCCTTTTCAACAACTTTTTCAGCCATAAAATCTTTCCTGCTTAAGGTGTATTTTTAAAATTAAAATCCTGCAAAATTAAGGAGTTTTAAAGGTTTATCGAAATAATTTTTACTGAATTATAAAAACATCCTCTTTATAGCTTGCTAATCAAACGCTTAACAAGCTTGTTTTATTCAATAAAATTGAACTAAAACCCCAACTAAAAAAACTTCTATTTTTCTAGTTTAATTTCCTTCTATTTAGTTTGATTTCTGCTATTTTTGCAATTACATAAATGCAAAAAACAGACCATTTTGAATAATCAGAAAGCACAAAAACTTATAAAAAAAATTCTAGATGATTTAGATCATGCCGGAATTATCACTAATACTTTGGTAAGCGATCTAAAAGAATTGCGTCCTTATGCCATTGAAGAAAAACGTCCGGTTATTGCTAAAGCATTACGTTTAACTTATGAACATCTAGAAGAATACTATACATTTGATATTCCAATTCCTGAAGATGAACCGATAGAGAGCGAAGATGAAGATGAAGCTCCTGTAGAAATTCAACCGGCAAAACCAGAAGAAAGTTTAATGTATTTAATGTCGCTTATAAAAGACGCAGACAACAAACTAAACATAGAAGAAATTAGGGAATACAACAAAGCTTTACAAGATTATGATTATTAAAAAATCGGGTTTATCCCGATTTTTTCTTTTTAAGAAGAAGCCTAATTTTTTGTTATAATTATCTTTAAAAAAATTATAGAATGAATAAGAGATTGTACTTTTAAAAAAAACAATCAATGTCTATACTTACAATCATTCTTAGCGTTCTTATTCCGCCTCTTGCTGTTTTTTTAAACAAAGGTTTAGGAAAAGACTTTTTAATCAATTTAATTTTAACCTTGATATTTTGGCTTCCTGGCGCCGTTCACGCTTTATATGTAAACAGTAAATAAGTTTTATTCTTGTTTTTGTTGCCATTTCCATGCACTTTTTAATGCATCAGCTAAATTATATTTAGATTTCCAACCTAAAACAGAGTTTGCTTTTTGAGTATCTGCATAAGCAGAAATAATATCTCCTTCTCTTCTAGCTGTTATTTTATAGGGTAACTTTTGTTGCGTAACTTTTTCAAATGTTTTAATAACTTCTAAAACAGAATTTCCTTTTCCTGTACCTAAATTAAATACTTCATAATTTTGGCCATTATTTTTATTTAATAATCGTTTCAAAGCTACTACGTGAGCTTCAGCTAGATCCATTACATGTATATAATCTCGAATGCAGGTTCCATCTTCAGTAGGATAATCATCTCCAAAAACAGATAACATATCACGTTTTCCTGCCGCGGTTTGTGTAATAAAAGGAATTAAATTTTGAGGAACACCAATAGGTAACTCTCCTATTTCTGCTGAAGGGTGAGCCCCAACGGGATTAAAATATCGAAGTGCTATTGCTTTAAAATATTTATGATCTTTTGCATAATCACTAATAATACGCTCGCCTATTTGCTTCGTGTTTCCATAGGGAGATTCAGCTTTTTTTATAGGAGCTTCCTCTGTAATTGGTAAATTGTCAGCCTGACCATATACAGTACAAGATGAACTAAAAATAAAATTACTCAATTGTTTTCTACGCATTTCTTGAAGCACATAAACCAACGTATTAATATTGTTTTCGTAATACAACAATGGCTTTTCTACACTTTCACCAACTGCTTTTGATGCAGCAAAATGAATAACACCGTCTATATCTTGATTAACTTCAAAAAAATCAGCTACTTTTTGCTTATCTCTTAAATCTATTCTAGAAAATGTAGGAGATTCTTGCGTAATTCTTGTTATACCTTCTAAAACCGAAATAGACGAGTTAGACAAGTTATCTATTATAGTAACTTCAAAACCTTGGTTTAATAAACATACAACGGTATGTGAACCTATAAAACCCAATCCTCCGGTAACTAAAATTTTCATAAATCAGCAGTATTTCTAACAAACATAACAAACTTTTTTAAAACTTACTGCAAGGTTAAGAAGCAAAAAATTAACAATTAACCATAATTTATCTTAAGTGAAAAACACGCATAAAGTATATCTTTGCAAAAAACTTGTAATGGATAAACAACTGAAAATTTTTAAAGTAATTAGCACCTTGGAAGCAATTTCATTTTTAGTTTTATTACTAATTGCAATGCCGTTAAAATATTTTTTTGATCAACCAGAAATGGTGAGAATCGTTGGTATGGCACATGGTATATTGTTTGTACTTTATGTAATTGGTGCTTATTGGATGTATGAAAAGTTAAACTGGTCTTTAAAAATACTTGGTATCACAATTTTTTGCTCTATATTGCCCTTAGGTCCTTTTTTTGTAGAGCGAAAATATTTACCTAAATGAAGTTAAAAAATGTATTAGTATCCTTTGGAGTTTTAGCCATCATTCTAACTATTATTCCTTTATTTACTGCTAATTTTTGGTGGATACGTATTTTTGATTTTCCCCACGGGCAACTTACCGCATTAACTCTTTTTGCTATACTTTTTTACTTTTTTAAATTCGATATCAAGTTAAAAAAAGATTATGGCTTTATATTAATTTTATCGGCCTGTTTTATTTTTCAAATGACCAAAATAGTGCCGTATACGCCGTTTTCCAGTCATGAAATAAAAAATGCTTCCTCAGAAAAAAATTCTATTAGCATTTTGGCTTCAAATGTTTTACAGAAAAATAATCAGTATCAAAAATTAAAAAATATAATTGCTGAGCAAAAACCAGATTTGGTTTTATTAATGGAAGCTAATGAAACTTGGAGAGATAGTATGAAAAATGCTTTAACTACCTATCCTTATCGAGTGGAATGCCCTTTAGAAAACACTTACGGAATGCTTTTATATTCTAAGAAGGAACTTATAAATCCGGAAGTAAATTTTTTAATTTCGGATACTATTCCGTCTATTAATTCAAAATTAAAAATGGATTCGGGTAAGATTATACAACTTTACGCTACACATCCTACTCCACCCTCTCCACAACATAATCCGAGATCTACAGATCGTGATGGAGAAATGATGCTAATTGCCAAAAAAGCAAGAAAAAGCAATTTACCAATTCTTGTAATTGGTGATTTTAATGATGTAGCTTGGTCAAAAACCACGCAAGAGTTTCAAGAAATTAGTGGTTTGTTAGACCCTCGAGTAGGTCGTGGTTTTTATTCAACATATAATGCCAATAACTTCTTGTTGCGTTGGCCGTTAGACCATATATTTTCCTCAAACCATTTTACGCTTAGTAAAATGAAACGTTTAAAAGATATTGATTCTGATCATTTTCCTATTTATGCGAAACTCAATTTAGAAAAATTTTCAACCACCAATTCAAAAAAGAAAAAGTTGAATGAAAAGGAGCTCGAAAAAATTAATAAAGAAATAAAGAAAGCAAAGCACTAATTATTCTGCTAAGCGATCTTTTACATATTCTATTTTTGTCTTACCGTGGGGTTTTGGTTTTCCGTTTTCGTCTAAACTAACCATAATAATTTTATCTACAGCAATTATACTCTCGTGAGTCATTTTGTTTCTTACTTCGCAGGTTAATGTTAAAGAAGAGGTGCCAAATTTTAAAACCTCAATTCCGATTTCTATAATATCACCTTTTTTTGCAGAGCTTCTAAAGCTTATTTCACTCATATAAGCAGTTACCGTTTTAGGATTTTCAAGCTGAATAATTGCGTAAAGTGCAGCTTCTTCATCAATCCACTCTAATAATCTTCCACCAAATAAAGTTCCATTTGGATTTAAATCTTCAGGTTTTATCCATTTTCTTGTGTGAAATCTCATATTTTTTATTTCAAATATATAGAAGTTTTATCTATACAAAATTGTATAACTATAGTTTTTTATGATGATGAAATTTTTAATTTCTTTAAAGAATCTTGAATAATTTTAAAATGATCAAAAGCTAAGTTAACTTCATCTAATTCATTTACTTTAAACCATTTGGCTTCATTAGCATCATCTGCAGCTTTAACTTTAGGTTGAATTGGTATAATAGTGCTATAAGCTGCGGTAATAGTTCGACCTCTAGGATCTCGATCAATTTCATCATAAAACGAAACAAATTCTAAAGTTTTAACGCGTAAACTTGTTTCCTCTTCCAATTCCCTTTTGCAAGCATCATGTAATTTCTCATCAGACTCTACAAAGCCTCCTGGCAAGGCCCAATGATCTTTATAGGGATTATTTTTTCTTTTTATCAGCAAAACGGCATAATTTTCTGCCGATGAAATTACAACCGCATCTACTGTTAAGGCAATGTTTTGTTTCATAGAGCTAAGCCATTAGGTGTTTTAATTTCCAAATTAAATTTATCATTCATTTTTCTGATAAAATATGCAGAAAGTAATGGTGAAGCTTCTTCTAAATTTTGGTGAATAAAAAAATATAGGTTTTTAAGCCCTTGTTTATGCCAAATCTCAATACGATCTATCCAATCATCCAAACGTGTATAATCGGTTTTGTGATTGGCTCCATTATAGCGAATAAACGCTGTATCGTTAGTTAAACGCATATGTAATAAGTCTCTTCTTCCGGCACTATCTGTAATTATGTTGCTAATATTATACTCTTGTAGAATTTTATTCAATTCCCTGGAAACTTCTTCGTCTTGATGCCAAGATTGGTGTCTAACCTCAAAAGCTAACGGAATTTCGTTTGGCCATTTTTCAAAAAAAGGAGCTAAACGATCTATATTTTTTGGTAGAAAATTTTCTGGCATTTGTAAAAAAACCATTCCTAATTTTTGCCTTAGTGGAAGCAAATTAGCTGTAAAATCTGTTACTAAATCATCTGCATTGGCAAGTCGTTTTGTGTGACTTATTAAGCGAGGAACTTTGGGAAAAAATTTAAACTCTTCACCTACTTTATCGTGCCATTTCATAAACTGTTCTGAAGGATACATTCTATAGAAAGTAGCATTTAATTCGATGCTATTAAACTGACTTGCATAATAAGCTAACTCATCTTTAGTTCCTCTAGGATAAAAGTTTTTTAAATCTTTACGATTCCATTTTGCGCAACCTACAGCAATATGATTAAATTTTTCAGGTTCATTTTTACCTAAAATTTGTTTTGTTTGTATATGATCTTCCGGTAAGGTAAAATCTACATTTTCGGGATGGTTTACTTTTCCAAATTTCATAAGCTGTTTTATTCTGGGTATTCAATTCGTAAATGATAAATGTTTTTTAGCTTGCGCTTTAATACTTTTTTTATCACTTGGATTTCTTTAAAGGTAATATCGGCATTTAAAAATTGATCTTCTTCCATTTGCTTATTGATTATTTTTTCAACAAACTTATCTATCATCACAGAATTTGGTTCTTTTAAACTTTTACTAGCCGCTTCTACGCTATCACTCATCATTAAAATTGCGGTTTCCTTACTAAATGGTTCTGGTCCTGGATATTTATAGTCTTCATCTTTTACTTCTACTCCGGTTTCTTTGGCATTTTCTTTTGCTTTTTTATAGAAATAAAAGACAACGCTTGTTCCGTGATGAGTTCTAATAAAATCTATAATTCTATCGGGTAAATTATTTTTCTTGGCAATTTCAATTCCGTGAATAACATGATTAATAATAATTTCAGCACTTTCTTTTGGCTCTAATTCATCATGCGGGTTTACAGAAGTAGTCTGATTTTCAGTAAAATATGTTGGATTAGACATTTTACCAATATCGTGATATAATGCGCCAACACGAACTAACATAGAGTTTGCGCCAATCTCGTTTGCGGCGGCTTCAGCTAAATTGGCTACGTTTAAACTGTGATGAAATGTTCCGGGAGCTTTATTAGATAACTCTTTTAATAATTTAGAATTAGTGTCTGAAAGTTCTAAAAGCGACATATCAGAAACTAAGCCGAAAAGCTTTTCGTAAGCATAAATTAATGGCTGGACAAATAAAGTAGCAAAACCTCCCAGTACAAACATAATAAAGGTTTCGTAGTTTATTTTTGAAATATCACCTTCTTGAATAATTGTAAATGAAAAATAAGTAAAAATATAAACCGCCGTAATTTGCCCTACAGATATAAATAGGTTTGCTCTCTTATATAGTTCAGAAATGGTTAAAATAGTTACAATACCTGCAATTATTTGTAAGAACATATACTCGTAACTATTAGGAACTATAAACCCTAAAATTAAAACGGTAACTACGTGTGTAAAAAGTCCTAAACGCGCGTCAAAAAAGGCTTTTAACGTTAATGGAAGTACACAAATGGGAACTACATAAACGTAGTTTACATTTAGTTTCATCACAATTGTCGTCAAAAAAACGGTCAATAAAATATTGAAGAATATAAACGTTACTTTGGTATTGTTTTCAAAAATATTCAGTCGATATTTTCTAATAAATAAAAATAACATTAATAACGCCAAGGAAACTAATAAAACGTAACCGGCTACAACAATATAATAACTAGAAGCAGACCAAACTTTAGATTCATATTCTGCTTTTAAAGAACGTAAAATACTATACTTATTTCCCTCGACAATTTCTCCCTTAGAAATTATACGCGCTCCTTGGTTTACAATTCCTCTAGTATAAGAAATAGAGCTTAATTTTCCTTCTAAATCTTGTTGTGTTAAGGATTCATTTATTTTAACATTTGGTTTTACTAAGTTAAAAAACAACTCCTTAAACTGAGATCTATAATTTATTAAGCTTGCTTCTTCAATTTTTTCATCTAAATAATCACTTAATTCTTCTTGCTTCAAGATTGATTTATAGATCTTTTCTTCCGCTTCATTTCCCCTTTTTAAATAAACAATTTTATTATCATTATAATTTTCTATTTCTTGTAAAACACCTTTATCATAAATCTTATTTAAAGTTTGCTTAGCAAAACGAACCAATTTTACACCGGAAGCGTTTAGGGTGCTATCGGTAAAGGTTTCTTCAATTAAAAGATCTAACTTCTTTTTTGCTTCATCTGCAATTTTGGCATCAACATTAAAATAAGGCGAATGGTTTTTTCTAATTTCCTGCTTTTCATCTTCAATTTCTTCGTCAGACTTTAATATGGCAAAGTCAAACGGGGCATATAAATTTTCATACTGCCAAGGTTTTCCTTTGGATATATCATATTTAAATTTACTTCCTTTCGGAAATAAATAAACTATTAAAAAAACCGTTAAGAGGTATAAGAATATCTTATAAATTAAAGCTTGATTCTTATATATACTATTAATAAACTTTTTCATACAGTATAGTTGACATCCAAATGTACTAAAAATACAGGTATCCTTCTCTCCGTTCGGAAGTTCTTTATAAAATCACTAAATTCGCAAAAACGTACAAAAAATAAACAAAATGAATAAAGAAGTTGTAATTGTAAGTGCTGCCAGAACACCAATTGGTAGTTTTTTAGGAAGTCTTTCTACTGTTGCTGCTACCAAATTAGGTTCAACAGCCATAAAAGGCGCACTAGATAAAATAAATTTAAAGCCAGAATTAGTACAAGAAGTTCTTATGGGGAATGTTGTACAAGCTGGTGTTGGTCAAGCTCCCGCAAGACAAGCGGCTTTAGGTGCTGGAATTCCAGAATCTGTGCCGGCTACTACAATTAATAAGGTTTGTGCTAGCGGTATGAAAGCCGTAATTCAAGGTGCCCAATCTATTGCGTTAGGTGATGCTGATATTATTGTTGCAGGTGGAATGGAAAATATGAGTTTGATTCCTCATTACGTACATATGAGAAAAGGCCAAAAATTTGGTCCCATGAAAATGGAAGATGGTATGCAAAAAGATGGATTGGTTGATGCATATGATCAAAATGCCATGGGAGTTTGTGCTGACTTATGTGCAAAAGAACATGATTTTTCTAGAGAAGATCAAGATAATTTTGCTTTAGAATCTTATAAAAGATCTAAAGAAGCTTGGGAAGCTGGTAAATTTAAAGATGAAGTTGTACCTGTAGAAGTTCCTCAACGAAAAGGAGACCCTAAAATTTTTGCTGAAGATGAAGAGTTTAAAAATATCCGTATGGAAAAAGTTACTTCTCTTCGTCCTGCCTTTAGTAAAGATGGTACGGTAACTGCCGCAAATGCTTCTACTATTAATGATGGAGCTGGAGCAGTAATTTTAATGAGTAAAGAAAAAGCCGAAGAATTAGGTTTAACGCCATTAGCTACTATTAAAAGTTATGCAGATGCCGCTCAAGAGCCAAAATGGTTTACTACAGCGCCTGCAAAAGCTTTACCAAAAGCTATTGACAAAGCAGGAATTAAATTGGATGATGTAGATTATTTTGAATTTAATGAAGCGTTTTCTGTTGTTGGTCTGGCAAATATGAAAATTTTAGGATTAAATGATTCTAATGTAAATGTAAATGGAGGAGCCGTATCTTTAGGTCACCCATTAGGTTGTAGCGGTGTAAGAATTCTTATTACATTAATGAGCGTTCTTGAGCAAAATAACGGAAAAATTGGAGCTGCAGCTATTTGTAATGGTGGCGGAGGAGCTTCGGCAATGGTAATTGAAAGAAACTAAGTAAGCAATTTTTAGTTAATAAATAAATGCAATACGGACTTTGCACTCTTAATATTGTACCGGTTAGGTTAGAACCGGCCGATGCAAGCGAAATGGTAACGCAATTATTATATGGCGATCATTTTAAAATTTTAGAAGAACGAAAAAAATGGAGCAAAATTCGTATTGCATTTGATCAATATGAAGGCTGGGTAGATAATAAACAGTTCATAAAGATTGATGAGCATATCTATACTGATTATCAAGCTAAACCTGAAATATTAACTTCAGACTTAATTGAATTTGTTGTTGATAACAAAACAAATGACCTCACACCTATTTCAATAGGAGCAAACTTAAACGCACTTCCTATTTTAGATCATTCTTTTGATGGACAACACGTTTCCGGAAAAAATGAGAAAGAGCATATTTTAGAAACTGCCTATTTATATTTAAATGCTCCATATTTATGGGGAGGAAAAACTCCTTTCGGAATTGATTGCAGTGGTTTTACCCAAATGGTTTATAAAATGAATGGTTATTCGCTTTTACGCGATGCTTCTCAGCAAGCAACGCAAGGTGAAGCATTAAGTTTTATTGAAGAAAGCGAAATAGGTGATTTAGCTTTTTTTGATAATACCGAAGGAAATATTATTCACGTTGGTATTATTATGCCAGACAACTATATAATTCATGCACATGGAAAAGTTCGCATTGATAGAATTGACCATAGCGGAATTTTTAATGTAGATACTAGACAATATTCTCACAATCTTCGAGTGATCAAAAAAATAATTTAACATTAAAATTTCATAAAAAAAAGCCTGGTAAAAAAATTACCAGGCTTTTTTATGTAAAGAATAGAACTAAAATTAGTTTGAAATTTTAGCTTTTATAGCTTTAGCTTTTTCATTCTCGCCCAATTGATAATAAATATTCATCAAAGTACGGTTAAGTTCCACATCAGTAGGCTCTAACTCTACAGCTTTTTCTAAGTATGGTAAAGCCTCTTTGTAAAGATTATTTTTCTTTTCTGTAAGCTCATCATAACGCTTAGTGTCAGCTTTAGACATTCCTAAACCATTCATTTCATCGACAATTTCTCTTTCTTCACTTAAAATCAAGGTTGATAAATTGATATAAGCATTGATCATTGAAGGATCATACTTAATTGCTTTTTTATAATACTTTATAGCTTCATCCTTTTTACCCATTTTAGCAGTTGTAACTCCTAAGTTATAATACAAGTTAGCATTTGTAGGATCTTTTGCAACAACTTTTTCCATCAATGCAGAATACTTTTCATCATCACCCATCTTCCCGTATAAATCTGCTTCTACCAACATCAATGAAGTATCATCAGGTGAATTTTGACGAGCTTCTTTAATGGCATCTAAAGCTTTATCTTCCTGATCTTTTTGAACGTAAATTAATGCAATATTCTTAATAATCTCGCCACGTTTAGAATCTGTTTTACGCTTTTCTGGTTTAATATAATCACCGGATTGAACATAAAGATCTCTGTCATTTTCGTTTTTAAACGTTTCAACTTCACCCGACTCTTTATTAACAGCCGTATATTCATAACCTTGACCAACATACCCCATTTTTCTTAATTGGTTATAATATGTCAATGCCGTATCATAATCTTTATCATTAACAGCACTAGATGCAGCATAATAAAGGTATAAAGTATCTTTTTTGTTTAATTGATATGCTTCATGAAGCTTTTTGGTTGCTAAAGTGAAATTAGCACTTTCTTGATCCTTAATTGCAGTATTAATCAATTTGTTTCTAACTTCAACTAAGCCTTTTTCTCCTTCCTTTTCTTCACCTAAATCAATAGCTTTTTTATAAGATTGAGCTGCTTTAGTTAAATCATCAAAAGAAGTATTCCCTTCTAATGGTCCAAAATAGGCGTTACCTTTAACTAAATAATATTCAGCTTGTCTACTCTCTTTCTCAGAAGCTATTTGTCCCTCAATTGAGGATAACAATGTTTTTGCTTCTTGAAAATTCCCGTCTTCGACAGCATCTTCTGCTTTTCTAATTTCTTTTTTCTGAGCAAAAGCCATTACACTAACCAAGGATAATGATATGGCAATAATTGTCTTTTTCATTTTTGTTTAGTTTTTATAGTCTATTCTTCTTCGTTTGATGGTTCAATAGTTGTGCCATTTTCACCTTCTGCTAATTCTTCAGATTCATCATCATCTTCATTAGCAATTTTGGCTACAGCAGCAATAGCATCATTTCCTTTTAAATTAATTAAACGCACACCTTGTGTAGCACGTCCCATAACTCGGAGGTCTTCTATTGCAATACGAATGGCTATTCCTGATTTGTTAATGATCATTAAATCATCGTTATCAGTAACATTATTTATAGATACCAATTCTCCGGTTTTTTCGGTAACAGATATTGTTTTAACACCTTTACCACCTCTATTGGTAATTCTATAATCTTCAACACTAGAGCGTTTTCCATAACCATTTTCAGAAACTACTAAAATATGGGTTTCCGGATCATTTACAGAAACCATTCCGATTACTTCATCATTATCATGTGCTAATCTAATTCCTCTTACTCCTGAAGCATTTCTACCCATTGGGCGTGTTTTACTTTCCTCAAAGTGAATACATTTTCCACTTTTAAGTGCAAGCATAACTTGACTGTCTCCTGTTGTTAGTTTAGCTGAAAGTAATTCATCTCCCTCTTTAATAGTAATAGCATTAATTCCATTAGTTCTAGGTCTAGAATACTGCTCTAAAGATGTTTTTTTGACCTGACCTTTTTTAGTAGCCATTATTACAAAATGATTATTGATGTAATCTTCATCTTTTAAGTCTTGTGTACAAATAAATGCTTTTACTTTATCTTCAGGATCTATGTTAATTAAATTCTGAATAGCTCTTCCTTTAGAAGATTTGCTTCCTTCAGGAATTTCGTACACACGCATCCAATAACATTTTCCGTACTGGGTAAAGAAAATCATGTATTGGTGGTTTGTCCCTACAAATAAATATTCTAGGAAATCTTCATTACGTGTGGTTGAAGCTTTAGAACCTACTCCTCCTCTATTTTGTTTTTTATATTCAGAAAGTGATGTTCTTTTAATGTAACCTGCGTGCGAAATAGAAATAACTACTTGCTCGTCAGGAATCATATCTTCAACACTTAAATCACCTCCTGCAAAATTGATTTCAGATCTACGTTCATCACCGTATTTCTCTTTAATCTCTAACAATTCATCTTTAATGATTTGCATTCTACGCTCTTTGCTAGCCAAGATGTCTTTTAAATCTTCAATTGTTTTCATCAATTCTTCGTACTCTGCACGAAGTTTATCTTGTTCTAGTCCTGTTAATTGACGCAAGCGCATTTCAACAATGGCTTTGGCTTGAACTTCTGTTAATTCAAAACGTTCAATTAATTTTCCTCGAGCTTCTTCTGCATTGTTAGATGATCTTATTAAAGCAATAACTTCATCTATGTTATCTGAAGCAATTATTAATCCTTCTAAAATGTGCGCTCGATCTTCAGCTTTTTTAAGTTCAAATTCTGTTCTTCGAACTACAACCTCATGACGATGCTCTACAAAATATTGAATCATATCTCTTAGATTCAACATTTCTGGGCGTCCTTTTACTAAGGCAATATTATTTACACTAAAAGAAGATTGTAAAGCGGTGTGCTTATAAAGGGTGTTTAAAACAATATTCGGTATTGCATCTCTTTTTAAGATATACACAATACGCATCCCGTTTCGGTCAGATTCATCACGAATATTAGAAATTCCTTCTATTTTCTTATCATTAATCATGTCTGCCGTTTTCTTAATCATATCGGCTTTATTGACTTGATAAGGAATTTCAGTCACCACAATACATTCCTTTCCTCTAACTTCTTCCATGCTAGCTTTAGCTCGCATGACAACACGACCTCTACCTGTCTTAAAGGCTTCTCTTACACCGTCATAACCATAAATGGTCCCTCCGGTAGGAAAATCAGGAGCTTTTATATGCTCCATCAAGCCTTCTACTTCAATATCATTATCGTCTATATAAGCTACAGTACCGTTAATAACTTCAGTTAAGTTATGTGGTGGCATATTTGTAGCCATACCAACAGCAATACCACTTGCGCCATTGACTAATAAATTAGGTACACGTGTGGGTAAAACCGTAGGTTCTTTTAAGGTGTCATCAAAATTTAATTGATGATCTACGGTATCTTTATCTATATCGGCAAGCATATCTTCACTTATCTTGCGCATTCTAGCTTCCGTATAACGCATTGCTGCTGGACTATCTCCATCTACAGAACCAAAGTTTCCTTGACCATCTACCAACATGTAACGCAAACTCCATTCTTGCGCCATACGAACCATAGTATCATAAACAGAGGTATCTCCGTGAGGATGGTATTTACCTAAAACCTCACCTACGATTCTTGCTGATTTTTTATAAGAGCGATTAGAAAGAACTCCTAATTCGTACATCCCGAACAATACTCTACGATGAACGGGTTTTAACCCATCACGAACATCTGGCAGCGCTCGTGACACAATGACTGACATCGAATAATCGATGTAAGCCGACTTCATTTCGTCTTCTATATTTATGGGAATTAACTTTTCTCCTTCCGACATAAAATTTGATTTAGTTAATTTTATTTTCTAACGTGGCAATTTACGGAATTTCTTCTTTATTTATAAGCCGTAGCTTTAGTTTTGAATATATTTTATTAACAAATTTTTATTAGTGATTCGTTGATAAGTTCATAACTTTCTATTTTGAATTTAGCTAATATTTTTGTCAATTAGCTAAGTATACTAAGAAAGGTATAGTTTTTGAAACTTTACTTTACGAATTTAATAAATTGAGGAGATTAAGATGGACGATAATTTTTCACCAAGAGTAAAAGATGTAATTACCTTCAGTAAAGAAGAAGCCTTACGTTTAGGCCATGATTTTATTGGCACAGAACATTTAGTGCTTGGTCTAATTAGAGATGGTAATGGTAAAGCGATAGATATTTTGGATACGCTAAACGTAGATTTAGATCATCTACGAAGAAAAGTAGAAATTTTAAGTCCGGCGAACCCCAATCCTATTAACTTATCAAATGATAAAAAGAATTTACACCTTACTCGTCAAGCAGAACGTGCACTAAAAACAACTTTTTTAGAAGCAAAATTATTTCAAAGTTCTCACATTAATACGGCTCATTTATTACTTTGTATTTTAAGAAATGAAAATGATCCGACCACTAAATTGTTAAACAAATTAAAAGTCGATTACGATAACGTGAAAGACGAATTTAAATCGATGATAACGCAAGATAACGATTATTTAAACACGCCTACATCAGAATCATTTTCTGATGATGATGCTAACACAGGCGATGCTACAAAGAAAAATCCATTTGGAGGAAGCGGCGGAAGCAATACCGGAAAAACCAGTAAAAAATCTAAGACGCCTGTTTTAGATAATTTTGGTAGAGATTTAACTTCTTTGGCTGACGATGGCAAACTTGACCCAGTTGTGGGGCGTGAAAAAGAAATTGAACGCGTTTCACAAATACTTAGCCGAAGAAAAAAGAATAATCCATTACTTATCGGAGAACCAGGTGTTGGTAAAAGTGCCATTGCAGAAGGTTTAGCTTTAAGAATTGTACAACGAAAAGTTTCCCGAATTCTTTTTGATAAGCGTGTGGTGACTCTAGACCTTGCTAGTTTAGTAGCCGGTACAAAATATCGTGGTCAGTTTGAAGAACGCATGAAGGCTGTTATGAATGAGCTAGAAAAAAATGATAATATCATTCTTTTCATTGATGAAATTCATACTATAGTCGGTGCCGGTGGTGCCACAGGAAGTTTAGATGCCAGTAATATGTTTAAACCTGCTTTAGCAAGAGGAGAACTGCAATGCATTGGAGCAACTACCTTAGACGAATATAGACAGCATATAGAAAAAGATGGTGCTTTAGAAAGAAGATTTCAAAAAGTTATCATAGAGCCAACTACTGTAGATGAAACCGTAGAAATCCTTAATAATATTAAAGAAAAATATGAAAATCATCACAATGTAAATTATACTCCTGAAGCGATAAAAGCTTGTGTGAAATTAACAAATCGTTATATGACAGAGCGTTTTTTACCGGACAAAGCAATAGATGCTTTAGATGAAGCTGGTTCTCGCGTTCATATTACAAATATTGAAGTTCCTAAAAAGATTATTGATTTAGAACGTAAGTTAGAAGAAGTTAGAAAAACGAAAAATTCTGTTGTAAAAAAGCAGAAATACGAGGAAGCAGCAAAACTTCGTGATGATGAAAAAAACATTGAGAAAGAACTTGAATTAGCTCAAGAACGCTGGGAAGAAGACTCTAAACAACATAAAGAAACAGTAAATGAAGATAACGTTGCTGACGTAGTTTCTATGATGACAGGAATTCCTGTGAATAGAATTGCACAAACGGAAAGCAACAAGTTGGCTGAACTTCCTACAAAAATTAAAGGAAAAGTTATCGGTCAAGATGACGCTGTAGGAAAAGTTGTAAAAGCAATTCAACGAAATCGTGCAGGCTTGAAAGATCCTAATAAACCAATTGGTTCTTTTATTTTCTTAGGACAAACAGGAGTTGGTAAAACGCAGTTAGCTAAAGTTCTAGCTAGAGAAATGTTTGATAATGAAGATACACTCATAAGAATTGATATGAGTGAATATATGGAAAAATTTGCAGTATCTCGATTAATTGGAGCACCTCCAGGCTACGTTGGTTACGAAGAAGGTGGGCAATTAACTGAAAAAGTCCGTCGTAAACCTTATGCTGTAATTCTTCTTGACGAAGTGGAAAAAGCGCATCCAGATGTGTTTAATATGCTTTTACAAGTTTTAGATGATGGTTATTTAACTGATAGTTTAGGTAGAAAAATTGACTTCAGAAACACTATTATTATAATGACGTCTAATATTGGTGCACGAAAATTAAAAGATTTTGGTCAAGGTGTCGGTTTTGGAACTAAAGCCCGTGAAGACCAGCTTGATGCGCACAATAAAGGTGTAATTGAAAATGCATTGAAGAAGACATTTGCCCCAGAATTCTTAAATAGAATTGATGATGTAGTGATTTTTAATAAATTAGAACGAAAAGATATTCATAAAATTATTGATATTGAATTAGCAAAACTTTTTGCTCGAATTGAAGATTTAGGTTATGAATTAGAACTAACTGATAAAGCAAAAGATTTTATATCAGATAAAGGATTTGATCAGCAATATGGGGCGAGACCATTAAAAAGAGCAATTCAAAAATATATTGAAGATGCCCTTGCTGAAAAAATTATAACAGCCAAATTAAATGAAGGCGATAAAGTTTTAATGGATTTTGATGAAAAAGAAAAACAGTTAAAAATTGATATTCAGCATCATAAAGAGGAAACAGAATCGTAATTGTTTATTAAATCATAAAAAACCGCTAATTAAAAACAATTAGCGGTTTTTTTTATTAAATTATGATATCGAAGTTAATTTTATGTTTAAAACTACAATAAACTTTTATTTTGGTAATGTCTCATATTATGAGAATCACTTATGTTTAGAAGCTTCAGAATTTGTCAATTTTGATGTCTATGCATTTGATGAAATACTTCAGAAAAAAATAGAACTATATGGCGATCGGAAAATTGGATATATGAGCCATAGAGTACATACGTTTTCTTTTGATCCGATAATTTTTGTTGAACGTAAAATCGTTATACTTCAGCATTTTAAATGGTTAATTATTAAATCTATGAGAGAGGTAGATAAATTAGAAAGTTCTTACATTAAAAAAATATGTCCTATTCCTTGTCGGTATATTTCCTGAATAATTTTCTAGATTAGTAAAATTATGATATGCTATAAAAAATAGCTACTATAACATAGATTTTCATTAGCTATTCATAGTAGCTATTTCTTTCTTTTGATTTAATTACAAAAAACCAATTCTTTATCTACCGTGAATTGGTCTAAAAATAAAGAAGCTTTTGCAATTTCTTCTGCCATTACTTTATCTTGTTTTACCAATGGAACTTCTGTTCTAAAACTATTGACCAATTGCATTACAAATGGTGACGATTTTAGCGGCTCACGATAGTATAAAGCTTGCGAAGCATTAAATAATTCAATAGCTAAAACGGTTTGTAAATTCTTAACTACCTTAATTAATTTGGTAGCAGAATTTGCTCCCATACTAACGTGATCTTCTTGCCCGTTTGAAGAAACAATAGAATCTATACTTGCCGGCGTACACAATTGTTTGTTTTGGCTTACAATACTTGCTGCAGTATATTGCGGAATCATAAATCCATTATTCAGCCCTGGGTCATCAACTAAAAACATTGGTAATCCACGTAAGCCTGAAACAAGTTGATAAATACGACGTTCGGAAATATTAGCTAATTCGGCTAAAGCCATCGCTAAATAATCCATTGCCAAGGCTAAGGGTTGACCATGAAAATTTCCACCTGAAATTATTTTATCATCTTCAGCAAAAATATTCGGATTATCGGTTACACTGTTAATTTCAGTTTTTACAGTTTGATGCACAAATCTTAAAGTATCTTTAGTTGCACCGTGAACCTGTGGAATACAACGGAAAGAATACGGGTCTTGTACGCTTTCTTTCACTTTTTCTGCTATTTCACTTCCATCAAGTAAATCTAGAATTCGTTCTGCAGTTTTTATTTGTCCGCGATGTGGTCTAACTTCGTGCACTAAGGGATCAAATGGAGATAAATTACAATCAAATCCCTCTATAGAAACACAGCTAATTGCATCTGCTAAATATGATAATTTAAAAGCTTCTATTAAAGAATAGACCGCATGAGCGCTCATAAATTGCGTACCATTTAGCAAGGCTAAGCCTTCTTTAGAACGAAGATTTAAGGGTTTCCAATTAAATTTCTTTAAAATTTCTTCTCCACTTAAAACTTCATCTTTATAATAAACTTCTCCTCTACCTAAAAGCGGCAATGAAAGATGCGCTAACGGTGATAAATCTCCAGAAGCACCAAGCGATCCTTGTTCGTAAACAACAGGATAAATTCCTTCATTGTAAAAGTCTATTAAACGCTGAACAACTTCTTGTGTAATTCCTGAATGCCCGTAACTTAAAGACTGAATTTTAAGCAATAACATTAGTCGAATAATTTTCTGATCCACCTTATCGCCTGTTCCGCAAGCATGAGAAATCACTAAATTTTCTTGAAGCTGAACTAAATTTTCCTTAGAAATTTTTACATTACATAAGGAACCAAAACCGGTATTTATACCGTAAAAAGGCTCTTCTGAAGCTTCCATTTTTTCATCGAGATAATTTCTAGCTTTATCTATATTAACTTTAGCCTCATCGCTTAAAGCTAGTTTTTTATTGCTTTCTAAAATTTCTTGAATAATAGAAATATCTAAAATATCTCGACTTATATAATGGAATTCTTGCATGATTTCTAAGTGTTTTTTTCAGGTTTCAAAAGTCTACATATCCGTTAAAATTTCCAAATGAATTGCAGCTTAGTTTTCGTTAGATTTTAACAAGTGTTTAAACGTTTTTCCTAAATTCAATATTATATCACCGGCCAACAAAGATTCTTCACTCTCATTTGCTAAAGCTAAATCTCCAGCTTTTCCGTGAAGATAAACTCCAAAAACTGCAGCTACCGCAGGATCATATTGTTGAGCTAACAATCCGCTGATAACTCCTGAAAGTACATCTCCACTACCGGCAGTAGCCATACCGGAGTTTCCGGAAGTATTCACATATATCATTTCTTCAGCAATTGTAATACTATATGCGCCTTTTATTACCAGTATTATTTTATATTTTTTAGAAAATTCTTTTGCCAATTTAAGTTTTTCAAAATCGTTTTTCCATTTTCCTATTAAACGTTCTAACTCCTTAGGATGTGGTGTTAAGATACTTTTTTCAGGTAGTAATTCTAATAATTTTTTATTCTTAGATAAAATATTTAATCCGTCTGCATCAATTAATAAGGCCTTTTCTTGTCTTTTTAAAATAGCTTCTAAAAAATTGGCCGTTTCTTTTTCGGTCCCTAAACCAGGGCCAATACAAATACTTTCTGCAGAGATTAAAATTTCAGGGTTTTGTAAATAGTTTTCATTTTCATCAGTAATTACCATTGCTTCAGGAACGGCAGTTTGAAAGATAGAATAACCACAACGCGGTATAATTCCGGTAAGTTTTCCGGCACCTATTTTTAAAGCAGCTTTTGTAGCTAATATAATACTACCAATTTTTCCATAACTACCGCCAATTATTAAGCAATGGCCATATATTCCTTTATGAGAAAATTTTGAGCGTGGCCTGTATAAACTTCTTGCTTCTTCTAAACTGATTAAAATTTTATCGGTTTTTGTCTCTGCTAAAACACCATCATCTAAACCTATATTTAATACTTGAAAATTACCAATAAATGGAGCAGTTTCGGGTAAAAAGAAAATAAGCTTATGCACTTGAAAAGTAAGCGTGTAATTGGCTTTTATAATAGCGTTTTTATCTTTAGGGACATCGTCTAAATATAAGCCCGAAGGAATATCAACCGAAATAATATAAGCTTTAGATCGGTTTATATGAACAATTAAATCTTTTAGCCAATTTTCTGCAGGACGATTTAAACCAATCCCAAAAATAGCATCAATAATTATTTCATCAGCTTTAATTTCAGGAAAATTATCATCTTCATCTATTACATCGGGCCATAATTTTTGTTGTTTTATACGGTCTAAATTGGTTAAAAAATCTTTAGATCTATTTTTGTTAAAATCAACTATATAGACTGCAACATTATAATCGGTTTCATGAAGCATTCTTGCTAAGGCAAGTCCGTCTCCCCCATTATTTCCTATTCCACAAAAAATATGAAGTTTTGCCTTTCTGTTTTTTAAATTAGTATTTATCCAATTAAAGAGCTGTTCTGCAGCCCGTTCCATTAATTGGTCGCTGTTTATTTCTTGATTTTGTATAGTTTCTTTATCAGCTTTATAAATCTGTTCTTTATCAAATATTTTCATAAATAGTTTTTCCTTAAAGATACTGAACTATTATAAATCAAAAGAATCTACAAATCAATTCAGCTAAAATCTCAATAATCCTTTATTACTCTTTAAATTTTGAATAATTTTGCGGCATTCTAAAAATCAAACTATGAAAAATACAGCGCTTACACATATTCACGAAGAATTAGGAGCAAAAATGGTCCCGTTTGCCGGCTATAATATGCCGGTTTCTTACGAAGGCGTTAATGCAGAACACGAAAATGTTAGAAAAAATTTAGGTGTTTTTGATGTTTCGCATATGGGAGAGTTTTTGGTTTCAGGTCCTAATGCTTTAGCACTTATCCAAAAAATCACTACTAATGACGCCTCAAAATTAGTAGATGGTAAAGCGCAATATACTTGCATGCCCAATGATAAAGGCGGAATTGTAGACGATTTGATTATCTACTGCTTAAATGAAGAAAAATTTTTATTGGTGGTAAATGCTTCTAACATCGACAAAGATTGGAACTGGATTGCAGAACAAAACACGATGGAAGCTGATGTGAAAGATTTATCTGAAAATTATGCTCTCCTTGCCATTCAAGGACCAAAAGCGGTTGAAGCAATGCAAAGTTTAACCGAAGAAGATTTATCGGCAATGAAAATGTTTAACTTTAAAATAGGAACTTTTGCCGGTTCTGAAAAAGTAATTATTTCTGCTACAGGATATACAGGAAGCGGCGGATTTGAAATTTATTGCAAAAGTGAAGATGCTGAAAAGGTATGGAATAATGTTTTAGAAGCCGGAAAAGAATATGGTATAAAGCCAATTGGTTTGGCAGCTAGAGACACTTTGCGTTTAGAAATGGGCTTTTGTCTTTATGGAAATGATATAGATGAAACCACCTCTCCTATTGAAGCTGGTTTAGGCTGGATTACAAAATTTACGAAAGATTTTGTAAATGCAGAAAACTTGAAAAAAGAAAAAGAAGAAGGACCAAAACGTAAATTGGTAGCGTTTGAATTGACTGAAAAAGGAATTCCGAGAAAGGATTATAAAATTGTAGACGAAAACCAAAACGAAATTGGTTATGTAACTTCAGGAACTATGTCTCCTTCTACCGGAAAAGCAATTGGTTTAGGTTACGTAAAAACTGAATTCAGTAAAAAAGATAATACGATTTACGTACAAATTAGAAAGAAAACCGTTCCTGCCACTATTGTAAAACTACCATTTTACAAGGCTTAAGGAATTGATTATTTTTCGACTAAGAAACTAGTGCCGATAAGAAATTTAACTTTTTTTGACGCACTGGTTTTTATTTTTATAGCGTTTTATTGACAACGCCAAAAGGTTTAATTCCTTAAGGCTTATCCGAGTAAGTTTACTTAAAAAGCAAAGTTTTATTCAGAAGACAAAAAAAATATTGATTTTAGGCGGAAGCGGTTTTATAGGTCAAGCACTTTATAAAGAGCTTCTACCCTATTTTAACGTTCATGCTACTTATAGAACTGAACGTTCTTTTTTTGAAAAAAATCAACATTTTCATTGTTGGGATTCTGACACAGAAAGTATTTCTATTTTATTACAAAGTTTTCGTCCAGACATTATTATTTCAGCCGTTAGAGGAAATTTTGAGGCGCAATTAATCGCTCATTTTGAATGTATGGAATATGCGATCAAAAAAAATGCAAAGCTAATTTTCCTTTCGTCCAGCAACGTTTTTGATGCTTTTACTAATTTTCCTTCTTATGAATACGATAAAACCTTATCCATAAGTGTTTATGGACGATTTAAAATAAAAATTGAAAACGCACTTTTACGTTTACCCAACCATAATTATTCAATTGTCCGTTTACCAATGATTTTTGGTGCAAACTCCCCTCGTGTAGAAGAAATAAAAAAACTTCACGAAGTTAATGAACCGATTGAAGTTTTCCCTAATGTTGTAATAAACGCAACCAGCATAAATTATGTAACGCAGCAAATACACTTCATTATCAACAGAAGTTTAGAAGGCGTTTTTCATTTAGGTAGTAAAGATTTAATACATCATAGCGATCTTATTTTTGAAATTTGCGAAATACTAGAAATAGACAATCCGTTATTTAAAAATGTTTTCAACTCTAATAACGATCGGTTTTTAGCTGTTCTTCCCAAAGATAATTTATTACCGAAAAATTTACGGTTTAGTATTCAAGATGTCATCAATCAAACTATTTTGAATTAAAACAAGCTGGGATTTTATTTAAAATTACGTACCTTTCATAAAAAAGAGATGAGTAAATTAACCGAAACACAGATCAACGAAAAATTAAAAAATTTAGAGGGTTGGCAGTTTGAAGAAAACGCAATTCATACTAAATTAGAGTTTGAAAACTTTAAAGAAACCTTTAGTATAATGACTCGAATTGCGTTTGAAGCTGAAGCGCAACAACATCATCCAGAATGGACGAATGTTTACAATACTTTAAGTATTTCTTTATCTACTCACGATGCCGGCGGCGTAACTGAAAAAGATTTTAAAATGGCAACCGCTATTGAAAAAATTATTGATACAGAATAAATAGTTTAGATTATTAGAAAAGTGGTTCTTTCAAAAAAAGGAACCACTTTTTTTCAAAATATTAATTTAATAACAGTTTTTTGTTCTAATTAAAACATATTTTAATCCGTTAAAAAAGTGATTGGTTTTTATTAAAAATTAAACGCTTTTTTTATATTTAACATCTATTTAAGAATTTAAGCTTCACCGTAAAATTCACAAACCTTATCTAGATGAAAAAAAATTACTTCTTATTTTTCTTACTCTTATTTTTCTATTCAAATTTTCAGCTATTTGCACAAGAAAATAAGGTTTTTTGCCAACGAATTGAAGCCACTAGAGCATTAATAAACACTTCTCATTACGAGCCTAAACCTGTAAATAAAGAGCTGTCTAAAGCGGTCTTTAAGCTTTTTTGTAAAAACTTAGATCCTGATGGTTCATTTTTTACGCAAGAAGACTTTTTGAAATTTCAAGAAGATCAAACCAAATTAAACGATTATATTCTTAGCGGGGATTGTAGTTTTATTGAAAAATATAGTGCAACACTAAAAAAAAGAATTGAACAAGTTGAAGGAATTCTAAAAGATTTTAAAACAGAAGATCTTCAATACAATAAAAATCAAAAGTTTCTTCTGTTAGCAGAACGCACTCCTTTTAGCCTGAAAAACGACGAGGATTTAGCTGATTATTGGAATAAAAAAATTCGCTTAGAAATTTTAACCGAAATTGTTGAACAAGATTCTATTTTAAGTTCTGTACAAGAAAATTTCACCAATTTAGAAAAAAAGCTAAAGCCAAAAATTATTGAAAAAGAATTATGCCAGCTTAACGAATTTCTTGCAAAAGAAGGCGGAATTAGTAAATTTACTACACACGCTTTTTTAAATGCATTTGTAAAATACCAAGACCCTAATTCAACTTTTTTTAATGATGCAGAACGCGTAGGTTTTGAAAGTGCAATTGCAAGCAACCAAGAATCTTTTGGTTTTTCTACTGATAAAAATGATGAGGGCGAAATAGTTGTTCGTTACATTACGCCTGGAAGTCCCGCCTTTAAACATGCCGATTTTGAAGTTGATGATATCATTAAAAAACTAGAATCTAACGGAGATGTCCTAAAAACATTCTGCGTTTCTAACGACGATATTCAAAATTTTACCCGTGGAAAAAATCATAAAACAATTACTTTTACCTTAAAAAAGAAAAGTGGCAGAATTCAAAAAGTAAAATTAACTCGAACTCTACAAAAGGTACAAGAAAATTCTATTACCGGTTTTTTACTAGAAAAAGATCAAAAAATCGGCTATGTAAAATTACCTAGCTTTTATACTGACTTAGAATCCCCAAACGGTTTGGGAGTTGCCAATGATGTTGCTAAGCAACTTTACAAATTGCAACAAGAAAATATAGAAGGTTTAATTATAGATTTACGCTTTAATGGCGGCGGCGCTATGAAAGAAGCCTCAGATCTTTCGGGAATGTTTATTAATAAAGGTCCGCTTTCTATTTTAAAATATAACACCGGCGAAACTTTTACTATAAAAGATGCTAATCGCGGAAGCCTTTTCAATAAACCAATTTTAATTTTAATCAATCATTTTTCTGCTTCAGCATCAGAGTTTTTTGCAGGCGCTATGCAAGATTACAATAGAGCCATTTTAGTAGGAACAACAACACATGGAAAAGCTAGTGCTCAAGTAATTTTACCTTTAAATGAAGTAAATCAGAAGTTAGGTTTCGTAAAATTAACCGTAGAAAAATTTTATCGTCCAACCGGTAAAAGTCATCAAGGAATGGGTGTAACGCCAGATATTATTTTGCCTTCATTATATGATAATTTAAAAACGGCAGAAAAATATCAAGATTATGCATTAATAGCAGACGAAGTTGAGGTCAGTTTAGCCCCACGCCCATTAAAAAAACTTCCGCTTGCTGCATTAAATACAAAAAGTAAACAACGATTAACAAATAACTACGGATTTACAATTATAAAAGCAACCAATAAAAAATTGGTTAAAAGTTATTTTGAATCAACAGAAGAAACCTTAACGCCAACAAGCAGTTTCAACGGTTTTGAATCTTATAAGACAATGTGGAAGCCTTATGGAGATTTCATAAAGAACTATAAGAATTCTGTAAAAGTTAAAAATACAACTTCAACAAAAGAAGTATTAGCCTACAATCCTGATGCTAAAGAAATTAACGAACAAAGTCTAGAAGAAATAAATAAAGACCTTTATATTGAAGAAGCTTATAGCATTTTAACCGACTATATTAACCTGAAAAAATCGTATTAACATGAAAAAAATTACCCTTACTGCATTTATTTGTGGCTTTCTTTTTTGCCAATCTATTTTTAGCCAAGAATTTAGTTCTGCTTCTGCTTATCTTGATTTTGTAAGTGGTGAGCAACAAGAAATCACCCAAAACATGTGGAAATACAATAAAGCTATGGCCCATGATAAGAGTGATAGAAATGTAGAACGGAAAAGGAAAAACTTAATAAAAAGTGTAGAAAAATCAATTGAAAAAATTGAAGATGCCGGTACTTTTGAAGGTGAAGAATACAAAAAAGAAGTACTTCATAATTTAATTCTGTATAAAAATTTATTGCGGCAAGATTATGAAAAAATTATTGACATGAAGGCAGTGGCTGAAAAGTCTTATGATATGATGGAAGCCTACATCAATACCCAAGAAATGACAAGTCAAAAAATGACAGAAGCCCAGCAATTATATGAACAAAACTTTAAAGCTTACGCTAAAAAACACAATATAAATATTGTAGATAATGAAACAGATTTAGGCCGGAAAATGAAAATATCCGGTGAAGTTTTTGATTATTATAATGAAGTCTACCTTATCTTTTTTAAAGTGAATTTTAATGAATCATATTTAATGGATGCCATTGAGCAAAATAATGTTTCAGCAATCCAGCAAAGTGCAAATGCCCTAAAGCAAAGTGCAGAAAATGGTCTACTTGAACTTGAAAAAATAGAAGCTTATAAAAAAGACCGTTCCTTAATAAAAAGCACCAGAAAAGCATTTGAATTTTATATTGATGAAGTTGAAAATAAAATACCAGAAATCACTAGTTTTTTAATTCTTAATGAAGATTTTGCTAAAATAAAAAAAGCTATAGATGATACGCCACAACGCAAACGAACAAAAGAACAAGTAGATGCCTACAACAAAAAAGTAAAAGAAGTAAATGCTGCGGTAAACAACTATAATAAACTAAATAATGATTTATATGAAGATCGCCAAGTTGTTATTAATCATGTAAATCAAGCTAATGAAGAATTTTTAGCTCGACATATTCCAAACGACTAACAGTTTTCTTATTTTTGTAATCAAATTTTTATAAACATCTCATGGGAAGAGCTTTTGAATTTCGTAAAGCAAGAAAAATGAAACGTTGGTCTGCAATGTCCAAAGCATTTACAAGAATCGGCAAAGATATTGTAATGGCCGTCAAAGAAGGTGGTCCAGATCCAGATACCAATTCAAAATTACGTGCGGTAATCCAAAATGCCAAAAGCGTAAATATGCCAAAGGACAATGTAGAACGTGCTATAAAAAGAGCGTCCGATAAAAGTCTTGGAGAATATAAAGTAGTTTTATTTGAAGGCTATGCGCCACATGGAATTGCCGTTTTAATTGAAACTGCTACCGATAACAACACCAGAACAGTTGCTAATATTCGTTCTTATTTTAATAAATGCAACGGAAGCTTAGGAACCTCCGGTTCGGTAGAATTTATGTTTGATCATACGTGTAATTTTAGAATTAATGCAGAAGGAGTTGATATTGAAGAACTAGAACTTGAATTCATAGATTTTGGTGTAGAAGAAATCTTTGAGGATGAAGATGGAATTTTGCTCTACGCTCCATTTGAAAGTTTTGGTGCTATTCAAAAAGAATTAGAAGATCGAGAAATTGAAATTCTTTCTTCTGGTTTTGATAGAATACCAACAATAACAAAAAAATTAAACGAAGAAGAACAAGCAGACGTAGAAAAATTACTTGAAAAAATTGAAGAGGATGACGATGTTCAAAACGTCTATCACACGATGGAAGATTAATTTTTCCCTCATATAGCGAAATAAAAAAAGGAGTTGAAAAAAATCAACTCCTTTTTTTGTTCCTATATTTTTATAATTATAATTCCTTAAAAATAGAATGCATTAAACGTTTTTTATCGTTTAAACTTTCTTCTAGAGAAATCATAGTTTCGGTTCTATAAACGCCTTCAATATCATCTAAAAGAAAAATAATTTGTTTAGCGTGCTCAGTATCTTTAGCTCTAACTTTACAGAAAATATTAAATTTCCCTGTAGTTACGTGAGCAACAGTTACAAAAGGAATTTGGTTAATACGCTCTAAAACAAACTTAGTTTGTGAAGTCTTTTTTAAGAAAACTCCAACATAAGCGATAAATGCATAACCTAGTTTTTTATAATCTAAGGTTAAAGAAGAACCAATAATAATACCTGCTTCCTCCATTTTTTTAACTCGAACGTGAACCGTACCTGCAGAAATATTGAGCTTTTTAGCAATATCTGTAAAAGCAGTTCTGGTATTGTCTATTAAAATATCTAAAATTTGATGATCTGTCTCGTCTAATCTAAATCTTGCCATTTGATAAAAATTATTATTCGTCCTTTATTTTAAGAAAAAAGCAAAAATAATACAATTTTACTCAATAATGATCAATTGAAACTAAGAAATTGTTAAATTCGTAAAAATATCTTCATTTCCTAAGTTGATATGCTGAATATCAATTCCTAACTTATCAATTTGAGTAACATTATTAATTGCTAATTCCTTATTCTTTCCTTTAAACTCCTTATGTCCAAAAAAATTATGCAAATCACCTACTTTTTCTAATTTAGGAATAAACCTTATGGCTTTATTTTCTAAACGTTCTTCATATTGAATGGCTACATCAGTAATCTGACCATTAAATTTGACATTACGGATAATACAATCATAAAATAACTTTTCATTTTCAGGAATTAACTCATAATCTTCAACAGAAAAATTTGAATAGCTTTTTTCTATAATGCTTTCAATGGCATTAATCATAGAAACAAAAATTAGTTTTCTTGTTTCCTCTCTTTGATAGTCTCCATTAACGTGACCGGCTTCAAAAAGAATAGTTGTACTATTTTTTGATTGAAAAAAGTCCCCTACACAGTTTAAATTAAAAGAATCGTCATAACGTCCCATTTTATTAGGAATAAACTCCTGCAAAGCCTTACTCATAACTGCAATTAATTGCATTGCTCTTTCTCTTGTTTTGTTCACCGAGCGTTCTTCATTAAAAGCTGGTGCCAAAAATGAAACACAAGCACTTTTTGCTGTATTTCCTGCACTAAAAATGGTACGCTGATCATGTAGATTAAAACAAAAATCCGGATGAAATGAATTAAACACCCTCTGTAAAATTTTGCTTTCCGGTTGTGATAAATTTATAGCATCACGATTTAAATCCACATTATTTGCATTAACTCGTGTATAAGACGTTAATCCGTCAGGATTTAAAACAGGAATAATTAATAAGGTACAGTTTTCTAAAAATTCTTGTATAGGGCTATACTTTTTGTGCTGAAAAGTTAGTAGTAAATCTAAAACAGCTTTTGTAGTGGTCGATTCATTTCCATGCATTTGCGACCACATAAAAATTTTAGTTTTTCCTCTACCTAATTTAATAGAAAAAATAGATTCCTTATTTACTGAAAGTCCAATTTCGTCGACTTCAAATTCTGCTAAATCTTTTAATTGATTTATATAGTTTTTAATGCTAGAATAATCTAGATAACGCTTTTCAAAACCCACATTTTTATAATGTGAATAATCGTCTAATAATTCTTTTACTTTCATAGTTTACAAAAGTAAACAATCTAAAATTCACTTTTGTAAACAGATGAATTTACTTGATATTTTACTTTTGTAAACAGCGTGTTCTGGCTTGATTCACTTAAAGAAGGATTATTTCCTAATCAACTTAAAATATAATCTATATAATTTATTTTTAGATAGTTAAATTACTTTAGTTAAATATAAAGTTTAATATAAATAGCAGGTTTTTTACATTTGATTTGGTAGTTGAATTAATTGTATTACATTTGTAAACTACAAATTAATTTAAATTTGTTTACAATGGTAAACAGTCAAGAATTTGCAAAGCGAATAGAAAAGGTGATTGATTATTATGAATTTTCTGCGGCTTCATTTGCCGATAAAGTTCAAGTTGGTCGCTCTTCTATATCTCATATTCTCTCCGGAAGAAATAAACCGAGTTTAGATTTTGTTCTTAAAGTTGTTTCGGCTTTTCCAGAAGTAGAATTGTATTGGTTGTTAAATGGAAAAGGTAGTTTTCCTAAAAATGAAACTCCTACTCCAACTTCTAAAAAACAGCCTGAAGACGTAGTAGATTTTCAAGAAAAAAAAGAAGCAAGTAAAACCGATTTATTAAATTTGAATCATCAAAATTCGGCTTCTAAGAAAATAAAAAAAGTCATCTTATTTTATGAAGATGGTTCTTTTGAAGCTTTTGAAAATTAATACACTTTCTTATGATCAAGTTTTTATGCTTTTTTGCTTTAATTTTTTTACTTATTTCTTGTTATTCACCCAATAGAAATTGCCAGCAATTTAAAACAGGTACATTCGAATTTGAATCTTATTTAAATGGAGAACTAGTAAAAACTACCTTTGTTAGAAACGATTCTATAGAAATAGATTATTTTAAAAGTAAAGCCGACACTTCATCTATTCGGTGGATTAATAATTGTGAATATATTTTGACCAATTTAAATCCAAAAAATATGGCTGAAGAAAAACCACTGCATATGAAGATTTTAACCACAGAAGAAAACACTTATACTTTTGAATATTCTGTTGTAGGAGAAGATAAAAAGCAAAAAGGAACGGTTAAAAAAATTGAGTGATGTTGGAAATTTTCACTGGAAAACTTGACTTTATCAACAACATAAAACTAATCATATGAAATCCTGAATTAGCCTTGTTTTTTATTGCAAATCTAGATGAGGAAAATTGTGAACATAATAAAAAGAAACGGAAAAAATTAAAATATTGGACAATAATAGCTATAAGTATAAGGAAAAAGTAAAGGTACTATTCGTAGCCATATCGTTGTAATAAATACGAACATGTTTATTTATAAGCTTATGATTAATAAAAAGGAAATAGTATTAGATCAACTAAAAGAATCTCTCGAGCAGGCTTTTATTTTGGGGTTATCTTATTTATTAATAAATGAATATGATTTTTACGGTTCGTTTATTTTCGGCTTAATTGTTTTAGTTTTTTTAGTTGGTTTTTCCTTAATAATGTCAGAAAACTATTTGGTTGAATTTGAAATAAAAAACGGAAAGATTTTTTTTGACTATAAAATCACTTTATCAGAACCCTTACATAAACAAGAAATTGATATAGATTCTATTAGAACCCTGAAATTTCATTCAAAATCAACAGTTTTAAAAGATTTTCATTCACTTTCTATAAAGTATAGCAAAGGGAATAATCTTGAAAAATTCAATATAAAAGTTAAAGATGATAAAACTTGGATTACGGTTTTAAACGAGCTGAATAATTGCCACAAATAAAACTAACTTAGTTCAAAAAATCATATTAATTTACTTCTTCTCTCGTAAAAGTTCATTTTGCTCGCGCATAATTTCTTTTAAATCATTGAGCAACTCGATATCTTTAGGCGTAGAAACTTTTTTGTTTTTAGGGTCTTGTGAATTATTGCGTAATTTATTGGCTAGTTTTACTACTAAAAAAACCACCCAAGCCATAATGAGGAAATTAATTAAAACGGTTATTAATTCGCCATATTCTATAGCAACTTCTGGTTTTATAATTTTATCGGCTTCTAAAATTGCATCTCGTAAAACAATTTTCTTATTCTGAAAGTTAATTCCGTTGGTAAGCAAAGATAAAGGCGGAAGCATTACTTTTTTCACCAAAACATCAATAACATTGTTAAAAGCTGCACCAATAATAACACCGACGGCAATATCCATCATATTACCTTTTATGGCAAATTCTTTAAATTCTTTTAGAATTCCCTTTGTCATTTTTTCTTATTTAAAACAATAATGATGTTTGAGATTCGTCATCATCATCTTTCTTTTTTTGAATATTTAATTCACTTATATCGTTATCTTTTGGTTCTTCATCTTCAACTTCTGGCACAATTGGAGCTAATAAGTTTAACTGTTTTACTTTTTCTGTAGTTAACTGATTTCCTTGTGCTTTAATACCTTTTACTGAAATAAAATCTTCAACGTTTATTTCTTCATTTGGCTTCTGTTCTTTACCGCGTGCTTTCTTATAAACAATCTCCAAAACCGGAATTAAATCTGTAGAAACTAATTCTAATTGAGATTTTGGATGATCCGTTATGATCTTCTCTTCTTTATCTTCATTTTCAATTAAAAAGCGTTTTACATAATAACGTTCTTTTTCACCTTCCCAATAAACCGCAGAAATTGGCCTTTTTGGATTCCATTTTTCAAGAACAACATAATTTTCGTCAAATCGTGTAGTAAGTTCCGGAATGATTGTTTTTACAATTCCATCTTGTGTGATAAGTAATATACGATCTTCGCCTTTAAATTCTCCTAACAATTCTCCTCTCTCTTCTGTGTTTAATCGTTTTACAACTTCATCAAACCAAATTTTTCTTGGTTTTAAAGTAGAAACCCCTTCTTCTTTTAATTCAATTTTCTTTACAGAATGTTTGGTTACTAGATTTCCTTTTACGCCGCGACCTTTAATTTTCATTTCAGCAAAATCGACTTCAAATTTTAGCTTTTTAATGCTTCCTACTTGGCGTAAATAAACGGTTACTACTTCAGCTTCTCCATTGGGGTTTGCTGAAAAATATAAAACTTGTGTTCCCGGTTTCCCTTTTCCTACACTATATTCCCGATCTCGTGTTATTGAGGTTACGGCAAATCGTTTGATGTAGGTATTTCCGCCTTTTCCGTCGCGATAAATTAAATTATAAATAGTTCGTTTATCTTTTTTCTTGAAAATAGCAACGTGAATAATATTTTTACCCACGAAAGTTTTGGTATCGACTTTGGTAACTTTCATAGTTCCATCGGCCATAAAACAAATTACATCGTCAATATCGCTACAATCGGTTACGTATTCATCTTTTTTAAGCGACGTTCCGATAAAACCTTCTTTTCTATTCACGTAAAGTTTCGTGTTTCGAATTACTACTTTTGTAGCTTCAATATCTTCAAATAAACGTAATTCTGTTTTACGTTCTCTTCCTTCACCGTAATCTTTCTTTAAGCGTTTAAAATAATCAATTGCGTATTCAATTAAATTCTCGAGATGATGTTTTACTTTCGCTATTTCATCTTCTAATGCTTCAATTTTTTGTTGCGCTTTATCTAAATCGAATTTTGAGATTCGTTTAATTCTAATTTCGGTTAAACGTGTAATGTCTTCTTCTGTTACAGCACGTTTTAAATGTTTAATGTGTGGTTTTAAACCTTCATCTATCGCTTTAATTACACCTTCCCAAGTTTCCTCTTCTTCAATATCTCGGTAAATTCGTTTTTCAATAAAAATTCGCTCTAAAGATGCAAAATGCCAATGCTCTTGAAATTCATCTAATTTAATTTCAAGTTCACTTTTAAGCAGTTTTACCGTATTTTCTGTACTGCGTTTTAAAATTTCGTCAACACTTATAAAGTGAGGCTTATGATCAATAATAACACAACTTAATGGTGAAATGGAAACTTCACAATTGGTAAAGGCATAAAGTGCATCAATAGTCTTGTCTGGTGATATACTTGCTGGTAAATGAATTAAGATTTCTACATGCTCTGCTGTATTATCTTCAATATGTTTAATCTTAATTTTCCCTTTTTCATTCGCTTTTATAACCGAATCGATTAAAGTAGAGGTTGTAGTTCCGTAAGGTATTTGGGTTATAACCAAGGTGTTTTTATCGCGCTGATTAATTTTAGAACGCACTCTAACTTTACCACCACGTAAACCATCGTTATAATTGGTAATATCCATAATTCCTGCAGTTGGAAAATCCGGATATAATTTAAAGCGTTTACCTTTTAGATGTTTTATAGAAGCGTCTATTAATTCAATAAAATTATGTGGCAAAATTCGTGTACTTAAACCAACCGCAATACCTTCTGCACCTTGAGCTAAAAGCAATGGAAACATAACCGGTAAATTTATTGGTTCTTTTCTACGACCGTCATAAGAAGCTTGCCATTCTGTAATTTTAGGATTATAAACTACATCTAACGCAAATTTAGAAAGTCGAGCTTCAATATAACGAGGTGCTGCAGAACGATCTCCTGTAAGAATATTTCCCCAGTTTCCTTGGGTATCAATCAATAAATCTTTTTGACCAATTTGAACCATCGCATCAGCGATACTGGCATCTCCGTGCGGATGATACTGCATGGTGTGACCAACAATATTGGCTACTTTATTATAGCGACCATCATCTAAATCTTTCATAGAATGCATAATTCTTCTATGAACAGGTTTAAAACCATCTTCAATTGCAGGAACGGCTCGCTCTAAAATCACATAAGAGGCATAATCTAAAAACCAATCTTTGTACATACCGGTAACTTTGGTAAGTACTTCTTGGTTTTCTTCTTGATTGAATTGATTTTCTTCTTCGGGGTTTAAATCGTTATGCTCCATGAATTATGTCAAGGCTAATTTTATTGATTGTAATGTTTTATGCTTCGGCGGTTACAATTTCGTCTAATTCTACACGAAGATTTTCGATGATAAATTCTTGTCTATCACTTGTGTTTTTCCCCATATAAAAGGTAAGTAATTCTTCTATTCCCGTGCTTTTATCTAGCATTACCGGATCTAAACGAATATCTTCACCTATAAAATGCTTAAACTCATCTGGAGAAATTTCACCTAAACCTTTAAATCGAGTAATTTCAGGTTTTCCTTTTAATTTCTGAATTGCGTTTCGTCTTTCTTCTTCAGAATAGCAATAAATGGTTTCTTTTTTATTTCTTACTCTAAAAAGAGGCGTTTGTAGAATATACAAATGGTTTTCTTTTATTAATTCAGGAAAAAATTGAAGGAAAAAAGTAATCAATAACAAGCGAATATGCATTCCGTCAACATCGGCATCGGTTGCGATTACAATATTATTGTACCGCAAATCTTCCATAGAATCTTCAATATTTAATGCGGCTTGCAGTAAATTGAATTCTTCATTTTCATAAACTATTTTTTTACTCAATCCGAAACTATTCAAAGGTTTTCCTTTTAAACTGAAAACCGCTTGGGTATTTACATCTCTAGATTTTGTAATGCTACCGCTGGCAGAATCCCCCTCAGTTATGAATAAGGTTGTTTCTAAGTTTCGTTCTTTTTTTACGTCTCCTAAATGAATACGGCAATCGCGTAATTTTTTATTGTGTAGACTTGCCTTTTTTGCACGCTCTTTCGCTAATTTTCGAATTCCTGAAAGATCTTTTCGTTCGCGTTCTGCTTGTAAAATTTTCCGGTGTAATTTTTCAGCAGTTTCCGTATTTCTGTGTAAATAATTATCAAGTTGACGCTTTACGAAGTCTAATATATAAGTTCGAACGGTAGGAAACTTCCCTCCCATATCTGTTGAACCCAGTTTGGTTTTTGTCTGACTTTCAAAAACCGGTTCCATTACTTTTATGCTCACCGCAGAAACAATGGATTTTCTGATATCGCTGGCGTCGTAATTCTTCCCAAAAAACTCGCGAACTGTTTTTACAATTGCCTCTCGAAAAGCAGATTGGTGCGTACCTCCCTGTGTAGTGTGTTGCCCGTTTACAAACGAATGATATTCTTCGCTATATTGTGTTTTATTATAGGTGATGGCGACTTCAATGTCATCTCCTCGTAAGTGAATTATTGGAAACATCATATCGTCTTTATGAATGTTATCAGCCAATAAATCTTTTAAACCGTCTTCAGAATAAAATTTTTCACCGTTAAAAACAATTGTCAAGCCTGGATTTAGGTAAACATAATTTTTGAGCATTCGCTCTATATATTCATTTCTGAATTTATACTTTTTAAAAATCGTATCATCAGGAACAAATGTCACTTTGGTTCCTCTTCTTCTAGAGGTTTCTTCTAAAAATTCTTGATCGGTTAAATTTCCTTGTTCAAATTCAGCGGAAGCAGATTTTCCGTCCCTACTCGACTCCACTCTAAAATAAGTAGAAAGTGCATTAACGGCTTTTGTTCCAACACCGTTTAATCCTACAGATTTTTTAAAGGCTTGTGTATCATATTTTCCTCCGGTATTCATTTTAGAAACAACATCTACTACTTTTCCTAGCGGAATACCACGTCCGTAATCTCGTACAATAACACGTTGACCTTGAATGGATACTTCTATAGTTTTTCCGGAACCCATGACAAATTCATCGATAGAATTATCAAGTACTTCTTTTAGCAGAATATAAATTCCATCGTCTGCGCTAGAACCATCGCCCAATTTACCGATGTACATTCCGGGACGCATTCTAATATGTTCTTTCCAGTCAAGCGAACGTATATTTTCTTCTGTGTACTTGGTTTCTTCTGCCATAAAATTAAAGATGATGTACCGCTAATATAGCACGTTTTAACAAAAAATGAAACCCGAATTACAGAAAGTAATTAACAAGTATATTAAGGTGAAGAAAGGTAAGTTTGAATAAGCTGAACCAGTTTTTCTTTGCTGAATGGTTTTATTAAAGCATCATTCATTCCTGAATCTTCTACTTGATTTTTTACTTCATTGTACTCTGAAGCAGTTACGGCAATTATAGGAGTTTTTACCCCAATTTTTCTAGCGTTATCAGCGATATCAAAACCATTCATGGAAGGAATATTTATGTCTAATAAAATAAGGTCATAATTATTTTCTTTAATTGCTGAAAAACCTTCTAACCCATCTGAAACTATCTCTAATTCAAACTCATAAGCAGTAAGGTATTTTCTAATAACCATTTTATTAATTTCGTTATCCTCTACCAATAGTATTTTTTTGCCGTTATATTTATTTTCTTCTCCATTGGTTGAAATGGTACGTTTAGAATCTTTTACTTGCTTACATTTTAAATCAAAATAAAAAGTTGAGCCTTTGCCTTCTTCTGTTTCTAGATGAATGTCTGATTCTAACAAAAGTAATAAGCTTTTTACAATAGAAAGCCCAATACCGGTTCCTTCCATAATACTTTTATCCAGTGACACTTGCGAGAATTTTTCGAAAACTATTTCTTTTTTATCATCTGGAATCCCCACGCCGTTATCAATAATAGAAAAACGCAGCATCAAATCTTCTTCATCTTTTGCAAGAGCATCTATCTTTAACTTAACTTGACCATTTTTGCAGAATTTTATTCCATTCTCAATTAAGTTGATAATTATTTCATATAAAATACTATCGTCAGCAATAATTTGATATGGAACATCTTTGGCTATATCAAAAACAACATTTGTATTATTTTTTTCGGCTTGAAATTTTACCGAGTATAAAATATTGGTCGTTAAGTTTTCTATATTAATTGTTTTAGGCTGAACTTTAATTTTATCATTGTCAATTTTACTCATTAATAATACATTATTAATAAGGCTAAGTAAATAATCACCAGAAAACTTAAGCGATGTTAATAATTGCTTGTTGTCTTCAGAAATTTCAGATTGAGATAATAAAAGTGAAGTTATTCCCACAACACCATGTAAGGGAGTTCTAATTTCGTGACTAATATTTGCAATGAATTGTTTTTTAGTTTCTGCCGCTATCTCGGCTTCTTTTTTTGCTTTTTTTAGTTCCTCATTTTTAAAGTTAAGTGTTGTGATCAATCTCTTTTTTGCTTGATTTTCTTTAAAAATAAGCCCGAAAAAAAGTAGCAAACTAATAAGTGCTACACCGTATACCCACAATAATTTATTTTTTGTTTCTGCCACTGAAGCCATTAATGTTTTTTCACGTTCTGCAGTTTTTAAAGCACGCTGGTATTCTTGAACATCTAAACGAGCTTCTTCTTTTTTTAGTTGTTCTAGGCTACTTTCATTTAAATATTTTTCTTTATAAAATGAATATTTTCTTAAATCTGCTATGGCTTTTTTATACTTTCCTTGATCTTCATAGGACTGACTTCGGTATTCATAAGCGTTTTTGAGTTCAGTCCACATTTCATTTTTCTCACTAATTATAATGGCATCATTAAAATATTTTTCTGATAACTCGTATTTTTTCAATTGACTGTAATAACGACCAAGAATATGATTTATATTGGCTATAAAATGTCTTGTATTGGCATCTTGTGTTGGTTTCTTAAGAAATTCATTAAAATCGTCTATATAGGGAGATACTTTATTTGTTTTATTTAAATCTAGATAATTCCAACATAAATTTGCTAATAATGCAATTCTAGAAGGATCGTTAATTGCTTTACTGATTCGTAAGCCTTTTTGGTAATAAATTTCTGAATCTTTAAAATTCCCATCATTTATAGCGGCAACGTTTCCTAGCCCATTATAAAGTAATACTAAAAATGTAGAGTCTTGAATTTTTTCTACCCGAGAAAGTGCTTTTTTATATTTAGCTTCGGCTTGTTTGTAACTTCGGGTGGTTTCGTCATTTAATGCTAATAAATAATATGCTTCAGCGATGTAAAGATCATTATTTACTCGATGAGCCATATCAAGTAAAAGCATTCCTTTTTTTACAGATTCTTTTAGGTCATTTTTATTATAATCTGTATAAGCTTTATCTAGTGTTTTCCGCAAAGAATCAGTAGATATTTCTTGTCCTAAAGAAATTCCGGATATGAGTAAAAAGATGAAATACAGTAGACCTTTCAAAATAATTACTTTTTTCAACACGTAAAATACTTAATTTATTGTTAACATCAGTCAATAATTTATAAAAATACGAAATAAAAAAACTGCTGTTATTACTTCTAACAGCAGTTTAGACTATTTAACCGATAATTTCGGTAAACCTATTAAATATGTTAACTATACGTTAAATCTAAAATGCATTACATCTCCATCTTGCACAATATATTCTTTACCTTCTACTCCCAACTTCCCAGCATCACGAACTTTTGCTTCACTACCATAGCTTACATAATCATCATATTTAATGACTTCAGCTCTAATAAAACCTTTTTCAAAATCTGTATGAATTACACCTGCAGCTTGCGGTGCAGTTGCGCCCACGTGAACCGTCCAAGCTCTTACTTCTTTTTCTCCAGCTGTAAAATACGTTTGTTGATTTAACAACTTATAAGCAGAACGAATTAGTTTTGCCGAACCTGGTTCTGTTAAACCAATATCTTCTAAAAACACTTGACGTTCTTCAAAATCTTCTAATTCAGCTATATCAGCTTCAATTCCTACTGCTAAAACTAGAACTTCTGCGTTTTCATCTTTTACAGCTTCTTTAACCTGATCTACATATTCATTTCCGCTAGTAGCTGATTTTTCGTCAACATTACAAACATAAAGCACCGGTTTGTCTGTAATAAATTGTAAAGGTTTTACATATTCCATACGGTCTTCAGTAGAAATTTCTATAGCCCTAACCGATTTCCCTTGTTCTAAACCTTCTTTTAATTTTAACAGAATTCCTTCTTCTCGTTGCGCTTCTTTATTTCCTGTTTTAGCTGCACGTTTTACCTTATCTAATTTTTTTTCGACAGTTTCAAGATCTTTCAGTTGCAGTTCCATATCTATCGTGTCTTTATCTCTAATAGGATCTACGCTTCCGTCTACGTGAACTACATTATCATTATCAAAACAACGTAAAACATGCAGAATAGCATCGGTTTCACGAATATTTCCTAAAAATTGATTACCCAACCCTTCACCTTTACTTGCTCCTTTTACTAATCCGGCAATATCTACAATATCTACTGTAGCCGGTAAAACGCGTTCTGGGTTTACCAACTCTTCTAATTTTTGAAGTCTGGTATCGGGTACGTTTACTACACCTACATTAGGTTCTATTGTACAAAAAGGAAAGTTAGCACTTTGTGCTTTTGCATTTGATAAACAATTAAATAAAGTTGACTTTCCAACATTAGGTAATCCTACAATCCCTGCTTTCATGCTCTTGATTTTTTGAAGTTGCAAAGATACGGAATGAAATGATTACTTTACAAAATCCTTGAAAGAGATTTTTAAAGAATAAAAAAAGTTAATCCCAATAATAACTTACTAAATGATAAATCATTCCGCTTTTTCTATTAATAGCTAAATAATTGGCTCGAGGATATTTATTACAGCGATAAAATTCAAAATTAGGATTGTCTTTCACTTCATAAAAAAAACTTATTCTATCGTTATATTTCGGAAAAATTTCTTCTATAAAAGAAAGACTTTTAAATATTTCATCCCCGTCTGTTTTCAAATAGTTTTCATCAGAAATATTAGGAAGCCTTGTATCTACAATAGATAAATATTCTAAAACCTCTTTTTTATCTGCCTTATACTTAAAAAAACAAGAATTAAACCCTAACGGAGAATTGAACCGAACACCGTTATTTTGGTGAATTTTCAAACTATCTTTAAGTGGAGCATATATTTCTCCTAAATTTACATTTTCTACCGAAGAAAGTGATCTAAAGGTAAATTCTACAGAATTTTTCCAGGTTTTTTTAGAAAAATCAGCAAGTTCAGTTTTTGAATGATCTATAAATTCATTGCTCTTTTTTTTTACTTTCTGACAAGAACTTACCAAAAATAAAATCACAAAAAAATAACATCCGAATTTTTTCATCAAAAAATAAAATTACTCATCCTGATGCATAAACGATTGTTTTGCTAGTAAAGTTTCATCACTTTCTACATTATCCTCATCGGGTACACAACAATCTACTGGACAAACCGCAGCACATTGTGGTTCATCATGAAAACCTTTACATTCTGTACATTTATCAGGAACTATATAGTAAAATTCGTCACTAACAGGTTCTTGTGCTTCTTCTGCACTTACTTTTTTTCCATCAGGCAATACAACATTTCCCTCTAAATCTGTTCCGTCTGCATAACGCCAATCATCTGCACCTTCGTAAATAGCAGTATTTGGACATTCTGGTTCGCAAGCACCACAATTTATGCATTCATCTGTTATAATAATAGCCATTTTATTCGTTTTAGTTTGTGTAACTTTGCACAAAAATAAAGCCATTCGGGTTCATAACCAAATTATATGATGATAGAAACACGTAAAGCTTCCTTTGCCAAATTAGGCGATTTTTTAGCCCGTTTTATTACTAAAGAATCTAATAATGATATTTGGGAAGCTCATGAAGAAAAACATGTCCGGCAATTAGATAAAGCTATTGCAGACTCCATTCATTATAATGGTTGGTTTACAAAAGAAAATATTTATTTTTCTTTAGCGCAATGGGCGAAAGCCTTACAACTAGAAAACTTAGAAAGTTGGTTAGAACCTTATGATTTTGCTAACAATAAGCAGTCAAAAAAAATAGCTATTATTATGGCGGGAAATATTCCGCTAGTTGGATTTCACGATTTTTTATCAGTTTTAATTTCCGGCCACCAAGCTTTACTGAAATTATCTTCAAATGATAAACTTTTACTTCCGGCACTTATTGATTACTTAAAAAGTATTGAGCCTGAATTTGAAAATGCTATTGAAATTGCTGATGAAAAATTACCAAATTTTGATGCGGTTATTGCAACAGGAAGTAATAATACCGCCCGATATTTTGAATATTACTTCAGTAAAAAACCACATATCATTAGAAAAAACAGAAACTCTGTAGCAATTTTAACCGGAGAAGAATCTAATGAAGATTTAAAAAATTTAGGCGAAGATATTTTTAGATATTATGGATTAGGATGCAGAAATGTTTCTAAATTATTTGTGCCCGAAAATTATGATTTTAAAACTTTTTTTGAAGCTATTTATGAATGGAATCCGATTATAAATCAACATAAATACGCTAATAATTACGATTATAATAAAGCGGTTTATTTAATGAGTGAACAAAAATTATTCGATAATAATTTTCTTATTTTAAAAGAAGATGATGGGTTTTCATCACCTATTGGCTGCCTTTTTTATGAGCGATATTCCGACAAAAATCAATTAGAAAAAATACTAAAAGAAAAAGAAGAAAATTTACAATGTATTGTTTCTAAAAATTTAGAAGATGATCATATAAATTTTGGTAGTACGCAACAACCACAATTATATGATTATGCAGATAATGTAGACACTTTAGCCTTCTTATCAAATTTGTGAGCTTAAACTTTTTATCTTAATGCATACTTTGTAATTTTAGACATTACACACAACAACAAAAGCTATGAAAAAACATAATTTTAGTGCCGGTCCTTGTATTTTACCACAATCGGTTTTTAAAGAAGCTTCAGAAGCTATTCTAGATTTTAATAATTCTGGCTTATCAATATTAGAAATTTCACACCGAAGCAAAGACTTTGTGTCGGTTATGGAAGAAGCACAACAACTATCTTTAGAATTATTAGGTTTAGAAAATAAAGGTTATAAAGCCTTATTTTTACAAGGTGGTGCCAGTACACAATTTTTAATGACGGCGTATAATTTATTAGAAAAAAAAGCAGCCTACTTAAATACTGGTACCTGGTCTACAAAAGCTATAAAAGAAGCAAAATTATTTGGCGAAATAGAAGAAGTTGCTTCCTCAAAAGATAAAAATTTCAATTACATCCCGAAAGGATATTCTATACCTACTAATGCTGATTATTTTCATTGCACTAGCAATAATACAATTTTTGGCACACAGATAAAAGAATTTCCTAACTCCCCTATTCCGTTGGTTTGTGATATGAGTAGCGATATTTTTTCGAGAAATTTAGATTTTTCACAATTTGATTTAATTTACGCTGGAGCTCAAAAAAATATGGGTCCTGCCGGTACTACTTTAGTTATTGTAAAAGAATCTATTTTAGGAAAAGTAACTCGCCAAATTCCTTCTATGTTAGATTACCAAATTCATATTGGTAAAGAAAGCATGTTCAATACACCTTCGGTTTATGCCGTTTACGTTTCTATGTTAACGTTGAGATGGTTAAAAGATTTAGGCGGAATTAATGAAATTGAAAAAATAAATAATAAAAAAGCATCTGCTATTTATCAAGAAGTTGACAGAAACCCTCTATTTAAAGGTTACGCTGAAAAAGCAGACCGCTCTATAATGAATGCAACTTTTACCTTAACCGAACCAAAATTAGAAGAGCTCTTTAATGATTTATGGAAAGCTGCAGGAATCAACGGGTTAAACGGTCATAGAAGTGTAGGCGGTTATCGCGCTTCAATGTACAATGCGCTTCCTTTAGAAAGTGTAGAAATTTTGGTACAAGTAATGAAAGAATTAGAAACACAAGCATAAAAAATCTATGAAAATATTAGCAAACGACGGAATTTCAGCAAAAGGAGTTCAGCAATTAGAAAACGCCGGATTTGAAGTAATTTTAACTAAAGTTGCTCAAGATCAATTGGCAAATTATTTAAATGAAAATTCAATTGAAATAATTTTAGTAAGAAGTGCTACAAAGGTTAGAAAAGATTTAATAGATGCTTGTCCTCAATTAAAAATGATTGGTCGTGGTGGAGTTGGCTTAGACAATATTGATGTAAATTACGCCAAAGAAAAAGGGATAAAAGTAATCAATACTCCCGCTGCTTCTTCTAGTAGTGTAGCCGAATTAGTTTTCGCACATTTACTTAGCAGTGTTCGTTTTCTTAAAAATTCTAACAGAGATATGCCGCTAGAGGGCGATTCTAAGTTTAAAGAATTAAAAAAGAGTTACGCCAAAGGAATCGAACTTCGCGGAAAAACCTTAGGAGTAATTGGTTTTGGAAGAATTGGTAACGAGGTTTCAAAAATTGCACTTGGTTTAGGAATGAACGTTATTGCTAGTGATAATAACCAAAGTGAAAAGAAAGTAACGTTAGAATTTTTTGACGGACAAAAAATAAGCCTAACCGTAAAAACAGAACCTAAAGAAGAAGTCTTAAGAAAAGCTGATTTTATTACATTACATGTTCCGGCTCAAAAAAATTATATCATAGGAAAAAGTGAAATTGAATTAATGAAAGAAGGCGCAGGAATCATTAATACTGCACGTGGTGGAGTTGTTGATGAAAAAGCATTATTAGAAGCCTTAGAAGAAAAAAAGCTTGCATTTGCAGCTTTAGATGTTTTTGAAAGTGAACCTACGCCGGAAATAAAAATTTTAATGAACCCAAAATTATCGCTTAGTCCACATATTGGAGGTGCTACAAAAGAAGCACAAGATAGAATTGGAACAGAGCTTGCTGAACAGATTATTACGGCATTTGCGTCGGTAAAAAATTAACTATGTATAAATTTTCACTGCTATTTTTTTTAAGTTTAATCTGTTTTTCTAGTCTTTTTGCACAAGTCCAAACTGGAAAAGCGTCTTTTTATTCAAATAAATTTGAAGGAAGGCTTACCGCTAATGGAGAAAGATTTAGTCAAGAAGCTTTTACTGCAGCACATCGGCATTTACCTTTTAATACTAAGGTTCAAGTCACAAATTTGGCTAACGATACTTCAATAATAGTTAGAATTAATGATCGTGGACCTTTTGTTAGTAATCGCATTATAGATTTATCCAGGTCAGCTGCCGAAAAACTTGATTTTATTGATACCGGCGTAACCGATGTTGTACTTGAGGTTGTTGATATCAACGATGATACAGCCATTGTTGAGCCAGAAAAAAAACAGGAAAAAATTGCTTTAAAGAAGAAAAAATCAATCAAAAATATAGTTGAAAAAACTGACACTATTAAAGTTGAAAATGATCCTAAAGAGTTTTATGAACTTTCTATAGATCGTATTCAACCAGATTGGTTTGGTATACAAATTGGTAGTTTTCAGGAGGTAGCTAATTTAATGCGGTTAGCTGATAACTTAAAAGTTAGCTTTCAAAAAGAAATCACTATTCAAGTAAAAACGGTACAAGAAGTAAAGGTATATAGCTTAATTATCGGAAAATTTAACGATCGTGAAGATGCTGAAGAATTCAATAAAAAAAGTGTTAGTAAAAAATATCCTGATAGTTTTATAATTGATTTTTCAGCTTTAAGAAATTCAAAATAATATGCGATATATTCTGAGTATTTTAGCGGTTTGTTTTTTGTTATGCAATTGCGCTTCATCAAAAAAGACGCCTAATAATTTTTCAAAAAAAACTAATAATAAAGAAGATACCTTAAGAATAGCTAATGATAGCTTAGAATATGAAGTTATCATTATTGAAAATGGTTTTAATGCTTGGTTGGCTACACAACCGCCACGCAGGCATTACAGTCAGACCTATTTAGAATTAAAAAACAGGCGCTATGTACAGGAATATAATGTGCGAGTAAATAGCCCAAGTTACGATAAATCTTTATATCCTTTAATAATAGATTATTCACCGCAAATAGATTACGGTTACGAAGTAAACTATTTACTATATAATTATTTTGTATTCTTCGAGGAAAAATATAATCAAAAATTAAGATGAAAAAATTAAAAGAGCGCTGGGGAATTTCCTCAAATTTTCAGCTGATTATTATTTTTATAGTTTTTGGAATAACCGGTTCTTCATCGGTTTATGTAGCCAAACCTTTTTTAGAGCTTATTCATTTAAATAGAGCTCATTTTGGTGAAAATTTCTTGTGGGGTGGTTTGTTATATTATAGCCTAAGAATTATTTTAATTTTTCCGTTTTATCAGGTATTATTAATTTCTTATGGATGGATTTTTGGACAATTTAAGTTTTTCTGGAGTTTTGAAAAGAAAATGCTAAAACGGATGGGGTTTAAACGTTTTTTAAAAGATTAACGCATAAAAAAAGCCTGTAGTTTTACAGGCTTTTTTTATATAAGTTTGTATGTAAAAAAACTAAACTACTTTTTTTACCTGTACGGCATTCATACCTTTTAAGCCTTTTTCAAGCTCATAAACTACCGTATCATTTTCTTCGCATTCGTCAATCAAGCCGCTAATATGTACAAAAAACTTTTCTCCGGTATCATTATCTAAAATAAAACCATATCCTTTTGAGTGATCAAAATAAGAGATTTTTCCGGTACGTTGCGTATCGACTTCTTCTCTATCTTCTTTTTTAGGAACACCAATCTCAATTTCGTCGGCTTCCACTTCTACTTTTTTATCTGGATCTGGCGGTGTCTCCGTAAGGTTTCCATTTTCATCTACATAAACCAGCATATCTTCAAAAGAAGCTCCTTTATTTGAGTTTTCTTTACGTTGCTGCTTTTTTAATTCTTTTTCCTTACGCTTTTTAAGCTTTTTCTTTTCTTTTTCGCGTTTGTTTTGTGTTTGTCCAGATCTTGACATTCAGTAGTTTTAAATTAAAATTCCTTTATAAAAATTAGGAAAGAGAAAATCGCGAAACAAAATCAAAGGAAGAGCGTAATTAAAAATAGATTTTTTCTAAGAAGTAATCCTGCGAACGTAAAGCGATAAGCCTCATCAAAATTTTTGTAAAGATAAGGATAGGTTTTTGATAATAAAAATACTAAATGCTTATTTTAAATTTTTTAAAATAATATATAAAAAAAGGCCTACTTTTTTGTAAACCTTTTTATTTTTAATTAACTTATTTTTTATACTTTTTCTTTTCTAGCTTTGGCTTCATAATCTAAATAACCTTTTTTACCGGGAACGTAAAAAGTTTCCTCATCCCAATCACTTAAAGGAATATCTTTTTCAAATCGTTCAACCAAATCAGGATTTGAAATGTATGGTTTTCCGTAAGCAACTAAATCGGCATCATCATTTTCAATAACTTTATTTCCCTTTTCTTGATCAAAAGCAGTATTAATCATTAAGGTTCCGTTGTAAATCGGGCGATAATGTTTTGCAATTTCTTTTACTGCGTAGGGAACGTCAGATACATCATTAAAAGGTTCAGATAAATGTAAATACGCTAAATCATAATCATTTAATTTATTTACAATATAATCAAAAGTGGGAATGGTTTCTTCATCCATTTTCATTCCGAAAATGCCATCAAGCGAAGGATTTAGTCGTAAACCTATTTTTTTCTCCGGCATTATTTCTTTTACCGCATCTAAAACTTCAAATAAAAATCGTGCTCTGTTTTCTATGCTTCCGCCGTATTCATCGGTTCGGTGATTAGAAGTTCCATTAAAAAATTGATGAAATAAATATCCGTTAGAAGAATGAATTTCAACGCCATCAAAATCGGCTTCCATTGCATTTTTCGCTGCATTTGCAAAATCTTGAACGGTTCGCTTAATGTCTTCAATCGTCATTTCTTTTGGGGTTACCGTATCTTTAAAACCATCTGGTGTAAAAGATTTTGCTTCAGGATTTATGGCTGAAGGAGCCACAGGTTTTTCTCCGTTATGAAAATCGGGATGCGACATTCTACCCACGTGCCAAAGCTGAATAAAAATCCTACCATTGGCCTCGTGCACCATTTTGGTAACCTTTTTCCATCCTTCGGTTTGTTTTTCTGAATATATTCCGGGTGTATTTACATAACCTACTGCTTCTTTAGAAACTTGCGATCCTTCAGAAATTATTAACCCGGCTGAAGCGCGTTGCTTGTAATATTCACCGTGTAATTCTTCGGTTGGTACATTATCGGGATTATCGGCTCTACTTCTAGTCATAGGAGCCATGACAACTCTATTTGGTAATTTTAATCCGTTTAAATTATAGTCTTGTAATAAGGCTTGTTTTTTCATTTAGCTTAATTTTTGGATGAGTAATTTTGCAACTTTTTCTGAGGAAGCAGGATTTTGACCCGTAATGAGTAATCCATCTTCAACAGCATAAGGCTGCCAATCTTCTATTTTACTGTAAATACCTCCGTTTTCGATTAACATATCCTCTAATAAAAAAGGAACAACTTCAGATAATTGAACAGCTTCTTCTTCTTGATTTGTAAATCCAGTCACTTTTTTTCCTTTTACTAACGGATTTCCATCAGCATCCTTGGTATTTTTTAAAACTGCAGGGGCGTGACATACAAAAGAGACGGGTTTCTTATGTTGATAAAAACTTTCAATAAGCTTTTTAGATTCGCTACTATCAACCAAGTCCCATAAAACGCCGTGACCACCCGGATAAAAAACCGCATCATAACCTTCTTGATTTACCGAAGAAAGTTGTTGCGTATTCGCCAAAACTTCTTGTGTTTCTTTATCATTATAAAAGCGCTTGGTACTTTCTGTTTGTGCATCTTCTGATTCACTATTAGGATCAACAGGGGGTTGTCCGCCTTTAGGAGAAGCTAAATCTATACTAAAGCCTGCATCTTTAAGTAAATAATATGGAGAAGAAAACTCTTCGATCCAAAAACCGGTTTTATTTCCTGTATCTCCTAATTTATCGTTACTGGTAAGTACAAATAAAATCTTTTTCATAGCAATATTTTTTTGATAAAATTACGGAGATCCCTTTATTATTCCATTGATATAAGTTAGGTAAACGCGTTAAAAAATGTTAATCTATGCCAACTCTTTTCGAATTCTACTTAACGTTTCTGGCTTAATACCTAAGTAATTTGCGATTTGATAATTCGGAATTCGCTTTTCCATAGTAGGATAGTCTCGGCAAAATTCTATATAACGCTCTTTACTATTTTTTTGAAGTGATGATAAAATTCGTTTTCGCAAACTCACAAACGCATTGGTGGTTTTTATTCTAAAAAAGCGTTCAAATTTTGGAATACGTTTATACAAGGTTTCCAAAGAAGATTTATTTAGTGCTAATAAAACGGAATCTTCAATCGCTTCTACAAATAACCTTGCGGGTTTATCAATAAAAAAAGCCTCAAAATCACTAATCCACCAATCTTCTATTGCAAATTGAATAATATGACTGTCGCCATTTATATCTACGTAATAAGCTTTCAAACAGCCTTTTACTACATAATATTCTGAAGAAACCTCTTGATCAGGTTGAATAAGTTGTTGTTTTTTTCGAAGCTTCACCTCACTTAAAATGCTTAAAAACTCAGTCGCTTCTTTATCTGAAAGCAGAATATTTCTTTGAACGTGTGCTAAAATTTTTTGTTGAGAATTATTCATTATCAAGCAGTGGCTTTTTCATGTTCTTCTAAATCTTTCTGAAGGTCTAATTTACGTAATTTAGGAAAAAATGTTCCCGTTGCAATTACGGTCGCTACGGTCATACTTCCACCAAAAATCACCGCGGTTACTGTTCCCATTAATTTTGCGGTTAATCCGCTTTCAAAAGCGCCCAATTCGTTAGAAGAACCCACAAACATTGAGTTTACAGAAGCTACTCGACCGCGCATTTCATCCGGCGTTTTTAACTGAAGAATCGTTTGTCTAATAATCATAGAAATTCCGTCGGTTATGCCACTAAAAAACAAGGCCAATACTGAAATCCAAAACCAAGAAGAAAGTCCAAAAATGATGATGCAAACTCCAAATAAGAAAACGGCGCTTAATAATTTTAAACCTGCATTTTTATTCAACGGAAAATAAGCTGAAGTAAACATAGTAAGTAGCGCACCAACTGCTGGCGCAGCACGTAAAACCCCAAAACCTTCTGGACCAACTTTTAAAATATCCTGAGCAAAAACCGGTAGTAGTGCCACCGCCCCACCAAATAGAACGGCAATCATATCTAAAGTAAGTGCTCCTAAAATTACTTTCTTACTAAACACAAATTGCACGCCTTCTCGTAGACTCTTGAAAACATTTTCTCCTATTTTCGGATTTAAAATTGGCTTTGTTTGTATTTGAGTTAAACCGATTAAAGCGGTTAAGGAAAAAAAGAAAATTAAACACATTGACCAATGAACGCCAATCCAATGAATTGAAAAACCAGCCAAGGCCGGACCTAAAACGGCTCCCATTTGCCAAACCGAACTGCTCCAGGTAGCTGCATTTGGATAAACTTTTTTCGGTACAATTAAAGAGAACAATGAAAAAATGGTCGGTCCCATAAAAGCGCGAACAATTCCGCCGAGAAAAACCAAGAAATATATAGCATATAATATTTTTTGCTGATTAAAATCGGCTACAATTCTGGGCCAAGTCAGTAAAAATAAACCAATACTAATGACTGAAAAACCTAGCAAACATTTTAATAACAAGCTTTTTTTCTCTTTTTGATCTACAACATGTCCGGCAAATAAAGCCAAAGAAACTGCCGGAATAACTTCCATAAGACCAATTATCCCTAACGAAAGTGGATTTTTAGTTAAGCTATAAACCTGCCATTCTATAACGATAAATTGCATAGACCATGCAAAAACTATTGCAAAACGAACAAGTAAAAATATATTGAATTCTTTATAGCGAAGTGCCGCGTAAGGATCATTTTTTGCCATAAAAACAGCTCAGAAATTGAAGTGCAAAATTACAGGTTTTTGCGGACTAAAATATTATTTATTCTTAAAAAGAAGTATCAATTTTAATACTCGCGTGTTAAATCAAGTTAAAACATTTTATAAAATAATTTTTTGTTGGTATCTTAAAAAGAAAAAATTATGAGTACTAAGAAGAAAGATGAAAAATATAATTCAGAAATCACACCACAAGAAAAAGAACGTCTAGAAAATGAAAATGTTCATACCGACGGTGGCGATGACGATTTTCTTAGAAATCGTAAACGTAAACCTGATTTTGAAGGAAAAGATTTAGATATCCCGGGAAGCGATAAAGCAAAGAAAAATAAAGGAGAACGCGGCTTAAAAGATGAAGAAAACGATATTTACAGTCAGGGCGGAACTCACAACAATTTAGAAGAAGATCACAGCACTAAAAATTAAGCTGCTGCTTTTTATAAAATGATACCAAAAGCGATCTTTTAAGGTCGCTTTTTTAGTGCGCTTCCCTCCTTTTCCTTACTTTTGAATTCTTCAAAAAAAAGATTTTATGGCTGTTAGTGAATTACAAGAACAACTTTATCCTACTCTTAAAAAATATTTTGGATATGAGAATTTCCGGCCACAGCAAGAAAAAATAATCACTACCGTTTCAAACAAAGAAGACGCATTGGTTATTATGCCAACCGGCGGCGGAAAATCTATATGTTTTCAACTTCCGGCTTTACTCTTTGAAGGCGTTACCATTGTAATTTCCCCATTAATCGCGCTGATGAAAGATCAAGTGGATGGTTTGCGGGCAAATGGAATTGAAGCTGCTTTTTTTAATAGCAGTCAAGAAGCAGCCGAACAACAAGAAATTTTTGAAAAAGTAAGTCAGCAAAAATTAAAATTACTCTACGTCGCTCCAGAAAGTCTTTCCGCTTTAAACGATATTTTAAAACCAACTTATGTCAGCTGCATTGCTATAGATGAAGCGCATTGTATTTCCTCTTGGGGTCACGATTTTAGACCTTCCTATCAACAACTTGGTTTTTTAAAAAAATCATTGCCAGAAATACCTATAATTGCCTTAACCGCAACAGCAGATAAAGCTACTCGTAAAGATATTTTACAGCAGTTAAATATTCCACATGCTTCAGAATTTATAAGTTCTTTTGATCGAAAAAATATTGAATTAGATGTTCGTCCGGCAACAGATCGTGTTTCTCAAATTATTCGATTTATAGAAAAACGTCCCGATGAATCAGGAATTATTTACTGTTTAAGCCGAAAAGGAACTGAAAATTTAGCTGAAAAACTTCAGAAAAAAGGAATTGAAGCAACCGCTTATCATGCCGGTTTAAGTTTTGACGATCGAACCCGAGTTCAGGAAGATTTTATTTTCGATAAAACCAAAATCGTTTGCGCTACAGTGGCTTTTGGAATGGGAATCGATAAGTCGAATGTTCGTTTTGTAATTCATTATAACATGCCCAAAAATATTGAAGGCTATTATCAAGAAATTGGTCGTGCTGGTCGTGACGGACTTCCCTCCTACGCGTTACTTTTTCATACCTATGCAGATGTAATTCAGTTGAGAAGATTTACAGAAGGTGCTGCAAATGAAGAATTACAAAACGCGAAATTAGAACGGATGAAGCAATTTGCGGAAGCAACCGATTGCAGAAGAAAAATTTTATTGGGTTATTTTGGGGAACTTTTAGCCGAAAATTGCGGTAATTGCGATGTTTGTAAAAATCCGCCGGAGTTTTTTGAGGGAACTATTCTGGCTCAAAAAATACTTTCTTGTATTGCACGTGCTAAAGAAAGTGAATCCGCGGGAATGATTATCGATATTTTACGAGGCGCTCAAAATCAAGCGGTTTTAGAAAATGGTTACACAGAACTGAAAACCTATGGAATTGGAAGTGACACTTCTTGGCGCGATTGGCAACATTATTTAACGCAGTTGATAAATCAGGGATATTGTGAAATTGCTTTTCACCGGAAAAACGCTTTGCAATTAACTGAATTTTCTAAAAAAGTCTTGTTTGAAAATCAACAGGTATTTTTAACCAAACCACAAGCCGTTAAAGAACAACAAAAGGAACAAACTCCAACAAAATCAGCGCGTAAAAAAGATTCGTTATTCGAGCGTTTACGACAATTGCGTTATAAAATTTCCAAAGAAGAAGATATTCCTGCCTACTTAGTTTTTAATGATGCTACGCTAAAAGAAATTGAAAGAGAACGACCATTGAGTGATGATGCTTTTATGAAAATAAACGGCGTTGGTCAGCGAAAACTTGAAGTTTATGGTGATGAATTTATAGCTGAAATTCGAGAATTTTTGAAATCGAAAAAGAAAACTAAGAAAAAGAAGGGAACCACCTATTTAAAAACACTGGAAATGCTTCAACAAGAAAAACCTATTGAAGCAATTGCAGCAGAGCGCGATTTAAGCGAAACAACCATTTATTCTCATCTCGCTAAACTATATGCTGAAGGTAAAAAAATTAACATCTATAATTATGTTTCTAAAGCTGAAGTAGAACAAGTAAAAAAGGCAAAAACTGAATTAAATTCACCTGATGGTTTAAAACCTTATTTTGAATATTTTGAAGAAAAAATGCCTTATCATACCATTAGATTAAGTTTAGAAATCATCAATAAATAATTATTGAATGTAAGCGATGAATTCCATTTTAACGTCAACTTGAACTTGATTCAAGTTCTCATCCTGAAGGTTTTGTTTTTTCAATATAATATGGGATTCCGGATCAAGTTCAGAATGACGAAAAAAAATTTACAAATTTCGGAATTAAATAATTACCATAACAAATTGATTTTAATTGAATTAAACTGATTTATTTCAACAAAATAATCAACCTATTTTTTCTCTTTAAACTGAATGTTTAATTTTTTGCTGATGCTTTTCATCAATTCCATTTCGTGTGGTAAAACCAAGGCAATTGAAAATCCGGTATTTCCTGCGCGCGCAGTTCTTCCACTTCGGTGTGTGTAATATTCTAATTGATCTGGTAATTGGTAATGAATAACAAAACCTAAATCTTGTACATCAATTCCTCTGGCTGAAACATCAGTAGAAACAAGATATTGCAAATTTTCTTTTTTAAAGGCACGCATAGCTTTTTCACGTTCTTTTTGTTGCATATTTCCTTCTAAAGCGTCCACTGAAAAACCTTCTTCTTTCAGCATTTTGGTAACTTGTTGTGCGTGAGCTTTTGTACGCGTAAAAATAATTCCCCTCTCCTTTTTTTGATTATCAAGGATACCAATTAAATTATCGTCTTTATTTTCTCGCGTTACACGCACAAATTGATGCGTAATATTATCGTTAATAATCGATTTTTTATTTGTTGCAACTTGTGGCGCTTTTGGCGACATATATTTTTTTACAATCCGTTGAATTTCTTCCGGCATTGTAGCAGAAAATAGCCAGGTATTTTTTTGTCTTGCTGTTTGGGCTAGAATTTTGGTTAAATCGTCTTTAAAACCCATGCTGAGCATTTCATCAGCTTCATCTAAAATTAGGGTTTTCACATTCGTCAATTTAATATCACCACGATCCATTAAATCTACTAACCTTCCCGGAGTAGCAATAACAATATGAGTTGGTCGCTTTAAGGCTTTTATTTGCTTGTCAATTTTTTCACCTCCATACACACCTTCCGCAAAAATTTTATGATCACAATACTTTGTAAACTTGAAAAGTTGCTTTTTTATCTGAAGCACTAATTCTCGTGTTGGTGATAAAATTAAAGCTTGAATTTCAGGCTTTTCCGGATTAATTTTTTGCAAAATAGGTAAACCATAAGCGGCAGTTTTTCCGGTTCCGGTTTGTGCTAAACCAATAAAATCTGTGTTTTCACTTAATAAAAGCGGAATTGCTTGTTCTTGGATTTCGGTAGGCTGTTTGATATTTAATTCGTTTAGGCCTTTTACAAGATTTTTATCTACACCTAATTCTAAAAATGTACTCATCGCTTTTATTTTTCTGCAAATTTAAGCGAAATGTATTCAGTTGAAGCATTAAAAAAAACTATTCAACATCTTTTTTACGTAAAGTATTTTATATTTATCAACTAATTAGAACGGTTACATTTCTATTTATGAAAAAAATTGAAGTGATGCTTATCACAGAAGGAACTTATCCATTTAATGGTGGCGGAGTTTCTACGTGGTCGCATATATTATGTAATCAAGTAAGTAACGCAAATTACACCCTCTATTCTATAAATGCTGGTTTTGAATTAGAACCGCGTTACGAACTGGGAGAAAATATAAAAAAAGTACTACAGGTACCGTTATGGACGCCAGATGAACCTCATGATTATACGAGTTATGGCGATGAATATTACAAAACGGTAGGTAGAAAAGAGTTTACCACATCTAAGATTATTGCTGAAAAATTTATTCCGATTTTTGAGCGATTACTTCATTTAGTTTATAATGATGAAAAAAATGTAGAAGCTTTAGATGATGTTTTCTATAGACTTTGGCTTTATTTTGAAGACTTTGATTATAAAGAAACCATGCGCGAAAAAATTGTGTGGGATACCTATGTAAAAATTGTTTCAGATTATATTGAAAGAAAACACAATCCAACTGCCAGTATTTTAGATTTAACTGTCGGTTTGCGTTGGTTGTATCGCTTTTTAATTCCTTTAGCTATTGTAGATGTGCCAAAAGTAGATATAGCACACTTAACGCTTAGTGGTTTTCCCTTAATCCCAGCATTAATTGCGCATTACAAACACGGTACTGCTATTATGCTAACCGAACATGGCGTTTTTATTAGAGAACGTTTATTAGCTATAAACAATTCAGAATACCCCTTCTTTTTAAAAGATTTATTGATTCGTTTTTCTGAAGCCGTGGCAAGATTGACTTATTACAAAGCCGCTTCAATTATTTCTGTAAATGAATTCAATAAAAAATGGGAGAAATCTTACGGAGCTTCGCCTGATAAATTACAAATAATTTATAATGGGATAGATCATAAATTATTTAAACCCAGAGAAAAACCCGAGCATTTAAAAAATATTCCTACAGTAGTTGCAGCTGCAAGAATTTTTGAATTGAAAGACGTACTAACCATGATTAAATCTTGCGCAGTGGTAAAAAAAGAAATACCAAATGTTCAATATTTAATTTATGGTGATGACAAAGCTGTACCCGAATATACCGCCGAATGCTTAGACCTAATTAAAGAATTAAGCTTAGAAGAGAATTTTAAATTGATGGGGCCACGGCCTAATCCGCATTTAATTTTTCCCGAAGGTGATATTTCTATATTAACCTCTATTTCTGAAGGCTTTCCATACACTGTTTTAGAGTCGATGGGTTGCGGTGTTCCTGTAGTTGCTACAGATGTTGGTGGCGTAAAAGAAGCCTTAGATGAATTTTCAGGAATTTCTTGTAAACCAAAAGATGCAGAACAAATTGGAAAAGCTGTCATAAAACTTTTGAAGGATGATGACTTACGAAAAAAAATGGGTGAACACGCCAGAAAACGTGTTGTAGAAAATTTCACATTAGCAAATTTTATTGGTGATTATGAAGATGCCTATGAACGGGTAAATTCACAAAAAAACAAATTGAAAGCAATGCAGCAAACTAAAGTTAGTTATGAATAATCATCAAGAAGCTTTAGTTGAATTAATAAGGATGATAAAAGAACGTAACGGAAAACCCGTTAATGTTCAAGTGGTTATGGCCACCATAGAATCTTTAGGAATTCGAGATATCGATGTTCCTGAAGATTACGGATTTGAATCTATAGAAACTATAGCTCATCACATTTTTGATGAAATTGGCCATGCTAAACTTCCTGAATTAAAAAATAAAAAGCAATTAGAAGCCGAACAAAAAGAATTTCAAAAAATATCGGTTAATAATTATACTATTGCTAGAAAAGTTTTATTTGTAAAAGAATACAGTACAGGAATTTTTCACACATTTCCGGTATTTATTCAAATCGCTTGTATTGTCTTTTTTGGTTTTTCGTTATGGACCTTTTCTGGCTTTAACGGTTTGCAATCTACTGCGGTAGTTTTAGGGGTGATCATTGGTTTGGTAACCACCGGTGGTTTTGTACAAGTAATGGGAAAACAAGTTTCTTATTATTGGTATAATCAAGACTACGAGATGACGCGAAAATCTGTTATCAATATTTTAAAAACCGGTATTAAACTTATTTTTGGGATTTTTCTCGTCATTACCGGCATCAATTTTTTCTTACACCTCTATCCATTTTTATTTTTAGGAATTGTATTTAGTTATGCTTTGTTAATCAGTATTTTATTACTCTCGTTATCCTCTTTATATACTATAAAAGAACGTTGGGCAATATCATTGGTTATTTTTATAGCAACCTCAAGTGCCTTAGCCGTACATTTATTTACCAATATTAAAGTCTATTATATTCACTGGGGCGGAATTGTTTTGGCAAGCATCTTGGCATTGGCTTATCTACATTTTTTCTTTAAACGTACCATTAAAAAAGATAAAGGAAGAAATAATGTAACTCCAAAAATGATGCTTTCGGTTTACAGAAATTTCGACTATTTTTTCTATGGAACATTAATTTTTTTATTTGTGTTTACCGATAGAATTTTGGCCTGGTCTTCTACTTTAGATAGAAATTTACCCTATATTGTTTATTATGAAAAAGATTATGAGATTGGTATGGATTTAGCAATTCTTGTATTTTTCTTACTCGCAGGGGTTTTAGAATACAGCATTGCTTCGTTTTGTAGGAAAATGGATTATTATCAACGAACTATAGCTTACCACAAATTAGAAAACTTCAATAAAAAAATGCTTCAAATGTATTATAAACATTTAGGTTTATTTACGGGAAGTGCCATTTTAATAGGAATTTTATTGTATGCAGTAATTACAAAACCTTGGGGCTATAAAGCCGGATTTGATGAATCTCTTTCAGCCTTAAGTATAGAGGTTTCTGTAATTGGCGGTTTTGGATATTTGTTTTTAACTTTAGGAATGCTGAATGTTTTATATATGTACACCTTAAATCAGCATAAAAAACCATTAACAGCACTTATTTTAGCTTGCTTTGTAAATGTGGGAATCGGCGTACTTTGTAGCCGTATAATTTCTTATGAATATAGTGCTATTGGGCTGTTAGTTGGTGCATTTTTCTTTATGGCTTATACCACACGTTTAACCATTCGTTTTTTTAAACGATTAGATTATTTTTATTATGCGGCTTATTAAACTACTTTTTATTGCTATGCTTTTTTTTAGTTTCAAGCTTTTTGCGCAACAACCTAAACAACCCGTATTATTTTGTTATGGTGACTTTTATCCGGAACAGGTAAAAGGCTATACTTACGTTATTATTGAAGGAACTCATTTTTCTAAAGCAGATGTAAAAACCTTAAAAGAAAATAATAAATACGTTTTAGGCTATATAAGTTTGGGTGAAGTTAATGAAGCTGCCATTCATTATGAAAAGCTAGAAGGTAAAACTTTGGGTGAAAATAAATTGTGGAACAGTCACATTCTAAATTTAAGAGATGAAATAACACAAGAAACTTTATTGGATTTATTTTGGTTGAATAAGCAAGAAAAAGGATTAGACGGAATGTTTTTAGATAATATTGATAATTATACTAAATACGGACCAACTCCTGAAAATAAATTTGAATTAGTAATTTTTTTACAAAAAGTAAAGCAAAAATTTCCTGATATATTTTTAATGCAAAATGCCGGTTTGTTAATAGCGGAAGATACGCATAATTATATTGATGCTATTGCGATAGAATCTGTTGCCAGTAATTATAACTTCGATAAAAACAAATATAGATTACGCGCAAAAAAAGAGTTTAAAGAACAACTCGATGAATTGGAAACAATTCACACAAATTATCAACTTCCAATTATTTTTATTGAATATGCCGGAACAAAAAAAATGAAAAAGAGTATTTTAAAAAGAATTAAACAAAAAAATTGGCCTTATTTTATCGGTCAGATAGATTTGCAAAATTTACCAACATTCAAATAGAATTATGGACTATATTTCTTCGATGTTTATTGGGCCGTTACGCATAGTTTTATTTGTCTTTTTTATCTACGTTATAAAACAATTAATCTCATTTAAAGACTCAAATCAACGGGGATTAGATTATTTTATAGCACGTTTTGTTATGTTTATTTCGGTTATTATGCTGGTAAGCATGCTACTTACACAGCTTAATGCCTTCGATTTATTGGTGTGTCTAAGTGTTCTAGCCGGGTTTATGATTTTAGTTTTTCTGAACTTAAATTCTAAGAAAAATTTTACCCACCAATTTCTTAAAATGCGTAAAAGACTAATTATTTATACGGTTAGAAATTTTGAGAAAGAAAAAAAATTAGTCAGTAAATACAATTTAAAAAAGCGGATAGACTCTACAAAAACAGAACAAGAAAGACTCACCGCTATCGATTTAAAATGGCAAATTGGCTTAGCTGTTTTTATAGCTTTGTTATGCTTTGCATCTCGTTACTATTTTTTCAATTTTGATACTTTTACCCTTTCTGATATTTGGTACAGCGATCTTCATAAGATAAAAGACTTAACCAACCAACATTGGTTTTTTCATGAAGGAAGCATGATGGGCGAATATTTAATTATGAATGTTTACGGAGAGTTAACCGGTATTACAGATACCATTGCTTTAGCATCTTTTGGCTTACTTGAATCTTCATTACTCGCCGTTATTTTATTTTGGTTTACCTATAAATTAACCTCAAAAAAATTAGTACCAGCCTTAATTGCAGCCTTATCTTTTACCTTATTATATCCTCTTTTACCTTTAAATATTAATTTAATTACACAACACAAATCTATATTTTTTGCGCTTATTTTAGGGCTTCCAGCAATAATGTACAACATAAAACCAACCAGCCTTAGAAAGAATACTTCAACCTATTTACGTTGGATGTCATACTTATATGCTGCTATTATTTTTACCGATTTGTTTGTAGCCCTTTTTATTGTTTTTCCTTTTGTGTTATTGATTTCAATTTTAAATCTCAAACGAAATAAACGCTATTTATACCGATCTTTATTAGCTTATTTAATTGCGTTAAGTTTTACTTTTTTAATTCACTTGATTGCTGCTTGGGTACTGAATTATGATTTAATTCAGTTTATTAATTCCAACCTATATAATTATACGTCTTACACCTATTTACCACAATTAATTTTACCGTTTGATCAATTACTGAATTATTACCAATGGGCAAGTTTAGCTTGTGTTGTAGTTGCAATTCCATTATACCTTAAATATCCCAAAAAATATAATGGTGCCTTAGCAATTGCCATTTTTCTAAGTATATTTTTACAGGCTTATAAGATCGAATATTTAATTGTAGATGAAGATCTTTTAAATATTACCGCAGCTGTTTTTATACCTTTACTTTTTGGAATTTCACTCTTTTTATTCGTTGGAATATTAGAACTTTTTTCATTAAACTTTAAATGGAATTTTTCATTTGAAGCAATACTGAGTACTATAGTTATTTGTAGCCTTTTTATTTGGATAGGAAAAGCGGAAACTGAAAAAATTCCGTTTAAAAAGAACGAAACCAAAGAACCAATAATGGAGGCTTACGATAAATTAAATTCTAAGCACCTGCCCTATTCTTACGCAGTTGTCAATACGCAAAATAATAGTGTTATTAGCGAAGACAGTCATTACTTTATCAATTACAATTATTTCAATAAAAACTATATTAAAAAAGACTCTATTTATAATTCGTTTAGAAACGTACAGGATTATTTCAAAAGAAATCCTGATGCAGTTTTACCTAAAAGCACTTTTGTATTTTTGTATGAGAATGAAGCTAGTTTAGGAAAAAAAACAAAACTGAATCCAAATATTCAAGATCGAGCTAAGAAAAATATAGATATTTTAAAATCCAAAGGACGCCGAGTAAACGTATTTTATCAAGGTAGTTTGGTTAAAGTTTATGAAATAGTAAACGTTCCGAAGCAAAGTAAAATTAAAGAATTATTATTCTAGTTAAATGAAACATTTTACAGCTATTTTATTTAAAATACTAAGTTGTTTTTTTATAGTGATGTGCTCAATTTCTTGTCAAGAAGACGATGGCAAAATATTAGAGCCCGAAAGTATAGATCGTGTTGTTTTTGATCCTGTTAGCGAAAATCCGCTAGTTACCTATTTGGTAAATAATCAAAATCCGCAAAGCATTACGTGTAATAAACAAATTCGGAAAGCATTAGATTACGCCAAAATACCTTTCGGAAAAATTAGCCTCGAAAACTTTAATCAAGATGCTAAAATACCTAAAACTTCCCGAGTTGTAGTAATCTACGATTTAAAACCCTTAAGTAACAAAGCCATGGAGAGTGTGGTGCAATTTGTAGCTTCGGGTGGGACCTTGTTTTTACCCAATACTACTGAAAATAAACGTTTTGGGTTTTTAAGTGGAATTAAACAAAATGCGGACTATGCAGTAACGCAAGAGCCGCAAGGTTATTTTTTTAATATTCCTTACTTACCCAATTTTAAAGAAAGACCTTATCAAAATAAAGTTCCTCATTATGGTCTTACTGAGAATAACTTTTCAAACCGAGTAGATATTTGGGCTACAAGTTTTACAGACAAGAGCTTTCCCCTCATCATAAAAAATAATCTTGGTAAGGGAAAAGTTATTGCCTTTAACACCACACAATATGCAGAAAAGGAAGACCGCGGTTTATTTTTTTCAGCCATTTTAGCCGGTTTAGAAGGTGTCCCTTATCCGGTAGCCAATGTAAGTACAATATTTTTAGATGATTTTCCCGCACCGATGTATAACATCAAAAAGGAAAATATTAAATCTGAAATGAACATCACTCAAAGTGAATATTACAGAGAAGTCTGGTGGCCAGATATGCTTCAATTGGCTGAAGATGAAAACTTAATCTACTCTACGTATTTATGCTTTGATTATAGAAATTTAACCGATCCGCCATTTTTATTTAAAGAATGGGAAAGCAATACGTTTATAAAAGAGGAAAAGGAACAAGCTCAATCGGGTTGGTTAGCACGAGAAGTTAGAAAAAGTAAACACGATTTAGATTTACACGGCTACAATCACGTTTCCTTAACCAAAGAAGAATGGCCTAATAAAGCTTTTATGGTGAGTGCTTTAAAATCAGCAAGAAAAAAGTGGAAAGCCGGACGCTATGGTAAATTACCCATAACCTATGTTCCGCCAAGCAATATTATAGATAGCTTAGGTCTGGCTGCTTTAGAAGAAGGAATGCCTAGTCTTAGATACAACTGCAGCATTTATATGGGTGATTTTGAAGAAGGTGGCGCCAGAGAATTTGATCCGGAACCTTTTAACGATCATTTCTTTAATTTTCCCAGAATTACAAGTGGTTACGTTTTTGATGATGCCGAAGAATTCAATCAGCAATCACTCTATTTATACACCGGTATTTGGACCCATTTTTTACATCCCGATGATGTTTATCAAGTTGCTGATGAAAGCAATAAATTAAGTGCCGGAAATTATGAATTTAGAAATAAATTAGATTTAGGTTGGCGTATTTCTAAAGATGGTTCTCCAGGATTATTACCTCGCTTTCAAACCTATTTGCAAGAAACCAAAGCTAGATTTCCTTTAATGAATTTTTATTCGGTTAAAGAAGGAGCAGAAATAACAGAAAAATGGAGAAATACGTCGTATAAACACCAACAAAAAGAAAAATTTTATCAGGTTACAGGCAATCAAAAAATTGATGAACAACAATCTTGGTTTACTTATATTGCTAAAGAACACCAAAAAGAGTTGGAAACATATTTAGAAAAAAAACAATGGAAATTTTCTAAAACTGAATTGCTTCAAGGCTATCTTTTTACTGTCAACACCTCAGAGAATAAAATTGAAATTCCACTTTTTTTAGAAGATAAAGAAAATACAGCGGTGCAAAGTGTTCTTGAAGACTACAAAAATTACACAAAAGATAGCTTAGTTTTTGAAAACAATCGAGAAAAAATTAATCATTATATCGCTGAAGAAAAAGTAGATAAAGCAATTGCAGTTCTAAAACAAGAAATAAATCAGGAAAAAAATACAGATCAAAAGCAAATAAGAGAGCTCAATAAATATTTAGGTTGGGAAAGTAGAAACGATGAAATTTGGCCCATACTTGAAAAAAAGTATACGCAAAATCCATCAACAGAAATTGTAGCACTTTCTAAAGTTATTGCACAAGAAAGTTTTTATCCAACTGAAGCCATAGAAAAAAAATGGCTTGAACGGGAAATAAAATTTAATCCCGATAATATTGAACTTAAACAACAATACGATCAACATTTTCAGCCAATTGATAATTCAAAACTAAGCACAACACAGCAATTACAATTACTTCAGAATACTGAAAATAAAGACGATAAAGCGACTTATTTTGCAACTATTTTATATTCAAATCAAGAAAAAGCACTGCAAATTGTAGATACGCTTCAACCTTGCTCTAATTTTTTAACCGAAGAGTTAATTACTGATATTATATGGATTTACGCCGATAAAGAAAATTATAAAGAAGCCGTAAAGTGGTCAAACTGCGTTAATACAATTCCCAAAGAAACAAAAGAAGAATGGCGCATTCAATTAGGAGAATATAAGTTTTTAAAAGAGGAAAATTACTCGCGTTATATCAGTTATTTATTAGAACATAAGCCTCTAATAGTTACGCAAGAATTAATTAATGAAACGCCTTGTAAAAATAAAGATTTAGTAAAACAAGCTTATTCTATTGCTTATGCCTTTGGCGATCAAGGAACTTACCGAAAAGCGCTTGCTTGGTCTAATTGTGCAGAAAACTTTCCGGTAAAAGATAAAATACTTTGGTATTATGAATTGCAAGATCTTGAAAATGTACAAAAAGTTTATGATGAAAATATAGCGACTGCCAAAAATCCTGAAGAATTAAAAGCAACTTTAGCCGAGATATATTTGTATTCTGACAACCTATACAATTCAGCTGAACTTACTACATCCCTTCCCAAGGGAAAGGAAAAAAATGATTTGAAAGAAAAAATCAATAAAGAAATTATCTACACGGAAATTGATATACAAGAAAAAATAGTACAAGATTTCCCCGAATTAATTGATGAAAAAATTTCGGAAGACATTCAAAAAAAATCACGTGTCAATACCAATGATTTTATTGAAACTAAAAGTTCGATGATTGCAGATCGCTTACAACCGACTTCACTCGGCAATAAAGTGGGCTACGGTATTCGCGACAATGCTGCCAATACACATACATTCGGTCTTACACAATATAAAGCTTATGCGCTTCAGATCGATCAAAACTACACCAATAATATAGATCAAAATTTATATGGAGTTGAATATACATTTAACCGGAAAGAACGCAACGAAAAGCTGAATTATGGAGGTCTTGCAAGAGTAGAATTTAATGAAGCTTCTAAAGCCTTCTTTCATCTACAAACCAATGTTTCTTTTGCAAAAGACAGTCTATTTAATTCTGTTCAACTACTTATAAGACCTGCAATCACAGGTCCGGCATATACCTTAGATATTTATCAAACGCAGCTTAATATCTATGAAGAAATGCAGTTCGATAAACACTGGCGCGGAATTTTAAATTTAGAAACCAATTATTATAGCGATGATGTTATTGATGGAATGCTGCTTGCTAATATAGGCTATGGTTTCAAAATTCAGCAGCAATCAACACTTCTTCCATACACAGAAATTTCAGGAATGTTAGGAAGCGATAATCGTGAAGATGGTTATCCGTATTGGACAATCAAAGAGCGTTTATATGGCGGTATCGGTTTAGATTATATGTATATAGATCCTAAATCTGAACTAAAATTCAGCTTAGGTGCAGCAACTTTTTTAGATACTTTTTCTGAAAGTTTTCAACGTTTTAGAGGTGAAATAAATTACCCAGTACTCCCCTATTTTTATCTCACTGGAAATGCCGAATTTTATACGTTAAAGAATTTTTATTCTAATAATTTTCAACTCGGACTACGTTATTACTTAAAATCCAAATAGAATCTTAAACCTTCCCTAACAAAGCCCTAATTTTCTTGTGTTATTAAATATTTAACCTTTACTTTAAAAATCAATTAAAAAAAAACTATGACCGTGATAGCAAAAAATGACCGCCAATTAATCGTTTATTATGATTCTAAAAGTGAATTGGGCAAAAAAGTAAGAGCTCACGCAGAATCTTCAAACTTAAAAGTTTTACCGGTAGATTTATTACAATCTAACCTAACCGGAACAGAATGGGCAGAAATTGCAGATATGCTGGACGTTACTGTGGATAAATTAATAGATCAAGATCATCCTATTTTTAAGGAAAAATATGGAAATGATCATGTAGAACTTGATGAAACTGATGCTATGAAAGTTTTAGCGAATAATCCTGAAACCTTAGTTTTTCCTATAGGTGTTAGAGGAAATCGCGCGGTACAAGTAAAACAATCTAATGATTTAAAAACTTTATTTGATACGGACACAGGAGAAATTCCACAACCTTAATAATTTATTATAACTGTAAAAAAAAAGAGCTTGTCTAAAAAGATTAAAAAAATGTCATTCTGAATTTATTTCAGAATCTCATCTTACTGAAATACAAATCAGTGTGAGAACCTGAATATAGTTCAGGCTGGCAAAAATTGACTTTTTAGACAAGCTCTTTTTTTTATCGATAACTTTCTTAAGATTAATCAGTAAGCTTTTCTTTGAAGTCGTTAATAATTCCTCCTTTAAGAAGAACTCTAATTTGCCGATCACTCATAGAATGTTTTGTTTTTATTGCAACTTCTTCTCCATTCTTTTTCTTAAATACAACTTCAATAGGATTTCGTTGTTTTACATCGTCTCGTAAATTCTTGAATTTAACCATATCTGCCTGATCAATTTTTTCGTAATCTGCATTATTTTCAAATTCTAACGGAAGGATACCAAAATTCACTAAATTCTGCCAAGCAATTCTCGCGTAACTTTTAGCCAATACAGCAATTTGCCCCAGGTACTTCGGTGCAATAGCTGCGTGTTCTCTACTTGATCCCTGAGCATAATTATCGGCTGCTACTACAATATGCCCGCCATATTGATCTTTGCTCTCCATTGCTCTGTCGTAATACGTTTCATCTACTACGGTAAATGCATATTTACTTATTTCTGGTAAATTACTTCTAAACGGTAGAACTTCTGCTCCTGCTTTTAGAATTTCATCTGTAGAAATATTATCACCCATTTTCAGCAATACCGGTACTTCAGCAGTATCTTTTAATTCTTCAATATGAGGTAGAGATTTAATATTCGGTCCTTTTTTTAATTCCACTTTACTACCATCTTCGGGCGGAGCCAATAACATATCGGTTTTAATAATATGCATTTCCGGACTTTTATATTTTGGATATTTCATATTCATTTTCTTCTCCAAATCACGTGGATCGGTAATTTCTCCGGTAATTGCTGAAGCTGCTGCAGTTTCTGGACTACATAAATGAACTTGATCATCTTTAGTACCACTTCTATCCGGGAAGTTTCTAGGCATGGTACGTAAACTAATCGTTCCGCTGGCAGGTGCTTGTCCCATTCCTATACAACCCATACAACCACTTTGGTGAAAACGCGCTCCGGCAGTAATCAAATTAGCGAAAGTTTTATTTTCAATCATATTCTGAATAATCTGACGTGAAGTCGGATTGATATCTAAACTCACTTCAGGATGTACAGCTTGACCTTTTAAAATAGCACCGGCTATCCAAAAATCACGCAATCCGGGATTTGCAGATGAGCCAATTACACACTGACTAATTTTTTTTCCGGCTACTTCACTCACCGGAACGACATTACCCGGACTTGTAGGTAAAGCAATTAACGGCACCAAATCATCTAATACAATTTCTTCGTGTAAATCGTATTCACAACCTTCATCTGCAATCATTTCACGCCAGTCTTCTTCACGTGTTTGTGATTTTAAAAAGCGTTTCGTTTCCTCATCACTAGGAAAAACGGTGGTTGTAGCGCCTAGCTCTGCGCCCATATTAGCAATAACATGACGATCCATCGCACTTAGATGTTTTAAACCATCACCATAGTATTCAATTATTTTTCCAACTCCGCCTTTTACATCGTAACGACGTAACATTTCTAGAATAATATCTTTAGCACTAACCCAATCGGGTAATTTTCCGGTGAGTTTTACACCCATCACTTTTGGCATTTTTACATAATAAGGCTGACCTGCTATGGCGGAAGCCACATCTAAACCTCCCGTTCCAATTGCTAACATTCCTAAAGATCCTGCAGCACAGGAGTGACTATCAGAACCTACCAAAGTTTTACCGGGTTTCCCAAAACGTTCCATATGAACCGGGTGACTAACACCATTTCCGGGGCGACTATACCAAAGTCCGAAGCGTTGTGCAGCTGTTTTTAGAAATAAATGATCATCTGCATTTTTAAAATCTGTCTGCAATAAATTATGATCTACATATTGTACAGCAACTTCAGTTTTGGCTTTATCCAAGCCCATAGCTTCTAATTCTAATTGAACGAGTGTTCCTGTTGCGTCTTGTAAAAGTGCTTGATCTATTTTTAATCCTATTTCTTTTCCAGGGACTAACTCTCCCTCTAATAGGTGTTCGTTTATCAATTTTTGAGTTACGTTTAACGCAGCCATAAATAAAGTTTTTATTTGATTAATTTTCCCTTAATTTACGGATTACAAAAGTTACTAAGTACTAGTTTAACAACATTTTAGTCCTTTATAAAAGAATTTTATCACTTCATAAAAACTATCCTAAAACTGTATTAAATTTTTAGGAAACTTAATCTTAGAACAGTATCTTTAAACTAACTAAAAAATATACTATGGATACCAATTTTAATTATGTACATGTAAAAGCTAGTGAACGCTTAGAAAACCTAACAAATGAAAAATTAGATAAACTGAAAGAACGTTATGAATTTTTAGTAAGCGCTGAAGTTTATTTTAAAACTGAAAAATCCTCAACTAATGAAAAAGGTCGTGTGTGTGAAATACAATTGAGTTTACCGGGTCCAAGAATTTTTGCCTCGGCAAACGAAGAAAATTTTGATATCGCTTTAAGTAAAACTGTAAATGAATTAAAAACGCAATTACAGAAAAAGAAAGAAAAGATGACTACTCATCATTAAAAGATCTAGATACTAAATAAAAAAAACCGGCTAAAAATTCAGCCGGTTTTTTTGTTGCTTAAAATTAATTAGCAGTATTAATTATCTGCGTTTTCTTTAGCTTCTTCCTTCAATTCTTCGTTCGCTACAATAGCCAATTCTACTCGTCTATTCTTTGCTCTTCCATCAGCTGTAGAATTATCATACTTGGGCTGTGTTTCTCCATACCATTTAGTAGTAAATCTTGAACTGGATAAACCATGTGAAGAAAAGAAATCTGTAACTTCTTGTGCTCTATTTTTTGAAAGCGTCATATTATAGGTTTCACTTCCAGTATTGTCTGTATGTCCTTCTACCAAAACATTGGTATCTGGGTACTCTTTAAAAATTGCAGCAAGTTTATTTAATGAATTTCGAGATTGCTCGTTGAGATCATATTTTTCAGTAGCAAAATAAACCCCGCTATTTTCGTCAAAAGTTACATTAATACCTTCTCCAACACGTGTTACTTCCGCACCGGGAATTTCATTTTCAATTTCTTTTGCTTGTTTATCCATGCGGTTTCCAATGTATGCGCCGGCAGCACCACCAACAACACCACCAATAATGGCTCCAAGCGCTGTATTATCTCCATCGCCTACATTATTCCCAATAACACCACCAATTACAGCTCCGCCGGTCGCTCCTACAGCTCCGCCTTTTTGAGTGTTATTTGCGTTTTTAATGGCATCGCAACCGGTAAATAGAAAAGCAACGGCTATTGTTCCTGCTAGGGTCTTCTTTATAAAATTATTCATAGTTTAGATTTATAGGTTAGCACTTTTTGAAAAACTCATTCTTATAATAAAAGGTTTACCTTCAAAAGAAACAGTTTGTTCCCAAACCATATTATTTTCCGATAAACTCTTTAAACTTAAACGATAGCCTTGTTTTATTTTTCTGGCATTTTCGTCTTCACTTACGCGTTTTAGTGTAAAGTCATATAATCCACTTTCAGGATCTACTTCTTGTACCGCCCAAGTAAAATCTTGTGTTCCTGAAGGACAATCGGCACCATTCAAACTGTAATTCCCTTGATTATTGTTTGAAATAAAAGCCCAACTAGAATTTCTAAAGCAATTTGCTTTGGCGTGATCAAATAGCATTACATCAACAAAACCGCTGCTATTAGGATAGGTAATGGTGTTTAACGTCCAATTCCCCTTAAAAGTTCGTTCGGCTTGTCGTTCAATTTTAGTTGTTCCGCAAGAGATTAAAAACACTACGGTACAACATAACATCATAATTTTTTTCATCATTTGATTGGTTTAGATTGTTGCTAAGACAGCTTCAATAAAAGTTATACTTAACTTGTTTCAATCAAATTTACTGAGCAATTTTTTTCAATAAAATAAAATTAAGAATGTTTAACGATAAAATGTTAATACTACGCTAATTTTAACCTTAGTTTAATAAGCCAATAATTCTGATAAAGCTTCTTCTAAGCGTGCTGTAGAAAGGTAATCTCTTTCTAAATTTGTGGCAAAAGGGATAGGCGTTTCCATACTGGTTACCCGTTTAATCGGTGCGTCTAAGTATTCAAAACAATGTTCTGAAATGAGAGATGATATTTCTGCAGCAACTCCTCCGTAAGCTGAATCTTCTTGTAAAATTATTACTTTACCTGTTTTTTGTACGGCTTTAAAAATTGCCGCTTTGTCTAAGGGTTGTAATGTGCGTAAATCTATCAATTCAGCTGAAACTTCCGGATGCGTATTTAAATATTCTAAACTCCAGTGAATCCCGGCACCATAGCTTATAATGCAAACTTCGGTTCCTTCTTGCAGTGAAACAGCCTTCCCAAGAGGTAAACTATAATAATTAGTAGGCACTTCTTGTTTTACACTTCTATACAATGCTTTATGTTCAAAAAACAGAACGGGATTGGGATCATTTATGGCACTAATCAGCAATCCTTTTACATCATAAGGAAATGCGGGGTAAACTACTTTTAATCCCGGGGTTTTAGTAAACCAGGCTTCGTTTGTCTGACTGTGAAAAGGGCCGGCACCTACTCCTGCTCCACAAGGCATTCTAACCACAACATCTGCATTCTGGTTCCATCGGTAATGAACTTTTGCTAAATAATTGACAATCGGATTAAATCCTGATGATACAAAATCGCCAAATTGCATTTCTACTATCGATTTTATTCCTTTTATAGAAAGTCCCATAGCTGCAGATACAATTCCTGATTCACAGATCGGGGTATTGCGTACGCGCTCTTTCCCGAATTTTTCTGAAAAACCCTCGGTAATTTTAAAAACACCACCATAATCAGCAATGTCTTGCCCCATAATCACTAAGTCTTCGTGTTGGTCCATAGATTGATCTAAAGCTGCTGTAATGGCATCAATAAATCTAATTTCTTCTTTTTCCTGCTTTGGAGCAAATACAGCTTCTTCAAATTGTTGATATACATCGGTCAACTCTTTTTCGGGAGTTGAGCTTATTTCTTCTTCCTTATTTGCTTCTTGTAAAGCTTGGTTTATTTCTGCTAAAATTTTTTCTTTAAAAGTGGTGTTTTCTTCTTCACTTAGAATATTTTCTTCGTGTAAAAATTGCAAAAAGTTATCTATAGGATCTTTAGTCGACCAAAAATTCATTAATTCTTCGGGTACATATTTTGTTCCGCTTGCTTCTTCATGCCCGCGCATTCTAAAGGTTTTAAACTCTACAAGTACCGGACGAGGGTTTTCGCGCATACTTCTGGTAATATTTTCAAGTTTGGTATAGACTTCAAGAATGTTATTTCCTTCAATAATATGTGCTTCCATCCCATAAGCGTTGCCTCGATCGGCTAAGTGCTCACAATGATATTGTTCTGATACTGGCGTTGATAAACCATATCCATTATTTTCTATACAAAATAAGACAGGCAAACTCCAAACCGAAGCAATATTTAATGCCTCATGAAAATCGCCTTCGCTTGTTCCTCCTTCACCGGTAAAAACCGCGGTTATTTTTGCTTCTTGCTTTAATTTATGGGCTAAGGCTATCCCGTTAGCGACATTTAACTGCGGTCCTAAATGGGAAATCATGCCTACCGTTTTAAATTCTTGCGAACCAAAATGAAAACTCCTGTCACGTCCTTTTGTAAAACCATTTGCCTTGCCTTGCCATTGTGAAAAAAGACGGTTTAGTGGAATACCTCTTGTGGTAAAAACTCCTAAATTACGATGCATCGGTAATACATATTCGTCATCGTCTAACACACTGGTAACACCTACTGAAATAGCCTCTTGCCCAATCCCGCTAAACCATTTTGAAATTTTACCTTGCCGAAGAAGAATGAGCATTTTCTCTTCTATCATTCGAGGTTTTAGCATGTTAAAATATAGTTTCTTTACTAACTCTGGAGATAATGTTGTTTCTGAAATCGGCTTATATTCAGTAAAATTGAGTTGACTCATTAGATTTGCATGGTTTTATACTCTCAAATCTAAAAATTTTAAGTTAGTATTTTGAATGAATATTGAATTTTAATTTCTAGTTCAGTCATTCTCTATAAGAATAATTAAATTGGCTAACTTTGTAGTAAAATTAATATTGCTGTAAATCCATTTTTTTTCATATGTCCTTAAAAAATATCCCGAGTGTTAATCTTGATGACTTTCTTTCTGAAGATCAAAAGCGTAAGCAGAAGTTTGTTGATGAATTAGGAAAAGCCTACGAAGAGATAGGTTTTGTTTCCTTAAAAAATCACTTTCTAAGTGAAGACTTAGAAAAAGAACTTTATAAAGAAGTAAAAACTTTTTTTTCGCTTCCACTAGAAGTGAAAAAAAAATATGAAATTGAAGAACTCAACGGACAACGTGGGTATATTTCTTTTGGAAAAGAACACGCCAAGGGCAAAAAAGAAGGCGATTTAAAAGAATTTTGGCATTTTGGACAAGAATCTGATGAAAATGCAAACTTAAGTGAGGAATACCCTGAAAATATTCACGTTGAAGAATTAAAAGATTTCAACCATACAGGAATGGAAGCTTACAGAATGCTTGAAAAAACAGGTATTTATGTATTAAGAGCTTTAGCTTTGTATATAGGTTTAGAGGAAGATTATTTTGATCATTGGGCAAGTAATGGAAATAGTATTCTACGTCCAATTCATTATCCACCCATAGAGATAGAACCAAAAGGCGCCGTTAGAGCTGGAGCGCACGGTGATATTAATTTAATTACCTTGTTGATGGGAGCTTCTTCAGGAGGTCTACAAGTTATGCGCAAAGATGGGGAATGGATAGATGCAATTCCCAATAAAGATGAATTGGTAATAAATGTTGGCGATATGTTAGAACGTCATACTAATAACAAGTTGCGTTCAACTATTCATCGCGTAATAAATCCGCCAAAAGAAAAATGGCACGAACCACGTTATTCTATTCCGTTTTTTATGCATCCACGGAGCGATATGAAATTAGATTGTTTAGATTTATGTATAGATAAAGAACATCCAAAACAATATGAGGATATTACTGCTGGAGAATTTCTTCGCCAACGTTTAATAGAAATAGGTCTTATAAAAGAATAAAATAATATGGATTTAAAAGATCAGTTGCAAAATTTATTTCCGGATCACGAACCGGATGAAAATACAGAAAATTCATCTGAAGAAAATAAACTTTGGATGCAAGACGATCCACTTATTTGTAAATACGAAAAAAGAAAAGGAAAGGCAACCACGATAATTGAAGGTTATACAGGTGCCGATGAAGATTTTAAAAAGTTGGCTAAAGAGTTGAAAACAACACTTGGCGTTGGTGGTACCACAAAAAATGACCAAATAATTATACAAGGAGATTACCGCCCGCAAATTATGAAAATATTAAAAGAAAAAGGTTTTTCAGTAAAACGTGTTGGCGGATAAAATTGATATGAAAAAAACTTTACACATAACAAATGGCGATTCTTGTTCAGAAAAATTAAAAAATTTTGGACTTGCAAAACACATACTCACCTGGAGAGAAATGATGTGTGAAGGAGCAATATCTTACGAAGTGGCAACAACAGATTTTATAAAGCTTCGGAAAGAATTTCTAAAAAGAACATATCAAATTTCATATAAAAACTATGAAGAAAATTTTTTATCACAGCTCGAAAAAATTAAACATTTTAATAAAAATGATGAAATTATAATTTGGTTAGATTTTGATTTATTCAGCTATATAAATATGTTAGCTGCGCTGCAATTTATTAGACAACAGCAAAACAATTTTAAGATTTATATTACCACCATTTCGCAGTTAGAAAATAGTAATTTACGCGCTATCTCCAGTTTAGACGAAAATGAATTACAATTACTTTTTGATAAAAAAATAGAATTGAATGATGACGATTTAGATTTTGCAGATTCTATTTGGCAATATTACTGTGGAAATAACCCATTGAAATTGAAACCCGAACTTAATAAAAGTTCTAATTTCACCTTTGTATCTAGCTGCATAAGAGCTCATTTAGAGCGTTTCCCGAATATTAAAAGTGGTTTAAATGTTATTGAATTAAATATTTTAAAACTGATTAAAAACAATCAAATTATTTCGCAAAAGCAATTATTAGGTTATGCCTTACAGTATCAAGGATATTACGGTTATAATGCTTTACAATACGTGAAAATCATAAAAAAACTAAAGCCTTTTTTTAATGAAAACTCTAAGTTTTTTAAACTAACAGAAAATGGCATTTTAGCGCTAGAGGAGAAACAAAATTTTTACAGAGATTTACAAGACGATACTATTTATGGAGGTGTTTCTAAATACAATTTTTTATATAATCCCGAAGAACAATCTCTTTTAAAATTATAAGATGAGTTTAAAGGCTTCAGAATTAATTTTAAATCCTGATGGAAGTGTTTATCATCTTCATTTAAAATCAGAGGATATTGCTGAAACTATAATTACAGTAGGCGATCCGGATCGCGTTTCAGAAGTGAGCAAATTTTTTGATAAGATTGATTTAAAAATTCAAAAAAGGGAATTTCATACGCAAACCGGTTGGTTTAAAAATAAACGCATTACAGTTATTTCTACAGGGATTGGCACCGATAATATAGATATTGTATTAAATGAGCTTGACGCGCTAGTTAATATAGATTTAAAAAAAAGGACCGTAAAAAAAAGTTTAACGCGTTTGCAAATTATTAGAATTGGAACCTCGGGAGCTTTACAAGAAAATATTCCGTTAGATTCTTTTTTAGTTTCAGAAAAAGCTATCGGTTTTGATTCACTTCTCCATTATTATAAAGGTTTTGAAAATGATCTTGAATTTTGTTCAGCAGTTCATAATCACCTAAAATTAGAAAATTTAGCAAAGCCCTATATAATTTCTTCTGATAAAAAATTAACTGATTTATTTTTAGAAGATCCAACATTTATAAAAGGAATAACTGCAACAAATGTTGGTTTTTATGCTCCACAAGGTAGAGCGTTACGTGCTAAATTATACGATCAAAATTTTATTAAAAAACTACAGTCGTTTTTTTATAAAAATCAGAAAATCACTAACCTAGAAATGGAAACCAGTGGTATTTATGGTTTGTCTAAACTACTAGGGCATCAAGCAATATCTCTAAATGCGATTATGGCCAATAGGGCAACGGGAGAATTCAGTAAAAAGCCGCAAAAAACTATGGATAAATTAATTTTATCTACTCTAAACAAGTTGATTTAAAAATTTTATTTAACAGAAATTTAAATTGTCGCTGCCGGGCTTCTTTGTAGTTTTGAGAAAAGCTCAAAATTTATGACAACACCCATAGAAGAAAAATTTAAACACCGCGATCTTAATTGGTTAAGCTTCAATAAGCGAGTTTTACAAGAAGCTGAAGATAAAAGGAATCCGGTGTATGAGCGATTAAAATTTTTAGCCATTTTTTCTTCCAATTTAGACGAATATTATCGCGTTCGGGTTTCTCAACTACGTCAAATAAAAAAAATAAAAAAGAGCCTGAGAAAAAAGTTAGCTCTAAAACCTTCAAAAAAAGTAAAACAAATTATAGCAGAGGTTAAAGAGCATCAACAATTATTTGGGCATATTTTTCACAATCAAATTTTACCGGAACTTCAAGAAAATTCTATTAATTTAATTGAAGAAACACACTATTCAACTTCCCAGAAAATTGAAGCCGAAAAGTATTTTAATTTACAAATCGCTAAAAATATAGAACCGCAATTAATTGATTTTGAAAGTGATAAAAAGGCTTTTTTAGAAAACAATACCATTTATCTTTTTGTAAGTTTTAGAGATTCTAATTTAGCAGGATTGGTAAATATTCCTGTTGATAAAAATGGTCGATTTTTCAATTTTTCAAATGAAGATGATGAGTATTATATTACATTTATAGATGACATTTTAAGGCTGCAAATGCATCAAATTTTTCCTGACAAAAAAATAGCCGGAATCTATCAAGTTAAAATGTCGCGAGATGCAGAACTTTATATAGACGATCAATTTGAAGGTGTTCTAGCCGAAAAAATTTATGAGTCATTACAGCAAAGAACAGACGGCCAACCCACACGTTTATTGTACGATGCTGAAATGCCAAAATCTCTTCAGAAAAAATTGCGCAAGCATTTAGGACTTGGAAAAATTGATATGATGCCTGGTGGTAAATATCATAATTTCAGCGATTTTTTTAGTTTTCCAGACCCTACAAATAACAAAGATTTATTTTACGAAGAGTTGCCGCCAATTGCGCATGCGCATTTAGAAAAATCTACCGATTTTTTTTCAACCATTAAAGAAAAAGATCAGTTAGTGCATTACCCTTACATGTCTTTTTCTTATGTAGAAAAATTTGTTGAACAAGCCGCAACAGATAAGCAGGTTACAGAAATTAAAATTTCCTTATATCGGGTTGCAGATGAGTCTAAGTTGACTTCATCTATTTTAAAAGCCTTAAAAAATAATAAAAAAGTTACCGTTTTTGTTGAAGCAAAAGCTCGTTTTGATGAAGAAAATAATATTCATTGGGGGAAAAAATTTGAAGAAAAAGGAGCCGAAGTAATTTACAGCTTTCCTAAAATTAAAGTGCATTCCAAAATTTTGCTAATTACACGTCAAGAAGAGGATGAAATTTCACATTACGCCTATATTGGTACAGGTAATTTTAACAGTGAAACGAGTAAAATTTATTGTGATCACGCACTTTTTACGGCACATAAAAAATTGACCAAAGAATTAAATCGCGTTTTTAAAGTTTTGCAAGGAGAATTAATAGTACCGCGAACAAAAAATCTCTTAGTTTCTCCTTTTAATACACGACAAGCGTTTACAAATATGATTCTAAGAGAAATTGATCACGCAGAAGCTGGAAGAGAAGCCAAAATCACTGCAAAAATGAATAGCTTAGAAGATAAAGAAATTATCGACTTATTGTATAGAGCAAGTTCAAAAGGGGTTCAGATCAGGTTGCTTGTTCGTGGTTTCACTTGTTTAATTCCCGGGGTAAAAAATTTAAGCGAAAATATTTATATGACCAGTATAATTGATCGTTATTTAGAACACGGACGCATTTATATTTTTCATAATGATGGAGAAGAAGAACTCTTTTTTGGAAGTGCAGATTGGATGAATAGAAATCTAGACCGTAGAATAGAAGTACTTGCACCGGTCTATGATCCTGAAATTGCACAAGAATTTAAAGACATTTTAAATATTCAATTGCAAGATAATGTAAAAGCAAGAGTTCAAGATCATAAGGAAAAAAACAAGTATGTAAAACAAAAAAAGAACCAAGAAAAAATCAGGTCGCAATACGAGATTTATTCTTATCTTAAATCTAAAAATGAAGCTGAAGTTTAAGTTTTTAGCTTAAAAATATTCCTTTAAAAATCAGTTACTTGAGGATTTATTTAATTTTTTATAAATAATTTCATAACATTCACGCAACCTTTTTGAACTAGTTACATCTACTAAATGCAACTTAACAAAAACAACTGTAGCGATGTTATACTTTTTTGGATCTTTAGCACTTTTATTGTTAATCAATACTTTGCTTTTTCTTTTTAGTAGAAATGCAGAAGATAACAGCGATCCGCGCGTTTCTTCAGCTAAAAAGTAATTACCACTTTATAGTTTCTTTTCCTATTGAGGCTAAAATCTTGTTGGTTTTACTAAAATGTTTATTACCAAACCAATACCCTCTATTTGCGCTCAATGGTGAGGGATGTCCGGAAGTTAGAATATGATGTTTATCCGCATCAATAAATTTCACTTTTTTCTTTGCAAATCCGCCCCAAAGTAAAAATACAACATCTTTTTTTTCGTTTGAAATAGTAGAAATTACCGTATCCGTAAATTTTTCCCAACCTTTATTTTGATGACTTCCAGCTTGATGAGCGCGTACAGTTAATGTGGCATTTAATAATAATACGCCTTGCTTTGCCCAGCGCTCTAAATTTCCCGTTTTAGGAAATGGCTGATCAACATCTTTTTCAATTTCTTTAAAAATATTGATTAATGAAGGCGGCATAGCAATTTCATCTTGCACAGAAAAACATAAACCATTTGCTTGATTTACTCCGTGGTATGGATCTTGACCTAAAATAACCACTTTTACATCTTCAAAAGAACAATAGTCAAAAGCAGCAAAAATATCTTTGCCCTTAGGGAAACACGTATATTTAGTATATTCCTCTTTTATAAAATCAGTTAAGTCCTTAAAATAATCTTTTTCAAATTCTGAATCAAGTTGTTTTTTCCAGCTTTTATCTATGTTTACCTTCATAATTATTGATTAAATTTGCCCAGCTACGAAAGTAGGAAAAATTACTATGATAAAAATAACAGATAAAACCCTTAGCGATTTAGAATTTCCTAGTGTTTGCAAGCAAATTGAAGAGCTTTGCATTACAGATTTAGGAAAGGAAAAATCCCTTAACATAAAGCCATTTAAATCTCATGATGAAGCACTTTTCGGCTTACATCAAACCAATGAGTATAAGTCTTCTGCGCTTCAGGAAACTAGGATTCCCAATCATGGATTTGATCCTATTCAGCAAGAGATCAGATTTTTAGCAATAGAAGATAGTATTTTAGAAGTTATTGGTTTTCGCCGAATTGCCAATATTTCACAAACGGTAAATACACATATTTTATATTTTAAAAAATACCGTGAAGTTTATCCTTCTTTGTTTAAAACTTCTCAGGAAATAGATTTTACAACAGATTTAATTGAAGCGATAAATAAAGTAATTGATAGATTTGGTGAGTTAAAAGATGATGCTTCGCCTTTATTACAAAATATTAGACGTTCAATTAATCAAGTCCGTGGAAAAATAAATTCGAGTTTTTCTAGCGATCTTTCTCGTTATCATAGTTATGGTTATTTAGATGAAATTAAAGAATCTGTTGTAGATAATGTGCGTGTTTTAGCTGTTTCGGCAATGCATAGACGAAAAGTAAAAGGTGCAATTTTAGGTAATTCTAAAACTGGTAGTATTGTATATATTCAACCAGAAGCAACTTTACGGCATTCGCGAGAGCTGAATAATTTAGAATACGAAGAGCGCGAAGAAATTAAACGGATTTTAAAAGCGCTTACCAATCAAATAAGGCCTTATCGTGAATTATTAATTGAATATCAAAACTATTTAAGTGATATAGATGTTATAGCGGCAAAAACAAAATATGCAGAAAAATTAGATGCCGTTTTACCTAAAATAACTAAAACCAGAGAGCTTCAATTAAAAGAAGCTTATCATCCAATACTATTTTTAAATAATAAAAAATCAGATAAAAAAACTTATCCGCAGGATATTAATTTACATCCTGATAATAGAATTATTGTTATTTCGGGTCCTAATGCCGGCGGAAAAAGTATCACCTTAAAAACTGTTGGATTACTGCAAATTATGTTGCAAAGCGGCATGCTGATTCCGGTTCACGAATACAGCAGAATGTGTTTATTCAATAAAATTTTAACCGATATTGGCGATCACCAAAGTATTGAAAATCATCTAAGTACTTATTCTTATCGGTTAAAAAATATGAAGTATTTTCTTAGGAAGTGTGATGATAAAACGCTGTTTTTGATTGATGAATTTGGGACAGGAAGCGACCCTGAACTCGGTGGCGCTTTAGCTGAAACTTTTTTAGAAGTTTTTTATGAGAAAAATTCATACGGAATTATAACAACTCACTATGCTAACTTAAAAAAGATGGCTAGTGAAACCGAAGCTATTAGTAACGCTAACATGTTATTTGATTCAAAGAGCCTTCAGCCAAAATTCAAATTGCATTTAGGGGAAGCCGGCAGTTCATTCACGTTTGAAGTAGCACAAAAAAATGGTATTCCGTATAGCTTAATTAATCGTTCTAAAAAGAAAGTAGAACGCGGAAAAATCAGGTTTGATAAAAGTATAGCTAAACTTCAGCAAGAGCGTTCTAAGCTTCAAAAAACCACATCTAGCTTAAAAGAAAAAGAATTAAAAGCTGCTGAAAAAAAAGAACGTCTAGAGGAAATAAATTCCCGCGTTCAGCAAAAGTTAGAAGGTTTTCAAGAGTTATATGATAGTAATCAACGGTATATTCATTTAGGTCAGAAAATAGATTCGTTGAGTAAGAGTTTTTTCAATAACAATAATAAAAAAGAGTTAATAGGAGAGTTTTTAAAGTTAGTTGCTATTGAAAATTCTAAGCGAAAAAAAGAAACTAAAAAACAGCAAAAACAGAAAAAAGCAAAAGAAGAAAAAATAAAGAAAGAAGCTGAAAAGAAAATTACTGTAATTCGCGAAAAGAAAAAAGAAGAAAAAAAGCTGGAAGAAGAAAAAGCAAAAAAAGCAGCAGAGAAAAAAATAGTTTCTTTTAAAGTTGACGATCGCGTTAGGTTGGAAGATAGTAGATCTGTAGGTTCTATTGATAAAATTGAAAAAGGAAAAGCTATTGTTAATTACGGAATGTTTACTACCGAAGTAGGTTTAGATAAATTAGAGCTTGTACAACGCGCAAAAAAATGATGAAAAAAGCAACCGAAAAAAAACAACTAATTTTATTTGACGGCGTTTGTAATCTTTGTAATAACGCAATTCAATTTATTATTAAAAAAGACAAAAAAGATGTTTTTAGGTTTGCATCATTACAAAGTGAAATTGGTCAAAAGCTTACCAAAGAACGCGGAATTGATACTTCAGAAATTGATTCTATGATTTTAATAATTCCGGGAGAAGCATACTATATAAAATCTAGCGCAGCCTTAGAAATAGGAAAAAAGTTACCCGGTATTTATGCTGTCTTGGCAAGTTTATTATTGAACTTCCCTGAAGGCTTTAGAAACCTTGTTTATGATTTTATAGCTAAAAATCGTTATAAATGGTTTGGTAAAAAAAATGCCTGTATGATTCCTACACCGGAAATACAGGCAAAATTTTTAGATTAAAAAATTCAGTTATTTTTTATAATTATCATCCCAATTTTTTACAAGTGGTTTATCACGTAATTTATTCACCGATTTTGCTACTAACATAGAAACCGAAGCATCACCCGTAACATTTACTGTAGTTCTACACATATCTAATGGGCGATCTATCGCAAAAATTAGTGCCAAACCAGCTTCAGGAATTCCTGCTTGTGCCAACACAATAACTAGCATTACCATTCCTGCTCCTGGAACAGCAGCAGAGCCTATTGAGGCCAATGTTGCTGTGGCTATAATTCCTAATTGCGTGGCAATAGACAATTCCATACCAAAAGCTTGGGCAATAAAAACTGCAGCTACTGCTTGGTACAGACTAGTTCCGTCCATATTTATTGTAGCCCCGATAGGCAAAACAAAACTGGTTACTTCTTTTTCTACACCAAGATGCTCTTCTACACGTTCCATAGTAACCGGTAATGTTGCCGCGCTAGAACTAGTTGAAAATGCTAAAAGCTGTGCCGGAGAAATACCATTTATAAAAAAGCTAGGCGATTTTTTTGTGAAAATCCAAACTATTAATGTATAAATAATGATCATTATAAAAAGTCCGCCAACAACACAAAGTGCATACATTCCTAAAGCCGCAAACAAATCGGCACTTGGGGCTTCTACCACTAATGCCGCGAGCAACGCAAACACACCATAAGGTGCAGCTAACATAATGATATCAATCATTTTGAGAATAACTTCATTAAAACCATCAAAAAAGTCTTTTACAGGTTGTGCTGTTTTTTCGGGAATAAGTATAAGGCAAACACCAAAAAAGATAGCAAAGAAAATAACCTGTAACATATTAGAATTTTTTCCGGCAGCCCCAATAATATTATCGGGAACCAAATCAATTAAAGCTTGTAGCGGACCGGCATCTTTTTGTTTTTGAGCGTTTTGCCTTGTAAGATCAGCATCACCGCCATAACTTTCTACCAATTCTGTTCGAGTATCTTCAGAAATTGTATTTCCTGGTTTAACAATATTTACTGTTAATAAACCAATACTAACAGCAATAATTGTCGTCATTATGTAAATTGAAATGGTCCGAAAACCCATTTTTGAAAGTTGCGAAATGTCTTTTAAATCGGAAATTCCTTTAATAAGTGAAGCTAAAATTAAGGGAACTGCGATAAGTTTTAAGGCATTTATAAAAATAGTTCCAAATGGTTTAATCCAATCTGAAATAAAATCGCTTCCCCAAGCAAAATTACTTAAGAGTAGGGCAAAAACAACGCCCAATGCCATTCCTAATAATATTTGCCAGTGTAGTGCTAATTTTTTCATATAGGTTATTTAATTTTTATCTGAATTAATTTTCTGTAATAAATAAAAGTCGGCTAAAACCAACGCAGTCATAGCTTCAACAATAGGAACAGCTCTAGGAACAACGCAAGGATCGTGTCTTCCTTTTCCTTGCATTTCAACTTTTTTAGAATCTGTATTGATGGTTTCTTGTTTTTGCATTAAGGTTGCTACAGGCTTAAAAGCAACTTTAAAATAAATGTCCATTCCGTTAGAAATTCCACCTTGAATTCCGCCACTAAAATTCGTGTTGGTTTTTTCTGTTTCCAAAAAACGATCGTTGTGCTCGCTTCCTTTCATTTGTGTTCCTGCAAAACCGCTGCCATATTCAAAGCCTTTTACTGCATTTATAGACAACATTGCTTTACCCAATTGTGCGTGTAATTTATCAAAAACCGGTTCGCCTAAACCAATAGGTACATTATTTATAATGCAACTAATTGTTCCGCCAACAGTATCACCTTCTTTTCGAATAGCTTTGATATATTTTTCCATTTCACCGGCTTTTTTTGCATCCGGACAACGAACGGGATTTTTTTCTATTTCAGAGAAATCAAGGTTTCTAAATTCTTTTTGAAGTTCTATTTTACCAACAGAAGAAACAAAGGCAGTAATTTTGATTTGATTTAATAACTGTTTTGCAATAGCACCTGCCACAACACGACAAGCTGTTTCACGAGCACTAGATCTTCCGCCACCACGATAATCGCGATGTCCGTATTTTTTATCATAAGTAAAATCTGCATGACTAGGACGGTAAACATCTTTTATATGGCTGTAATCTTTAGATTTTTGATCTTTATTTTTAATTTGAAATCCAATGGGAGTTCCGGTAGTTTTTCCTTCAAAAATTCCAGAGAGTATTTCTACGGTGTCACTTTCTTTACGCTGTGTTACAATAGCAGATTGTCCCGGTTTTCTGCGATCTAACTCATATTGAATAGCATCTAAATCTATAGTTACATTTGGCGGGCAACCTTCCAGAATGCCACCAATAGAATTTCCGTGCGATTCTCCATAGGTGGTTAATTTAAAAATTTTGCCAAAGGAATTTCCTGCCATAAAGCTGTTTTCAACAAATGTAATTTTTTAAGACAATATTTGAAAATAGAATTTGAGCTTTCCTTTAAATTAGGTAACAAAAAATTTAACTAAGGTTAAAATGGGGATAATCTACATCTAAAAAACATAGCCTTTATTTGTGGCTGTAATTACTTGAATTAATTGAAAAAAAGAAAAGTTGAAATAGCGGTAATTTCTGATGTTCACTTAGGAACATTTGGATGTCATGCAAAAGAATTACTAGCTTATTTAAACAGCATAAAACCCGAAAAATTAATTCTAAATGGCGATATAGTAGATATATGGCAATTTAGAAAACGCTACTTTCCAAAATCTCATTTAGAGGTTATCAAAAAAATTATAGATTTATCAGCTAAAGGTACAGAGGTTATTTACATCACTGGAAATCACGATGAAATGCTACGAAAATTCAGTGATATTTCTATGGGGAAAATTTCTGTGGTAGATAAATTGGTTTTAGAATTAGACGGGAAAAAGGCTTGGTTTTTTCATGGCGATGTTTTTGATGCTTCTATACAAAATGCCAAATGGATAGCTAAACTTGGCGGCTGGGGCTACGATTTACTTATTTTATTCAACAGATTTTTAAATTGGTGGTTATTATTATTGAAAAAGGAAAAGTTTTCACTTTCAAAAAAAATAAAAAACAGTGTAAAAAAAGCCGTAAAGCATATTCAAGATTTTGAGCAAGTTGCCTCTGATTTGGCCATAGAAAATGGTTACAAATATGTTATTTGCGGTCATATACATCAACCACAAATCGTTAGAAAAGTCAATAGAACTGGGACGTGCTTATATTTAAATTCAGGTGATTGGGTAGAAAATTTAACTGCTTTAGAATATCATAAAAAAAAGTGGAAACTAGTAACTTTTGATCAGAGTGAATATCCTAAAATAAAGCACGAAAATGAAGATACAAACCAAATGCAAAATTTACTAGCTGCCATTACGATTACTTCAAAAAAAAGCTCGTAATAATTTTTTTTGCCGTATTTTTTCTAAATTAGTAAAAAATATTTAATCATGAAAAAATTAAAATTAGGCCTTTTGGCTTTTATAGTAACTGGTTTTGTGGCTTGTTCTAGTGATGATGATGGAACTTCCAATCCAGATCCTCAGCCCTCAACAAGTAATTATTTTCCACTAAAAACAGGAAATTCTTGGACGTATAATAATTTTAGAGATTTACAGGATAATTCAACTATTGAAAATGAAGAAACTTTAAGTGTTGAAAATTCTTCTGAAGAAAATGATACCAAAATTTTCGATTTATCTACTACACAACCAGATGCCGGTGGTTATATAGGCTTCGCTACAGAAGTGTTTTCAAAAGCGAATATTTCTAAAAACCAGGAAAATCTAATTGCAGACGGAAATATATCTTTTGAAGTACAAGGTTTACCTAGTTTTGAAATCCCTATCGAAAATGCTGTTGTTTATAGTAAATATGAAAATAGCGGAACAGAGCTTTATACTTCAACAGGAAGTTTTACTGAAACTCTACAAGGAATTAATACAGATATAAATTATACGATAACAACACAACAGGAAGATTCTTTTGATGAATTCGAAGCTGGCGATACAACTTACAATGATGTGATTTCATCTAGTGTAAGTTTAGTTGCAGAAGTTATAATTCAAAATCCATTTGGTGGTCCTTTTACCATTCTAGAAAGTCAAGAAGTTTTAAAATCTACTAACTATTATGCCAAAGATGTAGGACTTATTTATAGCAATACTAACTTTAGCTATCAGTTAGATTTATCAGGCATTCCTTTACCTATAGAAATTCCTGAAAGCAATACCATTATAGAAACTCAAACTTTACTTTCTTACAATGTAGATCTAGAAGAGTGATTTTTAAAAAAGAGTACAGTTATTTGTACTCTTTTTTTACTTTAAAGCTTCAAACAATATACTCACAGGGTGCATTGCAATTTTTTTAGTCCCATCTTTTATTTGATGTCTGCAGCTTGTTCCATTTGCTGCGATTATAGTTTTTGTAGCTGCTTTTTTTATAGCTGGAAATAATGTTTGATTCCCAATTTTCATGCTAATGGTATAATGTTCTTTTTCGTAACCAAAAGAGCCTGCCATACCGCAACAACCAGACGGAATAATACTTATTTCATAATTTTGAACGATATTAAGCATATCAAAAGTAAATTTTACATTAGAAAGTGCTTTTTGATGGCAATGCCCATGTATTTTTACCTTTCTTTTAGCTGATGAAAATTGATCAGAAGTTATGTTTCCATTACCTATTTCTGAAGCTATAAACTCTTCAATTAAAAAAGTATTTTCTGCAATTTTTTGGGCTGCTTTTTTTTGATCTGTTGAGCGTAAATATTCATCTCTAAAAGATAAGATTGCTGATGGCTCTATACCGATTAATGGTGTATCTGAATGGATTACTTCAGAAAAAATTGCAACATTTTTTTGGGCTACTTTTTTTGCTTCTTCTAAAAATCCTTTTGAAATAAAACTTCTTCCACTTTCTAAATGGTCCAAAAACTTAATTTCATAGCCAAGTTTCACCAGAAGATTTATAGCATCCTCTCCTACTTTCACATCTAAATGATTGGTAAATTCATCTATAAATAAATAAACGCTTTTTGTCTTTTTAATAGGTTTTAAATCAACTTTTTTGTTCTTAATTTTTTTAATCAATGATTTTTCTGCAACCAATGGTAAACTTCTTTCCGGAGCTATTTTTAAGAAAGACTTCATCATTCCTGAAGTGAATTTTTGTTGCATAAAAAAGTTTGCTACCTTAGGAATTTTGCTATTCAATTGATTTATTTTATCATTATATGCAAACACTTTTGTACGTAATGAACTTCCGTTTTCTTTTTGGTATTGATATTCAAATTCAGCTTTATAACTAGCCATATCTACCGTAGAAGGACATTCACTTTTACAAGCTTTACAACTTATACATAAATCTAAAACTTCTTTTAATTCTTTATGAGCAAAACGATTTTTTTGGTCACTTTTAGTTAGAAATTCTCTTAAAGCATTTGCCCGTGCCCGCGTAGTGTCTTTTTCGTTTTTAGTAGCTCGATAACTGGGACACATTGTTCCGCCGGCTGCTACTGGTTTTCTACAATCGCCGCTTCCATTACAACGTTCTACCGCTTGTAAAAACCCATTATCTTCAGAAAAGTCCATAAAAGTTGAAATCTGTGGTTCATTTCTGTCGGGTTGATATCGTAAACTTTGTTCTATGGGTAATGGATCAACAATTTTTCCGGGATTAAAAATTTTAGTTGGATCAAAAATTGATTTTACTTGCTGAAATGTTTTGTACAACTCCTCTCCTACTATTTCCTTAATAAAGGTGCTTCTCACAATACCATCGCCGTGTTCTCCACTAAAAGCTCCTTGATATTTTTTCACTAAAAGAGCTACATCTCTAGTTATTTTTTTGAATAAAACGACATCTTCTGATTTCTTCAAATTCAAAATCGGGCGCAAATGCAACTCACCAGCACCGGCATGAGCATAATAAACAGCTTTTTGATTATAATTCTTCATCAACTGCGTAAATTCAGCTATATAATCAGCTAAATCATCAAGTGCAACTGCGGTGTCTTCTATACAAGCAACCGCTTTTTTATCACCCTGTAAATTTGCTAAAAGTCCCAAACCTGCCTTTCTTAATTCTACAGCATATTCAATTTCTTCAGCATATAAAACGGGTTGTGCATAAGCATTGGTTTCCTTTTTTATAGAGGCTAATAAATTTTCAATTTTAATAGTTAAATCAGCTTGAACATCAGCGCAAACTTCTAACATTAAAATAGCTTCAGGATCTTGATTTATAAAAAATCGATTTTCTTTATATTTTAAACTGGCTTTTGTACAATCTAAAATAGTTTTATCCATCATTTCACACGTAAAAAGCTCGTGCTTCATTAAAGGTTTTACTGCATTTAAACAATCTGAAATGCTACTAAAATGAGCCGCTATCATAGCGGAATACTTTGGAGGAAGCTCGTCTAATTTTAACGTAATTGCCGTGCTAAAAGCTAAGGTTCCTTCGCTTCCGGCTAATAATTTGGGAATATTTAATTCATTATTTTTCCAAACTTCATCTAGTGCATAACCGGTATTTCTTCTATGAATTTCAGGTTTCGGAAAATTTTCCTTAATCGCTTTTTGAACTTTTTCGGGACTAACTAACTGATGAATTTTATCGGATATTTCAGCAGCTTTAGGAGAGTTCTTTGTTTTTGATTTTTCAACTTGAAAAGAATCAGCATAAAAAGTTGCTTCACTAGCATTTGCCAATAAACAATCTATAGCAAGAACCTTATCGCGTGTAACTCCATATTTAATAGAAGTTGTACCAGAAGAATTATTGCCTACCATTCCCCCAATGGTACAGCGATTAGAAGTTGATGTATTAGGACCAAAAAAAAGTCCATATGATTTTAAAAACCGATTTAAATCATCACGAATAATTCCGGGTTGAACTCGAATTGTTTTTTTTGATTCATTAAAATCAAGAATTTTGGTATAGTATTTAGAAATATCAACAACAATTCCTTTTCCTACGCATTGTCCAGCTAAAGAAGTTCCAGCCGCACGCGGAATTATAGAGCAATTATGTTCATTACAAAATTTTATAATATACTTAATATCTTCATCAACTTTCGGATAAGCTACCGCTAAAGGAATTTCCCTGTATACCGAAGCGTCTGTAGCATAAATGGCTTTCAATAACTCATCTGTAAAGAGTTCTCCTTTTAATGATTTAGCCAATTGGTGAAGCTTGTCTTTCATATGTTATTTAATGTAGTTGATAGAAATTTAATTTAACACTTTTTAAATAAGATTAACAAAAAATTATTTAGAGCAAAAATTTAGAATCGATTTTTAAAAATACCTTTGAAATTAAACAAAACAAATATGAAAAAAATACTTTTAGTAGCAGCATTAGTAATGGGAGGTTTTATGACTTCTCAAGCACAGGAAATCTCTAAAAACGCGTTAGGGCTTCGATTAGGTGGTGCTAATGGTTTTGGAGCTGAAGTTTCTTACCAGAGGGCGGTTGGTTCTAACAATAATAGGTTAGAATTTGACCTTGGTTGGAGAAATGACAACGATTTTGATGCTTTTAAATTGGTAGGTCTTTACCATTGGGTATGGAATATTGAAGGTGGCTTTAACTGGTATGCTGGTCTTGGTGCCGGTTTAGGAAGTGTTAGCGATAATCGCGATTTTCTAAATGATAATGATCCAGATGATGGCGCTTTTGCTTTTGTGGCAGGAAATATAGGGATTGAATATAATTTTGATATTCCTTTATTACTTTCGTTAGATTTTAGACCAGAAATCGGTTTTAGCGATTATGATGTAATTGATAATTTTGCTCCAGATTTAGCAATCGGTGTCCGTTATCAGTTCTAAAAAATAAGTTTTAAAAAGTTTGGCTTCAAGATTTTTGTAATGCTTCTTCGTAAACCTTTTCATACAGTGGAACGATCGCATCAATATCAAATTTTGAAGCCATTTTTTTTGCGTTCGTCTTAAACCTAGTTAAATTTTCAGCATCACTTAAAATTTCTAAAGCATACTCTCCCATCGTTTTTACATCGCCTACATCTGCTAAATAACCCGAAAAACCATGTTTGTTTACTTCCGGTAATCCTCCTGTATTTGTAGAAATTACAGGAACGCCATTAACCATGGCTTCTAAAGCTGCCAAGCCGAAACTTTCGTTTTCTGATGGAAGTAAAAACAAATCAGAAAAGCAAAGTATCTTATTTATTTCATTGCTTTCTCCCATAAAAATAACTTTTTCTAACACCCCTAATTCATTTGCTAATTGCTTGGCATTTTCTATTTCGGGTCCTTCGCCAACCATAATTAATTTGGCTTTTATTTTTTTCGTGATTAAATGAAAAATACGTATAACATCATCAACACGCTTTACTTTTCTAAAGTTACTAATATGAGTAACAATTTTTTCATCTTCATTTGCCATTATCGCACGTTGACAATCTTCAAATGAAGATTTTCGCTTAGATGAATCAATAAAATTATGAACTACTTTTATATCCGTTTTTACATCAAAATATTTTAGCGTATCATCTTTTAAACTTTGTGAAACCGAAGTAACCACATCACTTTTATTGATACTAAAAGTTACGGCAGGTTTATAAAAAGGGTGGTTTCCTACCAAGGTAATATCAGTTCCGTGAAGTGTTGTGACCATAGGAATATGGATGCCTTCTTCACGTAACATTTTCTTTGCCATGTAACCTGCATAAGCGTGTGGTATAGCATAATGTACATGTAAAACTTCAATTTTATGAAGCTTTACCATATCAACCAATTTACTTGATAAAGCAAGCTCATAAGGTTGATAATGAAAAAGTGGATATTCGGGTACGTTAACCTGATGATAATGAATATGATTTGAAAGATGCTCTAATCTCACAGGCTGTTTGTATGTAATAAAATGAATTTCGTGCCCTCTTTTAGAAAGTGCCATTCCTAATTCTGTAGCAACTACTCCACTCCCACCAAAAGTAGGATAACAAACAATACCTATTTTCATATTGTATCTAAAAATTTAATACGATTTACCGCTGATTGAAGCTCAAAAATAAGGCTTTCTGAAGGAGTAAGGACGAAAATAGAATAAGTTTAACGTAATTTAATAAACGATTGCTTCATAAATTAAACGCTGAATTTTTGTACGAATATCCTCATAAATTAATTTCCGATTGGTAGCATCGGGAAATGTTCTGTTAGAGAGGAAAATATACACAATTTCTTCTTCAGGATCTGCCCAAGCATAAGTTCCCGTAAATCCAGTGTGCCCAAAACTTGTCATAGATACACAACCACAAGTAGGACCAACTTCGTCTAATTGAGGTTTATCAAAACCTACACCTCTTCTAACATCATCTTCACAATAATAACAGGTATTAAAAGCATCTATAGTTTCTTGTTTTAGAAATCGTTGTCCACCATAATAACCACCATTTAAATACATTTGCATAATTTTGGCAACATCGTTTGCATTGCTAAACAGACCTGCGTGTCCTCCTACTCCTCCAAACATTGCTGCTCCTTGATCATGAACGTAACCTTGTATACGCTGATCTCTCCAATAATCATCATTTTCGGTAGGAATAATATTATTTAAGTTGAAGCGTTGAATAGGTAAATAGCCGGTTTTATTGGCACCTAAATTTTCATAAAAATTTTCTTGAGTTATATCTGCCAATGAAGAAGTATAGTAACTTTCTAAATATTTTTTTAGTAAATAATATGGTAAATCGCTGTATTTATATTCTTTTTTTCTTAAAAGATCACTTTTAATGATTTCCGTGTAAACTGAATCCTGAATGTCATTACGCATATAAAAATCTTTTGCAACCTCAGTATGAAAAGTTACATTATCTTGATTTCTAAAATAGGTAGATGAAGCTTTATTTGTTTTCTTATCTAAAGTGCCAATATAAAAAGGAATCCACGGTTTAAAACGAGCATAATGACTCAACATTTCTTTGAGTGTAATATCTGCTTTGTTAGAATTCTTAGTTTCAGGTAAGATTTCTTTTAACTTGGTGTTCATATTAATTTCACCCTTCTCGTGTAACTCCATCATTAAAGGTAACGTGGCTAAAATTTTTGTTAGCGAGGCTAAATCATAAACATCATTATCAGTTACCGGTAGTTTATTCTCATAGGTGTGGTAACCAAAATTTTTACGGTAGATTATTTTTCCTTTGCGCGCAATTACCATTTGTAACCCTGGAGTCATTTTTTTATCTACTGCCAATTGCGCAATAGAATCTATTTGATGAAGTTTAGCAGAGTTTAAGCCCACACTTTCCGGAATTCCGTAAGCTAATCGTTTAATAGAATTGGTTTTAAATTGCGTTCCTACCGGGAAACTTTTACCAATGCTAACCGGTAATTTTCCTTTAGCGTCAATAGCGCCAAAAATTGCTTGCGCTGTTTTTTGTTGGGCAATTTCACTATTTTGATATCCAATAATAATTCCGTCTAAATTGGTAAAAGACTTTATATTCAATAAAGCATAAGGTCTAGTGAAAATGCTTAAAATTGTATTGTTTTCTCTTGCAATTTCGTGAAGCCATACCAATTCTTTTTCAGTAAATTGATAAGATTTCCAAGGACTTTCGTTCGATTTATGCAAGCCAGTAATTACTAAATCATAATCTTTTAACTGAAGAAGTAAATCATTTAAGTGAGTGGCTTCAATTTTATCAATTCTTGTATAATCTCTTAATTGCTTTAAAAATGCATCACCGTTTTCATCTCCAAAATTTACATAAGCAATTTTCTTATTCTTTAATTCTTTTATGGGTAAAACTCCACGGTTATTTTTGATAACAGTGACAGCTTTTTCCATTACTTCGCTGTAAATTAAATCGTTTCTTATTGAATTTAAATCTTTTATTAAATACGTAGTATCTATTGGTTTGTAATTATTTAAACCGACTTTGTATTTTGCTGATAGAATTTTTTTAACAGAGTGCTTTAAACGTTTTTCAGTTATAAGGCTATCTTGATAGGCATTCAATAAAATTTTTGAAGCTTTAGGTACGTCTTCAGGAATTAACAATATATCGTTTCCAGCCAAAAAAGCTTCCAAATCTACTCTCCCCGGTTCATCATAATCTGCAATACCACGCATATTTAGCGCATCGGTAAAAATTAGCCCCTTATACTGATATTTTTCTTTAAGTAAATCGGTTATTATAGGTCTTGAAATTGAAGAGGGAGATCCACTTCTGTTATCTAAAGCAGGTACATTTAAATGACCAACCATGATACTAGAAACTCCTTCTTGAATCATTTTTCTAAAAGGATAAAGTTCTATACTATCTAGTCTTTTTTTACTGAAATCTAAACTTGGTAGAGCTTTATGCGAATCGGTATCGGTATCGCCGTGTCCCGGGAAATGTTTAGCACTTGATAAAACTCCTTCACTGTGCATTCCTTTCATAAAGGCAACAGCTTTTTCAGTAACATTTTCTCTTGATTCGCCAAAAGAGCGATTTCCAATGATAGGATTTGCGGGATTAACATTGATGTCTGCTACCGGAGCAAAATTTATATGAATCCCTAATCGCTTACAATGTTTTGCCACTTGTGCTCCAACTTGTTCTACCAATAAATTATCATCTACCGCACCTAAAGTCATATTCCAAGGAAAAGCATAAGTAGAATCTAAACGCATTGCTAATCCCCATTCTGCATCCATCCCTATAAGCAAAGGAATTTTAGAAAGCGCTTGGTATTCATTGGTTAATTTAGCTTCTTGAAGTGGGCCACCTTTAGAAAAAATAACTCCACCAATATGATGTTCTTCAATGAGCTCTTTTATTTTATCGGTTTCTGCTTTGCTTTTATTTGAAAAAATATCGACCATAAAAAGTTGACCGATTTTTTCTTCTGTTGAAAGTGAAGTGTAAACGCTATCTACCCAAGCTTCTTGAACTAAATAATCTTCAGTAGCCAAAGGATTTTTTTGTTGTGCCAATAATTGAAATGCACAACAAAACAAAATAAAAAAGAAACAGAATTTTTTAGTCATGAATAAGAGCACTTTTTACGAAAAGACAACGTGCAATAATGAAACCAAGTATTATTTTTTAACTGAATTTTTTATAAAAAGCGATTATGCCAGCTTTCTTGTAAAGGAATTTCCCAATCAAATTGATATTCTTCTTTCGTATTCACCAAATTATTAAAAACAATAGTTTTTGGTGAGACAGATTTATTCTTCACTAATTTTTTGAAATCTGCTAAGGGCTTATAAGCTATAAATTCTCCTTGCTTAAAAGTGACATTCATTTTATCTAATAAATCTACTTGATATTCTTTTTCTAATGATTGTACAAAATGAACTGAAGCATCTATAGAACAACCACTAGCGGCGTTTATATCTTGATCTAATCCTAAGATAATAAAACGGTTGTAAGGCATTACATAACCTGATTTTAAATTAGCACCATGTGCAGTCCAATTTTCAATAAACTGATCTAATTGGGGCTTAATTTTTTTTAATTCATCTTCAGTAAAAGGTCTATTAGATTGGTATATCCAAATTCTAGCATCATTTGGTAAACTATCAAAAGGAACAAGCATAGGTTTTAAAATTTAGGGAGCGTTTTAATTACAATTCTTCAGCTTCAGCAATCATTTCGGCAACATCTTTTACTTCAATATTACCTTCTTTATCTTTTCCTTTTACACCATCGGTCATCATTGTATTACAGAATGGACAACCGGCAGCAATGACTTCAGGATTAGTTTCTATGGCTTGTTCGGTACGTTCTATATTAACGTCTTTATTTCCTTTTTCAGGCTCTTTGAACATTTGTCCGCCTCCTGCGCCACAACATAAGCCATTTTTCTTGCATTTACGCATTTCAATAAGCTCAACTTCTAGCTTTCTCAGCAAATCACGTGGAGCTTCATATTCGTTGTTTGCTCTTCCTAAATAGCAGGGATCGTGAAAAGTAATTCGTTTACCTTTAAATTTACCGCCTTCAACTTTTAAGCGTCCTTCTTCTAATAAGGATTTCAAGAATTGTGTGTGGTGAACTACGTCGTAATTTCCACCCAATTCTGGATATTCGTTTTTTATGGTATTAAAACAGTGTGGACAAGCCGTTACTATTTTTTTGATTTCATAACCGTTTAATACTTCAATATTAGTGACCGCTTGCATTTGAAATAAAAACTCATTTCCTGAACGTTTTGCAGGATCTCCAGTACAACTTTCTTCGGTTCCTAAAACAGCAAATTCTACACCGGCTTTAGAAAGAATTTTTACAAAAGCTTTGGTTATTTTTTTGGCTCTATCATCAAAGCTTCCGGCACAACCAACCCAAAAAAGCACTTCGGGTTTTTTTCCTTCTGCCATATACTCTGCCATTGTCGGTACTTTTATTGCTTCTGCCATAATCAATTTTTTTATGCTATTTATTCGTGGTCTTTAAAGACTTGAATAGTATGTTTTTTTTCAATTAAATCTGTAAATTTTCCTTTATAACGTGTAGCTTGAACCATATGATTATCAATCCAATGATAATTACCGCCTCTTGGTTTACCCATTAATAATGTATGGTATTTAAAATTATGTGTTTTCAACCAAGCTTCTGTTACTTCACGATGTGCTTCTGTTCGAGAAGTAAAAAAGCAAATTCTGTGTCCTTGATCATACCATTTGTTTACGGTTTCTAGCGCATCTAAATAAGGTTCGCAAGTTTCCATGCGCTCAGGTTCTTCATTAGGAACATCTTCAGTAATTGTTCCATCAATATCAACTAAAAAATTCTTAATTTTTGAAGGCAAGATAGGACTAACGTGAGAACCATCTTCTGATTTCTCTTGTAACAATTTTTCGATATTCTTTTTTTCACCCTCCATAAATTAAGCTTCTTCTTTAGCCCAATTTAAGCGATCCATTTGGTTATAAGGCCAAGGAGCTCCATTATTTTCAATGTTACTCATAGCAACATTCAATTCATTTGGAGCTGCACTTTCTTCCATTACCAAATAACGACGCATGTCCATAATAATTGATAAAGGATCTATGCCAATTGGACAAGCTTCTACACAAGCATTACATGTGGTACAGGCCCACAATTCTTCTTTTGTAATATAGTCGTTTAATAATTGCTTATTATCTTCTTCTGCTTTGTATTCCCCATTTTTATTGATGTTCTCCCCTATTTCTTCTAGACGATCTCGGGTATCCATCATAATTTTTCTTGGTGATAATTTTTTACCGGTTTGGTTGGCCGGACATTCTGAAGTACAGCGTCCACACTCTGTACAGGTGTAAGCGTTTAATAGCTGAACCCAATTTAAATCGGTAGCATCACTAGCTCCAAATTTTTCGGGAACTTGCTCATCTTCATCTGGATCTGGAGCAGCAAATGGATCTGCGGAAGGATCCATCATTAATTTCACTTCGTTTGTTACTGACTCTAGGTTATTAAATTCTCCTTTAGGCTTTAGGTTAGCATAATAGGTATTAGGAAAAGCTAATAATATATGAAGGTGTTTTGAGTAGTAAAGATAATTTAAGAAGAATAAAATTCCTAAAATATGAAGCCACCACGCAGCGCGTTCTACAATTATAAGTGTTGCATTGCTAAGCCCATCAAAAAGTGGAAGTAAATATTGACTTACGGGAAAGCTTCCCATAATTCCGGCTTCATTTGCATAATGATCTGCTCCATTTAATTGTAATTGGTAATCGGTAGCATTCATAATAAGGAACAAGGCCATAAGGACCATCTCAAAATATAAAATATAATTGGCATCATTTTTTGGCCAGCCTTTCATTTCATTAGCCCAAAAACGTTTTATTTTCTGAATATTTCTACGTAACCAAAATACAATAACACCTATTAAAACTAATAAAGCTAAGATTTCAAAAGAAGCAATTAAGAAGTCATAAAACCCACCTAAAAAAGAAAAAATTCTGTGTGTTCCAAAAATACCATCAATGATTATTTCTAATACTTCTATATTGATAATAACAAAACCAACATAAACAAAAATATGCATAATCCCCGCGATAGGACGACGTACCATTTTAGATTGCCCCAAAGCTACTCTTGCCATATTAGCAAAACGTTCTTTAGGATTGTCAGTGCGGTCAATATCTTTTCCTAATTTGATGTTTCGCGTAAGTTTACGAATATTTCTTATAAAAAATCCAACTCCAAAAACAAAGGCGATTATAAAAAGGATTTGAGCGATTAGTTGCATAGGTTTTTACTTTAATGAATCTTCTGGTTTTTCATATTGCTTGTTGTTTTTTCCGAAAACAGAAAAATGAACATAGCGTTTAGGATTTAGTTTGATGTCTTGAAGTAATTCTTCTAATTGACGCGTGGCGTTATCTAAATTATTATAAACACTTTCATCATTTAATAACTTACCAGCGGTTCCTTTTCCGTTATTTAAATCGTTAGAAATTTGTTGAAAATCATTAATAACATTTTCAAAATCACCTACTAATTTATTCATATTTACCTGTGCTAAAGTGTCAGAAAACTTATTGAAATTAGCAGAAGTTTCATCTAGATTTGTAAATGTACGGTTTAATTTACCACTATTTTCTGATAAAAGTCCGTCTAAAGAAGCTGTAATGCCTTGAAAAGATTCCATGCTATTATTAAACTTCTTTATAGATTCTTTTAGGTTTTTTTGTGTTTCTGGATCAAGAATTTTTGTAACTCCTGTTAAGACAGAATCTGCACTGGTAACTGCATTTTCTACCTTTTTTTGTAAAGGTGTTAACCTGTCGTTTACTAATTCTAGTAAACCTTCATCAATTTCCCCTATTAATGTATCGCCGCTTTTTGCTTGCGAACCTTCATATTTTGGAAGAATTGCCATGGACTTACCTCCAATAATTCCACCTCCATAAATCTGAGCTACACTATTATCAGAAAACTGAAAATCACTTTGTACAGTCATACTTACCAATAGTTTTCCTTTTTCGTTTAAAAAAGTAATATCGGTAACGCTACCTACTTGTAACCCATTTATAGTGACTTTTGAGGACTTTGCTAAACCTTCTACATTGTCGTAAACAGCATAAAAAGTTCTGTTAGATTCTAAAAGATTATTTCCTTTAAGAAAACTGTACCCAAATACCAATAATATTATGGCAACGATAACGAGTAAGGCAGTTTTAACTTCTTTGGTTAGTTTCAAATGAATAAAATTTAGTGAATGACAAATTTAAGGATTAAATATAGAAAAGTTGAACTATTTAGCTTTAGTTTTTAACGCCTCATTAACGCTAATTTTCTTTCCTTTTCTAAAAGCTACAATATAACAGCTGGAATATCCTTTTTCCTTTGCAAGTCTTTGTTTAGCTTGTATGGCTAGATAGTCTGAAGTTTCCCCAACATAATACTTGTATAATTTGCCTTCTTTTTCTCGAGTTACTCCTGTTAAACCTTTAAAGTTATAAGGAGCCGTTTCTAAGGGCGTAGAACCTGCAGCTAATTGAACTTTAAAAGTAACGTCTTCATAGATTTCAGATTTTTTAGGAGCAGTATTTGCTTCATTATTATAAAGGTTAATACTATTGATATAGTCTTTTATACCATTGACAATAGACTTTGAAACTTCTCCTTTTCCTTTACTAGAATTTAAATATGAACCTTCGGGTTTATAACTAAGAAATCCAACTTCGGTAAGTACACTTGGCATATAAGTCTCACGAAGAACTAAAAAACCTGCTTGTTTAACTCCTCTATCAACTCTTTTTAAATTGCCCGTATATTCTTTTTGAATAAAATCAGCTAATAAGACACTTTGATCTAAGTATTCTTCTTGCATTAAAGTCATTCCCATATAAGATGCAGGGTCGTTTGGATCAAAACCATCATATTTTACTTCATAATTTTCTTCTAAATAAATTACAGAGTTTTCTTTCATGGCTATTTCTAAATTATCCTTACTTCTATGGAGTCCTAAAACAAAAGTTTCAGTACCATGTGCATTAGAATCATGACCATTACAATGTACAGAAACAAATAAATCTGCATTTGCACTATTGGCAATTTCTGCCCGTTTGTGTAATGGAATAAAAACATCAGTTTTTCTGGTATAAATTACTTTTATGTTTTCTTTTGCTTCTAAAGCCTTACCAACTTTTAAAGCTATATCCAACGCTATATGTTTTTCTTTAAATCCGTGCCAACTATTCCCCGAATCTTTACCTCCATGGCCAGCATCAATTACTACTATAAATTTTTTATTAGCTGGATTTTGAGAGGCTTCTACTGAAAAACTAATGCTTACCAAAAAAACGAGAAGTAAGAAAAAATGAACTAAATTCTTTTTCATAAAGAATAACTGATTAAGTTTGTTTATCACGATTGACTTTATTTTATAAATTTCTCAGGCGAGCTTTCAAAAATATATGTAATTTTGGGCATTCAAAAAGCAAGCCAAACTTTACAAAAATAGCACTATAAGCATTGCAGACAAACTTAACGTACATACTTTTTATTTTTGCAATACTATTTTTAAGCAAAAGTATTCATGCTCAAGAAATTGACACGATTACTCGTCCCAGAATACCTGCGGTAGAAAAAGAAAATACGCCAGAAATTGATACGCTTGTTCCTACTGAAAAAATAAATTTACAAGAACGCGATTCGGTTAAAATTGACTCGGTAAAACCGCAACAACAAAGTTTTCTTGAATCTGATGTAACCTATTCTGCTGAAGATTATATCCGATTTGACAGAAAAAATGATCGTGTTTATCTCTATAATCAAGCCGAAATTGTTTATGGGGATATGACTATAAAAGCCGGATTGATTATTCTTGATAACAAGAAAAATGAAGTATATGCTTTTGGAATTCAAGACTCTGCTGATGTATATACTCAAAAGCCGGTATTTACACAAATGCAAAATACGGTTGAACCCGACAGTATTCGTTTTAATTTTGATACCGAAAAAGCGCTAGTTTATAATTCAAGAACGGAACAAGGTGAGTTTAAATTAAAAGCAGAAACTACCAAAAGAGAAAATGATTCGGTTTACTACATGAAAAACATGAAGTTTACTACTGCACAAGACGTTGATAATCCCGACTATTATTTTTATGCCAGAAGAATTAAAATGGTACCTGATAAAAAAGTAGTTACAGGATTTGTTAATATGTACATTGCCGATGTTCCAACACCTATAGGTTTACCTTTTGGTTATTTTCCATTAACAGATGAACGTGCTTCAGGCTTTATAATTCCATCGTTTGGTGATAACCAAAACAGAGGTTATTTCTTACAAAACGGTGGTTATTATTTTGCGATAAGTGATTATGCAGATCTTGCCGTTTTAGGAGATTATTATACCAACGGAAGTTACGGGATTCGGTTAGAATCTAATTACGCTAATCGGTATCAATATAGAGGGAATGTAAGTTTTCGTTATGAAAAATTACTAAATGAAGAGCGCGGTTTTCCTGACTTTTCTGAGCAATCTATTTACAACTTGCGTTGGACGCATCAACAAGATCAAAAAGCAAATCCTTCATCACGTTTTCAGGCTTCGGTTAACTTAGGTAGTAGTAGGTATTATCAACAAACTATTAATCAAACAAACACAGGGAATTTCCTGAATAATAACTTGAGCTCTTCGGTTAGTTATTCTAAAACTTTTGAAGGCGATCCACAAGTTAATTTAAGCTTAAGTGCCACGCACAATCAAAACACACAAACACAAGAAATTAATATGACCTTGCCAACATTGCAAGCTAATGTTGCCAGAATTTATCCGTTTGCTCCTAAAGTCGGAACAAAAAAAGGTATTATAGAAAATATCAATTTACAGTATAACATTCGTGGTGAAAATCGTTACCAAACAACAGATTCTCTATTTTTTAAACCGGAAATGTTTAAAAATGCTAATACTGGAATTAAACATTCTATTCCAATTAATACCAACTTTAAACTATTTAGATATTTTAGTGTTAGTGCGGGAACTCAATTTGAAGAAAATTGGTTGTTTAAAACTTACAGACAGTCGTATGACGAGCAACAACAAGAAACCGTAATTGATACTGTTGGTGGATTTGATTCTTACAGGACCTATAATTTTAATACGAGTATAGGAACAACTGTTTACGGTCTTTTTAAATTTAATAAGGATAGTAAGTTTAAAGCCATTCGTCATGTGATGCGACCCTCGATTAGTTATAATATTAATCCGAAATTTGATCAATTTTACGATAGCTATCTTATTCCAGAAACTTCCGGTTTAGAAGAAGAAGTTGTTGAATATTCACGCTTTCAGAACACTTTATTTGGAGCACCTAACAATCGCTATTCTAGTTCGGTTGGACTTTCGGTAACAAATGACTTTGAAGCTAAGGTAGAAGCCAAAGATTCACTTAGTGAGGAACCTAGGAAAATTAGCTTACTGAAAAACTTACAATTTTCGACCTCTTATGATCTTGCTGCAGATTCATTAAAATTAACTCCGGTAACCATAAGAGGAACACTTCCTATTGTACAGGATAAATTTGATATCAATTTTAATGGTGCTTTAGATCCGTATGCGTTGAATAATAAAAATCAACGAATAGATCAATTAAATATTGATAATGGAGGAAGCCTCTTTAGGTTAACACGTGCAAACGTAAGTTTTGGATATTCTTTTTCAAGTTCAGATTTTACAGGTGGCAAAGAAAATACAGATGAATTAGAAAATGAAACCTTCAGAAATGGTGGCCGACCGGATGATTTGTTCGGTAAATCTACTGATTTAAATGGGGAGTTCTATGATGAAAAAGAAGAGGAAGAAAAAGTAGTTAATAATGACACGGAAAGATATAACTATAAAATTCCTTGGGATTTACGAGTTTCCTACACAATGACTTATGATAATGCTACACGAAATAGTGAAATTTCTTCCCATTCAATTATGTTTTCAGGGAATGTAGAATTATCACCGCGTTGGTCTGTGGGAGCATCTTCAGGTTACGATCTTAAAAATCAAGGATTTACTTATACACAATTACGTTTTGCTCGAGATTTAGAGAGTTGGCGAATGACTTTTAACTGGACACCTTTCGGAAATAGAGCTTCTTGGTATTTCTTTATCGGAATTAAAGCCAGCGTCTTGAGCGATATTAAATACGATAAAAACAGAGAACGGGATAGAAGTTTATAAAATAATACAGCACATGAAAAAAATTATCACTACAAAAAATGCCCCTGCTCCTATTGGTCCTTATAATCAAGCAGTTTTAATTAAAGATACATTATACGTTTCAGGACAAATTGCTTTAGATCCAGACACAAACGAATTAGTAACCGACTCTTTAGAAAATGAAACGCGGTTGGTGATGGAAAATTTAAAAGCAATTCTAGACGAAGCTGAAATGACCTTAGAAAATGTGGTAAAAACCTCCATTTTTATTAGCGATATGAATAATTTTGCTGAAATTAATAACGTATATGCCACTTATTTTGATGAAGAAACCGCACCTGCTCGAGAAACTGTTGAAGTAGCCAATCTACCAAAATTTGTGAATGTAGAAATTAGTGCCATTGCTGTAAAATAGCAAATCACCCCTTGGAAAGTCCATGAAAATAAATTGTGAAAATTAAATTTAGAGGCAAGCCTCGAAAGATTATACCTTTTGCGGAGCCAATAAAATAAAAAACTCCTTACTAAGATGGAATTAGCGCTTATTGACTGGATATTTATTGGAGCATTCTTTTTTATCAGTTTATTGATAGGCGTTCTCATTGCACGAAAAAGTGGTAAAGATGTAAACAGTTTTTTCTTATCCAGTAGAAATATGCCGTGGTGGTTATTAGGCGTTTCTATGGTTGCAACCACTTTTGCAGCTGATACACCGGGTTTAGTCGCCGGAATTGTAAGAAAAAATGGTGTTTTTGGAAATTGGATCTGGTGGAGTTTTCTGTTAACCGGAATGTTAACCGTCTTTTTTTATGCCAAACTTTGGCGAAAAAGTAATATAACAACCGACCTAGAATTTTATGAGTTACGTTACAGCGGAAAAAGTGCTGCAATTCTTCGTGGATTCAGGGCAATTTATTTAGGCGTTTTTTTCAATATTGTTATTATGGCAGGTGTTTGCTTAGCTGCTATAAAAATAGGTCACGTTATGTTTGGCTTTTCAGAAATTCAAACCTTAGTGGTTGCTTCATTAGTTACTGTAATTTATTCGATGCTTGGCGGTTTACGTGGAGTTTTAATTACTGATTTCATTCAGTTTATAATTGCTATGATCGGGAGTATTTGGGCTTCAATCCATATTTTAAATCTACCTAAAATTGGAGGCTTAGAAAATTTATTATCGCATCCCGAAATCAGTGAAAAAACGCAATTTTTTCCTGATTTTAGTCAACCGGAATTATTTATCCCTATTTTAATTATTCCACTAGCTGTACAATGGTGGAGTGTTTGGTATCCCGGAGCTGAACCTGGCGGTGGAGGTTATATAGCACAACGTATGCTAGCAGCTAAAAATGAAAAACATGCAATTTTAGCTACTTTATTTTTTAACATCGCACATTATGCCTTGCGTCCTTGGCCTTGGATTTTAATTGGTTTGGCTTCAATTGTAATGTATCCTGATTTAGCAAGTTTACAAGAAGCTTTTCCCGATTTAAGCAAAAACTTTATTAAAGATGATCTCTCTTATCCTGCAATGTTGGCTTTTTTACCGGCCGGTTTATTAGGAATTGTTATTACTTCCCTAATTGCCGCTTTTATGAGCACCATTTCTACACATTTAAACTGGGGAAGCAGTTATGTCGTAAACGATTTTTATGCGCGTTTTGTTAAACCAAAAGCTTCTGAGAAAGAAAAAGTTTTAGTGGGTAGAATTTCAACTTTTGCGATGATGATTTTAGCAGGTTTACTTTCATTGTTTTTAGAAGAAGCCCAAGAAGCTTTTAATTTATTATTGCAAATTGGTGCCGGAACCGGCTTGCTTTTTATTTTGCGTTGGTTTTGGTATCGTATTAATCCGTATAGTGAAATAACAGCAATGGCAGTTTCTTTTTTAGTTGCTATTTTCTTTTTTGCAAACAATAAAATGGAAACACCATTATTAACTTGGGAATCTCATTGGCAATTAGTTGCGGGTGTTATTATAACTACAATTGCTTGGGTTGCGGTTAGTTTATTGACGAAACCTTCTAAACAAGAAACCTTAGCTTCGTTTGAAAAATTGGTATTTGATGAGCACGGAAGATTTCATCATATCAATTATAAGATTTTAGCTTTCTTGCTCGGTATATCTGGAGTTTACAGTGTTTTATTTGGTACCGGATACTTTATTTACGGCGATCTCTTATTAAGCGGAATTGCTTTTACAGTTAGTTTAGTTAGCTGGGGGATTCTTATTAAAATTTGGAAAAAGGTGATTTAAATCGATTTTAAAAAGATAATTTAATCTCTTAATATTGAAAAAAGAATATATTTTTAAATCTGAACGACTTGGATTCCGTAACTGGACAGAAAATGATTTAGATGAATTCGCAAAAATAAATGCTGATTTGGATGTGATGAAGCATTTCCCTAGACCTTTATCCAAAACAGAAACAGCAGAATTTATTGATCGACTTAAAATACATTATAATAAATATGGTTATAATTATTTTGCTACCGAAATTTTAAAAACGGGAGAATTGATTGGATTTATAGGATTAGCTTATCAAAATTATAAAACTGACTTTACTCCAGCAACGGATATTGGCTGGCGGTTAAAAAGAAGTGCCTGGGGAAATGGTTTTGCAACAGAAGGAGCAAAAAAATGCCTTGAATTTGCCTTCAATCACTTAAATTTAAAGAATATAATTTCAACCTGTAGCAAGCAAAATAAGCAATCAGAAAATGTTATGATAAAAATCGGAATGGAAAAAGTTGGAGAGTTTAACCATCCCAATTTAAAAGAATATCCTGCTTATGAAAAATGCATTCTTTACAAAATCAACAAAAATCTGTGGTAAAAGCATAAAAACTAAGTAAGCAATCTTTGTTAAAAAATTAATACTAGATAGCTAAATGAAATTAATATTCATATTCTTCAATATCTTCAGTTGGGGCTATGATGTTATAATCCTTCCATGTTTCTGGATTGTATTTTGCTGTTTTTTCTACAGGTACCCCAAGATTTTCTTGAAAAGCATCAAACTCTTCAGATGAAATTGATGTAGGATCAACAAATAAATATTCGTTTGTATATGCATTATCAAATTCCATGGTGAATTTAAACTTCAACTTAATTCTGTCATCCTTATTCTCATCGTTTTCTTTAAATACAAAAGATCGATCTGCAAAGGCATACATTTTTCCCGAAGTTCGCATATATTTAGGAACGTATTTATCTTTTTCATCTCTCTGAAAAATTACTGTACCGCTTTTTTCATTTTCAACAAATTTAATACCCAATAAAAACTTCATATTAAACTTTTTACCATGTTCGCCTTCATCTAGTTCATAATCTGTTTTTACGACAGCAAATGTTTCAGTTGATACATAAATTTTACCAATGTATTTTCCGCCACCGCCAAAAAATCCGCTATCGGGTTTAAAGGAAATCACATAAATAAATTCGCCATTAAAAGTTGAAATATCTTCAATTTTGTACTCATAATCATCTACTTCAGTTATATGATTAAAAATAACTCCACTCCCACTTCCTGTACCGCCAATAGCAATTTCAAAACCGCCTTCCGGTCTATGAAAAGGATCGTCTTTTAATAAGTTGGAATATTTATAGCGTAAAGATTGGGTTGAAACAGAATCAATACTATCTTTTTTTTCATTCATAAAACTACTGGAAAGATCTACAGAGTCTCCAATAGGAATAATGCCGGTTCGTACTTTAAACGTATTTGAACTTTTTATTTTTTTGCCAATTTGCTCTATAACATCTCCCAATAAGACGCTCATAGAGTTGTCTTTTTTCTCATTAATAAGTTCGGTAGCTTTTTTAACCGAAAGTTTTAAAGAATCTTCATCTCTTACGGCAACTTCAACTAAATCGGCATTAAAAAAACTTGTAGTTGTTCCTTTAGCTTTAGCGGCTAATTGCTCCATATTATCATTAAATTCTCGCAATGTTTCCTTCGGGATAAAATCTGCTTTCTTAATATCAAATTTCAATTTTCCGGGAGTAGTACTATTTTTTACACGATGAAAAATGCTAAATTTCATTAAAGGGTTTCCATAATTTTTACTGATATTTTCGTTAACACGCTGCATAACTTCTTCAGCAGTTAATTTTCTATCCATCAATAAAACATCATCAAGCTCATTTACGTTTTCTTGTAAATAAACTTTATCTCCCTGAAAATCTTTGATAGCTATACTTTTTTTCTCGTATCCTAAGCTTGAAAATGTTAGCGAATCATTTTCTGAAAAATCCCGAATATTTATATTGAATTTTCCTTCCTGATTGGTAATTACACCATAATTTTTGCCAATCTGGACATTAGCAAATGGGATGGTTGTTTTTGTTTTTTCATCAATCAAAGTTCCGGTAACCGATTGTGCAAAGCCTTTTATTGATACAATGCAAACGATAAAAGCAAATAGCAATATGGAGTGGGAAGTAGTTTTTTTCATTGCTTAAAATAATTTATATATCAGCTAAAGATAGAAAAATATCTTTTGCATCTAATATACGATACATTTATTTTAAATTGAAAAATCGATTTTATCTCAAGATCGCTTCTGAATGCGTTTTCCTAAAATTTTTTTCGTCCAAAAACCAAATGCAAGTCCGCCAATAATCCAAATAGGAATTGCTATTAATACACTTAACCAAGTGATTTCTGAACCATTAATAAGAGGAAAGATAAAAGTCATAAAAACAAACATAAATGCACCCCACATTAAGCCCTGTTTAATCCAGCCTTTACCCTGAAAAGGATTTTTGTAAGGCTTGATTTCTGAGTTTTTAAATCGATCGGGTTGTTTTTTTAACCAAGATTGTTTTAAATATTCTTTAAACCAGCCCCAAATAGGAAAGGTGATTGTTAAAACTAATAACGAAAAGAAATTCATTAAACACGGAATGGTATTTTTACATTTTGGGCAAAATAAACCAAACCAGTTTTTAAAACCTGTACCATTTTGCGGAGACCAAGTTCTGCTGTCGTGTATTGTATGGCAATGCGGACAAGGAATATACATCCGCTCAAATTTAGGTAAATTTGAATCTTGATCTTCTAAAGTGATTTTTGGAACGCGTTGACCCAGAATAAGCTCATTAATAAGCAAACCGGGATTGAGAATCCAATGAAGATACATCCAGTTTTTCCACGTATATACTTTATATTTTTTATCGAAGTTCATAGAATAAAATTACAACGGCTAAAAATAAAAAATCACACATAGAAAATCAACTTCCCGGGAAATTAATATAATCTGGTGCTAAGGATTGCTGGTCATTATCTTCTACTTTTTCAGGGAGTTCTTCAACTTTAATTTCTTTATTTAAAATTTTTCTGATCAGTTCTCGAAACGTGTCAAAATCTACCGAATACGATAAACCAACCCCTTGTGTGTAGCCTAATTCTTCGCCGATATATTGTATGTTATTTTCTCTGTTAAATACTTTTGCACGCAGTGTTCCTTCTTTATTTAAGAGTAATTCAACTTCCACATTACCAACCACAACAGATTCGGTAACTCCGCCGATAGGAACCCCTACTCGACCATTGATTAAAATCCGTTTGCTAATCTGTGTAGAAAGCGTGACCCCAAATCTATCGGCAGTGTCTTGATCTGGTGTTCTATCGCCTTGTACATAATTTATGCCGACTTTAAATTTACCGTCTTCATCTGAAAAAATATCATCAAAAAGTCCGGAGGCTCTTTCAAACAGTAAACTTCCGGCATTTTGCCCAACAGTATATTGACTATAAAAACTGCTTTGTGTAATTAAGGATAAAGCTTGTAATTCTGTATTTTGACGATCTGAAATTCTATACTGTAATTCTGATTTTACTACTGAACTTAAATTAGGATATTCAATATTAAACTCTAAATCTGTTGATGTTAACTCCCCGGTTAAATCGATATAAACTTCTACCGGTATGTTTCGATTAATAGTTGGGTTTTCTAATAAAATTGCAGGGTTAGCTTCCGTTTTATACAGTGCACTTACATTTAAATTAGCTCGAGTCGGGCTACCGTCCCACGTAATATTTCCGCCAGAAATTACTTCAAATTTTTTCTCGACCAAACCTGCATACTTGAAATTATAAACTCCTTCATAAACTACGAAATCCCCCCACATATTAAATTTTCCGTTGGTGTTTATTTCGATTAATAAAGTTCCTGCACCAGAGCCGCGTAAAGTACTTCCGCTGTTTTGATCTACCACAACTTCAACTTCTGCATCGCTGGTTACGTCTAATTCAAAAAATAATTCAAGTCCTTTTACTTCTTTAATTTTAATTTCTTTCCCTTCTTGTAATGCCTTTTTTTCTTCGGGTGTTAAAAAATAAATAAAAGAATTATCGCCGATAGTTTCTGTATCACTCAGTGGAATTTTAAAAATAGTTCCTTCTTCGGTTTTGGCATTCACATCTATTACCAACTCGTCTGTAGGTCCTTTTATCGTTGCGCCACCACTAATAAAAGCAGTTCCGTAATAGAGTGAGTTTTCTTCTTGGTCAGTATCAAGAACCAATAATCTATCGGGAGCATTTAGTGTTAAATCCAATTCCCATTTAGAAAAGTTATTATGGGAAATAGTTCCGTTTAGCGTTCCTTCAGTTTTATATTTAGTATCAACAATAGGAATCTCATCAAAATTGAATTGCTGTTCAGTTAAATTTACAATGGCTTTATCTTGAAAGTCTAAATCTACATTGAGATAAGGTATTTTTAATCCAGCATTTTCTAGGCTTAATTTCCCTGTAATATCCGGGTTTTTATAACTTCCGTTGATTTTTGCATTCCCTGAAGCTGTTCCTCTAATATTGGTAATGACATCGGCTCCTAAAGCGCTAAGTGCATCTAATTTGAACTTATCTAAAGCAACATCTAAATCAATAGTAGAACCTGAACTTTTAATATCTATGGCTCCGTTTGCTTTTAAGAAATCATAGGTTTTATTACCGAGTAAGGCTTTTACATTATAGGTTGTTAAGGATTTATTTCCTTTAATATCAAGATTTAAATTTCCGTAAGAAATATCATTTAACGCGATATCATTTATTTTTAACGAAGAGGTGGGTTTGTAAATTCCGTCTTCCTGTAAAAAATTAAGTTTACCATTAACCGTACCGCTAAGATCTATACTATCTAACGAAGGCGTAATTTTTGCTAAATCAACATTTAAAAAATCAAGCTTAAAATTTTTATACGTGCTATCGCGCATAACTCCGCTTAAGCGAATAGCTTCATTTTTATGACTTAAGGTTAATGTATCTAAATTGAAATTTCTAAAGTCGTTATCAAAAACAATCGTATTGTTAGGTCTATTTTCTTTATTAAGGTACCAACGTTTGTCTTTAAATTTAATATCAGATTTACGAATACCGACTACAGATTTATTATTTTTATTTAAGGTATGGTAAAAACTCAGGTTATATTCATCATCATTATCTGCCCCACCAAGCATTTCAGTTCGCATAAATAAAGTGTCGTTTAATTTTACATTAATCAAATTAAACTTTGAAAAATTATAAACACCTGTATTTACACTGTCTATCTCTAAATACGTGTTATAAAGCGGATTATTATTATCAACCTGAAGTGTTACATCATCTAAAACATTATCAAAAGCATTAATTTTAGGAGAGCGAAAAGTCAGTTTAAATTCAGATTCTTCTGAAACAATACTTCCTTTAACAAAGGTATTTGGAGCAAGCTCAATGTCAGGAAAAATAACATCAACAATCTTATTATAAATGTTAAAATTAAAATCTAAGTATTGATATGATTCAATGGGAATGGGTTTGTAATTAGTGTACAAACTACCCAAAGCATTTTGAAAAAGTTCGGGAATTTCTGTTAGTTTAAAATCACCTTCCATTTCTCCATCAATAATATCGGGTGAGTTAACAGTGATTTTTCTTACATTTTCATTAAAACTTGATGAAACGGTCAATTCATCAAACTGATAAGTGTTTTTTGGGTTTTGGTAGCTGGCATTTTCTAAATAAATTTTTCCTTCAGCATCATTTACAGAAGTTCCCTGCATATTCATAACCAAGTTACCTTTAAAAACAGACGTTGTATCGCGCTCAATAAAGTTCAGTTTATGCAAATCGGCATAAGCTATATCTGCGCTAAAATTATAGGTATTTACTTTTTGTGAAGCATCTACAACACCATTAAAATTGAGTTTTAAATTAGGGTCATTTATGTCTAATTTACCATTGAAAAGTAGGTTGTCAAAAACACCAAGAACATCAATATTTTTATAAGTATAATTATTGAAATTTAATTTATTAATTTTTCCTTCTACACTAGAATTAAGCGTTTTTTCAGTAAAACCAACGCCATCAACTTTTAAATTAAACGTAGCTTTTCCTAAAGAAGGAACACCAACCAAGCGACCAATATTAAAATTTTTAAATATTACATTACCTTGGTAGGTAGCAAAATCAGGATCGTTTAAATCGCCTAGTGTAACATCAAGTTCGGCATTTCCTAATTGTGTGTTGGTAGTAGATTTTACAGTAAGCTTTTTGGGACTAGCTTCAATAAAACCGCTTAAATTTACATTGCCAATTTCTTGTAATTTATCAGGAAGTTGATCTCCTAAAACACGAGGTAATAAATTAGTTAGGTCGTAATAATTAGTGGCTAATTCATCAAAGTTTCCACTTACTAAAATATCATCTTTATTTTCACTAAAAAGCTGTTCTAAGCTTAGTGAACCTTTAATACGTGTTCGGTCCATTCCGTTTAAATCGAGTTCGTTTAAACGTAAATTGTTTAGAGTTCCTTCTAATTTGGTATTGAAAGTAATTTGTTCATCTTTACCAAATTCATTATAATAATAATTTAGTTCTTTTGAAGCTATGGATACTTCGCTGAAATTAGCTTTTAGTGCTACTTTATTTTCAAAATCGGCTAACTGCTGCGGATTTTCATAGGAGAATTGTAAATCTCCTTTAACTTTAGATTCTGGCGTTATTAGTGATAACTCCTGAAACTTCATATGTTTAGTAGTGTACGAAAATTTTGTACTCAAATTTTTAATTTCTAAGCCTTGTTTTTCCGTGGCATTTAAAGTACGTACATCAATGGCAAAATCTTTGCCTTCCACCAATAAATTAGACGCATCGATATCTAAATTATTTAACGTTATTATGTCAGAAAAATCTTGATTTTCATCTATGTAACGAAATCGACTATTTGTGGCGATAATATGATCAATAGTTAGAATAAAATTTTGTTGCGTGGCTGTGCTGTCATTAAATTTATCACTAAACAAAGAAAGGTTATCTTGATCTTCCCCTTTGTACATTTTAATGTTCAGCTTAAGATTATCTACCGTCACATTGGTAAAATCTAAACGTTTGCCCGACAGCATTCCCGGAATATTAACCAAAGAAGTACTTAAATCTTGAGCACTAATCAAGGTATCTTGATGATGATCTGCGATGTAAACATTTTCTAAAACAATTTTCCCATTGTACGATATACTTACACGTTCAACATTGATATCAACATCATAATCTTGATTAATTTGTGAAGTGATTTTTTCAGCAACAGAAGTTTGCACCGATGGGATTGAGAACACCAAAATCAAAATAAGGAAAAGCAGCAAAATTGCTACCAATACTCTTCCCAATATTTTTAATATTTTTTTGATGTACTTAACTTTAAATTATCTTAGACAAAGCATTTCTAATTGCAAAGAATAATACTAATTTTGCTTTAGAAATGCTAGTTTTAATCGGCTTTCTATTAAATTGCAAATTTAAGCAGGATAAAATCAATATTAACAATTTCTATGCCCAAAAAATCTTAATGACTTCACAAAATATTTACATACTCGGTATTGAATCTTCTTGCGATGATACTGCGGCAGCTGTACTTTGTAACGGAAAAATTTTGAGCAATGTTGTAGCCACGCAAAAAATACACGAAGAATATGGTGGTGTAGTACCAGAACTAGCTTCTAGAGCGCATCAACAAAATATTGTTCCGGTTATACATCAAGCTATTGAAAAAGCGGGAATTACCAAAGAAGATTTAAGTGGAGTTGCCTTTACGCGCGGACCCGGATTGATGGGTTCCTTACTTGTAGGCATTTCTTTTGCAAAATCTATGGCTATGGCTTTACAGATTCCGTTGATTGAAGTAAACCATATGCAAGCGCATTTATTAGCTCATTTTATTGAAGAAGATGGCTTTGAAAAACCTAGCTTTCCTTTTTTAGGAATGACCATTAGCGGCGGTCATACACAAATTGTAAAAGTGGATGATTATTTTGATATGGAAGTAATAGGTGAAACCTTAGATGATGCGGTAGGAGAAGCTTTTGATAAATGCGGTAAAATGCTAGAACTCCCCTATCCTGCTGGCCCGCTGATAGATAAATACGCTAAGCAAGGAAACCCGAAGGCTTTTCAATTTCCACAACCAAATGTAAAAGATCTCGATTTTAGTTTTAGCGGTTTAAAAACTTCTATGTTATATTTTTTACAGCGCGAAATGGAAAAAAATCCAAAATTTATTGAAGAAAACCTTGTTGACATTTGCGCTTCATTTCAACATACCATTGTAAAAATCATTTTAAATAAATTAAAAAAAGCCGTAAAACAAACCGGAATAAATCAGATTGCGATTGGTGGTGGTGTTTCTGCTAATTCAGGTATTCGAGAAGCTTTAAAAATAACCGAAAAACAATGGGGATGGAAAACCTATGTCCCAAAATTTGAATATACCACAGATAATGCTGCAATGATTGCCATTGTAGGCCATTATAAGTTTTTAAAGAAGGATTTTACAGATGCTTCTATTAGTGCAAAATCACGGTATCGTTTTTAAATAAAATTTATGCAACTTTTTTTTAATCCCTCACTTCAGCAAGACGATAAACAAGTGCAATTCCCTAAAGATGAAAGCAAGCACATTGTAAAAGTACTCCGTAAACAAATTGGCGATCAATTGCTTGTTACCAATGGTAAAGGAATTTTATTTAATACGCGCTTACTAAACAACAACCATAATAAATGTTTAGCTGAAATTGAGTCGATTGAAATTGAAGAAAAAAGATCTTATAAAATTCATATAGCTATTGCGCCTACTAAAAAAAATGATCGGTTTGAATGGTTTTTAGAAAAAGCCACTGAAATTGGTATCGATAAAATCACACCGATAATTTGTGATCACAGTGAACGTAAAGTAGTGAAGTTAGATCGTTTTGAACGAATTTTACAAAGCGCGCTTAAACAGTCTTTGCAATATAATATACCTGAATTAGCAGAACCTATTTCTTTTCAAGACTTCATCAATCAAGAAAATACAGACGATTGTTTTATCGCGCATTGTGAAGAAGATGAAGAAAAAAATCCGTTGAAAAATAATATTGAACTCCAGCAAAATTACACGATTTTAATTGGTCCGGAAGGCGATTTTTCTTCCGAAGAAATAAAAACTGCATTACAAAAAAATTACAAACCGGTAAGTTTAGGAAAAAACCGTTTACGTACCGAAACTGCTGCCATTGTTGCTTGTCATACAATAAATTTGGTGCATGAATAGGTTTGATAAATTATAGCTTGAAAGCAATATTCTTTTAGGTAAATACATTTATTTCAAATAAAGATAAATAGTTAATGTAAATTATCAATTATTTTATTGATTCAAATAATATAGGAAAATCGTTATTTTAGAATGAGCTTTTCTAAGGATACGTTTTTTTCTGAAAATAATTTTATAAGGTAAACTCCTTTTGAAATTTCTGATAAATCAATTTCATTATCTGGTTTACATTCTTTAATCAATTTACCATTTAAATTGAAAATTTGAATTTTTATTAAACTACTATTTTGAATGTTTACCAACCCCTCGGATGGATTAGGATAAATTTTAACTTTTTTATGTTCATTTTTATCAGTACTTAAAAGCGGACCGCTAATTTCTATTGATTTAGGATCCGACTCAATTTCGTCTGAATACACCACTGTTACATAAGCTGTAAATCCATTTAAATTACTATAAAGAATAAAATCTTCTCCGCCACAATTCGATACATTTGGAGGGGTAACGGAACTTTTAACATTATAAATTGAAGTTTCATTAATGAAAATAAATAAGTTATTTTCTCTATATATGTTATATCCAATAATTTGATTATGAGGTTTTTTTGGTTCCTCCCATTCTAATTTAAAATAATTATTGCCATAATCATACCAATGGGTCCAACTCAAGTTTTCTACCGGTTTTACTTGCCCAAATAGCGAAATTGTAAATGTCAAGAAAAAAAATAATAAGCATAACTTTTTCATAATAATTACATTTTATAAATAAAGGCCTTCCTACAATTCTTGTTCTTCCCTAAAACCTTCAATAAGTTGTTGAGCATTATTATAGTCCGCTTTATGAACATACAGTTCTACATCGTTTTGCTGAACTCCAAAACCAGCTAATCGTCCTGACTCAACATTATCTCGAATACGTATAGAAATGTTTTTTTGCTCTAATAAAGCAACGATCCTATTTACAATGATTGAAGTATCCGTTAAAATTTTTATATAATCTTTCATAATTTTTAAGTTTAAATCAACACTATTAAATTAAATAACATTTAAATATATAGAAAAAAATTAAAAAATCATCATTAAAATTTCACATACAGAATAGTTCTCAGGGTTTAAAACACGATTAATTCCGTATATTTCCAGAAATTTTTGTTTATGAAACGTGTTTTCGTTCTTTTACTCTGCTGTTTTTTTACGTTTTTTGCTCAAGCACAAGAAATTGGCGTTTTAAAATATGGCGGTGGTGGCGATTGGTACAGTAACCCTACTGCTCTACCTAATTTAATAAAGTTTTGTAATGAGCATATTAAAACGCGTATTAATCCCGAACCGGTAACTGTAGAAGCAAGTGACGTTGATTTATTTTCATATCCGCTTATTCATATGACGGGTCATGGAAATGTGTTTTTTAGCGAAGAAGACGCCAGTCAATTACGGAAATATTTACTTGGTGGCGGGTTTTTACATATTGATGACAATTACGGAATGAATGAATATATACAAAAGGAAATAAAAAAAATATTTCCAAATCAAGAATTAAAAGAACTTGGCGCGAATCATTCCATTTTTTCCAGTGCTTATGAATTTCCAAAAGGTTTGCCTAAAATTCACGAACACGACGGAAAAAAACCGCAAGCTTTTGGAATTTTTGATGAAAACAGATTAGTACTCTTATTTACCCTAGAAAGTGATTTAGGAGATGGATGGGAAAATAAAGAAGTGCATAATGATCCTGAAGATGTCCGTTTAAAAGCTTTAAAAATGGGAGCTAATATTGTAAAATATGCTTTTGAAAATTAAACTATGGCAATGCAGTTAGATCATACAAACGCTAAGTTTTCTGAAAAAAAATTCCCAATAATTTTAATAGCTGATAACTTACAAAGTCCGGCAAATATGGGAAGTTTGTTTCGATTAGCTGATGCTTTTCAGGTTGAAAAATTAATTCTTTCAGGAAAAAATATTAATTTAAACAGTAACAGATTAAGAAGAACAGCACGTTCTACCGTAAATTATGTTCCTCATGAAATTACTGAAAATATTCAACAAACCCTAACAGATTATCAAGGAAAAGGCTATCAATTATTTTGCTTAGAAATAACTGATAATAGTGAATCTATAGCTTCCATTCAACTAAAAGCAAACGAAAAAATAATACTTATTTTAGGGGAAGAAAATTTTGGAGTAAATCAAGAAATCCTGCAAAAAGCACATAAAGTTGTTCATATACAAATGTTTGGTAAAAACAGCAGTATGAACGTAGCTCAAGCCGGAGGAATTGCTCTTTACGAAATCACAAAAAAATTACTCGCTTTACAAAAGAAATAATACCTTTAGCACTGTGAATTCAAAAACCTTAGCCACCGGAATATTAAAAGCACTCGGTATTATCGCCGGGATTATTCTTCTATTATATTTTATTTGGGAAGTTCAATCTGTTATCGTTTACATTGCTATTGCAGCAGTAATCGCTTTAATAGGAAGACCTGTTGTTATTTTCTTGAAAGAAAAACTTAAGTTCCCTAATCAATTAGCGGTTATAACTGTTTTAGTACTTGTTTTAGCTGTCGTTGTGGGACTTATTGGTTTGTTTATTCCTATTGTGGTAGAACAAAGCAAAAACTTAAGTCAAATTGATATTGAAGCTTTTAAAAACGACCTTAATATTTTAAATGTTCAAGTGCGTGAATATCTTGGGTTACAGGAACAAATTAATATTGTTGAAGGGTTACAGCGTACAAGTTTTATTAAAAATTTTGATTTAAAACTGATTCCCAATTTTCTAAATATGGTTTTTGGCGGATTGGGAGCCACTTTTATTGCCTTATTTTCTGTTTTATTTATTTCTTTTTTCTTGCTGAAAGACAGTAAATTAATGCTGAATAGTGTGCTTGTTTTTTCAAATGTAGGTGAAGAAGAACGTTTTAAACGCGTTTTTCATAAAATCAAAGTTTTGCTATCCCGCTACTTTGTAGGCTTAACTTTACAAATTTTTGTATTGTTTGTTTTGTACACAATTTTACTGACAGCCTTTAAAGTGGATAACCCGATTGCTATTGCATTTATATGTGCATTTTTAAATATAGTCCCTTATTTAGGGCCACTATTCGCAGGAATCTTAATGATGCTTTTTGTAATCTCCAGTAATCTTGGAGCCGAATTTTCTACGGTAATTTTACCTCGAATGCTTTATGTGTTAGCCGGATATTCTATCGCCCAATTGATTGACAATTTTATCAATCAGCCGCTTATTTTCGGGAAAAGTGTAAAATCTCATCCGCTAGAAATTTTCTTGATCATATTAATCTCAGGTTTAATGTTTAATGTGATCGGGATGATTGTTGCAATCCCGGTGTACACCGCCATTAAAGTAATTGCGAAAGAAGCATTTAGCGAATATAAAATCGTCAAAAAACTGACAAAAGATTTATAGAATGCTTCCGTTGAAATTATTAAAACCAGAAGTTCAGAAATTTATAAAAAGGAATGAGAACGAAGATATTTCACGTTTAATTCTCAAAGGAAGTCCTTTTCCGGATATTACAATTCAGACTTTAGCACAACAAGTAGAAGCGCGAAAAAAAGCAAAGTCAAAATTACCAAGTTGGTATAACTGCGAGTCCGTTTTATATCCGAAAACTTTAAATTTAGAGCAGACCTCTTCCGAAAAAACTGCAGCATATAAAAGTACCTTAGTTAAAGGTGAAAACTTAATTGATCTTACCGGTGGTTTTGGAATAGATTCTCTTTATTTTTCTAAAAAAGTAGATCAAATAACTCATTGTGAACTAAATACCGACCTTTCTACATTAGCCGAACATAACTTTAAACACTTATCGAGTAAAAAAAATTGTGAATTTTATGCCGGCAACGGAATTGAATATTTAGAACAAAGCGATAAAGAATTCGATTGGATTTTTATCGATCCATCGCGCCGTTCTTCTGTCAAAGGAAAGGTTTTTCGCTTAGAAGACTGCGAACCGGATGTGTTGAATTCGCTGTCTTTATTTTTAAAAAAATCAAAGCAAATACTAATAAAGACCTCTCCTCTACTCGATTTACAACTGGGGATAGAGCAACTAAACTATGTAAAAGAAATTCATATTGTCGCCCTAGAAAATGAAGTAAAAGAATTATTATGGGTGTTAACGGATCAAAATAATTTGAATGAGATTCCGCTGATAACAATTAATATTTCTAAAAAAAAGGATCAATTTTTTGAAGGTGATTTTTTTGAAGAAAAGCAGCTTGAAGGTACTTATAAAAAACCACTTCAATTTTTATATGAACCAAATTCCGCTATTTTAAAAAGTGGTTTATTTTTAAGTATTTCTAATAAACTTCCTGTCTTTAAACTTTCAAAACACAGTCATTTATATACTTCTGAAGAGAAAATAAATTTTCCCGGAAGAAGTTTTAAAATTGTGGAAACTATTCCTTTCAACAAAAAAAATATAAAATCACTTCAGTTAAAAAAAGCAAATATTACCACTAGAAATTTCCCACTCACCGTTGCGCAGATCAGAAAAAAGTTTTCAATAAAAGACGGGGGTCATGTTTATCTATTTTTTACAAGCTTAGAAAATCAAGAAAAAGTAGTTTTGTTTTGTAGAAAAAACTAGTTTCGCTTATCTAAAAAACGAATTGGTTTCCTGGATTTTGGATTAAAAATTGCTTGTTGCAAAGTCTCTTTTTTCCACAGTACTAATTCTGGAATTACTCGGATAGTTGCTTGTAGATGTTCTCTTAAGTTCTGTTGAATTTTAAAAGTTGTATCGTATTCAATTACAACACTTAACACATCTTCATTTAAACTATTAGAAGAAGCGATTATAAGGTAGTTTTTTAGGTCAGGAAAACTAGCTAAGGCATTTAAAATTTGTAAGGGATAAATGCTAGTTCCTTTATATTTTATCAGTTGTTTTTTTCTACCTAAAACGGCTGAAATTCTTTCGCCATTTTTTCCGCAAGAACATGTTGAACTAATTTTCTTTACCATATCGCCGGTCTGATATCGCAATAATGGCATCGTTTGTACACCTAAGGTAGTAATCGTTAATTCGCCTATTTCGCCATCTTTTACAGGATTTCCATTGTCGTCTAAAACTTCTGTAAAAATTAAATCTTCTTGGATATGGTTTCCTTCATGGGCTTTACATTCGGTAAATGCGGTACACATTTCTGTTGAGGCATAGGTTGAAAATAATTCAATACCCCAATGCGCTGTGATTTTTTGGCCTAAGGGATTCAATTCAAAATTTTCATTTCTAATCGGTTCGCCAATGCAAATAGCTCCTTTTATAGAAGTTTTATTGCAATCAATTCCGTTTTTTTCAGCATAATCAATCAGTTTCAGTAAAAAAGAAGGAACGCTAATGAGGTAAGTAGGCTGAAAACGGAGAATAGATTTCCACTGCAATTCTGGTATTCCGGCGCCTAAACGAATAATGCCCGCACCGAGTTTTCGTAAGCCTAAAAAGTATGCTAAACCAGCTACAAACTGACGATCTAAGGTGGTGGTTATTTGTACAACATCGTTTTTTGTAATACCAATTTGCTGAAAAGATTGCTCCTCATTGGTTGCCAAGCGTTGTAAATCATCCTCATTTAACGCAAAGCTAACCGGCTCTCCCAAGGTTCCTGAGGTAGTAACAATATCTATAATTTCTGACTGTGGAACGGCTACAAATTCATCATTATAACGCGCTAAGTCTTCTTTTGTCGTTATGGGAAGTTTTGAAAAATCTACTAAAGAAAAATCACTAATATCAAGCTTATTCTCCTTAAAAATACGTTGATAATATGGGGAATGTTCTGCAATATATAGTATTTGCTGTTGCAATAATTCTTGCTGATTTTCTTGCCAATTTTTAATATGATTAGATCCTATTTTCATTTATAATTTCCGATAACTTTTTTTTAGGTACTTTTTCAACATTTCTTCATCAGCTAAGCTTGTTACTTCTCTGCGCAAGGCTTGTTTAAAATTTATAATGGCTTTTTTATAGTCCTTTTGTTCGTAATAATATTTACCAACTAAAAAGTGTGTTTCCCAAAAGTCCGTATTTAAACTGATAAACGCTGTTAATTTTTTTGAGGAAATTTGTTCTTTTTGCTGAATAGATTTTTCTATAATCTTTTTTTGAGCTCTAAATTTTTCATAATCTTTAAATTCTTCAGTAAACAAAAAAGGATCTGCTTCAATTTTTAAGGAATCTATTGATTTTAATTTTGACTCTTCAGCAAAGACTTCATCTAAATCATACGCAACATAAGCCCCTAATTGATAAGGATTTGTAGACACCCAGACTTGTTTTTCTTCAGGTTTAAAAATAATACTGTGGTGGGCAAGCAATTGATTGATAGCCAACTCATTTCCAAAGCCTAGAATAGCATCTGCTACTCCTTTTTTATTTCGTAAGATTTCTGCCGCTTTTTTGGGGTTTAATGTATTCTTTTCTTGAATTAATTCTTCCATTCTATCAAAACGTGCTTGCGTATGGCTGTTTTCAATACTTGCTAAATTCCGTTTATCATTAGCATATGCTTCACTTTGAAAATGATTTGAACAACTCAAATGATTAGAATTTTCAACTTCATAAACCCCAAAATTTTTAGGGGAAACCTCTATCAATACCGCTTTTTTATCGATAGCGCTAGAAACCATAATGGATTCTGATACAAAAACTTCTTTCTTTCTCGCAATCTCAATGGCTTCTGTAGTGGTTTTTGCATATTGTAAAATTTCACGCGCCACTAAAGAAATAGGTGTTTTTGCAATCAACGGAATTTTAGATTTTCCGGCGTTTATGGTTACGGTTAAGCCTTCTTTGTTCATTCCGCTAACTGCGCCAATAAACCCGGGCCAGGTGTACATCATAAACGGATGACCTTGTGTTGGTTTGATAAAAGCAATAATTTTTTCTTCCGAAAATTGATCACCTGCATAAAAGTCAAAGTTTCGGCCTACTAATAATTGTCCGTCGCTTGTTTTTTCGCCCCAAGCAGCAAATGAAGTACAACCTACTAACATTAGATCTTGCAAGGCGTGACCAATATCGTGTGCGCCATGCAAATATAAAGACCGCACATAAGGTTTGGCAAAATTATCATATTCACCGGTGTTGAAACGGGATATTCCGTAAATTTCTTGCTTAAATTCTTCGTTTACGTGCTGGTAAAGTTTTCGGTTATACCAAGCGATTATCTTACTCAAAAATTTCTGGTAAGACTCCGAATCTACTTGTTCTAAAACCGCTTCCATGAAAACGCGTTCCTGTTTTTGGATTAGCTCTTTAGATAAGGAGCCAATTGCGTAGCCGCGTTCTAATGGATCGCCTTCTACATAAAGTTCCCAAAGACCTTCTTTGTTTTTTTGTAGTCGGTTGTTTTTGAGTTGAAAAGTAGTTTGATTCAGCTGAATTCTTTCCGGTAAAGCTTGATCTAGTCTTGTTTTTTCAGGTCGGTCTTCTAAGGATTTCTGAACCCCACAAGCCTGAAAAATTAAGCATAAAAATCCCCAACTAATGACTTTATATATTGATATGAAACTACTTTTATTAGTCATTATTTTTAGGGAAATTCATCAAAAGTTTAAAGATAAAAGGTTGAATGCAGAACGAAACCAAGACTGCCGTTAAAATTCCGATGATGGAAATAATAGCAACTGATTTTAAAGCCGGATGAACCGCAAAAATTAAAGCTCCCATTCCTAATAATGTTGTGAAAACTGAAAGTATAATGGAAGTTTTATGGGTTTGCAACTTATAATTTTCATCTTTTTGTTTATGACGCAAAGCATTGGTTACAAAAATACTGTAATCGACGCCAAGTCCAAAAATGAAAGTAGAAATAATGACATTAAAAATATTGAATTGTATGTTAAAAAGGTACATCATTCCCATTGCTATAATCCAAGTAATACCGATAGGTAGAAGCGTAATTAAGCTTAAACGAATGTTCTTGTAAAACACTAGTAAAAGTAAGAAAATTGCTCCAAAAGAATATAAAATCAAACTATTGAAATGCATTTTTAATCCGCCAAATAAATTTTGATTCAAAGCTTGTCGATCAATTATAGTCAAGTTTTTCTGATTGTTAAAATGCGTTTTAAAGGCTTCAATTTTATTTTCTGATAGTTTTACCGAACTTAGTACGGTATGAAAATTATTTCCATTTTCACTAATAAATTCATTTACAGGAAAATTAGGATTCACTTTATAAGCGGCTAAAGAAATAGGTTGATAATTTTGGTTGATTTTTTCAAAAAAATCTGAAAAGGTTGAAGCTTTAAATCCTAGTTTTTTTCCTTCTTCAATTAAATTCTGCTGAAGTGTTTTTTTACGATCAGTTGACCAAAAATTATCCCATTTTTTTAGTTTTTGGAGTTGTTGTTCTCGGCTTAAAACTAAACCGCCAACACTGCTAAAGGAAAGAATTTCATCTTTTTCTTGAAGATCGTTTATTTTTTTTGTTACTAAAGCATTTGTTGCTAAAGCTTCACTTAAACTATTTCCGTGAGAAATTAAATACAGGGTTTTTTGATCTTGATACGTAATCGTTGAAAGCTCTTCTTTGGCTTGTTGTAAAGATTTTGGTTCATAATTTAAACTGGATAAATTTTCTTCAAAACCAACCTTATAAAAATTAACTGCGCCAAAAATTAAAGCAATTCCTAAAACAATTAAAAGTATATTCGATTTCTCAAAAGGAAAACTTGCTAAGCGATCTATAAATGTATTTTTTTGCGCTATCTGTTTTTTAGGTTGATAAAATTGCGGAATCAAAAGCAACGAAAATACCGCAGCTATAATTACACTAATTCCTGCAAAAACCCCTAAATCATTTAAGGCTTCACTTTCTACAAATAGCAAACAAAAAAAAGCAGTTGCGGTAGTTAAACTGCTCATTAAAATTGCACTGCTTACTTCTTGGTAAAGTTTTTTGATATCAGTATAATTTCTGTAATGCGTAAGAACGTGCAACCCATAATCTAACGAAATTCCCAACAAAACAGCGCCAATTCCTAAAGCAATCAAAGATATTTCTTGCTGAAAAACAAACAACATGGCAAGTGCGCTAATAGCACCAAAAATACTGGGTAAAAATAAAATTAGTGGAATATATATTTTCCTGTAAAAGTAAATTAACAAGACCAGTAAAATGGATAATGCGATCCCTAAAGTCCATTGAATATCGGCTTTTATACGTTTTGCATTGGCTACGCTATAAAATACAGAACCAAACGAATGTATTTTTATAGAATTATTTTTCGGACTTACTTTTATGGATAGTTCGGTTAATTTTTCAACAAATTCTTCTGCTTTTTCGGCATCGTTTTTTTGGAATGAGGGACTAATAAAGAGCAGTAAATTTCTACCGCTATTGGCCAATAAAAAATTCTGATAAAGTTGGTACTCCTCTCCTACTCGTAATTGCTTCAATTTCTCTAAGCCTAGCGGCGTAATTTGCAAGGGATCTTTTAATAAATATTTTTTTGTGAAAGAGCCTGCCGGAGAAAGTAAACTTTTATAAACACCTTTTAATTTAGCTGCTAAACTATCTTTCGTTATGCGACGTTCTAAAGTTTTATAATCTTCTTCCGCTAAAAATAACGGTAAATTTTGCTGAACAAAAGCATAGGTTTTATCCATTTCATCAGAAGAAACTTTTCCTTGGATTTTCTCAATATAAGCGGGTTGTAATTTTACGATAGAATCTAAAAACTGTTGGGCAACTTTTACTAATTCATCTTTCTGATTTTTATTGGCACTGCCAAAAGAGTTAAGAGCCTGAGGCTTACTTTCTGCTGAAAAATTCACAATGATTTTATCAGAAAAATCTACCGTATTCAAGATTTTTTGCAACTCCTCTGCTTTTTCATTTTTAGGAATAAGTGCAGCAATATCTTCTTTAAAGTTTAATTGAAAAGCACCAAAACTTGCAACTAACAAAAAAATAAGTAACAGCAGAAAACCAATAATTTTATACTGTTGAAATTTCTGAAATGTATTTATAAAGAATCGTGCAATCACTTACAAAGGCTTTTTTGCTTTAGCTAACACTAAAAATACAATGTAAAAAATGAATCCGACAAAAGCTGCTGCCAAAATAGCCAAACTAAAGCTGCCAATAAGGTATTGTTTCATTTCCAATAAAATAGCAAGTGAACTCTCAATACTGTCAAATGAAAAATGAAACTCATTTGTATTGCCTAAAATAACCCCACCAACACGGTAACTCGCATAAACAATAAAGGGAATAAATGGTGGAATACTAATGTTAGAAAATAGAAAAGCAACTACTTTATTTAGCTTAAAAAGTTGCGCCAAAAAGAAAACCAATAAGGTTTGTAAACCCCAAAAAGGTGAAATACCAATAAAGATTCCTAATGCAATCGCAAAAGCTTTTTTATGTGGCGGTTCGTCTATTTTTAAAATATCGTCACGCCAAATTTCTTTCCGTTTTTTTCGTTTAAACTCTTTGAATCTCTTTTGTGGAATAATAAACAAAAACGCAACAAATACAAACCAAATATTTAAAAGCGTAATGCGAACAATATCTATAAATGGCCTAAAATGGCTAACACGTTCATCGGGATCGTAAAGTACTTTTATAGGTATATTTTTCACCGGAATTTTTCGCCAAGAAGCTTTTACAATAACTTCAATTTCAAACTCAAATTTTGGGGTAAATAATTTCATCGCATTCACCACTCGAAGTGGGTACAAGCGATAACCGCATTGCGAGTCTTCTAAATTTACGCCGGTTTCTATGTAAACCCACCAACTTGAGAATTTATTTCCAAAACTATTTTGTTTCGGCACATTTGGGCCGTCCATTTTACGAGATCCAATTAGCAACATTTCTTGGCCGTCGTGCTTTTCTAGTTCGTTTAAAAAAACCTTAAAGTCGTCTGCAAAATGCTGACCGTCGGAATCTATGGTAATTGCAAAGTCGTATCCTAACGTTCCGGCAGCTTTAAAACCTGCTTTTAACGCACGCCCTTTTCCTTTATTTTGTTGAAAATGAAGTTGTTCAATTTCAGGGAAATCAGCTAAAATTTTTGAAGTATCATCGGTAGAACCATCATTTACAAGAATAATATTTGAGGTAAAACGCTGCACATCTTTTATCACGCGCGCAAGCGTTTTTTGGTTATTATAAGTGGGAATAATAACACAGCATTTCCACCGATCAAATTTTTCTTGATAAATCATAGATTGTCGCTACTAGCGGCAAAACTACACTTTTTTAAGGATAAGAGTTAACTTTGTACAAAGCTCTTTTTGAAAAAAAGCCTTCCCGATAATTTTTATAAATTCACCTTCTTCAGAAAAAGATGATGATAAAGAAAGTAGGCTATTTTTTTGAGGGGAAATAGGTTTGATGAATTTCACATTTTTTAATTCAATCAGTTGCAATTTTTGCTGAAAAAAAAATTCAGCTTCTTTTTTAAAAAGATCGATCAATACCACACCGGGCGTGACAGGCTTATCAGGAAAATGACCCGAAAAAACTTCATGTTGTTCGTCGATTTTAAAAATTGTTTCTTGTTGATTTTCAGTAGATTTACGTTCGTTTACTTCAACAAAATTTTCTAACATTTTTATGGCGTTTTAAATGTGTTTTGTTCTAATGAAGTGTTAAGTTTCACGTTGTTTAATTCTATAATCGTAGTGTCTTCATTAGGATCTATCAATTCTATTTTATTGATTAAATAGCGTTCTTCAAAATGTAAAATAATACGACTGAAAACTTCTTTTAACTCCTTTTCATTAGGATTTAATTGTGCTGAATAAGTTCCATTATGTTTAAAATATGTAATAGTAAAGGCATCACTTTCTAATATCTTTCCGGTAATACTTTCTGATAAAAATTCACTCAATTGTTTTAATAAGGCATTAGAATTTGCATCTACTTCTTGCGTGTTGCCTTGCTGACTCAGTAAAATCTTATCTTCTAAAAAGCGAATGCTGTACGCTAGTGGTTGTTCATATTTCCACTTGATTTGTTTGGGTTCTTGGTAGAAAAATTTGCCTGAACTTTCCACATCGTCTTCCATAAATTCTACCGATTTAATTTGAGTGAAATCACCTGTTAATGAGTTTATAGAATTCACAACTTGCCTTAATTCAGTTTTAAGTTTTTCTGTTTCAGCAGTCGATAATTGTTGTTGTGAAAAACCTGAAAAGCCACATAATAAAATTAAAAAAAGTGTTTTTTTAAGCATAAGCTGAAATATTAAAAAGTTTATTAATGCTAACCGATTTTAAGGATTTTTCCTGCAATAAAATCAATAATCGCTCCAAAATTTCGGGTGTATGTTTTTGTGTATCGTGCAATAAAATTACATCGCCCGGCTTTATTTTTTTCGCTATATTCTTAAAGATTAAATCGGGTGAAGAAAACAACGCATCAAACGAACGAATACTCCAACCAATGGGCTGATGTCCGGTTTTTTGTAATGCTTTTTTTATCTTGGGATTACTGATTCCAAATGGGGTCCTAAATAATTTCATCTCTACCCCACCAACACTTTTAGCGGCTAGATTACAAGTTTCTAATTCCCGCTGAATTGATTTTGAACTAAAAAAACCGATGTTTTTTGCATGCGAATAAGTATGATTTGCTACCGTATGACCTTCAGAAATTATCTGTTTAAAAATTTCGGGTTGTTCATCTATTTTATGACCGATACAGAAAAAAGTAGCTTTGGCATTGTATTTTTTTAAAAGTGCCAAAATAGCTTTGGTTTGCGAAGCGGGTCCATCGTCAAAGGTGAGCGCGACTTCCTTCTTAGCAGTATTTTTTTGTTGATGTAAAGCAGTAAAAAAATAATTCAACCGAACGTTTGTTGCACCATAAAAAGTAATGCTTAACCAAGAAAACAATACAATTAACAGCAAATATAAAGGCCAGCTTAATTGAAAAATCCCATAAACTGAGATTGCTAGAATCAGCAAAAAAAACGCATTAATATTTTTAAATCTTAGCATTTTTCTAAAATTATAAAACTATGATCTCTTCCTTGATATTGATTATAAAGTAAAATTCGATTAATGCTTTTTGGGTTTTTATAAGTCGAATTTAAAACACATTTTTTGGGAATTTGTTGCTCTTTTAAAATATGTGCTCCAAGTGCATTTGCAAAACCTGAAGCGGTATAAAATTCTCCGATTAGGTGTTTATAATACAACTGCGGAGTTTCTTCAGGAAAATTTCGCTGCAAATCATCATAATAAAAATCAAAATTTACGTCTCCATTTTTTCCTAAAATCAATAAATCAATCTCTTGCTCCGCTAAATTATTGACCTTCAAAAAGTCTTTTAATTTCTTAGCTAATTTTTCTTCAGCAAGTGAATTAAAAATTTTTATCGCCTTTATTTTACAATAAGTCTGTTCATTTTTTTGGTTAGAAATCACAAAAAACGAAGCCCCTTCACCGGCAATACTTCCCGAAGTTTTATAGGCTAATAAGTTTTCGTTTAAAACCTCAGCTTCTTTTTTTATTTGTCCGTTTAACCGATGTAAATCAATCGTGGTTTTTGAAATTTCATCAATACCGCCAACTAAAAAATTTTGTTCATCATTTTCAGAAAACAAGCTCAAATCGGCATCTAAGATAGCAGATTCAAAAGATGCGGCACCTTGCACAAAAGTACTGTTATAAACCTTTGTTTGCAGTTGCAGCGCAATTTGCCCACCGACTGTATTGTGTGTAGATTGAATAAATTTTGTGGGAGTCAAAAGTTCTTCTTTTTGTGCCAATAGATTAGCTAAAAAGATATCAGAATCTTCCTTACATCCCATTCCGGTTCCGGTTATTATGGCATCCGGCAATTCTATTTTAGCATCAGATAAGGCTTTTTTTGCGGCTACACTTCCCATTTTCACAGAAGAAGACATGCGCCGCATCGCTCCTTTTTGAATATATTTTTGATATTCAGAAAACTGACAATCAAGAATTGGAGTAGAAAAAGTATTAAAGCTTGAGCAAATTGTCTTTTCACGAGGAAAAATAGCTTGCGCGCCGACAAATCCTATTCCGTTGATGTAAATTTCTTGACTCATATATTTTTTGAAAATACTAAACTTGAACAATTTCCGCCAAACCCAAATGAATTGGATAACACGTGTTCTATTTTTCGCTGTTGAAATTTTTGTTCCGGTAAAAACTGTAATTCCTTCATTTTATGCTGAAAATTCAAGTTAGTAAAAACTACTTGATGCTGAAGCGATAAAATAGAGAAAACTGCCTCTAAAGCTCCGGCAGCAGCCAACGTATGGCCCGTAAAAGCTTTGGTTGAACTCACTGGGGGAATTTCATTAAAAACACGTTCTATCGCAATACCTTCGCTTAAATCATTATTTAGTGTTGCTGTGCCGTGTGCGTTGATATAATCAATTTTTTTTGGTGATAATTCAGCAGAATTTATAGCTTTTTTCATAGCTAAAAAAGACCCTTCCCCGGTTTCTGATGAAGCCGTTTGGTGATGCGCGTCATTGGCGTTTCCAAATCCACTTAAATATGCCAGAATTTTTTTACCTGATTTTTTTGCTTGTGTTTCTGACTCCAACACTAAATATGCGGCGGCTTCACCTAAATTTAATCCACTTCTATTCTCATCAAAAGCTTGGCATTTTCTTTCTGATAAAATCTTTAAACTGTTGAAGCCGTTTAAGGTAAATTTTGACAGGCAATCGGTGCCGCCTACTAAGGCATAATCGGCTTTGTTAGCTTGTATTAATTTTGCACCGGTTAAAATTGCGTTTGCTCCCGAAGAACAAGCGGTACTAACCGTACTAACCAAATCATTAATTTGCAAAAAATCTGCAATGGTATTTGTAGTAAATCCCGGATGTTGCGCTTCAATAAATTTTATTGAAGCTGCCTTTTCTTGAAAGTCTTGAAAATGCTGTTCGGTAAAATCCATTCCGCCAACACTGGTACCGTTAATAAAAGCTAAGTTTGCGTTTGGCAAATTTATATCCGCCTGGGTCAAAGCTTCTTTTGCAGCGTGAAAGCCTAATAATGCAGCTCTTGTGAATAGTTTATCACGCGGAATCGCTGATTTTTCAGCTAAAAATTTATTGCTTAACTTTATTTCTCCTGAGGGAAATTTATCGCTGTGAACGCTTTCTAAATAGCAAATCTTACCAATCCCGGATGTACTTTTCTGCAAAGCTTCAAAATTTTCGGCAACCGAATTTCCGATAGCAGAAATTGTACCAATCCCGGTAACAGCAATACGTTCACTCATATTTTATCGATTATTTTCAATAAAAGTTGCCAAAGTTTCTACACTATAAAAAACTTCTTTTCCTTTTTTAGGGTCGCTTAATTTTATACCGTAATCTTTTTCTAGCAAGACAATTAATTCTAGTGCATCTATAGAATCTAAACCAATTTCATCGCCAAATAATTCGTCATTATTTTCAATTTCATCAACCGAAATATCTTCTAAATTAAGTTGTTCTATAATTTTATACTTTAGCTCTTCCCGTAAATCGCTCATTTATGCTGTAAATTTATGTTGTAAATTTTCTGTGGTAAAAGGTAATGTTCCTTTTTCAGAAATAAAGGCCAAAAATACATTATATCCTTCGGTATTCAAATCAATCCAGCCAGAAATAGAAGCGGAAGCTTTTTTGGTATCTAGTAAAGATTGCGTGTAGTTTTTAATTAAATCTGCTTGAAAATTTTCGCTGATAAAAAATGTATTTTCACTTTGTAATTGATGCCGAATAGCAATTTCGCCCATGACAATATTGGGTAAAGTGTACACAAAAATAGAAGGCGAAGGAAAATAAGCATCTTTTTCTTGTATACTTTTTTGATGCTGAATATCAGTAACTAAACTGGAAGCATTATTTTGAAAAATTAACGCCGTATCTGACGGGAAATTCACTTTCTTCTGCAATAACTCTGTAGCGATAAAGCCTAATTTTGACAGTAAATCCATTTTATGAAATTTAGGGTATTGCACTGCCAAGGCTTTATATTCTTCTTTCAGTTCAGTTTGAATAGCGTCTACATCTGCTGTTTTCAACTGCTTAGAAAATTTTACAAAATCAGTAATAAAGTACTTATTTTTCAAACGGATTTTTTTTCAAAAATAATAGCATAATTACAACCGCCAAAACCGGAAGCCGTTTTTAAAGCAATTTGCAAGTCTTGTTTTTTCGGGTTTTCAATAATATTTAAAGCTTTACTGACCCCGTTTTCGCTAAAACCTAAACTTTTATACAGTTCATTTTGCGTTAAACTGTGTTTGGTAATAATGGTTTCTAAAAGCGCTGAAGCTCCTAGCGTATGTCCGTAATAAGCTTTTAAACTGTGTAATGGTTTTCGCGATAGACCTAAACGATGAAAGGCAATGGCTTCCATTTCATCATTAAATAAAGTAGCGGTTCCGTGAGCTGAAATGAAATCTATTTTTTCGGAAGAAATTTTAGCTTCCAACAACGCTTTTTCTACACTTTTCACCAAACCTTCGCCGGTTCTTGAAGGACCGGAAATATGGTTGGCATCATTAACAGAAGCTTCGCCTAAAATTTTTATAGCATTTTTTTTAGTGGATTGTTTTTTTATTAAAACTGCTGCTGCAGCTTCTCCTAAATTAATTCCGTTACGATTTTTTGAATAGGGTTTACAAATTTTATCATCTAAAGCTTGAAAAGAATTAAAACCGGATAACACAAATTCTGATAACAGATCGCCGGCAACGACAATAGCATTTTTATATTTTTTTTGCTGAAGCATTTTTTTCGCTACCCCAACCGCTAATGCACCAGAAACACAAGCATTTGAAACTACCAGTGGTTCATTTTTAAATTGAAAAAAATGTTGGATAGCTCGTGCTAATTCGTATAATTTAACTCTTTTTTCAGGAAAATCTCCTAGACTTTTAAGCAAATCAATATTTCCTTTGGTGGTAGAAACAACGAGTAAGGTATTGGAGAAATCGGTTTCGGTATTTTTTTTCAAGAGCTTATCAATTGCTAAAATCATAAGCTGTTCTAAATAGGTGTATTTAGATAAAGGACCGATTGCATTGAATTCTTCCGCTACATTTTCACGATTTATTTTTGCTCCAAAAAATGAAAAAGGGGCTAAATCGGGATCAGAAATTTCTTGAATTCCGGAAACTTCATTTCGTAAATTTTTTACATTTTCCTCAGAAGAAAAACCAAGCGGACTTATAATCTGGTCGTCTGTGATAAAAACTTCATCCATTAATAAACAATTGTATTTATTTAATATTTAGCTTTTTATCATCTTGTCTGTTATCCCAAAATGAAACTATTTCAATATGCTCTTTTTTTATTTCATAGAAAATCAAATAGTTATTCATTGGTATTACACGTGTTTTTTTATTTGAAGTTAACCTTCCGATAAATTCACTTTTAGATAGCGTTTTTAATAAGTCTTCTGTTTTTTCTAGAAGTTGTATACTGTATGTAGTAGAATTATTTCTTTTGATATAATATTCAAGAATATTTTGGAACTCCAATTTGGCAAAATCTGACCAAATTATTTTTTTGCTAGCCATTCTTTCATTTCAGAAATTACAGATTCATTACTCGAATACTGACCATTTTTTAGTTGTTCTCTACCCATTGAAATAGAATTTTCTTGTTCAGGAGATAATTGATATAAAGCTTGTTCGGAGGTGTCAAAAATTGTCTGAAGAGCTTTTAAAAAATTCAAATCTTTAGAATTTTTAATCCTTGAGATCAAGTCCTTTTTTATTTGAGCCGTCATATCCATTTGAATACAGTTTTGATAATTATCAAAAATAACGATTTTTGCTCAATTCCCTGTTTTTTGCTCGTAAGTTTTTATTTCTGCTTCCGCTAGTAGTTGTTCTTGCTCATTTTTAACCATAACAAGAGAATTTGTCATTCCGGCTATTTCATGGATTTTACGGACGTTGGATTTTATAGTTGAATTAATTTCTGGGAGCTGATAAATTTTAGCTGATTTGATAGAAATTATATAACCGATTTTTGGTCTTTTTTCTACATTTTGCTTTGCTAAAAAACCGCCCTGTAACGCAATGCTTTGTGCCATATGTTCTAACAAACCGGCTTCTGAAAACTGATTTTCTTCAATTAAAATATTATCTGCTTCAATTTTTAAAGCGGTAATCCCTTCTTCTGAAGAACAGGACAATAAAGAACTCACCATAATAAAAGGTTCTTTCTGCGGAATTAACTTTTTAATTTCTTCTAGCGTATGAATGGGAAGTTTCATCTTAATTCTTCAGTTTTTCTTTTTTAAAATCCGCCCAATAATCATAAAAATTAAACCACTGATTGGGATATTTTTTGACCATTTCAGCTAAATTACCGGTATATAACTTTAAAATTTCGTGTTCGGAATTTATTTCCGTTTCGCAAGGTCGCGCATATAAATGATAATGAAATCCTTTTTCCCGCATAATATGCACAAATAAAACCGGACGCTTTTTTTTAGCCACCAATTTAAACGGACCGCTAAAAAACGCTGCTTCTTTTCCTAAAAATTCCTGTGTTAAAGATTTTCCTTCTCCGCTTCTATCGGCAGCAAAAACCAGCAATTCATTATTTTGTAAAGCTTCATTTATTTTAAAAATATGCGATAAACTTTCTTCAACTACAATTAAATTTAAATTGGTTTTTCCAGTAACCGATTCTAAGTATTCCTTGATATTTTCATGCTCTAAATCGGTGATCACCATATTTATTTTTGCCGGATTTTCAAGCGTTTCAAAAAAGGTTCTGGAGATATTAAAATTTCCGATATGAGCGGTAAATAAAATTCCGCCTTCCCCCTTTTTTAATAAATTTTCGATGTGATGAACGCCGTCAAATTCATAAGTAAACTTATCGCGATGTCCTACCGTAACGGCTATTCTATCGATTAAGGTTTGCCCAAAGAAGTAATAACTTTTAAAAATTTGGAAGAAAGCATGGAATTTAGAATACCCCAAGCGTTTATGGAAAAAAGTAAAAATACTCTTGGAAGCTTTGGGAGCCGAAAACACAAAATAAGGAACCGGTAAACACAATAAAATATATGCCGCACGCAAACCGAAATGTTTAATAAAAAACACAAAAACTTTAAGTCCAGAAACGCTTCCTCTAGATTTTCCTTTCCACTCTGCCATATTTTTATGTAGGAATTCCGCCGTTAATATTTATGACTTCTCCGGTAATATATGCCGCTTTTTTAGAAGCTAAAAAACACACCAAATCGGCTACCTCCTCAGGTTTCCCAAAACGATTTATCGGGATTTGCTTTTGTAGTTCTTTTTCATCTAAATCTTTAGTCATATCAGAACTTATAAACCCCGGTGCAACCGCATTTACGGTAATTTTTCGTTTGGCTACTTCTTGCGCCAAGGCTTTTGTCGCACCGATTAAACCGGCTTTTGCTGCCGAATAATTGGTTTGTCCCGCGGTACCAATTACGCCGGAAACCGAAGAAATATTAATAATTCTTCCGTAGCGGTTTTTCAGCAGTTGTTGAATAAAATGATGCGTTATATTATAAAAACCGTTTAGCGTAGTTTGCAAAACCTTGTTCCAATCTTCGGTAGAATTCCACATAAATAAACCATCGGCAGTGATTCCGGCATTATTGACGATGACTTCTATGGTGGCTTCCGGATTTTTTTCTTCCCAATTTTTTAATGTTTCTGTAGTTTCTTCCGCGTTAGCGACATCAAATTTTAATAGATCACATGTTACGTTAAAGCTTTGGATTTCTTGCTGTGTAATTTCTGCAGCTTCGGTATTGTTTTTATAGGTTAGAATAATATTATAATATAATTCTGAAGCTAATGAAATGGCAATTGCTTTTCCAATTCCTCTTGAACCGCCGGTAATTAAAGCATATTTCATATTTATTTTTTTTCAGAATAGATTTCATTTTGAAGTAAATAAGACTTCATTTGCTGAACAAAAGGATACATGGCTTGATCTTCTGAAAACTTCGGAATAAATTCTTGTATTTTTTGAAGCTCTTGTTGAGAAGTAGACGATAATTCAGCTACAATATCTAATTGATATACCGCCTGAACTAAGGTGATTAATTCTATGGCAACGACTTCAAAAGAATTTTCAATAACATTTTTGGTCATATTCGCCGCGTTGGTTCCCATACTTACAATATCCTGATTATCATTATTGTTAGGAATACTGTGAATGTACATCGAATTAGAAAGCGCCTGGTTTTCTGCTGTGGTAGAAACCGCGGTAAATTGTGTGCCTTGCATCCCGAAATTAAGTCCTAATTTTCCTGAATTCACAAATGGCGTTAAAAAATTATTGAGGTTCGAATTCAATAAATAATTGAGCTGACGCTCGACTAACATTGATAATTTAGTGATGACTAATTTTAATTTATCCATTTCTAGCGCTACATAATCTCCATGGAAATTTCCGCCGTGATAAACGTTTTTGGAAGCTACATCAATTATCGGATTATCGTTAGCAGAATTTACTTCTTCTACTAAAATTTTTTTCACTTGCTTGAGCGTATCTTGCACCGGTCCTAGAATTTGCGGCACACAACGCAAGCTATAATATTCTTGAACCTTTTCTTTAAAAACTTTTTCTTCGGTCGGTTTAAAAAGGTGCTGATCACGTTTTTTTATTCGTTTGCTGTCGGCTAAATGATCACGCATTTTTTTAGCGATGTTTTTCTGCCCTTCATGCAATTTTGCTTCATTTAACTGAGCTGAAAAATGATCATCATAAGCTTTTACCACCTCATTAATTAATGAACTGCAAAACACCGACCAATTCAACAGCCGTTCAGCGTAAATGGTATTTACAATTCCAATTCCTGTCATCACCGACGTACCGTTCATTAATGCCAAACCTTCTCTGCCTTTTATTTGAATTGGTTTAATTTTTTCAGCTTCAAAAGCACTTGTTGTAGAAACACGTTCTCCCTTGTAAAAAACTTCACCTTCACCAATCAACACCAAGGCCAAATGCGCTAACTGCACTAAATCGCCGCTCGCTCCTACTCCGCCATGTTCAAAAATGAGAGGCGTAATATTTTTATTGATTAGTTGGGTCATGACTTCAATTACACTTTTATGCACACCAGATTTCCCTAAACTCAACGTGTTTAAACGTGCCAGCATTAAAGCTTTTACATAAATAGGTACTAAAATTTTTCCGGTTCCGGAAGCGTGACTTCGTATTAAGTTATACTGAAGCGAATGCTGATCCTTTTCATCTATTTTATACTGCGCCATGGGACCAAAGCCGGTATTTACCCCGTAAATAACTTTGTCTTTAGAGAAATCTTGAAGAAATTGATAACTTTTCTCTACTCGTTTTAATATTTCTGAAGATAATTCAATTTGACTTTCTTCAAATAAAACGGCATAAAAATCATCTAATTCTATGGCTTGTGTTCCTTTTAGCATAATTCTGAAAAATTCTAACAATAGCAGCTTGCGCAAATGTAGTATATTTACCCCATAAAGAAAATCTAGTATGATAAAAGAGCATGTAGATGTGCTTATTATTGGTGCGGGACCTTCCGGAACAGTTGCGGCTTCCTATCTAAAGAAGCATGGTTTTTCCGTAAAAATTATTGAAAAAGAAAACTTCCCAAGGTACACTGTGGGCGAAAGTTTAATTCCCCGTTGTATGGATAATTTTGAGGAAGCCGGTCTATTAACTTGTCTTAAAAAGCAAAATTATCAAGTAAAAATAGGCGCTCGATTTATTAGAAATGGAGTGGAAGGAAATTTTGACTTTTCAGAAAAATTTGGTGAAGGATGGGATTGGACGTGGCAAGTTCCGCGAGATCATTTTGATAATGTCTTAGCTGAAGAATGTCAAAAAAATGGGGTTTCTATTGAATTTGCAACAAAGGTTGAAAATATTGAGTTTTCAGCTTCTGAAAAAGTGGTTGTCACTACATTAAAGAATAACATTAAGGAAAAGTATCAAGGAAGATTTATTATTGATGCGAGCGGTCCCGGAAGAGTGTTGGCAAAGCAGCTAAACTTAGAAGCAGCACCTAAAACCGCGATACATTCTTCGATATTCACCCAAGTAAAAGATAGTAATCGTCCAACAGGAAAAGAAGGAGAACTCATCACGTTTGACATTATTGAAAATGAAGTCTGGTTTTGGTACATCCCGTTTTCTAATGGAAATACCAGTATCGGTTTTGTGGGAAAAAAAGAATGGTTTCAAAAATTTTCCCCTAATACCTCTGAAGCATTCACGCAAATGCTTCCTGATACTAAAAAATATTATCCTCAATTTAAAGACCTCGATTTTAATTTCGAACCGATTAAAGTAAATAATATCGCTAAAAATGTGACTAAATTTTACGGAGATGATTTTGTGTTAACCGGAAACAGCGCCGAATTCTTAGATCCTGTTTTTTCTTCCGGAGTTTCTTTTGCAACAGAATCTGGTCTGTTAGCTGCAAAATTATGCGCCAAACAATTGAATGGTGAAAAGGTTGATTGGCAAAAAGGCTATGTAGATTATATGCAAGAAGGCGTTGAAGTTTTTTCGACCTACGTAAAAGAATGGTACACCGGAAACTTGCAAGAAATTATTCTACACCAAAAACCCACCCCCGAAATTAAGCAACAAATTTGTGCTGTTTTAGCCGGATACGTTTGGAATAAGAACAATCCTTTTGTAAGAAATCATAAAAAAATGATTCCCTTATTGGCCAAACTAATTAAATCGGAAAAATCTACTTTTGCTAACTAACTGCTAATTAGAAACCTAAAATTTTATCGAAAAAAAGCATAAAATTCCTTTGGTTAGAAGCTAAGTATGTATTAAGTTTGCAACCGCAAAATGATTTGCACACGTTCATAATTTAACGGAGAGGTGGCAGAGTGGTAATGCAGCAGCCTGCTAAGCTGTCATCCTTCGGGATGCCCGGGTTCGAATCCCGGTCTCTCCGCCAGAAAAAAAGAGTTTGCAAAAGTAAAAATTAATTTTATATTTGCACTCGCAAACAGATAACCATTATCGGGGTGTAGCGTAGCCCGGTTATCGCGCCTGCTTTGGGAGCAGGAGGTCGCAGGTTCGAATCCTGCCACCCCGACTACTTGAAACCTCGTCTATTGGCGGGGTTTCTTAGTTTTTAACACTTCTGTAAAATTCTTTATTCCTTCCTAAATTGGTTAAAAAGGGTAATTTTTACGTAATTTGTTTACGAAAAGTTTACGAATGAAAGCTACAGTAAAATTATATAAAACCGACGGCCAAGGCGAATATGGTTTTCCGGTGAAACTGATTATTTCGCATAATAGAAAAACGAGAAGAAAAACAATTGGGTATTCTTTTGAAGAAGATTGGGATTTAACTTCTAACCTTCCGTTGCCTTCGCACGATGATTTTGAAGATCTATACACTACTATTTTAGACATTCGTAAAAAAGCGGTGCTTTCTGATTTTAGGAAACTTGATGATTTTCCGGCGGCATTTGATTTTTTTTCAGATAAAAAACCTACTGTTAGTTTAAATTTTTATTCCTGGATGGATAAAAGAATTAAACTAATGGAAAGCCAAAACCGAAATGGGAACGCTTCTATCTATCGAGATGCAAAAAAGGCTTTTGAAACATTTTCGCCGCAACTGAATTTTAAAGATATTACCCCGCAATTTATAGAGCGCTTTAAAAATTACCAGAAAGAACTTGGTAATAAAAATACAAGCATTCGGGTTTACATTGCAACCATACGCGCAAATTACAATGCCGCGGTAAAAGCTGGTGTTATTGAAGATAAAAAACCATTTATTGGGGCGTTAGATGGTGTAAAAATAAAAAAGCGGCGGGCAAAAAACCGCTATCTTTCAGAAGAAACTTTGCGCGAATTTGAAAATTTGAGTTTAGAACATCCTAGTTACCAGCGGGCAATTGATTTTTGTTTGCTTCAGTTTTATTTTTGTGGCGCCGATCTAATTGATATTTATTACTTAAAAAAGAATGATCTTAGTAATAACCGGGTTTTTCTAACGCGTAGAAAGTTGGGCGACCGGCAGTATGAATTTGATATTCTGCTGACTGAAAAAGCCCAGCATATTATTGATAAATATAAATGTGATAACCCGAAAAAAGAATATTTATTCTCGTGGCCAAAAGCGTGGACTTCTTACAAAACATTTAGAGATAATCATAACCGGAACCTAAAGATTTTACAAAAACGCCTGGCAATAGAATTGCTGCCTAAAAATGATAATTTAACCAGTAAAGTAATGCGCCACACCTTTGCGACTATGGGTAAATTTGCCCGTATAGAAGAAGATCTATTGCGCGAACTTATGGGCCACGAACGTAATGATATAGATACGGTTTACAAAGACAAATACCCCGAAGCTGAACGCGATGCCGCGCAATTGAAAATTATTGGTCAATAACTTCTATTACATTTCCATTTAAATCAACTTTTGCGGTGATTGAATTTTTTATGGTGGCGTTAAAAGCGTTTTTTCCTCTAAAAGAAGTGATAACAATTAAATGATCGCCCTTATCAAAATAGACAGTTTTAATATGTTCGTAACTATCTGGGTCATTCATATTTTTTTGAATAAGGTTTTCTAAATTTCTATGCGCTCCATTCCAAGAACTAAATTGCTTTTGAATGATTTCATCACGTTCTGCAATTGCTTTTTCTTCAGCTTTTGTAATTTTATTAAGGCTATCATTAATTTTTTTATTACGATTTTCTTCTAATAAGCTATCTCTTTTATGGGAGTTTTCTTTTAAAAGTGATAAAAAGTTTTTATTCAAATCTTCTTTTTGAAAATATTTAATTTCAAGTGAATCACGCTTTAATTTATTATAAACAGAATCATTCATTTCTGTTAAAACTTCTAAAGCATATTCTGTGGAATTTGATTTTTTTTTGCGTTTTTTATGTGCTTGTTCTTCTCCTAAATCTGCAATAGTATATCCTAACGCTGCAAATGCTGAAATAGAAAGCACAATAGCTACTACATACTTTAAAAAACTTTTTATTTTGATTTGAGAAGAGATAATTGGTAGTATAAATAAACCCGCTAAAAGAAAAAGTGAACCGGCAATGGGTGCAAAAAACACCCAAACAAATCCTATGAGTAAAAATATTGTACTAAAAATATATTGTAAAGTTTTTTTCATAATTACTTATATCTTATTTATTTATGATTTTAGTTAACTAATTTAAAATTATTCTTAAAAATAAATAACTTTTATTGCGGTTTTATTTATAAATCGGTCAATTATGAAAAACAACAAAAACTTAAAACGTGCAATTAATTATTCTACCTTTAAAAAAAATTATTCGAGAAAAGAACGCTTGCGTATTATTGAAGAACTACGAGTTTCTTCGCAAACTTTTCTCGACAACGGACTCAAGGCTGTTGAGTGAATCTATATTATTTTTAATATGATCTTCTATAGTTTCTGTATGGACCAAAATTTCTTCTGTATTTAGTAATGTTGCTTCTAGAGCCTTTGAGAAAACTCTATTATTTTTAGTTACTAATTCTGTTAATCGTTCAATAGAATTGTAAACATCTTCTACAGATTTGCCCTTTGCTTTATATATTTCGGGCTTTTCCTCTACCCCAACTTTGGTCCCTACTATTTTATTTTCTATATAAAACAGCATTTCATTTACTGTTTTTCTGCTAGGGTTTCCTGTTTTACCGCTTAATAGTCTATCTGCTGCAAAAGTGCTTATTTCGGTATTATTACCGAATTCATAAGCTGTAATATCGTGTTTTTCAGCTAATTCTATGATTAGCTTCATTTTTTCTTCTTTACTTAATGCATTCATAATTAGTTAGTTATAGTTTTTATAATACATTTTAACATACATATATCTATATATATGTATATTTATGTATATATTTGCCTTGTCAACTAATTATTACAAACGAGATTACAAACCCCGTGCCACAAATTAGCTGATACAAATTTTACAAAGTTATGAAAAAAACAATTTGCATTTCTTCTGAAGATGAAGCCGTAGATAAAATGGCAACATCATTAAAAATTTTAAGCGAGTTTAAAAATCGGGGTTTCACCTCTCGTGCTTCATTTGTAAATGTTGTGGCAGAGATGAATGAGAAGTATAAAGATTACAGAAAAGCGCGCCAACTTGAATTTTTTTGGATTATGCGCGTACACAACGATAATCTTAATAATGATTTGACAGATATTCTAGAACAACTAAAAGCTGAATAAAAATGTACAAAGCTGTAATAGCATCTTACCCCTATTTTTTTGGAAGCCTTGGCGCTTTTTTACTCTACTCCGGTTATACTGGCGGTGGTTGGTTTTTAATAGCATTTTCTATTCTGTGGGCTTGTATTGGCTTAGGTTTAGATAAAAATAAAGACAGCGAGTAAATGGAAGGCGTGGTAAACATAGAACGTTTAATGCAGCATTTACAAGCTAACGATTTGGTAATTGCGCCCCGTGCTTTGGTAGAAAATGAACTAAAGCATAGAGAATTTACAAATTTACGTTCGCGCCTGTTGGCAAAAAAAGCCTTAACGATGAAAGAGATTTCAGAAGCGCAACTATGGGGTAGCATAAGTGTTAAGGCTGTAAAGAGTTATGCAAAAACCCACGCAAAAAAACATACCCTATTCCCTACTTCTAAGGGAAAACTTACACAATATAAATTACTAACCGCCGAGGCTATTCGCTTGGCAAAAAAACGCGGACAATGGCAAAATTAAACTCAAAAGTAGGAAAGCAATACCCTAAACCTTTTTACAAAAGGCCTTTACAAATTGGCTTTAAAAAACAATGCAATTTTAAGAAAACCGGCAATTTATGCAATCCTGTTGGCGGTGCTTTTGGTTGTGTAGAACAATGTGCAAACTGCAATAAAAATACAACGGTATGATGGTTTTATTATTCGGTATATTAATAGGCGTAATACTAACCCTAGTTGCTTTATGGCTTTGGGTTTTAGAAAACGATGTAGAAGAACAACCTAGTCGAAAAAGTACCGGCGAAGTTTATAACGGAACTAAACAATAGTCTTTTTTCGTGAGTAGTTACCGCAAAGCCTTTACGGTAAAACGTGCGGTTGAAAAAATAAGGCTTTTTAAAATTTTTATGTATGGAAGATTTAAAAACAATTACGGCAATTGTAACCTACGCCAACGGTGTAGATGTTTATGATGTTAAAGGAATTAAAGATACTTCGGTTAAAATTATGGCCTGTTACCTGGCTCAAAAATTAACCAAAATTAGTGAACGCTGTATTGCTAAGTTTTTTCAGATAAATAAAGATTTTATGCTTCAAAAAATAGAGGATTTTTCTATTGAATTGCTCTTAAATTTTGAAGCAAAACAAGAAGTAACCGATCTGGAACGCTTGTTTAAAATGCTACAAAATGCTAAAGTGAAAAATTAATGTTAAACCAAATAAATTGATAGTTATGGATAAAAAGATCCTGCAATCTGAAAGCCCAGCAGAACGGTTGCAAATTTTAAAAAACAATGCAGAAACAAGTGAGCAGTTCACTTACCCAAAAGCATTAGATGCAAATGAGTTATCGAAATTAAAAGATGACTTAACCAGTGAATCTATTAAGCTGGCAAAGCTTGATGAAGAACGTAAAGAGTTTTTAACCGGTTTAAAATCTAAAGTAAAACCTTTAAAAGCAAGTGTATCTGCCAACCTTCAAAAAATACGTAGTCGTGTTGAAGAAGTTGAAGAAGAAGTTTTTTTAATGGCAGATCAAGAAGAAGGAATGATGGGTTACTACAATGCTAAAGGCGAATTAGTTTATCAGCGAGTTCTATTAGCTGAAGAACGCCAGTTTAGAATTGTAGATGAATCGAGTAAAAATACAGGAACCAATTAAATTTTTAATAATGAAAGATCAAAAGATTAATGTTTCCGTAGAAAACGGAGTAAAAGAATTAATAATTCGGCACGGTGAAGCTGAAAAATTACCAGCAATAAGAAAACCTGCGGTAATTGAAGGTACAATTTCAGTACCTAGAATACATTTAGAAAATCCTTCTAATTGGTTAACTGATAAAGTTGAAAACGGTGATAACGTTTTAGCTTTTTCTAGAATTGAGATAAATAGAGAAAAAAAGAGTATTGAATTTATTGAAGATGAAGGTAGAGAGTGGGAAAGCCATTTTTTAGGTGTTTTAGAGTTTACAGAAATATTTGAAAAGTTTGGTATTAATTCAGATAAATCTTACACCTCCTTAGAATTGGGAGAGTTTATTAAAATGAACCGTTCGCATTTTGAAACTAGAGATAAGGCAATGAAGCTGGTTAACGAGTTGCGAAAGTTTAAAGCTAAAGTAGATAAAGATATTGAAAACGCAGACGACGGTCGCGGAAACCGTAAAATACTTTTAGCACAAGCGGTAGATTCTAACATACCTGAAAGCTTTAAAATTACGATTCCAATTTTTAAAGGTCAGCCTAAACAGACCTTAGATGTAGAAATTTCTATTGATGCCGGAGATCTATCTTGTAGGCTTATTTCGCCAGAAGCAAATGATTATGTAGAGCAAATGCGTGATAAGCTTATTGATGCAGAAATTGAGCAAATAAGAGAATTACACCCAACGCTTAGAATTTTTGAAGTTTAATGCGCTACAACGTAATCATAAATCAAGAAAAATGTAAAAAGCACGGCTTAACAGCTGCTGAAGGTGCTATGATGGATTTGTTTAACCAGCTTTCTAGTTGGGCAAATGATGAAGTTATTTCAGGTAAAACCTATTACTTTATATCTCGTACAAAAGTAATAGAAGAACTGCCTTTTTTCTTCAGCAAAACAGATACCGTTTACCGTGCTTTTAAATCACTTTCTGAAAAAAGATTAATTGAATTTAAGAAGCAAAATCGTAAAGATTTTATAAGACTTTCTGCCCTTGGAAAAGGCTGGAATAAACTCGGAAAAATTTCCGACTTCACCCCAAACTCGGAAAAAAATCCGACTAAACTCGGAAAAATTTCCGAAAATGAAAATAGTACTTCAGCTACTGTCAATCCTCAAAAACCGACTTCAAACTCGGAAAAAAATCCGACATATAATATATATAATAATACTAATGATAACTCTCTCAAAGAGATTTTGAAAAAAATTGAAGAAGAAAATGCTGTAGTATTTGAAAATATTTTAACCGGAAAAACTTGGCACGAACGTTTACAAATTTCATTAAAAGCTGAAGGTTTAAAAATCAATTTTGAAAAAGAAGTTATTCCGGTGCTTTTGCATTGGTTAAAAAACAAGTGGACTTCTAACGCTTTAGATAAACCACTTACGCAATTACGAAGCGAAGCTTCAAGTTACACGCTCAAAGTTTTGCAAAACGGTGGCTTAAAAACCGGAAAGCAAAAACAGGAAGATAATATAATTAAGCTTCAACCTCAATTTAAAAAATTAGGATAATGCAAAAAGGAAAAATAATACCACAAGCTGTAGACTTAGAAGAAGTTATTTTAGGTGCAATGCTTATTGATGAAAAAGGCTTAGATGCAGCGTTTGCGGTAATTTCTAACCCCGAAGTATTTTATAAAAACGAACATCAATCAATTTTCAAGGCAATAAAACTGCTTTATGAATCTAATAGCAAAGTAGATTTATTAACCGTTAGTCAAAAATTAAAAGATATAAAACTACTTGAAAGCGTTGGCGGCGATTATTATATGATTCAGCTAACTCAAAAAGTTTCTTCTTCTGCGCATTTAGAATATCATTGCCGTATAATTCTGCAAAAGTTTATGGCTCGTGAAGTTATAAGCCTTTGTAATTACGGTATTAATCTGGCTTATGATTCTAAACTTGATGTTTTTGATTTGATAGATAGCGTAAGCGCAAAATTAGACAAAGTTTCAGATATAACAGCAAAAGGCCATACTTCTAAAACTTGGTACGATGCTATTTCTGAAGTACCAAAACGTGTAGAATTTCTAACGAATAATGACGGTAAAATTACAGGCGTTCCAACCGGCATAAATACAACCGATAAACATTTTTCTGGATGGCAGCCAACAGATTTAATTGTTATTGGTGGTGACAGCGGAATGGGTAAAACAGCTTACGTAATGAACACAATGTTAGCTGCTTCTAAACAGGACATTTCTTGTGGAATGTTCTCTATGGAAATGAGTGTAATACAGTTGGCTATTCGTGGTATTGCTAATGAAAGCAATTATCATATGAATCAGTTAATGCGCAATGGTTTTGAGAAACCGGAATACTTTCACGGCTTATTGAAAACCGTAGAAGAAATGAAGAATTTACCAATTCATATTGACGATCAACCGGCGTTAACTGTTATCGAAATGAAGCGGAAAGCACGAATGATGAAAAGAAAATATAATATAGAAATTCTAGTAATAGATTTTATACAAATGTTTTCTGGCGATAAAGATACTCGAATAAACATTGCTGAAGCGGCGCGTGAAGCTAAGAATATTGCAAAAGAATTAGAAATTCCTGTTATCGCTCTATCGCAATTAAGTCGAGAAGTTAAGCGAGATACTTACAAGATTCCGCAAAAGCATCACCTTAGGGAATCTTCAGCAATAGAAGATGCGGCAGATGTTATTGGCTTAATCTATAGACCAAGTGTTTACGGTTTCAGTCCTGAATCTCACCCGACCCTTTATGAAGATTTAGGATTAGATGCAAATGCAAACGCTTGTTTAATCGTGGTTAAGAATAGAAATGGCTCGCTTGGTAACGTGCCTATGAAGTATATTGAAAACAAAACCAAGTACGTAAACCCTTACGATGAAAGCGAACAATGGAATGATAGTGATATTCCACAAGGTGAACCTGGAGTTGCATTTTAAAAAATAAACTTATGCCTTACAAACCAAAGAAAATAAAAAGAAGTTGGGTTAATGAGCGTAAACCTTATGGCAGACGTTTAGCAGAGAATGAGAAGTTTTACAACTCGTGGTCTTGGCGCAAGGTTCGTAAAGCATTCTTACAAAAGAATCCTACGTGTATAAAATGCGAAGCTGAAAACAAAGTAACAACCGCAAAGTATGTAGATCACATTCAGCGAATAGAAGATGGCGGCGCTAAGTTAAGTGAAGAAAACTTGCAAAGTTTATGCAAATTTCATCACGATAGTAAATCAGGAAAAGAAGCACACGGTTATAAAGAAAAAAAGGGCATACCCGGTAAAAACACCTAGAAACAAAACCTTCCTACATCGCCATTTAATCAAAATTTTACTCGGTGTAGTTTTTTAAGGGGGGGGTATAAAATAGTTAGATATGGAAATAGCACACAAAGGGACTGGAACTGAATTGGTTAAAGAGATACCGAAGCCAGGAACTTATTTAGATAGCAAAGCTAAATCTCATTTTAAAAGAATTGCTAAGATTTTAATTTCAGCAAATTCTTTAAAGCGCGTTCACGTACCGGCGTTGGAAGTTATGGCCGAAAACTTTTCGCAATGGGAATGGGCGGTTCGTGAAATTAGAAAAAAGAACAAAGAAGAAATGGGTACCGGTTACAAGCAGCTTTATAAATCTGGTGCTGAAAATATTTCTGTAGAACTGACTATAAAGCGTGATGCAGAAAAAGCAATTATGCAATGCTTCAAGCAATTTGGTTTAGATCCTAAATCTGAAAAAGAACTGAAACAAGAAATTGACCCAGGGCAAGGTGATTTATTTGAAGGATTTAAAAACAGAAAAAACGGTTAAAAATTGAAACTCACCAAAGAAATAAAAAATAGCATTCCGTTTCAGTACGCTTATAATGTGCGTGATGGTAAAATAATTACCGGCAAACGCATAAAGCAAGCGGTAAACCGTTTTTTCTCGTGGATAGAAACCGCAGAAGAAGATGGTTATTACTTAGATCATAATGCGGGGCTGCATATTATAGATTTCTTTGAGTTATTTCTAACACATACCAAAGGCGAAAAAGCAATAAATCGGGAGGCTTTTATTCTATCGCCTTACCAACAATTTACGTTATACAACATAATGGCCTGGAAAGGAAAAAATAATAAACGTAGAATTAGAACTGTTTATGAAAAAGTGGCTCGTAAAAATGGAAAAACAGCAGTTATGGCTGGGCTTCAATTATACTTTTTATGTTTTGATGATGAAGCTTCACCAGAAGTTTATTCTGCGGCTACAAAAGAACAACAAGCAAAAATTGTTTGGGAGCAAGCGTATGACTTTGTTTTAAAATCACTTCCGCTAAGAAAAATAGGTGTAAAGCTAACGCAAAGAGAAATACGCTTCCCTAGAGAAATGGGTAAAATAAGATTTCTTGGTGGTGATAGTAAAACACAAGATGGTCTGAATATTTCGCTTGGTTGTTTAGATGAATATCACGCTTTTAAAGACGATAGCGTACGTGAAGTAATAGAATCTGCAATGGGAGCGCGTAAAAATCCGCTGCTTTATATCATTACTACCGCCGGGTTTAATATGCAATCCGTTTGCAAAGCCGCCGAAGATGTTTACATAGATATTTTAGAAGGCCACAAAAAAGACGATCATATATTTATTATGATTCACGACCTGGACGAGGGCGACGATTGGGAAAATACTGAAAATTGGGAGAAAGCCAATCCTAATTTAAACGTTTCAGTTTATAAAGATCAATTAGAATCTGAATATACCAAAGCAGTAAACCAGCCTAGTAAAATACCTAACTTTAAAACCAAACACTTAAATATGTGGGTAGATGCGGCAGAAGTTCGCATACCTTCAGAAACTTGGGCTAAGTCCAGCAGTAAAATTCAGCTGAAAAATTTTATAGAATTAGGTTGCGCCGCTGCTTTCGATTTAAGTAGCACAACAGATTTAACTTCAATAGTATTTGTAAGTAATGCAGATGAAAACGGTTATCGCGATTTGCTTCCGTTTAATTTTTGCCCTAAAGATACAATTGATAAACGTAGTAAGGAAGATCGCGTGCCTTACCGTTTTTGGAAAGATCTAAAACTTGCCGACTATATAGATTTTACCGATACACCTTTTGAATATGAAGATTTTTGGAAAAAGCAACCCGTATTAACCGCAACCGAAGGCAACCAAATAGATTACGCCGTTGTACGCCAATATTTATCTTATTTATGGGATGTTTTACAGCCAAAATGGTATGAATATGACCCGTGGAAAGCAACAGAATTGGTGCAAAATTTACAGAAAAATGCAATAGAAGTGCATCCTTTTCCGCAGACTATTACGCATTTTTCATTTCCTACAACAGAATTTGAAACCCTGGCATTCAGTAATAAATTTCGGCACGGCGGCCACCCAATTTTAGCGTGGACTTTAAGCGGTTGCGTAGCTTATGAGGACCCAAACGAAAATATTCGCTATGTAAAAAACAAAAGTACCAAACGTATTGACCCGATTATAGCAACAATTATGGCACTTGCCGGAACCATAACCGAAGATAACGGCAACCAAAGTAAATACAATAACGATAACGAAGAAATATTTATTTAAGATGAAAAAGCAATTCAATATTCAATTAGAAGATAAATCGGTTATAAAAAAAGTTAATCAATTAGCAGCGGATAATAATTGTACACCTGAAGAAATGATTGAAAGAATGGTAAAAGCTTCAACAATTATTATGAAAACTTCAGAACAAATTAAAAGATTAGATGAAATTTTTCCTGCGCCAAGTTTTGTACCTGGCGGTATTGTACCGGGTGAATATTCAATAGAGACAAATTGTGCTGAAGATTTTATGCCTATCAAAAAGTGGGAAACTTTTACTAAAGAAGAACTCAAGATAAAATTACCTAACAGAAATCCTAACCAGCTATGAAACAACCCGAATGGAAAACCGAACTCAACGAGCTTCAGAATGAAAATCGCCTTTTGAAGCAATTAGGAACCCGGCAAGGCTTTTTTCAATATTATTTTGAGCAATTGCCAAAGCATAAAACTAATGTAGAATGCTTTAACTACGTAAACGATAAACATTTAGAACTATTTGGCGAACATCGTTACGAAAGCCACTATAGTTTTAAAAGAAGCCTAACCTACTTTCATAAATCTAATAAGAAATGAAAAACACCCTGTATCTATTAAGTTTAATTATCGCCGCTTTTTTATTGCCAATGCTAACAAGCTGGTTATACGAGTGGCAATTTATTGCTTCCTGGTGGCCGCGTTGGGTTTTAATAATCTTTTTAATGCTAACTGAATTAATAATCATCGGCTATATGTTTATAGAAGCCGCAAAAAAATTGAAAAAGTGATGGAGTTAACCGGTAAATGTAAAAAAGCTTTTGAAAAGTGGTTGCTAATATGGCTAAAAGAAAATATAGCTTGGGACTGCGAAAACCCAACGAAAGAAGATGTAAATCATTTTTACAAATTTCCATTTTCTATGCAATTTGGTGTTTTAGTAGATTATTTTATAAGTGTTGATCTGCTTATAAATATTTATGGATTAGACGTGTTTAGATATAAGTTATGGGATGGTGAAAAATTAATGGTTTACGGAAAAGACAAAAGGTTTAACAAAATACAAGAAGCCAGAACCGAAGCAATAAAAAAAGCCAACGAAATATTTAATTCAAATTTTTAAAATGCCTAAACTCGGAATACATACAGAAAAGCAAAAGCAATTTATTCGGGAAAACCGATTAGAGGGATCTCGTTTTATTTCAGAAAAATTAGGCGTTTCAAGAACTACGGTTCAAAAATACTTGCGAGAAAATAATTTATCACTAACCAAAAAAGAAGTAAACGCTTTACGTTCTAGAAAACGTATTGGCAAAACAAGCTTTACCCCGCAAATGGATAAATTCATTCAAGAAAACTACCTAACAATGCCAATTAAAGCAATGGCAAAAAAAATTGGTAAAAGTTACTGCGGTATTAATCTTAGAATGAAAAAACTAAACCTAGTTATACCGGCAGAAATTATTGAAAAAAACAAGCGTAAAAATCAATTTAAAAAAGGACAAGCCCCAAAAAATAAAGGTAAAAAACTAGAAGAATACTTAACGCCCGAGCAAATTAAAATAATTGAAAAAAATCAATTTAAAAAAGGAAACATTCCGCATAACAATAAACCAGTAGGCACTATTACAGAACATATTGATACCTGCGGAAAAGCCTATTTAATAAAAAAAGTAGCCAAGCCAGATAAGTGGGAATTTATACATCGGTTGGTTTACAAAAAGCATTTCGGAAAAATTAAAAAAGGCTATCTAATCGCTTTTAAAGATGGCAACACAAAAAACATTGCTCCCGAAAATTTAGAAATGATAAGCAAAGCAGAAAACGCCCGTAGAAATATTGAAGGATTTAGAGAATTACCCGAAGAATTACAAACAACAATAAAACTGAAAAACAAACTCTTAAAAAATTTAAAGTAATGGAAAATTTAAGCGATTTAAACAACGGACTTTTTAAACTAGTCCAAGAAGTTATAGAAGATAAGGTAGAGCCGCAAAAGGTAAAATCTGTAGTAGATATTTCTAACACAATTATCAGTAATCACAAACTGCAATTAGACGCCTTAAAATTTAGCGCAAAACTAGGCAAAGAAAAACAACCTGATGAAAGTTTTGGTGTAGAAACTGCTAAAGATCAATTAAAAATTGAAGAAACCACCCAAAAGCAAATAGCAGATATGGATGGCCACGAAAAATCTTTGCTCTTTGCAAAATCTTTAGGATGCAAAAATGCATCTGAAGCCATCAGCCAAATAGGATCTACTATGGAATTTAAAAAGCAACGTGATGCCTGGTTAGAAAATCAACAAAAAGCTAGTTAGCAAAATGTTTTAATTTTTGGTAACGGAAAGTATAACCGTCCGTTGCAAAATAAAGAAATTATGAATATTAATAAGCCAAAACACAGACAATTGCGAGGATTTTCCGAAAGGAAAATCAGATGCAATGGCGGTTATACGGTGTTGTGCATAGTACTTTTTAATTATGAATTTTAGAAGTTATAGCAAATCAAGAAAAAAAATGTTACCAAACAATAGTTTAAAGGCAATTCTAATTAATTCCGCTCGATTAACAAATGAAGAATTTGACGACTTAATTGTTATGCGTGGAACTGGATTGAACGATATTAATCAAGTTGAAATTTTTGAAGGCGACTTATTAAGGTGTACCGACAAGGATAGTTTGTTCTACTCGAATGAAGCAACTCATTATTATTACGAAATAAAATGGGATAAATATAGATGGAACTCTTTTCCAATTACTAATCAAAATGAAGATGATTTTAGATCTGAATTAAATGCTTTTGGAAGTCAAATTATGTGGCCAGATTCAAATGTTTTAAATAATCATTGGCATTATGAGATTGTTGGAAATATTTATGAAACCCCAGAAATGTTAAACAAGTCCGTTTATGATGCTACGTGCTTTTAGTTGTATTATGCACAACACGTGTTATATGCTGTGCGGATTATTAACTATAAATTTAATTAAAATGAGTAGAGAAACAAGTACAAAACAACTTACAGAAATCTTAGTACAAGCTATAAGGGAAGAACCTTACTTTAGTAAAGAAGTCTTGATACCTAAAGTTAGAGCAATAATATCAGGATTTAGACTAAGATTAGCAACCATTAATTACAATGCAATAAAAAACCCAAGCGAAACAGCTAAGCTTATTCGCTCTAACGAACTGCATAATCTTGAAAAAGATTTCTGGAAGCAGGAACTAAAAAAGGTTGTAGGTAGTGAAAAAATGAATGAATACTATTCTAAATTAGACGAACAAAGGTTGGTTTGGAACGGAACAGAGCATTGCATATAACGGATATGAATATGGCAAGTGCGCCTTTAAGCACAAAATTAAATACAATTACTAACCGTCGAGCGTTTTATTTTTTAGCGCAAAGGCAAAAATATAAATTATGGATGATAAAAATTTAATAGAAATGTTTAATGTTGTTTTTGGAACGTGGCACAGCGACGGTTTTAAGGTAGCAGAAATGAAAGATTTTCTATATGATGTTGAATATAGACCTATTGAGAAATTAAACGAAAACTGGTACTATGGTCTTTTAAAATATTGCGAACATAATAATATAGATAAATCTAAATTTGAAGTAAATCCTAATCTATTAGCGTTGGCAAAAAATAAAACGCAGCCATAATTTCGATTAAAATATAAAACCCAAGCATTTGTTATATTCTTAGTTATGTGCCGTAAAAACGTCTATGCGGCTGGTAGAGCGTTGATAAACGTCATATTGCTTTCTTTTTTTAGCTTCGGCAGTTTTTATTGCACTATAACTACTATATATAAAAACCAACTGTTAAACCACTAAAATCAACTAATATATTATGAATATTCGAAAATGGAGTTTAAAGTTTTCGAATGATTTAAGATTGAAATACAATTCTGAAAGCACAATTAAATGTTACGAAATTAATGTGCTTAAGTTTCTAAATCATTTTGAAAACGAAACCGAACCAAAAGCAATACCTAATGAGAAAATTAAAGAATATCTACTTAGTTTTAAAACACTAAACACCCGAAAACAAAATCTTTGTGCGGTAAAGTTATTCTATAAATTAACAATTGGGATGAAAAATAAAGTTTCTAAAATACCTTACCCTAAAAAGGAAAACAAACTTCCGCGGGTAATCGAGAAAAATTATTTAATTAAAACCATTTCAGAAATAGATAATTTAAAACACAAAGCCATTTTAAGTGTAGCTTATAGTGTTGGGCTTCGGGTGAGTGAAGTTATTAATCTTAAAATAAAAGATATAGATTCCAAGCGAAATTTAATAGCAATTAGAAATGCTAAAGGAGGTAATGATCGTTACGTTCCGTTAAGTGAAAAATTATTATTCCTTCTAAGAAAATATTTTCAGCAATATAAACCTGTAGAATATTTATTTAACGGTCAAAATAAATTAAAATACACCACTTCCAGTTGCAATCAATTAGTAAAAAAATATTTAGGAGCAAGCTATCATTTTCACTTGTTACGCCATAGCTGTTTTACTACAATGCTAGAAACCGGAACCGATATTAGAATCATTCAAAAAATAGCGGGCCACAAAAGCAGTAAAACCACAGAAATATATACACATATTTCTAATAGTTTTTTATCACAAACCAATACGCCAATTTAATTAAAAGCAAAAATATTTAAAAAGAAACAAATTGTTCCTTTAATAACTTCTTAGCCCCTATACATTTACCAATGTAATCTTTATTCATAATAAAGTTTAGTTGGTTTAATATGGGAAGCAATTTATTTGAAAATGCAATTTCGCAGTTAGTCTCAAAAAGGTCAAACCCAATTTCGGGAATGGCCTCTTTGTTTCCTATACGCTTAACCGAAGCTTCTAAAAGCGTAAACACCCAAACATCACTTACCATTTCGGCTTTTTATGCAGCGGTAAACACCGTAGCAAACTCGTTGGCACTTTTGCCGATGTCGGTTTATCTAAAAAAAGATAACACCAACAAACATCAGCCGGACCACTCTATAGACTATTTATTATACCGAAAGCCCAACAATTATATGACGGCTTTTGTTTTTAAATTTATAATGGCGGTTGCTGTTATGATGCGCGGTAACGCTTATGCCTTAATTGTGCGTAATGGCGCCGGTCAAGTAGCATCCTTACAGTTTATAGATCCCGACCAGGTAAGCGTAATAGATTACGAAGGCAAATTATGGTACAGAATTAAAGGAAATCTTTTTTCTTCAGATGAAATATTGCATATCCCCGGCTTTTCTTTTGATGGCGTATGCGGTAGATCAGTATTAGAATATGCAGCAGATAATTTAGGCGTTTCGCTTTATGCGCAAAAATTTGGTAGCGATTCCTTACAAGATCGCGGAATATCACAAGGAGTTTTAGAAAGTGAACTATCTGTAAAATTAGATAAGAAAAAAGAAATAAGCAAAGCCTTTTCAGATGCAATGAGTTCCGGGCAAAAGCACCGCGCTCCCCTACTCGATGAAGGGATGAAATACAAACCGATAACATTAAAACCAGCCGAAGCACAATTTATAGAAACCTACGCAAGTGGCGTTTCAGATGTTGCAAGATGGTTTCAGATGCCGGCACATAAATTGGCAATTCCGGGTGAAGGCGGTTACAATTTCTTAACGCAAATGGAAATTGATTATTTACACCGTGCCGTAATGCCTTTTGCTGAAAAGTTTAAGCAAGAATTTGAAGTGAAGCTTTTTACTTCAACTGAAATAAAGCAAGGTTTTCATATACATCAAAACTTTAAAAAATTATTGCAAGTCGACCCTAAAGCACGCGGGCAATTCTATAAAGACTTAACATTTGTGAAGGCTATAAATCCAAATGAAATAAGACAATTAGAAGATATGAACCCTTACGATGGCGGCGATGAATTTTTGCAAATGTCTAATCTTCTAAACGAACAACAACTTAAAAAACAGATAGAAAATGAGCAAGGAGCGTGATTATATCGATAAAATAGAAGGCGCTGAAAGACGCTATTTTGTAACACCTGTTACGGTTGAAAAGCGAGCTGAAGAAGGCGAAGAAGAAAAACCTGCTGAAATTGAAGGTTATGCTGCTGTTTTTAATAAACGTGCAGATTTATTTTGGTTTGAAGAAGAAATTTTACCTGGTGCTTTCGACGATGTTTTAAATGATGACGTTAGATGTCTTTTTAATCATAATCCAAATAAAATTTTGGCTCGTTCTAAAGACGGTAAGGGAACATTAACACTTTCTGTAGATGAAAAAGGCTTAAAATATTCTTACATAACACCAGATATTAGTTACGCGAGAGATTTACAGACTTCTATAGAATTAGGTGATGTTTCTCAATCTTCATTTGCTTTTCAAGCTAGTGAAGTTATTTGGCACGATGCTACAGATGAAAATGATAAGGAACTACGCCAAATCAAAAAAATATCTAAAATATACGATGTTTCTCCCGTAACATTTCCTGCTTATGAAGATGCAGAAGTAGGGAAAAGAAGTTTCGAGCAACACAAAGAACAACGTAAAAACGACAATAAATCTTCCGAAGAAAAACAGGAAGAAGAAAATAAAAGAGCGTCAAGAAGCCTTGATGTTTTTCGCGCTCAATTAATTGTTAATCAAAATCGCTATTAAAAAATGAACAAGTTAGCAGAATTACAACAACAGCGAGCCGAAAAAGTAAAGGCTCAACAGGCAATCGTAGATGAAGCACAAAATTCTGAAAGTCGAGATATGAACGACGATCAGGAAAAAAGATTTGATGCTTTAGATACCGAGATTAAGGAGTTCGATAAGAAAATTGAGCGCCAAAAGAAAATGGATGAATCGGCTAAACGTGCTGCCGATTTAAACGGAACGCCTAAAAACGATCCGCAAAAAAGAACCGGTGGTAAAGCTGAAAAAGGCGAAGCTGCGGAAAAGCGTAAAATTATGTCTCAATTCTCTATGAAAAGAGCAATGGAGCTTCAGCTTGAAAACCGTTCTATTGATGGTGTGGAGTCTGAAGTAAACGAAATTGCTAAAGATGAATTGAGAGATCAAGGTTTAAAAGTTCCTGCACGCGGAATGAATATTCCTAGCGAAATGATGTTTCGTGCAGATAGCCACACCGTTACGCAAGATAGCGGAAACTATGGTGGTAAATTAGTTCGCGAAGAAATGGGCGAAATGTTACCAACTTTTGTAGATCGCTTGAAGATTGAAGATTTAGGTGTTACTATTAAAAGAGGTTTAAACGGTGATTACCCGTTAAATCGTGGTGGTGAATTTACTTTTGAGAACTTAGCAGAAACTGCAAGTACTACATCTCAAAAAGTAACGTATGACAAGCGCGTGCTAAGTCCTAAAAGAACGGCTTTAGAAACCGCTATTTCTTATCAGTTAATTGCGCAATCGGCTTTTAATATTGAGCAAGATGTACGTCAAAGAATTACAACTGCATTAAACAAGCGTTTAATGTTAGATATGTTAAATGGTGATGGTAATGCGCCTAATACCTTAGGTTTATTAAACGATCCAGATTTAGCTTTTGTTTTTGGTGGCGCTGAAGGTCCGCTAACATTGGCTAAAATTCTAGAATTAGAAGGTGAAGTTGATGATGAAAATGTAATGGGAGATCCTATTTTCTTAATTCATAAAAAATTAGCTGCCTTGGCAAAAGGAATTACAATTGATTCTGGTAGCGGTCAATTTTTAATGGATAAGCAAAATACGCTTTATGGTACCGATACCGTAAAAACTTCTTTGCTTCCGGTTCTTTCAGGTACTGATGATAATTACCCATTAATTTACGGTGATTTTTCAAATGTATATGCTGGCTTCTGGGGTGGAATTAACTTTACGTTAGATCCTTACACAAAAGCTTCTAGTAATGAAATTAGAATGATCGTTAACGTTCATCGTGATATTATGGCGGCAAACCCTGAAGGTTTTGCGGTTAATAAGAAAATTACTTTGTCGTAATCTTTTTGAATCTGTCAATTCAATAACTGTAACAAAGCCTTTGCTGGACGGGTAAAGGCTTTGTTTTAAAAACTTAATGTGATGACTAAAAAAACGAAAACTTCAGATGAAGTAAAAAATGCAGAAGTTACCGATGCGCAAGAAGTAAAAGCGCCGGAAACTAAAAAAGAAACTGCTTCAGATACCGAAGGTAAAGCCGAAACAGCAGAAAAGAAACCGGAAGATATTAAAGATGCTGAAAATGCTGAAAACAACCCGACAAAAGCACCGAAAAAACCTACTAAAAAGAAAAAGAAATCTTCTACCAAAAAAGGAATGAAGAAAGTAAAAGCTTTGGTGGGCAATTTGGCGGGTAAATACTTGCTTTCTTATAGCAAAGGGCAAACTTTCGAGATTGAAGAAAAACAAGCGGCAGAAATGATTGAAGCCGGTGATGTACAAGAAGTTTAAAAACCTATTATGATGGCTTACGAAGTTATAGAAGTTGGCAACAAAGCCGCAGATGTAAAAATTGTTTCGTTAGAAATGGCGAAAATGAATAGCAAAATTGAGTTTGAAGATGAAGATCCGTTACTTCAAATCTTTGTTGATTCTGCTTCTGCTGAAATTGAAAACTATGTTGGTTATCCTGTTTTATTGCGTGAAGATTGCGTAATACAAATAGATAAATGGTTTAAAAGTTTTGTGCCTTCAGAGCGATTAGCAGAAATAACTTCGGTTACCTATCAAGATAAAGACGATAACACGCAAACTATAGATGCGGCAGATTATACCTTAATAACAGGCAATAATATGCTTCGTTTAGATATTGCAGAACCCGAAAACTTTGGTGGTTCGGTTACGGTAAATTGTAAAATTGGCTATTCAGAAACCGATATGCCAGCCGATATTAAAGCGGCGGCCTTATTAATTTTTGCACAACAAGATACCTACCGCGAAAACGGACCCATAAAAATGGAAACTGCTGCCAAAGCAAAATTAAGACCGTATAAAAAATACTAATGGCTACAACCATACATAAAGGCGAATTGAGTACGCGCGGAAAATTATTTAAGCGTGTATATACTAATACGCCAACGCAAGAACGTGTATATGTTGATGAGTTTATTAAAAAAATATGGTTAAAGCAAATGCCGGTTTCCGGTGAAGAAGATGATGATGACGGCAAAATAAGATCGCTGGAAGTTTTAAAGTTTATTACTCATTATAGTAAAGATTTGAATAAAAACGGAACAAAGTATTTTATTCGATTAGAAGATGATGGCGATTTTGAAATACACAGTGCATTACCTATTGGGCAAGGAAAAATGAAGCGTTTTTTAGAGTTAAAAACCAGCCGAAAAGATGGCTAAAGATGTAGTTGAAATAAAAGGATTTAACGAGCTAAACCGAAAGTTAAAAAAACTTGACGATCGGGTAACCCGTAAAGAAATCTTAAAAATTCAACGCAAGTTAGCCAAGCCATTAGAGCAAGCCTACGCAAGGAATCTTCCTGTAGGTACGCGAGATAAAAGAAGGTTTGGTACAGAATACCCGGCGGGAACGCTTTCTAAATCTGTTTCAACAAAAACAGTTCCGGCTAGTAAAGTCGGTGGCAATCCTTCGGTAGTTATTCGCCCAGGTAAAAAGGGAAAACACGATGCTTATTACCGATTTATGGTCGTTAAAAAAGGTACGCGTGTAGGAAGTAATAAACGCGGTAGCCGTAAAGGCAAAAATACCGTAGTAGAAAAAGCGAGAGATGCAGCGTTTTCTTCAGTAGAACAAAGCGCGGTTTCAAAATACGAGCAACAAGCAGAACGCGTAATACAACGTGAAATTGATAAGTTAAGCAAATGATAGTTACAATAGCAGAAAATATAGGTGCAGTTTTAACTGATAGTGATATTACTTCTGAAATTGGGAGTAATAAAATATTTTGGGAGTTAGCTGAAGAAAACACGGAATACCCTTTTTCAACCTATGTATTTGAAGCTGAAGGCTACGGAACTAAGGAAAGAATGATTCCTGTAAAAATATCAGTTTTTGTTTATGCAGAAACTTTAAATGAAGTTTCTAGAATTGCTTCTGTTATTCGTGATACGGTAACAGAAAAACACCGCTGGCACGATAGAGGCGCAAAGCCAGGTTATACCGATACCGAAGCAAAAAGCGCTTACGTACACTTAAAATTTGAAACTAAAATTAATAACGCCTAACGGCATAAAACCTAAAAGCAATGGCTGGAGAAAAAGTAATTAATGGCGAGTTGCGGTTAACTTTAGATGATGGTACTGTTTACCACGCTACAAGTTGCTCGCTTTCGCTAACGCGAGAAATTAGAGATAGAATAACAAAAGATACCGATGGTATTGAACGTGCGAAAGGAAAAAAATCCTGGACTGCCACAATGGATGCGTTGGCAACCTACAACGGCGATGGAACCGATACTAACGATTTCTTTTTAGTGTTTGATATGTACGATGATGATAGTACCGATTCAATTGCAATTGAATTTGTACCTGATGAAGATGATGCAACTTACAAGCTTACCGGAACGGCTTTTATTTCTCAACTAGATTTAACTGCGCCAGTAAATGAAGATGCAACTACTTCTATCTCGTTAAGTGGTACAAACAAACTTAATAAAGTAGAAATAAACCCTGCGTAATTATGGCAACTGAAAAAATAGAAATACAAGGAAAAGCCTACCCGATTAAATTCGGGTACGGTGCTTTCCGTTTACTTGGTGAAAAATGGAATTGCCCGGGAATGCAATCTGTTATTAATGAAATACAGGCGGCTTTTCCGCAAGCAAAAAAAGATGAAGAAGTTGAGATAACTTTTGAATCTGGAGATAAAGTTGCTGATCTTGTTTTTTCGGCAATTACAAATGCAGATCCTAATTTAGATTTACCAAATAAAGATGAATTACTAAACATTTTGTTTTTAGGTGGTAAACTCTCTATTGTAATGGATGCTTTTCAAAAAAGTATGCCTAGCCAGGGAAACCCGAAGCCCGGGAAGAAGCCGGGAAAGAAAGCAACCAAAAAGAAGTAACCTGGGACGAGCTGGAAGAACTTGCTTTAGGGATTCTCGGTTTTTCTGAAGTAGCATTTTACAGCACCACGCCGCGTACTTTTGCTAATATTGTAAAAGGCAAAACAAAACTTATAGATAAGGAAAAGGCGCAAAACCGTGAGCATTGGGAAATGCACCGCGAATTGGTGGTAAGTATGCTGCGGCCACATTTAAAAAAACAAGATGCGCAAAAAAGTTTAGAACAACTTTACGCGTTGCCGTGGGATAAGAAAAGTGCAAAAAAGAAGAACAAAACACCCGAAGAAATTAAAGCGTTTTGGAAAGATATTGATAAACGAACACCAAAAAAATAACCTGCGGTTTTATTTTTTTCAGCACGTAAACGGGGAGCGTGTCTTTTTATAATTCCGCAGGAAATATAAGCAGCTTTCGGGCTGCTTTTTTTCGTTTAAAAAGAAACAAATTGTTCCTTATAGAAACATAGGCTTCGGGTACTTTTAGTACTTATAAAAAGCCTTTTTATGTCCTCATTTGCGAAAATTTCCATCAGATTTAATGCTGATTTAAAGCAGTTTAGCTCGCAATTGCAAAATGCGCAAAAGCAGTTGAATAAAGCCGGAAAGCAAATGCAAAATGTAGGGCGTAATTTAACACTTGGTGTTACGTTGCCTGTTGCCGGTTTGGGGGTTGCTTTTGTAAAAGCGGCAAGCGATGCAGAAGAAACTTCAGCAAAATTTGATACCGTATTTTCTAGTATTTCTGAATCTGCAAAAGAATCGGCAGATATTTTAAGAAACTCTTACGGCTTAAGTTCTAAAGCTTCTAAACAATTACTTTCTGATACGGGAGATTTATTAACCGGTTTTGGTTTTTCGCAAGCATCTGCCTTAGACTTATCTACTGAAGTAAACAAGCTTGCAGTAGATTTAGCATCGTTTACCAATTATTCCGGTGGCGCAGAAGGTGCGTCACAAGCCTTAACCAAAGCGCTATTAGGGGAACGAGAAAGCGTTAAATCTTTAGGGATTTCTATTTTAGAAGCCGATGTTAAAGCGCGTGTATTACAAAATACGCAACAGGGCTTAACGTTTGAAACCGAACGCCAGGCAAAAGCTTTTGCTACTTTGCAACTTGCGCAAGAACAAAGCAAAAATGCAATTGGCGATTATGCAAGAACTAGCGATGGTTTTGCAAACCAAATGCGATTGATTAAAGCTAGGTTAAATGATTTAGCGGTTCAGTTTGGCGAAATTATTTTACCCTACGTACAGAAGCTGGCAACTTTTGTAACTTCTTTAATAGAAAAATTTAGTTCGTTAGATAAAAATACTAAAAAAATAATTGTGGTGGTTGCCGGTTTAGCGGCGGCTTTAGGTCCTGTTTTGTTAGCATTGGGAACTTTAGCTACAACCATACTTCCTGCCCTAGCTTCGGGCTTTGCAATTTTAACCGGTCCTGTTGGATTGGTAATTGCCGCGCTTACTGCTGTAGGTGTAATTATTTATAAGTATTGGGAGCCTATAAAAGCCACTTTAATAGATTTGGCAAATTACTTTATAGATCTGTATAATGAAAGTATTGCCTTTCGGGTAATTGTTGAAAGCATCATTTTAACTTTTAAAACCTTGTTTGAAGTTGGTAAACTTATTTTTAATGGCTTGCTAACTTTATTAGAACACGTAGGTGAAAATATAAAATCTATTTTCGGTACAATTGGCGAAGTTTTTAAAGCTGTTCTTACCGGAAATATATCTGAAATACCAAAGATTTTAAATAAGGGATTGCTAGAAACCGGTAAAAACTTTGGCGGCTTTTTAGATGGTATTCAAAAAGACTACGAGAAATTCAGTAAAAATTTAGATAACAATTTAAAAGATTCTTTAGATCGCGTTCAACAAAAAGAAAAAATTGAGCTAGTTGCCAAAGCTACGGTAGATGAAGTAGATGTTTCTAAGGTAAACCCTATAGATCAAGATACGCCAGTATCTACAGGTGGTGGTAAAGCTAGGGAGCAAGTAAGTACGGTTAGTTCTTTAAGTATGCGTGGTTTGCCTTCACCTTTAGAAGAATTAGCTGATAGTGTACCGGAGCAAGCAGATTATGTAAAGAATGGTTTAGAAGAAGTTATTATAAAAATGCAGCGCCTTTCTGAAGTAGGTAGAATTGTTGGTGATGAAGTTGCCGGTTCTTTTGAAAATTTTACGGGCAGATTTTTAGATGCTTTAGATTTAGCGAATACCGGAATGCAAGGTTTTTTAAAAAATATGGCAAAAACGGTAACAGAATTAATTTCTATGTTGCTTTCTCAGGCTGTTGCTAACGCAATTGCTTCGGGAACACAATCTGCTTTGTTTACCGGTCCCGGTGCTGTAATTGCACAACCCGCTTTTATTGCTACTGCTGTTGGTGGTGTTTTATCTGCTTTTGCATCTATACCAAAGTTTGCAGATGGTGGTATTGTTAACGGTCCTACGGTTGGATTAATGGGAGAATATTCCGGTGCAAAAACAAATCCTGAAGTAATTGCGCCATTAGATAAACTACGCGGAATGATTGCCGATGTTAATGGTGATTCCGGTAGCGGGTATATAGCAGAAACTTCTATACGTGGTGAAGATATAAGAGTTGCCTTATTAAGAACTGAAAAATCTAGATCTAGAAGAACTTAATGGATTATCAAATTCACATACAAAAAATAACCGACTTGCAAGATGAACTCATCTTGCATTACGCATCTAGAGATAGCATTGCGTTGCGTTGGTTGGGTGGTGATGTTATTGAGCCTGGAATTGTGGGATCTGAATTAGATTTTGATTTAGAAGTTGATGATGGTGCCGACGGAAAATACGACCAATATTTTACACCCGATGAACAACTTTGGCGGGTAACTAAAAAAAGATATGATAACGGCGATGTTATTTGGCAAGGCTTTTTATTGCCCGAAAGTTATAACGAGCCGTGGGATGACCCGCTTTTTTATGTAAAGTTTTCTGCCGTAGATGGTTTGGCTTTGTTGAAAGGAAAATATTTACCTGAAGATTTTTACCGTAAGGAAAAAAATGTAATCGAATTTATTTCGGCGGCTTTGCAATTAACCGGTTTAGAATTTAATATTTTTTTAGATCCTGCTATTAGAAATCATTTAAAAAAGAAGTGGCATCAAATAATTCACGATGGCTTGCATTATGCAGATGAAGATGGTAATGTAGATGCGTATAAAATTTTAGATAGTATTTTAAAATCTATGCAATGCCAGTTGTACCAAGCAAATGGTAATTGGTATGTAGAAGGCATTAATAAACGCCAGCTTATTACTAATGAATATGATGTATATTCTATAAGTGGCGTGTATTTATACACCGGAAACCAAACCAAAAATATAAAGCAACTTACGTATTTGCCTACGCCAAGCATTAATGTAGAAGCGCCATTTAAAGAAGTTAAGGTAATACACGAAGCGTCTGAATTAAAGTTTCCTGAAGGTGTGGCGCAAGAACCGGAAGTAACTTGGGATGTTAGCCCTAACGCCCAATATAATTTTTATTATTCGCGCTTTTGGAGTTATAACGATTACCGCCCAGAAGTTTTAGTGGCTGATGATTATTTGTTATTGGCAAACTATGCTCAAAACAGCAGCTTTAACCCGAACCGAAAAATAGAATTAAAAGATAAGCCTTACATTTTAAAAGGCTGGCGCGTAAATATTACCGTTGAAGTAGAGTTATTTTTTTCAGAAGAAATTGCTTCGCCTGCTGATAGTTTACTTGAAAAATGGATAGACCTTGCTAAATATAGAATTAGTTTAGGTAACGAAGTTTTGTTTTTCAATAAAAATTCTACAGAATTATCGCCGGAGCGTTTAATTTTTGATACTTCAGGAAAAGCTGAAGCTGAACTAACTTTTGTAGCAAAACAAAACGGTTTGCTGAACGTAGAGTTTTTTGAGCCTACAAATGATGTTATAGATACAAAGGTAGCTGCTTATAAGTTAACTAACTTAGAAGTAGAAAACAGCAACCAGCGCCAAAACGATGTGTATAATGTTAGCATTGATGAAAACGCATCTACTACCAAAACAATAGACTTAGAAATTAGTGACGATGTTTCTGCACTTTCTAAGTGTTTTTACCTAGAGAAAATTAGAGAAACAACGCCTGTAAATCAGGAAGTTTTTGAGTTAGATTACTTAGACTTTTTTACAGAAAACAATTATAATGTTTTTGTGCTTTCTATACGTGATGCGCGTTTATTAGACACTAATAAAGATCAAGCTTTTTATAATACTAACGACGGTAATATTTCGCCCGGCTTAGATTTTCCGCTTTATAATTATGAGATAATCTATAATTATTTAGGGAGCGAATTAATGGTGCTTAAAGTTTTACAGTCTGAAACTACCTACTTCCCTAGCCGATTTGTAGTAAAAGTGCAACGTATAAAACCGACTACTATAGATCGTGCCGAATGGTTAAAATGGACTGATGATATTTATAAGCTTCAGCAAAAACCGTACGGACAAATAGTTGCTGAAATTCAGCAGAAATTATACCGATCTAAATTTTTACGTATAGAAGCTACAGTAGATAAGCCGGTAAAATTTAATGATATTATTCGGTTTAAATACCAGGGCGAGTTTAAATATTTTAGCATAAGCAATTGCGAGTGGCGCCCGGATGATAACACTTCTACCATAACAATGATAGAAAATGTTTACGATGGCGCTTCTTTTGGAAACTTAAAACCTTATGCCGATGCAGGTGATGATAAACTACTTTCTTCTACCGGGCAAAGTGTAACGGTAAGTAACGCCGCCGCTTTTGATCCTGATGGAACAATAGATAATATTGTATGGCAAAAAATTGCAGGTCCGTCGGGCGATGTTATTAGTAACGGAAACAGCCTTGCTCCTACTTTTAGCAACCTAACCGGAGATCATTACGAATATGAATTAACCGTAACCGACAATGCGGGTAATACCGCTAGTAATGTTCTGTCTATAGATAGATTGACAGAAACGTCAATTAGTTTTCAGGTAATACCGGCAGATAGCAGTATAACAAGTTCTTCGGGATATTATAAAGAAACCGTAAAATACAAGCTAATTATAAGTCCGGATTTAAATTTAAATGAAGCTATTAATCTGTTTTATAACATTCATTTAGATACCGAAGTTTCCGGAACTACAACTGCATCTTTATTAATTGAGCGTAACGGTCAAGCATTTATTTGGAAAATAGATGTAGAAAGTAATAACACTAATCCTGCAATAGCCGGTGAAAAAAATGAAACAGGCATAATTTCTTACCGAAAAGGGGATGAAATATTTATTACGCTTTTTATTGAGATAGATGAAGATCCGCAATTTAGTTTTTCTTCTTACGCGCAATCTAGAATAACCTTTACCAATTATGAAACCGCTTTAGGAAATGTAAGCCTTACCGGATTGCAAGCATTTGTAGAAGCATATAAGCAATTATAATATGAGTGAAAACAAAAAAATATGGTACGGCGACGATGAAGATAATGCAATTAACGAAAGTAATTTACCGGTGCCGGGAGTGAAAATAACTTGGGATAGCACGCAAATAACTTGGGATAGTACAATAGTAACACTAGACAATCAATAATATGGCAATTGAAGAAATAGATTTAGGTATTTCTCCCGATGATGGGAATGGTGATGAATTAAGAGTTGGTGGCGCCGTTATTAATTCAAATTTCGCATATCTTGAATCATTAGCAGACAACGTTAATATTTATAAATATGCATTTGTTGATTTTGATGATCCTTTAGATACGGCTTATACTACGCAAATAGCTGATTACATTAATAATAATGCGAATGGCGGTTTTACAAAATTAGGCAATCAGAATGTTTTTATTCATTCTACAAAATATGTTAGTGGCAACCCAACAGATCCTAACAATGTATTATCTGCTGTCACTTATGTTTGGCGTTTTGATTTAGGAAAAGGTGTTTGGGGTAATGGTGGCAACGCTGTTAGTTTTGCTAGTTTTTCTTTTGTTGGTTCTTACCAAGAAGGTGCAGGGAGTACTATAAATTATGATTTACTAACCCAAACATCTACAACCGTAGAAGATGTGGTTAACGCTTCCGGTCCTTATGTTATACCCGCTGAAAGTGTAGTTAAGTTTGAAATTAATTTAGATGGAGAAGATCAAGTTTACTATTATGTTGGTGAAACTCAAATATTAATAGGAAACGGAGAAACACAAGTAGATAGCAGTAATTTTATTTTGACAGGGGACATAACGCCTTCACCTCCTAGCCCTACTGATTATATAACACAACAGCAATTAAGCGATAGTTTTTATGATAATCACGCTTTCTCTAAACAAAATAATTTATCTGATTTTGATTATTTAACGGATAAGTTTTACATACTAGCCACGGCAGAACCTAACTTTTATTTTGCTTCAAAAAAAACGAATGATGAAGATTTTATAGGCTCGAGGATACATATAGGATTAAGTAATGCAAAATTTGATTTAGAACAGCCTGACACAAGCAGCGTTAGCGGTTATAAAGTATGGGAATTAGGGGTCATAAGTGGAGCTTTTGAAGAAGGGGAGCTATATGGGTTTCAGGCTTGGTTTTGCAGAAAAAATATTAGTGAAAAATTTGATTCTAAAACATTCACATATAACGGAACGGATAACACATTTGCTCTTCCTGACGTAGCGGTTAAGGTGTTGAACGTTTTTATAGGTCAAGGTGTATATCCTGATCAAGTTCCAAATGGTGAAGTAACACAAGTAACAGTAGATTCAAGCCTTCTTTTTGGAAGCGGTGTAAAAGTAACAATTCAATACATAAAAAGATAAAAAATGAAAAGATTAATTACAGCAGTAGTATTATTAATTAGTTTAACAAGTTTTGCGCAAACGCCTTTTCCTAATGGGGCTTGGTTTCCGAATGCAACAGAGCAAAACGATTCAGATAGTTTGGCGGTTTTAGATCATCGCGGTCTTTTGAATGGGTATATCTCTAAGACTGGTTTAGACGTTCGACCAGAGCGAGAATGGTACGAGCAGATTTCTATGGATATAGCATTGCCTTCTTTTGAAAAATCACACGCATCGGAAAGTCAAATGACTAAGATGAATGACACTTTGTTTCGTGTATTTCGTTTAGACACAACAAATCAACACGCTGGCAACAATGGTAATCCGTATTTACAAAAAAGCTATGATTACGGAAAAACATGGACTGACGCCACGCCCGTATATGTAGATTCAAATTACGATGTACGAAATTATATATTTGACAAAATAGGGGATAAATTAATTCTATTTTTCAGAAAGTTTGAAGTGCCGACATACATAACGCAAGATGTAGGATATATAACATCAAATGACGGGGGTGAAAGTTGGAGTAATTATACAACTATTGATTCCAAATTTCAAAACGGAAAATTAATACCTTACGGTAAGATTATACAGATCAACGGAAAACATTATGCTTCATTTTATAAAAATTCTACATGTGAGTGGCTTCTTTCAGAAGATGAAGGCGATACCTGGAACTATAGCAGAACTGTTTATGACGGTGTAACAGATTATAATGAGCCGTGGTTCACAAAGATTACCAACGACACAATATTAGGAATGATAAGAGGCGGTATAGATTCGGACAGTCCGTGGGTTCAAATAGAAAGTCACGACGCTGGTGTCACTTGGACTCAGCCCGACACAACAAACATCAACAATGGTAGATTTATGGGGACAGCTGCATTTTTGTACTACGACGAATCAAAAGATAATATATATACCATCGCTGCTGAAAGAAATGATTCATTTTTCAGCGAAATAAACTTATATGCAAATAAGTCTTCTGAAATATTAGGCAATGCTGATAACTGGCGAAAAATATCAACTCAAAGAGCTAGATGGCAAAGAGAGACAACTTATGGATACCCACAATTAGTGAAGACTTCCGACGATAAATACTTGGTAAATTATACGGAAAGAGATGGGGATGACACAAGTAATCAAGAAATAGCAAATATATTTCAGTTTGAGATTAATACAAATTTAGGGAAAAATATATACCCGCCAACAATTAAGGAATTTCCAAGAGAGATAAGCCCGAATGGACTGTTTGAATCTAGGTATTTCAATAAAAATCAATGGTTAGAAAATTACATTAAGGATGTATACGATGATATAAAAAATATTAATACTGATAATTATTTAAAAAACACAACAGGTACCCTAACAGGAAATTTAACTATTACAAACAATCTTAACGCTACACGTTATTATGTAAATGGAAATCCATTAGTAAATAATACTAGAGAAATATTTGGTAGAGACATTGATTTATCGCAAAATCAAGGTAATAATCAGGTTAAACTTGGTAGAGTTAGAGGTTTACAGTATGCAGATTCTAATACTTTTATGGGGATGTATCTTGTAGGAAATAATGGTGTTAATGCTGTAAATATAGGAGGTGGTACAGCTGATGAAAATGGTGCTACAATAGTGCAAATAAGACCTGTACAGAATGTTGGTGATACAGAAGGGGCTACTGTATTTGAAAGTGTGTGGAATAAAAATACTTCTTATGTTGATTTAGACGTAGAGGGAGTAATTACAGCAACAGGAGGCAATTCAGACCAATGGAATCAAGCTTTACAACCAAACGACAATATAAGTGAATTAACTAATGATGCTGGTTATATAACAGATTCAGACCAAGACCTGCAAGATGTTGTAGACAATGGTTCTAGCGTAACATTCACAGAAAGCAATGTTCCTATTTCAGATGAAAGCAATTTTTTAACTATTGGTGATAGCAACTTTTTTAACCCTACAGGAGGCGCTTATTTACGTGTAGATGATAACGATAAGTATGTTGAAATGCAAGCGGAAGGCGGGAGCTTAAGATTTAACGAGAATGGGTCTACAATGCTAGTTGACGGGAATAGTTTAGGTAATTCAGGTGAAGTTTTAATGACAACGGGAAGTAGTCCTAATAATTTATATTGGGGTTCTTTAGGTGATTATGCTCAAATAGACGGAAACAACACCTTTACTGGGGTAAATGAATTTGAGCAACCTGTTTTTATAGGGACTACAAACACCACATTTGTTAAAGATGGTTTTATAGAGTTTGGACACGAATTTTTAGACGGAAAAAACTCAATTCAAGGATTAATCGGTTATGGATTAGTATTTAGCACAAAACAAGGAACTGGATTCACAAGCAAACTTAAGCTATACGAAGGGAATAACGGAGTACCTTCAACATTTTTAGCGGGTACATTTTACGGAAAAGTTGAAGCAGAAGACGCAACCGAAGACAATGAACTAGCTACGTTAGGGCAAGTTCAAGGCGATAGCGGGTGGCAGAGCGTTACTTTGAACGCAACAAATACAACGTCTGGAACAATAGAATGCAAAACAATAGGCAATAGACTAATTGTAAAAGGTTTCTATACAGGATCAGCAACAGGAGACGGTATAATTTGCAATCTACCTACGGGATATATACCAGATGGAAATAGAAGTGTGGTATCTCATATAGATGATTTTCAATCAGGAGTTTTTCAGATAGAATCCTCTACGGGAGATATTTATGGAGAGTTTGAAAGCGGGGTTCAGTATCAAATATATTTTGAAATAACAAAAATTATAAATTAATAGATATGGAAAATTTTAAGAAAAACCCATTTACAACAATTATAGGAATAGCAATAGCGGTTATAGGTGTTGTCTTAATGACAGGAAGATATTTTTTTGATCTAAAGCAAGATGTTGAGTTATGGCAATCAGGCGTAATTATAGCAGTAGGCTTACTGATTATGCGCGCGCAAGATGATTTGATTGATATTTTGACTTTAGGATTAAAATCGCTAATTCAAAAACACACAAAATGAAACAAGACAAAAATAAACACATCGCAGCAGGGCTAGTAATTTACGCAATAGCAATAGTATTATTCTTAATTGTTTGCGAGATCACAACGGGCGAACATTGGTATAACGCTTGGAGAGAATTTCCAGTTGTTTTAGTTCCTGTTTTTCTAGCAGGATGGGGAAAGGAAACAATTTTTGATGGATTAATGCAAAAAGGCACGCCAGACCCTAAAGATTACTTTGCAACAATTGCATTGCCGGTATTGATTACATTGGTTTTGGTTTTCGTATTTGGAGTTTAATTGGGGTAATGATTTTTTAAAAAATGACAAAAATAATACTAGATAACTGGCAGTTAATCAGCGGTGCAATAGCATCGGTATTTGCTTTTTTTGGTGGTAGAAAACTAAAAAAAATAAACGAAAAGAAAGAAGAAGCTAACGCATTGCAAACTTTTAAAGAAGTTTATGATGGAATGGCCAGCGGTATTAAAAAAGAGATTGAAGATATAAAGCTAGAGAATAGAGAGCAACGAAAAACAATGCGACTGTTACAAGAAGATAACGGTAAACTGCATCGAGATATATCACAATTAATGACTGAAAACAATCAGCTTAAACAAATGGTTGCTGAACTGAAGAATGAAAATAGAATACTTCGGGAAAAATTAAAATCTAAAAAAGATTATGGAAGCTAGCCAAATAAAATACATCGTAATTCATTGCACCGCTGGATGGACAAATGCAGCCGGTGTTCAAAACTATTTCACACGTCCAAAAAGTAAAGGCGGTCGTGGCTGGCGTACCGGTGGTTATCATAGAATTATTGAACCGGATGGAACCATTAAAGAAATGTACCCGTTTTCTCGCGTTACTAATGGCGTGGCTGGTTATAATACCGAATGTATTCATATAAGCTACGTCGGAGGTGTAAATTACGAGCAATACAAAAAAGGCAAATACATCGCTGAAGATACGCGAACTTCTGCGCAAAAGGTAGCAATTGAAAGCTGCATTATTGAAGCAATTAACTGGCTTCAGGAAAACGGAAAAGATATTTATCAGGATTTAATGGTCTTGGGGCATCGTGATTTTTCAGATGACAAAGATGGTTCCGGAGTAATTGAAAGTTGGGAGCGCATAAAAGAATGCCCGTGCTTTGATGCTATTCCTGAATACGAATTCTACAATTCTAACAACGGCAAAAAAGAAGTTTTGCCTTCAAATAGATAATTATGAAAAAAGCTATAGATTATATCAAAAAAAACCGATCATTTATTTTAATGATTGCAGTTGCATTTTTTGTATTTCTATGGCTTGAAGAATGCGGAAGTCGTAAAACCGCAGAAAACGAAAAGGAAAGCATTCAGACTTTCCTCAATGATTCAATCGATTATTACAAAAATAAAAACGGTCAATTAGTTGCTGAAAAATCCGCTTTGAAAGGCTCGAATAATAAACTATCTAAAAATAACGATGTTCTTCAGGTGTTGCTTTCTAAACAAGTAGATAGCACGCAACAATTAAAGAAGCTCGTGAGCGAATTTAAAACGATAGATGCAGCCGGAAACATCACAACCGAAACCAAGCTAGAAGATATTCAGATAGATTTTGATGAGCCTATTGAATTTGATTTTATTCGAGAATGGTCAAAAAATGACAAGTTTTACTCTATATACGGTAAAGCTTCACAAGTAGGAATTAAAATCGATAGCCTTTACATACCAACTCTAATAAGTTTCGGTATTGGCGAAAAACGAAAAAACTTCTTTTCAACAGAATACAAATTTGAAGCGACAAGTTCAAACCCGCACGTTTCAATTACAGGTTTAGACGGCGGAACGTTTACCGAAAGAAGAAAACGTTTAGGGATTTCCGCGTATGTTGGTTATGGTTTAGGTAGCAATTTCAGTTTTCAGCCTTCCGCTGGCTTAGCGCTTACTTATACAATTTTTTGGTTTTGAGTTATTAAGTAATGCTTAACAACTGAGACCACTCTATAAGGGTGGTTTTTTTATGCTTAAATGTTAAAGTTTGAGTTTTAAAATGTTAAAGTTTATATTTTTACTTTCATATATGAAAGTAAATTATATCTTTGAAGTGTTGAATAATTAGTATAACAATTAAAATTAAACATTATGAAGACTTTTAGAGCAACTTACAACACTGAAATTTTAAACAACGTAAACTACGACTTCAATGCTGAAAGCTTAGAATCAGCGGAGAAATTTGCTAACAATTATATAAAAAGCACAAGCAATATTAAAGTTGTAGAAATTGACCCGGAAACGCTTTTGCCTATCGATAAAAAAGAAATAGTTGAACTTGCAGAACGTCAAATGCAAGATGTTCAAAATAAAGTAGTAAAAAAAGAAAAATTAAACGATTATGAAGAAGTTCTTTTTAAATATGATACTGCTTATGATAGAAATACTGGAGCAAAAAAATTAGTAAAAAGAAGATTAGTTAAATTTTAAAATGATAAAAGCCCTCAATTAAGAGGGCTTTTAAATGTTGAATAATTAATATTAAAAATAACATTAATCGATGGCAAATTACGACAATTCCGCAAATGTAGCAATGGACATATTAATAAAACATATTAAAAACGCAATGGAAGAACGCGGGGTTTCTTTTTACCGCCTTTCAAAACTTACAGGTATTCCTGAAGGAACCCTAAGCCAAAACTTCAACCGAAAAACAGAAATAAGCTTGATTAATTTCTTAAAAATATGCGGTGCTTTAGAATTGCGACCTTATCTAATCCCAGCAGAAATCGATGACAACGATTTTAAAAGGATGTTTTTTAATTAAGCAACAAATTCAGCGAGCAAAATTACCGTGATCTAGTTAATTGGCTTAAGGTTGAAGTTGGTAAAATATGATTTGTTATGGTATTATTTTTGATTCTATAATAATCTAACCAACTTAAAATTATTATGAAATTAAAAAATTTATTCGTTTTCTTTTTGCTACTTTTTGGATTTATGTTCATTTTTTATTTAACATCGCTTAGTATTTTTGCTTTATAATGTTTACGATAAGTTTACGAAATATTAAATAAAACCCTTTAAGGTATTGTTTTTATTATAAAAAATATTTGCTTTGGGAGCAGGAGGTCGCAGGTTCGAATCCTGCCACCCCGACAATTACGGTGTCAATAGACACCAAAATATAGCTAATCTTATGAAAATCAAGGATTTTCATTTTTCTTGAAATCATAAGATTGGCTATAATATCAATTCAAAGGTTACCTATTCGGTTACCTAAATTGTTACCAGAATTTTCACTACATTGGTAATTCAATAGATTTGACTTTCGCAGCGATTTGACTTTCGTAAACAAATCGATTATTCACTTAAAGCGAGAGTTTATGCAGACTTCAAAGACTTTTAGTATTCATTTTTGGCTGAGTATGGCCAAGAAAAAAGATGATTTGGCACCCATTTATGGCCGTATTACGGTAGATGGGAAACGTGCCGAGATCAGTTTAAAACGATCCACATCGGTTACCTATTGGGATACCCGTTCCAAGAGGGCAAATTCGAGAACTTCTGAGGGGAAAGCCCTCAATGTCTATTTAGACCAGGTCTATTCCGATTTACTGGAATGCCACAAACAGCTTCTGGGCGAATCCAAATACGTTACCGCCCAAGCTATCAAAGCCCGTTATCTCGGGGAAGATGAACAGCACAAAACGCTGCTTCAACTGGTTACCTACCATAATGAGAATATGGTTTCAGTACTCAAGCCCGGCACGTTGAAAAATTATTTCACAACGGAACGCTATATTAAACGGTATTTGAAGCGCAAACTAAAGACCAATGACGTTTTTCTGAAACAGCTGTCGTACAAATTCATCATTGACTTTGAACAGTTCCTACGCACCGGAAAATCCATAAACCGTTCCCAGCCCTTAAAGAACAACGGGGTTATGAAACATTTGGAACGTTTGAAAAAGATGATGAACCTTGCCCTTCGGTTGGAATGGGTCGAGAAAGACCCTTTTGTCAGGTTCTCACTTAAGTTCACAAAACACCAACGGGCATTTTTATCACAATCGGAACTTGAAGTCTTGGAATCCGGTCAGCTTTCAAAAGGGATGCACCGAAAAACGAGGGACGTTTTTGTTTTTGCCTGTTACACGGGATTATCTTATATCGACGTGAAATTGCTCTGCGACGACCATATCGTAAGAGGCATCGATGGGGATTACTGGATATTTACAAAAAGGGAAAAGAACGATGAAGCGGTTAAAATCCCGCTTTTGGATAAAGCCCTTGATATATTAAAAAGGTATGACCAAGATACCGAAAACAAACAGGAACAACTGCTGCCGGTATTTTCCAATCAAAAGATCAATAAATATTTGAAGGAAATAGCGACAATCCTAAAAATCAATAAAAAGCTTACGTTCCACGCGGCCAGACATACGTTTGCCACTACCGTTACCCTTTCCAATGGCGTGCCCATTGAGACCGTATCAAAACTGTTGGGGCATACCAAGCTTTCTACAACACAGATATATGCTAGGGTCATCGAACAAAAAGTGTCATCGGATATGCGTTCGTTACGGAGTAAATTAAACACCACGGACAAGGCCGAAACAAGGGTACTTTATCAATAATCCGGTTTGGAAAACACCTTTTAGGTTCTAATCCAGTCGGCGCTCTTATTTTTTCTGGTCTAATCCTTTGCTGATTTTGGTTTTTTATTGAGCCATAATTTTCTGTGTTAAGTCATTTTATATCCTTAAAATAGGAAAGCTTACTACGCAAATGTAAATTTTCGTTTATGGTTTTAAATCTAAATAAAAATATAAGTGGTAAAGTTTGCTTATAATCAATGGTAAACTCGTAAAATACCATTGATAAAAGTGAATGACTATTTGTAATTATCAAGATAATTTTGAAGAAAAGAATTGATTTTCCGTAATATTAATATCTTTAACAAAATTTTTTATTTATGACTATAAAATATGCTTCCCTTAACCATATAAATCATAGAGACTCTTCAATAAGAGATATTAACATTACACATAGCGACTCCTTAAAGGAATATACAGACAAACTATTTAAGGAAATAACGGATAGCCCCAGAAAAAGACAGTATATATTTTCTAGTTCAAAATCAGAGGTAAGAAATGTTTTAGATGATATCGTTACAGATAACAACCGGAAAAAATCAATTAATTTGGCTGCCCAGCGCCTCTTAAATAAAGAAAAAGATGCCCAACAACAGCTTGACAATAAGAAATTAAAAGTAGATATTTTAAAGGGCAGTTTGTTCCAAGCATATATTGAAATAGATGGAAAGGAAAATATTATTATTTGTAAGGCCGATCATAATGAATTTCTTGATGAAAATTCTCTTACGATTCGTAGTGGATTGCCTTGGGATAAAAAGATTTTTAAAGCAGCGTTGATACATTTGAAAGATGGAATTGTTGCAGATGAAGTCGATGTCTTGGATGCTAACTTATCTAAATATTGGTGGAGAGAATTTTTAGAGCTTGAAGCTAAACATACAGATGCTTTTAATACAGAAAAATCTATGGATTTTTTTGACACCCGTGTTTTTAGCGGAATTAAGAAGAAACATCCAGCTGATTATCGTATTCTCAGAAACAGCTTCGTTGGCTACTATCGCAGGAAGGATATATTTGAAATAGAAGATTTTATAGAAACTCTTTTCTCAAATTATGAACCTGAGGATGAAAATTTAAAAATTGATCCCTTGGTTGCTAAAATTAGATCTTTACCATCCAGTTTAGGTTTTGATAAAGCATTTGATATTTCAAAAAAACACATTAAAAAAAGAATGTCCACTAGGGTCAAAGTATCTGATGCAATTGATCTGTACTTAAAAACAGACGTGCCTCATTTCAGAAAAACATTACGCTCGGGTAAAACTAGCAGTGGACAAATGTATTTACAGATTTTAACAGAAAATGAAGATGTTTATAAAGAGTTTTTGAGAAATGAAGATGAATAACATTTCAGAAATAGTAGGTTTTATTTTTTCCAATGGAGACAATCTTGTTTGTGATGATCGCTATGAAAAGACTATCATTTCAGGAATTGTCAAGAAAAAAACATCATTAAGAAATGAAGGAAAATTAAATAACTTTTTTAATGATATTTCTGATGAATGGAGCTTGACAATTACTCTAAATGAGGATGAAAATTTATTGACCTGTTCGAATTCTATAGATCATAGTTTTGTTAGTGAGTATAATGGGCTTCAACTTCTTCCAGATGATAAATTATCAATAAAATTAGAAATTTACAAAAATACAAGGAAGGCTAATAGAAATGTATATTGCGAAAAAGCTTTTAACGAGTGGGTTCAATCTAGATCGGCCATTGAACTGTTAAAGACAACTTCTAGTGATATAAAAAGGAATGGTTTTGTCAATTTCAATATAATTGAAAACAAACAAGCTTATTTGTATTCAAAGCGTATTAGAGTAAATGATTCAACCTCTGTAAACAAAAATTTAAAAGCATATCCTGAATATTCGAACTTTGATCAAAATAACGAATATCCATACATAGGGAGTGATTTTAGAGTTTCAGAGAAAAAAGTGAGTTGTCCTTTTTTACAGTCCCGTCTTACGAATTTAAGTAATCTATTTTCAATTACGAGCCTATTTGATGTTACCTATTTGCAGGGGGAGAATTTATTCTACCAGTTAAAAGGTTATAAATTTTTTCAAGGAAAGATACCTGCGAAGGATCTAACAGAGAAATACGACATATATTCAAAAATTAACAATTGGATTTTTGATGATAGTGCCAATATTGCAGATAAACTAGGCATATCGAAAAACATTATTTCCCTACATATTACCGCAAACAACATAATTTTAAATGATTCAGTATTTAGCTCTATTCTCTCAGGACACAAAATTTACCTCAAAGAAAATGTTTCACAATATCTCAAAGTTAGATCAAAAATCAATGATGAATTAGCTGATATTTTAAAAGAAATAAGGAGTAGCCTTCAAGAATTAAGAACAAACTATCAAAAAAGTAATTTTCTCTACATATCCTTTTTTATGTCTGTTTACGTAATTAGAACCCTAATTAAAAAAGATTTTGAACAGATTTTCACCAAAGATACTACTGTGCTTTTCTTCGCTTTTATAGGAATATCCGTAATATATCTTATTTACACAATTTGGTCGGTTATCACGATGAGGGATAGAATAAAAAAACACTATCAAAATGTTAAGTCAAAAAACCTAGATATAATGGAAAAATCGGACATTGAGCGAATTTTGAAAAATGACTCTGAATTTGATGATGAAATATCATATTTTAATACAAGAATAAGCGTCTATGTAATCCTATGGATTTTAACTATGGTTGTTCTTACGTTTGCTGTACTTTATTTATCTGAAGCTATTTAATTTTTAAATATCAGGTTGTGTCTACTCATTGGTACACAAATTACACTTAATTCCTCTCTTACGTTGTTGGAAAAGCTGTATTCAAAAAAAGTGTTTCATTTCAAGGTCTTGATTTAACCAACAAGCCCGCAACAGAAGCTGCGGGCTATAATACTTACGTATTTGCGGATAGAGGAAGATTCGAACTCCCGGTACAGTTTCCCGTACGCCTGATCTTCAATCAGGTGCCTTAGACCACTCGACCACCTATATTTTAAAAGATTATCCTTTTTTAGAAATTACAGGTTTTAAGAAACTTTTCAAAAAACCGTTTGTCGTTAAATTGTGTATGCCCAATAAGTTAGCTATTTCTTTAGTACTAGTTGCCGTGAAACCTGAATTATTGATTCCATCAACAAATCTTCTAAGATTATCTTTTAATAAATTTAATGATTCTTCATCAATCACTCGTGTATTTTCACTTGTATTTACATTCCATCCTTTTATATTTGGAGGTTGAATGGTAACCAAATTAAAATTTGCAGCACCCCCATAGAGTTTTTTGAACCATTCACCTGAACCTAACAATTGATTAATATTATCTCTGGTGATTTCATCGTGTATGGCTCTAGACTTGGCTTCTAAAACGAGGTAATGATTTCCAGTCATCACCCATAGTACATCAGGGCCATTTCCAAATTCCGCTTCAGGTTCCTGAGTGTAAAAACCTATAAGCCTACCTATTTCAGCAAAAGCATTCTCAAATTTCGTATGAGGTATATCTTGACTAAATTGAAGATTTTCCAATAAGGTTTCAAAATACATTTTAAAGTCTTGGGAAGTCTCAAATTGCTTGATAAAATTTAAAACTTGAGATGCCTGCTCTTCACTAGCCATAATTTTCGTATAACTATGTCCATTTTTTGATTGCAGCATATGGGAAGTTGTTTGTGCTGCTTTAATTTGAAGGTCATTTGATTTTGGTGCATTATCTAAGTGAAGATAATTAGCTGCTTTTTCAAAATACCAGCCCTTCTGCTTGTCGGTCAATTCAACCGTATCAACTATTTTATCTAATATTAGCTTCGATGCACCTTCAAAATCCCTTCTTCTGTAATTTTCGATTGCTTGTGATTCAGAATCTGCAACCTCTAGATTTTTTATGATTCGTTCGTCAGTTTTTTCAACATCCACTTTTGACAGTATTTCTGAATGATATTCCCTCCAGCTCATATCTTGAACTAAGCATAAGTTTGCGGTATCCCTAATAGTCTGAAGAGAGTTATCAGTAGATTCATCATCTAGAAGTGATAGTCCAAGTTTCAGTTGTTTTCGGGTTACTGGTGTGAAATATTGCAAGTTTGATTTGTTACCCACAAATTGCAGTAAATCTTTACCCATTAAATAAACCGTACAATAATCGCTGCCTGATCTTACAGCTCTACCAAGTCCTTGTTCTATTATCTGCGCTTTCAAAGAAGCCTTGACAGATTCCAAGCGTAATTCCGCATAAAGTTGTTCATAAGAACTGAATGATGGGTAACCATCTAATATTAAAACTCGGCACATATCTCCATTCAAGTCAACCCCATCGTAGCGATTAACTAAAACATAGAATAATCCTTTCTCAGTTCTTAATTTGGCGATGTCTTCATTTATATTATCATTATTAATTATTTCTGCACCAAAATCTTCCCATTTAGTCGCCCTATTAGAGGAAGGTGTTAGTACCATTACATTTATACCAGATTCAGAATATTCTTTGGCCAATGTCATAATCTGCTTATCTGTTATTCTTGAATCAAATCTTTGAGGAGCAAGGATCAATCTTTGCCCAACGTCTTTACGATCTTTAGGGATCAAGGCATTCTTTATACTATTAATATTAATACCTAAATCTTTAATTAAATCAATCTGATCTTCAAATGTAGCAGATAAAATATATCTATGTTTGGCCTCATTAAAAGCTCTAATATTATGAAATGGCACATAGGATGGTGCTATCTCAATTCCTTTGGGCCCGACATAACAATCGTAAGATTTCAAGTCGTCAGCTATTAAACCCCATTTGAACATAAGTTCTCTGTCTTCACTAAAACTGCCTATTAGTTTTATTAACTCGTTAATACGAGTTAACCAAGCCCAATAAGGGACTTTGAGTATTTTCGCATACGGATCACCTTGAATTAGTCTGTGATAAGTTCCTGGGGCTTGGTATTTCAGTTCTTCTTCGAATAACTTCAGTAACCTATCTGCCAAGTCGTGTTTGAAGGGTATATTTAATGTAGTTGCTTCTCTAGCTTTGTCAAGACAGACGTGGGCATCATCAAGGACGATTGAACCAACGTCAATATTATCCCTTTCAAAAATGGAACGTGAATTGAACAATTTTTGGAATGTGCATAATAAGATGGCTTTTGAGTTTAAAAAATCATCCGGAAAAACACTTCTTTGCCCGTGATATTCAATTTCACAGACAGATATCCCATATAAATCCGCTTGCAACTTTGCCTGTTCTAATAATTGTTTGTCTGGACATAGATACAAACTTGGACCAACTCCTTCAATCATTTTTGAGTACAGCATCAATAGGCTTACCAGAGTTTTTCCAGACCCTGTATTCATTTTGCACAAAACATCTCGTTGACCCCTTATGCTATGCCAAGAATTTAATACCTCTTCCTGTATTCCTCTTAAATACGCGTATCCCTCCTTATGAAACAAATCTTGAAATAATTCTATCGGTTCAAAATTTAATTCCTTTGGAGATGTGTCTTCTAATTTTTTCTTAAATATATTCATATATAGTTTTGATTTTTATTATATTTTGATTAACAAATATCTTAAAAATCTATTAACTGATAGACCTTAAATCTTCATTAGTTAATGAATTGGAATGAATGCTATGTTTCTTACCTTATTCAGCCATTCCCCTGCATTCCGCAGAAAAAGCTTCATTTCGGGAAAAGCGCTTCATTAAAAAGGTCTTGGACACAACTCCAAAGCTTTCGATTTCCATTCCACTTGCCCGCCCATTCCCGAGAAAGGTCGGGAAGCGGCCAAACTCCATTCCCATCTACATCTTTGAAGTCAAGTCCGCTTTAAATCCTACTTCAAAGGATAAACTGTTTTCATAAGCCGGTCAGCACATTGCCGCTCCATTCCGCGAAAAGCTACATTCCGGGCAAAGCGCTTCCCTACAAAGGTCTTGGACACCGTCCCCGATTGCTACTTTCCGTTCCGTTTGCCCTTCCCGCGCTGCCGGGAAGCGCACTCCATTCCAATACGAAACCGTGAACGGAGTCCGCTTTTCATCGGAATTCCATTTATAATTTAGTCCCGCCTCCTATGTTTTTGTACTTCACAAAAGGCATTTAGACCTACTCCCGCACCGCCGCTGTCCCAACCGTTTTTTTGTAAGCAAAATACCAACATTTGGAAGTTAAACGGACTGCATAACCGGTCGTACCTCCCTTTTATAAGTCCTTATTAATTCCAAATATTGAAAATGTATCAGCAACAAAAAAAGGTAACAGCGGACGGCTCTATGGGAAGTAAATCTAAACTGAATAGTATGAAATCTTACAAAAACATCAAAAAGGAAGCGGGACTAAAAAAACAAAAAAAGGAAAACGCTCTGGATATAATAAGTAAATCACTTCAAAAAAACATAAACGTAAACTATCCGAATGGGTCTCGGGTAGCATTTCAATTAATCTTTAAATCTTTTATTATGAGTACTTTAAAAAATCACGTACAGTTGATCGGAAACGTTGGACAGGAGCCAACCATTACGAACCTTGAAAGCGGTAAAAAGGTAGCCCGTCTTTCACTCGCCACAAATGAGTATTACAAAAACAGCGAGGGCGAAAAAATCCAAAATACCGAATGGCACACGATAGTAGCCTGGGGCAAAACTGCCGAAATCATCGAGAAATATGCCGGAAAGGGCAAAGAAATCGGGGTAACGGGAAAACTGAAATCCCGAAGCTACGAGGACAAGGACGGTATCAAAAGATATGTTACCGAAGTGGAAGCCAATGAAATTCTTTTGTTAGGTACTAAGGACGGCAATAGTTAAGCCGATTAATTTAAAAATAAAGAGGGCGTTTCCGTCTAAAGTTTCGCCCTCTTTTTCATTATCCATTAATTAAAATTAGATAACAATGAAAGCACAAGTTAACGAAATCAAAGAGGGATTACAACATTTTCACGGTTCAGAAACCGTGTTTCAAATCCCATTATTAAGAACCCGATACACCAACGGACTGAAATATTTGGCGGAAGCTGCGGAATGCTTTTGGCTGATAACCGATACCTCCGCATTTGCCAAAACCTTGATGGGCAAAAGCTATTTTGTAACCATCGACTTTAAAAGGTTGCCCAAGGAAAAACAGGATTATTCAGGCTATGAAGCCGAGATAATTTATAGTGATGGCAATGGAAATATTTTTGAAACCCACCGATACAATGTAACGGATTTTCCACTTGATGAATTAAGGTTATTTTTTGTGGATAATACGTTGATGTTACCGAGCGAATACTAACCCTTCAAAACCTAAAAATTATGATCTATCTAAATTTTTCAGACCTGAACGGGGAAGCCCAAGAGCGCCTTTTAAAAAGTTCAAAAAAGGACGTTGAGCATAAATTTGGAGATGATATCCGAAAATATGCCAAAGAACATTGCACCAATTTTGATGTGATGATCGAAGAGGAAGCACTACGGAATCTGTACAGTTATACCTATGTGTTTAATATTTGAAATTGTCTAAATAGGAATGGAAAAACCTTTGAAATTTCAGGGGTACATATAATAACTAAAAAGGGAAAATTCGCTGTTACCTGAATTTTCCCTTTGTTCTTTAGACCTTGAAAGGTCTACTGTTTAAATTTAATACTTTTTCTAAAAAAAGAAGCTATTTTTTAAGAAAATTATATCCCATAAGTTGAAAAATACCTATCTTTATTTCGCTGAAATTCAGCATTCAATTTTACGCAGGGGTATCCATTTTTTGACTTTCGCCGATAACCCTGCCCATCGAAAAATCACATAACGGGAAATTTTTTCCCTGAAATTGGCAATTGGCTTTTAGCCAGATTGTACGAAATTTTTGTTCGCCCGTGGCGAACGAAAAGGAGTAGCAAGAGGGTAACACGCGATGCGATGTTAAGTACTCCTTTTCCTTGTTAATAATCTGATTTTTAAATACTTAAAAATTATTCGATTATTTAGATTTCTACAATTTGCGACAAACGCCCTGTGAGCGCCCATTTTTAGGGAAGGATTTGCGACAAATCGGCGAATTATGGACTCATTTATAGGCATTAGATTCAAAAAGGAAACCGCCAAGCGTTTCCAGCAATTTTCAAGAGCACACTTCAAATCACACACCGAGGCAATGGCTGTGATGCTCGATTTTTTCTTCTACAACGAAATATCCCCACGGGAAAAACTGGGCCCGACCGGAAGGACGATCGAGGCAAATTTAAAGAAACGGATCAATGCGGTAATCGCCATAATGAGGGATATGGAAAAGACCCAAACCAAACCCACCGTGGCGATGATCGAATCCCTTTTTCAGACCGAAGTACCCAAAAAGAAACCCTTGATCTTAGAGAAGAAATTTGTGGAAGAAAAGAAGGAAGTACGTTTCCGAGAAAAGCAAAACCAAAGTAAAGAACTATAAATTTTTGAGCTATGTATATCACGATCACACCCCAAAAATTAGGAGGAAATTATTCACAAAGTTCAGGCGATTTTGTGGGCTATTTGGAAAAGGAAAATCAAGGTCTGGAACAGGAAGAGATGGAACACTTTTTCAATCAATATGGCGATGAGTTTTCAGCGGAAGAAGTGGTAAAAGATATTGATGGAAACGGTGCAAAATTAAAAAAGAAAGAACCTAAATTTTATTCAATTACGGTCAGTCCGTCGAAGTATGAATTAAACAGATTGCAGAACAGCAGCGAAGATTTAAAAAAGTACACCCGTGAGCTGATGAAAGATTATGTAGCATCATTCAACCGGAAAATCAATGGGCGGCCAGTCAATATCGATGATATAAAATATTATGCAAAAATTGAACACCAACGAACCTTTAAGGGAACCGACAAACAGATCAAGGAAAACCAACCCTTTGCCACCAAAATACTTCAGCTGAAAAACGAGATCCGAAGTATTGAAAGCGGCTCGATGGAAGGAAGTGTTAGGAAACGAGAAAAAGAAATCGCAAAACTGGAACGCCAAGCGCCACACCAACAGGATGGCAAACGGATCGTCCAGGGAATGCCCAAGGCCGGAAACCAAAGTCATATCCACATCGTCGTGAGCCGGAAAGACGCTTCCAATTCGTTCAGTCTTTCGCCCGGGAGCAAATACAAAGCCTCCGATGTCGAGATGAACGGTAAGAAAGTCAAACGGGGTTTCGACCGGGACAAGTTTTTTGAAAATGCCGAAAAGACCTTTGACAGGACGTTTGGCTACCAAAGAAACTTCGCAGAAACCTACAAGGCGAGGAAGGATTTTATTAAAAACCCAAAAATCTATTTTGCCTCGTTGATGAAACTGCCCACCAATGAAAAAGCGATTGCTTTTAAGTTGATGCGGGAAACGGGTATCCCGATAATGCCAAGTATCCCGACCAATCAAGCACAGCTTGCCCTAAAGGTTTTCAATAAGCTGCGCAAGGGTTTGGATGTGGCCATCAAATCAAGTTCCATCGGAATCTAAATCTTAGTTATGCAACTGGACAACCTTACAACGGTACTCGCAATCATTGGTTTAACAAGTACGCTATTTTATATGCTGTACAGGTTGACGCGTTATGCCTTTATTTTAAACGTGATTTTACTTGGGGTTCTGGTGTTTTACCAATCGAGCAACAATGAACTGATTTTGATTTCATTGATTCTGGTTTGCCCGCTGATGCTAATTAATACGGGACTGTACGTTTTTTTGCACAAAACGGACGAGCCAAAAAGTGCCGAGAGCAAGTATCGTGTAAGCTTTGCAACGAGCAAGGAAAGTTTTACATTGGAAAATGTAAAACGTGGAGCATCCATCATAGGATCTGCCGGAAGTGGCAAGACCGAGAGCGTAGTTTATGGTTTCCTGAAACATTTCCAAAAAGAGGGCTTTTGCGGGATCATTCACGACTACAAAGATTTTGAGTTGACGGAAATGGCTTATCCGCTTTTCAAGGATAGTGACATCCCTTTTAAAGTGATTTCCTTTGATAAAATTATACATAGGGTCAATCCTATTGCCCCACGGTATTTAGAGAACGAGGAAAGCGTAAACGAGGTTTCCCGGGTGCTGATCGAGAACTTGTTGGAGCAAAGGGAGTCCGGAACTTCGGGAACGACCAAATTTTTCAATGATGCTGCGGAAGGATTGATTGGTGGACTGATCTGGAAGCTAAAAACCTCTTATCCAAAATTCTGTACCCTGCCGCATCTGATCGCCATTTATCAGTATCTGGACACGGACAGTCTCATCCAGTTTTTGGAAACCAACACAACAGTACGGGCAATGGCGGACGCTTTTATAAGCGGAAAGGATTCCGAACGGCAGACCGCCGGTGTAAAAAGCACCTTGGCCAATGCACTAAAACGGATAAGCACCCAACGTATCTTTATGGCATTATCCGCAGACGAAGTGCCGCTCAACATCAATAATGAAGATAACCCTGCGGTAATTTCGATTGTGAACAATCCAAAATTTGAAACCTCCTATTCGCCCGTCATTGCAACAATAATCCATACGATCACCAAACAAATGAGTGTGCGCAATTCCAAACCATCGTTTCTGTTGATGGAAGAAGCCCCGACCATACGGCTATTGAATATGCACCGGATTCCGGCAACTTTGCGGAGTTATGACATTGCCACCATCTACGTGATGCAGGACAAGATACAGAACGATATGATGTACGGCGATAAGGCAAGCAAGGCGATCTTGAGCAACCTTTCCTACCAGTTTTTCGGTAAGGTAAATGACCCGGACACCGCCAAATATTACGAACGCTTTTTTGAGATTATAAAGGATCCTACCAAAAGCGTGAGCCGTGGGCATAACCTTGATTTTGATACCCGCATAACCACAGGGGAAAAGGAAATCCCTAAAATCCGGGCAGATGTATTCTTTCGCTTGAAACAGGGCGAGTTTATAACCTATGCCGATGGGAAGGATAAAAAAGTGCAGTTTAAATTGCAGCAGATTCAGCGAGAGCTTCCCGAGGAATCAAAGCAATTTACCCAAGTTGATTTAGAAACTAATTTTGAGCGGGTTTATGAGGAGGCGAGGTCGATATTTGAAAAATGAAGTTATGCATCATTTCTACTCCGTCATCCGTTCCCATTCCATTGTTTTATAGAAAAAGCCAATGTAGCCCCGAACGTTCAAAATATTGGGGTCATTTTCATCGAGCCATATTTTTGACCGGTAAACTTTTCCGTCATTCGGATTGGTAATTGTCCCATCAACATATTCTTCTCCGTCCTTCTCATAATTTTTCATTAAAACAAGGCCTTCTATTTTCTTGTTTTTGTCGTCTCCTTCACATTCGGTGCAAAGGTTATCGCGGTCTTCTTTATCCATAATCCGTAAAACCTTGCCATATACTTTTCCGTTTTTTTGAAAGACCTCTACTATAGAGCGAACTTCGCCGGTGTGACGATTGTATGTTTCCCACTTTCCAAAAATATCCTGGGCATTTGAGTAAAAACAAGAAAGCAAACCAAAACTTATACTTAATAACCAATTTTTCATACGTAAGATAACCGAGTTTTTTATAAATTATTTTGAAGATTCTAAAAAAACCTTAAATGTAATATATTTCTTACACTTGTCTTCTGTGATTATTATTTGATGGTTCTATAAATTCATCAATCAATTATCAATATTGATAAGCATTTGAACGATATTTTAGTAACTTTGAAAAACTAAAAATTCAAAAAAGATGAAAAAATTAATTTTAACCGCACTATTCGGCTGCCTATTTTTATTGAATTCCTGCGGAGAAAACAAGAAAACCGACATAGTGGATTCAGGTACTTATCAAGGTGTTGCCGAAACAGTAGAGCCGGGAGAGAAAGAAATTTATGTTAGGACTTCAGATGATAAATTGTTGGAACTCTATTTTACCGATGAAACGACCCTAACCAAAGATGGTAGCACCACTACCTTCGACAGTTTAAAAGAAGATGGCAAAGTAGAGGTTACCGTTGAAAAAAAGGGTAATAAGCTCGTGCCTATTTCTGTTAAAGTCTTAAACTGATTTTAATGGCAGAAATTCCTTCAATATGGAGGGAAGAATTATGGCATTCTTTTCTCGTCCATTTGCCTATTGTTACCCTATTATTGGCTTCAATAGCAGCACTATTGAAGCCTTTTTTCTCAAATGATGGTCATAAACTTTTTTTAGGTCAAACGACCATTGTAATGTTGTTTATTGGAGTGTTGAGTGGCTGGATTACCATTTATACCGGGGAATTGGCGTACGACATTGAAGTAAGGAAAATATGTGATCCCGAGGTGCTTCAAGAACACCAATGGTGGGGTTATGCTAGCCTTATCACGTATTCCGTTGCATTGGCATTGATAATAGGCTTTCGATTTATGCCCAAGAGATTTTTATCCTTGGCAAGGCCTTTTTCCCTTCTTTTATTGGCTGCCGGACTTTTCGGACTTTGCTACACTGGGCATTTAGGTGCCTCCCTCGTTTATCAGCAAGGCGCAGGAACCTATCAGCCTTCCCCCGATTGTTCTGAATTTGTTAAATAAAACGGGCGGTCAATGGGTGTTACAAACGAGGAAACGGCAATAAAATCAAGCTACTTTAGCATAGTGGGCAATATTTTATTGGCCTTGATCAAGGGAAGTGCCGGTATTTTAGGAAATTCTTACGCTTTAATAGCTGATGCCATTGAATCTACCGCTGATATTTTTTCTTCAACATTTGTTCTTTTAGGTTTAAAATACGCACAGAGGCCACCAGATAAAAACCATCCCTATGGTCATACCCGAATAGAACCTTTGATTACCTTTTTGGTGGTTGCCTTTTTGGTGACCTCTGCTACCATTATCGCTTATGAAAGTATCATCAATATACAAACTCCGCATAAAGTCCCTAAAGCTTGGACACTCATTGTTCTTGGTGTAATCATCATTTGGAAAGAAGGGTCTTATCGCTATGTTTCCAAAAAAGCGGCGGTAACGAACAGTTCGTCGCTCAAAGCCGATGCGTGGCACCACCGAAGCGATGCCATTACATCAGTTACCGCTTTTATTGGTATCAGTATTGCATTGATCTTTGGAAAGGGTTATGAAACTGCCGATGATTGGGCGGCACTTTTTGCATCTGCTTTTATTTTGTACAATTCCTACCTTATTTTCAGGCCGGCACTTGGCGAAATAATGGACGAACACGTTTATGATGATCTGGTAGAGAAAATCTGTGACGTATCACTAAAAGTAGATGGAATATTGGGAACGGAGAAATGCTTTGTCCGTAAAGCAGGGATGAAGTACCATTTGGATCTACACGCCACCGTCAATGGAAAAATAAGTGTTGAAGAAGGCCACGACCTTGCGCATAAACTGAAAGATAGATTGCATAATGAACTCCCCCAATTAATGAATATTTTGATTCATATTGAGCCAGATACCCTTTCTGATGATGCCTAGTTGTGATGCGTTTTACCAAACCTGATCGAAAAATGGAATTTTTAAGTATATAAATATGACTGTTAAGATAATCAAGCTCTTTTTGCGATTGGCAATTTCATTCGGATTTTTATCGGCAGTGGCCGACAGGTTCGGAATATGGAGCAAAAATGTTTCTGTTTGGGGCAATTGGGATAATTTTCTGGGCTATACCCAACTGATAAATCCTTGGATCCCGAATTCACTCGTCCCCACCATCGGAATTTTGGCCACAGGAGCTGAAATTATTTTTGCGGTTTTTTTGATAATCGGATTTAAGACGGAACTGTTTGCAAAATTGAGCGGATTGCTACTTTTACTGTTTGCTTTGTCAATGACCTTTTCAACCGGAATAAAAGGAGCTTTTGATTTTTCTGTTTTTACTGCTTCTGCCGGAGCTTTTGCTTTAAGTCTTATGAAACGGAAATATTTGGAAGTGGACAATTTGATCTTTAAATCGAAAACCTGAACGAAAGATAAAAGCGTCAGCACAACTTTTGCTATAAGCAACTGTGTGGGTTAGTGCACAACTACGCATTATCTTGAGCTTTTAATAGTATTTATTTTAGTTTTATGTCTAAAAACTATATATTGCTCTAATAATTACTAAAGTTATGGTAACGGAATATATTGATAAATTGCTGTCTGTGGAAGAATATTCTTTTTCCCTTGATGAACTATTGGAAAAGACCACGAAGAGCAAAAATGCAATTTGGCTGGAATTGGCTCATTTAATTGAAAAGAACAAAGTCATTAATTTAAGAAAAGGTTTTTACCTAATACTCACTCCCAGATATTCCAATTTCGGAAAACTACCCATAAGTCTCTATATCGATAAACTTTTTGATTATTTAGACCGTAGTTATTATTTGGGTTTTTATAGTGCCGCAAAAGCTTATGGTGCAAGCCATCAACAAGCCCAGCACGATTATGTAATGACAGTAACTCCCAAACTATTGAATATTCAAAAGTCGGCCATTAATATCCGGTTTTTGACCACTTCCGCTTGGCCGGAAAAAAATATACTTTCCAAAAAATCAGATGCCGGTATTTATCATATTTCCAGTCCGGCGTTGACCTTGGCAGACTTGGTGCATTATCAAAATAAATTGGGGGGGCTGAACCGGATGCTATCCACCATCGAAGAATTGTTGGAAGAAGTTACCCATAATGATCTTGATGATTTATTGAGTTGGTATGGCAATAAGGCAACACTCCAACGACTGGGTTTTTTATTGGATGAAATAGATCAAGAGAATAGTTTGTCCAATTTAATTTTTCAACATTTGGAAAATCAAAAAATACATCCGGTTTTATTGAAGCCGACCAACCAACAACGACCTGGTTCGGTGGATAATAAATGGAAGGTAGATACCAACCTACAGTTAGAAAGCGACTTATGATTTCAAAACCTTATATAGCCCAATGGCGGGAAAACGCACCTTGGAAAGAATTTGCACAGGTTGAACAGGATTTAGTCATTAGCCGAGCATTGGTGGCAATTTTTGACGATGATTTTTTGAGGGAGAACCTCGCTTTCCGTGGTGGTACAGCCTTACATAAACTTTATCTCAACCCCGCTCCAAGGTATTCCGAGGATATTGACCTTGTACAGGTTAAGGAAGGCCCTATCAAACCCATTATGAAGCGCATAGGCGAGGTCATTACTTTTTTTGAGGAAGATAGGCGTACACAGGTAAAAGGGGGCACGGAGCAAAAGCGCTGTACCGTTTTACATCGGAATATGAAAATGAGCGTCGCCGGCTCAAGATAGAGATCAACTGCAAAGAACATTTTAAGGTACTGAAGTGAATGGAATTCTCGTTTGATATAGATAACCCCTGGTTTTCGGGAAGAGCGGATATTAAAACATATAAAATCAATGAACTTTTGGGCACGAAGTTAAGGGCACTCTATCAACGAAGTAAAGGAAGGGATTTGTTTGATCTGGATTATTCCAGACAAAATGTAGATATCGACATTGATGAAATTATCAAGTGCTTTAAGGCTTATATGGAATTTTCCGTTGGCAAAGTCCCTTCACAAAAAGAGTTCCTCCTAAATATGGAAGCCAAAGAAAACGATGCAGCTTTTGAAGGTGATATGGAAGGCTTGTTACGGCCGGAAATCCAATACGATCAAAAAGCTGCGTTCCATTGGTTGAAGGAAACGGTAATTCCACAAATGTAACTATTTCAAAACGGCCCTTTCTCCCTTGGCCCTTGCTGCGTAACCTTCCATTGACCATCTACCTTAAGCAGTTTGAATAATTCAGGATTTTCTTCATAAGAGGTTGTAAACCTTACCCAAGCGGTCTTATCATCGGAAGTTTCTTCCAAAACTTTAAAATTGGAATCCCCTGATTTGCCTGCGGTCATCAAATCCTGTATCATTTTTAGACCTTCAAAACCTTCGGGGGTGGTATGTTTCTTTAGGGTTGTATTATCTTTATTGTAGAAACTTTCCACCACGATTTTTGAAGTTTCGCTCGGCGAAAGATCTTGTTTCCCAGCACAGGACAGAAAAAGTGCTACTAACGAAAAAATGGCTATTCTTTTCATATCTAAGTTAATTTGGGTTATTGATAAATCTATGCGATATTTTTAATTTTAAGTGCCTTTCCCCGTTCTTTTCGTTGATCTCTAAAACCGCCCTGCGGTCATTGCTTATCGAAAATTTTGGCAGCACGTAAACCAGTCTAACGGTTTCATTTTCAACTACTTTGGTAGGCAGATTATATTTAAAAATAGGCTCTTGATAAAGACTTTGCAATGATTTCTTTTTACCCTTTTGTCTCGTCTCTACCGATAATTTTAAGAAATTCAGATCGTAATCCAAGGTAGATTTATTTTCAATCTGGATTACGAAGTAAAGCTCTTCCTTATCAAAAACAATGTTTTCAATACTTAAAACGATGCCCTCATTTCGCTTTTTTATACGACCAATCCGTTGCTTTCGATCAATTAAATAGGAACAAAATTTTTGGTAATAATAGACCTCATTTCCCAACTCCTTCTTAAACACAACTACTTTTGTCGAATCAGCAACAATAGGCTTTTCATTGCCGATGCTTTTAGACTTCGGTATAAAATAATTCAGTCTATCAAGCTGTTTCTTATACCTTACAATATACGAAAAAACTGAACCATTTCTATTGACCACCAACAGATTACTTTCCATTCCCGGCTTTGCTTGGAGCAATCCAAAATACTGTTCTTTCTCGCGATTGTAGGTGAATACAAAATTGTCTGATCCCGTAATTCCCTGACGTATGGGTTCTGGGAAGAACAAGGCCACGTTCTTTTGGTCATTGGCATAAATGGTATCGAGTGTGATAGGTGTTTGCGCTTTTGCGAAGGCTGTACCGCACAGAAATATTGAGATAAAAATATAATTTTTCATAAGAGTGAGTTTTTAAATGCCCTACTTGTCCCGAATTCAGTTCGGGATTATGGGGTCATAATTTAGGCTTTAGGATTAGTCTGTAATTGTTGAGTACGGTAACCTTTACGTTCCGGTGGTTGCGCTGAAATATCTTTTTGAAACCGCTTACTTGTGGTACACCCGTAATGTTTATGTCATCCACCATATCGCCTACAACTTCGCTGGTTACCTCTGCACGAAAGTTGTTTTCCACATAAATGCCATCGCTACCATCCTGTAGATCGAATGCTTTCAGTTTTGTGGGTTGATGTTGAATGTTCTCGATCTCAATCAAAACCCGATTGGGCTGAAAACTGATAAAACCGTAAATTGGAGTGTTTTTTGGAATCCGTTTGCTATTGATGGTGGCGGTTTTGGTCAGGCGCATCCGCAAACGCGAATTTGCCTTGACTACTTGGTCACCATCTACAACGGCATAGATTACAGCATCCGTTGAACCGGACACGGAAACAGTGCTTTCCTTGGGATCGGAAGCAAAAAACAACTGGTGTTCCAGCCCCATTTCCTTTGCAGCAATTTTTTCTTCCGCTTTTATTGCAGCGGAGTCAACCACTTTTGCGACCTTGACAACAGTTTTCTTAACCCCAATATTCCGATAATTTTTTTCGGAATACTTGATTTTCCCTGCGGAGTAGATACTATCCACAATGCGTTCCTTTTCCTGTTCGGGCAAATCTGGATCGTAAAAGCCGAGGGAATCGATCAGCTTTTCATCGTAGATGCTTGGTGCGTTGGTTTCCCGCACTTCCTTAAGATCATTGATGGCATCCAGTTTGGAATCGTACTCCTTTTGATCTTCTTCCAATGCGGGAACCGACGTCTCTTTAAGGTTTTCGTTTTCACTTTCATCATTGCCCATAACCATAATGGAATAGGAAATCAGGAAAATGAATACTACGGCAAGCACCGCTGCAAAGACTATTTTGTTCTTTTCTATCTTCATAATCATTGGTTTTTAAATGCCCATTATGGGCTTTCAATTTTCATTGTTCAGTTTTTTAAGGGATTTTTCAAAATAGTTCGTAATCAACAATCCGTGTGGATTGTTGGGGAAGTTTCGGTCGACCGTAATCAGGTTTCCGGTGGAAACCAGTTCATAAGTATCGATAATCGAACCCCGATTGATTTCAAATACGGTAACCGTCTTGAAGGTGTAAACTCCATTTTTTTCCTCGACTTGGGAATCGATACTGACCACCTTTTGGACTAATGAATATTGCAGTAACCGATTATAGACACCATCGGCCTTCTTTTGGCGATAGAGATTGTCCACGGAACTGTTACCCAACCAAAGTGCCTTTTCCAAGTTCTTTTCATAATTGCTTGCATCAATGTTGTAGAAGTAATTGTGGAACAGTTCCAAATGGGCCAAGGCTTCCACCTTAAAGTTTTCCTTTTGGGTAACGAGTTTTAGGGGAATAATACTTCCATCGGTATTGATCGCAAAGGCATTGTTCAGGACTTTTTTATTGATGTTGAATACCATCCAAACGGCAAAGAAACTGGACAAAACGGAGCAAATGACAACGGCCAAGACGATGAACCGATTAATTCTAAGGACTGCGTAAATATTTTTATAAGGTGTTTTCATTTGTATGGGTTTTAGGCAGTAAATAATTTTAGGGTAAATGAGGTCGCGCGCCGGTAAAGTTTGAATTTTAGAAAGACGATAAATCCTACCGAACCAAGCTGTACGACCGGGGCAAAAAAGCCGCTACCAACGTCAGTTCCAAATAAGTTCGTCCAGAAATTGGTATTTATCTCGGTATAAAGCGCATTGACGAATACATTGACCAGAAAGAACGCAGGTACCAGCATATAAACAGCAGCGTACAATTTGAAAAAGTTATAGGCGAGCGAACGGAACTTTTCAAAAACGGCAAGGCTTATGACCAATGGGAAGAATGCCTGCATTATTCCCAACAAGAAGAAACGTTCCGCAAGGAATAATGGGTAAATGAACAAATCGAGAATCCATAATATTGTACTCACGACGAAGGCAAATATCTTAAAACCGAAAAGTGGTGTTACCAAAGCTTCATAAAGCAAAGACATTGCGGCCTGGGCTGCTTTTATAATATTTACCTCTTCCTCAATGGGAATATCCTGCATCTGCAAGGGCAACAAAGCCGGAGCAGTTCCCCGATATTGTACTTCGATGGCCACCAGAATACCGTCAAAAAAGCCCAATACCTGTGTTGAAAATATGACCAGAAGAACGACCGCGAAATTTTTGATCAGTTCCGCTGGACTTAATCCCCAAGTATAACTACCCTGATCTGTAACGCCCTCATTATATTTTTTGAGGATGTTGATCAGAAAGAACAGTACGGCAAGCGTTTTCATTCCCGCAATGGTATATTGTGAGAAGCTGCTGTTCTGTATGGTCTGGAAAACGGTATCAACGTATTCCAAGCCTATCCCTAAAATGATTGCCGCGGTCATAATTAATATCCTGTTTCCCTATTATTGATTTTATCCTGCATCTTGCGGAAAGAAATTATATCTCGGTATCGTTTAGTTTTCAATGTGATTTCCGAAACCATTTCTTTCGATTCCAGTTCTTTTTCTTTCAAGATTTCTGCACGTTCGGCATCGCTCATTTTTAGATAATCACTTGATAAAACTTGATCAATAAAGTCAACCGTTTCCAAGGAGTTTTGAACTATGGCATCGAACGATTCCACAACTCTGCTAACTTCATCTGGTTTGATGTAAGGCGAGTTCAGGATATCCTGTAGGTCATTTTGCATTACATTGATAAGGCGCTGATTATTCTGACCAATTTCTTGAACAGCTCTTAACTGTTGTACCACGTTTGATACTTTCTCAATGCTTTCCTTCGCATCTTTTAGGAACTTTACAGACTTTATCATTTGAGCCGTCTGTTTCCCAGATTCTATAAGTTGCTTTACCAAGCTGATAAAATTGGTATTGTCATAAGTAGGCATTCCTTGCGCTTTCATATTGAAGCTGAACAGTAATGCCATTGCGAGAATTAAGAGTTTTGTTTTCATTGTTTATATATTTTAAGATGAATATTCCGTGATTGCTTTTTCCATATCCTGATGTTTTTCGAAAAGCTTCATTATTTCTTCATTTTCCTTTCCATCCGTGAGATAAGCGGCATATACTTCCTTGGGAACTTCAAGCCTAAAAATGTTACTCTCCTTACCAATCTTGATGAACATTTCAGTGTACTTTCGTTTTCCGGAAAGATTGTTCTTGATGGATTTTAATTGGTTTAAATCGTGGCTTGATAGGTTAAGCCGCTTGACAAGTTCCGCATAGCCTTTCTCGTTGTTCAGGCTGTAGATAACCTGTGTATTTTCTAGGATGCTTGCCGAAGTTGAATTATTTGGAAGTTGATTGATGGATTGCAGAATAATCCCAATCGCTCCGTTCTGTTTACGGATGGCCTGATAGTAGAATTCAACACTTTCCAGTACGTTTTCAAACTTCAACTGCTTGGCAAACTCATCGAAAAGGATGATCCCCTTTTCCGCACGGTTCTTCCAAATGGTTCGTTGGATGGCGGACTTAATGAGCTTCAACATTACGGACAGGATTTCCTTATTGTCCTTTACTTCGTCCAGCTCAAAAACGATCAAACGTTTATCCTCGATTTTATAGGTCTGGTCTTCTCTGACTTCAAAGAGGAAGCTATATAGCCCATCGCCAACATACTCCGACATCACGTGCAAGAAGCCCGTAACATTGAAGTAGTCCCGATGGATTTTAAGTTTACCCAAAAGGTCTTTTTGGTTGCGCTCGATAAAATGATAAAAACCATCCAAGGAGTGGTTTTCTAAAGTGCTATCATAATAATGGCGCAATATTTTCTTGACGGAAACAGATTGTGCCTTGGTTACTTTTAAATCGGAAGCGAACAGCTCAAATAGGAACACCGATAAATCTTCCAAGCGTTCCGGTGTTAGGTCATTGATATCGCTGATGTAAAATGGGTTGATTCCCAGGTTCTTTCCACTTTCATAGCGCAAGACGGTGTACTGTTCTGGATAGAGTTTGGCGAATTTGGTATAAGAACCACCCAGGTCGATGATGACCAGGCGAACACCACTTTCAAAATATTGTCGAAGGATATTGTTTGCTAAAAAGGATTTGCCTTCACCGGTGGGCGCGAAAATGGCAAAATTCCGTGCCTTGATTCGCTTTTTTTGTTCGTCCCAGACATCTTTGAGAACAGGAATATTATGTTCCCGGTCGTTAAAGATGATTCCGGTAGCATCCGATTTGTAGTTGGTGTTATTGATGAACAGGCAAAGCGCGTGTTTCAGATCGGTTACGTACAGATCATTATTCGAGAAATTGGAAGAAAAACAGCAGTAGCTGTTCAGAATGTAATTCTTACGTTCCTCGCCCCGTGGATAATAGGGAATAATATCCAATTCCTTAAACTCGGTTTTTATTTTAGAAGAAATTCTATCAAGGCTCCGGGCCTCCCGGTCCCAATAGACAATATTCAAATGACCACGAATAATCCGGGCATTATCATCGGCATTGATCTGGTCAAGAATGTGCTGGATTTTTCCAAGTACCACTTTGTTTTGCGAACCAAAGTTGGAACTTTTGTTCAGTTCCTCGACTTTCTTATCGAGCAGCTTGCGCCACTTTTGTTTATCGTCCAGATAAAGAATTTGGTTGACGATGTGGTTTTCGTTTAGCGTAAGCCCTAAACCATCAATAAACCCTTGATGAAATACAAAATCGTCAGAAGTGAATTTCTCATTGGGCTTGCTGCTCTGTACACTTTCGCCAAAGCACAGTTCGCTGTTGATGGCCAGGGCATCAAAATAATTTTCGCCTATATTGACGTTTTTCTTTTCAAGTAAAATATCCGTATCAAAACCTTCATTGAAGCCATTGAAATACCCATTGGTCAGTTGCTCAATCCCTTTCGCTTCAAGCGGAAGAAATTCCATTTTACGGCTATTGTTGATAAAGGAAACCGAATCACTTACCGAGCCGATAAAACGTTGCACGGTATCATCGAGTTCCCTAATAATACTCTTTGAAACCTTTCGGAAAGGGTTGACATATTTTGGATTGTTGAGCGCTTTATTCTTGGTCAGGATAAAGAACAGGAAGCAGCGGTGCTCCATATACTCACGCCCTTTAAAATGGTCGTGAGTCGCCTTTTCCAGAAAGGTTTTACTGGGCAGTTGTTCCGAAGAGTAGGATTTTTTCAAATAAATGTCCTGTTTATGGATTACCGTACCCACGGGTAATGACTTCAAAGCCTGAAACCAAGCCCCGTGCATATCCTCAAAATCTTTTTCGGACAAGGAATAAATCTCGGGCAAATTGCCTTCGTAACATAAGACTACGTTGCCATTGTTGGCAAAAATGATATTGTCCTGAATATCTGCGATGGGTCGGTATGCCGAAAGGTTAATCTTATTCATAATCGATGTCGGAGTTTCTTTTGTTACTGATGATTTTAGGGAATGCTTTCGCTATCTGGAAAAGCTGTGGATTGCCGGTTATCCGGGTCAAAGCGATATACAAAGCTGAATTGAAAAGCAATACGCCAATGATAATCCCGAAGCTGAACGAGAAGATGATGACCAATAGTGAAGCGAGGATGGAAACCATCATTAGGGCAAACAGGGATATGGGCAGTCCGAAAATGACCGCCCGTTTCCTGATGTTTTTATAGACCTCGAACTTTTTCATAAGTACAGTTGATTACTTTAAAAATGCCTCTTAGAGGCTTAGACTACGATGCCGATTAGGTAAGTAAAGATGCCCACGACCGCGCCGGCAATCAGAACAAATACAAGTACACGGGTAATCCCTTTTTTAAGGTCAGCGTTTTCCCCGAAGAAGTGCCCTGCATTGAAAAGGAAACCGATAAGGAAGATGACCCCAAGGATGATCGGGAAAATGGTTCTGATGGTATTGGAAACATCATCGACCGAATCTTCGATGCCTCCAATTTGGGCAAAAAGCGATGTTGAGAGCAAAGACAAAAAAGTTGCCAGATAGATTGATTTTTTCATAACGGAACAGTTTAAATTTTTGATTCATTTTCGTTAAGGGAAAAATACATATATTTGCTTACAAATAACTGATAATCAAATATTTGTGAATAAAATATTATTTGTATTGAATTGAATTTGGATGGTGTTATTTGATATCAAATTCTATGGATTTCGGATGGTAGGGTGTTGATAACTCGAAAAGTGAAAATGAAAAAAGTGCTCAAAAACGTCAGTTTTGTCTTTTTGCTCCTAAAAATGTGCTTCGTTTTGGGACAAGAACCGGTAACCCAAAAACGAATTGTTATTGATGTTGGGCACGGTGGAAAAGATTCCGGTGCGATAGGGTTAAATGGAATTAAAGAAAACGATGTGGTTCTTGGGATTGCAAAAGAAATATGCATACTGAATAAAATGATTTTCAAAGGCAGGTACGATATTTATTTAACGCGATACGATGACAGATTTATACCGCTTTCAGACAGGAGCCGATTGGCGAAGTCTTTAAACGCCTGTATGTTCGTTTCCCTGCATTGCAATGCTTCCACAAACAATTCCAGAGGAATGGAGGTTTATACCCTGAATTCCTTTTCTGAAGATTCAGAGCCGAACATTAAAAAATCGATTGCCCTGGGGACGGAAATTTTGGGCGAAGCCAAGCTTCATCTTAAAATTGAGGACAGGGGGATGAAATTTGCCAACTTTCAAGTGCTAAGGGAAACAATTGGGCATTGCCCAGCTATTTTGGTTGAATTGGGGTTTCTTACCAATAGCGATGAAAGTGCCTATTTTTTAGAAACCTCAAATGTCAAGGCAACGGCCTTGGCTATTTTGTTGGGAATGGATAACTACTTAAAAATACAACTATGAAAGAATTGTTTCTAAAAGTGATAAGAATTATTCGGGAATTGATATTGACCTATATAATAGTGATTTTGAAATGCCGAAATTAAAATGAGGGATTAATCAGGTACTGCATAAAGTTCATCATTCAATTTCTTAAATGCGACGTAATTTTTTTCGTTTTAACCAGATGAAATAACCAGATATGGATAAAAAAGGACCGGACAGCCCGACGATACAGTACATAACTTTACTGACCCAACCTCCGTATTGACCGAAGTGGAGCGGCAGGATACTACTATTGAACTTAGTAATGAAGTCTGCTTCATTAATCTTATAAATACTTACAACAGCTCCGGTTTTATAATCGACGGAGACCTTATTGTAATATTTACTTAAATAAAACGGATCATTTTTGAAAGTGCCATTAAAAATAATATTCCCTTTTTCTGAAGAGGGCAACCTAATGTAGCTTGCTCTGAAATTAGGATATTCTTTTTCAAGTTTAATTAAAGATGCTTCCAATGATGTTTTTACTATGGGGGGCGAAGGTTCTACACTTTCACTCAATCCTGAATTGACAACTTTATACGCCAAAAAGATCCCCGTGATTGCAATGACGAGATTCAATAACACGGCCCAGACCCCCACATATCGATGAAGGGCAGAATAAAAAGTCCTTTTATTGCTCTTTTTTATTTTAGTTCTAAATAAAAGCGTTTTAACAATCATTTTACGGTAAAGGATGATCCCGGTAAGCAAAGAAAGAAAAAAAGCAATTCCTGCAAAAAGCACCAGAAACCTACCGATAATCCCGGAATACAGGGAATAATGCAGTTTTAAAATCCATTTCGTAAAATGAGTGTTCGCATTTATAACTTTGATAATATTACCTGTACCGGGATTGACAAAAACATATTTTCTAGCTTCCGGTCTCCTTAAATTAAATAGAATAGTTTTGCCCTTCCCGAACTTAATTATCCTGGTGTCCCAATCAGGAAATTTTTCTTGAACTACTGCTGTGGCTTTATCTAACTGTAAATCGGTAGTGTTGTTTTCCACATCGTATTTACTAAAAAGCAGATGGTCTATATCTTCTGTAAAAACCAATACAGAGCCCGTAATGCCCATAACAAATAAAAATGTGCCTGCAATAATTCCGAAATAGGAATGGTATTTTAATAGGACCCTGTTTTTCATATAATCACACTGCTATAAATGTACGGTAAGCGACACATTAAATTGCGTCCCATTGGCCTTTATGTAATTGGAGTCCCTTGCATTCCATTGGGAAATTGGCGGGTAGTAATCTTCATTCAATAAATTTCTGACACCAACGCCTATTTCTGTAGTAGGGGTAAGTTGATAGTTTGTGGTAAGGTTAAATATATTAAAGCTGTTTACCGGGCCTTTACCATACGTATACCCCCCGTTTTCATTTGGTTCAAAGCGATTTCTATCGCCGCTGTAAATATGGGTTAGACGTGCATCAAACTTATTGTTCCATTTGTAGGAAACATAGGAAACAAGCTTTAGTGGTGGGATTCTATCCCCTCCTATAAAAGTGTCATAATCCCCATTATCTTGGGTATCTATTTTACCTTCTGTATAAGAAGCCGAAGTTCCAAAATTGACGTTCCTCAAAAGTTCGGTATCCAAAGAAAGCTCAAATCCGTACACTTTTTCAGGTTGCCTTAATATTTCAAAGGCACCGCTTGGGGTTTCCCTATAAGTAGAACCCAAATCTGAGGTACTGATAAAATATGCACCGCTCAAACTTGTGCTTCCTAAATGGGTATTAAAACCAGCTTCATAATTATTTGCTATCACGGCTTCAGAGTTTATTTGGTTGATAGTATTTTCTGTTGCAGAGCGTAATGTCCTTCCTAAATCTGCAACCGAAAAACTTTGGGAGAAACTAACAAAAGGTTTAAACGCCTGCCATTTGTTATAACGTATCCCCGCATTGAATACCGTGGCATTGTAATTTAATTCTCCCCCTTTAATATCTATCCCGCCACTATTGGGAGTTGTTTCGCCTACATTATACCTGGTAAGTGTGGTATAATCCGGAACCTGAATATTGATATTTTCTAATCTGATCCCTGCCTTTAGGACAAAATTTGTATAAAGTGTTTTTAATTGTGCATAAGGCGCAAAATTTTTCATATCCATTTGCGGCACCCATTTCCTGCCATCAACTAATTCCTGAGAAGTTTTATCATTTAAAATATCAACTCCATAAAGAATATTCCCCGTTACATTACCGAAAGAATACGGGGTTTTAAAGTTTAATCTTGCCCCTTTTTTTGTAGATAATATTGATGATTGTCCGCCATCGAAACCTAAATTGGGATCGTAAAAACTGTCTGTATAACCATAGACCGTTTTAAAATCCTGCAAATAGAGATTTAACCTGAAATCGGAACTCCCAAAAATATCATCGTAATCATAGGTTAATTGTGCATTATGATTGTACCTATTGCCCTGATCTTCCCCCAGGTCTTCCCCAAGGATACCAATGGTTGGGGTTTGGCCATAAATGCCAACCTCGGGAATATAATCGGAATCCTGGTTACTGCTGAAGTAATTGTACATTAACTCAACCCGTTGTTTTTCGGTAATTTGATAATTTAATTTGCCAAATAGGCTGTACTGACTTGTCTCTCCCAAACCATAAAATGGCGACAAAACCGCACCGTTCGCATCTTTATAAACACCTGTTTGCCTAAACCTTCCGCTTGTCACGTATCCCAACTTGCCAAGCTGCCCAGAAAATGTTTGGGTCACGTTGGCCCCTACGGTTTTATCAATATCCGCCAAAGCGCCTTCAGCCCCAATGGAAGTAGTACTTTCCAATTTTTTGGTGGTGTTGGGTTTTTTGGTGATGTAGTTTACAATGCCACCGTCTGCACCATTCCCATATATTGCGGTGGCACCTTTTATCACTTCAATTCTTTCCAAGGTGCTCGGGTCAATGGTATTTACATCCCTTCCTCCTTTACGAAGAGGTGTGGACTGTGGGATTCCGTCAATCAATATAAGCATATTCCTTCCTCTTAGAGTCTGTCCGGTACTGCTTGTTCGGTTAGAACTTAAGGCCAGGCCGGGTACTTCAGTCAGTACATCTGCGACAGAATTACTCGTTTGAGCTAGATTTTCGATTTGGCGAGCGTTCAATACCGAGACGGAAGAAGGCACTTCGTCCAAAGTTTCACGGGTCCTGTTGGAAGTGATTATGACTTCCCCCAACTCTTGGTTTGAGTCCATAAGGGTAAAGTTAAGTGTGATAGCTTTTTGGCTGTTTATCTCTATAAGTTTGTTCTTCGATTTATATCCCAAAAAACTAACCCTGACAGTATAATTGCCATTCTCAATATTTTTAATGGAATATTTTCCCTCAAAATCGGTAATGGTTCCCTTGGATGGGGTTAACATTATATTGGCTCCCATAAGGGGTTCGCCATTTTTATCTTTGACGGTACCCTTTAATGTTGTTTGTGCATATGCAATAGAACTAAATAAACTAAACGTGGCAAATAGTAATTTTAAGTTGAATTTCATTGGTCGATAATTTAATTTTTGCCAAATATAAAAATTATATTTATTTAGACTTATTATAAATTAAGGAATTTTATTTTTATTTTCTCTTATCCCCAGACATCTTATAAAAGGCAATTAAATTGAAAGAATTATAATTTTATTATTTAAGAATTTGCTTAAATAAGAAATAATCGTAATTTTGTTTTATGGAAAATAATTCTTGCATAAGACAACAAGCGGATATTGAACAAATAAACCGTTGCAAAGACACAGTTTCGAAATTAAGTGAATCGTTCGACTATTTAGCGAATGGACTTTCATTGGTCGGAAATAGCGTTCGGCTGAAAATACTTTACCTACTCTTTGAGGAAAAAAGACTTTGTGTTTGTGATTTAAGTGATATTCTCGGAATGAACATTTCTGCTATTTCTCAACATTTAAGGAAAATGAAAGACCGAAATCTATTGGAAACCGATAGAGAAGCCCAAACGATTTTTTACTCACTCACAACTGAATACGAAAAAATGCTAAATCCGTTTTTTGAGATACTTGATAAAAACAAAATTTTAGAAACGATATGAAAAGTGACAACAAATTAATAGGTGCAGGTGTGTTAACTGCAATTACAGCATCATTATGTTGTATTACACCAGTTTTGGCTCTAATCGCAGGAACAAGCGGAATTGCTTCAACATTTTCTTGGATAGAACCTTTTAGACCTTATTTAATCGGACTGACAATTTTAGTTCTGGGTTTTGCTTGGTATCAAAAGCTAAAACCTAAAAAAGAAATTGACTGCGAATGTGAGACGGACGAAAAACCAAAATTTATTCAATCAAAAAAGTTTTTAGGAATTGTAACCGTATTTGCAATTGTGATGTTGGCTTTCCCATACTATTCAGGAATTTTTTACCCAAACACAGAAAAGCAAATAATCGTAGTTGACAAATCGGACATTAAAACAACTGAATTTAAAATCAGCGGAATGACTTGTGCGAGCTGTCAAGAACACGTAAATCACGAAGTAAATAAACTAAATGGAATTGTAAACTCAAAAGCGTCCTACGAAAATGGAAATGCAATCATTGAATTTGACCAAACCAAAACGAACGAAACGGAAATTGAGAAAGCAATTAACTCAACAGGTTATAAAGTAACCGACAAAAAAGAAATCAATTAGTATGAAAGAATATGATGTATTTATAATTGGTTCAGGAATGGCGGGAATGACCATCGCCAACAAATGCGCTTCAAAAGGCCTGAAAGTCGGAATCACAGATGAATTACCGTATGGTGGCACTTGCGCATTGAGAGGTTGTGACCCAAAAAAAGTAATTATTGGCGCTACGGAAGTACGAGACTTTGCTAAAAGGCTTAAAGGTAATGGCATAGATACCATACCTAAAGTCAATTGGAAGGACATAATGGCATTTAAACAATCCTTTGTGGATGAAATGCCACCGAAAATTGAAAAAGGATATAAAAAAAACGGAATAGACACTTATCATAGTTCAGCAAAATTCCTGTCAGAAAACACATTAGAAGTCGGAAATGAGAAGGTAAAAGCCAACAAAATTGTAATCGCATCGGGTTCCAAGCCAAGAGTTTTAGAATTTGAAGGAGGGCACTTTGCCAAATCCAGTACCGATTTCTTGAATTTAGAAAAATTACCAAAATCGGTATTATTTATCGGTGGTGGATATATTGCTTTTGAGTTTGCGCATATAGCAGCTCGATGTGGAGCAGAAGTTACTATTGTTCATCGTGGAGAAAATCCGTTGGGAAATTTTGACCAGGATATTGTAAAACATCTTGTTTCTGCCACAAAAGAGTTAGGCATAAAACTCATTCTTAATACAGAGGTTACCGCTATTGAAAAAGTCGGTAACAAGTATAGAGTGAAAGGTAAATCCGTTGAAAAAACAGAAAATTTTGAAGCAGAAACTGTTTTTAATTCTGCCGGCAGACCACCAGCAATTTTTGATTTGAATTTAGAGAAAGCAAAGATAGCCTTTACAAAAAAAGGTATTACGATGGACAAATACCTTCAAAGTACTTCAAATCCATACATTTATACAGCGGGCGATGCCGCATATTCAGAAGGTTTGCCCTTAACGCCAGTTGCAGTTTTGGAAGGTCATACTGTTGCTTCAAATATAATTAAAGGCAATTCTAAAGAAATAAGTTATCCACCAATGCCAACGGTAGTTTTTACTTTGCCTACTATGGCTTCTGTTGGCTTTACTGAATTGAAAGCGAAAGAGCTGAATTACAACATTAGGATAAACTATAAAGGGGTTGGCAATTGGTTCAATGCTAAACGCTTGAATGTAGAAGAATATGCGTTCAAAACTATAATTGACAATGAAACCCAAACAATTTTGGGAGCGCATTTAATCGGACCCAATTCAGAAGAAACAATAAATATCTTCGCAATGGCCATAAAAACAAAGATGAAGGTTAATGATATTAGAACAATGATTTTCTCATATCCAACATTGGCTTCGGACATAACACATATGCTTTAACAAAAAATCGAATGGAAACTATATTAAAATCAGAAATTACCTGTCCAACCTGCGGACATAAAAAAGTAGAGGAAATGCCAACAAACGCTTGTCAATTCTTTTATGAGTGTGAGAATTGTAAAACGGTTCTAAAACCAAACGAAGGAGATTGTTGTGTTTATTGCTCTTATGGAACTGTACCTTGTCCACCAATTCAAGAAAATAAAAATTGTTGCTAATGCAGATTATTAAATCAATTCCCATATTCATTTTAGCAGGACTTTGCGAAATCGGTGGAGGTTATCTTATTTGGCTATGGTTGAAGGAAGATAAGCCTATTTGGTATGGTTTAATAGGAGGCCTACTTCTTGCATTTTACGGTGTGGTTGCAACTTTGCAAACCGCAAGCTTTGCGAGAGTTTATGCAACTTATGGCGGAGTTTTTATTGTAATGTCACTACTATGGTCGATGAAGTTTGACAATTATTCGCCCGACAAATACGATATAATAGGAGCATTGATTGCATTATTGGGTGTTTGCATTATTTATTACGCACCGAGAAATTGAAAAAAAAAACAGAAGCAAGTATACTTTGAATAGTGTCAGTTTTTTTCAAATCTATTTCCGCTTGTCCCCAGCCCCTTTATCAAAGGCAATTAAATTAAACAATTCCCGCATCCGGCTGCGAACACGGTTTCCGTAACGTTCCTCCAATTCTTCTGCATTCAGGTTCGTTGTCGCGTGAGTCTTGATTTTGTGTTTGGTCTGTAGGAACAGCTCGTATCTGGATAGTAGAACTTCACCCATCACATTGAGATCCTTGCCATAAAACCTTCCGGCCGGTTCAACGCCCAGATCGTCAAAACAGAAAAACTTCGTATTTCCATAGTCTTCAATGGTTTTAAAACCAAGATGGTTAAAACTGAATGCTACATTCCGGCAAGGGATCATTTCATAAGGGCGTTGCAACGGTACTAAATGCCGTAAAAGTTTCAATAAACTGGTTTTACCGCACCCAACGGGCCCAGAAAGCAAAATGCCTTTTTCAACATCGATATCAAATTTTTGGCAGTTTTCCTTGTCCTTGATGAAGTAGGAACAGAGCTTTAGCAAAATATCCTTGTCCTCTTCATAAATTTTAAATTTCTTTCCAAAAAGCAGCTTTCCCTTGGCATTCAAGTAAATTAGGATTTTCGGGAAATCGTAAAGCACGCATTTCCCGTCAAATTTGCCCAGCGAATATTCCACGCCGCCTTCGGTTATTTTAGAGGGGTTGTCCATAATCCTTGGTTTTAGTGGTTTTGAGGTTGTCCCGATTTAGGGAGGCTCCCTTTTTGTTTGGTTTGTTTTCTTCGGCAAACAATTCGGTTCTATCCATCCAATTTGTGGCCAATGCACGCCAATCCCTGATTGTTTTCCCATCGCTTGTTTTCCAATCATTGGCTTCATAATGCGCAAAGAATTTTTTTCCTTCATCAGCATTAAAATCTTTTTCAATAAAAAAATCTAAAACGGCCTGCCTGCCCTTTGGCTGTTTATTAATGTTTACCTGTTTGGTATTGTTTATATTAGATACCAATGCTTGTCCACTCACGGGACGGTGCTGGTACACAGCTTGTCCGTTGCTGGGACGGTGCTGGTACACTACCGGTTCACGTATGGGACGGTACCGTTCCGCAAGCTGTTCCAATTCGGGATTGTACCGTCCCATATCCGGTTCATCACTTGTCCCGATAATGGCCATCTTGATCTTACTCCCTTTGTATGGATTATTGGATGGGAAATAGGATAGGTATTCCCACAAGTTTAGGTCGGTAACGCAGCGATGATAGGTAGATTTAGAGCCTATTTTGGCCACGCGCATCAGTTCCCTGCGGTTCACAAAAAACTCATCAGCAAATCGGCTGCTGTTCCATTCTTGGAACAGAGCCATATAAAGGCTGATATGCGTTGGGTTCAAGCGGTCATCGAAGAAGAATTTTTCAAAAGCCGCATTGAGTAGCTTTATATAGTTCATCGCCTAAGAATTTAATCCGTGCTGCACACGGTTGGCCGTCATCACGTTCTGGATTTCCTCGGCATCGTAGTAGATGATGCCACCCACTTTGGTGTAGGGCAACGTGCCATTAATGCGTAGGTTTTGTAAAGTTCCTGGGCTTACTTGTAGTAAATCCATTACTTCAGAGGATTTTAGGTACTTTTTTAGCTTTCCTTTAGACTGATTGGTAAGCAGTTTTTTAATATCATCGAGTAATTCCATTTTGAATTCACGAAGATCGTCTGTGGTAATAATACTTGTAGGCATAATAGAACGGTTTTAAAAGAAAGGGACTACCAAAAGGTTAAACATTTTAATTGATAGCCCCTCGCAGGATTTGACTTTCGTTCTACAAATTTGGCCTGGTTTAGTGGATTTTATTCCCCATAACGACCGTAGTACGGACAAAATTTAACATTTTGAAATTCGACTGATTATGATAGGTTTTGGGTCTTTTCTTACGGAAACTATGAGATTAAAAGAATCAGATTAAATGGAGAATCTTAAAAAGCAGGATTTCGATAGGTCAACCGTAGTACGGACTTTTTTTAACAGTTTTTAGAATTATTCTTCACTCTTGTTCATCTCAGAAATTAGGGAGGTACTTAGTGAATCCAGAAACAATGTTCTGCTGTGTTTTCTATTTTTTATGTCTTGGTAGGTATTGTAAATTTTTGCGGTAGGTTTAAAATCAAAAATCTCTTGAAGCTTATTGGAGAGTTTGATGATACTTAAATCATTTTGATTTGTTATTCCGGCAAAACTTAAAGCATAAACTAGCTCCACCCAATCGGTATTGGTAAATGGCCAGGGGATTTTTTCTGTATTCGATTTAACACTTTTCTCATTTAGATTATTTTTGAGCTTAAATAATCGCTCATCCAAATAGACAACCAATAAATTGTATGCTTTAAATTTACCTAAGAGCATATCCCTTGGGGTGCAAAACTCGGGATCCTGAAAGTAGAATTTTGAAGTGGTTATATGATAAGTGTCCAAATAATCACGTGTATAATATTCCTTATCAAAATGGGTAGCTTTGGAATTGACATACTGCCCGAAATCAATATTATAGAGAAAGAAACGGTTAAGCTTGCCAATTTTCTTTTTTAGGAATTTAAGTTGGGCTTTTTTGTCAACTTTTGGAAATTGAATTTCTAAAGAATGGATTTCTGAGAAATAAATGAGCTGTACCAGCGGGATTTGTTTAATGTTCTTAAAAAAGTCTATCTCTTGTTCTAGGGAACCAAATTCATTTGCAATAATTTCCTTTTTGAACAAACTAAGAAGATTACGGCATACTTCAATAGAACGAAAAGCCCTATTCAAAATATCATTGTTTTTAAGCTTAATTTCGTTCAGTCCTTCCAGTAGTATTTCTGCTTGTAACTGTAAATCCATCACCCATCATTTTACAGATCATTTTTAAAGAGTTTAAGTGAATTCATTTAAAGATAAATTTAAAACAATAAAATACAAGTGAATTACAGCGTATTTGGCTACGTAAAAACCGTATTTTCCTACGGAAATCTATTAAACCTGAGTATTTATAGGTAAATAATAGAATACTATCCTAACTTATTTTTTGAACTTTTTACGAAAGCCTAATAAGAATTGTCGCCTATTTTTCACCCCTGTTTTCTTGTAGATGTTAGATGCGTGCTTAGATACTGTACTTTCGGCAATATATAAATCTTTGGAAATTTCTTTATAAGACTGATTACTTAAAATTGATAAAGCGACTTCAATTTCCCGTTTGGTTAAGTTTTCATAAACTATTCTGTCCTTTGCAGGATATTCATTTTGTTTTTTGTTCCAATCAAAAATTTTATGCATTTTACTCTTATTCTCAAGTAGGTAAAGATACCTTTCTATTTCAATGGCGGTAATAGCGTAAAAAGCCAAGTTCATTACAGTAAAAGTTAACCATTGGTAATCACCAATTACTGTTAAAATAGGTAGTAATGCGATACAACTTACGCTTAGGATTGAAAATTTATTTCGCCTTAGAAAAAAGCAATTGGGATTTTCGAGGTTTGATATTCTTTTATAAAAGAACCAAAGAAATACAAAAGCCACTATTGATATGGGAACTGTAAAAAGTACTCTAGCCCAATAAAGGGAACTGGTAAGAAAGTAAGGAATAAGAAATAATAAGATAAAACTACTAATTGCCAGAATTATCAAATTTTTAATTGAAAAATGTATTCTAACAACAAGAATATCATATTCTTTATATAAGTAGTATATTAAGTAAATGCAGAGGGTTATAGCTACACCGTAAGTAATAATATATTGAAGGATGAATGGGCCTGGAAAGTTTTCAAAGGGTAAAAACCCCCCTGTGCCATTATATGCTATAAAAAGTAAACCAAGCTTTAAAAACCTAAAATGGTTACTCCTAATTTTTTTAAATGAATGGTGGTAAAACGTAAACGATACGATGAGAGTATCTATTAAAAGATAGAAGAAAGTTGTCCAATGTATCGGTGTGCCAAACATTTTTAATTTTTATTTTTGGACATAAATTTGTTGGTATCTGTATTCTTGGTAACATCCTTCCAATGAAAAATTTTACCATTCATAGCAATATATACATCGGGCTTTAGAAATTGTAAAGAGCTAATGGCAAACCCTAAATTGAAAGAGGCATCCGTATCTTTAGAGTTTCCTATTATAAATGAGCCTACGAGAACAATAGTTTTTTCAAGGCCCTTATTGCCAAGGTAAAATGCGGTATCTTCCATCGTAAAAGTGCCGTGGGTTATTAAGATTTTTTCCGCATTGGAAGCTTTTATTTTTTTTAGTAAAAACATCCTGTCTTCATCGGTAATTGATCGGCTATCTTTGGCGAATGCTTTTTCGATAATGTAGGGAAAGGAAACATTGGCAGAATCAAGAAACTCCCGAATAGTGATTTTACTTTGCTCTAAATTATTTTCTGGGTTTTCATAATCCAGGCCTTCAATAGTTCCCCCTGTGGTGATAATATGAATCATTTTATAAACTTTATTAGTTTGTAAATCCCTTGGTTACTCAATGCTTATGAATATTCCCTTTTAGCACAAAAAAGTAAAGCAGAAATGAGGCAATAACCAAGAGGACAAGTACAATAACTCCCTTGACTTTATCTTTTTTTGTGATTTTGTTTTTAGCTGGTTTTTGAGCTTTTTTCTTTCTTCTATTTCTTCTACTTTGAGACATCTTGTTAAACTATTTCCAATTCATTTTCTGTAATCTTACGGCGTTGAGTATTGCTAAAAACGCCACTCCAACATCGGCAAATACGGCCTCCCACATTGTCGCCATTCCAAAGGCACCTAATGCCATAACGGCAATTTTAACCCCGAATGCCAAGCCTATATTCTGCCAAACGATTCGTCTGGTGGAACGCCCAATTTTAATGGCTTGGGCAATTTTAGAAGGCTGGTCGGTCTGGATGATGACATCTGCGGTCTCAATGGCGACATCGCTGCCCAGACCTCCCATAGCCATACCTACATCGCTGGTCGCAAGTACAGGAGCATCGTTGATGCCATCACCAATAAAAGCCACGGTAGTGCCGGTGACTTTTTGAAGCCGTTCCACTTCGTTGAGTTTATCTTCCGGTAATAATCCTCCCATTGCACTATCCACACCCATTTCCCTACCAACTTCTTTGGTAATGGAATCCTTGTCACCAGAAAGCATTATGATTCTTGATATTCCCGCTTTACGGATTTGTTTGATTGCTTCGTGGGCATCTTCCTTCAGTTCGTCGGCAATGGTCACGTAGCCTGCAAATTTCCCATCAATTGATACCATTACAATAGATTCTACAATGGTTTCAGTTTCCGCAGGGACTTCTATATTGTTTGAGGTCATTAAAGCCTTATTGCCCACTAAAACCGTTTTACCGTTTACTGTGCCTTTCAAGCCTTTTCCTGCCACCTCAGATACTTCGGAAGCTTCAAAATCCGCACCTTTGGTCTTATATTCCAATATCGCCTTGGCAATGGGATGGGTGGACTGTTCTTCCATCGCCATCAGGTATTTCATAAATTCCGCTTCCGCGAAAGTGTCATTATTAACAACATCCTTGATTTTAAAGACCCCTTTGGTAACCGTTCCCGTTTTGTCCATTACCACGGTATTCACTTTGGTCATTGTATCCAAGAAGGAAGCTCCCTTAAAAAGAATACCGTTGTGCGAGGCTGCTCCCAAACCACCAAAATAGCCCAATGGAATCGAAACAACCAATGCGCAGGGACAAGAAATAACAAGGAAGATCAAGGCACGGTACAACCAATCTTCAAAGATGTAATTCTCGACAAATAGATAGGGTACAAAGGTCAGTCCAATGGCAAGGAATACCACGATGGGGGTGTACACCCTCGCGAATTTTCTAATGAACAGTTCCGTTTTTGATTTACGGGCGGTGGCATTCTGTACCAAATCCAGGATACGGGCAATTGAACTGTCCTTGAATTCCTTAGTGGTCTCGATTTCAATAACTCCATCGAGGTTGATACTTCCGGCAAAAACCTTGTCGTCTTTTGCAACGGTATCGGGTTTGCTTTCGCCGGTAATGGCAGCAGTATTCAACGAAGCTTTTTCGGATAACAGTTTACCGTCCAAAGGGATTTTCTCGCCCACCCGTACCTGAATCTTATCACCAACCTCGACCGTTTCGGGGTTGACGGAAACAAAATCGCCATCACGATATACCAAAGCTTCATTGGGACGCACATCCAAAAGGGCTTTTATATTACCCTTCGCTTTTTTGACCGCAGCACTTTGAAAGAGCTCGCCGACCGCGTAAAAAAGCATTACTGCCACGCCCTCGGGATATTCGCCTATGGCAAATGCCCCCAATGTTGCGAGTGACATTAAAAGGAATTCGGTAAAGAAATCCCCATTTTTTATACTTTTCCAACCTTCAATAATAACGGGAAACCCAACAGGAATATAGGCTACAACGTACCAGATTATTCGAACCCAACCCTCGAAAAACGGGAAGGCATCAAAATAATCGATGACAATACCCGCAATCAGCATTACAAAACTGAAAATAGCGGGTAGGTAGGTTCTAAATTTTGATGCTTTTTCCGGACTACTGTGGTTATGGCCATCATCGTGGCTGTGTTCGCCAGAATGTTTCCGGGTATCGATATCCCTTAGATTTTGTTTTTTCTTCATCGTGATTTTATTATTCCAGACCTTGATAGGGTTTATATTCTTTGTCCCCAAATTCTTTTTCGATTTGCAGGGTGGTATGGGTTATTTCAAATTTATCGTGCAATTGTTCCCGGATATCGTAGATGAACTGATCCTCGTGCCCATCAGGAACGACCAGATGGGTAGAAAGTGCCGTTTCCGTGGTACTCATTGCCCAGATATGTAAATCGTGTACTTCTTCGACCCCTTCGATATCCATTAAGAATTTTTCCACTTCATCGATGTCGATGTTTTTGGGAACGGCATCAATGGCTATTTTTACGGAATCCCTCAAAAGTCCCCAGGCACTATATAAAATGACCAGTACAATGACCAAACTAAGCGCAGGGTCTATCCACGTCAATCCTGTGTATTTAATGGCAAGTCCACCAAGAAGCACTCCTAAAGTTACCCCGGCATCGGCGGCCATATGTAAAAATGCGCCACGTATGTTCAAATCGCCTTTTGAACCTTTCCAAAAAAGGAAAGCCGTACCGGTGTTTACCACCAAACCAATAGCCGCTACAATCATTACGATGTTACCGGAAATTTCTGCCGGATTTTGGAATTTTTGAATGGCGTCCCAAGCGATCAGTCCCGCAGCCGCAATGATGATAAGCCCATTGATCATCGAAGCCAAAATGGTCGTTTTTCGTAAACCATACGTATAGCGTTTTGAGGGTCTTTTAGTCGCTATTTTAATTGCCGCCCAGGCCAGGATCAGACTAAAGACATCGCTTGCATTGTGGGCTGCATCTGCAACGAGGGCTGAAGAATTGACCATAAAACCATAATACAACTCGACGACAACATAAATAGTGTTCAAGGCTATGCCTATGCCAAAAGCCTTTCCGTAGTTCTGTGAACCGTGTGAATGATCGTGTGCCATAATTATCTAATTTATTTTTTTATCCATTGTTTAGCTGTTTTTCTATCTTCTAAACTAAAATAGTTGATCTCGGCGTTTGTAAATGGTTTCATAAATTGGGCAATCCAATCCTGCCATTTTTTTTCACCCACCATCGCTATTTTTTCATAATCTTTTGCGTGGGCAGTATCCATTTTTAGATCTTCCCACAGGCCTGGAAAATCCCAGCCGGTAAAATTCTCCATTTCAAAATACCAGCGTACGTTTAATCCTTTGTCCAAAATAGCATGAATAATGGGATGTACCTTCTCAATATCCATTTCGGATAAATCTCCCGATGCTCTGGTTGCAATAATATTATCTCCTGAAATCTCTATAATTTGTAACATATCTATTTTTATTAATTATTAACCGCCTAAATCGTAAAACCATTCTTCAGCTTTCATAATTCCTTCTTTTATGGCATTTCCCTTAGTATAATTCTTTTCTATAACCAGACTTTTAGCAATTTCCAGGGCTTTTTCCTTCACTGCAGGATGGAGGCCATCCAAACTGGCTTTAAATTCTTCAAAGGTCCATTCCATAGCTTCATTTTAATGGTTGAACAGTTCTTTTTCTTTTTCGGGATCCATCTCATTCCTTGACTTTTTGTCCAAAAAATAATCCAGTACGATGCCCAATATAATTGCGCCCACAAAAGCAATATACACCTGCCAGTTAAACTGAACTACCAAAGACAAGCTAATGATTATGGCCAAAATGGGTAGGATAGGTACTTTTCCTATGGAAAGGGGGAACTTTAAAGGGCCTTTCTTTGTCAGGTGCTTTATAACGCAAAACGATGAGTGCAATATTCACAGCTACAAAAACGAGTAACGCCCCTAAAGAGGACATTCCTGCGACAATTTTAATATCTCCCAATAACAAAAATGCCGCTACCGCAGCCATAACCACCAGTGTAGTTACCCAGGGTACTTTCTGTGCATTGGTCTTGGTCATAAATTTTGGAAGCTCGCCCACGCTTGCCATACCGAAAAGCAACCTGCTAATGGAAATAATGCCACTAAAAGCCGCATTAGCCGTAGCAAAAAGTGCCGCAACTGCCAGGGCTACGGGCAACCAGGAATTTAAATTTGAAGCGGCCAGCGACAATGGGGAATTTACCTTTGCTATTTCTGCGGGGTCACTTATATTGAGTACCGTAAAAGATATTAGTAGGTATATAATTGTGGTAAACACCATTGTCAATAAAAATGCCCTCGGAATCGTCTTGCCCGGATTTTTTACCTCGGAACCCAATGCTGCCATATGCTCAAAGCCGGTATAAACAAAAAATAAGGTAGCAGTCGCTGCCAGGGTGCCGGAAAAGGACTCCACTTTAAAAAATTCTGATTTTGGTGGTCCTGTTTCCAAAAGTCCGACCGCAATAAGAATAAACAATCCCAATAGCTGAATACTGACCATAATGATATTGGCGGTAGATGATTTTTTGATGCCCGTAATGCTTATCAATGCAAGAATCAGTAGCACAGCATAGCTAACCAGTAAGGAAGGGATGTTAAAAAACGTATTGAAATACCCTGAAAAAGCAAGTAGCACCGCGGCGATGGTGGCCGAACTGTGAAATGCAATCGTCCAACCTGTTAGAAAAGATGGAATGTCGATTTTTGGAAACGCTTTCCGTACAAAAATGAATTCTGCACCGGCATTAGGATAGGTAGAGGACAGCTCTGCATACGACATTGCCGAGACACTGGCCGCAATGGCGGCAAAAATAAAACTCAACCAAAGGTCTGTTCCCGCCTGTCCAGCGGCTGCACCAATTACAGTATATATTCCAGCACCAACAATGGTACCTACACCATAAAAAGTAAGGCGAAGAGTACCCAGAGATTTTTTTAATTCTGCCATAATACTATTAGTAATATATTATCCATTTCTATCTAAATTCCTTTTTTCCATCTCTGCCTTTACGATGCCACGCTCAATAGCCTCTTCTTTTGAACAATTTTTGTTCAAATAGAAATCCCTTGCATATTTTAATGCTACTGCTCTAATATTTTCATCCAGCACATTAAGCCTCTCCTGGTAATCCTTAAATAAATCCTCCTTCATTTTAAAATAGTTTTAGAACAAAAAACACCATAGTTAAAAGATATACAATATACGCTGCATCGAAAACGAATATCTGCCATCTGCTGAACCCGTGAAGTTCCTTGCTTTGATGGACAAATACTGAATATAAAAGCGGCATCAGTCCTACAAAAGCCAGGTTGACCCAAAACAACTGGAAATCTTCGATTGGGGTCGTTACCAGTGCCAGGGGGAAAAATGCCACTGTCATGGTAACGGCATTATCTGCAATCACACTGGTGGTACCCGCAGTCACTTCACCTCCCTTTACCACACTCCATGTTTTAAATATTTCAGGGGCGGTAGTCATAATTCCGGTGATAAACAACCCTCCAACAATTTCGGAAATATTCAGTGCCGAAACAATATTTTCGGTAGCTTTTACAATAAAAAAAGCCCCCACGGCTATGGCCAGGGCCCCTGCAACCGAAAGCCATATTTTCTTTTTATCCCATTCTACCTTCTGACCCTTTTCCCTGCCTTTTATAATGGCATGCGTTAAAAAAGCCGCATAGGCAGCCAGCATGATCCACCCATCAATGGGTTGTAATCCACGCCAGGCTTTTGGAAGGGTTAGTATAGCTACCAAAGCAATGATTGCCAGATAGGGGATGGACAATACCGAGACAGAACGTTTGTTCAGGGCCAGCAGGTTGGCATCCAAATGTTTTTGATGTTCCTTATTGTTTTTAAACTTTCTTCTGGAAGCAAAGTATGCAATGGTTACCATGAGCGGAATGGAAATTATATTGGAACCAAGCAAATTCCCCAACCCGATATCAGATACCCCACGGGCGGCGCTCGTAATATTTATCGCCACTTCAGGGCTCGCTGTTACAATAGCCAGGAAAGCTGCCCCTGCAGAAGCAGTAAGCCCCCATTGCTTACGCAGCATTTTTAAAGGGGTAAGGAGTTGGTCCGCGCCCCAATGGGCAGCCCAAGCTGCCAATCCCAATACTACTACCCAAAGCCAAGCGTTCATAACTAATCGATTTTTATAATTGTCCTGTTACTTTCAGTATATTTCAACTTTTTCTTATCCGATATTTTCTGGTCTTTTTTTTGTTGGCTTTGAAAGATCAGGAGTAAAATCACTCCCGTGCTAATCCAAACATCTGCGGTATTGAATACAGGGTCGAAAAAAGTAAATTCATTGCCTCCCCATAATAGCATCCATTCCGGAAGCCTTGTTTCAATAATTGGAAAGAACCACATATCCACCACATTGCCATTTAAAAATCCCGCATAACCACCGCCTGAGGAGAATATTTCTGCAATATTGCGAAGTGCGGGATCACTTTTTTCAAAAATCAGTCCGTAAAATGCACCGTCAATCAAATTGCCCAATGCACCTGCGTATATAAATGCGGCACAGATTATAAAGACTTTTGCATATCCTTTACGTATCATTTTTTTGATATAAAAGGTCCCCCAAATAACGGCTACGAAGCGAAATAGTATTAAAACAAATTTGGCCAGATATCCCTCGCCAAATTTAAAGCCCCAGGCCATGCCGGGATTCTCCAAAAAATGTAAGCGAAACCAATCCAGGCCAAACACAAAATATTCCTCGCCATAATAAAAATGGGTCTTCACATAAATCTTTATGGCCTGGTCTATTACCAACAACAGTAAAATCAATAATGCTACACTACTTTTATTCATAATTTCCTTATTGTTGCCCAACGTCTTGTGCAACATATATTTGCATTATTTAGATAATTTTAAAATTCTTATGGCACCCCGCATTACAAACGTAAAAACGATGCCGCCAATTACCAAATCAGGCCATTTGCTATCCAGAAAATAGACCAGCACCCCGGCCAGTATCACCCCGCCGTTTACGATGATATCATTGGAGGTAAAAATAGCACTGGCCTGCATATGCGCCTCCTTACTTTTGGCCTTATTTATCAACCAAAGCGAAATAAGGTTACCCAAAAGGGCGAAAATGGAAACAATGATCATCAATTGGAAAATTGGTGTTTCACTACTGGTAAAAAACCTTCTTAATACCTCTGCAAAACCAAGTGTTGCCAAGGCCATCTGAAAATACCCGCTGAATTTTGCCACCTTCTTTTTTCTGGAAATGGCACCACCTACTGCAAATAAACTTAGCGCATATACTATCGAATCTGCCAGCATATCCAACGAATCTGCAATAAGGCCCATAGAAGAAGAGATCCACCCCATGGTCATTTCGATAATGAAAAAGCCGAAATTTATCCCAAAGACCCACCAAAGGATTGTTTTCTGTTTGGATTGGTCTTCTATTACGGGAGGATCGGCTTCTTCGGTCCCTTGGAAGGAATCCCCAAGGTTTAAACTGGCTATTGATGTTTGTATATCTTCGATTCCATTCACATGATATACTTCCAATTTCCTGTTGGGAATATCAAAATCCAAATATTTCACTTGTGTATAAGCCTCCAACTTCATCCGGATCATCTGTTCTTCTGAAGGACAGTCCATTTGACTTACTATAAAAGTACTTTTGTTCATTTCTCCCATATCACTTAACTATATTTTTCTTTCCTTTATTGGAAGTTAATAAGAGAATTACCGCACCGCCAATAGCTGCAAGTAATGAAGCTATCAAAATGCTTATTTTCGAAATTTTAATCAATTCCTGATCATTAAATGCGAGATTGGTAATAAAAAGGGACATGGTAAAGCCAATTCCCGCAATCATACCAATTCCAATTATATGTTTCCAGTTTAGTGTAATATGTAATTCGGAAACTCCAAGTTTTTGCCCAATCAATGTAAAAATACCAATCCCTGTTACTTTGCCAATTGCTAATCCCAAAAGGATCCCCAGCCCTAAAGAACCGGAAACAACCTCAATTAAATTTACATCGAGCTTTACTCCCGCATTCGCGACTGCAAAAATTGGAATGATAAAGAAAGCATTGAAATCAACAAGGGAATTTTCCAGTTTGAGCAAAGGAGGCCTTGAATTCTCAGTATCTGTTTTAATGGCTTTTAAAATTATTTGTTGTTTTTTATCCTGAAGAGGATTTAATTTTTCCAGCTCTGTTTTCTCAAGATTAGTAACGTTTGTGGCGGTCCTTTCTTTTAATATTTTACTGTCTAATTTGGGCACTATTGGAATGGTAATGGCAAAAAGTACTCCCGCAATAGTTGGATGGATCCCCGAATTAAGGAAGCAATACCATAAGATGATCCCAATAATAATATACCAAATCAAATTTTTGACCCCAGTCCAATTCATTAATAATAATAACCCAAATGCCCCCATGCCCGATCCAAGGTATATCCAGCTCAACTCGTTGCTATAAAACAATGCTATCACCAATATGGCACCTATATCGTCAGCAATAGCGAGGGCTATTAAAAATATTTTTAACTGCCTGGGGACATTTTTCCCCAGTAGGCCAATAATCCCTAGTGAATATGCGATATCGGTAGCCATAGGGATGCCCCAACCCTTTATATTTTCAGTGCCTAAATTTAGGCTAATAAAAATGAGGGCCGGAACTGCCATACCACCTAAAGCTGCCAACAAGGGGGCTGAGGCTTTTTTAATTGAAGATAATTCCCCCACCATAACCTCCCTCTTCAATTCAAGGCCGGCAACCAAAAAGAAAATTGCCATTAGGCCATCATTGATCCATTCTTCAATTGTTAGCCCAAAACTAAGATGCTCGGAAAATTCAAAAAGCAATTCATCGCCAAGAAAATGATGATAGGCACTTGCCCACTGTGAATTAGCTAAAAGAAGGGCAACTATAGTAGCAATTATTAAAAAAATCCCCCCAGCTGTTTCCCTGTCGAGGAACTTTGTTGCCGTTTCCCTGATATACCCAATAGTGGATTGATTTCGAACTGATTGCCCCATTTTATCTTATCTGTTTTTTGAGTTAATTACTTAAACCTTAATATTTCAAAAAGCTCAGTAGCGTCTTAATTTTTAAGAACTTACTGTTAGGTCAACTTTAAATATGCAACGCCCTGTCTTCGGTGGCTGCCAAACAGGCTTCTTTAAAGGTTTCTGAAAAGGTGGGGTGCCCGTGTGACATTCTTGCTATGTCTTCGGCAGCTGCCCTAAATTCCATCGCTACCACCGCTTCGGTGTAGCTGTCTGCTATGCGAGGGCCTATCATATGCACGCCCAGTATCTCATCGGTTTCCTTATCTGCAATTACTTTTATAAAACCGTCGGTGTCCATACTTATCTTTGCCCGTGCATTTGCCTTAAAAGGGAAAGAGCCTGTTTTTATACTTTTATTGGCCTTTTTCAGTTCTTCTTCCGTCAAGCCTACACCGGCGACCTCAGGCTGGGTGTACACGATATTTGGGATAAGCGAATAATTGATATGGGGCTTTTGGCCAACAATCCGTTCGGCTACAAAAACGCCTTCTTCACTGGCTTTATGGGCAAGCATTGCCCCCCGGATTACATCCCCAATGGCATACACACCCTTGACGTTGGTTTCAAGGTTTTTATCTACCGTTATCTGTCCTTTCTCATTGGTTTCCACTCCTATATTTTCAAGCCCTAAACTGGCGGTGTATGGTTTTCGGCCAATGGCCATAAGACAGTAATCGCCATCTAAACTCATTTCTTCTTTATCGGAAAGATTTTCCGCTTTCAATTCTACTTTATCCTCAGTTGCCGTTGCGTTTGTCACCTTATGTTCCAAATAAAAATCAATTCCCTGTTTTCTAAGGGAACGGTGCAATTGATGTCCCAGTGCGCCGTCCATAGTGGCGATAAGGCTATCAAAATATTCTACTATGGAAACCTTTGAACCCAGGCGGGCGAATACGGAACCTATCTCAACACCGATAACGCCACCCCCAACGACCATTAAGTGCTTGGGGATTTCCTGTAGGGCAAGGGCTTCGGTAGAAGAGATGATACGCTTTTTGTCTATTTTAATATTGGGCAATGAAGCGGGTTTGGACCCTGTGGCAATGATGATTTTATCGGTTGCTATGGTTTCCGTTTTATCTTCTCCCTTAATTTCAATCGTGTTTTTGTCCTTGATGGTGCCATGACCTTCATAAACGGTAACCTTGTTCTTTTTCATCAGATAATCAACGCCATTGATGATTTCCTGTACCACATCCTGAACCCTTTGGCTCATTTTCAGGATATCGACATTGGCCTCTTTAACATCAATCCCAAATTTTTCGAATTGATGCTTGAGTTTGTAATAATGCTCAGAGGCTTCCAACCAGGCTTTTGACGGGATACAGCCCACGTTTAGACAGGTGCCGCCCAGGGTGCTGTATCTTTCTACAATGGCTATTTTTAATCCTAATTGGGCGCAACGGATCGCACTTACATACCCGCCCGGGCCAGATCCTATTATAGTTACATCAAATTTTTCCATATTCATATTTTTTTTAAGTTCGTTACGGTGGAAAAAACCTTAAGCTTGACCATTGGGGGCTGGGATTCAGGCTTAAGGCACTCCCACCTATTATTTTTTACTACAATTTTTACATATCCCTTTTAATACCAGGTTCACATCGTTCACCTCATACTGGTCTGGCAAACTCTCTTCCGATATTTTATTTGGTAAACAGATTGTTTTCTTACAATCGGTACAATGAAAGTGCATATGTAAACCTGTACTGAGTTTAACATTGGTGTTTTCATCAGAAAGCGCATATTTTGCAAAAGCAGTTCCATCGTCAATTTGGTGCACCATGCTTTTTTTCTCAAAGAGCTTTATCGTCCTATAGAAAGTGGTCTTATTGGCTGTTTTGATATTTTTATGGATAAAGACTTTTTGCATTTCATTTAAACTTACCGCATAAGTTTTCCTTTTGAGGTATTTGTAAATTTTCAACCTCATTTCAGTGGAACGTATCCCTTTGGACGATAATTTTTTTTCCGTTTTTGTCATTTTATATTCTTTCGAAAAACAGTCTAAGTCCGGATTTTCTATTCTTTTTTATAAGCCAAAAGCCTTAACGCATTAAAAACCACCAGTAGTGTGGAACCTTCATGGATTACAACCGCCATTCCAATATTTGCCAAGCCGAATATGGTTGAAGGTATAAGTAGGGCAACAATACCAAGGCTTACCCAAAGGTTCTGTCTGATAATCGCCTTTGCCTTCCTGCTTAAGCCTATGGCAAAGGGCAGGGTTTCCAACTTGTCGGCCATTAGCGCAATATCCGCCGTTTCTAGGGCCACATCACTTCCAGCAGCACCCATAGCTATTCCTACAGTGCTGTTTGCCATGGCAGGGGCATCATTAACGCCATCGCCCACCATTGCCACCTTGGATTCCTTTTCTTTTAATTCTTTTATAGCATCCACTTTTTCTTCCGGCAATAGGCTCCCCCAGGCATCGGTCAATCCTATTTCTTCTGCTACAGCGTCTGCTACCTTCTGGTTATCACCGGTAAGCATGATCATTCGTTTAATGCCGATTTCTTTTAATTTTTTAAGGGTTCCCTTGGCGGCTTCACGAGGGGTATCCATTAATGCAATGATGCCTATATATTCTTCATTTTTTCGTATAAGCATTGTTGTATTTCCACCACCTTCAAGACCACGCACTTTCGTAGCTATTTTTTCGGAAGGTGTACTCTCATCAAGCCCTTCGTACAGGTCGAGGTTACCTATATAGATTTTATCATTGCCAAATGATGCTTTAATCCCTTTACCCAGAACTGCCTCCAAATTAGAGGCATTTGGGATTTCCTCGCCTTCCAGACGCTCTTTTCCATCACGAACTACAGCTTTGGCCAGGGGGTGATCACTAAGACCTTCCACGGCTACTGCTATTTTGAGAAGTTCGTTTTCAGATATATTTCCAAGTGGCACCACTTGGGTAAGTTTTGGCTTTCCTTCCGTTAGAGTTCCGGTTTTATCGAAGGCGAGGGCAGTCAATTCTCCCAGATCCTCTAGTGGTCGGCCTCCTTTAATTAATACCCCGCCACGGGCGGCCCTGGCCACTCCACTCAATACAGCACTTGGGGTCGAGATTGCCAACGCACAGGGACTTGCAGCTACCAGTACCGCCATAGCCCGGTAAAAGCTGGCGCTAAAGGGTTCGTCTATTACAAGAAAAGCGAATAAAAGAATACCAACCAAAATAAGGACGGATGGCACAAAATATTTTTCGAATTTATCGGTGAGCAACTGGGTAGGCGATTTTTGAGTCTGAGCTTCGTTAACCAGTTTCACCAATCGGGAAAGCGTTGAATCTTTGGCTGCTTTGATCACTTTAATTTCCAAAGTATTATTCCCATTGATCGTTCCAGCAAAAACGCGGTTTTCATCCTTGATATCATCTACCTCTGAGTAATCCTTTTCGATGTCTTTCAGAGGAACTTTATCTACCGGTACACTCTCCCCGGTTATTGGAGCCTGGTTAACGCTACTCTGCCCATCTACCACTACGCCATCTGCAGATATTTTACTATTTGGTTTCACCACAATGATATCACCAATATTGAGTTTTTCGATACCAACTTCTTCCGTCTTACCATCTTTTTTGAGCAAGGCTGTTTTTGGCGCCAGTTCTGCCAATGCGGCTATAGATTTTCGTGCTTTGTTCATTGCATAATGCTCCAGGGCATGTCCCAGGCTAAAAAGAAATAATAACAAGGCACCTTCAGCCCATTCCCCTAAAATAGCCGCTCCAATCGCTGCGACCAACATGAGAAAATCAATTTCAAACCCGCCTTTGGCTACGGTTTCCACAGCTTCTTTAGCAGTATAAAACCCTCCAAAGAAATAGGCTCCAATATAAAGGGAAAGACTAACCCATTGCGGAACTGATTCTACAAAGGATAGTCCAAAACCTATCCCCAACAAAACCCCACAAATAATGGCAAAAATAAGCTCTGTATTTTTCCCAAAAATACCTCCGTGTGCGTGGGAATGATCTTCGCCGGCGCCGTGGCTATCCGCTTCTTTAAGATTCTGTACTCCCTCATCTTCATGCTGGTGTCGCTGGCCCATCTTATTTTTTTTATTTAATTTATCAGAGGTTTTTTCCGAAGATTTAAAGCCGTTCTCATGGCCAGAGGCACTTTTCTTGACTTGTAGGTTTTCTTTTTCGAGCTTTGTAGTTATCTCATCAAAACTTGTTTCCCGTTTATCATATTCTAAACGGATCATTCCTCCGGCATTGGCGGAAGCTTCCAAAACGCCTTTGATATTCAGCAGACTCTTTTCTAAAGTCCTTGCATGCCGGGTATGCCTAATCCCCTCAACCTCTATAAGCAAATGTCCATATTTCGCGGTAATTTCAGCCCCGGTTCTTTCTGCCAATGATTGAATGCTGTCAATAGAAATTATATCCGGATCGTAATGAAAGTACAATTGTGGCACCGTATCTTCCTGATCGTCTTTTATATGCACTTTATCAAGACCTTCTTTGGCTTCTAATTCTTCAATGAGCCTTTGCACACAAGTGTCTTTTTCATTTGGCACCTGTGGAAGGATTACGGGAATTTTGATTTTTAGTTTTTTCATATCCTTAGTTATTTGTATCCAGTTTTTTGCTTGTTCCTTATCCTGAAGGTCAAAATATTTGACTTCTGAACCAGTAAAGAAATCAGTAGCTTTAGCGACCCATTCCTGCTATTTTTTTCGCCTACAAATGCCATTTTACACCTTATGATCTTTACCGATGATGTTGTGGATGAGCGGATGGATTTTTTCTATATCCTTCTTTGTGATTTTACCATTGACTTTAGCGGCAATCAAGTTTTCTTTTTCTATGTCCAATACCTGTATCATTTTTTCAATTTTATAGGGTCTATATTAATTTAAGTCTATCTCCAAATACTCCAGAGCCTCAGGCATATCCAACTCACGGGTACCATTCCCGGTTCTGATAAAGAAATGCGAACGGTCACTCAAATTCAAATACACAGGTTTTTGTGATTTATGAACCCTTACATAACAGATATCCTTTTCTTCAAATTGGTGAAAGGACACTTTAACCAAAGTGCAAAAATGGGTACCCAACTTGAGGGACACCAATTGCATTATATATTGATCAAACCCGTCCTTGCTAGGTTTTTTAAAGTACCATAATCCTGTTCCAGCCCCAGAATACTACCTTCATCATCAACTCCGATAATTAAATGCCCTCCTTGGGTGTTCATAAACCCGGCAATTGTTTTTGCTATTACGTCTTCCAAAGTCTTATTCGGTTTAAACTGCCTCAAATCCCATCTCAAGGTAGATTTAAATTTTACTTGCTGGTTTTCTCCTGCCGCAATCAGCTCTCTAATCTCCTCCAGCTTATCTCTTCTTCCGGTCAATTGAAATATTCTTTGCCTGACCATAAACATAAGCGACAAGGCAATGCCCAGCAGTCCAAATAGCAATTTGATTATGGCTTGATCCAAATCCCATGAACTAAATTCCTGCTGATATGAAGCAAGCAGAGATTTCCACCATTCGCCATTACCTCCCTGCATGTCATACATGTGGAGTGAAATAACCAGGGGCTGTATTATAAATAAGCCAAGGGCTAATCCAATGAATATAAAAACAAATACTTTGCGTTTTTTCATTTTTACCTTCTTTTATAAGCCATAGGTGCCATCGCTTTCGATGCCTGTGCCTTATAACTACTTCTTCTTATCCTGAAGGACTTTCTTCTTTTGTTCAAATTCCTCATCGCTTATCTTCTGTTTAAATTTATTTAACTTTTTTAATGATTTTCTTTCTCCATCCATTCCTTGGCCAAATCTTTTTCTTCAGGGCTAAAGAATTTAATATGTGCCCTTGTAAAGGGAATCAAAACTTCCGTAAACTGTTCCTTCCATTTTGTATTTCCCACCAATGCAACCTTTTTAACGCGTTCTTCATTCGGAAGTTTCAGTTCAATGCCCTTCCAATACGCACTTGCGGTCCACCCCTCAAAATTTTCCATTTCAATATACCAGTACACTTTATGGTTTGCCTGTATATGGTTTTTTAATTGAGATATCAAATTGTCATAATCGGTAGCATCCAATCTATTTTGAGCTACCATATATACCTTGCTTTCTTTCTTATAAATTTTCATCATTGTTCCAATTTTTTAAATCAAAAAACTTAATCCAAGTCATTGCTACATTTCTCACAGACTCCCTTGGCCACCAGATTGATATCCTCTGCCACATAGCCTTCGGGCAGGTTTATCTGAGGGATTTTGTGCTCTGTAAGGCACACGGTTTCCCCGCAACTATTGCAATGAAAATGTAAGTGAAGGTCGTTGCCAACCTCGCATTCACAATTGTCTTCGCACAGGGCATATTTAATGATGCCGGTGCCATCCTCAATTTGATGCACGATTCCTTTTTCTTCAAATGTCTTCATAGTACGGAAAAGCGTACTCCTTTCCGAGCTTTCGAAATCCTTTCCAAGGTCGCCTAAGCTAACGGCCACATTCAGTTGTGCCAGCCGTCTATAGGTCATCAGGCGCATTGCCGTAGGGCGGATGCCTTTGCTTTCCAACTTTTTTACTATTTTTTCCATTTGCTATAAAAGTATTTAGGGATCGTAACGCTTTATGGATTCCCCGGTTTTTATCTGGAAGGCATCTTCAATATCGGAAAGATAAATTATTCCGTCACCGGGTTCAGTTGTTTTTGCATTCTCAAGGATAATATCTATTGCTGATTGTGCTTCTTCGTTTTGACATACCAGTTCTAACTTTACCACCGGACTGTCTGTTACACGGAAATCTAAAGAAGGTGATGCGCCTTTTGCTTTAAAAGCCCCCGTTCCTTCTCCCTGGGAAAGGGTCATACTTTTAAATCCGCTTTCACTAAGAGCTTCAATTACATTTTGAACTCGTTTCGGTTTTATAAATGCTTTTATTTCTTTCATTGCTGTAATATTAATTTTAGTATTAAGGATGAACCCTCTGGAATTTTAATTAAGACAAACATTTAACAGAGAGTCCATCCATCTAATTTTTTTAATTTAATGACCATGGGAAGTCTGGCTTTTCTGCATTTCAGAAACCAGATAATAGGCATTATTATAGGCAACCAACGTACCTTCAGGCAGAGGCTCCAGCAGTTTAATTTCAACCCAACCATCTTCATTTATTCCCGTTCTAACCTGCACTGGTTTCAATTCCCATTCGGTTTCACCATCTTCCTGGTGTTTTTGGGCCGTAAAGATGTAGGGATTTCCTTCTTCTTCAATTATTGCTTCTTCCGGTAAGGCAGGAACAGCTTCTTCACCGGTCCTGATTTTTCCGTTTATATACATCCCCGGAATTAGAAAATCTTCTTTATTATCGATTTCTGCATGCACATGTACCGCTTTGGGGTTTTGTTCAAATTGTTTCCCCACTGAATAAATTTCCCCGGTTAAATTACTGCCTGGAACCGATTCCAGTGTAAACGCAATCTTTTGGCCTTCTTTCACCTTATAAATATCTTTTTCAAAAACCATTAGATCGGCATGAACATGTTCATTATCAACTACCATAAACATGCTGGTTTGCGGCTCCACATACTGTCCTATCTGCACCAGTACTTTTTCTATATAACCTCCAATTGGGCTTACTACCGGAATATATTCATATAATTCACCGTCTCTAACCTGGGAAGCATTTAGGTTTAACTGGCGCAATTGCGATTCGTACCCCCGCACTTCACCTTGTACAGACTGGTAATCTGCCTGGGTTTGTTGAAAAGATTTTCCAGATCCTACCTCTGCTTCATATAAACGTTTCTGTCTTTCAAATTCCTTTTCCAAAAATTGCATCCTGCTATATGCATTAATATAATCAGACTGCATTCTGGTTAAATTTGGGTGAGAAAGATAAGCCAGTACCTGACCTTTATTTACCTTATCCCCCTCAATAACCTTTATAGAAGTTATATTACCGCCTAAAACTGCCGTCACGGTAGCCTCATATTGTGGCGGCACTTCTAACTGGCCATTGGCTTCCACAATACCGGACAAAGCTTTTTTAGGTAAGGTATCTACTTTAATCCCCAGACTATTGAATTTCATTTCTGAAAGATGTACCGAACGCATCCCACCTTCTTCTTCACCGTGTTCTTCATCTCCTTCCTCACCGTGATTTTCACCTTCTTCGGTATTAGTAGTTGCAGTTTCACTGGAAGCGTCATCCCCTTCCTCAGGATTTTCTTTACATCCAAAGAATATGCTGAGCGTTAAGGCAAGCATTAAAATATTTATTGATCTTGTATTCATATCGATTTTCTTATTTTAATTTTTAATTTGAATTCTTAAGGTAATATTCCAGTTGGTAACGGCTGTCGAGATAATCATTAAAAGCACTCCAGGCATTTACCTCAATTCTAATGGCATCCCTTATATTTTGAAGGAAAGTTATATAATCTATAGCTCCCTCTTTAAATGCTAATACTGACCCTTCCTGTTGTTCCTGTGCTAAAGGAAGTGCTTCATCCCTATAATAATTCCATGAGTTTCTCCATTTGATATAGTCTTCACGCATATTTTTATAGGCGGTTTCCAGTTCGATTTTATCCTGATAAAAGTTTTGCTCTGCAATCTGTCTATTTACTTGTGCTTCCTGTGTACGGCCTAATTCCGGCCCAAAAAACAGCGGAATTTGAATTCCTATTTGATATTGGAAGAAACCCGATTGCCCGGCTATTTCCTGCCTACCGTACTGACCCTGAAATTTGGGCAAAAATTCAGATTTTCGTTCTCTGGTAACCGCTTTGGCAACATCTATCCTTTGTTCCGAAACCTGTAGCAACGGATGATTTTCAAGCGACTCTACCAGAAAGTTTAAAGGTTCGTCTAAAGTTTCAACAGGCAAATCTGGTACATCATAGATTGTGTCACTAACGAACCATAGGTTTAAACGCTGTATTGATTTCAGGTAATCTCGGTACGATTGTTCCAGCTGTATTTTAACCTCGTTCGCCTGGTTGGAGGTAGCAAGATATTCCAATTTGGAGGTGGCCTCTGTTTCATACCTGATTCTTGCAGCCCTTTCAATATCTTCAAAAATTGAATCCATTTTTCTATAAACCTGGAATGTCCTTTTAGTTGTATAAACCGAGGCCCAGGCCCTGCTTACTTCACGTTCAATTTCAATAGTAGATAACTCTAAGGCACTTTCAGCAAGGGCAACCCTTTCTTTCTGCAATTTTAACCGGGGGGCAATTCCAAAAATATCAATGCCTTGCTGTTGGACGCCAATTTGAGTATAGACCCCATCAGAGCCATTTCCTACTTCTTCTTTTCCTGTAAAGATTTGGGTATTTCCAAAATCATAGGCGGTTTTACGCAATACTTCCTCACTTTCAATTTCAAGTTGAGCAGCTTTTAATTGCGGAAAGTTTTGGATTGCCATTTCTTTAGCCTCTTGCAAACTAATAGTTTGTAAAGAATCCTGTTGTGAATATTCAGATGACATTGCATCAGATTGTGCATTTACAGAAAAGGTTCCGCCTAAAACAAAGCCAATTATCAAAATCGTAGCTAAAGATCGTGAATTGGAAGAACCAAGCTTGTTCTGTTCCTTTTTCTCCCGTCTCTTCTCTACAAATGTATAAAGGACAGGAAGAACCACCAGCGTAAGCAAGGTAGCCGTAAGCATACCACCTATAACAACTGTAGCAAGTGGTTGTTGAACTTCTGCACCGGCAGATGTGGAAAATGCCATTGGTAAAAAACCGAAAATATCTGTTGTTGCTGTTAACATAATAGGTCGTATTCGTTCTTTGGTTCCTGTAAAAATTCTATCTCTTATACTGGTTACTCCTTCTTCTTTTAAAGAATTGAATCTATTTATTAGTACCAGTCCGTTTAAAACTGCAACACCAAACAGAACAATGAAGCCTACACCTGCGGAAATGCTAAATGGCATACCTCTTAACCAAAGGGCAAAAACACCTCCGATAGCAGCCAATGGTATCGCCATAT
>NZ_RCNV01000019.1 GCF_003667275.1 Mesonia aquimarina | reverse complement strand
TGGGGAACCCTATCGCTCAACTGAAAACTGTTGAAGAGTTTTTCTTGATAATTCTTTTTTCCTTGCATTCCATGAAATTAAGGCTTTTTTGTAACTTGTGCAACAGGCACAACGGTTATAATTCATTGCTGCGGAATTTCCTACCGGAAATTAAGAAACCCTTATTTATAAGGGATTTCAATTAAAAAGGCAACAATAAGGCAACAAATATTTGATTATAAGAACTAATCAAAGGAAAGAAATAATAGATAAAATTAGGAACTTATTAAACGATAAAAATAAAACCGTTCGTGTAGAACGGTTTTATTATTTAAACATCAACCGTTAATTAGCTGTTCCAGAGCCTAAATAAACGCTGTTTGACACAATACTACCATCTGCTGTAGTAAATGCCATAAAAAGCTCAACAGTATCTCCTGCATAGGTATTTGGAATTGTAATGATTTGTGATCCTACAGTTCTATCAGCACCATCAAGAATATACATTGATTCTTTTTTACTTGGATTGTAAACTAAAATCATTGCTTTATCAGTTGCATTTGCATTACCTTCAGCAGAGTTATCATCCCAAGTAAATTCTACTTGTCCCGCAGTTGCTAAATCTGTTGCAGGGTTCAATGCTCCAGATAGATTACCTCTACTTAATAAAGCTAAAGAATAATCTACAGTAAAGTTTGGTGCAGCTCCTGTAATCGCATTATTCAATACATAAGACATTGCTGCATTAAACTCTGTTTTTTGCACCGCATAAGATTTATACCCTTTCTTGATAAAACCTAAATTCGGTTGAAGATACTCCAAAGTAACAGTAAACTTGTTTCTTTGGTTAACTTGTCCTTCTGTTCGTGGATTTGCCACATTTGAAGGCTTAATTCTCAAATAGTCAATACCTTTCCAAGAAGCACCAACTACGTTTCCTACTTTACCTGATACACCGCCCAGGATTCCTTGTGAAATAACACCCATTGTATATAAAATTTAAAATTAATACTTGTTCGAAGTTGGTACGGACTTGGTACGGTCTTTAACCAACACAAGTAATATATGGCAAATACTATGCTAATAGATTGATTTGGTTTTTGTTGCCCTTTGTTGCCCGATTTTGCTTTTTAGAAAATAGATTTTGTATGTATGACACTTTTAAATCTGCCATTTTTGAAATTACTTTTTGAAGTTCAGCTTCTTTTTTACAAATTGCTGACACTATATTAATATGCTTTTGTAACTCAAATTCATCATTTAACAACGATGTGTAACTATTTTTTAAGGTGTTTCTGCAATCATCTATTGAGATAAACGGAATAACACTGCCTTTTAAATAATAAGCATAAAAACTGCCTATTTGCAACATCATTGATAAATGGTAAAGGGTTTGTTTTTCTTCTTCGGTTGATGTAGATACCACAAAACAATTAGGACAAGGATTTATTAAGGGCTTTCCGCTGTTTTGCCCTTTATTCAAAATAAAAAAATGAGGTTGCGAGTAGGTTCTTCCGATTTGGTGAGTTTTCAGTTCAAAAGTTGACATAGCTATCCAATTTAAAATTGCTTCGCTACGCTTCGCACCATTAATTTTTTAAAAGAAAAACAATAAAAAAAGAAAGCCGTATGTTCTTGTGGCGTGGATAAGGCTGTCAAGGTTTTTGGAAAAAATACTACCCTCTTTTTTTAATAATATTGGGGTGGAGATTTTTTTCAAAACCCGTAGGGCTTGACCTTTATAGCCTTGCGCGTTGGCTGTGGTAGCCACATATATTTGCTACCTTTTTTTATTTATTTTTTGTTGTTCTAAAACATCTAATATGTCTTGTTTTTTGTAAAAAATTCTGTTGCCCATACGAATTGGATTTAAAATGCCGTGTTTATTCCAGGAATGTATTGTTACTAAACTTATCCTTAAATAATCAGCTACTTCTTGTCTTGTTAGGATTTCATCATTTTGTTTTTTAGATAATTCTTTAAGGTAGTTTTCAATTTTAAACATTAGTTTATCTGCTACCGCATCTGCTAATTCATCTATTGTAACCTCTGTGATTTGGATTGTTTTTGTAATTATCTTGTTTTCTTTTTAGTTAATTGATTTCCACTTTTTGGGGCATAAACTCTTAAAAAAATAGGTTATTACCAATTTGAGCGTTGGTTGAAGCGGTTGTATGGGTAGCGTTTTAAATAGTTGTTTGATAAAACAGCATTTAAACAAGCTACTTATACAGGATTTATAGGCAATAGCTTTTTGTTTTTTTGAGGTACGAGAAAAAGCAATATGCTATGGCTTATTACTACATTTTATGAACCTATTTTTTTATAACCGCTGACTTGGGTGGTGGGGAAAAGTGGTCTTTTATATTTGTTAACGAAATGAAACAAACAAAGACTTGAGGTAAGGAATACTTGGACTTAACGATGGTTTTGTGCAGCTTGAATGAGGTAACGAATATGCATCATTTTAAGCTAAAATTTCAAATGGCTATTGTTTCAATTTAGTTCAGATTTTTATTGAAAGTTCGGGTGTGCGCGTGGGAAAAGCGGCTATTTTACATAATGGCGTTATAACTACAGCTTTGGTGATGCGGTGGGTGTAGCGGCTGCTATTATAACTACCCGTTATGTAAACATAGCTTGGGGTAGTTTTTGGTGTGAGGGATGGCAACAGCTCTTTGCTTTTTTATTGTACTACTTTTAAAATATAATAGCAAATAAAATAAGCAATGTGCTGTGTGAGGGTTGGCAACCAAAAACTACAAGTGCGGTGGATAGCGGAACAAAACAAAAGACAGAGGATTTTGAGGTACGAAAAAACTGGGTTTTGGGTTGTGGGGACAATTACCAACTCATTCGTTGTAATCTAACTGCATTTAAAATTGCTAATAATGCTACTCCTACATCTGCAAAAACTGCTTCCCACAATGTGGCCATACCAATTGCGCCCAAAATCATAAAGATAATTTTTACACCGAAAGCCAGACCAATATTCTGCCATACGATGCGTCTTGTAGACCGACCTATTTTTATTGCCCTTGCAATTTTAGAGGGTTGGTCGGTCTGGATAATGACATCCGCCGTTTCGATGGCCACATCACTACCCAAACCACCCATTGCAATGCCAACATCACTTATCGCCAAAACCGGGGCATCGTTAATACCATCGCCTATAAATGCTACTTTGGTTCCGGATTGCTTTTTGAGTTCTTCGACTTCGTTCAATTTGTCTTCAGGCAACAATCCACCTTTTGCCCAATCGATATTTAACTCTTTTGCAACTTGTTGTGTAATAGAGTCCTTGTCGCCTGATAGCATTATAATCCTGGAAATTCCTGAATCTCGAATTTGTTTAATGGCTTGGTGTGCATCATCCTTTAATTCATCTGCAATGGTTACATAACCTTCAAATTTTCCGTCAATAGACACCATAACAATTGATTCTACAATACCATCTGTTTCCGAAGGAACTTCAATACTGTTTGAGGTCATCAATGCTTTGTTACCTACAAGTACTGTTTTTCCGTTGACCATCCCTTTCAATCCTTTTCCGGCAACCTCTGAAACATTGGTGGCCTCATAATCAGAACCGTCCGCTTTATATTCCAAGATCGCCTTGGCAATGGGATGTGTGGATTGTTCTTCCATCGCCATCAGGTACTTCATAAACGTTGCCTTTTCTAATGTTATGGGTTTGATTTCCTTTATTTTGAATACCCCGTGAGTAACGGTTCCTGTTTTGTCCATTACTACCGTATTCACTTGGGTCATTGCATCCAAGAAGGATGCACCCTTGAATAGAATACCGTTTCGGGATGCTGCACCCAACCCACCGAAGTAACCCAGGGGAATGGAAATCACCAATGCACAGGGACAAGAAATTACCAGAAAAATCAAGGCCCGGTATAACCACTCCTGAAATACGTACCCGTCCACAAAAAAATAAGGTAAAAACGTTAAGCATACTGCTAAGAAAACTACGATAGGAGTATAGATGCGTGCAAATTTCCTTATAAACAGTTCGGTCTTTGATTTACGTGCTGTGGCATTTTGCACCATATCGAGAATTCGAGCAATGGAACTATCCTTAAATTCCTTGGTGGTTTCCACTTCTACAACACCTTCTAGATTGATGCTCCCGGCAAAAACCTTGTCTCCTTTGGCAATGGTGTCGGGTTTGCTTTCCCCCGTAATCGCTGCGGTATTGACCGATGCTTTTTTAGATAGCAATTGGCCATCTAAAGGGAACTTTTCACCTACGCGCACTTGTATTTTTTCTCCAATTTCAACGGTCTCGGGATCGACCGAAACATAATCGCCGTTCCGATACACCACGGCCTCATTAGGACGTACATCAAGAAGCGCCTTTATGTTGCCCTTTGCTCGTTTTACAGCTGCGTTTTGGAAAAGTTCGCCCACGGCGTAAAACAGCATTACGGCCACACCTTCCGGGTATTCCCCAATGGCGAACGCCCCTAAGGTTGCGATAGACATTAGGAAGAATTCGGTAAAGAAATCACCGTCCCTGATACTTTTCCATCCCTCTTTTATAACAGGAAAACCAACGGGGATGTAGGCTACCGCATACCAAGCGATTCGTACCCAACCTTTAAAAAACGGAAAGGCATCAAAGTAATCAATAGCAATTCCCGCTATCAACATCACAAAACTGAAGATGGAAGGGATGTATTCCTTAATGCTCAGTTGTGATGAAACCTTATTTTCAATTGAAGGATCCTTGAGGTCTCTTAGATTTAGTTTTTTCTTTTTCATATATGTTTTATTTTAAAATAGTTTTAGAACAAAAAATACCATTGTCAATAGATAGACGATATAGGCTGCATCGAACGCGAATATCTGCCATCTGCTAAAACCGTGAAGTTCCTTGCTTTGATGGACAAAAAGGGAGTACAAAAGCGGCATCAGTCCAACGAAGGCAAGATTCACCCAAAACAACTGGAAATCTTCGATAGGGGTAGTAACCAGCGCCAACGGGAAAAAGGCGACCGTCATCGTAACAGCATTATCTGCGATAACACTAGTGGTGCCTGCCGTTACTTCGCCTCCTTTCACCACGCTCCAGGTCTTAAATATTTCAGGCGCGGTGGTCATTATACCCGTGATGAACAATCCCCCAACGATTTCAGAAATATTCAGGGCCGAAACAATATTTTCTGTTGCCTTAACAATAAAAAAAGCACCCACAGCTATGGCCAGGGCCCCGGCCACGGATAACCAGACTTTCTTTTTGTCCCATTCTACTTTTTCGCCCTTTTCCCTGCCTTTTATAATGGCATGCGTTAAAAAAGCAGCATAGGCAGCCAGCATAATATAGCCATCGATGGGTTGTAATCCACGCCAGGCTTTGGGAAGGGTTAGTATAGCTACCAAAGCAATGATTGCCAGGTAGGGGATGGACAATACCGAAACAGAACGTTTGTTCAGAGCCAGTAGGTTGGCATCCAGATGTTTTTGGTGTTCCTTATTATTTTTAAATTGCTTTCTGGAAGCGAAATAGGCTATGCTAACCATCAACGGAATGGAAATTATATTGGAACCCAAAAGGTTGCCCAGACCAATTTCCGATACTCCCCGGGCTGCACTGGTAACGTTTACAGCTACCTCGGGGCTGGCGGTCACAATGGCAAGGAGAGCTGCTCCTGCAGAAGCTGTAAGCCCCCATTGCTTACGGAGCATCTTTAAAGGCGTCAAGAGTTGGTCCGCACCCCAATGGGCAGCCCAAGCTGCCAATCCCAATACTACTACCCAAAGCCAAACGTTCATAACTAATCGTTGTTTATAATTTTTCTGTTACCCTCAGTATATTTCAACTTTTTATTTTCCGATATTTTCTGGTCTTTTTTTTGTTGGCTTTGAAAGATCAGGAGTAAAATCACTCCCGTGCTAATCCAGACATCTGCGGTATTAAATACAGGGTCAAAAAAAGTAAATTGATTACCTCCCCAAAATGGCATCCATTCCGGAAGCCTTGTATCAATAATGGGAAGGAACCACATATCCACGACATTGCCATTTAAAAATCCAGCATATCCACCCCCTGACGGGAATATTTCTGCAACGTTTTGTACTGCCGGATCACTTTTTTCAAAGATCAGTCCGTAAAATGCACCGTCAATCAAATTGCCCAATGCACCTGCGTATATAAATGCTGCACAGATTACAAAAACCTTTGCATATCCTTCACGTATCATCTTTTTGATATAAAAAGTCCCCCAAACAATGGCGGCCAGCCGAAATAGGATCAAAACAAGCTTGGCCAGATATCCCTCCCCAAACTTAAAGCCCCAGGCCATTCCGGGATTTTCCAAAAAATGCAAGCGAAACCAATCCAGGCCAAATACGTAGTACTCCTCGCCATAATAAAAATGGGTCTTCACATAAATCTTTATGGTCTGGTCTATTGCCAACAACAGTAAAATCAATAATGCTACACTACTTTTATTCATAATTTCCTATTGTTTCCCAACGTCTTGTGCAACATATATTTGCATTATTTAGATAATTTTAAAATTCTTATGGCGCCCCGCATTACAAACGTGAAGACGATGCCGCCAATCACCAAATCGGGCCATTTGCTATTCAGAAAATAGACCAGTACCCCTGCCACTATAACCCCACCGTTTACAATAATATCATTGGACGTAAAAATGGCACTGGCCTGCATATGGGCCTCCTTACTTTTAGCCTTGTTTATCAACCAAAGCGAAATAAGGTTCCCCAGTAGGGCTAAAATGGAAACTACAATCATCCACTGGAACATTGGTGTTTCACTACTGGTAAAAAACCTTCTTAATACCTCTGCAAAACCAAGTGTTGCCAATGCCATCTGAAAATACCCGCTGAATTTTGCGACCTTCTTTTTTCTTGAAATGGCACCGCCTACCGCGAATAGGCTTAGCGCATATACGATGGAATCTGCCAGCATATCCAACGAATCCGCCACAAGTCCCATAGAAGAGGAAATCCAACCTGTGGTCATTTCGATAACGAAAAAACCAAAGTTGATGCCCAAGACCCACCAAAGGATTCTTTTTTGTTTGGATTGGTCTTCCATTACGGGTGGTTCGGCTTCTGTGGTTCCCTCTAAAGAATCCCCAAGGTTTAAACCGGCTATTGATGTTTGTATATCTTCAATGCCATCCACATGATATACTTCCAATTTCCTGTTGGGAATATCAAAATCCAAATATTTCACTTGAGCATAAGATTCCAACTTCATCCGGATCATCTGCTCTTCCGAAGGGCAATCCATTTTGGTTATCTTAAATGTTGTTTTCTCCATTATCTCTTTTTTTATTTTTAATATTCGTTATAATAGTTGTCCTTTATCCGGATACAATTGTTACAAAATCCTTTTAGCAGCAGGTTTACTTCTTCTGCCTGAAACCACTCCGGCAAAGGCACTTTTGCTCTTCATCTTTCTCCCATTTACCAATGTATGTTTCCCAGTAGCTCTTTTGAATTTTTAGGAACCCCCGCAGGCTATCCGGTTTCATCAAAGACATAGACATTTCATTTCTTTGCCTGTATGCTGAATTATTCAGTGTCTGGACACCCTTCTGGAGGAATAATGTTTTTTGCACTCTTTTAGGAGCAGCGTCTTTTCGCTGAAACTTTTCAGTGTCATAGAAAACCTCCGCGGCTTCTTTTCCACTCATGCAGATCGTTTCCTTTAACATCAAACGGGTTCTAAAAATATCGGACCAAAGCTTTTGACGCTTTTTCTGAATAAATTCATAGCCGTCACGAAGTAGCGTCAAACTACTATCGATGTTTTTGTCTTTCGGAATAGTTCTCATGCTCTTTACATTTTTAAAATATTTATTTTATTTTTTAGACCATAAACTTAAACTTAATACAAACTGATTTAAGTCTTATGAAATGATTAAAAACTGCCTAATCCGATTTTACAATTAAATTAAGGCCGTTAAATATGCAACGCTCTGTCTTCGGTGGCTGCCAGACAGGCCTCTTTAAAGGTTTCTGAAAAAGTTGGGTGCCCGTGGGACATCCTTGCAACATCTTCGGCAGATGCCCTGAATTCCATCGCTACCACCGCTTCGGTATAGCTGTCTGCAATGCGTGGCCCTATCATATGCACTCCCAATATCTCATCAGTTTCTTTATCTGCGATTACTTTTATGAAGCCGTCGGTGTCCATACTTATTTTCGCCCTTGCGTTGGCCTTAAAAGGAAAAGAGCCTGTTTTAATACTTCTTCCTGCTTCTTTCAATTCTTCTTCGGTTAAGCCTACCCCGGCCACTTCGGGCTGGGTATAAACAATATTAGGAATAAGCGAATAATTGATATGTGGCTTTTGATCTGCTATCCTTTCGGCTACAAAAACGCCCTCTTCACTGGCTTTATGGGCAAGCATTGCCCCTCGGATTACATCCCCAATGGCATATACACCCTTGACATTGGTTTCAAGGTTCTCATTTACCGTTACCTGTCCTTTCTCATTGGTTTCCACGCCAATGTTTTCAAGGCCTAAATTGGCGGTGTACGGTTTCCGGCCAATGGCCATAAGGCAATAGTCGCCTTCTAAATTCATTTCTTTTTTATCGGACAGGTTTTCCGCTTTCAATTCAACTTTGTTGTCCGTTGCTGTTGCATTGGTCACTTTATGTTCCAAATAAAACTCAATTCCCTGTTTTCTTAGGGAACGATGCAATTGATGTCCCAGTGCGCCATCCATAGTGGCGATGAGGCTATCAAAATATTCCACAATAGACACCTTAGAGCCCAGGCGGGCGAAAACAGAACCTATCTCAACCCCGATAACGCCTCCACCAACGACCAATAAATGGTCGGGAATTTCCTGTAGCGCAAGGGCCTCGGTAGAAGAGATTATCCTTTTTTTATCGATTTTAATATTGGGCAAGGAAGCGGGTTTGGACCCTGTGGCAATGATAATTTTATCGGTTTCTATAGTTTCCGTTTTAGCTTCGGCCTTAATCTCAATCGTGTTTTTGTCCTTGATGGTGCCGTGGCCTTCATAGACGGTAACTTTGTTCTTTTTCATCAGATACCCAACGCCATTGATGATTTCCTGTACCACATCCTGAACCCTTTGGTTCATTTTTTTGATATCGACATTGGCTTCTTTTACATCAATCCCAAAATTTTCGAATTGATGTTTGAGTTTGTAATAATGCTCAGAGGCTTCAAGCCAGGCTTTTGACGGGATACAGCCCACGTTAAGGCAGGTGCCGCCAAGCGTGCTGTACCTTTCAATAATGGCTACTTTTAATCCTAATTGGGCGCAACGTATAGCGCTTACATACCCGCCAGGGCCAGAGCCTATAATTGTTACATCATATTTTTCCATATTCGTAAATTTTTTAATTAAATAAGGTGGGGGAAACCTTAAGCTGACCAGGGGCGCAAGGGTTCAGTTTTAAGGTACTCCCACCTATTATTTTTTACTACAATTTTTACATACCCCTTTTAATACCAGGTTCAAATCGTTTATTTCATAATCGTCCGGCAAGTTTTGTTTCGATATTCTATCCGGCAAGCAAATAGTTTTTCCGCAAACGGTACAATGAAAATGCATATGTAAATCTGTACCGTATTTACCTTTGGCCTTTTTATCGGAAATTGCAAATTTTGCCACTCCTGTCCCATCATTAATCTGATGAATTAGCCCTTTATCTTCAAAAGTTTTTAGGTTTCGATAAAAGGTAGTTCTGTTTGCCGTTTTGTTTTTTTCGCTTTTAGCGATAAAGACTTTTTGCATTTCGTTTAAACTTACTGCATAGGTCTTCCTATTGAGGTATTTGTGAATTTTCAACCTCATTTCAGTAGGGCGTATCCCTTTGGACAATAATGTTTTTTCTGTTTTTGTTGTCATTAAAGTCATTCAAAAATCAATTATATTCCAAGCGGTGCAACACTATGTATAGTCATCTTTTATTCAATTTTAAAATTGCGCATCATCCCCATATCTTCGTGTTCCAGATTATGGCAATGGTATAAAAAGAGGCCTTTAAAATCTTCAAAGCGCATAATTAGTTTAACACTCATACCTGGCATTAACAGAACCGTATCCTGCCAACCCTCATCTATAAATCCATCCTTAACTGAATTCCAAATCCTGCTGTCAACCCCGGAAACGTCCCTTTCCAGAATATTAAATTGCAAATGATGAATATGAAAAGGGTGCGGCATCTGCATTCCCCCGCCCATCATTCCTCTGTCTCTATCCATTTCTCCACGGTTACGCATCCAACCTCTTTCTCCCATCATATCGTCATTGCCCATCATTCTACCACCTCTGTTCACGATTTCCCAAACCTCGGTCGTATTGAGCTTTACGGTTTCTTCTTCGGTAACCCCCGTCATTTCCCAAGTCCGGCCATTAATAGTCCATTGCATTCGCCTCATAAAAAAACGGAACGTCCTTGGGTTGTTCCTATTAACAGCAGTGGCGGGATCGAGTTTGTTGAATTCGGCCAGCCGTTGTGGAAGCTCAAAGTCGTTGCTCCCTGTTTTATCGATATTGATTTTTAATATTTCATAAGTGCTGCCCAAAGGAAGGTTGTTTCGACCCCTGCCCATCATTCCGCCCATCATCCCCATCATCCCAGGAGAGAACGACAAACTCTTCATAATCATTTGAGAGCCTTGAGGCCTGTTCTTTAAATCGAGCCATACATCAATTCTTTCTGCAACGCCCAACATTACATAAGGTTTAGATTTAGGACTATCGAGTAAACTACCATCCTTGCCTATAATAACAAGTGGGGTGCCGTCTTCCCAAGCTAGTTTATAAAAACGTGAATTGGAACCGTTTAGAAAGCGTAGTCTATAGGCACACCCACTTTTAAGTGAAAGTTTCATATCCGGATTTCCATTGATAAGGATACGGTTGCCCAAAAAACCATTCATCCTATCCATACGTCCACGGTTTAGATATACCAGTTGATTATTGCCATCGAACTGGCGATCTTGCAGTATAACGGGAACATCGTATTCGCCTGATGGCAATTTCAACCGTTGTTCTTCATCGTCCGTAACAATAAAAAGCCCTGCAAGACCATTATATACCTGTGGCCCGGTACGTCCGTGGGGATGTGGGTGGAACCAATAGGTGCCGGCACGGTTCATTATTTCAAATTCATACACATAAGTTTCACCATTAGCTATTACATCTTTAGGATGGCCATCATCTTCTTCTGGAACGTGCATACCGTGCCAATGAACAATACTTTCCTCAGGTAATTGATTCTTGAAACGAACTCTTATTTTCTGTCCTTTTCGCACCCTTATTATAGGTCCCAAATAGCTCTTCCCTAATTTTTGTACTGCTGTTTTGTCTCCGCCCAGAACGTTTCCTTCAAACATCCAAACCTTAGTTGTATTCCCTTGAAACAATTGAATATCTGTTTCTTGAGCTGTCAATTCTAAGTCTAAATCTGCTTGAAAATAGGGATTGACGGTGTTTTTCTTTTCTGAAGCAAAACCGTTACAGGAATTTAAAAGGGGCCAGGTAATAACAACAGTTGCCCCCAGGCTACCAAGCCTGATAAAGTTCCTTCTATCTAGTTTGTTATCTTCCATTTTCTATTAAATTTCTTGCTTTAAAAGCTTCTAAAAATAAAAGTGAAAAATTAAATCACTATCGTCTTCGTCCATTTTACACTGGCACTTTCCACCTTCATCACTTTTTCCATCATTTCCATTCTCATCTCGGAATTATTGATAATGCCCGTCATAACCTGTTCCCTTTTTTCAGGGTTCTTCAAAATTTTGTCTGTGTTTTGTGCATTGCTCTGAAAGCTTATCATAAAAGCCACCAAAATCATTAGAATACCTGCATTCTTAATCTGTTTCATAATATCTGTTTTTAAATGTTTATGAATTTTCTGTTTAAGCCTCAATCCATTTTTTGGCAGTAACGGAATCCTTACTATCAAAATATCTGATATGTGCCCTAGAAAAGGGCATTAAGAGCTTAGTGAGTTCTTCTTGATATTTAAAAGAACCTACAATCGCAACCTTCTCAAGGTGTTTCTCTTTTTCAAGGTTCTGAAAATAATCTTTCTCAAACACCTCTGGTGTGCAGCCCTGGCAATCCTTTATTTCAAAATAACAACGGACATCTTTAGCAGAATTTATTTGTCTGTTCAGCTCCAAAAAAAAGTTCTCGCAGTCATTGGGGTCAAGCACACCTTTAGCAATAAGGAAGAGGGTATTGTTTTTATGAGTTATAGTCATCATTTTATTTTTTTTAAATTATAATACCTTAAATTCATCGTGAATCTGCACTTTCATTGCCACACTTAACGCATATCCCTTGTACGATCAAATTGATGTTTTCTGCCTTAAAACCTTGGGGTAAGTTGATTTGGGGTATTTTATGGTCTGTGAGACAAATTGTTTCATCACATTTATTACAGTGAAAATGCAAATGAAGGTCATTGCCAACTTCGCATTGACAATCTTCATCACAAAGGGCATATTTTACAAAGCCAGTACCGTCTTCGATGGCGTGTACCAATTTGTTTTCCTCAAATGTTTTCATAGTACGAAATAGGGTGCTACGCTCTGAACTTTTGAAATGTTTTTCGAGTTCTCCCAAACTTATTGCTACCTCCATTTTTGATAAATGTTTGTAGGTTAACAAGCGCATAGCAGTAGGTTTAACGCCCTTTTCTTCCAGTTTTTTTACTATGTCTTCCATTTTACATCGGGTTTTATAAGTCGTACCTCTTGAGAGATTCACCAGTTTTGATTTTAAAGGCGTCGTCTATACTGGTTACATAGATAATACCGTCGCCCTTTTCCGGAGATTTACCGTTTTCGGTTATAATATCTATAGCCTTCTGAGCCTCGTCGTTCTGGCAGACGAGTTCCAATTTAATCACGGGACTGTCAGTTACGTGAAAATCGAGTGACGGTTTTGCTCCTTTTGCCTTGAACGCTCCGGTACCTTCTGCCTGAGACAGGGTCATACTTTTAAATCCGTTATCCGATAGAGCCTCAATGACCCTTTGTATCCTGTTCGGTTTTACAAATGCTTTTATTTCTTTCATTTTTTTAGTCTTTTTAGGTATTTAATAGATATTGCAAAGGGCAAAGAAGCAGTTGGCAAAGCACGAATGACTATAACAACTGTTCTTAGGCAGCTTTACAGTTAATCAGATTTAATCGTCATCTCCTGTTTCCCCTTTTTTCATCTCTCCCATAAGGTAATAGGCATTATTATATGCAACTAAAGTACCTTCCGAAAGTGGCTCCAGCAGTTTAATTTCAACCCAACCATCTTCATTAATCCCCGTTCTCACCTGTACTGGTTTTAGTTCCCACTCGGTTTTACTATCTTTCTGATGCTTTTGGGCCGTAAAGATGTAAGGATTTCCCTCTTCTTCAATCACTGCCTCTTCCGGTAATGCAGTTACCGCATCTTCTCCTGTTCTAATTTTTCCTTTGATATACATACCAGGAATAAGATAATCTTTCTTATTATCTATTTCTGCATGTACGTGTACCGCTTTGGGGTTTTGTTCAAATTGTTTTCCCACGGAATAAATCTCTCCCGTTAAATTACTTCCAGGAACCGATTCCAGCGTAAAAGAAATTTTTTGACCTTCTTTAACCTTATAAATATCTTTTTCAAAAACCATTAGATCGGCATGAACATGTTCATTATCAACTACCATAAACATACTGGTTTGTGGTTCTACATATTGGCCAATTTGCACCTTTACTTTTTCTATATAACCTTCAATAGGACTAACTACCGGGATATATTCGTAAAGTTCCCCATTTCTAACCCTGGAAACACTAAGGTTTAACTGACGTAATTGTGATTCATATCCACGTACTTCACCTTGTACAGACTGATAATCTGCCTGTGTTTGTTGAAAAGATTTCCCCGACCCTACTTCGGCTTCATATAATCGTTTTTGCCTTGCAAATTCCTTTTCCAAAAACTGCATCCGGTTATAGGCGTTAATATAGTCCGTTTGGATTTTCGTCAAAGTAGGATGGGAAAGGTACGCCAGTATCTGACCCTTATTAACTTTATCCCCTTCAATAACTTTTATTGAATTTATATTGCCCCCTAAGACGGCCGTAACTGTAGCTTCGTATTGAGGCGGCACTTCTAGTTGTCCATTGGCTTCCACTATTCCTGATAATGCTTTCTTAGGTAAGGTATCTACTTTGATTCCCAAACTATTAAATTTCATCTCTGAAAGATGTACCGAGCGCATCCCGCCTTCTTCTTCATTGTGACCTTTTGTTTCTTTAGAATCCGATGCTTTAGTCTCCTGAGTATCTTTTTCCGAATTAGAATTTTCTTCACACCCCAAAAACAATGTAAGTGATAAGGCAAGCATTAAAATATTTATTGATCTTATGTTCATATCGTTTTCTTTCTTAGTTTTTAATTTGAATTCTTAAGGTAATATTCCAGTTGGTAACGGCTGTCGAGATAATCATTAAAAGCACTCCAGGCATTTACCTCAATTCTAATGGCATCCCTTATATTTTGAAGGAAAGTTATATAATCTATAGCTCCCTCTTTAAATGCTAATACTGACCCTTCCTGTTGTTCCTGTGCTAAAGGAAGTGCTTCATCCCTATAATAATTCCATGAGTTTCTCCATTTGATATAGTCTTCACGCATATTTTTATAGGCGGTTTCCAGTTCGATTTTATCCTGATAAAAGTTTTGCTCTGCAATCTGTCTATTTACTTGTGCTTCCTGTGTACGGCCTAATTCCGGCCCAAAAAACAGCGGAATTTGAATTCCGATTTGATATTGGAAGAAACCCGATTGTCCATTAATTTCCTGCCTGGCATACTGGCCCTGAAATTTGGGCAGAAATTCTGATTTTCGTTCTCTGGTAATTGCTTTTGCAATATCCACCCTTTGTTCAGAAACCTGAAGCGATGGATGATTTTCAAGGGACTCTACCAGAAAGTTCAAAGGTTCGTCTAAGGTTTCAACGTGCAAATCTGGTACATCATAGATCGTATCACTGGCAAACCAGAGGTTTAGGCGCTGCAATGATTTCAGGTAATTTCGATAGGACTGTTCTAATTGTATTTTTACCTCATTCCCCTGATTAGAAGTGGCAAGATATTCGAGTTTAGAGGTAGCTTCTGTCTCATATCGAATCCTTGCGGCCCTTTCAATGTCTTCAAAAATTGAGTCCATCTTCCGGTAAACCTGATACATTTTTTTCCGGGTATAAACTGACGCCCAGGCTCTACTTACTTCACGTTCAACTTCTAAAGTATTTAATTCTAAAGCATTTTCGGCCAATGCGACCCTTTCTTTCTGCAATTTTAAACGCGGGGCAATTCCGAAAATATCAATGCCTTGTTGTTGGACGCCAATCTGGGTATAAATTCCATCAGAACCATTTCCTACTTCTTCCTTTCCTGTAAAGATTTGGGTATTTCCAAAATCATAAGCGGTTTTACGCAGTACTTCTTCACTTTCAATTTCAAGTTGGGCAGCTTTTAGCTGGGGAAAATTTTTAATTGCGATTTCTCTAGCCTCTTCCAAGCTAATTGTTTGTAAAGAATCCTGTTGTGAATATTCAGATGACATTGCATCAGATTGTGCATTTACAGAAAAGGTTCCGCCTAAAACTAAGCCAATTATCAAAATCGTAGCTAAAGATCGCGAATTGGAAGAACCTAGTTTATTCTGTTCTTTTTTCTCTCGTTTTCTTTCTACAAGGGTATATAGTACTGGTAATACAACCAGCGTAAGCAGTGTAGCTGTAAGCATCCCACCTATAACCACCGTAGCAAGTGGTTGTTGAACTTCTGCACCAGCTGATGTGGAAAATGCCATTGGTAGAAAACCGAAAATATCTGTTGTTGCTGTTAACATAATAGGTCGTATTCGTTCTTTGGTTCCTGTAAAAATTCTATCCCTTATACTGGTTACTCCTTCTTCTTTTAAAGAATTGAATCTATTTATTAGTACCAGCCCGTTTAAAACTGCAACACCAAACAGAACAATGAAGCCTACACCTGCGGAAATGCTAAATGGCATACCTCTTAACCAAAGGGCAAAAACACCTCCGATAGCAGCCAATGGTATCGCCATAT
>NZ_RCNV01000018.1 GCF_003667275.1 Mesonia aquimarina | reverse complement strand
GAAATTTTCTTGGGGAACCCTATCGCTCAACTGAAAACTGTTGAAGAGTTTTTCTTGATAATTCTTTTTTCCTTGCATTCCATGAAATTAAGGCTTTTTTGTAACTTGTGCAACAGGCACATTAGCTATAGCTCATCAAAAGCCGCTTTCTTTTTTAAACATCAAAAAGCCTTTAGTAAAAAGTTTTCACGCTGGTGCCGGAGTAATTTACACACAAAACTATAATGCAAAAGATAATTTTGAATTTAGACTAAGTCAGGGTTTTAAATTTGATATTCCAACTATAAATCAAATAACCCTTAATAACTATTTTCGTATAGAAGAACGTTTTCAAAATTCTTTTACTAATTCAGGCTTCACTTCGGGTTTTCGTTTACGTCACAGAGTTTCTACAGATCTTAAACTGAAGAATAATTTTATTCATTTTACAGATCATCTATATATTCCGCTTGGGGCTGAAATTTTTGTAAACCTTAAAAAATCAGATCGTTTTAATGACTTAGTTCGTTTTTACCCCGGACTTGGTTATCAAACCAAAAACCAATGGAAATTTGAACTTTATCTTATTTACAACCGAACAAAAAACATTACCGAAACCAGTAACAGCTCTAACGATTTTATTTTGAGATTACGCGTGTATGATGGAGGGAATAAAACTTTTCTAGATAAATCTAACAAAGAAAAAAACAGTAAAGAACCTTTAAAAGATGACTAGTGATTTTTATACTATTTTTAATTAAAAAAGACTGCCTATAAATTTACCACTAAAACCTAAACTCTTAGACAGCCTTTTCTATTTATCTATTTTTCAGCTCGTTTAGAAACCCAACAAATTTTTCTGAATTATAATTTGCCATTCCTTCATGTTTGTAAACAATTGCGCCATTTTTATTTAACACATACGTAGTTGGAATGCTAAACGTCGATAAATCTTTCGGAACTTTGCCCTGTGTTCGATGAATATCAAATTCATATTCTTTTCGTTGAATGTAATTTTCAGCTTTTGTAAAATCCTCATTTTGACTAATCATTAAAAATACTACATTTTTATCATTTTTTAATTTCTGATAAAGCTGATGAATACTGGGCATTTCTGCTACGCACGGCGGACACCAAGTTGCCCAGTAATTTATAAAAACTACTTTTCCTTTATAATCACTTAAATTTAATTGTTCCTCATTTTGATTAACTAAAGAGAGTGAATAATTTTTTGGCGTTGTAGTTTTTTCAATATTTTCTACTGAAGGATTAAACAAGCCTAATTTTAGCATTCCACTTTGTAAAAAACCAAAAACTTCGACTCTTAAACTTGAGGAAAAAAGCACCACGATTAACGCAATCCAGAAAATATAATTCCAAATTTTATTTCTTTTTTTAGCTTTCATTTTTTAGTTTTCATTTTTTTCTATTTAAATTCATAAGCTGTGTTGGGAACAGTAGAAAACGAATTTACACCTAATTCTTCGCAATAAGCTCTTTTTTCTAGCTTTGGCGACACTGGCGAAAATTTCTGCAAATATTCTTCAACGGCATCGTGAATTGTATAATTTTTCACCTCAACATCTTTTACGTTTGGCATTCTGCAAAGATTGTCTAAAGGATCTCCGGGACGAACACAAGCTGAAATGGAATAGTATTTATTATTATCTAGCGGTTTTCCTCCAATACTAACCGTATTTATTCTACTTCCTTTTGGTTTACTAATATCAAAATCTATTTTCACTCCTGAAAATCTAACCAACCAACCACCAAAACGTTCTGTTGGATTTGGTGAAAAAGCATTATGAATTTCATTTTCCAACCAATTTTTTATTTGAAATCCGCTCGCTTTTCCGGTTTTTATTTTTTCATTTACCGGAAGTACATTCCATAAATTAGCTTTTGTAATAGGCGCCGGTTTTCCGTTTTTAGGAACAATAGGATTTCCGAATCTAAAACCGTTAGAAATAGCAATATCGACACCGGTTTTCCATTTTGCAGCATCGGTTATCATGTTATCCATCGGGTTTTCTACCGTTAAATAACGATATAGCGGAACTTCTGTATAACCAATTATTTCTTCCATTTCTTCTTTATATGGAGCTTTGGCTTTTTCAACTAACTGTGCGATTTTCTTATCGGCCGGATATTTATTTGGATCTACTTCTAGTAACTCATAATGATCTGCTACAATTTTCCCATTTACAATTTTTAAATTAAGTTTTCCTATAAAAGAACCGAAAGCGCCCGGTTCTGTAACTTTAGCAAATTTTCCTTGAATAGGTTCTCGTACTCTTTCATGCGTATCGTTTCCCAAAATATAATCCACATTTTTTGCTATAGGATTGTTGGCTAATTCTACTTGTTTAAAAACTCCAAAGTGCGTAACCAAAAATAAAACATCAACTTTTTCTTTATTTTTTAAATCCTGAATTTTCTTTTTTAAATGTTCATTTAATCCGCTAAAATTAATTCCTTTACTAAATTCGGGATTTTGCCGAATAGGAACATCGGGGTCGTTCACGCCAATAAAACCAATTTTCACGCCTTCAATTTCTTTAATAAAATGAGAAGGAAATAAATTTTCATCACTTTTTTCGTGAAACATATTTTGGGCAATTACCGGTGTTTCATACTTCTGAAGCACATTCAGCATTTGTTCTTTTCCGTACACAACTTCCCAGTTTCCGGGAATTAAAACATCATAATTAATGTTTTTTATTATTTCAGGAAAAATATTTCCTTTAGATAAAGCTGCATAACCGCTTCCTTGAATTAAATCGCCACCGTCTACAATAATCGTATTACCGGGATTTTTGGCACGTTCTTTTTCAAACAGAGTTTTAATATTTGCTAACCCACCACGATTTTTAAATACAATTTTATCGTTTTCCCAAAAAAGTTCTGGATGCGTATCTAATTGTCCGTGAATATCTGCCGTTTGTAAAATTGTTACAGAAACGGTATCGCTTTTTTTAATGTTATTCTCCGTATTTTTTTTGGTTGATTTTTCTCCTTTACAAGCCATAAATAAGCTTGAAAAAATTAATATAAATAAGAGGTTGTTATAATTTTTCATCTTCATTTTTTTTATAGTTCTATACTTAAATATCCTTCTTGCTGCTTTTTAAAATTGTAGAGAATTCCGTTTTCTACAATACTTATTTCTTGTGATAATTTTGACCTATCTACCTGGAATTTTTTCAAGGAAAAGCCACAAGCGTGAATCTTAACATGTAACTTTTTAGCTTGCTGTAAAAATGATTCAAGAGCTGAAGGGTTTTCTAACTCTTTCACGGTTTTTCCGCAAATAACAACTTCAAAATTTCCGAATGTTGAAGGATCTTCTTTTTTAAGTTCTTCCGCAGTAATTAAAATTGGTTTTAATTGTGGAATTTTACGGGTTAACACAATGTAATTTACTGATTTACCTGAAGCTAAATTTTCTTGTGCATTAATCGAAAAAAATGAACAAAGAATAACTAAGCTACTTATAATGAATGTTTTCATAAATTTTTATTTTTGATTTTAATATTATTGATGATAAAGAAAATGAGTCCGCCCATTATGGCTATATTTTTAAATAACGAACCTAAAGTGGTAATTTGTCCCACTTGAATTGTTAAGGTAATCGGGAGTAAAACTAGCGTGAGAATACTTGCAGCAATTCTGGTTTTAAAACCAATTAGAAGTGCAAAACCGGCAACAAACATGATAATTCCTGAAAGGATAACCAGCAATTTTGGATCGCCAAAGAAATAGGCAATTCCTTTAAAATTGGCTGATTCTATTCTTTGTACCGTTTTTGTAGCATTTAATAAATGGTTAAAACTTGCCACTAGAAAAATTCCGCTTAGCATTACCCGAAGTAGTTGAATAGAGCGAGCGCTCACCAACACTTGGTTTTTCATAACATAATTTTTAAATGAATACTTTTCTCTTAGAGAATTCTAAAAGTTTATGATTATTAAAAATTATGCTTGTTTAGGTGGCGGAAGTTGTTGTTCGTAATAAGGTGATAATAATGAAGTTTGTAGATAAGAAAAAAATGGTATTTCTTTTTCTAAATTAACTGATTTGTATTGAAATTTAGAAACTTGAAAAGTATTTTGACAGTTTAAATTTAATACAAAAGAAGTCGTGAGAGTTTCAGCAGAAAAATTTTCTTCTGATTGTGATTTTTGTTTGGTGTTTTTCTTTTTACAAAACGGATTCACCAACGTAATCTCATCTGAATTTAGTAATAATTCAAACGCATTTGCTTCAACTAAAAATAGTTTACTGCAAAATAACAGACAACATAAAATCGCTATGTAAGCTTTTTTCTTCATCACTTTCAAAGATAAAGTAGAAGATTTAGATTAAAAGTGACTTTTGTTACAAAGCAAAAATTTAGTTAGAAGTTGTTCGTAAAAGCCAATCAGAAACTATACGTAGAGCTACCGGAGAAATGGTTTGTTCAATTTCTGCATACTCGTTTGGTAAGCCGGTTTTACTTTCTTGAAAAAGATGATTTAATTTTTCAATTTCACGTGTAGTCACTTTTTTATTTCCGTTTTCGGTTAAGACAGTTTTTATGGCTGCTAAATTTTCTTTGGCTGGAACTTGTAAATCATTGCTTCCATTAATCGCTAAAACCGGGCAATTTACTTTTTCCAAAATTGATTCTGGATTATAACGAATAAAATTATACATCCATGGACTGGTAAGTTGTTGAGCCAAGCTTTGTGCTTGTGACTTGGTTTGAACTTCATCAAAATTTTCATCTAAATAATTAGTGAGTTTTTGTTGAAAAGCTTCATTATTTTCAGTTGAATTCACAATCATTTGATAAGCTTTTCCTAACTGTTGCTGACTTTTTTCAATAGTTTCCGCATCAACTCCTAATTTTTCTTGCATCGCCTTTTTTTGAGATAGCAACAAATCGCTTCCTTCTACTCCTGCGCCAGCCATCAATACAATAAAAGCTACATTTTTATTCCGAGCTGCAATTATTGGCGCTACAGAACCACCTTCACTATGACCGATAAGTCCAATATTTTCTGAATCAATATCTTTTCTCGTTTCAAGATAATTGAAAAAACTTTCCACATCATCTGCAAAATCGTAACTCGTAGCGGTAGAGAAAGTTCCTTCAGATTCACCAACACCACGCTCATCAAAACGTAATACAGCAAACCCATTTTTCGTTAAATAATCTGATAGCAATAAAAATGGTTTATGTCCAAGAATTTCCGAATCTCTATTTTGAGGACCACTTCCACTTATTAAGATTACCGCCGGTGCTTTTTTCACATTTTCAGGAAGGGTTAAAGTTGCCGCAAGAGTAATTCCGGCTTTTTCATTTTTAACAGTAATATTTTCTGAAGTATACGGAAATGGTTTTTTAGGCTCTTGGGGTCTGTTTAATTTTTTTTCGCCTGGCGTTAATGTCAGCGGAAGCGAGAGTCCGGCTTGTTTAAAATCTCCTACAAAAGCATTATTCTTATACTTTCCTTCATACGTAATTCCAGCATTAACAATACTCAAGTTCAAAATTGAGTCTTTAAAAGTGGTACTTGTTACCGGAAGGTCTTTTACACCTTGTTTAGGAATATCGACCACAGAAGAATACTGATCTCCTTCTTTTTTTATGGTAAATGTAAAACCGATTTTTGTTCCTTGAACTTGAATATCTCCACTCCAATCTCCTTCTATATTTTGAGCGAAAAGTATTGTTGAAAAAAATATAAAAATTAACGTAAGCCTAGTTTTCATAAGTAGTTTTTAAAAAATTATTTCTTTACAGCCGAAACTTCTCTTTCTGTAACCTGTTTTTCCTGTGTATTCCCCCAAGAATTCATAATATAATTCATAACTTCAGCTACTTCTTTATCAGATAAATCTAATGGAAGCATGACATTTTCAAAGGTTTTTCCGTTTACAATAATTTCGCCATTTAAGCCATATTTTACGGCGCGAATACTTTCTTCACGCTTTTCTGTTAACCAATTTGAACTTGCTAAAGGCGGATAAAGATTAGGTATACCTTTTCCGTTAGCTAAGTGGCATTGTGCACATTTATTAGCGTATATTTTTTTGCCTTTCTGAAAATTTTTTTTTTCAGTAGAAGCAATTGAACTTATTTCTTTACTCGGTTTTTTATAGTTTTCTTTTCTATTTTCTTTACAAGAAAGCGCTACGATCGCGAAAATAAGTAAAACTGAACTCCTAAATTTCATAAAAGTTTTTGTCAAATATAATTAACGTCCAATAATAATTAAAGAACGTTTCTCCTTTTTCTGGAAACGAAACAACAAAAAAGCACTTAAGAATAAACAAACCATTATTGTAATAGCCATTGGCACTAAACTTACACCGGTAAATTTACTAATTACAAAAGAAGCTAAAGCACCTAAAATCATTTTCATACTTCCTACTAATGCAGAAGCTCTACCGGCTCTTTTTGAGAATGGGTATAATGAAAGTGCCGTAGTATTAGGGTTTTGAAATCCTAATAAAAATAGCATTGAAAATAATAAACTTAGAGTTAAATAAAAGTTTGAACTAAAAAAAGCATTTAGAGTAAATAGCAAACCTATTACAACTAAAACCACACTAATGAATAAGGTTACTCTAAAGGTTGTATATTTTTTCAAAACTACTCTATTTAACTGACTACCTGCTATTAAGCCAGCCGCGTTTAATCCAAAAAGCCATCCAAATTGAGTTTCTGATAAATTATAATTTTCCATAAACATTGTGGGGGCATTTGATATATATGAAAATAAAGCTCCAATAGTAAAACTGCCGGCTAAAGAAAATGTCAGAAATATTTTATCGGTTAAAATTCCGTAATATTTTGAAGTTATTTTCTTAAATTTTAGCTCAACACTTTTATCCGGATCTATACTTTCCGGCAAAAATTTAAACACACTAATAAACATAAGTACAGCAAAACAAGCCAAGATTACAAAAATTGCATGCCAAGTAAAATAACTAATTACAATTCCGCCAATAGTTGGAGCAATAATGGGCGCGCCACCCATGATTAGCATCAAAAAAGAAATTGCTCGAGCAACTTCATTTGTAGGAAAAACGTCTCTAACTACAGCTTTTGCCGCAACCATTCCTGCTGATGCTCCTAAAGCCAGAAAAAATCGAGATATTACTAACCATTCTAAGTTGGGCGAATAAAAACAGCTAATAGCAGAAATTACATAGATTATTAAACCAATTAATAGTGGTTTTTTTCTACCAAATTTATCCATTATCGGACCATAGATAAGTTGTCCTAATCCAATTCCTATAAAATAACTAGTTAGAGAAAAACCTACTTCAGCTTTAGTTATTGAAAATTCCTTTGCTATACTCTCAAAACTTGGGAGATACATATCTATAGAAAAAGGTCCTAAAGCAATTAAAGTCCCTAAAACCAATAAAATAATACGCTCTCTTTTTTTATTTCGCTGACTAAAATCTTCTTGCATAATGCAAATTTCGAGCATTAATACTTCTTAGAAGCTTAGTTAGAATTGGTTTAACAAATAATTAATAGCTGATTTATAATGATTCGTCACGATTAATGTTTTCAGAAAAATCATAATTATTATATTCGCACTTCCAAATTCGGGATGTAGCTTAGTCCGGTTAAAGTGCGCGTCTGGGGGGCGCGAGATCGGAGGTTCGAATCCTCTCATCCCGACAAAGAATACAAAATTAACAAACAGAACAAATTACAATCTTTTGATTTTCAGTGTTTTAATAAAATTTGAAGTCAAAAGATTTTTTTTATTATCAAAATTCAGGTGACCTATACGGTTACCTATTCGGTTACCTAAAAAAGTATTATCTTTCGATTTGTAATGCCGTTTTAGGCACATTGATTTGACTTTCGTTCTATTCATCTTTAAAACGAAAGTATATGCAGACTATCAAAACATTCAGTATTCATTTTTGGATCAATAAGTCCAAAAGAAAAGACTCTAATGCTCCTTTATATGCAAGGATAACCGTAGAAAAAAAGAGAGTCGAAATTAGTTTAAAACAAATGGCTCCTATCGAGAAATGGGATAAGCGCTCTCAACAGGTAAAAGGAAGGAGTTTCGAAAGTAAGCAAATTAATAATTATTTAGAGCAGTGTAAAGCGCAACTATTTAATTGCTATAGTGATTTGAAATCTAGAAATGAGCTTATTACAGCCAAAAAAATTAAGGCTACTTTTTTAGGAGAAGATAACGATCATAAAAGTTTAATCGAACTTGTTACTTACCACAACGATAAAATGCAATCTAAATTAAAATGGGGTACACTTAAAAATTACTACTCTACAGAAAAATATTTGAAAAAATTTCTTGATGAGAAGAAACACACCTCAGATATTTATTTATCTGAACTAGATTATAAGTTCATCGTAGATTTTGAGCATTACCTAAACTCAGGCAATTATTTGAAAAAAAGTCAACCCTTATCTAATAATGGAGTAATGAAACATTTAGAAAGACTAAAAAAATTAACTAATCTGGCCTTAAAACTAGAATGGTTGGATAAAGATCCATTTTTTCAATTTAAATTAAAGTTTCAAAAGTTTGATAGAGTTTTTCTAAATCAACAAGAACTAGAAAAATTAGAGACTTCCTATTTAGAAAAAAAGGTTCACCAGATAGTTAGAGATATTTTTGTTTTCTCTTGCTACACCGGACTTTCTTACATTGATGTAAAAAATCTCACAAAAAGTCATTTAACTAAAGGGATGAATGGCAAAGATTGGATTTTCACCCAAAGGGCTAAAAGCGAAGAATACGTAAAAATTCCTTTGTTACCTAAAGCTAAAAAAATTCTACAGCAATATGAAAGTGATTCTATAAAAGAAGATAAATTACTGCCTGTTTATTCCAATCAAAAAATAAACAATTATATCAAGGAAATATGTAAGCTTGTAGGAATTCCTAAAAGTATATCATTTCATGCTGCCAGACATACTTTTGCCACGACGGTAACTTTAAATAATGGTGTTCCTATAGAAACAGTTTCAAAATTATTAGGTCATTCTAAACTATCTACTACACAAGTTTATGCGAGAGTATTACAAACAAAAATAGGGATGGATATGGATAATTTAGAAGAAAGACTAAAAGTCATATAATGCGGAAAATTTAAATAAAAACCTTATAGGACTTTACTTTTAATATTTTAATTTGAAGGTATTACAACCGAAAGGGATGGAATAGCAAGAGGATAACACGCTACGCGATGTTATAGTATTCCAATCCCTTTATATATAGGATATACCAAAATTTAATAGTTCTTTATACTAAGTTTTTTGCAGCAAAAACTCTCATTACTCCTATAATTAGATGAATTTTTACAGCAAATAAGTAATTTTACTTATGGATTATATTTAATCTTCCTCTCCCGCTCCACCCTATTTTTCTCCATTACATTACTAAAAATAAGGTTCACTAAAATCGATCTTGAACCCAAGCTAAAAGAAATTTAATATGGAATATTTCTATGGTAAATTTACTTTTAGCTTAAGTTCGCTTGATTAAATTGAAATAAATAATCTCCGAAGACTTAAAAATCCTCCTGACCGTTACACCTTACTTGTTTGATGACAAAAAGACATGAATTAATATTAACGAACGCATAAATCAGTTCGTTTCTCTTCCTTTTTTATAGTTCTTATTAATATTAATTCATGTAAAAAATAAGTATCAAAAAGGTAATGTGAAGGCACTAAAGGAAGTAAATTTAAAAGGAAGCTATTAAGGATTATTTAAAATTTAATTTTTCGAAAAAAGGCAAATGCTCCGGATAAATAAAGTAAATAGTTTATTGAATTTCTTCTTAATGATGTAGATTTTTTAATTGGGATAGTCTCTTTTTACCCTCTTCTTGGGATTTTTCTAAAAATAAATGGGCAAGCTTATTGGCATCATATCCATCTTCTATACTAATATCATTTTCTGATTTGTAGTTCAGGTTATACTGAGCATGGCATATAGTATTATAAATTCTTTTCGAACGGAAAGATTCTTTCGGCAGCACAATCTCTGTACTTCTGCTAAAATCTTGACATCATCTAATCATATAGTTAAGATCGAAATATGATGGCTTTTATTAGGTCACGCTAGAGTAATTAAAAATCTAGCTGATGGAAAAAGATTTTGAAATGAATGATTTTTTTGAGACTAACTAAACACTACATTTCTAACCGGTATTAAAGTTCCTGCAGTACTAAATAAATAGTATAGATCAAATAAAAACTTAACAGAATCAAGGCTTCCCAACGATCAAGTTTTTTCCTTTTACCCGTAAACATTGCTATGATTAAAAAAATAGTTCCTCCAAGTAAAATGAATAATTCCTGATTAAAATTGAGGTTATATGCTATAGGTTTTACAAAAGAACTTATGGAAAGAATAAGTAGCAAATTAAATATATTTGAACCAATTACATTGCCTATGGCAATATCACTATTCTTTTTTGTAGCTGCCACAATAGAAGTTACTAATTCCGGAAGTGAAGTTCCAGCCGCAATTATGGTTAAACCTATGATTTTCTGGCTAATGCCTAAATTCGTAGCAATTGAGATACTGTTATCAACCACTAATTTTCCACCAATGATAAGTCCTGCCATCCCCAGAATAATCATTCCCCAAATTTTATAGTTTGGTTGTGTTTTATAGGCTAGCTCCTCCCCTTTTTCTTGTTTTAATTGGGTAAATACGTAACCAATGAATAAAGTAAAGCCAAGGAGTAATAAAATTCCATCTATCCGAGAAATTTCAAGATTCTGCTGAATAAAAAAATTATTAGCAAGCAGTAATACCAGTATGGCGGCTACTAAAGAAATCGGTATTTCTTTCCACGCGGTAGAACTTTGTACCGTAATGGGATAAATTAAACCTGTAATGCCAAGTATTACGAATAAATTGAAATTATTACTTCCGATAATATTTCCAAATACAATGTCGGGCAATCCATCAAATGAGGCAACAGAATTAATTACTAATTCGGGCGCGGAAGTACCAAAAGCTACAATTGTCAATCCTATAACGAGATCTGAAACTTTATTCTTTTTCGCTAAAGAAGATGCTCCATCTACCAGCCAATTGGCTCCAAAAATAAGGCCGACAAAACCTAAAATAATGAGTAAGGAAGCGATAAGCATTGATATCACGAATTTATTTTAAATTCTCTCATAACGTAGCTATAATGAAATTTGTTATGCCTACTGATAATAAAAATACCAAAAAATTCCAAACATTCATTAGGGTTTGCTTTAAAATAGAAAAAAACCGATCTAAAAGTCATTTCTTTAAATGAACTGGAGTTCCAAATAATGAAATACCTTTGCCTACGTTAACCTCTTATACTATGTTGAAGAAGTAAAAAATGAAAACAGTGCCAGTCCTCAGTATCCTTTTGGGCATCCTTTTTAGTTTACCAAGTATTGCACAGGAAGCTTACCAATCCATAAGTGACATTGGTGTAGAGATTGACACCTTACCGATAGTTTTACCCGAGCAGGAACGATTTAAAAACGATGTGACCGGGAACGCTGTCAAGGTATTGCACGCCGTTGAAAATACCGGATTTGAGTTTTACAACAGTGTGAGCTTTATCAATGAAAATGAAGGAATTATTGCCGGTGGCACACGCCTACGTCTGCGCACCACCCAAGACGGCGGAAAACAATGGAAAGGCTTTTCCTTTTCAGGTTTTGCTAATGCATTTTACAGTACCGCTATTTACGAAGATCAGTTTTATGTAGTGGGCGCTTCCCGCTACATTTTCAGAAATGATGATTTAAATGATGAATGAGAAGCCTTTGATGTCGCTACGCTGGGCAAAGACAAATATGAATTACGCCATCCTAATTTTTATAAAATAAAATTTTCTCCCTCTGGATTGGGGATTATTATTGGCGATAACAGCGGAAAACCCATCGCCCTGAAAACTATAGATAAGGGTGCGCACTGGCAGAAGGTTCAACTCGATGGCTTGCAAACCGATGAGCTTGCCTTAAGCGATGTATTTATTTTTCCCGATAACACGATTAGGATCCTTTCTTTTAAAGGAAATGTTTACGAGAGTACCAATGAATGTAAAGATTGGTGCCTGTTGCGCAGCGGAAAAGAAGGAGAATCCTTAAATTCTATCGCTTTTACTAGCAAAAAAGAAGGTTATATTTCTGGATTGCAAGGTTTGTTGCTAAAAACCACCGACGGCGGTTCAACCTGGGAAAAAATAGAAACCGCGGTATTGGGAAGCCAAGTCAATATTTCTAATTTGGAATATACCAAAGACAACCGTTTGCTAATGACCACGGCAGAAAGTTTTCAAGATGAAAAAAATAAAGCTCCTTTATTTTCCATCGATACGCAAGGGAAAATCTCACCAATCCTTTTGGCCAATGGGAAAACTTTTGTTTTTGATGCTTACGGACTTTTCTTGATCAACGACAAGGTGTTTCTCTTAAACCGCGATCTGTTATACAAAACAAAACTTTAGGCAGTGGCGAGAACTTTTCCGACTTTCAAGATATCATCTTAGCAAAGCCAAAAACCTAAATATAAACCCTGAAAGCGATCAATTACTTACACCAACTAAATTTTAGCATATTTTTCACGGAATACAAGAAGGCTATTCCCATAAGATTTTGCTTGCTTTGTTGTTACAAAAATTAACTATTGAAAACCAATCAACGAATAGAACTTTTTCTGAAGCACAGTTTAAAAAAAAAAGACCACTCGAATTTTTAAGCATCAATCCATAAGCACATTAAAATGAGCACCAACACCACCATTATTCATTACTTGCTGCTACTAAGCTTTATCTGTTTTTTAAATGCTTGCGACACCTCTAAAAATATCGCCGAAAAAAAATTAAATCCGGCCACCAAAGCAGTTACAAATACCGTGATTTACCCTAAAAGTACGTCCTTTTTTCAGGGAATTGCCCGTGTAGAAAAAGACAGTAGCCATTTTTACATCACCAAAAACGGTCAGCGTGCATTTACCAAGATACTTCAAAAGTTTCATCCCCTAGACAGCATCGTTCCTACCAACAATGGAATGGAACGCTCTTACCCAAATGAAAATGAACTAATGTACATCGTTCAGGTAGCAAACGGTAAATCGGGAATGATCAACGAAAACGGAAAATGGGTTATATCTCCAAAATATGAAAAAATAAGCTTTGTTTTTGGTCGTTACCTTCAAATTGACGACCAAGGTAAAAAGACTTTTGCTGATACTTGGGGACAATTTTTGGTGCCGTTGGAGTTTGAAGATGTGAGGGTGCTCAATCGGCATCTTTTTGATGTAAAGAAGAATGAAAAATGGGGCGTTTATGAAGCCAAAAAAGCAAAAATTGTTATTCCTTTTGAGTATGAACAATTTGATTATTGCAGCGGTTGCGAACAAAAACCGGATTATCTTTATGCTAGGAAAGCTGGAAAATGGGGCGTTATCAATTTTAATAATGAAGTCTTAGCCCCTTTCAACTACGAGCATCAACTCGTAGATAGGCGTAACGATGAATGGGTGACCGCCTTCAGAAAAAACGGTGAACACGTGGTTTTTAACCTTCCGAAACAAAAAGAATTTTCTAACCCGGAATATAAACACCTAGAGATCGAAAACGGACATTTAATTGCTTCAAAAGCAACAAAATCTCCCAATAACAAAGCACTTTTTGGACTCATTAACCGTAACGGTGAGCAAATCGTTCCGTTTCAATATACCGCTATTTACAATCCTTACGCCAATTTTCAATCCGGCGCCTATTTTTCCGTAGAAAAAGACAATAAATATGGCATTATAGATACGCTGGGCAATGTTATTATTCCGGTAACCCATAAAAATCAGTTACGAGTTCAGGGTGATTTCTTTATCAGCAAAAAAGGAGACAAACTGGGACTGCTGGATAAACAAAATAAGCAATTGTTGCCCAATAGTTACGACTGGATCGATTTAAGCGAGATACGAACCAATTCCAAAAAATTAACATCTATTTTTAAAACCAGAACCAACGGAAAGTACGGGTTTTATGTTCCACAAACCCGTAAAACCGTGCCTCCGCAATACGATCGGGTCGAATTTTTTAACGACCGCCAGCATTATCGCTTTGAGGAAAAACCCGTAGGATTAATCCGTTTGGAAAAAGATGGAAAAGACCAATTATATGTGCTCCATGCAGATAAAATAATCACGGAAGATTATACGAAAATTGAATTACAAGCCCATCATAAAGTCATATTATATAGAAAAAATGGAGCTCAGGGCGTTTACGATTTAGAAAAAGAGCAATTAGTTATTCCCTTCAAGTATAACCATATACGAGTTTTTAACCAAAAACATCAGCTAATTCGGGTAGAAATAGAAAATGAAAATCATCAAACTTTGGTAGGACTTTTTGATGCGGAAGGAAACGAGGTGCTACCGGTCTCCTACACTTATATTGAGCAATTGGACGACAAGTATTTTGTGTTGAAGCATAAACAAAAGGGATATGCACTTTTTAACGCGGAAACAAATACCCAAGAACAACTCACATTTACCGAAATGAGCAAAGCCCCTTACCATTGGTTGCTTACTGTGAAAAAAAACGGAAAAACCTATTTGTTCGATTACAAAAAACAAAAGCTGTTACTCAAGGAAGGTTATTCATCTATTCAGCCTTTAAAAAACGGAAATTACCTGGTCACCCAACAAGAGGCTAACCGGTTAAAATTTGGCTATGCCAATGCGGAAGGAAAACTGATTGTTCCCGTGACCTACGATAGTCAGGAAGGGGATTATTTAGAGAAATTTCAGGACGAAAATTACCTGCCTTTATTTAAAAAAGACACGGCAACCGGCAAAATATTGAAAGGATTTGCCAATTTAAAAGGTGAGATCGTAGTGCCTGTACGTTTTCAGAACGTTTTTAGAGAAAAAAATGAGAACGGATTTTTAACAATGCTCAATCATCACTACGGAATTATTACTATTGAAGGAAAAGAGATCTTGCCTCCCAAGTTTGATATCTATTTAAACCAACCGCTGAATTTATACGACGAGACTTCTGATTTCAGCTTTCCCGTTGCCTTTAAGAAGAAAGGTCTCTGGCATTTTATAGATGAAAATGGAAAACTATTACCCATAAAAACTAAGGAAATTATCGATGTTTTGTATTATTGATACGAAGGCAAATCAACAAAATAGTTCAGATCTAATAGATTTTCCCATTTCACTTTAATTCCGAGACTCATGTAGACTTCGTTTTTATTACAAATCTCTAGAACCTTGTACTTGATTTTTTATCAGTACTTCATATTAAATTTACAACTTGTCGTTAATGTAATAATAAAAATGACCAACGCTTATAGATCTTTTTAGATGACTCTATAAATTCCAAAATTGAAGGTTCCCTAACAGATCAACTGTAACGAGTTGTGTTTTTTCTTTGTTGCTATCCATCCCGCTTATTGTTCCTTTGTGACGTGTATAGGTTTCAACCAAATCTCCTGATGATTTTTTCCATTTACGTATAGATTTATCCAAACCATAGGTATATATAAACTTAGAATTTGCCAATCCTGAAAGTACTTCTAGATTTAAAGGAACGTTGACAATACTGTCCTTACCTTCTTTACCCGAGATATGGATAGGCCAGTTCGGGTGTTTTTGTTTGTAGAGAATACTATCTAATTCAGAGTTGTAAAACGTAAATTCTTTACCGTCCAACAGCACTATATTTTTTTCAGTATCTACATCGGCTATATGCCCATTAATTTTGAATGGTTTTATATCCTTTGTTCTATAGTTCCAGCGGACGATTTTATTTTTTCCCTCAAAATAAATATCCCCGTTACCGGCTATGTATTTTGGACGCATTTGTTCTAATTCTGGTGGGGTTTCTAAAAGTTTATAATCATTTTCAATATCCCAGATATAAGAGTTCCCTTTAAAATCAAAGGTAGCGAGTATCCCGTTTTCTTCATTATAACAAAGTCGATATGCCCAGGTCTGCTCAATAGATAATGTCCGCTTCACTGCACCGGTTGAAGCATCGATGATGGCCACTCCTGAATTTAAGGTTGCGGCATAAAGTTCATCGCTCTGAACATTATACACCAAGTTATAGATCTCATCATTAATAGCCGCTATTTGTTTTTTATTTTCTTCACCGTTAATGAGTTCGTATATTTTTCCGCTATAGGTGGAGACAAAAACAGTGTCCCGCTTTGATTTGTACACAACATCGGTATAAGCAATCGGGTTGTTGCTTGTGAGTTTATTTTTCTTTATTGTAATTTTCTGCTCACAATAGGTAAAAGAAAGAGCTATGGTAATAAGTAAGGTAATTTTATAAAATTTCATTATAGATTACTTGCTTTCAATTAAACTTTGGTTTTCTCCGTTGTCAGAAACGTCTAGCCAAGTACCGTCATCAGAAGTGCCAAGATTAATATGATTACCGTTTTTACCCCACATTTTCAGCATGGATGCTCCTTGGGGTTCTGCCATAAAAAGAACACGCTGGGAAATTTTAGAATCTAGTGTTAAAAATATATTCCCATAAGAATCATCGGTCACATAACCCCCACGTTCTTGGCCTTCGTGGTCGTAAAGCATAACACCGGAAACACCAGAATTATCTCCTCTATAAAATCGATACCCAAATGATTGTGCTGGCGGCAGATGTGTCCCTATAATCACGCGTTCCACTCCGGTAGAATCGGTTACCACTAACCCACGAACCTTTAGGACTTCATTTGAAAAATCAATTTCTATATGTTGATTTTTTACTATATAAACAACTAGTCCAAGGGTGACTATTAAATTAGCAAATAATAAAATTTTTAAAGGATTTGTTTTCATTATGTCTTTTTTTTAATAACGACAAGTAAATTATGTTGTTACTGAAAATTTATTTTATTAATACAAATGAGGGAAGTTTATTATTTAATCTTGTATATGTTTAACTACCTTTTAATAACTTATCTCTTTTTTGAGTTGTTTCAAAATCAATAGTTCCTTTTTTATTTGTACCGCGATAAGTATTGCCAAGCCTAAAAAAATAAAAACAGATGACCATAATATATAGGTATAAAAGCCTTGTGAGAGGTTCTTTTTAAATACGGGCAGTAAAAGTATAAACCCAAAAACATAGCATCCAAAAAGTATCGGGGTTACCAGAAAATGAATAAACTTTCTAGAAGTATAGTAGTTGATAAGCTTTTGGTTATAATCCTTCATTTTTTTATAGGGAGGTATCTTAGTAAGGTTTCGTATACTGTAATACTCCATAACTATCCTTATGATCAAGCTACTCATCATTATACCTAGCCCCCAAAATGCCCGGGTATTTTTATAAGCTGACACATAAAAGAAAAAAATGAATAGGAGAATTACTGTTGCTCCTAAGACTATTTGCCCTATGCGTTGCTTCTTCCGAATTTGTTTGGACTTTTTCAAGATCTCCTTATATCCCGTTTCTGAATCAAAGGCTCTTTGGTCTTGAGTCCAGCTTGTTTTTATATTTTCAAAATCATTCATTTTTTACACATTTAGAAAGTTGCTGTTTAATTCTGTGAATTCTGGTTCTTACGGCCTGATGTCCGATTCCTATAATAGCCGCAATTTCTTGTTGTGGAACTTCTTCGAGTTCCAGGAGTATAATAGATTTGTTTTCCGTAGAAAGTGTATTGATACAGCGGTACATAGCCGTAAAGCGGATTTCTGCCTCTTTAGTTATTGAGGTCTCCTCAGAGATCAATTCCGGTTGAAGCGCTACCGATTTTTTCTTTCGTAACTCCTGCAAACAGGTGTTTACCGTTATACGATAAATCCATGTTTCTATTGTTGAATTGCCTCGAAAATTAGGAAGATGCTGCCAGGCTTTTAGAAAAACCTCTTGTGTCAAATCTTTCGCCAGATCTTCATTCCCATTCAGATAACCCAGACACAACCTCATTACCTTGGCATAATGATCCTTATATATTTTCTGAAAATGTTTCTCTTTACTCATTGCTTTGAAGCGCTGTTTCAATTTGATCTCTTAACCATTGCGGTTTCTCATACATTATAAAATGTCCCGAACCGTCAGCAAAATTAATCTTATAATCTTTAAGGTTTTGATACTGCTTTTGATAATTCAATGCTGTAGTCTCTTTCCCATAAGGATGTGTGGCGGCAAAAATATGAACGGGAATTTCGATCTCTTTTATAGCCTTCCTTAAATCCAACTTGAGCAAATCAGTATAGCCATACACATAAGTTTTCCGGTCTGCTTGTACTATCCAGTCTACTATTTGTTGATGCTTGTCCTTATTAAGGCTCATTCCTTGCGTCATTTGTTTTGCCATCTTAGTAAAAGTCAAACTATCCATTGCTAGTAGCTTTTGATTGTAAGGAGAATCATAAGTGATTGTTTTGCTGTTATAATCTGGCAGCATTAAAGCCCCTATAGCAGGAAGCGCATCGATAAGTATAAGCTTGGAATAATTATTATTTTCTGAAGCAAGCCACAACCCAAGACTGCCTCCCATACTATGTCCCAGAATAATGACATCTTTTAGTTTATTTTCGATGACATAGCTTTGAATCTCCTTTTTAATTTTGGGTAACCACGGAAAAGATATGGGAGATACTTCTCCAAAACCGGCAAAGGTAAAGGCATGAATTTCGTAGTTTTCTGATAAGTGTGTTGTTATTTCACTGAATACTTCAGGAGTACAGGTGAAACCGGGAAATAGTAGAATTGGCTGTCCCTTTCCGGTTTTTGTAACTTGAAAACTTTCTTGTGATTGCATTGAGAAGGCAATTAAAAGAATAATAACAATAAAGCAAATATTTAATTTTTTCATCTCTAAAAGGTTTTGTTTTCCCTTTAGATACATTTTGTATAAAATGTTACATGAAAATCTTATTATATAAGCACTCCTATCCTAAGTATTTTCATTTATTCACTTTTATGCACTCACTTTACTATTCTTTAAGTATCCATGAACCAGAGATTTCCAATGATGAAAAAACGAATAAAAATATAGGGTTAAGAAAATTTATTTTAAATATTTAGTAAGCTATCATTACCGTGAAGCCTTCAATTATGGTTAACACATGCATAAATGCAATGGCATTTTATTTGTCCTGTAAAACTAGCCAAAAAATCACGATATCACTAACGGCTTATTATAAAATATTCAATTAGAACCTCAAAAAACGACTCAAGTTCATTCAAAAACGAGTGAAAAGTGGAGCAGGAATACCCGACTTAAAATTATCAAACTTATCAACGGTCTAAAACTAAAAAAATCGCTTAAAAGCGGCTTAAATACGTGAGGTTTTTTAAATATTAAAGGCTTGTGCAACGGTTACAATTGTTGTATGCCCTATTTTTATTCTTTTTCCATTTGTGAACCAATAAAAGGTAATTTTGGTGCTAAAAAATAGCCTGTTAAACTTGCAAATAAGATTGGTATAAAATGTCCAAACCCTGTCAATGTTGCAAGTAAAATAGTTGTACTCATTGGTGTCCGAGTTACGCAAGCGTTAATTGCTGCCATACAACTAACTATTGCTAACGTCAGATTTATTGAAGGAAAAAGTTGATGAATTATAAGTCCTAATGTTGCTCCTACAAAAAACAGCGGAATAATAAACCCACCTCTCCAACCTGATGTTACAGTTATTGAGATTGCGATGATTTTAAAAATTAAAATAGCAATCAATAAAGTCAAAGGGAATTTACCTGAAAGCAGTTCATTAATTTCGTGATGTCCAAAATATCTTGTTATTGGAAAGTAGAATGCAATTACTCCAAGTAGAATTCCTCCAATTAACGTTTTGATATAAATGGGAATTGGTTTTTTCTCAAATATTGATTTAAAAAATTTGGTACAAAAAATAAAAGCCCATCCAAAAACAGCTCCAACTACTGCAAATAGAACTGCATAACCAAAATCAAAAATTCCTGAATATTCATAAGCTGATAAGTCCCATATTGGGCCAAGTCCCAAATGAATGATTAATGCAAACACCAAATAACTAAAGCAGCTTGCAACAAATGCAGGAATGATAGCTTTGTAATATTCAACTGCGTGTTTGTAGTGCAGAATTTCCAATGAAAAAAGACTACCACCTAAAGGAGCACCAAATAATGCTGTAAACCCTGAAGCCATTCCTGCGATACTTAAAGACCGTAAATCTTCTCCTTTAAGTCTTAATAATTTACCTAACCAAGTTCCTGTTGAGCCTGTTATTTGAACTAGTGGTGCTTCGGGTCCGAGACTTCCACCTGACGCAACACACAATAATGAAGAGAGAATCATTGACGGATTGTTTTTAGGGTCAAGTTTTCCTTTGTTAAACCGAATGTTGTTTACGATCAAATGTATTTCTCCTGGGTCTCCAATGAAATGAATTACCAAGCCTGCTAAAAGTCCACAAATTGCCATTACAGGAATTACTTGCCAACCTTTAAAAAAAACTAATTGATGAGTCAGAAACTCAAGTCCAATCCAGTAAATTCCCGCAATTATTCCTCCAAATAGTCCAAGAATAGCCCATAATAAAAAAGTCCGACTGAAAACGAATGGATTAAATCGGAAAGGTTGGTCTAAAATATTTAAGTATGTTATTAATTTTCTTCTTTGTTTTAATTTCACCGTTTAGTTCGTTTTTTTATGGCATACAATACCCCCAAAAATGCAAATAAATTTATGGGTGTATAAAACTAATCAAAAAATCATAGTATCATTAACAGTGTTCAGTAAAAAATAATTCTAGAGACTAAAATAATATTAGATGTACAAAGCTTTACTTACTTAAAAACCTCCTAAAAGCGGTTTAAATAAGTGAGATTTTCTAAGAATTAAAGGCTTGTGCAACGGTTACCGTTGTTGTAGCAAGTTTTTATTTTCGATTATCCAATTTCTTATTCGATCAAGGTTTTTTAATCCGTTATTCACCTTATCAATCTGGGATTTAAAATCCTTTGTTCTGTCTATATGCCCTGAAAAAACTCGAATTGAAAAACTTTTACCGTGTTTCTCAAATTTTGCCCATTCTGGAATATTTTCTTTAATCTTGACCTCAATCTCTTCCGGAAATCCTTTGAAAGTTGCATCTGTATTTCCTTGTCCGAGTTTATGGTAAAATACTACGTTTTTTAACCTGTGGTCATACAGCATTGGCCAATCACTATTATGAGGAACAATGTCTGGTTTTTTCATTATTAAAGTCGGAGATTTTTCTTCTTTGTGTTGCCAATACTGGTGCCAAAAATTCTGTACTGAAATAGAATTTACTGGTTGGTAACCGCGCCTGAGTTTTTCAGTTGCAATTTGCAATAAATTACTTTTAAATAAATTTCTTTTTGTTCCGTAAAATTTAAGTCTCTCTGAAATTGTTTCGTATGTTAAGTAATTTTCAAAATCATTTTGATTTTCGCAGTAAAGTTTCGGTGCAATTAAGATAGCGAAAGCATCATCGCAATCTTTCTTAATTAAATATTTATTTAACCGTTGTATATACCGATTGAATTGTTCGTTTTGAAACGCGATATCCAATTTGTTTTCTATGAGTATAAATACCTTTTTATTATTTGAATTATATGAAAATAAAATGTCAGTTTCTCCAAGTCCAAATGCTGAAATGCTTCTCCAAGCTCCGTTTACTGAGGTCAAGATTGGAAGATCTAATTCTCTAATAAACCAATCACAAAATGAGTTATTGGTCGATAATTCTTCAAGTAAAATCAAGTCGACATCTCTTTCTCGAATTGATTCAACTGGTATTATAGTTTCTTCCATATTTTTATTTCAAAATTTGCTATAACGGTCTCGTATAACTTTCAGTTGCGTGGTTTTGAGACTAAAGATAATAAAAAGAATTGATTTTGACGCGCCAGCGTCTGTGTCCGCAGGACACAAATACGTAGCAATTGAAGTTATACATTGTTGTGCGGTCGTACTTTTATAAGTTTCTTAAATAAACTTGTAGTTTTTACTTTCGAAGTTTCTCCAAATCTTTTGTTTGTCAATTTCACTAATCCAAAATATTCTAAAAATCGATCAAATGTTCTCAACGAATAAGCCTTTTGATTATCCGTTACAATATCTTCATTATTAGCTTCAAAACTAAAGGCTTTCAAATACTTGTTTGCGTAAAAATTAGTTGATTTAAAGTCGGATCCATATTTATCCAATAAAATTAAACTGAATCCGATGCCAATTTGTCCAACCTCTTCGTTGTCATAGCCATCAAAATAGCTCCAATTGAATTTTGTCGAGAATATTTCAAAGATGTGGATAAATAACGAATGATTGTTGGCAATCAATTTTTTTCCTTTAGCAGTAATGCTAAGCTTGTTGTTTCTTTTTTTAACAATCTGTGATAATTCCAGCAATATTCGGGTAAGCTCCATTGTTTGGATACCTTCTTCTTTATAAAGCTTTGATATCCCTTGTTCGATTCCCTCGTCTTTCAGATAGCCTTCGTTGTAAATTTGTGCTACCGTCTTTATTGGTAAACGTCCAGTTTTTGTCAAATTCAATTCACCATTTTCCAAAATGATATCACACAGAAATTTTATTTGATTCAATATTGGTATGCTGTCATAAATTTTGTCATTCGCTTTTTTAAATTGAACGACACATTTTGAATCAAAAAAATTATATAATATAACTTGCATTTCATCAGGAGAATACCCTTCAAAATCATCAACAGGAGAATGATTTCTTTTTTGAATTGCTCTTATGACATATTTTTCAATTTCATCCATTTCTTTGAATTTTCGCACACTTTTTCTCGTATGCCGCACAACGGTCTTGTATAATTACCCAGCTAAGGGAATTTGGGAATTAAAGATAGTAAAAAGAACTGACTTTGACGCGTGAGCGTCTGTGTCCGCAGGACACAAAACCTTAGTTGGAATTATACGTTGTTACAACACGTTTTTCATTTTTCCGATTTCAATTCCATTTTTATCTCGTGTTATGGGAAAGCTCAAATCTTTTTCAACTGGAATTAAGTTAGGTAAACGAAACCGAATGATATAATCATTAATTTCCACCAACTCTAAATCGTAGTCTCCAAACATATGATTTGTTGAATTTGCAAGATCAAATTTAATTTTTAAAGGGAAATTCTCTTTGTTGATTTGAAACTCAATATTTCCGTAAAAATCACTTATTCCATTATAAATCTTTTCTTTATTAGAAAATACACTTATTTTTACATCTTGTCTTGAACCAAAATCAATTTTCAGTTTGACTTTTTCATTATTGGATTCATAAGTGTTGATAATAAGGTTTTCCTTTTCATAATTTTTGTAGTCAAAATTTCTCTTAAAATTTAAAAATATTGTATCATTTTTAATATGATATTTTCCTTGTCCTTTAACTTGATATATCTTCGCAAAATATCCATCATTTTTATTACCAATTAGGTCTGTTTTTCCCAAGATATATTCAAAAAAATGGTTCTTTTTAAGAATTAATTTTTCACTTTTTTCTTTATTTTTTAATTCTATACTATTGTAATAAGTACCAATAATTTTTCTTGAGCTACAGGAACTCAATGTCAATAATACTATTATGTATAAAATTAGATTTTTCAAATGTGTTGTAACGGTTTTGTTTATCTTTCAGTTGTGGGAATTGGAGAATGAAGATAGTAAAAAGAAATGACTTTTACGCATAAGCGTTCGTGTCCGCAGGACACGACACCACGATTGAAGATAAACGTTGTTAGCTGTAGTTTTTTAATTTATTTCTTTACTTTCAAAATGTTCAAGTTTCCAATTTTTAATCCTTAATAAAGTTTCATACTTAAGTGATGGACAGCAATGGCCATCATCAGGTGCGTAACAATAAGATATTCCAGTTAATTTATTATTTTCTATATTTCTTAATGAAAAATGACCAAATTTACAGTCTGTTAATGTTCTTGAATTATTAGCACTTTTGAGTATAAAATTATTTTTTTCGTTTTTAAAAATAAATATTTCATTATCAAATACATTACCGCCTCCCCAGCCACCTTCTCTGTGAACATTAATAATAATATCTTGTAATTCATCATTATTAATATCGGTGAATAGAATCTGTTTTTTTGAATTTGAGGTATTTTTTTTAGGAATTTTTATTAACATCAATGGAAAATTCTCATTGTCCTTAAATATTAATTCATTAATAGAATCAGACTTATTAATTTCTAATTTCAGATTAGAACCTTCTCCATTCGAATAATATTTCTGGATTTTCTCAGCAAAACGATTTTCAATTATTAACTTATTTCTTTCGCTTTTTAATTTATCAACCGAAGAAGATTTTTTATCATCACATTGTATAAATAAAATACAAATTAAAATTAAGGTATATATTTTCATTTTGTTTGTCGAAATTACAGCTAACGGTTTTGTATATCTTTCAGTTGTGGGAATTTAGGATTAAAGATAGTAAAAAGAACTGACTTTAAAGCGTAAGCGTTTGTGTCCGCAGGACACAGAACCGCAATTGAAGATATACGTTGTTAGCTGTAGTTTTTTTAAATAAATTGAATGATAATATCGTAATAAAATAATATCAAAATACTTATCTGATTCACATTTTGTTTATAATCAGATTCTTTTAAATACATATTAAGTGCAGAAGCCAATAATGCTGGATTTATATTAGGTATTTTTTTAAATTCAATATATCCTTTTTTCACATCCTCATTATCCGTATTATTTATTAAATAATTATAAAAGTCTCCATCGTAATCAATTAAATGAGATTTTTGATTAGGTGTTTTTTTATTTTCTATCCATATTTTCTTAAAAGTTGAAGATTTCTTAAAACCTTTTAAAATTTCCTGACTTTTCTGTTCTCTAAGAATATTTGGATTAATTGTTCTATTTTCAAGATCGGATAGATATTGTCCGTAAGCATCAATTAAATTCAAATTTGGATAATATTTTTCTAGAGCATTTTCAAATTGATTTTTTAATTCAATAATTTGAGTTATATCCTTTTCATTTAAATTATCGGTTTCTTTTTGAGCTATACTAATAAAAGGTATTAATATTGTGAAGAAGGTTAAAATAAAAAATTTTGACATTGTATTATAATTTAGGTTTTAATTACAGCTAACGGTCTTGTATAATTACCCAGCTAAGGGAATTTGGAAAATAAAGATAGTAAAAAGAACTGACTTTGACGCGTGAGCGTCTGTGTCCGCAGGACACAAAACCTTAGTTGGAATTATACGTTGTTGCCAGTAGTTTTTCTTTTATATTTTTAGCCAATCCATTAGTCTAGACGAAATTCTTCAAAATTTTCAAGATGAACATCAGGCATTTTCTCAATATATTTTTCTGGTACAGAATTTACAGAAGTTTGATATATATTCACATATATCCTTTGGAGAATTCCTTTGTTGTCTTTTTGTTTAATATAAATAACATTTTCTTCAGTAATACATATATGGGTTATTAGACCTATAAAAAGTATATCTACATTGAAGTTTTCTATTTTTACGAGATAATGCGAATGTTTTTCTTTGTAAATTATAATCAACTTATTTCCAAACCAACAAATATGATTGCAATCAATTCCCCAATCAGAATGATTGCTATAAACTCTCCAGTTAAATGTTGTATTATTTTGGTATAATAACCTCACAAAACATTTCCCTATTTCGTTGTTCTGAAACCAAGCTATAGTTCCATCTTTATTTTGTACAGTTTCAAATTTGGTGACATAGCACTCTGCACCAAAAGCATCTTTCTGGAATTACTACATTAGACAGGACATAGAGTTGAATGAATATTATTGCAAGTTGTTAACTTAGCATTTATGAGACGTAAAGCCAAACATTACACTTTAGAGTTTAAACAGAAAGCAGTAGA
>NZ_RCNV01000017.1 GCF_003667275.1 Mesonia aquimarina | reverse complement strand
AGCTTAATCATTTTATTTTTATATCCTTGAAATAAATTATAAGCCTTTATTTTCAATTTTAAATCAATTACATTTGCCTCTTAAAATTTTATTGATGAATAATTCTAAAATATGGCTTTCTTCTCCACATATGGGAGGTAAGGAACAAGAATTTGTAAATGATGCTTTTCAAGAAAATTGGATCGCTCCTTTAGGACCTAATGTCAATGGATTTGAACAAGACTTAAAAGAATATCTTAATTCTGATAAACACGTTGCCGCATTAAGTAGTGGAACTGCCTCTTTGCACCTTGCTCTTTTGCAATTAGGAGTTACCAATGGGGATGAAGTGATCTGTCAAAGTTTTACATTTTCGGCATCAGCCAATCCAATTTCTTATTTAGGAGCTAATCCTGTGTTTGTTGATAGTGAAGAGGACACTTGGAATATTTGTCCAATGGCTTTAGAAAAAGCTTTAGCTGATCGACTTGCAAAAGGAAAAAAAGTAAAGGCAATTATTGCAGTTCATTTGTATGGTATGCCTTGTAAATTAGACGAAATACAATCAGTTGCTTCAAAATTTAATATTCCATTAGTAGAAGACGCAGCAGAAGCTTTGGGCTCTACTTATAAAAATAAAGCTTGTGGTACATTTGGTGAGTTTGGTATTTTATCATTTAATGGTAATAAAATAATTACAACGAGTGGTGGAGGCGCTTTAGTTTGTTCTTCAGAAAAAGAAAAAAATAGAACCGTTTTTTTTGCAACCCAAGCGAGAGACGATGCGCCACATTATCAGCATAGTGAGATAGGTTATAATTACAGATTAAGTAATATAAGCGCAGGAATTGGTAGAGGGCAAATGATTGCTTTACCTGAGCACATAAAGCTTAGAAGAAAAATGAATACTTTTTACCAAAACATATTTTCTGATATAAATGGAGTTGAAGTTTTTAAAGAACCCAATTCAGATTTTTATTCTAATCATTGGTTGAGTGCTATTTTAATAGACAAAGAAAAAACCGGCGGAATAGATAGAGAAACAATTCGCTTAGCTATGCAGGAGGAAAATATAGAATGTAGACCTTTATGGAAACCGATGCACTTACAGCCTGTTTTTAAAAATGCTCCATATTATGGAAGTGATGTTGCTGAAAAATTATTTGAAGAAGGACTTTGTTTGCCTTCCGGCTCTAATTTAACTGATACTGATCGAGAAAGAATTAGTAATGTAATTAAAACCGTATTTAAGGCTTAAGTATGATTTTTGATCTGATAAAGAAAAGACGTTCGGTTTTTCCTGTACAATACAATCAGGAATCAATTTCAAAAGAAGCTATTGAGAAAATTTTAGAGGCTGCAAATTGGGCACCAACGCATCGTAAAACTGAACCTTGGCGATTTAAAGTTGTCCAGGGAGATAAACTAGAAGAACTTGGAACATTTGTAGCTGAAAAATATAAAGGGACAACTGATAAATATTCTGATTTTAAATACAAAAAAATAAAACAAAAATTCCTTCAGTCTAATTGCGTTATTTCAATTTGTATGCAACGTGATGTTCAGGAGCGCATTCCCGAGTGGGAAGAAATAGCTTCTACAGCTATGGCAGTACAAAATATGTGGCTAATGGCTACAGATTTAAATATAGGCTCTTATTGGAGTTCTCCTGCTTTAATACAATATGCCGATAAGTTTTTTAATTTAGCGGAAGGGGAAAAATGTTTAGGCTTTTTTTATATGGGCTATTTTGATGAAGAATTACCAGAAGGAAAAAGAGAACCAATTGAAAATAAAGTAGAATGGTTGTAAATTAAACCATTCTACTTTTATGATTTTTACTCTACGTAGTAGAAAATTGAAGATCGCCTAAACCTTCTATACTAGCTGAAATTGTATCTCCTTTTTTAAACACAGCCATTGGGCCTAAAGCTCCCGAGAGAATTAGTTCTCCACTTTTTAATGGACTGTTCATTTCTGCCATTTTATTGGCTAGCCAGACTACGGCGTTTAACGGATTACCCAGACAAGAGTTTCCATCTCCTTCAGAAACTATTTTTTCATTTATAAACATTTTCATTTTACTGTTAACCACATCTAATTGATCTAACGCTACACGTTGTGTGCCCAAAACAAAATGGCTTGAAGATGCATTATCGGCAATCGTGTCGGTTATTTTTATATCCCAATTTTTAATTCTGCTGCCTACAATTTCAATTGCGATTACAGCATAATCTATAGCCTCTCTAATTTCTTCAATTGAATGATTGATTTTTAAGAGGTCTTTTTTTAAAACAAAAGCAATTTCAGTTTCAACTTTGGGTTGCATAAATTCAGAAAAATCAACTTCCTCATTAGCTGAAATTTCCATGCTATCTAATAAAATACCAAAATCAGGCTGATCTACTCCTAATTGTTCTTGAACTTTTTTTGAGGTTAAGCCAATTTTTTTTCCGACTATTTTTTTTCCGTTGTTAAGTTCTTTTTCAATATTTAGTTGTTGAATTTTATAGGCCGATTCTATGTCTTTTTCATTTAAATGCTTGCGAATTGGCGCGCAAGGTTGTTTAGAATTTTCTGCTTGTTTTAATTGTTGAGCAATTTCTGTTAAGTTCATTTTTTAAATTTTAGAATAAAACTTCACGATATTCGAAAGTTACATAAATAAATATTCCTAGGTAAACGCAGGCAGCAAAAAACTTCATAAAAGTAGATGCCAAAAAGCCTACAAAAGAACCCCAAGCTGCTTTCAATGCAATTGATGAAGTACTTTTGTTGAAGATCAATTCACCTAAAAAAGCTCCTAAAAAAGGACCGATTAAAATGCCAAAAGGAATTGGTAAAATAATTCCTAAAATTAAACCTACCGTCGTGCCAATTGCCCCAGCTTTGCTTCCGCCAAATTTTTTTGTTCCTGCTACAGGAATTATATAATCTAATACAAAAATTATAATGGCTATTGCAAGTGTAATTCCTAATAAAGTGTAATTAATTTCTATTGCATCGGTTAAATAAAGCATTAATAATCCGAGCCAACTTATAGGCGGTCCGGGCAATACCGGAAGTAAACTACCAATAATTCCTACAATACAAAGTACAAAACCAAGTGCCACTAAAACAATATCCATAAAAAAAATTTAATGAGCTAAAATACATATTCTATCTATATTTTTTAACTAGTTTGTTAGTTTAAACTAAAATATTAGTTATATTTGTTATGTTGAACTAAAGGTTTAGTTGGTAAAATGAAAGAATTAACAAAAGCAGAAGAGGAAGTAATGCAATTGCTTTGGCAATTAAAACAAGCAAATGTGGCTACTTTATTAGAAGAAATTCCTGAGCCGAAACCCGCTTACAATACAATTTCTACCATTGTGCGGATTTTAGAGAGTAAAGGTTTTGTGGGCTATGAAAAGAAAGGTCGCGGACATATTTATTTTCCTTTGATTGAAAAAGAACGCTACAGTAAATTTTCGCTTACTAAAGTGATGAATAATTATTTTGACGGATCGGTAAAAAATATGCTTTCTTTTTTTGTGCAAAAAAATGATATGAGTATTCAAGAGTTGGAAGAAATTCTTACGGAAATTAATAAAAAGAAAACCTCATGATTTTATACAGTATTCAATTTAGTTTGTTTTTGGCTGTTTTTTTAGCGGTATATTTTTTCTTTTTCCGTAAAGAAACTTTTTTTCAGTATAACCGAATATATTTAATAGTCGCGCCAATTTTAGCGATTGTTTTGCCTTTACTTTCTTTTGATTTTTTGCAAGAACAAGTTGTAATAAGCCAAAAAACAATTCAGTTGCCGACCATTTTGTTGGGAGATTTTTCTACAACAGAAAAAGTGGTGATGCATAATGAACCTTCAACAGAATCTTTTTCGGGCTTTTTAAATTTAGAAAATTGTTTAGCTTTTATTTATGTTGTGGGTTTTCTGATTTCTTGTCTACTTTTTTATAGAAAAATATGGCAGTTAAAGCAGCTTCGTAAAAAATCAAAACCAAACAAATTTTTAGGAACCACTTATTTTGAAGTGCCTCAGAGCAAACTTGCTTTCACATTTTTTAATCAAATTTTTTTAGGAGAAGAAATTCAAGCCGAAGAAAAACAGCAAATTCTTCATCACGAACTAGTTCATGTAAAACAACTACATAGCTTAGATTTATTATTTTTTGAAATTTTAAAGCTTGTTTTTTGGTTTCATCCGGGAATTTATTTCTGCCAAAATCAGCTAAAAACACTTCACGAATTTATAGCCGATCAAAAAGTTTTGCAATTTTCAACAAAGCAAAACTATTATGAAAGTCTGTTAAATTCAGTTTTTAACACCGAAAAAATCTCATTCATCAATCAATTTTTTAATCATTCATTAATCAAAAAACGAATCGTTATGTTACAAAAAACACATTCTACCCCTTACAAGAAATTAAAATTTTTACTCTTAATTCCTTTAATTTTTGGGATGTTGACCTATGTTTCTTGTTCTGAAGATAATGTAGAAAAGAGTCAAGACATCGAAAATGCTGAAAAACCACCAATTCCACCAACGCCACCAACTCCACCAGAAGCGTTATCTTTAGAAGATGCTCGATTAATAAATCAACTTCAGCAAGAGTTAGAAAATATGGATAAAAATGGAAAATCTTTTATGGAAATCTCTGAAGCATTCATGGTAGAAAAAGATAAACATATTAAATCGAAAGAAGCATTTTATAGAATGCGAGTTTTTTCTGAATGGATGTTGAATAATGGGAGAGAAAGAAAAATAAAAAATGGAACTTGGACTGATGAAAATGAAATTAGACATCAGGAAATGCTAGATGACATATTAAGTCGAAATTACGAAGAATACGTTGCTTACCGTAAAACACAAGATAAAAAGGATGTTGTTTACTCAGAAGGCGTGTCCTTTACTGAAGTAGAAAATGTTCCTATTTTTCCGGGTTGTGAAGGTTTAGAAGGAGAAGCGGCAAAAAAATGTATGGCGGAAAAAGTATCTGAATTTGTAAATTCTAAGTTCGATACCAAAAAATTAAAACCGTTTGCGCAAGATGGAACTAATCGTATTTATGTGAAATTTACAATTGATGAAAACGGAAAAATTAAAACCGTAAAAGCTAGAGCCGCAAAACCCGAATTAAGTGAAGAAGCAGAAAAAGCCATAAACCAATTACCACAAATGAAACCCGGTGAAGTTGATGGCAAGCCTGTTTCGGTAGTTTACACACTTCCAATTATTTTTCAAGTAGACAAATAATGAAATATTGGTTAAGCTTTCTTATTTTTTTGATAGCCTTTAGTGCCGAAGCGCAAGATTCGGCACTTCGCTTAGCCGATAGTTTATACAGTACCGGAAATTACAAAGCAGCAATTAAACTTTACAAAACAACAGAAAATCAGTCGGCAAAAGTTCAACAGAAAATAGCGCAAGCGCAAGAAGCTAGAGGAAATCTTTCTGAAGCAATTGCTCATTATCAATCAGCATTAAGTCAAAATAATAATTTACTTATTGCTGCATCACGATACGGAAAAGCACTTTATAGAAACGGAAATCATAAAAAAGCCGATAGTCTTTTTACAAATTTACTTAAGCGTTTTCCAAAAAATCCTGACTTTTATTATCAGCGCGGTTTAGCAAAAGAACAATTAAATGACAGTTTAGCGGTAACTGATTTTTATAAAAGTTTACGACAAGATGAAAATCATCAAAAAGCTTTGTATAAAGTTACCTTATTTCGTTTTAAAGAAAAAGACTATTTACAAGTAGATTCTTTAGGTTCACACGCTTTAAAAACCTATCCGGAAAACAAAAAAATGTGGAGTTTGTTAGCACAAAATGCTTATGCTCAGCGAAATTATAAGCGGGCTGTTACGCGTTTTGAGCAGTTAATAGATTTAGGATATGCTTCAGAATTTGTGTATGAAAAATTAGGCTACAGTTATTACCAATTAAACTCCTTTGCTAATGCGATTAAAAGTTTTAATAAAGTTATTCAACTAAATCAAGAAAATGCAAAAGTTCATCTTCAACTTGGTAAACTTTATAATTTGACCGGAGATTATAAAAAAGCAGAAAAACATCTATTGTATGCGTTGCTATTAACAAAAATTCCGTTAGATGAACATTATCAGTCCTTGGGAATTACCTATAAAATGAAAAAGGATTATAAAAAAGCGCTTCATTATTTTAGCTTAGCATTAGAAGAAAATCCTAAAAAAATCCGTGCGCAATATGAATTGGCTATTGCTGCAGATAATTATTATAAAGATTTACAAACTCGATTAAATTATTATACAAATTTTATTGATAAGTTTGACGGAACTACTCAAGCTGAGCCTTATATAATATTAGCAAAACGAAGAGCTCAAGACTTAAAAGAAGAAATTCACTTTGACCGTTGATAAAACTTTTAATTTCTGAAGCTTTTTAATCACCCGAAAAATTTACTATAAAAAACACTCATTATTTTTTGTTAACTTTTCTACCTTTGGTGTGATTTACTTACATTTACATTATGGGTAAAATTACGTTAGGCTTTTTTTTGATACTTTTTTTTGGGTGCAAAAATTTTGAAACCAAGCGCGTTTGTTCAGAAGAAATTTTACAAGATGAATTAAAACAAATAGACTGGAACGCCATAGAAACGTACCCGACTTTTGCAAATTGCGAAAAATACACAGAAAGCGAACAGCAAGACTGTTTTGAACAAACGTTTTCTAAACATATTTATGCTTTTTTAGCGACAAAAAAAGTAGTGCTTTCAGACTCTATAAACGAAAAAATTTGGTTGCATCTCTCAATCAACTCAGAAGGAAAGCCAAGCTTAGATTCGGTGCATTTGTCACAAACCTTGGTAGATAATCTTCCCAAATTTAAAACTTGGTTAGATTCTTCGGTTATTAGCTTACCTAAAATATATCCTGCAAGAAAGCGTGGAATTCCCGTAGCAACAAATTTTAAACTTCCTTTACGTATTGAATCAGAATAAAAAAAATACCGCTTCAGAAAAAATTATTTTAGGCATAGATCCCGGGACAACCATTATGGGGTACGGTTTAATAAAAGTGGTACATAAAAAAATGGAATTTATTCAACTGAATGAATTAATGCTCAAAAAATATAGTGATCATTACGTAAAACTAAAACTTATTTTTGAGCGAACCATTGAGTTGATAGAAACTTACCATCCTGATGAAATTGCTATTGAAGCGCCTTTTTTTGGAAAAAATGTACAATCTATGCTAAAACTTGGTAGAGCGCAAGGCGTAGCTATGGCAGCGGGTTTAAGTAGAGAAGTTCCGGTAACAGAATATTCGCCTAAAAAAATAAAAATGGCAATTACCGGTAATGGAAATGCTAGTAAAGAGCAAGTAGCCCGAATGTTACAAAGTACATTAAAATTAAAATCGCTTCCTAAGAATCTAGATTCAACCGATGGTTTGGCTGCCGCAGTCTGTCACTTTTATAATCAGGGACGTGCTGAAACAGGAAAAAATTATTCCGGCTGGGCTTCTTTTGTCAAACAAAATCCGAATAAGGTGAAGTGATTATTTAATTAAAGTGTGGGAAAATAAATTTTTGCACTACAAAAAGGGAAGCGATTGAACTGCTCACAACCGCAGCAAGCGTTTTTGTTTTTGAAGCTTCGATGTGAATATGTAAGCTAAGCAATATAAAAAGTGAATCTACTTTATTATTAAGTTGAATATTATAAATGCCTTTGTCTAAAAGAGAACTTTTATTTTGAATGCTTAAAATAGTTTCATTTTCCTTATCAACTAATTTTGTTCCACCTTTCCAGCTTGAAATTCCTTTTATTTGATATGTGGAATTCTTAAATTGATAGTTTCCGAAGATTTTATCTTTATTTAATGAATCTATCTTTTCATTATTTTTAAATATCTGGATTTCATTTTTTGATGTTCGGACAATTGAATATTCATTTTCATCTAAAATCAATCTTGGCTGCTTATTTTTCCCGTAAATTATTTTACCGATTTCAGTTGAAGTTCCATCTTTTATGAAAGTTAACTCACGGTTTTTATAAGTAGCGGTAATGTTTTTCATAATTTCAATTTAAACAAATATAAAAAAACCGCCTTACGAAAGAAGGCGGTTTTAATTATTAATTCTGACTTTATTTTTTACTTAATCATCTCAAAACTACGTTTTACAAAATTGGTGAGTTCTTCACCCTTTAGTAGGTTTTGAGATAATCGCGCTAAATCTAACGATTGTTTGATTTTGCGTTCTTGTTCTTCTGCATTTTCGGTTTTTAATATTTCAGAAATTAAATTGTTATTGGTGTTTACAACTAAATTGTACATTTCTGGCATATTACCCATTCCCATCATTCCGCCGCCGGTTTGCTGCATTTCTTTCATTCTGCGCATAAATTCCGGTTGCGTAATAATAAGTGGCGCCGCAGCACTATCCATCGCTTCTAATTGAACGGTGTATTTTTCTTTTGGAACAACTTTTTCAAAATCAGTTTTTAATTTTTCTTGTTCCTCTTCAGAAAGTTTAGAAGTTTTGTCTTCGTCTTTTTTAATTAAATTATCTACGTGATCGCTATCTACACGAACAAACGATACGTTTTCGTTAGACGATTCTAATTTTTGAATAAGATGCGGAACAATTGGCGAATCTAATAAAAGAACTTCATAACCTTTATCTTTAGCGGCTTCAATATAACTGTGCTGTTCATCTTTATTAGAAGCGTAAAGCACCACTAATTTATCGTCTTTATCGGTTTGGTTATCTTTTATTTTTTCTTTGTATTCTTCAAAAGTGAAGTATTTTTTATCTACCGTAGGATAGAGGCTGAATTTTTGTGCTTTGTCGAAAAATTTATCTTCGGTTAGCATTCCGTATTCAATCACTACTTTAATATCATCCCATTTTTGTTCAAAATCTTCGCGATTGTTGTTGAATAAAGATTTCAACTTATCAGCAACTTTACGACTAATGTAGCTTGAAATTTTCTTCACTGCGCCATCAGCTTGTAAATAAGAACGCGAAACGTTTAACGGAATATCTGGAGAATCAATTACTCCTTTTAACATGGTTAAAAATTCAGGAACAATTCCTTCTACATTATCTGTTACAAAAACTTGGTTTTGGTATAACTGAATTTTGTCTTTCTGCATTGTCATATCATTAGACAATTTCGGAAAGTATAAAATACCAGTTAAATTAAAGGGATAATCTACATTTAAGTGAATATGAAAAAGTGGTTCTTCAAATTGCATTGGGTACAATTCTCTATAGAAGCTATTGTAATCCTGCTCTTCTAAATCGGTTGGTTGTTTAGTCCAAGCCGGTTCCGGATTGTTAATGATATTATCTACCGTAACTTTTTTAGCTTCTTCATCTTCTGGGGCGTCTTCAGCTTTTGGAAGCTCTTTTTCTTTGGTTCCAAATTTTATAGGAACCGGCATAAATTTATTGTACTTGGTCAATAATTCGCTAATGCGGTTTTCTTGTAAAAACTCTTTATCATCTTCATTTATATGAAGAATAATTTCTGTTCCGCGTGTTTCTTTATTACCATCTTTTAAGGTGAATTCTGTAGTTCCTTCGCAAACCCAATGTGCAGCAGGTTCATCTTTAAAAGATTTTGTGATAATTTCAACTTTATTGGCGACCATAAAAGCTGAATAAAAACCAAGTCCGAAATGACCAATAATTCCGCTGTCTTTAGCTGAATCTTTATACTTTTCTAAAAATTCTTCAGCACCGGAAAACGCTACTTCGTTGATGTATTTTTCAACTTCTTCTTTCGTCATTCCAATTCCTTCATCAATAATATGAAGTTTACTGTTTTCCTCATCAATTTTAACTTCAATTACCGGATTGCCATACTCTACGCTGGTTTCGCCAATATTTGCTAAATGCTTTAATTTTAGAGTCGCATCGGTCGCGTTAGAAATTAATTCTCGTAAGAAAATTTCATGATCACTGTAAAGAAATTTCTTTATTAATGGGAAAATGTTCTCTACCGAAACATTAATTTTTCCTGTTGCCATATGTGTTGAATTTAATTTTTAAAATTTTAATTACTCAGTAGAAGTCAAAAAAAATACCATTTCTACTGAAATGACAAACTGACATATAAACTTTTTAGGTAATTTAAAATAAGGTATAATCATTGCTATTAATTGAGAGTAAATAATTTAACAAATTTTTGTTTAGTGTTTTTGATTTAAGATTAAACAAAATTGTATTTTTGATAAAAGATTGATTGATTATGGAAAAGCAGACTAAAAAAACAACAAAAAAATCGACTAATAAAATTACCAAGGATAAAGTGATTTCGCTGTATATGGATTATGTTTTGGAAAATGAACAAACGCCAAAATCAGTCTATAAATTTGCGAAGGCTAATAAAATGACGGAAGATCAATTCTATAATTTCTTCGGAAGTTTTGAAGGTTTACGTCAAGAAATTTGGCATCAGTTTTATCAGAAAAGTGTCGACTTGATTCATAAAGCACCAGAAACGGAAAGCTTTACCAGTCGTGAAAAAATGCTGACTTTTTTCTTCACTTTCTTTGAAATGTTAACTGTTAATAGAAGTTACGTTTTATTTACGTTACAAGAAAATCGCGATCAGTTAAAAAATTTAGCGCAATTGAAAGGTTTGCGTAAAGACATTAAAAATTTCACGAAGGATTTATTGCAAGAAGATAATGATGAAAAGCAATTAAAAATTCTTCAAAAAAATGAAACTGTTTTTTCTGAAGGCGCGTGGATTCAAACCATGTTTTTAATCAAATTTTGGATGGATGATAATTCTGCTGAATTTGAAAAAACCGATGTTGCAATTGAAAAATCAGTCAACACGATTTTTGATGTGTTTGATAATACACCGTTTGAACGCGTTATCGATTTTGGAAAATTCCTTTTTAAAGAACGAATGGCGTAGTAGATGAAATCAATCGATAAAATACCGACAGGAAAGCTTGGCCGCACCACAGAAATGATGAAAACTGGCGTAAAAATCGGTGGAAATTATTTAAAATATTACGGTAAAAAAGCCTTCAATAGCGAATTAACACGCGACGAACTTGATAAAGATAACGCTGAAGATATTTATGACGGCTTAAAAAATTTACGCGGAAGTGCTTTAAAAGTAGCGCAAATGCTCTCAATGGAAAAAAGTTTGTTGCCAAGTGCGTATGTAGAAAAATTTAGTTTAGCACAATTTAGTGTTCCGCCGCTTTCGGCGCCGTTAGTAAGAAAAACATTCAAAAAATATCATGGTGAATATCCCGAAGATTTATATGATAATTTTACAGCAAACTCTGTAAATGCGGCAAGTATAGGTCAAGTTCATAAAGCTGAAAAAGACGGTAGAAAACTTGCGGTAAAAATTCAATATCCGGGCGTTGCCGATAGTATTAGTTCAGATTTAAAAATGGTAAAACCCGTTGCCATTAAAATGTTTAATCTTCAAGGAAAAGATTCAGAAAAATATTTTAAAGAAGTTGAAGGAAAACTGCTAGAAGAAACCGATTATATTCTTGAAGTTGAACAAAGTAAATTTATTTCTGAAGCTTGTGAGAAAATTGAAAATCTAAAATTCCCGAAGTATTATAAAGATCTTTCCAGTGAGCGAATTATCACGATGGATTGGATGCAAGGAAAACATTTAAGCGAATTTGTAAAAGAAGATTTCAGTAAAGAAGATGGCGATAAAATCGGGCAAGCATTATGGGATTTTTATATGTTCCAAATGCACGAATTAAAAGCCGTTCACGCAGATCCGCATCCCGGGAATTTTTTGGTTGATGAAAAACAAAATTTAATCGCTATAGATTTTGGCTGTATAAAAAAAGTACCGGAAGATTTTTACGTTCCTTATTTTGAATTAGCGGTTCCAAAAAATATAAATAATCGTCCGTTTTTTCTTTCAAAATTAAGAGAATTAGAAATTTTACGTCCCGATGATTCTGAGCGTGAAATAGAATATTTTTCCGCTTTATTTTATGAAATGTTGAGTTTGTTTACTAGCCCGTTTCATAAAGAAAATTTTGATTTTTCAGATGAAGAATTTTGGGGTAAAATAACCGAATTAAGTGAAAAATACAGTAAAGATACCGAATTACGGAAAATGAACGGCAATAGAGGAAGCAAACATTTCCTGTATATCAACCGTACATTTTTTGGTTTATATAATTTATTGCACGACTTGAAAGCAGAAATAAAGATTAATAATTTTAGAAAGTATCTGTGATTTGATCATAGTTTTTGATTGGTTAGTAATTAAAAAAGAGCATTTTATAATGCTCTTTTTTTATGCGTGCATACTAAATTAAAAAAGTTTTCTTCCATCCAATATGCATAATATGTATATTGCTTTCAGAAAAAATAAAAAAAATGCTATATCAATCTAAAATTTCCGGTTTAGGATATTATGTTCCAGAAAATGTTGTAACAAACGAGGATCTTTCAAAAATCATGGAAACCAATGATGAATGGATTCAAGAACGTACCGGAATACAAGAACGACGACATATTAAAAAAGGCGACGGAAATTCTACGGCAATAATGGGAAAAAAAGCTGCTGAAATTGCCATAGAACGTGCCGATATTGATAAAGATGAAATCGACTTAATTGTTTTTGCAACACTAAGTCCCGATTATTATTTTCCGGGTTGTGGTGTACAGGTGCAAGAAATGTTAGACATAAAAACCTGTCCGGCGCTTGATGTGCGAAATCAATGTAGCGGATTTATTTATGGACTTTCGGTAGCCGATCAATTTGTGAAAACCGGAATGTACAAAAACGTTCTAGTGATTGGAAGTGAAAATCACAGTGGCGGTTTGGATATGACTACCCGAGGAAGAAGCGTTTCTGTAATTTTTGGAGATGGAGCAGGAGCCGCAGTTGTTAGTAGAAGTGATCATAACGGGCAAGGAATTTTATCTACACATTTACATTCTGAAGGAAAACATGCTTTAGAATTATCGTTAAAAGGACCAAGTACAATGCATTGGGTACCTGAAATTATAGCTGAAAATCCGCAAGAAGATATTCCATATTATCCTTATATGAACGGACAATTTGTTTTTAAAAATGCAATTCAGCGTTTTTCTCAAGTGATTATGGAAGGTTTACAAGAAAACGGATTAGAAGTTGCTGATATTGATATGTTAATTCCGCATCAAGCTAATTTGAGGATTTCTCAATTTATTCAGCAAAAATTTCAGTTGAAGGATGATCAGGTTTATAACAATATTCAGAAATATGGAAATACAACGGCTGCTTCAATCCCAATTGCTTTAACTGAAGCTTGGGAACAAGGTAAAATTAAAGAAGGCGATAATATTGTTCTTGCTGCTTTTGGAAGTGGTTTTACTTGGGGTAGTGCTATTTTAAGCTGGTAAATAAAAAAAGATCGCCTATTATTTAGACGATCTTTTTAATATGATGTTTTGTTAGTTTGTATTTGTTTAAAGGCTAATTCAAATAAATTATAACCAACTTCTATTAATAAGACGCATAAAATTGAAAATTGTTGCATGACTTAACAAAGTTTAACAATTTGGTAATCAGTAGTTAACATTATAAAAAAGCCCACGATTTAGTGGGCTTTTTTTCCTTGTTTTAATAAATCCTACAAAACAAGGAATAATCAACTATTAAACTATAAAAATACATCTTACTTAAAAGACGAATGTTAATTTTAAATGTTACAAAAAGTTAATCATCTTTTTTTAACCAATGATATTTGTTAGTTTGTATCACGATAAAATTATAAATATCAAATTATGAAAACACTCGTTATAGGAGCTTCTTTAAAACCAATTCGTTATTCAAACAGAGCAATTCATTCTTTAAGGAATAATGACGTTGCTACAGTTGCAATTGGTTTAAGAAAAGGAAATGTAGAAGATGTAAACATAGAAACAGAAAAATTGCCATTTAAAAATATAGATACAGTTACGTTGTATTTAAATGCAAAGCGGCAAGAAGAATATTATGATTATATTATAAGTCTTTCACCTAAAAGAGTGATTTTTAATCCGGGCACAGAAAACCCTGAACTTTATAGAATATTGAAAAAAGAAAACATACAGGTTGAAGTTGCTTGTACGCTAGTTTTACTTTCTACGAATCAATATTAATCCTATAAAAGTTATAAGCCCATTGACAATTAGTAATTCGTAATTAAAGTGATAGCCACCAAGGTATTTGGGATCTAAGTTCCCTAAAATAAACGTTAGACTAACAGAAATAAGAGCTATTAATGCAACCCATTTATCTTTGATTTTATAGTTTGTAAAAATTCCAAAAGCAAATAATCCTAATAAAGGTCCGTAGGTATAACTTGCCGCAGTTAATAATACATCAATTACGCTGCTATCCAGCAAATATTTAAAAGCAATAATTACAATTATTAGCAATATACTTATAAGAATATGAATGCGTTTACGTAAGCCTTTTTGAAGTTTTGCTTCTTTTTTTTCAATATTTAAAAAATCGACACAAAAACTTGTTGTTAAAGAAGTTAACGCACTATCTGCACTAGAATATGCAGCAGCAATTAACCCAAGAATAAAAATTATACCCAATCCTAAGCCCATATTTCCGTGAAGAGCAATCTCAGGAAAAAGTAAATCTGTTTTTTCCTTTCCATCTAATAGTGGTACTGAAATTCCGTTTTGCTCAGCATAAATAAAAAGTAGCGCTCCTAAGAATAAAAATAAAATATTTACCGGTACAAAAACAAAACTGTAAGAAAGTACATTTTTCTGTGCTTCTTTTAAGTTTTTACACGTTAAGTTTTTTTGCATCATATCTTGGTCTAAACCTGTCATACAAATGGTAATGAACATCCCTCCAAAAAATGCTTTCCAGAAGTAATTTTTTGCTAAAAAATCACCCATAAAAAATGTTTTCGTGTAAGGCTCTAATTCTTCAGCCGTAAAAAAATCAGTAAAGCTCCAGTTTAGTTCAATAGCAATAAAATAAATAGCAACAATTACAGAACCGAGCATAAATAATGTTTGTAGAGTATCAGTCCATACAATGGTTTTTATTCCGCCTCTAGCAGTATAAATCCAAATGAGTAAGATGGAAAGAATCACTGTTACAAAAAAAGGAATTCCCCAAGCTTCAAATACAAAATATTGTAAGACGGTGGCGACAAGAAATAAGCGAAAAGAGGCTCCGAGAACACGAGATATAAAAAAGAAAAAAGCGCCGGTTTTGTAACTTACTTCACCAAAGCGCTGTTCTAAATATTGATAAATGGAAGTTACATTTAAACTATAATAAATAGGAAGTAAAATAAATGCTATCACAAAATATCCTACTAAATATCCTAAAACCACTTGCATATAGCTAAAATGGGAGGCTTCTACCCAACCCGGAACCGAAATAAAAGTAACTCCAGATAATGAAGCGCCAACCATACCAAACGCAACCACATACCAAGGAGATTTTCCTTCAGCCTTAAAAAAAGCTGCATTACTATCATTTTTACCCGTAAAGTAAGAGATAAGCATAAGTATACCAAAATACAAACCAATAAGTAAAAGAATATGAATGGGTTTCATGAAATGTTGGGTTTATAAGTACAAACTTACTAATTAGTATTGTATAGGATTATAATTATTATTATAAATAATATCATTATTTTTAGTATATTATTAGGTGTGAAATTATTGTTGACATAAAGTAATAATTGTATAGCTTGTAGTTGTTATATATTAGTAGTTTTGATTTTTTGAAAAAAGTAACTAGAATGATTTATAATTTTTTTTGCTCTAACTATATTAAGTTTACTCTAATTTTTATTTTTAGTACAACTATTTTTGCACAAGAAAGTTTGCTAGATAAGGCAAATCAATCTATTTATTCTTCTCCAGATGAATCTATAAAAATAGCTAAACACTTACTCCATACAACGGAAGATGAAAAGAGTATAGAAGCGGTCAATTTAATATTAGCGAAAGCTTATTTTATAAAAGGCAATTATAATAATTCTATTGATTATGTATACAAAGTACAACAAGTAGATAAAGATTTTTACCCTAATTTATCTTTTGAAGCATATTTATTAAAATCTACTTTGTCTCATTTACTATATTTAGATGCTCAAGCAGACATATATTTTTTAAAAGCCGATAAGCTTTTCCACGAACACTCAATTAGTGATTCTACTCAAACACTTGATTTTAAGTTGTCACTTTTTAAAATAAATAAAGAGATTGAAAGACAACAAAATGAAAAGGCTTTAAAGTCATTAGACAGTTTGTCTAACAACAATAATGAATTTAAAAAAAATATAAACTTTTATTACTTTAAAGGGAAAGCATTAAATAATTTAAACGCATACAACTTAGCTGAATTAAATCTTGATAAAGCACTAGAACTAAATGAAGATCAAGCCATGCCTAATACTTTTATTAAGGTGAAAATTTTATTAGAATTAGCCGATCTTTATTTAAAAACTAAAAAAAACTTTCTTTCTGAAGAAGTTTTAATAAAAGCACTTTCCGAAGTAAAAAAAATAGATAATAACCGTTTGCGTAAGAATATTTATAAATATTTATCATCAAATTATTTAGTAATAGGTAATAAAGAAAATCATAAAAAATACAATAATAAATTTTTAAAATTCGATGAAATTGTAGAAAATCAAGAGCTTGAAGCGGTTAATAAACTTTATAATATTGTAGTAAATCAACAAGAGGAAAACTTAACTTTTAAAAAAAACACTTTTTTTAGGTATAAATATGTAGCAATTATAATTGTACTCTCAATTATTACTATTTGTATGTTTTTTTGGTATAAATCTTTCGAAGAAAAGCGACATTACAAATCAATTATAAATTATATAGAAGTGAGTAGAGATATTTTTAGTAAAAATACGCTCCCCAATAAAGTTAAAATAAAGTCTAAGCCTAAAAAAATTATTATTCCAAAAGAAACGGAAAAAATAATCTTAAAAAAATTGAAAAAATTTGAGAACTCAACAAAATTCACCTCTAAAGAAATGTCTTTGGCAGCATTGGCTTCTCAATTTGATACCAACACAAAATACCTGTCAGAAATCATTAATAGACATTACGGTGATAATTTTAATACTTTCATTAATAAACTAAGAATAAAATTTATTATAGAAAAATTGAGGACAGATCCTAATTATAAAAACTATAAAATTAGTTTTCTTGCTGAAAATAGCGGTTTTTCCTCCCATAGTAGTTTTGCTACAGTTTTTAAATCTATTGTTAATATGACACCCGCTACATTTATTAATTTGCTAAAGAAAGAGTTAGATAATGAAAAGTATTAATATATTGAAAAACATCTTACTTTTTACAATTCTGTTTTTTTTCGGTATATATTCTACAGAAGGAAAAGAAAATAAACTATTTCAAAATGTAAAACAGAAAGATAGTTCATTAATTAATGGGTCTAGATTTATTTACGATGATCCTGAAAAAGCTATTGAAATTGGTTTAGATGTTTTTAATTCTAAAAATGCTAGTAATAAGCAAAAAGCAAAAAGTTTGATATTAGTTGCTACAGCTTATTCTTCTAAAAGGGATTATCAGCACGCATTATTTTATTTAACAAAAGCCAATAAAATCGCTAAAAATATAGATGACCCTGTAATTAAGATAAATATAATAACCAAATTAGGAGAGTTATATCACCAATTAAAAGTATACGATAAAGCTATCCGTTTTCTCGATAAAGCAGAAAAAATGTCTGTGCCTTATCAAAATGCAGACGGAATACAATATACATTAGCAGATAATTATATTATTAAAGGTTTCATTTATAAAAATCAGTTAAATTGTGAAATAGCTATTAGTTATTTTAATAAAGGAATAAATAAGTATATAATAGTCAATGGTCAAGAAAAAATAGGAAATATCAGTATAGCAGAATACAACAAAGGTAATTGTTATATTTTACTATTAAATTATTCTGAAGCTATTAAAAGTTTTAGAAAATCAATAGAAGTTGCAAAAGAAGCAAATGCTAATAGTTTAGAGGCTTTTGCTTTAAAAGGTTTAGCAGAAGTATATACGCTTCAAGGAAAATATAAAGAGTCTATAAAATTATTGACAAAAGCACTGAATATTTCAAGAAAAGTTGGTGATTTAGTGTTAGATCAAGCAATTTATAAAGGATTGTCGGATAATTATTTAGGACTAAATAAATGGGCTTTATATAAAAAATATAATAAGCTGTATTTAAATATTCAGTTTCAAGTAAAAATGTCTGAAAGAGAATCTATTAGTAGTTCTATTTCTGATTTATATATAGATGCACAAAAAAAAATTGATTTAGAAAAATCTAAACTAAATTTTTTTTTGCTTATAACATCTCTATTTTCTCTAATCGTTTTATTGTTTTTGTTTTTAACTATCAAAAAGAATAAAAAACAAACTAAATTCTATAAAAAAACAATTGAAAAACTTCAAAAATAAAGAATTTAATTTTTTATTAATAATTTGTTTAATTATTTCATTTTCAAGTTTTTAATTTTTTTTTACTCTTTCGAATTTCAGGAAAACGAAAAGATAGTTTTATTTTTACGTTAAAGTTTATTCGTAAGTTTAAGAAATTAATTTAAACATGAAAATATGAAGTACAAATTACATTTAATTAAAGTAATAAAATATCTTTTATTACGGTCTAAACTATTTTCGGGAAGTTTCGAGAATGTAAATTTAGGTAAGCGACCAATTGTAGCTTCTTTGCTTTTCTTTCATTTTTGCTTTTTTCTGTTAATGCTAATGCACAATTAGCAACAGAAGATTTTGAAGGAGGAATTCCAACCGATTGGTCAATTGTTGGGAATGCTAATGCTGTAAGTACTTGGAATACTACAACTGATGGGTATTTAAATTCAAATGCGGTTGAGGTAGATCCAAGCTTAGATAATGTAGGTGACGGAATTACAGCTGAATACTATTTAGTTACACCATTATTTACAACTCCTGAAAACGGAGAAATACGTTTTTTTACTAAACAAGGAAGTGCTGCAGACGAAGGTACAGAATACCAAGTTAAGATATCAACAGCCGATCAACCTGATATTAATGGATTTAATATTGTATTAGATTCTTGGACAGAGTCTGAGTTAAATAGCGGTTCTCAAACGGAGTACGAAGAAAAAGTCGTAGAGATTCCGGAAGGTATAGCCGCAGGGATAGATATTTATATCGCTTTTGTAGCCGTAAATACACAATCAGGAGCTGCACCAACAGGAGATTCTTGGTTTGTAGATAATGTTAGAGTAATAGAAGGTTGTACAGATGTTTTAGAAGAAAATGTTACTGTTAGTGATGTGTCAGCAGTAAGTGCTACGGCAAATTGGTCACACGATACAGCAACTAATTTTGAAGTTCAAGTTGTAGAATCAGGAATAACACCTGCAGCAACAGGAACAGAAGTTTCAGAGACGAGTTATACATTCAACAATTTGTCAGCAGAGACAGAATACGATATTTACATAAAAACACTTTGTGATAATGACACTTCGAGTGGTTTTGCAGGTCCTTTTTCTTTTACAACAGGTATAGAGGGGACAACTTGTGAAACAGCAATAGAGGTACCTGATGTTTTTAACTCAGGTAATTATGTATTAGAGGATAATTTAAGTAACTATTTTAATGAAGATATAGAGTATGACACTCAAGGTACAGGGTGTTTAAGTCAAAGTACAAATTATTTAAATGGAGATCAAGCATTTTTGACCTACACAGCTTCAGAGAGTGGGTTGATAACAATAAATCAATCGGTTTTGGGATATGCTCCTGGAGAAGGTGATGGTAATTGCTTTAATTCAAATACGGCTGTTTTAATTTATAATAGTTGTTCAGATGTAGGGGTAGGTTGTTTAGATGCGTTAAGTACTTCTTCGTCAAACTTAGAAGCTCAGATTTCTAATTTTTATGTCGAATCAGGAGAAACTTACATTATTGTAATTTCATCAGAATTACAGCCAGAAGCCGGTATTTGCTTTACTTTAGAAATAGAGGGTTCTTCATGCGCAGCTCCAGCTCCTTCAGCAGTTACTTATGGAGGCTTAACACAAACTAGTGTAGAATTTTCTTGGAATAATCCTGGAGGATTAGCAGATTCTTGGGAATATGCAGTTGTGTCTACTGGAGATGGAGAGCCTACTACAGGAATAACTTCAACTAGTACAAATTTAGATAACCCGGTAACAGGTTTAACCGCAGAAACTACATATGATTTGTATATACGTTCAACCTGTGATACTTCTACAGGAAACTGGGGTGATCCTTACACCTTTACAACTCAATGTGATATTTTTTCTACACCATATTTTGAAGATTTTAATGAAGGAACTAATTCAAATCCAGTTCCTTGTTGGTATGTGATTGATGCAAATAATGATGGAGAAACCTGGGGGTATTTAGGAGGGAATCCAAGTCTAAGACTTAATAGTGTAGATGATGAAAGCGATGATTATTTCATATCTCCAACAATCGATGTTTCTGGAGCTCAAAAAAGATTGCGTTTTAAATATAGAACTTATAATGGAGTAGGAGATGTTCCGTTAGAAATTTTAGTTTCGGATACAGGAGTTAGTGTTGATGATTTTGATACAGCTTTAGTTCCAGAACAGGTTTTTAATACGGATGGAGATTATTTAGAAATGATAGTAGTAATCCCAACTTCTATTACTGGCAATGTTAATTTTGCTTGGCATGTTCCACCTAACGCAGGGGAAGATGCGACTCGAATTTATCTTAATGATGTTTATGTAGAAGATCAACCTGCTTGTCCAAACCCTATATCGCCAATGGTTGATGGTGTGACAACGACGACAGTTGATGTTTCTTGGACGCAAGGTTATGAAGAGACACAATGGGAAGTTTTTGTACAAGAACAAGGAGGGGAAGCGCCAACTGACGCAGATTCGGGTGAATTGGCAGATTCTAATCCATATACGGTTTCAGACTTAGAACCAGCTACACAATATGAATATTATGTGCGTGCTTATTGTAACGATAGTGAGCAAAGTGAATGGGTAGGTCCAATAAACTTCTTTACAGATTGTAATGCGTATGATTTACCTTTTTACGAAAGCTTTAATGATACCGATCCTGACACTCAAAAATATTGCTGGGAAATTTTAGATAATAATAGTGATAACTTTACTTATACAATTAATGCTGAATCTACTGTAATTCAAGGTGGCTTTTTTGGGTCACCACCAAGTGATGAATATTTGATTTCTCCAGCTATAAATATGGATGGAACCAAATTACTTAAGTTTAAGTATAGAGCGTTTTATAATATCATTCAGGGTAGTGCTAACTCGAACTTGACAATATTAATGTCTACTACTGATACAGATCCATCAAGTTTTACAGAGCTAGAGCCTTTGTTTAACATTACAAATACTGAAGATTTAGAGAAAGAAATTTATGTGAATGCTAATGGACCAGTTTATTTTGCTTTTTATATTGCAAATGTTGGAACTGGAGTAAATATAGATGACGTAGAAATTATTGACGCTCCTGATTGTCCGAGCCCAACTGAATTATTAGTGGATAATGTAGGTCTAGATACTGCTGAGTTAGCTTGGCAAACTGGATTTCAAGAAACAGAATGGAATGTTTCTGTCCAACCTGAAGGTAGTGGAGCTCCATCAATTACAGGTTCAGCAACGAGTACCAATTATATCGTTTCTGATTTAGCTCCAGATACAATTTATGAAGCTTATGTACAAGCTGCTTGTGAAGGTGGAGAAAGTGAATGGATAGGTCCAGTTAGTTTTAGAACTTTATGTACAGCTTTTGACACCCCTTTCTTTGAAGGTTTTGAAGCTGATTCTGAATCTGAAGGTTGTTGGAGAATATTTAATGAAAATGATGATCAACATACTTGGAATACTACCAGTTTAATTTATCCTTTTGAGGGGAATGAATCTGCAGGAATGTTTACCGGCTCAAACGGTAATAACTTAGATTATTTAGTTTCTCCAACTATAACGATTACAGAGGGACAACGCTTACGCTATTATTATAAAGTAAATGATAGTTTCTTTACAGAAGATTTGGAAGTATTATTATCAACCAATGGAATTGAATTATCCGAGTTTACAACCGTACTTTATGATTCGGATGATGATCCTGTTATTTTAAATAACGAAGAATATAAAGAGAAAGTAATTAATTTCCCAGCAGGGGTTTCAGGAGAAGTAAATATTGCTTTCCACGTACCGTACTTCCCTAGTACAGGAACATATAGAGGCCAATCTTTGTTTATCGATAATTTTATTATAGAAGATATTCCTAATTGTCCAAAACCTTCAAATATCTCATTAACAAATATTACTGATACAGAAGTTGAAGTATCTTGGGAAACCAATGGTGGTGAAACTGACTGGGAAATAGCAGTACTGCCCTATGAAGAAGATGTGCCTATAGGTGATGTAGCGGATGAGTATTTGTATGAAACCGGTACAAACCCATATACAGTTACTGGATTAGATCCGTCTACAAAATATGAAATTTATGTTAGAGCTGTTTGTGGAGATGATATAAACTCAGAATGGCTTGGTGTTGGAGAGTTGACTACGCAATGTAGCTTTGAAAATTTATGCAATTATACATTCGTTTTAACTAGTGATACCAGTCTTTCTTCTGAGTTAATATTAACTCAGAATAATCAGGCAGTGCAGACTTTACCTTTTAATGGCGAAGATTCAGAAGAATTTAATGTGTTATTATGTTCTGGTATTGAGTTTTCCTTATATTTTGATACAGTGGGTTCTCATGCACCTCAATATGCTAATTATCAATTTGATATTTTAGATGAGGAAGATAATGTTGTTTACTCAAGTCCAACAGGTTTAACGCCACTTACAACTGTTTATACAGGAGTTTCCACTTGCGGAGACCTTGCTTGTCCTCAACCTACAGATTTGTCGATAAATGAGAATATGGAGTTTTCATGGACTCCAGTTGGAGACGAAACTGAATGGGAGGTTTCTATACAGCCTATAGGAAATGGTACATTACCACAATCAGGAACAATAGTGTCTACAACGAGTTATACACCAGATGCAGCTGATTTTATTGACCAAAATACTGCTACATATGAATATTTTGTAAGAGCAATTTGTGGAGAAGGAGAAGAAAGCTATTGGTCTGGTCCTTTTGAATTTGTTAGAAATGATGATTCTTCAACAGAGCTTATCTTACCTATTAATGAAACTAATAGTTGTGTAAACTCAGTAACAGATGTTTCTTTTAGAAATGCTTCGGTTTCAGGAGAGACAATCTCATGTGATGTGACAAATCAAGCAGATATTTGGTTTAATTTCGAAGCTATTTCAGAAGTTCATATCATTGAAGCGAATGGTTTTACAGGGAACTTCTATTATACTTCTGGAGAAGAACCTTATCCAGATATGACTATGACCTTATATAAGGTGAACGAAGATGAAAGTTTAACAGAAGTTAAGTGTAGTAGAAGTAATGTTATTGTAGCTTCATACTCTTCTGAGCTTGTTATCGGAGATAGTTATAAAGTAAGATTAACGTTAAACTCTCCTGAATTAAGTACAAGAATGTTTAGTTTATGTGCAACAACGCCTGAAGATCTATGTACATTTAATGCTGTTAATTATGATTTTGAGCAGCCTCCTTTAAATCAATTTAGTGGAGTAACCAGTATTTCTACACCATTGGTTATACCAGGGTGGCGTCAAAATATGGAAACAGATGAAGCAAATGCAGTATTTTTATGGGAGTCATTAAATGCTCCTGGGTTTGATGCATATTCAGGTGCACAATGTATTCAACTTATTTCTGATGATGCTTCCCTTTATGATGAAGATAGCCCAAGAGGTCTTTTTAAAGACTTTGATAGCTCAGAAATTACTGCTTTTGACTATAGTTTTGCTACTAGAGGAAGGTCTGAGGGTAATACCATTCAATTATTTGCAGGACCACCTGAAGGGCCTTACACTTTAATTGCAGAAGAATCATCCGTTGGAGCTTGGACTGTTTATACCGGTACTTATCAAGTTCCGGGTGGTCAAGAACAAACTCGCTTTTTATTTAGAGCAAAGGATTATGGTATAGGTAATTTGTTAGATGCAGCTAATTTTATTCCTAATAATCGTATCGAAACTGATGATTTTATGATAGATTGTTCTATGCAATCAATAGATGTTGAAGCCAATGGTTTAGGAGTTTGGGAGTCTTCAGAGGATAATCCAGGTCCTGTTTTAATTTCGGATTCAGAATCAAATGAGATTACGATATCTGATTTTACGGTACCTGGTAATTATACATTTTATTGGAGAACCCGTTATTGTGAAGATGAGATCGTAGTAGAGTACGAAGGCATATCAGAAGTTCCAATCATAGACTCACCAGTTGAGTATTGTTTAGATGAACCAACTGTAGCTTTAAGTGCAACGGCTCAAGGCGATTTTGATTTACTTTGGTTTACAGAAGAAGTTGGTGGTGAAGGAAGCGCAACAGCACCTACACCAGACGCTTCATCTGTAGGAGAAACGAGTTACTATGTAAGTCATGTTGATTCTAATGGCTGTAAAGGGCCTCGCGTAGAGATAGTAGTTGTGGTTAATGATGTAACTGATCCTGTAGTAGAGTTTAGTTATGCAGAGACTTGTATTAATGCCGCTAATAATCCATTACCAGATTTAGTAGAAGATTTCTTTGAAGGTGGAACATTTAGTTCTACAGGTTTATCAGTAGATCCTGTTACTGGAGAAATTGATTTGTCTTCTGCAACGTTTGGTGCTTATGAGGTTACTTATGAGGTAGAAGAAGATTTAGAGAATTGTATTTTAGCATCGAGCTATACAGCTGATGTTATATTAAATCCATCTACACCTGTAGTGACAGATTTTGCATATTCTAATACAGTTTACTGTAGCAATAGTGAAGAGGTCTTACCAGAATTAGGAGAAGACTTTAGTTTAGAAGGCGAGTTTAGTTCTTCAGAAGGCTTGTCATTAGATTCTTCTACCGGCGCAATAGACTTTAATTCTAGCGCAGTAGGCGATTATACAATAATCTATACAGTAGAGGAAGACCTTTCTATTTGTCAACAAGGTTCTAGTAGTAGCTTTGCTTTGTCGATAGAGGCAAGTTCTTCAATAGAGATTTTAGAAGAATGTTCAGATAATGATTTAGTATTGATAGCTAATCCAATAGAAGCAGGAGTTAATGCTTCAAGCTTAAGTTATCAGTGGCAGACTTCTTCAGGAGATCTTGTAGGGAATAACTCAGAAGAGTTTAATGTATCTGATTATTTAGCACAAAATTCTTCTTTAAGTTTACCGATGTCATTTATAGTAGTTGTAGGAGATAATGTATGTTCTACAGAGGCTGGCATTACGGTAGAGAGTATTTCTTGTGGCGAGATACCAAGAGGGATATCGCCTAATGGAGATGGTAAGAATGATAGTTTTGATTTGAGTAATTTAGGAGTTCGCTCGATTTCTATTTATAATCGTTATGGAAGAGAGGTTTATAGTAAGTCTAATTATACTAACGAATGGTATGGTCAGTCAAGTAACCAAAATGAACTTCCAGATGGAACTTATTACTATAGCCTTCAAAAGAACGACGGTCAAGTTGTAACAGGTTGGGTATACGTAAATAGAGAATATTAATAAGAAATATATAAAGCAGTCTTCGTAAAGTGGACTGCTTTATTTTATAAACTAAAATATAGAAATGAAAAAAATATATATAGCACTTGCTTTTATCGTGTTTTTTTTAGGGACAGCAAAAGCACAGCAAGATCCTCATTATACACAATATATGTATAATATGAATGTGATAAATCCAGCTTACGCAGGATCTAAAGAGAGCTTATCGATAGGTCTTTTGTACCGTGCACAATGGGTAGGTTTAGATGGGGCGCCAAAGACCGCAACGTTGTCAGCACATAGTCCTGTAGGGAACAATGTAGGTTTAGGTTTATCAGCAGTATCTGATAAGGCTGGACCTGTAGAGGAGAACAATGTTTACGCAGATTTTTCTTATACCTTGAAATTAGGAGGAGAACATAAATTAGCTTTTGGTATAAAAGCAGGAGCTACTTTTCAGGATGTAGGATTATTTAGTGATATAGGGAATGGCTTTGTTCCTGATCAAAATGATGTAGCTTTTCAAGAGAACAGTAATAATACTTACTTAAATTTTGGAGCTGGTTTTTTCTATTATACAGATAAATATTATGTAGCGTTGTCTGTTCCTAATATGTTAAATAGCAAGCATTTAGATTTGACTGAAAATGGTGAAGAATATGAATTTGGATCAGAGACACAGCACTATTTTTTAACAGGGGGGTATGTTTTTGATCTTTCAGAAAACACAAAATTTAAGCCTTCGTTTATGTTGAAATCAGCTTTTAAAGCACCTGTTTCTTTAGATTTATCAGCAAATTTTTTATTTTATGAGCGTTTTGAGGTAGGAGCCTCTTATCGATTAGACGATTCTGTAGGAGCATTGGCTAATTTTGCTGTATTACCAAATTTACGAATAGGCTATGCCTATGATTATATTACATCAAATTTAGATGCAGGAACTTCTTCTTCTCATGAAGTAATGCTATTGTTTGATTTAAATGTACCAAAGAAAGTATCTGTATCGCCTAGATTCTTTTAAAGCTTAAAAAAACTAATATGAAAAAAATAAATATTTTACTTGGCGCTTTTTTATTGACTTGTTCAATGGGGTATAGCCAAACAAAAAAGACAGAAAAGGCTGATGAGCTTTTTGATACTTATCAATATATATCCGCTATAGATAAGTATATGGAATTAGTAGAAGACGGAGAAGCAACTGCTTATGTGTATAAGCAATTGGGGGATAGTTACTATAAAATTTTTAATACAGCAGAGGCAGAAAAGTGGTATGCTAAGGCGGTAATGAATGATCAAGATGCGGAGACGTATTATAGATATGCACAGGTTTTAAAATCTCAAGGAGAATATGAAAAAGCTAACGCACAAATGGATGTTTTTTCAAGAAAGCGCCCAGAAGATTCTAGAGCTAAGGCACACTTGCAAAACCCAAATTATATACCTTCCTTGGCAGATAAGGAGGAAAATTTTACAGTAAGTCCTGTAGAATTTAGTAGTTCAGAGTATAGTGATTTTGGTCCAGTAGTAACTAATACCAATTAGTTGTATTTTGTTAGTACAAGAAATAAGAGTAATAAAAATGATAAGTGGTCTAATCAGCCTTATTTAGATATTTATAAGGTTAACTTAGGAGAAAAAGAACCAACAGAAGTTAAAGGTTTAAACACAAAATATCATGATGGTCCCGTAGCTGTAAGTTCAGATGCAACAATGATGATTTTCTCTAGAGACGGTCATAAACAAGGCTTATATAAGGAAGGTCAAAAGCGAGTTAAAGTAGCTCAGCAAGGTTTGTATTTAGCCAAGAAGGTAGAAGGTAAATGGGAATATGTAAAGCCACTTTCAATAAACAGTTCAAATTATTCGGTAAGTCACCCATCAATAAGTTCAGATGGGAAAACGCTATATTTTTCTTCCGATATGCCAGGAGGTTTTGGTGATACAGATATTTGGAAGGCAAGTTTAGATGGAGCTACAGTAGGTACTCCAGAAAACTTAGGAGCTTCAGTAAACACACCAGCAAAAGAAGGTTTTCCATCAATTGAAGAGGATATTTTATATTTTTCAACCAATGGAATGCAAGGTTTAGGAGGTTTTGATGTTTATAAGAAAGATCTAACTAAGACTTCAGCTGCTGTAAATTTAGGAAGACCTGTAAATACTAATAAAGATGATTTTTCGTTTAGTATGAAAGCTGGTGCAGATTTTGGTTATTTTGCCTCTAATAGAAGTGGAGTAGATAATATTTACAAAGCTTTAGCAATATGTAAGTCAGAAGTTATAGCAGTTGTAAAAAATAGTGAGACTGGGAAAAAGTTATCTGAAGTTGTTATAACTATAACAGATGCTATGGGGAATACATTAGGAACAGAATCTTCAGATGTAAATGGAGAAGTATCTTTTGCTATTAATTGTGAAACAGCTTATATGTTAGTAGCATCGGCAGATTCTTATAAGACACTTGAAGTTCAAGTAAGTCCAACAACAGCGTCTAGTGTAGAGGAAGAATTATTGCTGTCTCCTGTAAATGAAATGATCACAGAGAAAGAAGTGAAATTAGATAATATCTATTTTGAGTTTGATAAAAGTTTTATAACCGAGCGAGGATCCAAAGAATTGGATAAGTTAGTAAAGATAATGAAAGACAATCCTTCGATGCATATTTTGGTAAAATCACATACAGATTCAAAGGGAAATGCCTCTTATAATTTGAAGTTATCAGAAGAAAGAGCGCAGTCAACTGTACAGTATTTAATATCAAAGGGAATAGCTAAAGATCGTCTTTCTGGCAAAGGTATGGGAAGTACGGATCTAAAAATAGATTGTACACCTAATTGTACCGATGAAGAAAATGCAAAAAATAGAAGATCAGAATTTATAATAGTGAAAAAGTAATACTGATTTTATAATTTAATTCAAATTTTTGAAATAGTCAATCATCTAAATTTTTTTAGATGATTGACTATTAAAGCTTATTAGAGTATGAAAAAAATATTGATTTCAAGCTTATTTTTATGTTTAAGTATGTTATTGAATGCACAAGAAGAACCTAATGATTGTGTAAATGCTATAACTATATGTGGAAACGGAACTTTTAGTTCAAATGCAAATGGACCTGGAGATATTCAGGAAGTGGCAGGATGTAGTAGTTTTGAACATAATTCTTTATGGCTTGAAGTTAATATTGTTCAAGATGGTACTTTAGGTTTTAATTTAATTCCTAATGATCCAGATATTAATGTTGATTATGATTTTTGGGTATATGGCCCCGATAGTACGTGTGACGATTTGGGAAACCCTATTAGATGTAATACAACAAACCCTCTAGCAGCAGGCTTACCAGATAATCATACTGGTATGGATGGCTCTACTTTGACAACCCAAGGTGGTCCAGGTGCAGATGGTACAGGTTATGTTAGATGGTTAGATGTTCAAGAAGATGAAAAATATTATATTGTACTAGATAGACCAATAGGAGAAGGAGGTTTTGATATTGAATGGTTTGGAACAGCAACCGATAACGATGGAGCATTTCCTGTCCCTCCAGAAGCTAATTCAATTGAAAGTTTAAAAACGTGTAGTTCAAATTCAGAAGTAGGTATATTCAATTTAGACGATGCTAGATCTGACATAAATTCCGATTCTGCTAATAATACTATTGAATTTTACCAAACTTTAGCTGATGCAGTAGATAGAGTTAATTCTTTACCTGATTTGTATTCTAACTCAGAAAATCCAGAATTAATTTATGCTACTGTTGTAGATAATACGTCAGGTTGCTCCAGTATTACAGAGTTCAATCTTGAAGTATTTCCTGTTCCTGATGCAAGTATTTCTGTTTCTAATAATGTTGTATGTGCGGGTGAAGAAGTAACGTATACTTTTAGTGGAACTCCAGGTGCATCTGTAACATATTCTATTAATAACAACCCTGTTGAAAGCATTTTATTAGATGATTCAGGAGAAGCAACCCTGATTAATACAATCAATCAAGAGACAATTATTGAGGTGTTGAATGCGAGTATTTTAGGAGAAAGCGGAAATGTTATTTGTACACAAACTATTGCTGAAGAATTAACGATATCAACAGCTGTTTTTTCTATAGGAGCTCTTTCTGACCTTACCGAATGCGATCCGGAGAATGATGATGTTACAGAATTTGATTTAACCGAGAATGACGCTGCGGCATTAGATGGTTTAGCTTCTGATGAATATACGGTAAGTTATTACGAGAGTCAAGCATTAGCTGATGCGGGAGACACACCAATAGGGACTCCTACTGCCTATGAAAACACTTTAGCAAACCCGCAAGAGATCTTTGTTCGTGTAGAAAATAATGAAAGCCCAAACTGCTATGCAGCGGATAACAGCTTTTTCATAGAAGCGATTC
>NZ_RCNV01000016.1 GCF_003667275.1 Mesonia aquimarina | reverse complement strand
CTTTTATTTTACTTTTTTTTAAAAGTTTTTTTTAGCTCCTTAAAACCAAATAAACACTTCTAAATAATCCCGATACCTCTATGAACTTTTACAACCGCTTAGCGCAATTGCGGGTGCAAATGTAAAACTTATTTTTAATTCAACAAGTTTTTATTTTACTTTTTTCAAAGTTTTTCTGAAGCCTCAATACTCCTCTAAAACCTTTAAAAAACCCCTCAATCTCTATGAACGTCTACAACCGCTTGTCGCAATTGCGGGTGCAAATATACAACCCTTTTTCTTCCCAAAACAAACTTTTTTAATGAAAACTTAAAAGTTTTTTAACTCCGATAAGTAAAAGACTGATTACCACACTTTCAAAATAAGAAAACTACAAAAAGAAATTCCAAACCAGACCAAAGCGAATCGCAAAATCTCGATAGGGATGTAAAGGCGCTACATAATTTGTGTTCTGATTCAACAATGACTGAGCATTTTCTAACTTGAAAAAGATGCGCGTCTGGCGGATTAAAAAAAGTAAGATAAATACATATAAAAATTAACTATTATTTTTTTATATTGCAAACCGATTAAAACTTAAAACTTCCGATGATACAAAAATACCTTATTATAAAGGTTTTATTTTTATTCCTGATATTTTTTGCTTACTCCTCATTCTCGTATTCGCAATGTGCAGGAAGCGATGCTACAGTTACAATTTGTAATATTCCGAACTCAAATAATTCCTCTTTAAATTTACTTCCATTACTTAACGGGAACCCTATTGCCGGAGGAAACTGGGTTAGTGATGAAAACTTACCAATTTTTGTAGGTTCCCCTTCAAATGGAATTGTCAATCTGTGGCAAATTACGACTGGAGGAACTTACCACTTTACATATACGGTAAATAGTTCAACTTGTACTGATAATCAATCAACCGTTACTATAATCTTAGGAGGATATGCGGGAGAAGATAATCTTCAGGCAAATGCTTGTGAAGATGATGACTCTGTAAATTTATTTCAATTTATAGGTAGTAATCCCAATCCACATTTGGGAGGAACCTGGGCAGATGTTAGCAATACCGGAGCTTTGAGCGGAAGTGTCTTTAATGCAACAATATTAGGTCCGGGTACATATACATTTATTTATACAGTAAGTAGCATTGGGACCTGTCCGGCACAAACTTCAACCGTAGATTTAACGGTTCACCCTTTACCCAATCCCGGTGGCACAACTTCACTTGAATTTTGCGGAATTGCCGATTTAGCAAATTACACTAACGTAAATCTTCTTAATTATTTAAGTGGTGAAGATCCAAATGGAGTTTGGTCGGAAAGCGGCACTTCAGAATTAAATGGACCAAATGATACTGAAATAAATATTCAAAATATTTTTAATAATTCAGGATATGGATTTTATTCTTTTAGCTATTCTGTATTTCCAAATCACCCAATTTGCACATCACAAACTTCAACAATACCGGTAATTATAAGAAGAATTATAGATTTTACAGGAACAGATTTATCAATTGATTCTATTTGTGAAGACGAAATTGAGAATCACGATTTTGTAGTTAATTTTAATAACTTACCATCAATTGATAGTGTTCCTGTTTATGACTATCAAATAAATTATACGATAACCGGACCGGTGAGTTTTTCGGGTTCTGACGAAATTACACGGTCAAATCCATTTTTTGAAATAGATGACAATTTTAATCCCACTGTTGGAAATTATATGTTAATTATTGACAGTATTACAATTGATGATACTGAAGATATTGTGTGTGATATTATTTGGAATTTAAGTACAGATTTTGAAATCCGTGAAATCCCTAGTTTAGAAGGCGCTTCCATGGATATTCCTGATATTTGTGTTGGCGAAAATAACAGTGTAAATATTTCTAACGCAAATTTAACTGACGGAGATTATACGATTACTTATGAAATTACCGGAGCAAATTCAGCTTCAAACTCTATAATTTTAGCATTTCAAAACGGATCGGCTTCTTTCGATTTAGATAATTCTATCCTTCAAAATACAGGAACTACAACATTAACTATAACCACTATTAGCGATGATTTCTGTGATAATACAGCAGATTTAAGTGATGATTTTGAGGTAAATCCACTACCCGATCCCGAGAATTATGAAATTATTATTGAAAATAGCTGTTTCGGAGAACCGGTTTTAGTGACCATAAATGAGATTTCTGATATTAATGAACTAGAAATAATTTACAATATTAGTGGAGCTAATAGTATTTCAGATGAAACAGTTACTTTAAACGTAAATAACAATTCAGTTGAATTTACCATTCCGCCCACAACTTTTACAAATACAGGAACAAATACTTTTAATTTAATTTACGTAACTAATGTAGAAACCGGATGCGCTTCTCTAGCTACAAACTCAAAAGATTTTACACTTTACCCTATTCCAAATGCTCCGCAGGCTCCTACTCCACAAGAATTTTGTGAAGTTGAAAAAGCTACAGTTTCAGATCTAATTCCGAATGGAAATAATTATCTATGGTTTGAGAATCAAACAAGTACTATTGAACTCAACCCAACTACACTTTTAAATAACCAAGATTATTATGTCGCTATTATAAGTAACGATGGTTGTATTTCTGATAAAACTCGGGTTTCTGTAATTGTAAATCAAGTGCCGCCGGTAAATCTTATTCAAGATGGAGCTTCTTTTTGTGGAGCAGATAACCCTACAATTTCAGATTTAACCAATAATGTTTCTGTAACTAATTTTACGGTAGAATGGTACGATAATAATGGAAATTTACTTTCTGAAAATACACCACTTTCTGATGATACTATTTATTTGGGATATAATATCGATCAAGCAAATAATTGTGAAGCGAGCGATGCTATTGAAGTAAGCGTAACCTTAACCAATTGTGATACTGAAAACCCCGATGAAGAATACGACTTTTTTATTCCCGATGCGTTTTCACCAAATAACGACGGACTAAACGATTCTTTCCGCATAAAAAATATTCAATTTATTTATCCTGAATATGAATTTGATATTTACAATAGATACGGAAAATTATTATTTACTGGCAATATAAATCACCCGGAATGGAACGGAGAAACCGAAAGTTCGTCCGATAAAATTGCTCCAAACGGTGTTTATTTTTACGTGATTCGCTTCAACAAAAATAATAAGGCACCAAAACAAGGTCGTTTATATTTAAATAGATAACATTAAATGAGGAAAAAATTACTCTATATTTCTTTTCTATTGCTTAGCAATATTCTAATTGCGCAACAAGATCCTGAATTCACGAATTACATGTATAATATGAACGTGATCAATCCTGCATATTCCACCGGAACACCGGGAACAATTAATTTAGGGAGTTTTTACAGATCGCAATGGGTTGGCGCGGTTGGTGCTCCAAAAACCTTTTCTTTTTTTGGTCATTTACCTATTAATGAAAAAATAGAAACTGGACTTTCTTTTATTTCTGATGATATTGGCGATGGTGCTTTAAAGGAAAATAATATTTATGCCGATTTTGCTTATAATTTAAAACTTTCAGAAAAACATACGCTTGCATTTGGACTAAAAACCGGCGTCACCTTTTTAAACACCAATTTTAATAACTTCAGATTAGAAAGTGGAAGCGTAAGTTCTGATCCTGCTTTTCAGCAAAATTTAAATAAAACTTATCCGAATATCGGTTCGGGCGTATTTTTTTATACCGATAATTATTACCTCGGGTTTTCTACTCCAAACTTTTTATCGAGTAAACATTTAAATGAAGTTGACGGAATTCAGCGCGTTGGTGGAGAAGAAATTCATTTCTACTTAACCGGTGGTTATGTTTTCAATTTAAATAGCGATTTTCAACTCAAACCCTCGTTTATGGTTCGTAGTGTAAAAGGCGTTCCGCCAATGTTCGATATATCAACAAACGTTCGTTATCTAAATCGGTTTGAACTTGGTTTATCCTATAGAATTGATGATTCTGTAAGTGCCTTAATGAATGTTGGCGTTACTCAAAATCTTCGCATTGGTTACGCTTACGATTATACGACTACAAATTTTGGAAATTACAATTCAGGAAGTCACGAAATTTTCATCCTTTTCGATCTCACGTTTAATAATGGTTACGACAAATCGCCACGATTCTTTTAAACTTAAAATTTATGAACCGCTTTTTACGTTTTTTTCTTTTTAGCCTCGTTTTTCTAAGTTTTACTTCTATTACAAAAGCCCAAGATTTTCGTGTAAAAAAAGCTAATCAATATTTTTATAAAACCTATTATTCAAAGGCAATTCCGCTATATGAAGAAGTTATTAGTAAAAACCAAAATCCTGAAATTCTCCTAAATTTAGCCGATAGTTATTATTTCACGTTTGAAGTAAAAAAAGCGGCTCGGTATTATAAAATTTTTGCTGCTCGTTATCCTGAAAAATTTGACAAACAACATCAATTTCAATTTATTCAAACCTTAAAAGCACTGGGAAATTATCAAGAAGCTGAAAAAACAAGTCTCGATTTTTCTTACAAAACTGAAGAAGAACAACAAAAATATAGACAACGGCTTCGATATTTAGAAAATGTAAAAGCAATCGGCAATCGTTTTGAAATTAAAAATTTACCCCTAAATACCGAAAATTCTGAATTTGGCGGTACTATTGTAATGAATCAATTTGTTTTTGCTTCCGCCGAAAAAAAACAAGGCTTATTCGATAAAGTTTTTTATTGGAATAATTCTCCGTATTTAAACCTTTATAAAATTGCGGAAGCTGAACTTAATACTGCTTCTGAAGCAAAACTTTTTTCTAAAAATTTAAGTACTCGTTTTCACGAATCGAACGCTGTTTTTTCAGCTGATGGAAATACGATTTATTTTACGAGAAACAATTATATAAACGGAAAAAAGAAAAGAGATTCTACTAAAGTCACGCAATTGCAAATTTATAAAGCTGAATTAAAAAACGGAAAATGGGAAAATGTAACCTCGCTTCCAATTAACAGTGACCACTACTCTACCGAGCATCCGGCATTAAGTCCCGATGGAAAAACGCTTTATTTCGCCTCAAATAAACCGGGCGGTTTTGGAAGTTTCGACTTGTATAAAGTAAATACCAATGATTTTAAAAATCCTGAAAATTTAGGTCCAAAAATTAACACCAAACACAAGGAACAATTTCCATTTATAGATAAAGAAGGAAATTTATATTTTGCTTCAGATGGTCATCCAGGATTTGGATTTTTAGATATTTTTATCGCTAAAGCGGAAGGAAACTCTTTTTCAAAGCCCGATAATATTGGATTACCGGTAAATTCCGGTTACGATGATTTTGCTTTTTTTAAAAACCCGAAAAATGCGAGCGGTTATTTTTCTTCAAATAGACCAAGCGGCAAAGGAAGCGATGATATTTATCAATTTCAAGAAACGCTTCCGTTACTAATTGAAGATTGCTACCAATTTATTACCGGAACTGTTTATGATAAAACTACCGGCGAATTATTAGATAATTCTACCGTAAAATTAATTCAGAATTCAATTGTAAAAGACAGCATTATAACAGGAGAAAATGCAAATTTCAATTTTAAAGTGAATTGCGAGAATTCTTATGTAATAATCGGTTCCAAAAAAGATTATCAAAATGATACCATTCAACTGAAAACTTCTAGCATTCGGAAAAAAGAACAAAGAGCGGACTTAAAATTATTAAGTGAAGCTGAGAAAATTCGAATTAAAGAAGAAAATCTAGCGCGAAAACAACGCGAATTAGAAGCGCAAAAAGAAGCTGAAAAAATCGCAGAACAAAAAAGAATTAAAACTGAAAAAGCAGCGAAAAAAGAACGAATCACAAAAATTGTTGCTCAAGAAAATGCGATTGTAAAAGACGAGAAAAAAGATCGTTTTTTAATTAAAACCGAGCCCATTTATTTTGATTATGATTTATGGTATATCAGAAAAGAATCGCGCGTGGTTTTAGATAAAGTAATTGCTTTATTGAAAAAATACCCGACTATGAAATTAGAAATCGGCACACATACCGATATCCGCGGAAACAATACATATAATATGAATTTATCGCAAAAACGGTCAAATTCTGTAATGAATTATTTTGATGAAAAAGGAATAAATATTAATAGAATTACAGCGAAAGGCTACGGCGAAACCCAACCTATTATTTATTGCGAAACGGAAGATTCTTGCACAGAAGAGCAACATGAAATTAACCGAAGATGTGAATTTGTAATCTTATCTTTTGAATAATATATTGAATATGCCTAGTGAATCATAATGAAGTCTCGTCACCTTGAACTTGATTCAGGGTTTCATCTCAAGATTTTTTTCAATGTAATATGAGATTCCAGATCAAGTCCGGAATGACGATAATAACAATTATTACAAATTACGGATAATCAAATAAAATATAATTAAGAATAAAATAGAACCGATTAATTCCATTTCTGCATACAGGAAATAAAATTAATTTCTATTGCTGAAGGATGTTTTTCAATTTCACTTTTTTGAAAACCGCGACGCAAAATATGTTCAATAAAATAATCCTCTTTAACCTCTTGCGGATCAAATTTTTCTTTCAATGAAATATTAAACAAACTTGCGGTCGTATTATACCAAAATGCACGCCAACCGCTTTTTAATTCCTTTACAACATCAAAAGTGGTTTCTCCGGTTTGTCTGTACATTAATTTAACTAAAATCTGTCCTTCGGTTTTGGTAAGTTTTTTTAATTCTGCAGTAAATTCTTCTTCAATATAATTTTGTACAATTCGCGTATATTTTCGCTTTTTATATCCAGATTCTAATTTAGACAATCGTTCTTGAAGCTCTGTTAAACGTTTAGAAGCCATAACTGCGTATGGCCAAACTTTTTTAGTTTTTCTTTTTAAAATTAAATATTGTCTGCGCTCATTTCTGCTATCAAATTTATAAGCACCAACCACTAAAACTTCATCTAAATCTATCGCGTCTACCATAGTTGCTGTAGAATCATCAGCCATAATAATGAACTCTGTAGAAGTAGCTTTTTCTTGTTGGGTTTCAGAATAACTTGTTTTAAGCGTTTGAGCAGAAAATTGAACTGAAATAAAAAATGCTATGTAAAATAAGTATTTCAAGTATGAGTTTTAAAATAATACATCGAAAACTGTTCCAAATTTACGGAATATGAGTCGACGATATTTCTTTTTATTAGTAAATTCGTGAAAAACATAGAAAAATCAATATGGCAAAAGAAACAATTTTAAAAAAAGAATCATTAAATTTTTTAGAAAAATACCTTAACAATGCCGCTCCCACGGGATACGAGTCTGAGGGACAAAAACTTTGGATGGATTATTTAAAGCCTTATGTAGATGAATTCATTACTGATACTTATGGAACTGCAGTTGGCGTAATAAATCCTAAGGCAAAATTTAAAGTAGTAATTGAAGGGCATGCCGATGAAATTTCTTGGTATGTAAATTACATTACTGATGATGGATTGATTTATGTAATTAGAAACGGAGGAAGCGACCATATGATTGCGACTTCTAAACGTGTAAATATTCATACCAAAAAAGGAATTGTAAAGGGAGTTTTTGGCTGGCCAGCAATTCATACCCGTGATAAAAGCAATGAGCAAGCACCTAAAATTGAAAACATTTGTATTGATGTGGGTTGTTCTAGTAAAGAAGAAGTTGAAAAGCTTGGCGTTCACGTTGGTTGTGTGATAACTTACCCTGATGAATTTTTTATCTTGAATAATGATAAATTTGTTTGTCGCGCATTAGATAACAGAATGGGTGGTTTTATGATTGCTGAAGTTGCTCGTTTATTAAAAGAAAATAAAGAAGAATTACCATTTGGTTTATATATTACCAATTCTGTACAAGAAGAAATTGGTTTACGCGGTGCCGAAATGATTACTCAACGTATTAAACCAGATGTAGCCATTGTTACCGATGTTACCCATGATACGACAACGCCAATGATTAATAAGAAAAAGGAAGGCGATACAAAAATTGGCGGCGGACCTGTAATTAGTTACGCTCCGGCAGTTCAAAATAAATTGCGTGAATTAATTATTGAAACAGCCGAAAATAAAAAAATACCTTTTCAGCGTTTAGCAGCAAGTAGAATGACAGGAACCGATACTGATGCTTTTGCTTATAGCAATGGTGGTGTTGCTTCTTCTCTTATTTCGTTACCACTACGCTATATGCATACCACTGTAGAAATGGTACATCAAGACGATGTAGAAAATGTAATTAAATTAATTTACGAAAGTTTATTACAAATAAAAGAAGGTGAAACGTTTAGTTATTTTGACTAAAATTATATAATACTTACCTATAAAACCTCTCACATCTTGAGAGGTTTTTTATGAGAAACATTTCTTAAGAAATTAACAATTAATAAATATTTAATTATTATTCACAAATAATTATTACAAAGTGTTCTTCTATTAAAGTATCTTTTCAAGAGAAAACGGAAAAAATATGGCAGTTGCTGCTCAAAATATAGATGCACTTTTGGCTGAACCTCAGCAAATCGCAGATTATACAGGTCTAGTTTATATTACAGATGAAAAATTGACCATTCAGCGTCACAAACACGGGAGAGGATTTTATTACACCGATAAAAAAGGAAATAAAGTTTGTGATGAAAAATGTTTAAAAAGAATTAAAAGTCTTGTAATTCCACCAGCTTGGCGAAATGTCAGAATTACGCATTTACATAATGGACATTTGCAAGTTGTGGGAAGAGACGACAAAAAAAGGAAAGTTTACCGCTATCATGATGAATGGTCTAGAATTAAAAACCAAACTAAATTTTTCAAAATGATTTCTTTTGGCGAAGCACTTCCTGCAATTCGCTCGCAAGTCGAAAAAGATCTTAATAGAAAAGGAATGCCGAAAGAAAAAGTTTTGGCACTTGTAATTAAATTAATGGAAGAAACTCACATTAGAATTGGAAACCATTATTACGCTAAAAAAAATCACACATACGGTTTATCAACATTACGTACAAAACATGTTGAGCTTCAGGAGGAAGGAATGACTTTTAATTTTATTGGAAAAAAAGGAAAAGAACATCACATAGATATTCACGATTCAAAACTAATTAATCTTGTAAATCAATGTGAAGAAATTCCCGGTTGGGAATTGTTTAAATATTATGATAAAAACGGAGATAAACATTCTGTTGACAGTGGATTGATTAATGAATATATTCAACATTTATCAGACGAATATTTTTCAGCAAAAGATTTTAGAACTTGGGCTGCTACAAAAATTTTTTTTGAAAGTCTTCGTGATTTGGAGTTTCCTGAGACAAAAAAACAGCTTCAAAAAAATCTAATTTATGCCTATGATGAAACTGCCGAAGCTTTAGGAAATACTCGAGCAGTCTGTAAAAATTATTATGTTCATCCATTAATAGCTGAAAAATATGAAGATGAAAGCTTAAAAGAAAATTTTAAAAATTTAGATCAACAAAAGAAAAAAAGCAGCACAAAAAATTTCTCACAAACTGAAGAAGTTTTACTCGATTTAATTAAAGATTACGAAATCAATATAAAATCATAATTATGAAATATTTACTACTATTTTTTTTAAGTTTAAACTTTGTAGTTACTAAAGCACAAGTACCCGAAGATCCGGCAAAAAAAAATGCAGCGGCAAATTACACTATTTTTATCACCTCTAGAGAGTTAGAAAATGATTTTGCCATGCAACAGCGAGATATCATTTTTGTAAATAGAGAAAAATTAGAAGAACTAGGTGTAAATGCTTACCAAATGACCCCAACGGAAATAAGGTCTGTCTTTGACAATAGCTTTTCTAAGCCTTCAAATTTTAACCGTTATACAGATATGATAGGAAAAGAAGCTACTTTTAGAGTGCTGTTGGTTGATGACAAAAGTGTCATAAAATTCAGTAAAACCGAACCTATGACACTTGATGAAATTCTTGTTTTAGCTAGAAAAAAAGACTCTTTAAATACTTTTGAAGAAACTCCTAACCAAGAAATTAGAGATTCTAGAGAAACCACAAAAGATCGTATAGATCAGACTAGAAATAACTAGCCTAAAGTGACTTTTCTAAATAGCTCAAAATATTTTTTTCAATACGGTTTTCAATATTATCGATAGAAGCTTTTTGAAATTTTTCTCCGGTAATATTTTCGTATAACTCTATATAACGTTCAGAAATAATATTGACTCTTTCTTGGGTGATTTCAGGTAAAGTCTCTCCTTCTTTTCCTTGAAATCCTTCAGAGATTAACCATTGCCGAACAAATTCTTTTGAAAGTTGTTTTTGCTTTTCACCATTTTGTTGGCGTTCTGCATAACCATCAGCGTAAAAATAACGGGAAGAATCTGGTGTGTGAATTTCATCGATTAATACAATTTCTCCATCAGCATTTTTTCCGAATTCATATTTAGTATCTACCAAAATTAATCCGCGTTCTTTTGCCAATTTACTACCACGTTCAAAAAGCTTTCGGGTATAATCTTCTAAAACTTTATAATCCTCTTCGGCTACAATATTTTTTTCTAATATAGCCTCTCTAGAAATATCCTCATCGTGATCTCCTAAATCTGCTTTGGTAGAAGGAGTAATTATTGGCGCAGGTAATTTATCATTTTCCTTTAAACCTTCGGGTAAAGAAACACCACATAAACTTCTTTTTCCCGCCTTGTATTCGCGAGCAGCATGTCCTGCTAAATAACCACGAATAACCATTTCTACTTTAAAAGGTTTACATAATTGTCCAACAGCTACATTGGGATCTGGTGTAGCATCTAACCAATTTGGTACAATATCTTGGGTAGCTTCCATCATTTTGGTTGCAATTTGATTTAAGATTTGCCCTTTATACGGAATTCCCTTTGGGAGAACGACATCAAAAGCGCTTAGCCTATCGGTTGCAATCATAATCACTTTATCATCTTGAAGCATATAAACTTCTCTAACTTTTCCTTTATAAACACTTTTTTGTTTCGGAAAATTATAGTTGGTACTTAATATTGTATTACTCATTTATTCTCTGTTTTCTATTGCATTGTATGCTGCAATTACTTTTTTAACCAATTTATGTCGAATCACATCTTTATCATCTAAATAAATAACACCAATTCCTTTTACATTTTTTAAAACCAGTAATGCTTCTTTTAGACCTGAAATTATTCGAGTTGGTAAATCTACTTGCCCAGGATCTCCTGTAATAATAAATTTTGCATTTTTACCCATTCGGGTTAAAAACATTTTCATCTGCGCGTGCGAAGTATTTTGCGCTTCATCCAAAATCACGAAGGCATTATCTAACGTTCTTCCGCGCATAAATGCCATAGGAGCAATTTGTATAACTCCTTTTTCGATAAATGAATCTAATTTTTCACTAGGAATCATATCGCGTAATGCATCGTATAAAGGTTGCATATACGGATCTAGTTTTTCTTTTAAATCGCCCGGTAAAAAACCTAGGTTTTCTCCGGCTTCAACAGCAGGACGCGTAAGTATAATTCTACGTACTTGTTTTTCTTTTAAAGCCTTTACAGCTAAAGCTACACCGGTATATGTTTTACCGGTTCCGGCAGGACCAACGGCAAAAACCATATCATTTTTTTTACTAAGCTCTACCAATTTTCGTTGGTTAGCCGTTTGTGCTTTTATTAAGCGACCGCTAACACCGTGAACTAGAATTTCACCACTTTCGGCAGAAGTTTCGTAATCTTCCTTTTTTTCGCTCGTTAAAACACGTTCAATTACATTTTCGTCTAGCTTATTATATTTTCCAAAATGGTCCATAAGCATATTAAAACGTTTATCAAATTCTTCTAGGCGTTCTTCATCGCCATAGACTTTTATTTGATTGCCGCGTGCTACTAATTTTAGCTTCGGAAAATATTTTTTAAGCAACTCTATGTTTGCATTTTGTAACCCAAAAAATTCTCTTGGATTAATTTCGGAAAGTTCGATGATAAGTTCGTTCAAAAGCAGGTACGTTTATTTGTCATTTATCTTTAAATTCGCATTACAAATTTAATCAAAAATACGAGCAAGTCACCGTAAAAATATTAACATCGCTAATTCATGCCTATTATTACATTAACAACCGATTTTGGCCAGAAAGATCCCTCTACCGGGGCTGTTAAAGGTGCTATCTTAAGCGAATTAGATGCGGTTACAATTGTTGATATCTCTCATCAAGTTTCGCCATTTCATACAACGGAAGCTGCATATATCATTCAAAATGCTTACAACAGCTTTCCAAAAGGGACTATTCACATTATTGGAGTTGATTCTGAAATAACTCCGGAAAACAAACATATTGCACTAGCTTTAGACGGCCATTTTTTTATTTGTGCTAATAACGGAATTATGTCTATGATTGCTTCAGAAATAAAACCTGAAAAAATCGTAGAAATTAATATTCATGATGCGGTAGAGACCAATTTTCCGGTACTCGATATTTTTGTAAAAGTAGCTTGTCATATTGCTCGTGGCGGAACTTTAGAAGTTATCGGTAAAACAATTCCGCAAATTAAACAACTTAAAGAATTTGAGCCTTTTATAAATCAAGATCAAAATCAATTAGTGGGTCATATAATGTACATTGACAATTATGGAAATGTGGTTACTAATGTTTCTAAAAAACTTTTTGAAAACATTGGGAAAGGAAGAGATTTTACGATAACGGCACGATCGGTTAGTTTTTCTAAAATCCATGATAGCTACAGCGACGCAATAAATTTTGATGCGCCAAAAGAAAAAAGAGAAGAAGATGGTAAGAAATTAGCAATTTTCAATGCATCCAATTATATTGAGCTCGCAATATATAAAAGTAACCCCAGAACTGTTGGTAGTGCTGCCAGCCTTTTTGGTCTTAAATTAATGGATTCTATAACAATTAAATTTACCTAATGCTCGTTAGAATTGTAAAAATGACATTTAAAGAAGAAGAAATTGAAAACTTCAAAAAAATGTTTGATGAAAAAAAACAACACATCAGGAATTTTGAAGGCTGCAATTTTCTAGAATTATATCAAGATAAAAATTTACCGACTATTTTTTTTACCTATAGTTATTGGGAAAATGAAAATGCATTAGAAAATTACAGACATTCAGATTTGTTTAAATCGGTTTGGGCAACTACCAAAGCAAAATTTGGTGATAAACCCGAAGCTTGGAGTGTAAACAAATTAGTAACCTTAGCTTAAAATTTATGTTGGCAATTCTTCAAAAAGAAATAAATACTTTTTTTTCTTCGGCTATTGGCTATTTAGTTATAGGCATTTTTTTATTGGTAAACGGATTATTCTTGTGGGTTTTTAATGGCGATTTTAATATATTAAATTATGGTTTCGCAAATTTATCTTCCTTCTTTTTAATCGCTCCGTGGATTTTTATTTTTCTGATTCCGGCAATTACAATGCGTAGTTTTGCAGAAGAAAAAAAACAAGGAACGCTAGAATTGTTATTTACTAAACCCATAACGCGATGGCAACTTATTTTAGGAAAATATTTTGGTGCATTTATTTTGGTGATCTTAGCACTTTTTCCCACTTTATTGTACGTTTTTACAATTCATCAATTAGGAGAAAATCCAGGGAATTATGATTTTGGCGCAACTATTGGCTCTTATTTAGGTCTAGTTTTTTTAGGCGCGGTTTATACAGCCATCGGCGTTTTTGCTTCCAGCTTAACTAAAAATCAAATTGTAGCTTTTATTTTAGCGGTTCTACTCTGCTTTTTAAGTTATTTTGCTTTTGAAGGAATTAGCAATTTTCAATTATTTGGATCAGAAATTTACGCCCTAGAATATCTTGGCATTAGCTTTCATTATAAAAGTATTAGTCGCGGAATTATTGATACACGAGATATTATTTATTTTCTTAGCTTCGTTTTTCTGTTTTTAAGTCTTACTAAATATACCGTAAATAAAGTAAGTTTATGAGTTTAAAAAAGCAACGCATATCAATTTTTATAAGCATTGTTGTATTGATTTTACTCAATCTTTTTGCTTCATCATTTTTTAAACGTTTCGACTTAACCGAAAATAAACGTTATACACTTTCAGAAAGTGCTAAAAATATTGTTGCTGATGTAGATCAGCCCATCATTATAGACGTTTATTTAAAAGGCGAGTTTCCTTCGGCTTACAAAAGACTTCAGCGAGAAACACGTTATTTACTAGAAGAATTTAGCGCATATAATTCGCAAGTAAAATTTAATTTTATAAATCCATTAGAAGATGGCGGAAATGCACAAGAAGTAGCACAAAAATTTTACCAGGCCGGTATGACGCCAAAAACGCTCAACGTTTACGAAAATGGTAAAACGAGTGAGAGTATTCTATTTCCTTGGGCAGTAGCAACCTATAAAAATCAATCGACTAAAATTAATTTGCTCAAAAGAAATGTTGGCGATACACAAGAAGAAACCGTTAACAATTCTGTTGCTCAATTAGAATATATGTTTGCTGATGGCTTTAATAAATTAGTGAATCAACGCAGCAAAAAAATTGCCGTAATGCGCGGTAATGGCGAATTACCTGATGCGTTTATAGCCGATTTTATTCAAGAAATGCGCGAGTATTATTACATCGCTCCTTTTACATTAGATTCCGTAGCTTCTGAACCACAAAAAACGCTTCAAAAACTAAAGGAATTCGATTTAATTTTAGAAGCAAAACCTACGGAAAATTACACCGAAGAAGAAAAATACGTACTCGACCAATATATAATGAATGGCGGGAAAGCACTTTGGCTTACTGAAAGTGTTGCCATAGAAAAAGACAGCTTATTTACCAATCCTCAAAATACGACACTGGCCTATCCTCACGATTTAAATTTAACCGATTTTTTCTTTAAATATGGTATCAGAATTAATCCGAATTTAATTAATGATATTGACTCTGCTCCTATTATTTTGGCTTCTGGCTCAGGAAAACAAACCGAATTTAATCCATATCCTTGGTTTTATTCGCCGTTAGCGGTAACACAAAAAAAACATCCTATTGTAAATAATATTGAAGCGGTAAAATTTGATTTTGCCAACCCGATTGATACATTAAAAAACAACATCAATAAAACTATTTTGCTAAAAAGTTCGCCTTACACAAAAGTTGAAGGAACGCCGCTACAAATTAGTTTAGATATTATTAAAGAAAAACCGAATCCCAATTTATACAAAGATGGACGGCAAGCAATGGCTGTTTTATTGGAAGGAAAATTCACTTCGGTCTATAAAAACAGAATAAAACCAATTTCTTTATCTGAAGATTTAGAAGAAGGAAAAGAAACTAAAATGCTGGTGGTTTCTGACGGAAATGTAATTAAGAACGAATTTAGTCAAGGAAAACCAAAACCATTAGGTTACGATCGTTACACCGGAAACACTTACGGAAACAAGGAGTTTTTAATAAATGCGGTTAATTACATGTTAGACGATGCTGGTCTGGTAGATATTCGATCTAAAGATGTAAAACTAGCTTTTTTAAGTAATAAAAAAATTGAGGCTGAAAAATTAAAATGGCAATTGATTAATATTCTTCTTCCGCTTGCGCTTTTAGGAATTTTTGCTTTAGCTTTTTTTGCGATAAGAAAAAGAAAGTATGTAAAGTAAATCTAATATTGCTTTTCTTCTAGGATATAAAAATTGGTTTTTAAAGGATCAAAAAAAACTCGCTAACTTCTAAAAAATAAAAAAGAAGTATTAAAATACCTAAGCTTATCACCAATATATTTTGCTGAATAAATTTACACAAAACCATAAAAAAAAGACCTGAGCTTAAAACAAGACCATTTATGATGTTACTTTCACTCATTTTTAAAAACAATTTATCAGCGATTAGAGGATTATTAAAAAAAAGGATGTCCCGATAAAAATTTATAAAAATTCTGATTATTAATATCGTTGTAAAAATAATTAGTACGTTTCCAGATAAAATTATAAGTATGTGCTTATTTAATTTTCTCATAATTATTTGTCCAAGTAAATAACTTTTCAATTCATCAAATTATACTCTATAAAAATAGAGAATCTTCATAAATAAAAGCACCTCCGATTTTATGGAAGTGCTCTTTTTGTAATTGAAAATAAATTCCTATTAAATCCCTGCAATTTCTTTAATCTCTTGCATAATTTTTTGTGCTAATTCATCCGCTTTTTGTTGTGATTTTGCTTCCGTATAAATTCTGATAATTGGCTCAGTATTAGATTTTCTTAGATGAACCCAGTTTTCAGGAAAATCAATCTTTACACCATCTACGGTTGAAATTTCTTCGGCTGCATACTTCTTTTCCATTTCAGCTAAAATCGCGTCAACATCTAATTGTGGCGTTAACTGAATTTTATTTTTACTCATAAAATACGCCGGATATTCTTCGCGTAATTCAGAAACTGATATTTTTTTCTCTGCTAAATGCGTTAAAAATAAAGCCGCACCAACTAAGCTATCTCTTCCGTAGTGAAATTCCGGAAAAATAATTCCGCCATTTCCTTCTCCACCAATAATTGCGTTCGTGTCTTTCATAAGCTGAACAACATTTACTTCACCAACAGCACTGGCTTGATATTTTCCGCCGTGTTTTTCAGTTACATCACGCAAAGCTCTAGAAGAAGAAAGATTACTGACGGTATTTCCGGCTTGTTTTCCTAGAATATAATCAGCAACAGCCACAAGCGTATATTCTTCGCCAAACATATTTCCCTTTTCATCAATAAAAGCTAATCGATCTACATCAGGATCTACCACAATACCTAAATCAGCGTTTTCCTTAACTACTAACTCACAAATATCAGTTAAATGCTCTTTTAAAGGCTCTGGATTGTGCGGAAAATGACCATTCGGTTCACAATATAATTTTACAACTTCAACGCCTAATTCTTCTAATAAACGTGGAATCGCAATTCCACCGGTAGAATTCACACCATCTACCACCACTTTTAAATTGGCATCTTTTATCGCATCAACATCAACCCAAGAAGAGTTTACAATTTCTTCAATATGTAAATCGATGTACGCATCATTTACATTAATTTTCCCTAAATCATCAACTTCAGCAAAGCTAATTGCATTACTTTCTGCTATTTCTAAAATTTTAGCGCCATCTTTTCCATTTAAAAATTCGCCTTTTTCATTCAATAACTTTAAGGCATTCCATTGTTTAGGATTATGACTCGCGGTTAAAATAATTCCGCCATCGGCATGTTCCATCGGCACCGCCATTTCTACGGTTGGCGTGGTTGAAAGACCAACATCAATCACGTGAATTCCCATTCCTATCAAGGTATTCATTACCAATTGCTGAATCATTTCACCCGAAATTCTTGCGTCCCGACCGACTACAATTCGGTAGGTTTCTTTATTGCGTTCTTCTTTTATCCAAGTTCCATAAGCTGCGGCAAATTTTACTGCGTCTATAGGTGTTAAATTATCACCTACATTACCGCCGATAGTTCCTCTAATTCCTGAAATTGATTTTATTAAGGTCATTTTTATTTCTTTATTTATGATAAATCACTTTAAATTAATTCATTAAGATTTTTCTCAACAAATTTGACTCGCATAAAATTTCCGAGTATTTTAAATCTCGATTATCGAGTAAAGCAAATATACACGCAATAATTCCACAAGCAAAACCCTTGTATGAAGTAATTTTAAAATGTATTTTAGTTTTATGAACTACCTTGCGCATATTTACCTCTCCGGAAAAAATGATGAATTAAAAATCGGGAATTTTATAGCCGATTCTGTAAAAGGAAAAACGTATAAAAAATACCCCGATAAAATTCAGGAAGGAATTATTTTGCATCGAAAAATTGATCAATTTACCGATACGCATCCAACAGTTTTTAAAAGTACGCATCGCCTCTTCCCTATTTACAGTCATTATGCTTCTGTAATTATTGATGTTTTATACGATCATTTTTTAGCAAAAAACTGGGCAAAATATCACGATACTTCTTTGGCAGTTTATGTAGATGAATTTTATTATTTGCTAAAAACTAATTTTGAAATTTTACCCAAGCGTGTTCAAAATTTTTATCCGTATATGATAAGTCAAAATTGGTTACTAAATTACGCAACGATAGAAGGAATTGAACAAATTCTTTTTCAGATGAACGGGCGTGTAAAGAGCAAAATTCAACTTCATCATTCCATTAAAGAATTTAAAGCTGATTATTCTTTATTTGAAGCTGAGTTCACTTCCTTTTTTGAAGAACTTATTCAATTTTCAGAAAATGAACGTAAAATAATTGACCTATAATTTTATAAGAATTTTATCAAAGGTTTAAGACGGCTGCTTTCTTATTTTCAAGACTTTGAGTAACTTCGCATCTTGCAAAAAATTATGGCAAATTTCAACGAAAATATAGAGGTTTTAGGTGCCCGTGTGCACAACCTAAAAGATATAGATGTAACTATTCCAAGAGAAAAATTAGTCGTTATTACCGGGCTGTCGGGTTCCGGAAAATCTTCTTTAGCTTTCGATACCATTTATGCCGAAGGTCAACGCCGCTATATTGAAACTTTTTCGGCTTACGCACGGCAATTTCTCGGTGGCTTAGAAAGACCCGATGTAGATAAAATCGACGGACTTTCGCCTGTAATCGCTATCGAACAAAAAACGACTAGTAAAAGTCCGCGAAGTACGGTTGGGACGATTACTGAAATCTACGATTTTTTACGCCTCTTATATGCTCGCGCCGGCGAAGCTTACAGTTACAAAACGGGCGAAAAAATGGTGAGTTACAGCGATGAACAAATTAAAAACCTCATCAAAAAAGAGTTTAAAGGAAAACGCATCAATATTCTTTCGCCGGTTATTCGTTCTAGAAAAGGACATTATCGTGAATTGTTTGAACAAATTGCTAAACAAGGTTTTTTAAAAGTAAGAACCGATGGCGAAGTACGCGATATTGAAAAAGGAATGAAACTCGATCGTTATAAAACCCACGATGTGGAAATTGTAATTGATCGCATGAAAATTGAAGATAGCGAGAGTCTAGATAAACGCTTAGCTGAAAGTATAAATACCGCAATGAATCAAGGCGATAATGTCTTGATGATTTTAGATCAAGATTCAAGTGAAATTCGCTATTTCAGTAGGAATTTAATGTGCCCAACAAGTGGGATTTCTTACCCAAATCCTGAACCAAATAATTTCTCGTTTAACTCGCCTAAAGGCGCTTGTCAAACCTGTAATGGAATTGGAGATTTATATAAAGTAAATCTTCAAAAAATAATTCCCGATAATTCTAAATCGATAAAAAACGGTGGATTAGAACCACACGGAAATCAGAAAAAAAATTGGGCGTTTAAGCAAATGGAATTGATCGCCGAACGCTTCAATTTTAAATTATCAGACCCGATTAAAGATATTCCAAAAGAAGGATTAGAAATGATTCTTCACGGTGGAAAAGATAAATTTGAAGTCAATTCTAAAGAACTCGGTGTAAGCAGAACCTATAAAATAGATTTTGAAGGTGTTGCCACATTTATTGAAAACACCTACAGAAATAACGATTCTTCTTCTTTAAAACGCTGGGCAAAAGCTTATATGGACAAAGTAATTTGCCCATCTTGCGAAGGAAGCAGATTACAAAAAGAATCGCTTTATTTTAAAATAAACGAAGAAAACATAGCCGAATTAGCGCAAAAAGATATTTTAGAATTAAGCGATTGGTTTGATGGTTTAGAAAAAAAGCTCAGCAAAAATCAGTGGAAAATCGCTGAAGAAATCGTCAAAGAAATTCGTACGCGATTACAATTTTTAGTTGATGTTGGGCTGACTTATCTTTCTTTAAATCGCGGTTCTAAATCACTTTCTGGCGGCGAAGCACAACGTATTCGTTTAGCTACACAAATTGGCTCGCAATTGGTTGGCGTACTTTATATTTTAGATGAACCAAGCATCGGTCTTCATCAGCGCGATAACGAAAAACTAATCAATTCGCTAGAGTCTTTACGCGATGTTGGAAATTCAGTAATTGTAGTTGAGCACGATAAAGATATGATAGAACGCGCCGATCACGTTATCGATATCGGTCCATTTGCCGGAAAACACGGCGGTGAAATTATCAGTCAAGGAACTCCAAAACAAATAAAAAAACATAAAACCTTAACCGCTTCATATTTAAATGGAACCAAAGAAATTGAAGTTCCGAAGAAAAGACGCGAAGGAAATGGTAAATTTATTGAACTGAAAGGTGCCACTGGAAATAACCTAAAAAATGTTTCGGTTAAATTTCCATTAGGAAAAATGATTCTAGTAACCGGCGTTTCTGGAAGTGGAAAATCTACCTTAATTAACGAAACGCTTTATCCGATTATGAACGCGCATTATTTTAATGGCGTAAAAGTTCCGCAGCCTTATAAAAGCATAAAAGGTTTAGATGAATGTGATAAAGTAATCGATATTAATCAATCGCCAATTGGTAGAACACCACGCTCTAATCCAGCGACTTATACTGGTGTTTTTTCAGAAATACGAAGTTTATTCGCTAAAACTCCAGAAGCACAAATTAGAGGTTATAAACCGGGAAGATTCAGTTTCAATGTAAAAGGCGGTCGTTGCGAAACTTGTCGTGGCGGCGGTTTGCGCGTTATTGAAATGAATTTTTTACCCGACGTACAAGTAGAATGTGAAACTTGCCAAGGAAAACGCTTCAACAGAGAAACCTTAGAAATTCGTTACAAAGGAAAATCGATTAGCGATGTTTTAGAAATGACTATTAATGAAGCGACTGATTTTTTTGATCAAATCCCGAAGATTTACCGAAAACTAAAAACCATTCAAGATGTTGGTTTAGGTTATATTACACTTGGTCAACAAAGTACTACGCTTTCCGGAGGAGAAGCGCAACGCATAAAATTAGCAACAGAATTATCTAAACGCGACACCGGAAATACATTTTATATTTTAGATGAACCCACCACAGGACTTCACTTTGAAGATATTCGTGTTTTAATGAACGTATTAAACACCTTAACTAATAAAGGAAATACCGTGTTAATTATTGAGCATAATATGGATGTGATAAAATTAGCAGATCATATTATTGATATTGGTTATGAAGGTGGAAAAAATGGTGGAAAAGTAATTACCAAAGGAACTCCGGAAGAAGTTGCTAAACACAAAAAAAGTTATACAGCAAAATTCTTAAGAAAAGAATTACATTAGCTTTTACAAATTATTTAGCTATGAGCATTATGAAAGAACAACGCAACAAAGGCTGGAACGAAATAAAAACAAATGATAGTTGGGCTTTATTTAAAATCATGAGCGAATTTGTTCATGGTTACGAGAAAATGAGCGAAATTGGTCCTTGCGTTTCTATTTTTGGTTCAGCAAGAACAAACCCCGATCATAAATATTATAAATTAGCAACTAAAGTTGCCGAGAAAATTGTAGATCATGGTTATGGCGTAATTACGGGCGGTGGACCGGGAATTATGGAAGCCGGAAATAAAGGCGCTCATTTAGCCGGAGGAACTTCTGTAGGTTTAAACATTGATCTTCCTTTTGAGCAACACGATAATCAGTTTATTGATAAGGACAAAAGCTTAGATTTTAAATACTTTTTTGTCCGCAAAGTTATGTTTGTAAAATATTCTCAAGGTTTTGTAGTGCTTCCCGGTGGTTTTGGAACCTTAGATGAATTATTTGAAGCCATTACTTTAATACAAACCCATAAAATTGATAAATTCCCCATTATTTTAGTTGGTTCAGAATTTTGGAACGGACTGCTAGATTGGATTAAAAGCACCTTGTTAGATAATTTTAAAAACATTAGTGCCGTCGATATTGATTTAGTACAAGTAGCCGATAACGAAGATGAAGTAATTGAAATACTAGATAAATTCTATAATCAATACAATTTGAGTCCAAATTTTTAAGTGGATTCTTCTAACTTGCTAAGCAATAAATACAAGATAAAAAAGTTTTCATTATAACTTTCCCAACCAACTTTAAAGTCAATTTTTAATTTGAAAATAATTTACTCATTATTTTTAACCACCTTGTTGGTTATTTGTTTTTCTACAGGTATTTATGCTCAACACAGCATAAACGCAAAAGTTGTACTCCAGCCTGAAATTAGAACTTTACAAATTTCTCAAGAGATCACTTTTAAAAACGAAAGTTTAGATACAATAGATGTAATCTATTTAAATGACTGGGCAAATGCATTTTCTAGTAAAACCACTCCCCTAGCCGAACGCTTTGCTGAAGATTATTTTAGACGTTATCATTACGCACAAGAAAGCGATCGTGGCTTTACAAGAATTGATTCTGTAGAAAATTCCATTAAAAAATTAACGTGGAAACGACCCAAAAAGCATCCCGATATTGTAAAAATTCAACTTCCAAAACAATTATTTCCGGGAGATTCTACAAAGTTTCAGCTTCATTATTCAGTTAAAGTTCCTGATGATAAATTTACAGGTTTTGGTTATGAAGAAGGCAGCTTTAAGTTGAGGTATTGGCTAATGTCTCCTGCAGTTTATAATGGTGATTGGAATTTATACAGCCATAAAAATTTAAATGATTTATTTGTACCTGAATTAAATTTACAGCTTCAATTACAAATCCCAATTTCTTATAATGTAATTTCTAATTTACATGTTGAAGAAAAAAAACAAACCGAAAAAAATTATAAAATAGTTGAGCTTAGCGGAAAAAAACATACCGATTTATCGTTATATCTTATAGAAAATAACTTCTTTGAAACCTACCCTGTAAACGGAATTGATGTTATTACCAACATAAAAGATAATGACATTAAACCAGAATTAAAAGAAGTAACTCTAAGTAGAATTACAAATTTTCTTCAAAAAAAATTAGGAGATTATCCGTACCAAAAAATAGTTGTTTCAGAAGAAGATTATAGTGATAGTCCGGTTTACGGGTTTAACCAACTTCCTCGGTTTATTCGTCCGTTTCCTGATGGTTTTCAGTATGATATAAAATTACTGAAAATTTTAACGCAAAAATACATACACAGCTCGCTACTTCTCAATCCGCGCGAAGAAAAATGGTTGCTAGATGCAATGCATATTTACCTTTTAATGGAATATGTAAATACTTATTATAAAGATGTAAAATTAATTGGCAGCTTTAGTGAAATTATTGGCCTCAAATGGTTTCATTTAGCAGATTTAAAGTTTAATGATCGCTATCCGTTTTTATTCAGTAATATGACACGGTTAAATTTAGATCAGTCTTTAGAAACACCACAAGATTCCTTGGTGAAGTTTAACAAAAACATTGCAAACCCTTACAAAGCGGGAATTGGTTTTGCCTATTTAAACGATTTTTTGGGTGATAGTACAATTCAAAAAAGTATTGCAGAATTTTATAAAACCTATAAACAAAAGCCGGTTCACCCTGAAGATTTTAAAGATATTTTGACTCAAAAAACTTCCAAAAATGTAGACTGGTTTTTTGAAGATTATGTTCCTAAAAACGACTGGATTGATTTTAAAATAGGAAACGTCAAAAAGAAAGAAGATTCGCTAGAAGTTGTCATTGTAAATAAATATCCAAACTCTCTACCGGTTTCTTTATACGGATTAAAAAACGATTCTATTGTTGCTAAATATTGGGTAGAAAACGTAAAAGACAAAAAGACAATTACTATTCCCAAAGAAAATATAGAACGTTTAGCCTTAAATCATGAAGGTATAATTCCAGAAGTTAATCGGCGTAATAATTATCATCGCGTTACTACACTTTTAAATAAGCCCATACAATTTAGATTGTTAGTAGATGTTGAAGATCCCAGTTATCAGCAATTTTTTATTATTCCAGAATTTGATTACAATTTATACGATGGTGTAACCATTGGCCCCAAATTATACAATAAAACAGTTTTGCGGAGAAATTTTGACTATAAAATTGCTCCAAAATATGGCTTTACAAGCGGGGCACTTTTAGGATCTGCATCAATTTCTAACAGGCATCAATACAAAAATCAAGAATTAAATGCAGTACGCTACGGGGTTAGTGGTAGTAGATATTCTTACGCTAGAGATTTATATTATCATCGTGTAACACCATTTTTAAATATTTATTTTAGAGATGATTATTTACGTAGTAATGAACGACAAGCTATTGGCTTACGAAGTGTAAATGTATTTCGAGATCGCGATCCGCTAAATCCGGTAGACGAACCTGATTATAGCGTTTTTGATATTCAATATAGCTACAGTAATAGAAATTTTGACGATTACTTTACCGCTTCATTTGACTATCAAATTGCTAAAAAGTTTAGTAAAATTTCTTTTACCTCTAAATGGCGAAAGTTATTTCTAAACAATAGGCAATTAGAATTTCGATTTTTTGCCGGTGCTTTTTTATTCAATGAAAGCCGAGATTCAGATTATTTCAGTTTTGCCCTAGATCGCCCTACCGATTATTTATTTGACTATAATTACTATGGAAGAAGTGAAGACGAAGGTCTTTTCAGTCAGCAATTTATTGAAGCAGAAGGTGGATTTAAATCACAATTGGAGCCAGAATTTGCTAACCAATGGATTTCTACGTTCAATGCCAGTTTTACTATTTGGAATTGGATTCACGCTTATGGTGATGTTGGTTTAGTAAAAAATAAGGGCGATAAAGCTGCATTTTTATACGATTCTGGTGTACGCTTAAGTTTGGTACAAGATTATTTTGAATTATTTTTTCCAGTATATTCCAGCAGAGGTTTAGAGATAGATCAACCCGATTACGATCAAAAAATCAGGTTTATAGTTTCCTTAGATATTAATACCTTAATCAAGTTATTTACAAGAAGATGGTATTAAAAAAAGGGCTTAAATTTTAAAGAATAGTTAAATATTTTCATTTAAAACCTTTTAAATTAACAATTATTCAATTAAAATCTAATTTGACTTCAGAAAACATAAATGGAGTATAATTTTTTAATTGACAAATCCCTTCATTTTTAGTATCTTCGCTACCACGAAAAAAGAAATACTCATGCAGGATACAGAAACAAAAGTTAAAAATAAAGATATTTCATTTGAAGATTTTAAACAGCAAGTTGTAGAAGATTACAAAACAGCTGTTATTAGTAGAGAATGTAGTTTATTAGGACGTCGCGAAGTACTTACCGGAAAAGCAAAATTCGGGATTTTTGGTGATGGAAAAGAAGTGCCACAATTAGCTTTAGCAAAAGCTTTTAAAAATGGCGATTTTCGTGCAGGATATTATAGAGATCAAACTTTTATGATGGCCTTAGGCTTATTATCTGTGCAAGAATTTTTTGCCGGACTTTACGGTCATACAGATATTGAGCAAGAACCAATGACTGCCGGAAGACAAATGGGCGGTCATTTTGGTACGCATAGTTTAAATGAAGATGGAAGTTGGAAACGCCTTGCTGATCAACCAAACTCTAGTGCAGATATCTCGCCAACAGCAGGACAAATGCCTCGTTTACTTGGTCTAGCACAAGCTTCTAAAGTTTATAGAAATGTAGAAGGAATTCCTGAAGCAGACAAGTTTTCTACCAAAGGAAATGAAATCGCCTGGGGAACTATTGGTAATGCAAGTACAAGTGAAGGCTTATTTTGGGAAACTTTGAATGCAGCCGGAGTAATGCAAGTACCAATGGTAATTAGCGTTTGGGATGATGAATACGGAATTTCTGTACCTGCAAAATACCAAACTACCAAAGAAAATATTTCTGAAATTGTAAAAGGATTTCAACGAGATGAAGAAAACGATGGGTATGAAATTCTAGTTGTAAAAGGTTGGGATTATCCTACTTTAATTGAAACATACGAGAAAGCGAGTCAAATTTCTCGAGAAAAACACGTTCCCGTTCTTATTCATGTTATAGAACTTACACAACCGCAAGGTCACTCTACTTCAGGATCACATGAGCGTTACAAAAGTAAAGATCGTTTAGCTTGGGAAAAAGATTACGATTGTAATGCACAAATGCGCCAGTGGATGTTAGAAAGCGACATCGCAACTGAAGAAGAATTAAAAGAAATTGAAAAAGCAGCAAAAAAAGAAGTACGCGAAGGCAAAAAAGCTGCGTGGAACGCTGTTGGAGAAACACCAAAAAATGCTCGTAAAGAAGTATTAGCTTTATTAAATGATTTAGCTGAAAATAGTGAGAATAAAAATTTCATCAATTCTCTAAAAGATGAATTAGCAGGAATTGAAAACGTTCAAAAATTTGAAGTTCTTAAGACTGCAAGAAAAGCATCTCGTTACACTATTCACGAAAATTCTTCAGCTAAACAAGCCTTACAAAACTGGATTGCAGAGTTTACCAAAACTACACAACCAGATTATAGCAGTCATTTATACAGCGAAAGCGAATGGTCTGCTTTAAATGTAGAAGGAGTTGAGCCTACTTACGATCAAGATGCCGAAGAAGTTGATGCTAGAGTTATACTTCGTGATAATTTTGATAAAATTTTTGAGAATAAATCTGAAACTTTAATTTTTGGTGAAGACACCGGAAATATTGGTGATGTAAATCAAGGTTTAGAAGGTATGCAAGAAAAATACGGCGAAGATCGTGTTTCTGATGCCGGTATTAGAGAAGCAACTATTTTAGGTCAAGGTATCGGGATGGCAATGCGAGGTTTACGTCCAATTGCAGAAATTCAGTACCTAGATTATATTTTATATGCATTACAAATCATGAGTGATGATTTGGCAACGCTACATTACAGAACAAAAGGAAAACAAAAAGCCCCATTAATTGTAAGAACACGTGGCCACCGTCTAGAGGGAATTTGGCACAGTGGTTCACCAATGGGTGGTATTATCAATTTAATTAGAGGAATTCACGTTGCAGTTCCTAGAAACATGACTAAAGCGGCAGGTTTTTATAACACACTTCTAGAAGGAGATGAACCTGGTTTAATTGTAGAATGTTTAAATGGCTATCGATTAAAAGAAAAAATGCCTAACAATTTAGGAGAGTTTAGAACTCCGCTAGGCGTTGTAGAAACAATTAGAGAAGGAAGTGATATTACCTTAGTTTCTTATGGTTCTACACTACGATTAATTGAAGAAGCTGCAAGAGATTTAGCACAAGTAGGAATTGATGCTGAAATAATTGATGTTCAAACATTATTACCGTTTGATAGAAATCATGACATTGTAAAAAGTGTTGCCAAAACAAATCGTTTGTTAGTTATTGATGAAGATGTTCCTGGTGGAGCTTCATCGTATATTTTATCTGAAGTTTTAGATAAGCAAAATGCTTACCGCCATTTAGATAGTAAACCGCAAACACTTGCGGCAAAAGCTCACCGTCCTGCTTACGGAACTGATGGCGATTACTTCTCTAAACCTTCAGCTGAAGATATTTTTGATAAAGTTTACGAGATTTTTAATGAAGTAAATCCTGAGAAATTTCCTTCATTTTAAGGAATTAAATAAATATAAACTCAATAGAATTACATCCACGCAAGCGTGGATGTTTCTATTTTATATAAACTGTAATTTAACTCTCTAAGAATATTTGCTGGCAAAGCTCTAAAATACAAATCACCGCCAGCAGTATGAAAAGTTACATTATATAAATTTCTTCGCTTATAAAAAAAAGGTTGTTTTGCAGTAACAGATTGTAACTTATAAAGCTGTAGCCGCTCTGTTTGTTGAAACCAAACACCAGATTTTTTCTCAATAAAATTTTCAGAAACAAATAATTCGGTTTTTTTATAAGCTAAATATTGAAATATTCCCACAAAAATACCATAGATACCTAATATCATAAACATTGTTGGCCAAGTTAACCATCCTGAAAAAGAGTTGACTAACCCTAAAACTATCCAAACCGGAAGAATTGCTAGATTAATATTTCTTACAAACCAAATAAAATGGGGTTTATAAGTTTTCTGGTTTTCATCAATATCACCAAAAATAAAGTAGTTTATTTTTTCTAAATGCTCTTTTCTTAAACCTGGGATTTTTACATTACTTTTTGCTAAATTATCGTCACTACTAGCCACTGAAAGCTGTACTTGATATAAATTTAACCAACGCTGTATAGGGTTTGTTTCTTCCCGAATTAACTGTATTCGTTTAGGTTTTAAAGATGTGCGTGTATTGGTTTTTAAACCCATTTGCAAATCTAGGCTGTCTCTTGTTTGCGTTAAGGTTAATCCAAAATATTTTACAAAAACCTCTATAAAAGTTATTAAAACACCGAGTAAAAAAACGGCTACAAAAAACAAAATAATCACTGAAGCAATCTGAATAAATTCTCCATAATTATTATTCATATATGAAGTTGCTTGGTCTACGTAAACTTCGCCTTCAGGAATTGAACTCAACTCATTTTGTATGGAACCAACAAATATCATTAACAACCAAATTCCTCTTATATAATTTGAAGTTAATGCTACTTTTATTAAACTTAAAAGTGAAAGTTTATACGTCCAAGAAATAGATTTTTTTTGAGGTTTTTTGTTTTCTTCAACTGAAATTTCATCAAAAGTTGAAGCATTTTTTTCAATTTCATCTTCAATTAAATCCATTAAAATTTCACGAAGCGCATCGGCTTTTTCTTTACTTAAAGCCTTTATGCTAATTTCCTTTTTACTGCTTCCTGCGGTATCTACAACAACTTCATAAACATTTATTACGCGCTGAAGTACGGATCGTTTAAAATAAACTTGCTGAATTTTATCGAAAGGAATACTAATGTGCTCACTAGAAAAAACACCTTTTTGGAGTACAAATTCTTTTTTTTCGTAATTGATAAAAAATTTAAAATTCCGATAGCTTAAAAAACTGAAAATTAAAGCTAAAACCGCTATTGCTCCAATTCCTAAAAAAATATAAATTAAATTATCACTTGTTTTACCTAACAAAAAATATAAACCAAGCACCCAAAAACCGCGTAAGCTTTTGTATAATGAAGAAAGGAAAATAAAAAGAATTCCTATCTCAGATTGGCGTTGTGAATTCTCAAAAGCTTTATAATTCATTTTTTAGGCTTACTTTATTTGCCACTGCTTCTTTTAAACGTTCTGCTTCATCGGGTAATAATCCTGGAATGGTAATATCGCTTCCTTGACCGCCAGCTGTAAATATTTTAAGATTAGCAATTCCTAAAATTTTATCTAAGATCCCTCTTGATGTAGAAACATGTTGTATTCTATTAAAAGGAATTATAGTCGTTTTTTTTATAAAAAAGCCACGTTGATAAATAACATCTTTTTCGCGAAGCGCATAACCATATTCTGGATAGAGTTTATAGACATTAAAAAAACCGAATGCTAAAAAAAATAAAAAAACACCGCTAATTGTATATAAAACTGAGTCTGGAATAGAAAAATAAAAACCTATCCCAAAAGCAATACATAAAAGCACTACAAAAAAAATTAATCTTAAAAAGCCTTTTTTTCTGTATTGAATTGAAATAGAAGATAGATCAACTTCTCTATAATCTGGAAGTTGATCTATATTTATTTGTCTATTTGTAAATAATTTTTGATTTTCTATGGAATCCATTTTTTAGGAAAATTTGGTTTACGCTTTTCTAAAAAAGCATTTCTTCCTTCTTTGGCCTCATCTGTCATATAAGCTAAACGTGTTGCTTCACCGGCAAAAACCTGTTGTCCAACCATACCGTCATCTGTTAAATTCATTGCAAATTTTAGCATCTTTATAGAAATTGGTGATTTTGCTAAAATTTCTTGTGCCCACTCGTAAGCAGTATCTTCTAAATCATCATGAGGTACAACTTTATTGACCATTCCCATTTCAAAAGCTTCTTGAGCTGAGTAATTTCTTCCGAGGAAAAATATCTCTCTAGCTTTTTTTTGACCAACCATTTTTGCTAAATAAGCTGAACCGTAACCACCGTCAAAACTAGTTACATCGGCATCGGTTTGTTTAAAAATTGCATGCTCTTTACTTGCTAAAGTCATATCGCAAACTACATGCAAACTATGTCCGCCGCCAACTGCCCAACCGGGAACTACAGCAATAACTGCTTTTGGCATAAAACGAATTAAGCGTTGAACTTCTAAAATATTTAAACGATGGTATCCATCATCGCCAACATAGCCTTCTTTACCACGTGCTTTTTGGTCACCACCACTACAAAAAGCCCATTTACCGTCTTTAGTTGAAGGCCCTTCGGCAGAAAGTAAAACTACACCAATTGAAGTATCTTCTTGTGCATCGTAAAAAGCATCGTATAATTCTGAAGTGGTTTTTGGTCTAAAAGCGTTTCGTACATCTGGACGATTAAAAGCTATTCTAGCAACGCCATTACTTTTTTTATAGGTTATATCTTCGTATTCTTTGGCGGTTTGCCAATTTATTTTTTGATCCATAATTCCTTCTTATTTGCTGTAAAATTAAGCTTTTTCAATTTCTTTTTTAAAGTTTATCAGCGAAGATTATTATGGCTTATTTTTCTGAAGATTTATTTCTGAAAATTCTACTGATTTCAATTCCAATAGAAAAACTATCGTAGGCATTCCATCTAAAATCATAATTTATTGAAAAACCTAACTCCCATTTTTCAAGAAATTCTATTCCGTATTCATAACCGACTCTGTTGAGAAATAAATTTTCTTCTTCAGCAAATTCTGCTCCTGCACCAAATAGAATATTATGGCGCCCAAAATGATAAGTTCCCATTACAGCCGGAGCTATAGGTTTATTTCTTTCTAGTATTTTATTTTGACTATCTAAATTTTCTTCTACTGTATATTTTTCAATTAAAATATCGGTATGTAAACCTATTGCCCATTTTTCTGAAAACCAAAAATCATAATCTATACCCCAAGATGGTAATGAAAGTAGTTTGTTTTCTTGATCTTTTACACCACTAAAAACATTAGTGTGACTTAAATTGAGACCAATTCTATGAAAGCTTCCTTTTTCTTCTTCTAGCTTTTGTTCTTCTTGTGAATATATGGATAAAACAAAAAACAAGGTCAAAAAAATTGATATGTAAAATTTTACTGCTTTCATTTTTAGTGTCTAAATTATTTATTTCTTCTTACTATTATAAACTCAGATCTTCTGTTAAGGTCATGTTGTTCCTTTGTACAAGGAACATTATTTTCACAATCGTTAAGCAATCTGGTTTCTCCATAACCAATTGCACTTAAAATTCTATTTTCTTCAATTCCTTGAGAAACTATGTAAGCTTTTGTTGCCTTTGCACGATCATTAGATAATTTTAAATTATAATCATCATCTGCTCTAGAATCTGTATGAGACTCTATTTTAATTAACATTTCTGGGTGGCGTTTCATTATATAAACCACTTTATTTAATTCTACAGCGGCATCTTGACGAATGTTCGATTTATCGAGGTCAAAGAAAATAATTCCTGTATTTATTTTTGAAGTTGCATTTTTTAACGCAATGCTTGTTGTGGTCTCACCCGAGTATTGCAAGACACTTATCTCCTTTTCGTTAGGTAAATATTTATTTTTACTGGCTAAAATTTTATAATTTTCTCCACAATTAATTTGTTTCAAAAAATCAAATTCACCAGAAATATTTGTTTCACTGCTATCGATTATTTTTTCATTTAAATATAATTTTACCGTTGCTGAAGCAAGTGGCAAACCAGATAATTCACTTAAAACAATTCCTTTAATTTGTTGTTTACAAACTATTCTCTCAAAAGAATAAATATCATCATCTCCTTTTCCAGATTTTCTGTTAGAACATACGTAGCCCTTCTGTGTTTCTTCGTCTACTATGTAAGCAAAATCATCTAAATTACTATTTAATGGTGCTCCTAAATTTTTTGGTTTTTGAAATATTTCTTCATCATAAAAACTTTCAAAAACATCTAAAGCGCCCAAACCTAAATGCCCGTCTGAAGCAAAATATAGTTTCTCTTCGGTTATATAGGGAAACATTTCTCTTCCACTAGTATTTATAGACTCTCCTAAATTTTTTGGCTTAGAAAACTTGCCATCGCCTAAAATATCTACAACAAAAATATCGGTAGCTCCAATGCTTCCGGGCATATCAGAAACAAAATATAATTTTTTTCCATCTTTACTAACACTGGGGTGCCCAACAGAATAATTAATTCCGTTAAATGGTAAATCTTTCACATTTTTCCATGTTACTGTACTGTCACTGTTTATCTCTGCTTCAGCTGAATATAACTTTAAGTGATTAATGCCCTCATCATCTCTTTTAAGTTTTTTCTCATAATTATTTCTTGTAAAATAAATGGTCTTTTCATCTGGAGAAAAAGCAATACCGGCTTCGTGATATTTGGTATTAATTGTTTCTGAAAATCGTTTTAAATAACTAACGTCTGTTTTTAGGGGGTTAATTTTTCCTAAGTGAAGATTTAAATATGGTTGATCATTCCACTGATAATTATCTGTCTTAAAATAGGATGAATCTACAGTTGTAGCATATACTAACTGATCTTTATAAAACATTGGTCCAAAATCTGAATTGCTTGAATTAATGGACAGATTTTGAAGCATAAATTGCTGCGGTAAAGCCAAAATATCTTCTATTGTAATTTTTTCTTGAGAAAAATTTTGAGCTCTATCATCTTTATTTTCTGCTCGTTCTGCATAAATTTTCATCCATTTTTTTGCCAAAACATAATCTTCTTTTCCTTCTAGGGTTTGTAAATATCTAAAAATGTATTCTGCAGACACCTCTTCTGGATATTCTGATACCAATTTACTATACCATTTATTTGCTTTTTCCATCTCAGTATTAAAATAATACGCATCTCCTGCTCTTTTCAGAATTGGCATAGACATATTTCCCTGGTCTATTACTTTTTCATAAACCTTGGCAGCTTCAACATAACTCATTTTACTGAACAATGCGTCAGCTTTCTTATTACCGGTTTGTGAAAAAACTACAAGCACTTTAAATAAAAATAAAAGTATCAAATTATTTTTCATCTTCATGTTTTTTAAAAAAATCGTGGTGATTTTACTCCATTTTCGCTAGACTTTAATTCAAAACGAAGCATGATTTCATGCGTCCCCGAATTAAATTCTTCTAGAGCAGACGTTGTATAATCATAAGAATAACCCACTAAAATTTGATTTGTTACTTGAAATGCTGCTAATCCACTAACAGAATCTCCCGTTCTATAAGACACTCCTAAAGTAAAGGCTTCATAAAATAAAAAGTTAGCAGAAAAATCAACAACAAGCGGAGCTCCAGAAACATTTTTCATTAAAAAAGCGGGTTTCAATTTTGTATTTTCAGAAAGATCAAAAACCAATCCACCTATAATATAAATATGAAGCCGCTCATCGGCTACAGTAGATTCTATATCATCATACTTTTGATCTGTAAAAAAATTTGGAATAGAAACACCAATGTAACTCTTTTGTCCGTGTAAATAAACCCCGGCACCAACGCTAGGTAAAAATTTATTTACATTTTCTTGAAATTCGATATCAGGATCTTTGTTACTTCCTTTAGACCAATCTATATCTAAGAACTTTCCTCCTCCTGCAATTCCAAAAGACAAATCATGGGTTTCTGAAGCTTTTATTGTATAAGAAAAATTAACGGTAGTATAAAATTCATTAGAAGGCCCTATTTGATCATTGACCAATGATAATCCTAAACCTACATTCTTTCCAATAGGAGAATCTATTCCTAAAGTTTGCGTTTTAGGAGCACCATCTAAACCAACCCATTGACTTCTGTAAATTCCGGTGATTGCAAGATGCCCTAAAGAACCCGCATAAGCAGAATTTACACTCATATTATTATACATATATTGAGTGTATTGTGGTTCTTGTTGTCCAAAAACTTTTGCGACCAAAAACAAGGTTAAAATTGCAATACTATTTTTTATATGTTTAGTCATTTCAACTATAATTTAATTAGCTAATTTTTCTATCTTTTTAGATATAACCATCCTGATACTTTTTCAGATCCATCTCCTAAATCCAAAACATAAAAATAAGTTCCTACCGGAAGTGTTTTTTCTGGGCCATTAGAAGTTCCTTTCCAAGTATTATCATACCTAATTTGTTTAAATACTAAATCACCCCAGCGGTTGTATACCTCTAATACATTATTAGGATAATTCGTTATACAATCAATATAAAAGGTCTCGTTTGATCCATCGTCATTTGGAGAAAACTGATTATATATTTTTAAACATGTAGGCTCAACAGCTACTCTGTCTTCATTATTAGCATCATTATTATCTAATTGATCTAAACTCAATAAACTAGCTATATTTATATAATCATTAACATCAATTACCTTAGCAGTAATAGTCATTATTTCTGAACTTCCACTAGCTATATTAGGTATAAACCAAATTCCTGAAGAAGAATTATAATTTCCTGAACTTGCGGTAACCGAATTTAATTGATAACCTGAAGGTAAAAGATCAAAAACTTCAACAGAACTAGCATCTAGATTACCTATATTTGAAGCTGTAATTGTAAAGTTTACCAAGGCATCCATAGCAGGTTTTTCATTATCAACTTCTTTAACAATTGCTATATCTGTTTCAGGAATATTGACAAACGCACTATCTTCATCATCCTCACTCTGATCTCCATCATCATTATTCGGGGTACTATCTGGATCGTATTGATCACTTGCAGTAATTTGAGCTCTATTTAAATATTCATCTTCAATTAAAATTGGTTTATTTACAATCGCTTGATAAGTAATTGTTAACCCTGATAATGGAACTGTTAAGCTCGTCCAATTAATATTTTCGCCATCAAAAACACCTCCATTACTAATATTCAAAATGTTGCTATAACCAAGAGGAACAATATCTTGAACAGCTACTCCGTTAGCTGTAACTATACCATCATTTTCTAACTGAATTATAAAGGTTACTAAATCTCCAACGTTTGCGTTTACATTATCAACCGATTTATTGAGACTTAAATCAGCAAATTGTACATTGATCAATACACTATCTTCATCATCCTCACTTTGATCTCCATCATCATTATTCGGGGTACTATCTGGATCTGCAACATCACTGGCACTTACTTCCGCTATATTTGTATAATTTCCACTGGCGTTTACTGTAACGGTTAATTGTAATGTTTCTATTGTTCCCGAAGCTATTATACCGATAGTCCAATCTCCAGTGGCATTGCTATAATTTCCAGTGGTATAATTTGCTAAAACAAAAGTATATCCACTCGGTAATAAATCATTAACAATAACACCGGTGGCATCCTGAGGACCATTATTCTCTATTACTATTTCAAAGGTAATCTGACTGCCTACTGCAGGACTCGTATTCCCACCTACTACACTTTTACTTAATTCTAGATCTGCCGATGGAGCGATCGGGGTAGTTACTGCACTGTCATAATCATCCTCACTTGCATCTGCATTGCCAGGGGTACTATCTGGATCTGCCACATCACTGGCACTTACTTCCGCTATATTTGTATAATTTCCACTAGCGTTTACTGTAACGGTCAACTGCAAGCTTTCTGTAACGCCACTACCCACTGTTCCTACCGTCCAAATACCAGTCGACTGATCGTAGTTCCCTAAGGTCGCACTCGATAATAAATAACTGTAACCACTAGGTAAAAGATCTTCTACCAACACGCCCGTTGCTGCTTGAGGACCGGCATTGCTTACACTAATCGA
>NZ_RCNV01000015.1 GCF_003667275.1 Mesonia aquimarina | reverse complement strand
TCTACTGCTTTCTGTTTAAACTCTAAAGTGTAATGTTTGGCTTTACGTCTCATAAATGCTAAGTTAACAACTTGCAATAATATTCATTCAACTCTATGTCCTGTCTAATGTAGTAATTCCACCTTTAGTCATATAAGCTTGAAGTAATAAATCCTCACCCTGCTTTAAAACAATATCCGAATGCTTTATAGCTCGTTTATACTCTCCCTTTGAAAAATAGCTTAGAGCAATTTCATAGTTTAATAAAGTGGATTTTGGGTCTATTTTTAAAGCTTTTTCGTAGGATTCGATTGCTTTATCATAGCTTCCTTTATCGTGATATTGAATTCCCTCTTTTGTATAGGTTTCAATTTTAGATTGGGAAAAACTACTAAGAGGTAATATTACCATTAGTATAAATCTGAAAAAATTTTTTTTCATGTTCGTTTGTTTAAAAGGTATGTAACGTGTTTGCATATGACAAGTAGTGTGTAAAAAGGACTAAATTTTTTGGTTGAGCCACAAGACAAATTTTTATTTTTAGTTTGATCTTTTTTGTTCTAAGCATTAAAACAAAAATTGATGACTTTCCATGTATACCAAAATTTTCGTTTTTCAAATAACGTATTTATTTGTTATACACGTTTTTGCTTATAATATTTTATTTATAATCTTTTCTTGAATTAAAGTCCTTTTTTCTTATATCAATTTTTTCTCTATTGAACCAATTAACAAAATCCGAAAATTTTTGCTCATTTTCTGAGTACCAATTTTGATATTCAGTTAAACTGCCTTCTGATAATAGCCAATATGTATAGGCTTCAAAAAAGGTGGCTTCTTGAATTTCTTTTTGTATGGAGAACAATTTATTTGGATATATTTGGTTGAATTTCTTTTCTATAAACCAGTAATTTAAAAAATCTTTTCTTACTTGATATAAAGCTTTAATGTCTAATTGTTCCTTAAACCATCCTGTAGTAGCTACAAGTGAAAGGGCAAAAGTTCCACCAAATGGTAATATTCCTTTTTTACTTTTCTCATCGGCAAGATTAATATTGTGCCCTTTTTCAGTTAGGTGAAATACCACAGTTGAATCTGAAGTCATTTCTCGACTTTTTTTATAATTTTCAAATAATAATTTGCTGATTTCTTCCGTTCGTTTTGTATTTGGCTCGAGCAACATAAAATATTCGCCGTAAATTAATGTCCAAATACGTTCTTTTGTGTAAGAAAATAATTTTGCAAGTCTATAATAATTTGAAGAGTAGTTGGGGTCAACCTTAATCCCTTTTTCCCATAAATCCATTGCTTCGTCATATTTTTTATGAGAAAATTTAATTTGCCCCGCTTCCAAATAAAATTTCCCTGAATCAGGAAATTTTTTCATTCCTATATTATAGGTCTCCAAAGCTTTTTCGGGCTTGTCAATATAATCATAGGAATTTCCAAGAAGTTGATAAATGTAGTCGCTTACATCTTTGTGGTCAGTAATTGTATGTAATATTTTAATTGTTTTTTTGTAGTTTTTCTTTTTGTAATAGGCATAAGCTATTTCATATGGATAATCTATTCTGTCAGGATCTAAATTTTCAGCTTTTTTTAACAATTTAATAGATTTATCCAATTGCCCTTCATCCATCAATTTAATTGCCTTTTGTCCTAAATTAATTGCTTTTTCTTTATCGGTCTGACTAATTGCCAATGAACCGATTAGAAGAAATATAATTAAAGAAATATGATTTTTATCCATGTTTTTTTTTGGTCTTATATTTAGGTCAACTCATAATACCCTAACAAATATATTTATTTATTCTGATTGGTAACGGGACTACATAAGTAATTCAATTTTTATTTATTATAGGAAATCTAAGAATGAAAAAACCTAAACGCGGTTTATATTGATGAAGTATTTTTAAAATTTAGGGTTTAGATAACGATTACCATGATAGCAAAATCTTATTTTATTTTTATTAATTCAAATTGATAGCTTCTGTCCATCCAAGTGGTTTTTAAGAAGACGGATTCACTACTATTAGTTAATATCTCATATTCATATACATCACCCTTTTTACTCAACTCTTTTTTCATTGGGTCATTACTTTCTTTAAAAATTAAATCAAACGCGCAATTTTCTTTCCATTTTATATTCAGAAGAGAGTAGGTTTTTCCATTTTTCATTCGTTCTAAAAACATATCATTTGATATCGTAACGAAAGTTGTGTCCATGATTCCGTTTTCAGGTCTTTCGATCAGGTAATAGAAGTCTCCTTTTTTCAAATCGTTGCAATTCAAATCAGGTTGTTTATCAACTTTTTCTTCATCTACCATAAAGCCAGATGAAAAGTTGTCTAACACATATGGACATTCTTTAATCATTTTAGCACCGATTTTATTTCCGAGTTCTTCCAGATTAATTTCGTCCATTGTTTCAGCTTTGTAATATTCTTTGATTTCCTTCCAATTAGTTATCAGCAAATCTTCAAAACAAGGTTTCATTTCATTAACATTTTTAATTTCGTTTTTTTCAGAACACTTGCATAATCTTTTAGATAGTATATCAATAATATCCTGTGCTGATAGATTATAACTGGTCCCAAATAAAAGGATAGATAGTGTGAGAATACGGTAAGTTTCTTTCATAATGTTTTATGACTGGTTTATCTTAACAAAGATATTAATTTGTAACGGGATAACATAAGTAACTCTATTTTTATCATAAGGTTATGGAATCTAAGAATAAAAAACACCAAAAAGCGGTTTACATTCATGAAGTATTTTTGAAAGTTAGGGCTTGTGCAAGGGTTACCGGTGTTGTGTGTAATTTTTTTCATTAATAATTCATTTAATATTAAGATGATAGGCTTTAAAAAGATTGAGGTTGTCCAAAGCCAATAACCTAATAGATATGCTATTATTTTTCCAGAAAATCATCCTTCATTCTTTATTATTTCATCAATCTGCGTAAGAGAAATAGCCAAAATTGAAGCAATCAAGCTTGTAATTAGAGCTAATTTTGACTTCTTGTTAATGAAAAACAAAAACAAACTTGATAAAAATAGAGGGTTTGCTAACCCAATCAATCCAATCAAGTCGAAATTTAACCATCTTAATAGAAATCCAACTAACCCAAATGAACCGATCGAGGCAACTCCGTCAACAAGATAACATTCCATTATTAAAGATGATATGAAAATTATTCCGGTTCCAACTATTTTTCTTCTTTTATTACTCATAGTCAACCATCCTTATCTCTTCGCAAATTATGTGTGTCGAAACTGTTTTGGATTCTACTTGATTAAACTCCATTACTTTATTCCAAATTCCATTGTCGTTTCTATAAAGTCCTGTAAATCCATTTCCGTTACATCTTCTTTTTTTAAATAAAGAAACTATAGCATATTTTTTATTTTCTGAAAATATTGGTTTGGAAAAATGATAATAAACTGTTTCTTCTGGATTGTATTTATCATCCATCTTCCAACTTTCAATAAATTCCGCGTAAAGTTTTTTATTCTTCCAAATTCTATTTTTATTCCAAAACCATTTCTTTTTTAGTATTAATGTATATGGTTCTTTATTTTCGATTAGGCTGTCGTATTTTTTCTGGGCAATATTGTATTTGATAAACTTTATTTTTTTCGTTTGTGGTGGGGACAAGATGTGATTGTAATTGTATTTGTCAGAAACTAATCTTGATCCACTCAGATTATAATTTTTCCAGTTAACAGTCTCATTAATTGGTTGAGCATTGATGAACTTTTCAGGAAAATCTTTGTCAACCTTTCTCAATTCTCGGATTTGATAATTTTTTAATGAATTTTCTATTTTTTCCTGTTCAAGACTTTTAGGAACTAAAAAATAGTATTCAAAATTTTCAGGGACTTCACCTTTAGCAACTTGATTAATCAAATTTTCTATATCTCTTTTTTGTCCGAATAAATTCATAGTCAAAAAGATTGATATTAAAAATAATTTTTGTTTCATTCAAATTACCTACAACGTGTTTCTTTAATTTGTAATAATAACTTTAAAATAGAAAAAAGGAGATGTTTAACATGTTTTAGCTATACAGCTCCACGATAATTACCAGACCTCTCTTTATATACAGATGCAAAGTACCATTTGGAATATCAGAATTTAATCCCCGATAAAGGAAGTAGTTTTTGAATCTATTTATTCACTCTAATTGTAAAAATATGAAAAACTATTCAGAAGTCGTAGGAATTGATGTTTCAAGCTCAATTATACAAAGAATTCTTCAACGAGATGAGTAGTTATATAAAGCTTGTAAAATGGGTTTAAAAAGTTGTAAAACCCTCCGAAGTATTTTACTGTTTTGAGAATACAGGCTATCCTTCCCTAAAATTAGTATTCTATTTAGATAGTGAAAAAGAGGAGAGTTCTTAAAATCAAGCGATCATCAGGAGTGGTCAAAGAAAAAGCAATCATTTAGATGCCAATTTAATAGCTCGCTATGCTTGGTTGTATAGAGGAGAATTAATTCCAAGTAATATAAAGACTACAGCTCACTTAGAGCTATGCAGTTTACTTACTTTGCGAAATCAATTAGTTGGTAATAATGCCGGACTAAAAAGGAACCTTAAAGGAGATAAAGGTGTTTCTATCCAGTCCAATTAAAGATGTGGGTTTAAACCTAATAATTAAGCGTTCGTGAGCTTGGACGACCTAGTATTTACTACACCGTTTTTTTACTTTTTTATTTGGGAAAAAATCTTTCATGATCATATAATTTTTTTTCAGCAATATAATATTTAATCAAATTAGCTTTTTGTTCGGTCATTAAAGTTTTACCATATTTATTGGTAACAATATTTTCTAGTCTATTTAATTCTATGGTTGGTAAATTTTCATAATAAGAAATAACTAAATCTTTATTTTCAAGTTTATCGATATTGATATCGGGAATATTTTCAGTTGTAATATTTTCATTCTTTTTATCTTTAACGACTTTATTTTTTTGAGGATAACCCTTGGATATACCTTCTAATGTTTTTTTCTTCACGAATTTAGTTTGCTTTTGCGGTTTTGGTGTTTTGCTTTTATCTTTATCATTGAAACCTAGAGTTGGATATAATTTTGAATAATCCATACTATAAACTTTTCTGAAAATTAGACCGATTAAAATTACCACGATAGCTTTTGATAAAAATTGAGGTGTATCATTCTCTATTATAAATGTGATAAGGAATGTAAGTATACCGTAAACTATAAAAGAATATCCTAAAATTTGAAATAGTTTCTTTTCTACAACATCTATTTTTCTAAGACGATTTCCTAATAAAATACAAAGCAGAATAATGGCAATATTTGATATAAATAGAAATATTACTCCTGATATCGAAGAAGTTGCGAAAGCTTTTAAGGCATTAAAACTTTCGGTTTCTTCAAGGGATAAATATAATTTTATGGATTTATAAACTATATTTCCTAATAAAATCACAGTAATTGTCAAAAAAATTAGATAAGCGTTAATCAATAAATTTGCTTTACTGTAATTGAGTATCTTATTCAAAAAACGTTTAAAAATAAATAGTATTACTATCCAAATTAAACTATTTATAACTGCAAATCCATTTGTGGTAAAACCGTGAAACCAAGTTCAGTCAACATAAAAAAATTGATTATAAATTATAAAGGCTATTAATATTGTTGCGTAAATAAAAGTTGTTAGACCAGCAATCTGATAAGTATTTGGAATACTTATTTTTTTATCAGAATGACTCATGAATTATTTTATTTTTAATAAGTTTTTTTATCCTTATTTTTTTATAAATGTTCTATAATAACGGTTAGCATTGTCGCCAGTAGTTTTATTCAATGATTTTTCCTTTAGTATTAATTGTTACCAGCTCTCCTTTATACATGACCCTAACTTTTCCATCTTTGAAACCTTTCATTTTTTTTTGATTATTTGGAACATCATATTTAAAGCGTATTACTGTTTTACCATATTTATTTATAAAACCCCATTTGCCCTTAGATTTTGCAGGTATTAGATTGTTGTCGATATCAATTGCTTTAATTTCACCAAAATCATCAAACTTTGGAGGGATTTTCTTGTAATATAAGGTATTAATCATACCTTTTAATCCAGAATTTAATTCTGTTATAATATATTCTGTATTCTCAATATGTTCCCATTTTTTTATTATAGTTTCTTCTTTTTTTCTTATTTGCGGAAAATGTTTTAATTCAAACCCTAAATAATCTAATAGTGTTTTATGTGAGTCTGGAGTTTTTGGATCATAATAATAAAAAATATAAGTATTGGAATCTCTACTTACTTCATAATCTATGATGTAACCTGTTGCCCCTAAAAGTTTATTTCCCGCAGCACTATTATATAATGAGCTATAGATTACCCCATTTTTTTTAGTGTGATAGGTAATAATTTTATTTAATTTTGGTATAGCGTATGCGCTATCAATTTCAATTTTTGTTTTTAATATTTCTCTGTCATCTAAATCTGTAATATATATTTTTTCTCCTTTTGATTTAGAGATATGCCAGTCTTCACTACCTTTAACAGGCATCTGCCTTTTAATCCTAATAAACTCTTCGTGGTCTTTCTTCTCCTTTTCATAGGCTTCCCGTGCTCTTTTTCTCTCATCAAATATTTTATCTATTTCTTCTTGGACATTGTCGGGTTGATATTCATCTAATTTTCTATTCCAAAATTTAATATTTGTAAATTGTTGGCCATCATCATATAGTTCATAATAATATTCTTTTGATGGATTCTCTCGAAAAAATTCTTTTAGATCTATAATAAAACTAATGTAATTAGGAAAAAATATGGCTATTTCATTAGCTAAATTTTTAGATACATACGAATTACCGTTATATATAAAAGCTTTTTTGTAGTTTCCGTGACATCGATAACATTTTTTAGTCTCATTCCGAACATCCTCAATACCTATTCCATTGCACCCATAACATTTAACATGTTTAGTATCAGTATTCCTCGTAAGTCCTGATAGCGTAGTGATCTTTTCTATGGTATATCCTTTACCGTCGCATACATGGCACAATTTCTTATCAATCATATAGCCAAATTTGCACAAACTGCTTGGACATTGACCGTATTCATAATGCTTAGCAATCTCTTGAACTTGTTCTAATTTAGCACTATCATAAGGAATAGATTTATAATAATTAGCTCTTTCTTCCAGAGTAGCATAGAGTTCCTCTAAATATTTTTCAAAAATTATGAGTGATTTTTTGTTTTCACTGGTTTTGTCATGCATTCTTGCTCCAATAAATTTATCTGCTCTTTTATTGAATAAAGATGTAATATTTCTACTTGCATTGTCTATACTGTTGGTCAATTCTTCTTGCATTTGAGTTTCTGACCTTGGTTGATAATCAGGATAATTTGTATTTCCAGAGTTTGAAGATTGGTTTGAGCGATTAGTAGTATTAGCTCCAGAATAACTGGAATTGGCTACATTTTCGGTTTCGGAACTTAAGTTTGCTAAGCATTGCTTGAATTTGTCTATATATCTATTTAGATAAGCCAAAGAATTTTCAACTGCAGGCGCATTCACATTTCTGTAGCGGCAACCAATGTTATGGTTGGAACAATTTTTTTCTGCGTAATCAGTCAAATCTTTAACATAGCTGTTGTACCGAGCTATATCGCCATTTGGTCTTTTCCACTTTTTCTCTATTTCATAGAGCTCATTCAATCTTGAATTAATATAAGTTTCATCTTTATCTGGGGTACAACTCCAGTGAGATTGACGGTCGTAAACTTCTGTAAAAAGACCTTGTTTTTTAAATTCTAAAACTTTAGTATATAATCGACTGCCTTCTTTTTCTACAGTTGTAGCTTGCTCAACAGAAAGGGCTGAATTGGATTGAGAATAGCAAAAAGAGATTGTGAAAAAACATAAAATTATAAATCTTGCTTTCATAATGATGATTTTTAAAAATTAAAAATATTGAATGTATTCCAATAATTCAGTACCTTTTATTGGGTATATATTATTTTTTTAAACGTCTCGTCCTAAAATAGGGCTATAGGTTAAATTGATTTAAGCGGTTAATTTGTATATCGGGTTTGGGGTCCTAAAGTCTAAAGATAAGCGTATAATTTGAAAGAGCAAAGAAGTGGGAGCAGAGGCCGGATAAGCCGAGTAGATAACAAAACACTAAGTTTTTGTGCATTTAATGCATGCACGTTCAACAATGTGCTGTAGAGAAAATATTCATTAATTGCTGTATGCAACACGCTACTAAAACCAGCTTTTACCATAACGACATCAGTACTAATTTATGATAACTCTCATAGAAGTGTTTTAATAAAAAATTAATGCATTTTCATTTGTTTTTTAATATTTTTAAAAGTTTTTTCGAATTTTGTCTATTATCCCAAAAAGCTGTAATGATAATTTCTGTGTCATTAAATTTATAGTAGATACTAAAATTTCCTAATGATGCAACTCTTGTATCTTTAAAATCTGTTGCTTTGTAAATCAGAGGTTTTTCGGCAATCTGTTTTGTTCTTTCCGAAACCAATTTCAAGAGTTTTTTTGAGTAGTTGTTTGATTTGTTTCTTTTAACCCAATATTCTAAAATACCCACGAACTGAATGTCAGCTGTTCGTGTCCAAATTATATTGCGTTTAGCCATTCTAAATTCCTTTTGTTCATAGCTTCTTGAGAAATCAGTTTTCCTTCCTTTATATCTTGTTCACTCATTTCCAGCAATAACTTCTGCTCTTTGGTCAATTCAACCGTTTCAGATTCCGATGAACTCGATGTAATTATTTTATCAAGAGCTACTAAAAAGTCCTTGTTTTTAATCGACAGTATCTTGTCAATCAATCCATTCCGTATATTATCTACTGTTGCCATTTTGTTCAAAATTATTTTATAAATATCCGAAAAATTGCTCGTTTTTCCTAATGTTGCACAACTCCGAATTACCTTTATGTTTAAAATAGGTCATTCCGTCAATCGATAATTTTGTTTTTGATAAATATTCAATTTTAGTCGTATCCGAACCTCCTAATCCAATAAATTCTATTTTCACAGTATCTTTTGGTTTTATTAAGCTTGCAGCAGATTGACAGGATGTTAATTCAATAGTTTTTTGACTTAAAAAACTATTTTTGTATTTAATGTGTTCCCAAGAGCTTGTGTTGTTATTTTTTATTAATTGTTTGTTCAATTGTCAGATTCAAGATTTTTCCATCTTTTCTAAATTTTATAGTTTTAATAGTCAATTCGGGATATTCATAATCCATAACTAAATGGTCTCCCTCATTTGTGTTTTTAATTTTTTTAAAGGAGTACTGATATATAGAGTCGCTTGAATTTTCTAATGAAACTCCGAAGTCTGTTCCAACTCGACCTAGAAATGAAGTTTTTGAATCGTCCAAAACAATAAATACTTCTTTAAAATCAATAGTTTGATCATACGTAAAGATTGTATCATTTCTTTTTCCTATATAAATTGAATCATAAGCCGAAATGTTCAATTTATAAAAGTCCATTTTATCATATTTAATTCTATTCAGGGTGTCAATCTTAAAATTGAAGTCAACTAGTTTTCCGAATTGATTTTTGGCTTGAGTAAAGCTTTTACTTTTTAAAAAATCAGATTGTGGTAAGTAAACTTTTTTTGATTCAGTTTGTGTTTTACAAGAGGTCAAAATTATGAAAATCACTATGTAAATTGTTTTTCGCATTTGTTTTTTTATAATTACACCCAAAAGCAGCTTATATTAATGAAGTTTTCCTAAAAGTTAGGACTTGTGGAAGGCTTAGCATTATTGTGTGTAGTTTTTAATCATACGTTATGTTTTGTTCAATTAAATACCAATCGTTTTTTAATTTTATTGGTTTTTGAGAATAATCAATGAATTTTTCATAGGTCAAAAGCTCATTGCTTTTATTTAATATTTTAATCAAAAAATATTTATCATCACTATCTAGGAAATTGTCGTAGCTATTATTAATACATTGAAATTTATACACAATTCCTTTGTCTTGATAGTATGAAATTCCGCAAAGTTCTGATTTGTTAACTGCTTTTTGCAAAATTGGAAATTCGTTTGTTTTTTTCATTAATTCTGCAAATGATACCATATCCTTTTTCATTTTATTTTTTAAAATAAAATTGTTTACTTTTTCAAAATCATTAATATAACCTCTGATTTTTAATACTTTAAAGTTCACGAACGGAATAGCTAAAATCAGTAAGACTATTATTACAATAGATAAGTATTTTACATTTCTGTTTTTCATCAATTTACACACAACGTGTTTCTTTAATTTGTAATGAATATCTTTTACAAAAAAGTAGGAGAGTGGTTTTAGGTAAGTGTCAGTAACGGGTTTAAAGTTAATGATTTTTGTTTGATTATAGACGTAAACAATTCCGAGTAGATTTGACTACGTCCGATTCCGCCATAATTGCGGTTATACATTATTTTTCGACGTTTTTATTTCCTTTTCAATTCGGTTTGTTTCCAATTCGACTATTGGTTTTAATTTAAGTTGCTTTAATATTTTAATGTATTCAATCGCTTTATTATGATCTTCTCTCAATAGTTCAATATTAGCCAAATTCAATAATACGATTGATTTATCATTTTCAGTTCTTAAACCTATATCCAATGCTTGAGTCAAGTCAGAATGACTTTTTTCGAATTTCTTTTTCTCTAAGGCAATAATTCCGGTCGTAAAATAGTAATAGCTCTTCTCTCTTTTAGTCAGTTTATTTGGATTTTTGACTTTAGATATCAATTTTTCAGCTTTTTTTATATTGTTTTTTTTTATTTGTTGAAAAGCAGCATAAATAGTTCCATATTTGAAATATCCGTAAATAAAAAGACCACACGCTACCAGCATCATTGACATATTTACATAATCCTTTTTTGAGTAAAAATATATAGCCGCAATTAAGCTTAATATGACAAGTACAATTCTTATAATTGGTGTAAACATATTTTCGAGATAGTTTGATTAAATATTGTACAACAGGTATCTTAAGAAAGATATGAATCTGTAATGAGATCAAATAAGTAAGTCAATTTCTTACTTAATCCTATGGGGTGTAAAAATTAAAACCTTAAAAGCGGTTTATATTGATAATATTACTAAAATTTAGGGTTTGTGCAACGACCACTGTTGTGCATAATTATTTTTTTGTCCCCTCTAATGTATTTTGAAGTTCTGAATTCATTTCCTTATCAATGACATTAATTAATTTTCCGGTTTTAAAATCGTATTTTTTAATTATAATTGGTTCATTATAATTTTCATATCTACCATTTTTATTTTTATCTACACCAAATTCAATTATTAAATCCTTAGAGTTATTCAAAAATTTATAATTGTAGACATCCATATTTTCAATTCCGATTTTTTTTGATTGATTTTGAGTAAATGAATAAAAATAAAGCGATTTAAAATCATCTAAATTTATTACTCCATCTTTATGAGTGTCTTTATCAGATGCTTTAATTAGCAAAAGAATATCATCATCGAAATACTCTGTTTTTATATCATTGAAATTAACTCTTTTATTAAATAACTTTTTCTTTATATTATTTATGGAATTATAAACAATTACATTATTGAATTCTCCGTAAAATGCTCTTGAATATCTATTATCTGTCTTTTCATAATTCGCCGATGAAGTAGCATTTAGAAGTCCATTAATATCTTCTTTTTTCTTTAAATTTCTATATGAAACGGGAATAATGTATTTTGATTTTAAAGTATCAATTAATATTGGTGTTTCGTAAGAAATAATTTGTTCACGTTTATTTTCCTTTTGTAGTTGCTCAATTTTTTCGTCCGATAAGATACCTTTATCATTATTGTTAAATCTTCTATTTTCAATTATTGTTATTGATATAAATGCTATTAAAGCAACGATCAAAAAAACTACTATTAAGGTTCCTAAAATGGCTAGAAGTCTTTGGTTATATTTCTCAATTTTCATTTAGATTATAATTTTTTTTTAAAATGACGTACAACAAATCCTAACAAATATATTTATTTATTCTGAATTTTAACGGAGTAACATAAGTAACTCTATTTTTTACCTAAGGCTACGGAATATAAGAATATAAACTGCTAAAAGCAGCTTATATTGATGAAGTGTTTTTAAAAGTTAGGGCTTATGCAAAGGTTACTGAGGTTGTGCATTATTTTTTAATTATTTCTTCAAACTAAATCTAGAGAAAGAATAGGTTAAACTGTCAGATTTAAAGATATTCGAATGTTTAGGGATATATAAGAAATCTTCTAATACTACTATTTTATATTCATATTCTGCATTAAAGTTGAGTTTAAAAATTTTGTCATCTTCTATTCTGTGTAATTCTGAATTATAAATCCACGGCAGAAAGGATTGTTTTGAAATTTCAATATATCGAGGTGGATTATTTAAATCAATAAAAAATGTAGACCTGGTTGAATCACTTGGATCAGGATAATACGGCTTGAAAACAACATCTTTGACCTCTTGAGGAAGATTAGAATACTTTATCGTTTTATTATTCAAATTTCTAATCTCAGTTGAGTTACAGCTCAGAAAAAGAATCAGGATAAAAGAAATTAATAGAAATTTATTTTTCATCAAAAAATGTCCGGTTGGTATTTTGAAATAATGCACAAATCCATGATATATTAACAAATATATCTATTTACCATAACTTGTAACGGGATAAAATAAGCATCTCTTTTTTTATTTAATGTAGAAAACTAAAAATCAAAAACTACTAAAGCGGATTCTATTGATGATATTACTAAAATTTAGGGTTTGTGCAAGGGTTACCCATTGTTAGGTAGCATTTTTATTTCTTTTTCAATTTGTTTATACAATTCGTTCTCCCATTCTATGCCTGCAATATCAGGGTATTCAGGCTTAGTTCGAAAGTCTCGTGGGCTAATAATAACTTTGACTTTGTTGTTTATTGCCTTTTGTGTTAATACAAATAATTCTTCAATCGCTTCGTCTCCAATTGGGATACATCCAATAGTAGCTGATTTTCCGTGTATAAAAATATCTCCACCCATATCAGCAATATTCGATAGTTCAGTTTTTGATTTGTCAAATTTGTTTGGGTAATTTACTTTTATAGAGAGGTAGAATGAACTATTGGGATTTAGATACTCAACTTCATAAATTCCTTCTGGGATCTGTTTATCGCCCTCTTTTAATTTAGGACCAAGTTCACCGCTAAACGCTGTAAATGAATACTCTTTTATTAACTTAATTCCATTGTAGTCCTTAGAGTACACTTGAAGAACTTGTTCTTCTTTAAAAGCTACGAGAATTATCTTCTTGGGATAGTCCATTTTATAACCTGCCAAATTCAAATTGTTTTCAAGTCGATTCCAAACTTCTGCTTGAATGGCATTAATTCTTGACTCAACAGTCTCGTTTCCGTTTAACTTATTTATCATTGGCATGTAGACTGTTCTACCATATTTTAAAAAGATGATGACAGCAATTATTAAGCCTACAACTAAAAGTATCTTTCTGATCATTCTTTCAAATGCTATCTAACTGTTTATACCCTAACAAATATATTTATTTATTCTGATTGGTAAAGGGAATAAATACGTAACTCAATTTTTACCTAAGGCTACGGAATATAGGAATAAAAACGCCAAAAAGCGGCTAATATTGATGAAGTATTTTTAAAACTTAGGGCTTGTACAACGGTTAGCATTGTTGAACTAAACCTAAAGGTAGCTTTCTAGTGAATGTCCTCACCTTTGGCTACCTTTAAGTATCATTAAATCATATAAATATAAAATTATGAAAAAAAAGTAGTACTCTAATTGAAAAAGCATGTTTTTCTGTTCCAGAATTTAAAAACATCTATTTAAAGTTACAACGTGCAGTCTCTGTTTCAGGAAAGAGTCAAAGCACCCTTACTAATTACGCCCGTTGTCTATCTCACATCACCCTGTACTTTAAATGCAGTCCATTAGATTTGGATGAAGAACAAATTTTAGATTACCTGCACGTTTTAAAATCTAAAAACAAAACCCCTTCTGAGAGCTTTTTTAAACATACGGTTTATGGGCTACGCTACCTGTACCGCATCTACGATCTGGATGTTAAGCGTATTGTGCTTCCAGCGATAAAACGCAGCAAGAGACTTCCCGTAGTATTAAGTCAAAAGGAAGTAAAGCAAGTTTTAAAAACCCCTAAATTACTAAAACATCGGCTCATTTTAGCGCTGTTATATGGCTGTGGTCTTCGCTGTTTCGAACTGCGTAACTTAGAACTAAAAGACCTAGATTTTGATCGTAAGACGCTGCATGTGCGCCAAGGTAAAGGGCGTAAAGATCGTTATGTGCCTTTGTCAATCATTTTAATACGCGGACTAAAACGCTATATTACCGCAGAACACCCTAGGCGGTGGGTTTTTAATGGTAATGACAAAACAGGTAAAGCAGTACCATTATCTACCCGGGGTGTACAATGGGTAGTCCGTGAGGCTCGAAAACATAGTGGTATCCCAAAAGAAATTACCACTCATAGTTTTAGGCATAGTTATGCCACCCATTTACTAGAAATGGGTTTGGATATCATGAGCATTAAAGAGCTATTGGGACATGCCGATATTCAAACAACCTTAGTTTACCTACACGTGGCACAGCTAGGTAGACAAAAGCCCTTTTCTCCTTTAGATAAGCTGTATTCTTAAAGGAAGATGAGAACTGCTACCTACGAAGTAGCTCAGGTTTTACAACAGCATAACAACAATTTAAAGGATTATTGCAGTAATAGCTGGCAATACCGAACCCTACACAACATTCGTAAATGTCGTACGGCAGCTTTGGGCGGCCATATAGACCAATGTGATAATCCCGATTGCCAAAGCTTACACCTGAGCTATAATAGCTGCCGCAACCGGCATTGTCCCAAGTGCCAGGGACATCAAAGAGAACGGTGGATCCAAGCCCGAGAAGCCGAGCTTTTACCTGTACCATATTTTCGTGGTTTTTACACTGCCACACACCCTAAATCGTTTATGCCTATATAAACCAAGAGTACTTTATGGGCTACTGTTTAAAGTGGCTTGGCAGGTCATCCAAGGTTTTGGGAACAACCCCAAGTTTTTGGGAGCACAAACAGGTATGATTGCTATACTGCATACTTGGGGACAGAATTTATCTTTACATCCTCATTTACATTGTATTGTTCCCGGTGGAGGGCTTAGCAAATCTGGTAAATGGCAACCTACCAAACAGCAAGGAAAAACTGGCTGCCGCAGGGCACGCTACCTGTTCCCAGTAAAAGCGATGAGTAAGGTTTTTAGGGCACGTTTTGTTGCAGAATTACGGAAAGTGTTAGAAGATACAACTCCAAATTTTTATAATACACTATTTACCAAAGATTGGGTAGTGTATTGTAAGCGTCCTTTTTTAGGCCCAGAACAAGTGGTGGAATACTTAGGTCGATACACCCATAAAATAGCCATTAGCAACCATCGCTTATTAGCAATAGAGAAAGATAAGGTTAGCTTTTCTGCTAAAGATTATCGGCATGGCGGAAAACCCTATGTGCTAGAATTAAGCCAAGCAGAATTTATAAGACGCTTTGCATTACATATTTTACCAAAGGGTTTTGTGCGCATCCGACATTACGGTTTGTTAAGCAGTTACCATAAGCGCGTAAGTTTAAGCAATTTAAAGGCCACTCTAGCGCCTGTTCGTTTAAAAGAAAGACCACCAATATTACATCGAAAATGTTCAAAATGCAAAAAAGGTAATTTAATAACCCTAAGTATTTTTACCGCTAGAGGACCACCAAAATACTGGTTAGAAAAGTTAGATAAGTCCCAAATAAAGTAACGTTGCTAAGCACGTAACAGGACATTATTTGCTCAAATTTAAGATTGAACCAAAAATTAGCATAAAACCAAAAGAAATAAGTGTTATCGAAAATTAAAATGTAAAAAAAACAACTAAATAAAACTCCATTAGGCTAAAACCAACTTCCAATAGCCTAGTAAAACCATACTCAAAACACTTTATAACCAGACTAATCCCCATAGTAGGCTAACCGACCGGCAACCGGTTCAGTCAACAAGGCGTTCATGTTGGGTCGTACCGACCACACGAACGCTAGTTATTGCCATTAGTTTTTTATTGTATAATATAATTTTAAGCCAAGAGTAAATTCCACTCCAATTTTATTTCCTTCTTTTCTGTAATAAGGTGAGAAATGTTCTTCATTAAATTGTCTTGGCATTAAATTCACAAAATTGTTATAACTATTTATTCTATAATTTATGCCCGCACCAGTATACCAATTCAATCCAATTTTGTTGGATAAATTTACAAACATTCCAAATTTTGGGATTAATCCAAATTTTTGCCTCTTATAATCTGCTTTGTTAAAAGTCAGATATTCGTTTTTTTTAGATATAAATGATTGATCTTTAAATACTTCGTTTTGATTTAAATAAAATAACTCGAAAGAAAAATATTTTAAAGTTTTTCTGTTGGGGTTAAGTATGTGGTAATATTCAGGTCGTATTTCCCAAAGCGAATAATTATCAAATGTTTGAATAAGAGAATTGTTAGCATTTCCGTAACCAATATCTATTCCGACTTTTGTTTTAGTATTCAAGTTTTTAATATATCCAATTCGCCAACGAGGTGTTCCGTTATTACTAAATCCGTTTGTATTTCCCTGAAAATAAAATGGTGAAAATAAATCAGTTGTGATATAACTCTCATTTTTAGGTTCAACATCCTTTTTTGTTTGTGCACAAATTCCGCTTGGCAATAACAATAGTAAAAAGACAAGGTTTTTCATAAATTAATGCCAATTCATAACATCCTAACAAATATATCTATTTCTCATAACTTGTTACGGGATAATGTAAGAAAATATACTGCTAAAAAAAGGGCTTATAAGATACTTCCGGCGGTTGTAGTAAATTCATATTCGCAAATCGAATACATCATGAATAATATCCGCAATAAGTATAGCTTTTATAAGTTTAAACTAAGGACATTTAATATATGGATACTTCCTGGATACGCCCTATTGAATCCATACTGAGTCCACACTGCGCTTAGGGCCTAACTACACTTCACCACAATACCGTGTTTTCACTGTGGACTCACTATTTCTTAGGATTTAATTCAATATATGTTTAATACGGCTTTACTATATACATAGCATCAGTAAGCCTTAAAAGAAAGTACTGCTACGGATTAGAAGTAATAAGCTTTAATGCTAACAGGAAATTGCATTGTACAATTATTATTTCTTTTGAGTTTTCAATACCTCCATAGAAGTTGATTAATAGGCATATGGGCTTATTGAAAAACCGAAATATGATAAATGTCAGTTTTTAAAAGCATAGTAAAGGGCATATTTGCAGCTATTAAATTATTAAAATGCCCACATGATGATTTCATCGCAAGCTGTACACAGTTTTCATATTCCGGTTATGGGTTTAGCCTATACCATCGATAGTCCGATTCGAGTGGCTCACTATGGGATTTCTTCCGTAATCTCCATTATTGACGATGAGCTTATGGAAAAAATGAATGCCTTGTACGCTAAGAAATTCAATCTCCCGTATCAAAAAGTTAGTATAAAAGAACACGACTATCGCGCTAAACGTATTACTTCGTATTTAAACTTGGTAGCAAGCATTGTTAAGCATAAGTTTTCAGCATTTAAAAAAGAACTCATACACAGTACTAAAGCTTTAGAAGGTTTTGTTGCTATGTTGCCCAATAACTCTACGATTAAAGCGAGATTTTCTACATTTTTAAAACAAGGGAATGTACCGAAGGCTACGGTCGAAGCCTATTTAGAAAAGTATTTGGTACCGGGAGCGATTGATGTTAACATTATGACTAAAGTAGATAAAGATAACTTTTCTAAGGGCAAGCAATTGCCGGTAGAGTTTAATGATGCCCATGCCTCCCTTCGTGGATTTGCTAAAAGCAATCTAAGTTCTTCCGTAGTTCTTTCCGCGGGAATGAATCCGCGTTTATATAGTTATTTTGAAAATTTCAATGACTTTTTTCCGGATCGCAATGGACGCCTAAAAAAGAAAATCACGCTAAAAGTAAGTGATTATCGTTCGGCGATTATTCAGGGTAAATTTTTTGCAAAGAAAGGACTTTGGGTTTCCGAATATCGAATTGAATCGGGTTTAAATTGTGGGGGTCATGCGTTTGCAACCGAAGGTTTTTTATTAGGCCTCATTTTAGAAGAGTTTAAAACCAAAAAAGAAGCCTTACTAGAAGAGACACACGAGATTTTGGTAAAAGCTTTGCATCAAAAAGGGCTTCCGGTTCCCAACAAAGTTTTAGCGTTAAAAATAAGTGTTCAAGGAGGGGTGGGCACCGCTTCGGAACATGCATTTTTGCAGGAACACTACCGAGTAGATTCGGTAGGCTGGGGGAGTCCGTTTTTATTGGTTCCCGAGGCTACTTCGGTCGATAAAGAAACTAGAGCCTTACTCGTTAAAGCAAAAGAAAAGGATTTATATTTAAGTGGGATTTCACCTTTAGGCGTGCCTTTTAATACGCTTACAGGAACTACGAATGAGTATTATAAGCAAAAACGCATCGCTGCCCATAAAGCCGGAAGCTCATGTCCTAAAAAATACCTTGCTTTAAGCAAAGAATTTGGACCTGAGGGAGTTTGTACCGCTTCTAAAAAATATCAAACGGCTAAATTACAAGCCTTAGCAGAAAAAAAAGAGCAGGTCTCTGCGGCTCAATATAAAAAAGAGCAAACAAAAATAAACGAAAAAGCCTGTTTATGTGTCGGTTTAGCCAATGCCTCTTATATGGAACACGACCTCCCGATTAAAGGTCAAGCTCAGGGAGTGGTTATTTGTCCCGGACCTAATATGGCTTATTTTGATAAGGAAGTCTCGTTGGTTAAGATGATACAGCATATTTACGGCAATGCTTCTGTGCTCAGTCCGACAGCTCGTTCTCATATGTTTATCAGTGAATTGAAAATGTATGTAAACTACCTCCGTACTGAAATCGAAACGACTTCAGAAGAAATCAGTGCCCAACAGCTTAAGAAATGGGAGCGGTTTAAAGCCAATTTAATGGATGGAATTGCCTATTATCAACAACTGTTTCAACCCGCTCAATCCTCAGCCTATAAACAGATTCAAAAAGAACTGTTAGAGTATAAAGAAGAACTCATGTCTATAGCTATTCCTGTATTGCGTTAGCGAGTAGAGAAGAGGGAGCGCTTATTTTTTGCAGCTTATTAACCATAATGATTGAAAACGCGTAGGAGTTGTATTTTTAATCGGTTCTAGAATTTCTTTAGCACCTGTTAATCCAAAATCGCCAAAGGCTTCCTGCACAGCAGTTCTATCATGAAAATACAATTTCACCTGATGTTTTGATAAAAACCGGTTGGGCGAAATTTCTAGCCCTTTCCCAAATTGATGATCGTTGCTGGCAAGTGTCACAAAAACCATGCTTACTCCTTGACGGAGCCGGGAGTAGCAATTTTTAATAAGTTTTATTCTTTCCGCGCTATTTAACAGGTGAAGTAAGGAATAACAAAAGATTCCCTCATAGCTTTTCTCGTCAAAAGGCATTTTAGTCACATCGCCTTTGTAGATCTTCAGCTTATCCGGTATTTGTTTAGTGGCCATTTTAATAGCGGTTTCAGAAATCTCAATTCCGGTTACATTCATTCCCAGGTCAATAAAAGGGAGGGTATTTCTTCCATAACCACAACCCGGTATTAAAATTTCACGGTATCCTTTCTGCATAAAATCATTCGCTACCATCGCTGCGGATACAGCGGGTTCTTCTCCCCACATCTTGTGGTTTTTCTGAAAACTTTCTTCCCAAAAATTAGTCATGGTATCTTCTTATGAATGACAGACTTTATCTTCTAACACATCACATTGATAGCCTTCCTTCAATACGACTTGTCGAATACTATTGGAAGACGTGTATTTGCCTTCAAATCGCAAAATACTGTGGGTACAGGGGTAATTCTTTATTTCTTCTTCTATATCCACATGAATTTTTGAATCAGGAAATTCAGTTTTTAGTTTTTTAATTACAATCCTTGCTTTTTTCGGTGTTGGAATAGTGGTAGTAAATACTTCTATCATAGGTGTTTTGAGTTTAAAATTTCAGTGTTATTTTTTAAAGCTTTGTCCATTTTAGCAGCTTAGCCCAGCGCTAAACGCCCCTTGCTATAAGCTAAAGTGTTCCTGTGCCAATGCAGCATTCACCATTGCACCGGCAACATTCCCACTCTGTACAGCCTGAGCTAGTGAACGCATCATAGACGAATTATCTCCACATGCATAAACCCCTTCTACAGTAGTTTTTTGAAATGCGTCGACTTCTATATGCCCTTTTTCGGTAAACTTGCAGCCTAATTCTTCAGGGATATAAGAATGCTGTTTAAAGGCTAAAGGTGCGTATAGCGCTTCAAATGTGTGTTTGGTTCCATCTGCAAATACTATATTTTGCAAATGACCATGCTGATGCTCTATCGCTGAAATCTCAGTATGCATAACTTGAATGTCATATTTATTAAGTAGTTGTATTTCTTCCATATTAGCTTCCGCTTGATCAGGAATAATTAAGCTTAAATCATCCGTAAGGTTTTTCACTAAAGGTGCAAGATGCAATGCAGTAGGAGTATCTGCATAGACCGCTGTTTTCTTATTTCTAATTTCGTAGCCGTGACAATAGGGACAATGCACAATGGATATCCCCCAACAAGCTGAAAATCCTTTTATTGACGGCATAATATCGGTAATACCGGTAGCCAGAATTAACTTTTTTGAAGAAAACTCTTTGCCGGATTTTGTGTGAACGCTAAATCCTGAATCGGATTTATGAGCACTAAGCGCCAGGTCTTCTATATAGCTTATCGTATTATAGTGGAGAACCTGTTCTTTAGCTAATTCACTAATTTCATGCGGTGTTGCCCCATCTTGTGTGATAAAATTATGCGAATGCGGCGTTTGCTTGTTACAGGGGCTAGCGCTATCGATAATTAATACCTGTCGCATAGACCTCCCCAAGGCCAATGCAGCCGAAAGCCCCGCATAACTTCCCCCCATGATGATGACGTCCACTATTGTGTTATTTTTCATAGCCTTATATTTATAGTGCGATTAAGTCGCATTAGTTACTTGACAAATGTACTATAATTTTGTAATATTGCAACTTTGTCGCAATAAAATTATGAAACGAAGAAGCACCGCCTCTAAAGAGGAAATATTAGAAGTACTTGCCGCATCGGGCAATGCCTTAAGTCATGAGATGATTCAGGATCGGGTTAGTTCTGCTATGGACAGGGCTACTATTTATCGAGTTTTAAATAGGTTTTGTGAAGATGGCAAAGTACATAAAGTAGTAGGAGATAATGGAAAACAATATTTTGCCATGTGTGCTAACTGTGATGAAAAAAAGCAGCTCCACTCGCATAATCATATTCATTTTAGGTGTTTACAATGCGGAACGGTAGAGTGTTTAAAACAAGCGCTTTCGGTACCCCTGCCGGAAGGTTATGTCGCTAAGGTGCATAATTTGGTTATTTCCGGCTTTTGTAAAGCTTGTTCTTAAGTGGTGTGATTATTTAATTTTTTTCAGAATTGTATTTTTAATCATGATTTACAGCCTTTTGTTGGTTATTATCAAGAAGGTGCTGGTTGTGAATTGCTTTCAGAATTGTATTTTTAATCATGATTTACAACACAATCCTGTAGGCTTTAAAAAAGCAATGCGTTGTGAATTGCTTTCAGAATTGTATTTTTAATCATGATTTACAACTTGCTACTTGCGCCAACACTCAAAACCTCCGTTGTGAATTGCTTTCAGAATTGTATTTTTAATCATGATTTACAACGAATGTGTTTTTTGTTCCCGTGCTTTGTGGTTGTGAATTGCTTTCAGAATTGTATTTTTAATCATGATTTACAACGAAACATAGTAAGAATCATTGGCTTCCACTGTTGTGAATTGCTTTCAGAATTGTATTTTTAATCATGATTTACAACCTTACTATGCTTACGCTCGTTATTTGCTTCGTTGTGAATTGCTTTCAGAATTGTATTTTTAATCATGATTTACAACATAAAGGCACGCGAGGGTAATATTTGCGTAGTTGTGAATTGCTTTCAGAATTGTATTTTTAATCATGATTTACAACTATAGGATTGGCGTTTAATGCTGCATTCCAGTTGTGAATTGCTTTCAGAATTGTATTTTTAATCATGATTTACAACATACCAGTCGTAACCGTCTGGTATGTTGTTTTTTAAGGCTGTTTTTAGGAATAAAAAATGTGCGTTGAAAATTAGGTATTTACTCTGCTTTGCCTAACATTTTTGATTCTATTTATTAGAAGAGTTCTAATTGTTGATCTGGTGTTTCAGGTTCAACTTCTTTTTTTCCATGAAATAATTCAATCATCCCAAATTGCTTGTCGGTTATTTGCATCACCGCTACTTTTCCTTTTTTAGGTAAATTATTTTTAGTTCGTTTAATGTGTACCGCTGCATTTTCACGACTGGCACAAAACCGACTGTAAATAGAAAATTGAAACATCCCAAAACCATCGTCTATTAATTGTTTTCGAAATCGAGTGGCTGCTTTCCGTTCAACTCTGGTTTCGGTTGGTAAATCAAAAAATACAAGTACCCACATGCTTCTATACTGGTTTAATCGGGAAAAATGTGAATTTTCCATAGTAATTTATTTATTTGTTCATAGTCGCGACTTTTGATATAAGTATCTTACTTATCTAGTTATTCAATCAATCATTACTACCCAAATTCAGGGTATAATATTTTTCGGCTACTGCCATAAAAACATTCATACAAACTATTCGTGGTTCTGCTCATGGCATTCATTAGCGGACTCTTTTTTCCATCAATTTCTACATCCATTGCCGGAATTTGCAAGAGTTCTACTTTGATGTTGGTGTTTAGTTCTTCTATATTACAGCCACTTTCAACTATATTAAAAACCAAAGCATCTACAAAAGGTCGGTAAGGTTCCATGATGTCATCGGCTAAAGAAAATGCATTGTATTTATTGTGGTGAAATATACCCACCGAAGGAAGCATGCCGCTACTTACAATAGCACGGGCGGTAATTGCCCGTAAAATTGCATAGCCGTAATTTAATAAATTGTTGGGAGGAATGCCTTTTTGATTGCGACTGAAATTTTCAATAGTAAACAAATTCTGAAAGTAATGTGCTGCGGCAATGGCTTCGTGATTTTGGGTGTCGCCACTTTTAACTTCGCCAGCCCAGCGTTCTAACTTTAGGCTATACTTATCTAAACGTTTTAAATGCTGGGCTTGATTGCTTATTTTAGCCATTACGGTTTGTTGCCAGAGCTGCTTTTTTAGGGGTACACTGGCATCGAGCTGATGCCGATAGCGTACGGTTTGTTCGGTATGCCCCACTAAGGGTTGCAAAAGAGAGCAGGGGAGGTGCTGTTGATCGCAGGTAATTACAGCTGTTTTGTTTTGAACCAATTTCATTAACAGCGCATTGGTTAAGGTGATTTGTTGATTTTCTAAAATAACAAAACCTAAATCTTCAATTGGGACAGTTTTTTCTTTCTTACTTTCCTCTGGAAAGTTAACTACCAATTGCTCGTTTCGTGTACTTAAGTAGGCTGGATTAGTAAAAAAAAGACTGCGTTTTATCATAATTTAATTTTTAGTAGTTAGCTTTTTTAAAGATTAAAACTTTAAAAAAGCTTAATAGCGATAGTGTAAACTCACTCTATTCCTGTTAACTTAGGAGGTTCTTGATGACAGTGAATAAAGTTTTTAAGATCGTTAAAATAGCTGATGCTTTCTTCTCTTTCTAACTTTGTTTTGCCTTTGGAAATAATTGTGCGATAAGATGAATATTTCCAGTTTTTCGTAAATTGAACCAATCCTGCTTCTATAGGATTGTAATGAATATAATGCATAACTTTTCTGAAATAATCTTGATCAGTTATTATCTTTCTTTTGAAAGTATGCATAAATAGGCTTCCCTTTCTGTGTTGTTGTTTGTTAAAGGCTTTAGAATATGCATTAAAGAAATTACTGAATTGGTGGGATATTAAACCTTCAAGGTTTTCAAAACCTTGAAGGTTTGCTTTCTTATTCTTATGCTTGTAAAACTCAAGTAGTTTGTTTTTCTCTTTAATCCTCAATAAAAAATGAAAATGATTGGGCATCAGACAATAACAAAACGTATCGGCTATTGGACTAATATACGTGGTGTATTTTTTAAGGAAGAACCGATAGTTTTCATCTGATAGAAACAAGCGCTCATTCCCGTTTGCTCTATTGTAGATATGGTAGGTGTTTCCTGGGATTAATATAGCTTGTTTGTCTTGCATTTTTAACTTTTAGTTGTTGAATTGAGCCCTAGCAGGGTTTGAAAACCTGCAAGGGCTGTGAATTATTTTTTACTGAGGTAAATTTTATCATTTTATTACTTTTTTAATATTCTCCAACTTCAACAATATCACCCAAATGATTCAATCTCAGTTTTTGAATATTTTTAATACCTGATAACCCTGTTCTGACCCAAGATAATTTATGTGTTTCTTTTGTATTATCGACGTTAGTTTCTAAATGATGTCTAAAAAAATAATCTTTATGAGTAAACTTTTGCACCCGAAACAAATTCTCACTGATTAAAGCTTTATTATTAGGATTCAATAAGTCTATTTCACTAGGATTGAAGGCTTTTTCTTCGTTTGGAAATACAAACATTTCGTTTTGTTTCATGGTAAATAAAAACTCCCAGCCTTTTTCATGTTCTTTATTGATGATGGGTAAATCAGCATTTTTTCTTGCTACTGCTTCGTAAAATGAAACTACTTCTTCTTGTAAATTTCCTTTTTCATCTTTATAAATAGCCACATGATGATTATTACCCGTACTCACATAATCAGTAGGAATATTATTATTGTTTTTACCCAAGACTTCTTCTCCAAAATGATTTTTAGCATGTTGAAGCGGTTCTGCATTAGAAATTCCTGTTATTTTAACTCGCTTAACTTTTATTCCTTTTTCTTTATTAAGCCAGATGGGATTTTTGTCTAAGTCTGCAAATGCTTCTTTGGGTTTGTTATTAAAGTTTTTCAGTCTTTTTCGGAGAATTTTCTTGACCCCTTCATCTACAACCTTATCAATTTTTATGTCGGGTGTTATTTCTTTTCTTATCGTAAACCTATCTTCTAACCAAGCTAACTTTACTTTTTCAGGAACTGTTTCTTGAGTTCCATTTAAAAATATTGGGTTTTTAGCCAATGCGTTTTTACCAGTGAATGCTTTTTTAGGGGTATTTTCAAACTCTTCAAGTCTTTTTAGCAATGCATTTCTGTGACTTTTTTTTGCCACAAAATTAATATGCTCTTTATTAAATTTACCACCAATTTTCTCTGTTTTAGTCTCATAATATTTTGACTTACCGTATACGGTTTCTTTATGAAGCTGACCTCTTGGAGTTTCAACAGTTTGGTATTTGAATGAGTTTTTACCTTTTAAGTTTATCTTGTTTTTATTCTTTGTTGTAACTTTATTTTTTGCTTTATGGGAAATTAAAATTTGAGATAAATTTTCTTTTGAAGTTTTTCTAATATGAGGGAATGGTGCAATAAACTTACGCTTGCCTTTCTCATCTTTATAAGTATACTTGTTTTCAAGTTTAAAAATTTCTTTATTAGTTTTTGCGTTTAAATTGTTTAAATACTGAATCATTCCCGGTTTGGTGAAAGCTACAGTAATAGCATCCATAGCGTGATGCCTGTGGTCGTTACGCTTTGTCCAGTTTTTGATTCTGGGTAACCTCTTGCCTTCTTTGTTTTCTTTGTAATATGTTAATCCAACTTTTTCATATTTATCCCAATTTAACTCTTGCATCACTTTTATTAAGCCCCAATCATCTCTTAATTTGCTTGTTATTTTTCCAGAAGTTAAGCTTACCCGTTTAGTGACATCAAGTAAAATTTCAGCTGCTTTTTTGGCAATATAGGCAGAAGTACCTAAATCTCGATTTAGAAAATCTTCAGGAATATCCTTTATAGACATTAAGAGTTTCCTATGTTTTGAGCCTTTAATTTTTCCTGCTTTATAAAGTTCTTCTACACGATTTATATATTTTTCTAAGTCTTCTTTTCCAAACTTTCTTTCTATAAAATCTAAGGCCGTTTCATCTCCTTTGTCTAAGTTACTTTCTTTTGTTTCCAGCGTTTTGTTTGAATATGAATCATCAAATAGCCTTGATTTAGGAATGATATGTTCAATATCATATTTTTTAGAAAACAAGTCTTCGGGTTTGATATAGGTGTTTGTGTAAAGAGTTCTATGTCCGTTGGATTCTAATTCTTTATACAATTTATACCTGATTAAATCATTTCTGCTTACGTGTGGTAACCCAAATTTAGATTTAATCTCATCGCGATATTTTTCGTGATCTCGAGTAGCTTTGCCAATAGCTTTGGTTATTTGATCTCGCTGTTCTTTTGTGTTTTTGAGTTCTCGGGCCAGTTCTATTCTTATTTCATCTGGACGCCCCATTTTGGGGTCTTCAATAATAGCATTAACCACGTTAATACATTGATTTAATATTTTTTCTACAACAGGATTTCGTAAACTATTCTTCTTAAGAATATCAAGTTTGGGTTTTAATTTTCGATCTTCATTTTGCTTTTTGGTTACTGAATTTGAGTGGTTATAACCAGCCAATTCACAAGCATCAGAATAGATTTTGCCCTCTTGAAGGTGAGGCATGATTTTACGAATAGCTCTGGCACTTAAATTACCATAATCATCTTGAAAACGTATGTTTATTAAATAAGGTAAATGTTCATCCTTAAAACCAAAATTAGATTTTAACTTGTTTTCTAAAGATTTTGTTCCTGTACGAGAAAAATCATCTTCGTAGGAATACAGCAAATGCCATAACTCATAGGATTTTTGTTTTGCAAATTTATTTCCGCTTAGAGTGGCATCAAATTCAAGTATATTTTTATCGATGCCAATTTCATTAAAACATTGTTCTAGCGTTTGTTGCAATACATCAGGTTCAATTTTTGAGAAATTGATATTATCGTAGCCTTCGATTTTTAAAATTTCTTTATACGTTTCCAGAAGATTATGGTTGGTTTTGTTGCCTTCAATTTTCTGAAAATTTATTTTCCAATCTTCTGGTTTTAAACCAAACTCTTTTAAAACTTGTTTATCAGTTAATTGAGCTGTCCAGTTTAGTTTTTGAAACAGTTCAACATTGGAATCTTCTTCAATATGAAAGACTTCATTGGTCTTTATATTTGTTACTCTGATGGAGTTTAAGTTTTGCCAAACTTTAAATTCTTGAAATAAAGGGGAGGATTTTGGTATAACGCGGTGACCAACAGTTTTTCGCTTTTTCTCTCTATCAATACTAACTTCCTGTTCCCAGCTTTCAAACTCACAATAGCTGATGAGCCCTTTTTGTGATTTTAATCTTCTTTGATAGAAAATAATTTCATTCTGAATTTTATCTTTTACTTTGTTAGTTAATTCAGGATAAAATTCTACTTGTTTATTCCATATTTTTTGAAATTCATTTAAATAATCCTGGCGGTAAAAAACTTGGTTTTTTAAACTTGTATGTGGGTTTTTAGAAATTTGATCGTAGAGATACTGACCGACTGTTAAATCTTTAAAATGTAATTCTTTACTTCGGTCGCTAATTTCGCTTAAATAACCACTTGATTGATTAATTTCGTTATTGATTTCTTGTAATACAATAGCTAAGTATTCTAAATCAATTTTTTCAGTTAACGCTATTTTTCGAAGTCTAAATTTTTCTAATTTTTTTTCATCTCTATTGCCTTCGAGTTTTATTCCTTGTATTTTAAAAGGCTGTTCGCAAATTTTCCAAGTTTGATTTTTGTTTTTATCTGCTAATTCAGTAAATAAATTTTCGTCTAAAATTTCACTGTAAAACTCCTTTTGTTTTTTCCAAATACGACTAAACTCATTTTCCAAATCAGAGCGATAGTAGTCGGGTAAGGATTTTTTGCCACTTTTTAAAAGCTGATAAGAAAATTCACCTGGAGTTAGATTATTCTCATAGAGTTTTTTTGTGATTCCCATAGAATCAATGAGTTCTCCTTCTTCGTTATTATTTGCTTTTCGACTACTTTTATACCCCCTTTTTTTATTGATAGATAGAAGGATGCGTGCAAACTCTTCTTTTTCCACTTTATCGGATACAGCTTTATTTCTCAACTTCAGGAGTTCGTGCGTAGAGCCATTTCCAGTTTCAGTCAGTTTTGTTTTATCATCAATAAAACCTATGCTTTTTAACTCATTGATCAACGCTTTTCTTCTCAGTTGGTATCTAAACTTATTTCGTCTTGCACCTCTTTTTAATGTTCTATCTGCATTAATAGTGATGCTGTTTCCTTTTTTAAAATCATTTTCTTCATCAGTTGAAAGTGGAACAACTCTAACCCCGCTTTTAATAATTGATGACTCTTCATTTTCGTTTTCGGCTTCATTTACGTATGCCCAACCAATGGATGTAGTCCCCAAATCCAGTCCTAATATTTTTTTCATTCGAATAAATTTTAGTCAGTTCTTAAATATATGTAAAAAAAGTTAAAATAGTAACGGGCTTGAGTATGCTTGTTTTAAAAAAAACATGTATATTGGATTATAATTCTGAAGCAATTCACAATAAGGATTATTCCGTTGTGAAAACATTTAAGGTGGCAGATCTAATTCTGTCACCTTTTTTTATTTAAAATTTAAAAGCTTGGTTAATTAATACGTATATCTTAACTAAAAAAAGCCATTAACGTTGAACAGCTAATGGCTTTTTTATTAAAGTATGAAAACTAATTTTATTTTTTATCAAATAACTTCTCCAAATAAGCAACTTTTTGTTTTTCAGCTTCTAATAGACGTTCATATAATTCAGCTACCTTATCTATAGGATTAAAAGTTGGTTGTAAATTTATAGCATTCAGGGTAGAAGTATCATTGCTATTAAAAGTATTTGAGATTATATTCAAAATATTATCTTCCGAAAAATTCTTAATTGCCTCAGGAGTGACGCCTAAAACCTTTGCTACTTGTTCCAGCTTTTCATCTTCTAAGGTTTCACTTTGTTCTATATGAGAAACGCTTTGTTGGCTTATCCCTAGTTCTATCGCTAGCGCTTCTTGCTTCATTCCGCGTAACTCTCTAATGCGGCTAATTTTTCTTCCGATATGTGGTGTGGCTGTTGTACTCATATTCCAAAGATACTAACTTTTATGAATTTATGGATTGGTAAAGTACAATTTCATTTTGGTTTTATACTACCCGTTTGGGTTCGGTACACGAGTTTATGAGCGTTCCTTTAGCCTACATAATTTTTAAAGTAAAATTTTATGAGACCGGTAGTAAAACACATACTGCAAAACCTTAAGGAGATTCTTTCGGTAAAAGCCATCTATTTAATTCCCTTTATAAAGGAAACAAAAAAACAACTGTTTTTAATTTTTACTGAGAGTGGAGTTCTTATTAAACAAATTTTCCTACTCAAAGTATTTAATGAACATCCGCAAATTTCCCATCATAGAACTTTTCAAAAAAGAATAGAATTTGGCTTCGTATTGCCGGCCATCAACTCAATGTGTAAACCACCTTAGAACATATTATCCAATATTACCTTTAGATAAATTAGAAACCCTTGAATAAATTATAAAAGAACATTACAAAAAACAAGATGATGATGAAAAAAATTAACGACAAACAGTTGAGACAGCTAAAATTATCTGCTAACAGTAAACTGAACGCTTTACGCAAAACACAAGGAGATAGATTTAAACCTACAAACTTAGATTTAAAGGGGTATTGGGAGTTGTTAATTGTTATAGATTCTTTACTTGCAGTTTGTATTTTAGCGAGTCAACAGGAGGAATATGATCGTGCTAAACTAGTACCAAAAGAGCATATTGGAAAATGCTTAGAATTGGCCAGAGACCTTTTACCCTTTGAAGAAGGGGAGTTTTTAGATGAAGCTTATCAATTGTTTCAGAAAACTTCCGAATAATTTCTGATCTTAACCCAAAATTTTTTACAGTTAAAACATTTTAATTGCTCAGCGTTAACGTGCCACTTTTGTTATCAGTTACGTGGTAGAGGCATAGCGTATATTTTAAATTTCCATCTTTAATTAACTGGTATATGATTAGGAAGAAACCGGCCTATCGAGAAAAGGATTAAAAATCAAGGAAGCAGCGAGGATATGGGATGAAAATCTGTTTGAGACCGACCGAAAGAGAGGTTGAGTTATTTTCATTCGTGGCGGTGGGTTCCGTAGTATTTTCTTATGCTTTTCTCGTCAGCCTAGACTTTTGCTTCTTTTCGGCAATGGAAAAGAAGGGATGATATATATTGAAGTTGAAAAGATTTCTCCTTTCGTCGAAATGACAAGGTGAAGTAGGAAGTAGTAGATAGGGAATAGGATAATAGTAATTGATGATTTTAAACTTGAAGTCGAAATTGAAAATACAGCTTATTGAACACTGTAAATTAAATGATTTCTCGATACAATTTCACCTTCACTACCGCTCAGCTAAAACCACTCGAAGTGACAGGTATGCATTCAATTTAGAGTTTTACTATCGCTTAACCTCAATTTTTTCAGAAATTATATATAGGTAATGCTATTCTCCGGGAAGGGCTGGTTATCTTTGCAAAAACTAATTTGAATATCAAAATTCGCTTTATCAAGATAAAATTATGATGACCAACTTTTGGAATACGTATAGCGATGCAATTATATACGCTCTTATAGTAATAGGCGTTGTGCTGTTGCTGTTGCTTTTTACTAAATTGCTATACAGGTGGCTGGTAAAAAAAGCAGCAAAAAAATATCCAAACGAGAAACCTACTACAATAAGATTGGTCAAACGTATACTCAATACCTTATGGGTTATTCTAGGTTTAGCAGCTTTAAGTTTTGTATTTATTTCTAAAGATAAATATGCTGTCGCCACCAAAAATTTTGAACTTATAGTCTATGTTGGTTTTGTATTAGTTTTTACCATTATTGGCGCAAGTATTGTAGAAACTTTATTTTCACGAATCATAAAGAAAACGATAGCCGCTGACGGTGATCCCACCAGCTATAAGTTTTTACGCTACTTAAGTGTATTTGGCGTTTATTTTTTTGGAGCTATTCTAGCTACCTTAGCCTTTCCTGCCTTACGAGGAGTGGCACAAACGGCGCTTGGAGGAGCGGGAATCTTAGCCGTTGTGATTGGGATTGCTTCTCAAGAAGCGCTGGCAAATATTATAGGAGGTATATTCATCATTTCATTTAAGCCTTTTCGGGTAGGGAATGTGATTAAAATTACAGATACTTTAGTAGGTACGGTTACCGATATTACGCTTCGGCATACGGTAATTAGAAATTACCAGAACAAAATGATTGTTATTCCAAATGCAATTATTAATAAGGAGAAGGTTACGAATTATGATCTGGAAGAGAAAAAGATTTGTCAGTGGATAGAACTAGGGATCTCCTACGATAGCGATATCGATCTGGCTAAGCGTATTATGAAAGAAGAGTGCGAAGCACACCCCAACCTTTTTGATAATCGCACCCATCAAGAACTTAAAAATGGAGTTCCGTTGGTAATTGTTCGCGTTATTAATTTGGGGGATTCTTCGGTGACTATTCGTGCTTGGGCTTGGGCCTGGGATTATGCTTCTGCCTTTGTGATGAAATGTGAGCTTTACGAAAGTATAAAAAAACGATTTGATGCGGAAGGGGTGGAAATTCCTTTCCCACACCGAACCTTAGTATTTAAGCAAGATCAGTTGGATCAATTTAGAAATTCGGAATCAATTGATTAACGTATACGTTTTTACTATAATCTAAAAGCAAATTGAACTAGAACTGGAAAAATTCTGTTTACTGAATACTTTAAACTAAACGACTTCTCGATACAATTTCACCCTCACTACCGCTTATTTAAAATCACGCAAAGTTACATCTGTTCTTTGTTTTGCCTTTTTGCCAGTTCGAAATAATATCTTTTACAATACTATTAATTTGATGAGATCCCGGATCAAGCCCGGAATGACAAGCAAATTTATTTTTAACCCTGGCCTATCGAAAAAAGGATTAAAACTCAAGGAAGCAGCGAGGGTATGGGATGAAAATTTGTTTGAGACCGACCGAAAGAGAGGTTGAGTTATTTTCATTCGTGGCGGTGGGTTCCGTAGTATTTTCTTATGCTTTTTTCGTCAGCCTAGACTTTTGCTTCTTTTCGGCAGGCAGGTTTACTTCTTTTCGGCAATGGAAAAGAAGGGGTGATCTTTATTAAAGTTGAAAAGATTTCTCCTTTCGTCGAAATGACACTGTAAACTAAACGACTTCTCGATACAATTTTAGCCTTGCTGTCGCTCTGTTAAAATCACTCGAAGTGACAGTACTGCATGACATTTCGATTATGGCTTGCTTGCCAATAATAAATACCTGGCTTCACTATGGTATTCTGCATAAAAGTCTCATTATCTTTGCCAAAAACTTATTTATGTCAACATTATTTTACTTACATCAATTCCATGGCACAACCTAACAATCCACTACACGGTGTTAAACTCGCCGATATGCTGAACTATTTGCAAGATTATTATGGCTGGGAAGGTTTGGCAGCACATATCAACATCAATTGCTTTAAATCTAATCCTTCCATAAAATCCAGCCTTAAGTTTTTACGGAGAACCGATTGGGCAAGGACCAAAGTAGAAGAGCTTTATTTAAAAACCATTAAGCGATAAGTCGGTTTTAACGCGCTTGGGGAGGCTAAAAATGATATTAATATAAATATCAAACTAGTTTTGTGAATGCTATGGAAATAAGGCTTATACCAATTTAACCATCAAATGACACCATATAGCTCATTCATTTTTCCATATATTTCCTTATTCACAATTTCCTTAGCGCAGCTATGCAAATTATTCATAGCGTCATCTATAAAAAAAGCAATTTCGTTCTTTTAACGACTTTAATAGTTAAATTAGTATTACTTTCGCGCCTTGATTTAAAATAAACTACCTGGGAGGAAAGCTTCGGGGTATTAAACCCTTTGGTGGCACCAATAAAGATATGAAACGTATTCATGAATATAAAAAGCTGTTTGGAGTGGATCAAGCTATTGAGCTCAAAGCTTTAAAAAAGAGTTACCGTAATTTGGTAAAAGAATGGCATCCCGATAAATTTCAGCAAGGAGATGCACAACAAGCCGAAGCGGAAATTCAAAGTCGTAAGATTATTGATGGGTATCACTTTTTAGTAAGTATTGCTCCCGAAACCAAAGCTGCCAATTTACCGGAATATACCGCCGCCATTGCCTCGGGTATTGCCGATTATCAGCATAGAGGTTTATTGTTAGAAGTGACTTACTTAGATGGTTCTACCTACGAATTTTTTGGAGTGACCAAACCTATCTATCTAAAGATGATCCAAAGCAATAAATTAAACCGTTTTGCAAAACGTGCTATTTATCCGAATTATTTATACCGAAAATCTAAACGTACACAGGAACAAGCATAAGAATTGGATTTCGGGGTTATCAAGCTAAACAGCCTGCGAGATCGTTTAGAACCCCTCGAAGTTTCTTCATTGGTTTTTATTAGAAGGAGGTCGAAGTTCTTTAAAAGCTATGTCGCTGTTCTTGGGTAGAAGAGGCTTGCAGCAGTTCGTGAAAAGTCCGAATCGAATTAAAATCGTTGGTAATCGCTTTGTCTATTGCAAGTCCTGATATTCCGGTGGCTAAAATTTCGTTGACGTCTTCCAGCTGAATTTCTCCAAAAGAAAATAGGGGCGTGGCGGTAGATAAAGCTTCTAGAATCAAGGTATAGCCTTTGAGGGCTAAAGGTTTTACCGGACTATCGTGATTCGTATTTTTAAACGGACCTATATACAAGTAATCCAATTCTTGAGTCAGTAAATTTTCGACATCCGCTAGTTGGTGTGCCGTAGCGCCCATCAATTGCCAAGGATATAAGTGTTTTCTTACCGAACTTGGGCTAGCGATGGTATTTTCTAAATGCACCCCATCGGCTTTGATTTGCTTGGCGATTTTATAATGATCTTGTAGAATAAGCCGCGTTTGAAAATGTGCGGTAATTTCTCGAGCTTCTTCGGCATACTTCAATACTTTTTTATCACTAAAGCGGTTCAAGCGCAATTGTATCCATTCCGCTCCCGAAGTACAAGCTTTTTGTAGGTGGTCGAGATGTTCTTGTGGAGCATTTCCTTGGGTTAAATAATGTAATTTAGCGATCATACCAGCAACATATCTTATAATTTATCCAGTTCCTAAAGGATTAGGAAAGACTGATTTTTTTAGAATATTCCATAAAATAGCGGTCATAACGCTTTAATCTCGCATTCATTTCTTCGGCATAAATTACATATTGACATTTCATCATACTTTGAGTTATTGATAATAAAGCCGCGTAAGCCGATTGCTGACTTAAAAAATCGGCATCATCAATGCTGAAGATTTTTACTTGTGCGGTATGTACTCCGTTTAATAAAAATAACCTATTTAGATTTTTAGGGGTCGAAATAAGAATATCTATGCCTTCTAAAATTTCCGATTTCTGCAAATCGATATGCATTTTTTCGTAAGCTACATATGTTCGGATGGAAGTATGCCGCGTATAGACCGTAAACCGATCCTGAATTTCTAGGGCTTTCTCTTTGTTTTCTACTAAAACAATTGCTCGCGGGGCATCACCAACCGCTTCACATTTCAATTTATGTAAGGTGGTTAAAATAAGCGTGGTGGTTTTTCCGGCATCTTTAGGCGCTGTGCAATATAGATTCATTCCGCTTTTAATCACCGGAATACTTTTGCGTTGTAGTGGAATAGGGGTTTCCATATCCAGCTGCGCTAATTTTTCTGTTAATTCGGGGTGTAACTTTTTAAAAGGCATTTGGCAAAGGTAGGCATTTCTTTAGCTGTTTTTATCATTTGAAAGCTTGAAATCTTAGGAGAAATCACTCAAGAACACCAATTGAAATGATAACTTTTCCTTTTACATACCTACTATTTTTTATTTCCACGGGCCATTTGTCGTTACGTTGATTGTTTTTCCTTGTTTGTCAATTTTATAGAGTCCGCCAGCACAGCCCAACCATATATTCCCTGTTCTATCTTTCAAAAAACTCATTGTAGAAGTTGGAACCTCAAAATTTACGAACTTGTTGTTTTTATAATTATAAACCCCGTTGCTTGTTGTACTAATCCATAATTGGTTTGAACTGTCTTTGTAAATTGTGTAAACGTCATTTTCACTCAGGCCGCTAATTTCAGAGAAATGAACGATGGTATTGCTTTCAATTTTATTCAATCCTCCTTTTCCAATTCGGTTCTCAGTATTAGCGTTGTCTTTCTCTGCCACTCTGGTTCCAATCCAAATATTTCCTTCTTTATCTTCTGCAATGGATTGAACATTATTTGAATTCAAACCCTCTTTTATAGTGAAATGAACAAATGAGTTTCCGTCAAATTTACTCGCTCCGTAACCATCCCTTCCAAACCAAATGTTCCCTTTCGTATCTTCAGCGATAGATGTTATCCAATCTTTGGTGTCAGGATTGATTTTTGTTTCTATTTTTGGATAAGGAATTAGGAATTCTTCAAATAGAGTTCCATCAAACTTGCAAACTCCGCTCCAGGTTCCAATCCAAAAGATTCCTTTACTATCGATAAATAAATTACTTACCATATCGCTACAAAGTCCGTCTGTTTCAGAATAATTGGTGAACGTTTTTCCGTCAAATTTTGATATTCCTGAACCTGTTCCAAACCATAAGTTTCCTTCCTTATCTTCAATAATGTTTGTGATTCGGTTACTTGGCAATCCGTCTTTTGTTGTTAAATAAGTCAATTTATTATTATCATATTTCGCAACCCCTTTTTCTAACGTTCCAAACCACAGATTTCCTTTCGAGTCTTGAAATGTTTCGACTACATATTGTCCGATTTGCGAAGTGTTCTCTTGTTCTTTTACATTTTCAATTTCAACCTTTTCTGCTTTCTTTAATTGTGAATTACAAGAAATGGTTAAAATAGTCAATAATGTTAAAAGTAAATTCTTCATTTTCGGTTCAGTTTTATATGACGATTAGAGAAGAATTACGAATTATTCTTTCATAATATGACTTACTAAATATACTTGAATTTTCAGTTTAAAGCAGAAGCAGTTATTTATTATATAAATTGTTAGCAACTGACTTAATTATGTTTCTGTTGTGAACTAACGTTTTTAAGTAATTGAGTCATATGTTTTATCGCATAAGCCAGTACATCTTCTTTCTCACTTACATAAACATCCGGTGCAATACCGTAAGGATCAATAGGATTTTCTTTAATATCGGGTGCGCGGTAGGAGGTAGGGTAAACTGCTGTAAAACAACCTAAGTCTAAATGAAAGCCGTTAAATCCATCTACAACACCGGCAGTATTTTGTCCATAAACGACAACTTTGTCACTTTGATTTACACGATATACAAAAGTTTCACCAGAGCTATATACCTCTTCATCAATTAGCACAATCACTTTTTTAGGACCGTTGTAAATGGTATCTGTGGTAAAAGTCCAGGTTCCTGTTCCTTTAAAATAAGCGGTCCCCTTATTTTTTATAAACATCTCATATTCTTCTTTTTCTTGTACCGCGTATTCTTCCACAGTCAACTCATTAGAGGCTGCAAATGCATTTATTAGATATTCGGTGTTTTCCTCACTAAGCCAAAACCCGTTGAAAGGTAAGGTGATAGGTCCCATTAAAAGGTAAGGAAGAACCGGGAAATACGTTGCATCGCTTCCACCGGTATTTCCACGTATATCGACCACCATAAAATCAGATTTCAAAATTCTGTCGTGATTTGCTTTCATTATACTATCTACGTAAGCTGGTTCTACAGAATAAAAATCCGGTAATCTCAGATAGGGTATCTCATCGATGTAACTGAGATGAAACTGATCGAATTTACGTTCTATTTCACTAGGCTTCTTCTTTTTAACTTCAGGCCAAAGTTTTTCCCATTCACCTATTTTTTCGATATTAAGTATACCTATACTTGTTTGATTTCCAGAAGTTTTTTGAATGCTGTGATTACCCATCATATAATTTATTTGATAGGAGGTACCAAAATTTGAATAAAGTTCTAATTTAACTTGTCCTTTTTGCCAATTTGTATTGCTGCTTTCTAATACAACTCCAACAAAATCTCTTTTCGGTTTACTATTATTATTACTTGGCATAATTGCAATCGTATAGCTACCTCTTTTCCAAATCCCCAAAAGCGGATTGAGATTATACGACTCTTTTTTATAATTTTTTTTGAATTGCTTTTCAGTTAGCTCTACATTCTCAATATAGGGGTCAATGGCTTGGTTGCCAGAATCAATAATATAGTTATGCTCATCTCTGAAGAATTGAAGATACTGCTCAAGAACCGCTTTACAATCTCTTAAATTTGTGGTTTCATTTGCCTTGTCTCGAAGTAAAGTCTTGTGTGCCTCATATAGATCTCTGTTTTCGGTTGTTACTTTGTAAATAAACAATGAATAATTTTCTTCATATGCATTTACCGCTTTTTCATAAGCTTCAATACACTGGCAATCTTGAGCCTGTAAGGGACTTATTATTGCAATAGCCAAATAAATAGTAAATAGGGATTTTAGAATGATGTACATCTTGGTAGTTTGTTTTAGTCTTCTATTAATGCTTGTCATCTAGCTTCTTGCAACGGCTTGAATAACTCAATTTGCTGGCATGTAAACTCGAATCTGTCCGTTAATTACTTTACTTTAACGGTATTCAAAAATACCGTTTTTGAAAGATATTCCGCAATTTGTGTTATTTATTGTTGCCTGCTGACTTTTATTATTTTTGGAAATCGTCAGTAATAATACTTTTTAATCGAATCTTTTGACTATATAGGTTTTCAATTCAATTCTCTCTGGTTCGCCTGTCAGAATTGAATCTGTGAGAATATATTTTCCATAGTGTTTTTTAAAAGTGCTTTTACCTCCATAGTCACTTATGTAATTTTCTATTCTAATAAGTTCTTCATTATTTAATAGAATAATTTCTCGATAATTATAAAAACCATTACTATTGAAGGAAATAGAGTCAATTTCTTTAACAAGACTTTCTTTTAATTCAGTCGTTTATGCATTAACACTATTAAAGCTAATTACAAAAATCAATATGATTATCAGGTTTTTCATCCAATTTACACTAACGTTATAACATAACATATTATTTCGTTGCGTACCTAAGCACTAAAGTTCGTAAATAGGCTAGAATTAGCAATTAATTTTATACGCTGTTGGTGGTAGTTTTTATTTTTTTGGTAGATATAATTTCATTTTTCCGATTTCTAACTTGTCTAAATGTACCATTTTACTTTCGTCTTTTGTAATCAAGTGCATATGTAAAAATGAGTCGTGATGGGTGAAAATTCCTTTATGTTCAGTTGAGAAAAATCCGATTATTTCAGCGTCTTTATTTTGAATATTGTAATTTGTCTGTCCTTGATGTGCTTCATCAGGCGAAGATATTTTTGTTCCTGCTGGCAAATTCTGAATATGAATAATCGCACTTGAAACTTGTCCTATTAATTTAAAGGCGAAAGGTCTTTTGAATGTAGATGTTTTTTGGACAATATATTTCTCCAAATCCTGAATAGTATTTAGCTCAGATGGTAGATCAACTTCATTCCATTGAGTTACGTTTCCATAAACAAGGAATGGTGCTGATGTCTTAAATGTTTTTTCAACGGTCATTGTTGTGTCTGAAGTCACTTTAGACACATAGCTTTTTCCGTTATTAATTAGTAATTCGCCTGTTAAATAGCTTACAGGTCCAAGCCCATAAAGTCCGTTTTTGTTCGAAATTGTGTCAAGCTCAATACTACTACCTAACTCGCCTTTCCACATCACATTTTTCATTGCTCCGACAATATTAATGTCAGGATAAGTTTCTGTTTTATCCGTGTTTTTTTCTTTCGGTGTCGAATTACAACTTATCAGTGCAATTGCCAAAAGTCCGAATGCTAAATGTTTGATATTCATATTGATTTTATCGTTTTTCTTAAATTAACGCCAACTGGTTATATGCTAACAAATATATAGATTTACCAAAAATTGTAACGGGGTAAAATGAGAAAGTACATATTTATATAGCTGCTACTTTTAACAAAAACAGCTATTAGTAAATTTCACATTTTAGTTCGTTAATCATTTTATCTGTCTTACCTAAATTGTATTTTTGGGGTATTTCAAGTTTTAGACTTATTGTAAATCAGGATTACTTTATAATGATTCTCATAGAAGTACTTTCATAAAAAATAATGAGTTTTTAATCACTTTTAGCATAGTACTGTGTTGGTAAAAGTTATTTTATTCAGTTCGATATGGACAAGAAGTCCAAGGATATGCACATTGGTCTTTACGCTGAAGCCATCCAACTATTTTATTTCCATTAATTATAAAAGACACTTTAGCCCAAAGACCGTTTGTTTCGATTAATTCAGTTTCTAAAAATTTACCAGATTGATATGCTAACTCAGAATTTAAATCAGGTTTTTTAAAGAACTTAACTCCGTTTTTTGATTCAACATCCAAATCCGAAATATTGATTTTCATTTTATTAGCTAAAATCCATTTTCCTTTATATAATTCAAAGTTTTTATTTAATGTATTTTCTCTACAACTCGGTAAAATTGTAATATTTTCGATTTTGAGCCAACCATTTTTTGATTCCAAAATCGAGAATTTATACCAACAATTTGATTCTTTTAAAGTTTCCAATTCCGCTATTACTTTTCCATTCAGATTTTCATAAATTAGAATAGGTTCAGTTTCTTTTTCGGAATAATAACATTCAACAAAGTTTCCAAATAAAGATTTGGTGTTTTTTTGTGCCGAAAGATTAACTGAAATCGATAATATTAATATAAAAATGCGTTTTGTCATATGTTGCCAAAAGTTTTTGAGTTGACTTGATTACATGTTCTAAACACTTAAATTATCAATATCCGAGAAATTAATTATAAAGTTGTTGTAAAGTCTATTTATTTAATTCCAATTACTATCGGAATTTGTGATTTAACTTCTTTTTCATTTACACACGCCGGATACCACTCGGTTAACTCAATCAGAATTTTCTTGACTTGATTTTGTGTTTCGTTATTCAATTTTCCGAATTCTCCAAAAAACCTAAATTGTTCTTTTTCGATTTTCCCTTTTTCATTGATTATAACGAAAGCTCTTATTTTTTCAGGTTTGTAGCCTTGATTTTTTTTTATTTTTTCGGTCAGAATTTTATGGTCAGATTTTAATGAAGGCATTTTATCTGGATACAAGTAAACTCCGTTTTCATTTGTTATTCCGTAAAATACTTTGTTTTGTTCTAATGTCCATAAATAATCAGATGATGATTTATCAATTCCTTTGAAATATTTGAATTTACCTTTAAATGTTATTTTCTCTAATAATTCTCCATCTGAACTAAACTTTTCAACTTGCATTGTATATCGTCCACGTAAACCGTTTATTTTTTCAAATGGATTTTGATTCAATTTCAAATCGATACTATCAACTTTGTATTCTATTCCAATTTCCGCAACGTCTGTCCAATATTCGTAGTTTGCTTTTACTATATTTAATTTTTTGTCGATTATTATTGATATTGTATATCCAGTAAATCCTGTACTATATTTATTTAGAATCTTAATATTTAATTTGTCAATTAAATCTATATCTAAACTTTTATAGTTTTTAAGTTCGTTAGCTATATTGTCAAATCGATTGAATTCATCTTTAATTTCATATTGTACAATATCTAGATCAATCCCAACTTTTTCTTGTCCGAAAGCAAAATTTGCGATTAAAATCAATATGATAATTTGAATTCTCAATGTTCGCTTATTTTATTATGGTGTTGTGTCTAGTTATTTTAAGTTCAATTTATTCGACCAAATTTGTCCTTACAAATATAGTTTTCAACTGTAAATGTTTTAATATCAATAGTATCTTTGACCATAATTCCTTTTTCTTTTATCAATACCATTCGCTCATTAGGTAAAATATATTTTTGATCTTTATAATAGACAAATTCAGTGTCCTTTGAAATCCCATTACTTCCTTTAAACAGTACTATGTTTTTGTAATCTTCTGAAGGCACTTTATAATTATTAAAATAATAATAACATCCGTCAGTACTCCAACGTTCTAAAAAACTTTTCTCGTCTTTATATACAAAGGTAAAGTCATTTACAGAACACACATCTAAAGATTTATCTGTGTAAAATACGTTTTTCCAATCTTTAGAAAAATACCCATCAATAATTTCGAATTCTTTAGGACTAGAATTAGCAATAGAGTCATTATAGTAATAAGCGCGGTTTATGTCAACGGCATAACCTCTTTTTAAATGCTTAAATGTATTTGGGTCAGCTCCTGGAATAATCACGTTTTCATAATAAACATTAGATTTATCTTTTCCATAAAGGTTATCTTCTGAATTAATTTGACAGAACGATTTTAAGTCGGCATTTTCTACAACTTTCTCATTCCAGCCTCCTTGCCCAAAACTCCAAAATCTATAATAAACTTTGTTTTCTCGCTTTTCATATTCTGAACTACAAGAAGAAAGATTTAATAATATTAATATGATAAGTATTTTTTTCAAAATATTTTATAACCTATTTTTGTAAGCGTCATTAACAGGAAAGTGCGCGAATACTTTTCGCTGACGCAACCAAGATAGCAAAACGAGCTGAATTTCCGATTAGGAAATTCAGCCGTTATTGCGCTTACACGGTGTTGGCAAACGTTTTTTTAGTTCATATTCGGCAATATCAGACTTAAACCATAAAAGTAAATTCCGCCGATTATTAAAATTCCGATAAAGTTTATTTTCAGCGTTGTACTTTTTAAATCAGTCCATATTGACTTTAATTTTTCTTTTTCCGATTCGACGACTTTAGTATTTGCAATAAAATCTCCAATTCGCCTTTCGGGATTTATAAATCCGATAACAACTTCTAAAGGCCAAGCAACACAAATAGTCAAATTTCTCACGAAACATTGTAATTCAGTAGCTGGCTTTTCCGTTTTACAATTAATAACTTGAAAGCCCAAAATCCGTTTCGCTGGACTTTTGCCTTTAAAAAGGTCTTTGTTTAAATAGACAAAAACAAATAGGAAAAAAACGAAGAATCCCATTCCGTCATTCATTCTTTGTCCGAGTTTTTCAGATATTATAGTCATTATTATGGCAGGTGGAACAATTAATATGCACATAATAAAATGGTCTAATAACATACTCGCAATTCTCCGAAGTCTATAGTTTCCATCAACTGTTTTTTTTAATACTCCAACTGCTGAAATTTCGTTAGAATTTTGATTGTTGTCGGTCATTTCTTAAATGTTTGTCAACTCGTTATAGACTAACAAATATATAGATTTACCACAAGTTATTACGGAATAATGTAAGAAAGTGAAATTTATATGGCTGTTTGTTTTAGCGAAATTAGTGGCTACTGGTAAGTGTAAAAGTTCAGTTCTTCTATCATTTTATCTGTTATAGCTAAACTATATTTTTGAGTTATGTAAGGGTTAGGAGGGAACCGGCCTATCCAAAAAAAGGATTAAAATCAAGGAAGCAACTCGAAGTGATGAATTTTTTCTAAATACATACAGATTGATGTATATTTCATGAATTATTAATTTGCTCAAGATTAACGAATGAAGCATATCCTTTTTGTTTGTTCAGCGAATAAAGATCGTTCCAGAACCGCTGAAGATTTTTTTAGTCAGTGCTATCCGGATTTTTGTTTTGATTCAGCAGGCACCAATCCAAAGATTTGTCGGCAGTTAGGAACCACTTATATCCAAGAAACCCAATTAGCCTTAGCAGATCGAGTATTTGTGATGGAAAATAAACACCGACAAGCCCTCCTCAAAACTTTCGGAACAAGCTATGCTCACAAAATAACCGTACTTCATATTCGTGATGTTTATCCCTATGGTGCTAAAGCACTTATAGAAGTTTTAAAAGAAAAGGTAACTTTATAAGGGTGCTTTAGTCTTTTTTATCTCTATCACTTATGAAAGCCTGTCGCTTTTAACATTCAGCAATAAAAAAAGCCAATAATCTAAATGATTACTGGCTTTATTGTTGTCGGGGTGGCAGAACTAAATTACCACTAGACAATATTTTAATAACCAGACACTTACACTGTTTCAATAAAATCAGGTAACCGGATAGGTAACCTTTGCACCGATTTTATTCGTAAATGCAAAGATATATGATTATCTTAAACTAAAAGACAATAAATAGAATCAAATTCTATTTGGCTCCCCCTTTGTGCAACAATTCTTAAGTATTTTGAACAGGCCTAATGTATTATTGAAAATCTAAAAACCTGGGGAAGAACCTAAAGCAGCGAATAGTGATGCTCCATTTGACTTCGAAAGAAAAGCGAACTCCCTGGTAAGCCGAACTTTCGATTTTTATAATTATCGGTTATGCGTTAAGTCCAATTGACATTATTCCTGACTTCATCCCGATAATTGGATATCTTGACAGCCTAATCTTAATACCGGTTGGGATTTATTTCATCGGAAGGCTTGTTCCTGAAGATGTAAAAGCGGAGTGTTTGATAAAAGCAAAGAACTACTAATGGAACAAAAATAACAATTGGATGATCGGGAACATAATTATTGTATTTTGGCTGTTCATTGTGGTATAGATTTTCGCGATTATTTCAAGATTTGAAATAATTGAATATACTTTAAAAACGTACTCATTATATCATTGCACAATCTGTGCATTGATTTTTTTTTATCTTTGTAGTGTGAAAATGATCGCTATCATATTATCTCTATATATATTCGGGCTTAACTTATTAGCCTGTAATGATAGTGATACTTCACAAGTGATTTCTGATTCAGAAGTAACAATGGTTGCTACCCAGGATTTAGATATCGACCATTCACATGATAAAGTAGCAGATTTATGCCCTCCTTTTTGTAGTTGTCATTGCTGCCATGTGCATACAGTAGATTTCGGTTCTTCAAATTTCAAGGCTTTGATTATTGAAATTCCATCAAAAGCCTTTGTCCATTTTGACAGCTCAGTGGAAGAACCTATTCTTTCCTTTTTAGATCCCCCTAAAGTTTAATTCAGTTTTTAGAAGGATAGCTATGTCCTTTTTTGACCAAATCCTAGTTCTCATACTAGATCCTTGGTCCTATTGGTAGATTTTGTTAGGCACAAAATTATTATCAAGAATTTTAACTGAATTAAATCTTTATTTATATGATTAATAAGATAATCGCATTTTCCATTAATAATAAATTTATTATTGGACTACTTACCTTAGCACTAATAGGGACGGGTATTTGGTCCATGTCCACCGTTAACCTGGGATCGGTACCAGATATTACTAATAATCAGGTTCAGGTGATCACCCAGTCACCTAATCTCGCCACAGAAGATATTGAGCAATTTGTAACCTATCCCGTAGAACTTTCGATGGGTAATTTACCCGGGGTTACAGAAATTCGCTCTATCTCACGCTTTGGCCTTTCGGTAGTTACTATTGTTTTTAAAGATGATATGGGAACTTATCTCCCTCGTCAACTTGTACAGGAAAAACTAAATGAATTGGGGGAGACCATTCCCGATAAATTTGGAAGTCCTGCTATGGGACCTATTTCAACCGGATTGGGTCAAATTTATGAATATACCATAAAGCCAAAGGAGGGATATGAAACCGAATATTCCCCCATGGAACTACGAACTATTCAGGACTGGATAGTCAAGCGACAACTTACCTTATTGGAAGGTGTGGTGGAAGTAAACTCTTTTGGAGGTTCCATAAAACAATATGAGGTAGCAGTCAACCCGGATAAATTAAACAGTATGGGTATAAGTATCTCTGAGGTTTATGAGGCGCTGGCCCGAAACAATGTGAATACCGGTGGAGCTTATATCGAGAAAAATAAAATGTCAAATTTTATTAGAGGTGAGGGCTTAATCCGTTCTCTGGAGGACATAAAGAAAATCGCTATTACCACAGAAAATGCAATCCCGATAACGATTGGTGATGTTGCAGAAAATGTTCAATTTGGAAATCAGGTACGATACGGAGCTTTTACTCAGGATGGGGAAGAAGCCGTTGGAGGAATTATCATGATGCTGAAAGGAGCTAATCCTAACGCGGTCATTCAGGATGTGAAAGATCGTATGGCTGAAGTCGAGAAGTCTCTACCTGAAGGTTTGACTATAGCACCAATAATTGATCGAAGTGAGTTAATAGCACGAACAACCGACACTGTAAAAACAAATTTACTGGAAGGTGCCTTAATAGTGATTTTTGCCTTAGTAATATTATTAGGTAGTCTGAGAGGCGGTCTTATAACTGCTACTACCATTCCATTATCACTTCTTTTTGCTTTTATATTGATGAAGCAATTCAATGTCTGGGCAAATCTAATGAGTTTGGGAGCAATCGACTTCGGAATTATTATAGACGGTGCAGTGATCATCATTGAGGGTACTGTATATGAAATACAAAAACGGATTAGATCTGGTAAAATAAAATTCAACCAGGCGAAAATGGATGAGGTAGCCTATGATGCTGGAAGTACGATGATGGGCTCTGCATTTTTTGGACAAATTATCATTCTTATCGTATTTACACCCATTCTTTTTCTTACCGGGGTAGAAGGCAAAATGTTTAAGCCGATGGCTTACACTTTCGGTTTTGCCATGATAGGTGCTATCTTCTTGTGTCTTACCTACGTACCTATGATGTCGGCCTTATTCATGAAACCAATTCAGAATAAAAAGAACTGGTTTGGAAAATTTGAACGTTGGCTGGAAAAAATCAGTGATAAGATAATTGGCGGAATACAAAGAGTATATATGCCCTTATTAAAAGGAGCCTTAAAACTGAAATTAATTGTTATAGGATCTGCAGTGGTACTGCTTGTGTTAGCCGGTTTTCTTTTTTCGAGAATGGGAGGAGAATTTGTGCCTCAATTAGATGAAGGGGATATCGCGATGCAGGCTTTAATAAGACCAGGAAGTTCATTAACAGAGTCTATTGATGTTTCAAAAAAAATAGAGAATATCCTTTTAGAAAATTTTCCTGAAATTAAAACGGCAACAGCAAGAATTGGAGTGGCCGACATCCCAACAGATCCCATGCCGATGGATATAGCAGATATGTACCTGATTCTTGAAAAAGATAAGGATAAATGGACAACTGCTGAAACTAAAGAAGGACTTATAGCGCAGATCAAGGAAAAACTCAATAAAGAACTTACTGGGGTAAACCTTGTGTTTACGCAACCTGTAGAATTAAGGTTCAACGAATTATTAGAAGGGGTTAGAGAAGATATTGCGGTTAAACTATATGGAGAGGACCTGGAGGTGTTATCGGAAAAAGTGCAGGAAATGGCCAATATTATCCAAACTGTACCTGGAGCTGGTGATGTAAACGCGGAGCGAACATCAGGCCTTCCGCAAATGACCGTTAAATTTAACCGTGATAAAATTGCCCAATATGGTCTGGATATTCAGAAAGTCAATGATTATATAAGTACTGCTTTTGCTGGAGGAACTGCTGGGGTCATCTTTGAAGGTGAAAAACGATTTGATCTGGTAGTAAGATTTGATGAAGATCATAGAAAGAATATTGATGATTTGCGTGGTATGTATATCGATCTTCCAGACGGAACTCAGGTGCCTATAAAAGAAATAGCAG
>NZ_RCNV01000014.1 GCF_003667275.1 Mesonia aquimarina | reverse complement strand
CGATGCAAGCGTTTGCTTCTCGTTCACCACAAGACAAGCGAGCTCAAGCCTTTAAGTCTAATCAAAATTACTTATCAGATATATTAGATAAGGAAGCGAAATTTAGCGTAGAGCGTTTATCGTTAAATACGGATTTTATTGATTTTGGAGGTTATGAAAAAGATGGTAAGCTTTATTTTGTATCTGCTCGAAACAAATCAAGAAGAAATTATGGATGGAATGATCAACCCACTTTAGATGTTTATGTGTCAACTAGAGAGGGAGAAGAGTTTGCCTCACCAGAGCTTTTAGAAGGAGAGGTGAACACTAAATTTAATGAAGGAACTGTAGCGATCACTCCTGATGGAAATACGATGTATTTTACGCGTAATGATTATTTAGATGGAGATTATGAAGAAGATGAACAAGGAGTGGGTCAGTTAAAATTATTCCGTGCAACATTAGTTAATGGAGAGTGGGATGATATTCAATCTGTTCCGTTTAACAGTTCAGCGTACTCTACCGGACATCCGGCATTAAGTGCTGATGGAAAAACGCTTTATTTCTCTAGTGATATGCCGGGAGGAATGGGACAGTCTGATTTGTATAAAGTGTCTGTGTCTGAAGACGGTTCTTTAGGAGAGCCTCAAAATCTTGGAGCAGGAATAAACACGGAAGGAAGAGATAGCTTTCCTTATATAGATGAAAAAGGGACGCTTTACTTTTCTAGTGACGGGCAGTTAGGAATAGGCGGTTTAGATGTGTTTTATGCGAAGGCGAATGGGAGTAGTTTTGGAGAGGTAAAAAACATAGGAAAGCCTATTAATAGCAATGGTGATGATTTTGCATTTAGCTTTAGTACTTCAGATAAGAAAGGTTATGTAAGTTCTAATCGAGGCGGTTTAGCTGAGGATGCACAAACCGCTAGTGATAATATTTATCGTGTAGTTCAATTACAACCTATCGAAGAAATCGATATTATGGTGAAGGTGATCAATGCGGAGACCGGAGCACCTGTTGCTAATGCAGAGGTTGTTACTTATAATGATGAAGAAGCAGAGATGGGAACTAAGATGACTGGTACAAGCGGATCTACAAACTTTACTTTTGTAGCAGGAAGTGATTATACACTTCAGGTAAACGCACCTAAGTACAAAAGTAACTCAGAGTTAGTATCTAAAGATGAAGAAGGAGAAATAGCAGTAACGATAGAGCTAACACCAATAAAGCCAATCATCAAAGAAGAAGAGATTGTGTTAAACCCGATTATGTTTGACTTTGATAAGGCTACGATTCGTTCACAAGCGGCTTTAGAATTAGATAAGCTTGTAGGAGTGATGAAGAAGCACCCAGAGATGGAAATTAAAGTAGAAGCACATACCGATAAGCGTGGATCAGCGGCTTACAATCAACAGTTGTCAGAGCGAAGAGCTAAAAGTACAGTAGATTATGTAGTTTCTCAAGGGATAGATAAATCACGAATTAGCTGGGAAGCCTTTGGAGAGTCAAAGCCGAAAATAGATTGCGATAATTGTAGTGAAGAGCAATACCAAGAGAATAGACGTTCGGTGTTTCGGATAATTAAAAAATAACGGTTGAAAAATAGATAAAAAAAAGTAAAAAAGGACTATCTAATTAAAGTATGTAAATAGAAAGTAACAGGGGTTAGACTTTAAAAAGTCTAACCCTTCTTTCATAAATCGTAAGGAACTAATTTAATATAAGGCCCCAATTTCTTATAGGCAATGACCACTTCTTAGTGGTTTCCTTTGTTGTCATATATATAATCCCGATAGAATTATAGGAATCACCTAAGATCATAGGTAGGAGATAATCTTTAATAATTTATTTTTTGATATACTTTCTGTTTTTAGCGCTTAGGTTTTCAATGAGGCTGGTGATATAATATAGCTAATATAACTTATAAAAGCAGTAAGATCCAACAAATTACCTTTCCTGCTATTAATGACATACGGGAGAACTCATTCTATTTCTTCTGCGCCTTGCTTTGTTGATATATCATAAATAAGCTTTGACTTTTGTAAAGACTTTTACTCCCTACCACCTACCTGTAGACATTCCTTATTTTTTGTACCACAAAATCTAGATGTTAAATTGAAAAAACATATTCAATGGGATTTGCAAATCTGTTCAGTTGTCTCTCAAGATTATTAGGATAGTTTTCTACAGGACAAGCTTTCGTGTTAGTGAGTACATTAGCCCAGAAGGCGACAGATTCATTTTTGCCAAGCCACAAAGCCCCAACACCTCATTTTTGTCATGCCTTCTATTTCCGAAAGCTATAATAAACAATTGAACATCTTAAAGTTCTCTACTACTTTGAATGTGATGTCGTCAATTCAAAAAATCAGATAACACCATAAAAGAATAATTTAAACTTACAAAAATACACGTATCGTTTACAAACAATTTGTGTTTTAGCTGTTTTATTATTTATTTGCTCACTATCAACGAATTTATATAAAAATTATTGAATATATTTTGAATGATAAGCGTAACAAACCGATCAAAATCTCTAAGTTTTTTAGAATTTCTTTATAGTTATTACAAGCCTTCTTCATAGCAACTTTATATTTAATTCGCTACTAATCCGATACTGCTTCGAGTTTTATTCGAATAAAGTCTCTATTTACGGGCTAAATACGGAGTAAACTCGAATAAGTAGCGCTATATCTATACCTTGCCTATATATTTCATGTAAAAAGTTTATACGATAACGATTGTTTTTGTCTATATTTAGGAGTTGTTATTTTTAAAGCATGTATTTATGGCACGATTAATAGATAATCCGTTAGGTTCGCTATCAGGCAAAGCAGGATCTTTAGTATTTAAAAAAGGCAAATATGGTAATTATGTATGTAGTTTACCTAGTCCGAGTACCGCTAAACGTACCAAACCACAGCAGTTACAACAAAGTAAAATGAAAGCGGTCATGCATTTTTTAAAACCCGCAAGGATGATATTGAATAAAACTTATTTCCCATTACAAAAGAACAAACCTGTTTTTAATAGCCTAAAATCTTATTATTTACGCCACGGAGTTATTTCCAATAAGAACGGATATACAATAGATTATTCACGATGTTTAATGAGTTATGGAGATCTCAGAATACCAGAACATCTACAGCTGCAACGGATCGGATCTTTAGGGGTTAATGTAACCTGGAGTGCTAATAATGATCAAGCACTGGCCAATAAAAACGATCGTCTATTTGCCATTGTTTACCAACCCGACACACATAAATTTAAACTTTTCGATAATCTAGGTTTTCGGAAATCCAAAAACGGACATTTTGTTCTTCCTGAAGTGTGGAGCTCTTTTACAGATTTTCATCTTTGGATAGGTTATCTCTGTCCTAAACAAGAAAATGCTTCCATAAGTGTATATATGGGGCAATTATAGCTAACTAGACATACTGAATTAAGCCTTGATTACCTTACTGGAAAGGCAGATGTGCAAATTGACAAGACCATACAGCAACGCATCTTAGAAGTCTCCAAGTTTAATGAGGATGACCGTCTACAAATATTTTCTGTTATTGATGCTTTTATCGCCAAAAGAAAGATTCAAAGTATTATGTAACTAAAAAAGCCCTTACATTACTGCAAAGGCTTTTAAACTTCCTAAAAACAACTATAAGGAAAATTATTTTTTTGCATATTATAATTTATTCTTCCCAAAGTGCCAATTTGAACCGTTACCTACCTTACCTACCGTTACCTCATATTATTTTCTTAAAAGTATTTCCTCAAAATAACTTTTTTTCTTAAGTGTTAGAGAATGATTGTTTAAAATAAATTCACAACCATAGTACTCACCATTTTTAATAACTCTCAACTCTTTATCATTAAAAATCAATTGTATAGATGTATCTTTATTTTTTTTTAGCCCTAATTCTTTTCCCCAATATATTATAAAAACATCTTTATATTTAAAATAGGAGTTATAATTATTAGAGAGTAACGGAACAGCATATTTTTCTCTATATGTAGGAATCACTCTAAATAAAATAGTTTCATCTTGCTTAACAGAACTAATCAACAAAAGTTTTTTTGATGATTTTTGCCAATTAGAAAAATCATCAATGCTATATAAAGAATCTAAAATATCAGCAATATAATTATTACTTATAGAATGAGTTGGTTTTATTCCATTAACATCAGCAAAAATATTTATTTGGGATTTGCAAGAAACCGCTAATAACATAAATATTAATATAAGGAATCTATCTACGTATAATTTTATGAGCTCTATTTTCTCCATATTGAATATATGTTTGATTTTTTGTATTGTAAACTCTACTAATAATACTACTTGCTTTATCTCCAAATCCTGGATAATAAGTTTTGTCATTATAAAACCCGTTAATTAAATCATTTCTACTTTGCCAATCTCCCCAATTATTGTAAGGGTCTTTTTGAGTAGTTAAATTATTTTTCGTAGTATTATGTCCATAACCACTAGGTAATCCTCCTCCTATATAGTGAACTGGATGAGAGTGATTTATTTCTTTAACATTCTCCCCTTTATCTAAACGAGAATAAGCAAACCCTCCAGTATTAACACTAAATGGGGATTCGTCTGTCAAAAGATAAGAATATTCATCAGTAATTACTTCTCCCCATTCGACATTAGAATTCTCTGCAAAAAATTCAAATGCCTCCATAGAGACTGACTCATCCGATATTTTTAAATACGATGAATTTCCATATTTCTTTTTATCCTTTATTTGACCATCGTATTCTAATTCTACAAAATCACCATCTTTATTAAAAACCCTATCTGCAGTTTCGGTTTTATTTAATAAGGTAAAAGTACCGTTTTCATTTAAAAGATAATCATCTTCGGTTCCCTCACCCATCATTCCAGTAGGATCAGTAAAATTAATAGGGTTTTGAAACGTATAGGCATATGTCGACCAACTCGGTATTTCCTCCGCCAACGGGTCAACACTTAACCACATACTCCATTTTGGGTCGTAATAACGCGCCCCATAATAGTAGTTACCGGTTTCTTCATCAAGCTCTTTCCCGTTAAATTTAAACGGAGAGTTATTAGAATTGGTATGTTCTTCTACTAACATTTCTCCAAATGGTAAATATTCCATGTGTTGGCTAACATTTCCTAATTTATTACTAATATAATTAGAAGATCCTAGATGATCACTATGAAAGTAAAAAGTTCCTAAGAGTGCCGGATCATGTTCAAATTTACGAATATAACCTTCAACAATTGGACTAGGTATAGGAATATCTATATTAAATTCACTATATAAATTTTGAATTATATTTCCGGCTCCGTTAACTCGTTGGTTACTTAATCCACGAATAGGGTTTTCATTTAATTCGGGCATGATGCTATTATTATCTAATAAATCTCTAGGGTAAAGCCCTAATTCTTCTTTCATAGTGCCTAATCGGCTTGCTATTCGTTGACTACCATTATAATAATGTTTAGTATAGCGAATTGTCTTAGCGGGATCTGTGTCTTGTAAGATTTTTGCGGTAAGTAATCCACTAGGATAAATCATTACATTAAAACCCTTGTTTTGACCAACTTTTTTTGAATTGGAAAAAACATCTATACGATCTAGGTTATACTTAATCGCACGTTGACCTCCTGCATCATAGGTGTAAACCGCAACCGGATGGTTTGTTTCATCTTCAGGATTTAAATCTACCCCTATTAAACGGTTTTCTTCATCCCATACATTATTCCTAAGGCTAATTTCCATCTCCCCTACTTTCTCAATAATTTCAGTTTGATTTCCATTTTTATCATATTCTACTGATTTCTCTTTTTTACGCGGGTCGTTCTCTCCATTACAACAGCCTACACCTGTAGGTTCTTCCTTAATCAATCGTGGGGCTCCTGGTTGCATATAGCCATAACTGCTCGATATTAAATTAGCAGTTGTATACTCTTCAAAATCTAGTTGATAACTGGTTTTATGTACAATATCCGCATTAGACATTGTCTGCCCGTGGTCGCCTACTATTCCTTGCCGCTGAGTTTGTGTTTTTTGAATGATGCTGTGATTATCATTATATTTCATATGTAACTCAAATTCTTGCCGTAAATATTCCGGATTTTGGGAATTCATTAAATCATTAGGACCTGTATATTTTCCATCCGAATACTCTAATCTATTATAAACATCATATTTAAAATTATAGGTTACCGGCCCACCTAATTGCCCTTGAGAAACCAAACTATTCTGAGGGTTCTGAGTAGCTATAGCCGTTATGTTTGAAATTTCATCATACGTATACGTATTTTGAATTCCAAAATTTGAAAATTGATGAGAAACAGTTTCCATTCTTCTACGATTATCATAGGTGTAGGTGGTAGTTGTTCCATTTCCATATTCTATAAAGTCTTGCTCGCCATACGGTGTATATTGAACATCATTAATTATATTGTTGGGCACCGAATAGGTGAGTATTTCACTACTTATTGACTTTAGGTTACCCGCTTCATTATAATGATAGTGGACTTTTTCTTGATCTGGGTAAACAATTTCTTTTACACGGTTCCAGCTATCATATTCCCATTGTGTAAAAAACCAATAAGAATGCGCACCTCCTACTGCAATTGAGCGAAGGTTTTTGGTAATTTCACCCATTCTACCATAACCAAAAGCTTGAACTCCCGAAGCATCTTCCTGATACAATATTCTTCCGACGGCATTTTCTTCTTCTGCAAGAGGATCTCCTTCTTCTCCATAAGTATAAACCACATTATTTTCAGGATTATTTGGATAGTTTATTTCCTCTAAACGACCAAAATCATATACGTACTCTATAGCACTACTGTTTTCCAATAAGTTAGAAGTTTGATGTTCAATTAGATTACCAGCATTGTCATATTTCATTTTGACAACACCACGATCAGGATGCTGTATTTCTATATTACGTCCTGCATTGTCATACAAATAATTGGTTCTATAATTATTATTGTGTAAGACACTAGTAAGCTCATTTATGGCATTGTAGGCAAATTCTGTTTTTATTTGCTCGTTTTGAATTGTTTTACGTTTTCTACCTCGTATATCTGTAAATATTTTTTGAGTCTGTTGTAACTCATTATTTATGGTTTTTGTAAATCGATCACCTTCAATATCATAATTTATTGATGTTATTTCGCTTTCACCGGGTTTTCGTATTTCGGTTTTACGATCCCGATCGTCATACTTAAAAGTCGTAAAAGTTGATGGATTATCCGGTGAAGAACTTATATCATAAGATAATGCATTACTAGAAAGCGTGCTTGTATAACTCGTTGGATAAGAATTACTATCATTAGTTGGTAAATAAACTTTTGTAACTCTGCCAAACTCATCCTTTACTTTTTTTCCACTTACCATCCATGTCATGGTATTATTCGTCATATGACTCTTTTTTTGCTGAATAGCCTCTCCAAGCCCATCAACAATACTAATGGTTAAAAACTGGTTATTGGATATTAACGGATCATTATGGCGAGTAATTGCATAATGTTGGGCATCCGGACTTTCTGCTATAAAACTTCCTTTTGCATCCACCACATAATCTTCAGAATTAAGGCCTGCTAGTTGATTTTCTAAAGTGGGTTGAGTCTCATACTCTTTTTCATATTCAGTTCGAATAGTCCAACTTTTTTGCCCCGTTTCATTCTCAAAGGCTAATTCATTAGGACCGGTTATCTCTACCACTCTACCTCTATCATCAATTCGAGTACGCATTGATTGATCATTGGTATCGGTAGTATAAACCGGAATTCCGAATAAAACATTATAAATAGTATTGGAATGGTGGTCAAAAGAATTATTGACTTCTATAGGATAAGTTGCTACTTCAGAATCGTAATTAATTCGTTTTTCAAAATTTTCTCCTGCATCATTTTGATTGTCCAGTTCATTAATCTTTCTTAAAAGCCCGAAATTATTATAAGTAAAAAATGTTCTGTTTATTTCTTCGTCTTCTAGGAGTGTAAAAACACTTGCTAATTTCCCCTTTGGATTATAAGTAGCTTGTCTAGACCTTAGCTCTTCTCCTGAGTTTAATGAAGTAACCTTTATTTCTTCCGGATATCCTAAAGCATTTTCTATAGAATAAAAAGAGCCGGCAGGAGCATAAGTAATTTCCGTTTTGTAAGCATCTTCCGGTTCTGATCCATAATTTTTATATTCCGTTAGGTTCCCGTCTTTATAAGCGCTAAACTCTTCAACCAAACTTAAACTTCCTCCTGCTTCATATGAAGTACTTATTTTTTTTGCTATTGCTATGAATAATCTAGATTGATCAAGCAATTGCTCTGATTGATTTAGAAGACTAGCTTGGAGGTAATTATTACTTTCATTGGCATTTAAATTAACAATTGGATTTTCGGGGTCTAAAATATTGTATAAGGTTTCTGTTTTAGAAATCAACTCTTCATCCTCTCCATAGCTATTAATTTCCTTAACTGCACCTTTTAAATAATAGTTTTTATTATGAAAAATTCGTTCTGTATATCGATAGCGTGGACCACTAGGCTCCCGTTGTTCGATGATTAATTTTTCAAATCCTAAAAATTCACGTTCACGGCGATGATAGAATGGATTTTCATACTTCATAGTCGTTAAGGTCTCGTCAAATTCAAATTCGTTAATTTCATCTTCATCAAAACCATCATTTGTTATAATGGAGCTCAACGCCCATTTATTATGAGGCATCGTATACGTATTTCCCTTGCGCTCATAGGTAGCCTCCCAATAGCCTCCCAAAGGAGTATTTACCTTTTTTAGAAGGTAATTTTTTCCTATCCCTGATTTTCTAACCTTTAAATTTGTATTATTATCATCCTTTTCTAAAAGATCGGGAAAACCGTCTCCATCAATATCCTGAATAGTTTTATTAGTTTGATTGAAACCCGCCGAAGTGCCCCCTGAAGGACTTATTACAGCTTTAAAACCCACACCAAATATAGCAAAAGCCACTCCCCCTGTAATCGTACCATACACATTGCCGCTAACAGACAGATTTTTTCCTAATGATCCATTATAAAACGTGTAAGAATTATTTGAAAATGAATCACCCAAATTAAGTTTATATTTAAAATTATTACCTCCATTATCGTATACTAAATCTGATAACCCATCTCCATTTACATCGATAAAAAGACACTTTCTACTCGCTTCAGAGAGTTTAAAACCTGCCCCAAAACCAATACTTCCATAGGGATCAGGTGAAAAAGATGCATTGGCACCCCCTGTCTCACTTTTACTGGTATTTGTAGACGGATATTCCCCCCACTCTATACTCTCACTTAAAAAATCATAGCCTCTATTTAAATTTACCAAAACCTTATCGTTATTATCTCCTTTATTAATGGAAACTTTATCCGGTAAGCCATCTCCATTCATATCAAGCCAAATAACTTTATTATTCGAATCAGAGATATTTCCGCCTAAGCCTGTACTACCCTGCGAACTATTTGGGTTTAATATACTGGCAGAACTCGTTAAATTTACTCCGTAAGAAGGAAAAGGAGGGGCAGCTTCATCCTTATTGTCTGATGCTGTTGAATTTTGTAAAAGCCCTAATGTAGCGCCAGCATACCAGCCTTCACTTTCATTTTTGATATTAAAGTTTTGTCCAGTTAAATGAGTAAGTGATAAAGCTCCTAAAGCATTAGTGTACTGTATTCTTTTATCAGTCACCATATCAGGATAACGATCTCCATTTAAATCAATATAACGATTTAAAATATTTGTTTCTGCTTCACTATGATTTGCAGAACCTCCATAACCTGATGAGGCAGAAAAACCTGCGGAAGTAGTGTTACCTTTGGAAATAGAAAATTGTTTTAAACCAATAAAAACACCTGCCGGCACATCACCCAACGAATTAGGATCTAAATATAATTCTAAAATATTATCTTCTCCAAAACGACTTAATTTTTCTTCTAACTTATTGTTCACCACACCATAAGTAGACCCTATACCAGTACTTATATATTTCTCATTTTTAGGTGTTCCTTGAATATACTCATAATCTTGAGTGTATAAAGAATATCTTGGAAACATTTCAAAATCTCCAATATCACCGTTTTCCATATTTTCTAAAGAGGTTTCCTCATCTATATCCTCTATACCACCATTTTGATTAGAGGTTTCAAAAACGCCCATATCAATAGGCTTGACAGCTCCATTTGAGCTTTCACCAAAAAAAGTATCTATTTCAGGGGTTCCATTATTTTGAAACTCAACATCCCCCTCATCATTTCGCTCTAACTTAAGAGCACCATTATAAAGAAATTGCCCCCAACCTCGATATGCATTACCAAATTTATTTGGCTTTGCGGTAAAAAAAGGATGCTCCAAAACAATTGAAGACCAAGATTGTTGACTTTCTTCAGCAGGTACTAATTTTAATTTAAGATGAGGCGATGTACTATTCAAAAGAAGCGAGTTAACATTATTATTTTTACTGTATAAACCTATAAAGAGATTATCCATTTCATTTATCTTATTTTTTGAAATAGTAATAGGCGTGGAAGCAGAAGATGTTAAAGTATACTCTCCTGAGATATATTGATTAATTGTATATTTTCGTTTGTCTAACACCTGTATAGTACCATTGACTTCTTCTTTTAACACTAAGCTTATCTCTAAGGGAAAATCTTCGTCATCTAACAGGTCATAATCCATAGTTGTCCCATTTAAATTATGACTTACCTCTATGAGCGGTTCATCACCATCATCTAAACCTGTTTCAGGATTTTCAATGATATTGGGTTGGGGGAATTCGGAATTATTTATCCGATGAGAGAATGGTATTAAACGATAATTGTATATTTTATGATCTACAGGAGCATAATATGTTTCATAATAAGTTTGTTGCTGTTGAGTTTTCGTAAGTGTAATTGAAGGTTGCCAATTTATATTATCCCATTCTATATTAGAATCACTCTCTATATAAAAATAAAAAGCTTCCCGATAATTTGTGGGTGTATTTAACGTGATACTTGGATTTAAAGAAGGTCCAAAATTACCTGTTTTGTGATTGTAGGTCATAGACCAGGAATTTGGATATACATTCACTTCTTCCCCTTCACTATTAACCCTTATACGTTTTACATGGAGTTCAATATCATCAGTAAAATCGTTTGCATTCCAATTAAGACTTGCTGTATTCATATCAACTGATACCGCTGAAGCCCCAGTCACCTCGTACATACTACCGTTAGTCAATAAAAAGTCTTCCTTTGAATTAAATACTAAATTACTCTTTCCATTTTCATCAGTATAATTTAGCGAAGATAAAGAAACAGGTGAATTACTCAAGTCATACTCTATTGTAGGGTTCCAACTTGCAATCCCACCTGAACCATTTTTTTTATTATGTGTACGAAACAACAACATATCCCCTCTGTCTACGTAAATATTATTATAGTTTAGGGTTTTGCTAGTTCCTGCAGCACTTAAAACATCTTGGGAAGAACCTGAGGCATCTGCTATAATATTAGCTTCTCCGGTACTTTCAGCTGTAGCTTTTTCTAGTGTGAACCTAAAAATATTTTGTTCTTCATTAGGAGCCACACTCTCCATTTTTGCTACACTACTAATATCTACAACCCCTTCATAAGGAGCTTCCCATATTTTTACCACATCAAATTGTGGGTTTTCTTCTCTTAATTCTAATTTTGTAGGCAAGGTTATATTATCAAGTAGAGAAGGGTCTAATGTTCCACTTTCAATAAAATTTTCTGATGTCCCAATATCACTACTAAAACTTCTCTCTTGAAAATTTCCATTACTAGCAGTATTAAATAAAAACCTTCCCCCATTTACGATATCCGGTAACCCGTCTCCGTTTCTATCAACAAAAAAATTCTCTGTTCTTATACGAGTTTTACTCCAGCTTTTCCCAATACTTGCGCCAAAAAAACTTGCATCAAATCCACCAGAAGTTGTGCGTGATTCTACTGTATTAAAATGATCTATTCCATTCAAATTGTATACAGTATTACTAAAACCATTCCCTGTATTTTCTCTGTAAAGCACATCATTATTATCTCTAAAAACCTTATCAGGCAGACCATCTCCATTAACATCAAATAAAGAGATAAGTCCTTGTTGCCAACTTTTACTAAAGCTAATGGTACCACCTGCTGATTTACCTTTTGAGAAAACGTTCGAACCTAAACCAACACCTACTCTTATACCGCCAGATATTCCCGTAGATTTAGAAGTACCCAATGATGATCCTTGTAAAATCATGCTCGACGGTATTCCAGACATTAACAAAACTGACGCATCAGTAGTAATCCAATTATCGTTATTTCCGGCATATATAGTCTCAGAACCATATAGATTATTTTCATCTCCTGATGTTAAACCATAATATTCCAAGGTATTAGTATAAAACAGGTCATCATTAGCATCAAACTCAGCAATACTGTTTAATTGCATTTTTTTAAACGCTACAGGTTGGTATTCAAATTTATAAGACCTTATTCGTTGACTAACTGAATTTTCAATATAGGAGACATGAATTTCCGTCAGCAAGTCATCAGTAAACTGTATAAATCCCTTTCTAGCATTTATTATTTTATCGTTACGTGTCACACTACTACTGCTAGGTATTGAATAAGAGTTTCTTTTGAATTCTATTTCATAAAAATTGTTTAAGGAAGGATGTTTGGTATATTCTATTTTTTTCGGATAGAATTCTTGCCCTTGAAATTGACCAGACTGTCCATCACTAATTGTAGATTGAGCATTGTGATAAGTATAGTTCACAGTGTTACCAAAAGGATCTTCTTTTTTTGAAAGTGCCCAGTGAGCAATGGCACCTTCTTCCGTCCGTATAACCGAATTCTCAATTACTCCCTGATCTGGATCCCCTCCATAATATTGTTTATTTCCATATCTATCGGTTATTTCCCACCAATAATTGTGAATTTGATCGCCATGTCGGATGATCTTTTGATATTCCCCTTCTATCCTCTTGTAAAATCTTCTGTTAGGGGAGCGGGATATACTAGTTTGCCGATGAGGGTTCGTATAACTGTTTCCTTCTTTTATGACAAGGTCATTTCCATTTAGTATATATAGTTCTGATTCTTTTCCTTCAATAAACTGGGGGACGCCCCACTTTGTATTTAAGCTAACGGAGGGAGTTGTTATATTCCAACCGATTCCCATCCATCCGTTTCCTGCTTCACTATTATAGGAAACCTGTAGGGATGGCTGCATTCCATTTCTTCCTTTTGGTATTTTCAAAGGAAACGTAGTCTGTAGCGTTCCTCTATTATTGGGCTTAGGAGGCGCTATACCTACTACCCCTGATGTAGGGTTTGCATACTCCATATCTGAAAGCATAGTTGGAGTAAAACTACCGGTTTCTGGAGATTCTGGAGTTTTTATAATACCATTAATATAATCTGTTTCATTTTCATTATATATAGTAGATATGATTTCTTTTTTTTTGTAATCTAAACTATCTATAGGTAAAGGTTTCCATTTTTTTTGTGTTCTATTGTAGTAAAGAGTTCGTATATCTTTCGGAGAATATCCATTTGGTATTTTGCCTGTATCAAACTTTAAATGAAGTTTAAAAGAAAGACTATCCTTTTTATTAATTTTCCTTTTAAGCCGGTAAGCTAAAAACTTTCCTTCTGTCACATTTACAAGATCTGGGTTTAAAGGTCGAATATCCTTAAAATAAAGCCCTTTAACCGTTAACTTAAATTGTCTATTCTTAGAATAATCTCCGGGACTTAACTTTGCAGCATAAAATGAGTTTTCTTTACTTTCATTAACAGTTATGTCATCGCTTTCTAAATGATCACCATCTTCATCAAAATAAATTAATGAGGAAGATTTTGTATGTGATATAGGAAATAATTCTTGTTTTAATTGCCCCGTCGCTGTTTTATATTTAATTTTTAAACTTGCTTGTGAGCTTGGCACCGAATCAATAAGGATTTCAAACCTCCCATTAACTAAGGTCGCTTTTCTTCCATTTATCTCTAAAAAGCTTAAGTTTTTATTAGCTGAATAGCCTGATACAGAAAGTTTTCCATTATAACTTACTAGTGAATCAATTAAATGAATTAGATCTTTATTTTTTGGAATAAGCTCAACTCTAAGTTTTTTTATATTATATTGATATGCTAAATCCCTCCTTCTAGAAAAGAAAATTTCATTTTTCCCCTTTTTTAAGCTTGTAGGTGGAATTTCTTCACTTACACTTTTCCAGACCTTATTCTTTTCCAGTAAAACCCCTCCATAAGCTACTTCGTTATTAATACTTTTTGTGGTTTGATTTGCTTCAGACAATCCATATAAATCATAATGTAATTTCACTGTATATTTTTCAATACTTATATTTTCAGGAATGTCTACAATAAAAAGGTTATCTGAGGGATTTTCAACATCTTTGGAGCTAAACATTCCTATTTTCCCTTCTCCTTGCTTAGCCCAAAAAATCTTGTTTTCTTTTTCTTCTTTTAATTTTGGGCTTTCTATTATTTTTATCACATTATTTTCAAGTGGCAATTTAGTTTCTACCAAAGAATGAAGTTGTAAAATTGGCTGGCCAAAAACCATTATATTACTCAGTATAGTTGTTCCTAAGGTGCTTGCTATGTAGGAAGTCCTTATTTTCTTAAAAAAATTAACTTTCATAAAATAAAATTATCGGATAATTAATCGATCGGTTTTGACAGTTTGATTTGATGTAGTTACTATAAAATATACACCGGAAGTTGAGAGGTTAAGGGGAAGTTGATAAAAACTTTCACCTGTTAAATTTGTTTGAAACAGCAATGAGCCTGCAACTGTATATACTTCAACTTTAACATCTGTTTTTTCGTTTATACTTACTTCATGATAGAATGTGTTATCAGGATCACTAGGATTAGGATAAACTCGAGTAGTCAAATAAGAATTTTTCTCCTCTCCATTCTTTTTTGCTGTGGAAATTTCATTTTCTTGTGTTAACGAAGTAGGCTCAACCTCAGGTGACCAATATGATTTTGAAGCAAAGGTTTGAGAAATATAACAATCCGTTAAAGTATTAGTAATCTTTATTGTAATTTCATGATGGCCTCCACCGCATTCATCTAGTCCAATAGCATCATTAATTTCAATAGTAGGATTAGAACTGAATACTTCATTTGTCACATTACAAAACCCGCTTGTATTGGTATATGACCACTCATATTCTACATTTGGATTACTTACCAAAAGAGAAGCATCAAGAATTATAGGTATTGCCACACAACCTCCCGCGAGCCAAGGATATGAAGATGAAGAAGGCTCATAGGTGAGTTGACACTGTGCAGAAAGTTGAGAGTAAATATCCAAATCGATTCCTTCTAAAGGATCTTCTATAACAACCTGTTCTTCGAAAGTATTTCCAATTGCATCTTCGAATTTGAGAGTATAACTTCCATAATTTAAATACAACTCTATTTGTCCGTTGGTTGGCAAGTTATTGATTTCATTATTATTTATATCAAACACTTTAACATTATAATTAGGGACACCCCCCAATAATTCTCCAAACAACAAACCTTGATTTTCTTCACATATCACCTCCGTTTCAAAGATTCCTGAAAACTCGTATTCAATCAAAATGCTATCAGATACTTCACAGGCCCTATTTCCACTTGTAATAATAACTTTATATTCTCCCGGCTCTTCAACAGTGTACTCTGACTCATAATGCTCTAAAGAGGCATTATCTTTGAACCACTCAAAGGTTGCTTCAGGATCATTAACCCCTTGTCCTGCATCTAAAATTATCTGTGACTGACTAGCTGTTAAAGTTAAGTCAGGACCTAAATCAACCTCTATCTGTGTAGGTACAACTTCAAACTCTGTTTCCGCTTCTACATGATTAACATCTGTTACTACCACCGTATAATCACCAGCAGACAAATCCTGTAGATTTAGTGTATTGTTTGATATATTAAATTCTTCGTGATAATTATAAGGTCCATGTATCATAATATTATAAGGAGCTTTCCCTCCAGTAATCACCACCTCAGCATTTAATTTAGGTCTATTACATTGGTCAGGTGGAAAACGAACCTGTACTATTATTTCTGGACCAATACCGAAAGTAAACTGATCGTAATAACTACTATCCGGATCAAAATATTTTTTTTCAAAAATCGCATATCCGCTTGAGGTTATATCATCAGGCTCGTAATAGTCAACATAATTGTTATTGAAATCAGATAATTCCTGATTGGTTACATTCTTATCGTGAAGCATCCATAATTTAATTTCTGGATCAGATAAAACAGAGAGCCAAGGAGCTATATTCAATTTGAAAAATAAAGGAAAACTACTTGTTTCTTTACCGGTATTTTGAGAAAGCCACTTACGTTGTAATAATCTCACACCAACATCATTTTGAGTTCCTGGACTTAAACCTCCTCCATTATCTCCAAATACAATAAAATTATTATCAGGAATATTTACTTGAGCCTGTTTTTCTTTATTAGTATCAGCAAACTCACCAACTGAAACTGTTAAAAAATCTAAATTATGCGTACTTTCACTAATTAACTGATTCAAATTAGAAATCTTATCGCGTCCTATACCGAAAATACGCTTATGAAAAATATTATAATTTTCTTTTTTCCAAAAGACAATATTTATAGCATTCCGGTAAGACACTTCTTCCAAAGTCAAACCATACTTTAAGGCTAAATATGATTCAACTCGATTTCGTTCGTTTGGGTTTAATTCATGTGGAAAGGAAATATATTCTGGAAATTTGCCATTAAAATCAGCTTGAGAATTGTCATTTGAAGGAAGAACAAATTGCTTACCTATATAGAATTGAGTCTCTCCTTCTCTTCCATGACTTTTATATTTTTCCTGTAATCGATATTTGTTCCAATGATAAAAATTAACTTGGGCATTATTTACACTACTATAGGAGGAAGAAAGTTCATCCAAAAAAGAATTTTGATTACTGAGACCAAATTGATTTTTTACAGAAGAAGCAATTTGAGGATAAGTTTGTTGATTAAAATCACTTCGCCAAGATGTAGCTACATTAGAATAAGCAACTGATTAATTTTTTGGAACTCCAACAAAAAACACATTTCGTGCAATAGAATTTTCTAACGAAGCAATATAAGACAAACATAATTTATCTGTAGCAATAGCTTCATTAAAATTAATATAATCCTTATCTATATTACCACAATTATTTAATTCTTTTATAATATTCGATTGACTGTAATTAAGAAATTGATCATTTGCCATCATATTATGATCTACAACAAACCACACCTCTGCTCCTGTAACCCCACCGGGAAAATTTTGAGCAATACTAAAAAAACCGAAAAGAAAAAAAAAGATATATAAAAAATTACGATAATCCATAAGATAAAACAGCTTTCAAATATTAAAACATGTTAAACATTTAACACTTAATCTACTAATTAAGATATAACTAAATAATAATTAAGTTAATATTGTGTTAAATTTAATAAAAATTATATCCCTTCGACTCATTCACACCCTCTTCATTAACTACTTCTTATCAACTTTATTAGTAGTAAAATTGATTTTATACTTTCAGTGTTAACAGAAGCTATTACCGATGTTTATCCAACTCAAAAATTCATCAACCTGTATTTTCGTCTATACACGTTACATTTTTTACGACTCTTTTAATATTTTAAAGCATAAATTGTTTTTCATAAATTCAGTAGAACGCTAACGAAGGAGCTAAAAAACAGTATCACTTTTTCTGTTCAATGAAGCAAAGACCCGCTAAATTTGAACAATAATACAAATCGGTTTTGGCGTCTTTTTCTAGGGGAACTTCTACTCCATTATATAAAACACCATCTATTTCTACAGCATTTATTTGATCATCAAAAACATTTCTTAAATCAAAATTATAATAACTACCTATTTTAATTTTTTCACAACCCTGTTGATTTTCCAATTTAGAAGTTAATATCTTAAATGAACCATTTTTATTAGTTACAAGTATTAAATAAACATTTTCTATAGAATCTAATTCTTGAACTTTAAATTCACCTGTTTTTCCATTTTTTAGAAAAAAAACAACCTCTGACTCATTATTTATGACCTCATTCTGTTTTTTATCTATACAAGAAATCAACAAAACAATTATAATAGTAAAAATAAATTTTCTCTTTAACTCTCTAATCAAATTTATCTCTTTTAGTACCATAAGTTAAATTTCGTTTTTAAAGACATTTCATTACCTGATTGACCTCACCAAAAAAATTATTTTCAATGTTGACTATTAATTTTTTGTTTTGAATTAATTTATCAACTTTTTCTTCTGGAACACCTATAAATTCAGAAGTCATATATTCAACTTGATATAAATTTTCTTTAAATTTGGTAATACTATAACTTCCAAAAGAAATCTTATGATCCTCAAATTTTAATTCTCCAACAATTTTCTCTTTTGCAGGAGAAATAGTAGAGTAAAACGTTAATTCTAATACATCTGCACCAACGGCTTTATTATTTCTTTCAAAGTGTATTTTTTTAAGACAGCTGTACTCTTTTTTACAAGAAGAAAACATTAAGTATAAAAAAATGCATTTCACAAGTAATCTTATAAGGTGTTTATATTTCATATTCATAAAACTCAAAACTTAATTTCTAATCCAATAATTACGCCACCCACTCTTCTTTAAGTAGTCCATAAATTACATCATCTACCCATTCTCCTTTTATCAGTAAAGCTTCTTTAAAATGAGCTTCTTTTCTAAATTTTAATCGCTCTAAAAGTTGAATTGATTTACTATTCTTGGGATCCACAGAAGCTGTTATGCGATGTTTATCTAATGTACAAAACAAAAAATCTATGCATATTTTCATGGCTCTGAAGGCATAACCTTTCCCTTGATATTGCTTTGCCAAAGTACAACCAATCTCACATTGCAAGCCACCTTTAATAAAGTGAATACCAATATCTCCTATAATTTTATCGCTCTCTCTCTTAATGATTACCAATTGAAACCAAGTATTGGGTTGGTTAAATTCAGTAGGATTTTTCGCAATAAAGGCATCAACTTCTGCTAATTTTTGAGGTACAAAATTCTGATACTTATTGGTTTCTGCATCAGATCGATAACTAAAAAACTGTACATTATCTTTACTGGTAATAGGCCTAAGTAGGAGTTCCTCCGTTTCTATCATATTATTTTACAATTTAATTTTCTACCTATTTAACGCTAATATAATTATTTATTAACCTAATTTTTTTCAGTAAGATTTAGGTTTGGAGGTTCAAAAAAATTATAATTTCATGCACCATCTATACAGTATTCGCTTTTATATTATAGGAATAGGAATCACTATTCTTACTTGTTTTTTTTCATTTACAGACGAAAAGAATTCTTATCAAAAAACATCAACTTTATTTGCTCAATATACCAAAGAATTTGAAACTTCGTTAAAAAAATTAGATCAGACAGCTGAAGCTTTTAAACTTGATAAAATCAAAATAGATTCAGTACAAAAAGCTGTAAAAAATGCACGTTTAACTTATAAGAAAATAGAATTCTACCTCGATTTTCATTATCACGACTATGTCAATTCTCATATAAACGGTGCGCCGCTTTTACAGATTGAAAAATCCGGTGCCTTACCAGATGTTGTTCCGCCGGAAGGCTTACAAGTATTAGACGAACTGGTCTATACAGAAAATCCGACTGAAGAAAAAAACTTGGTGTCTTCGGTTGCGAAAAAGCTTCTTAATCATTATAAATTATTAGAAAACGGAATTCAGCAAAAAAACATAAACCCGGAAGAGGAAATTGTGGCGATGCGCATGCAGTTAATCAGAATTTTTACACTTGGCGTAAGTGGTTTTGACACGCCCGGATCGCTAAATGCGTTAGAAGAAGCTCGTATTTCTTTACAAAGTATGCATGACTTTTTTGCTGAATTTTCTCCGCAACATCATCAAAAAGAACATAAAAAAATCTTAACCGACTTTAAAAATGCGATTTCTTTTTTGGATGAAAATAATGATTTTAATTCTTTTGATCGTTATGAATTTTTAACGCAGCATGTTGAACCTATTTATGAAGAATTGAAGATTTTTCAATCAAAAAAAACACCCGATTTTTTAGTAAATTCTTCAGCTTGGAATCCTGAAAGTACTTCTATTTTTTCTTCAGAATTTTTAAACCCTTATTTTTTTACCGCTTTAAAAGAGAAAGAAGACAGTCCGCAACTAAAAACACTAGGCGAAAAATTATTTTACGATAAAAATCTGAGCAATAATAAAAAAATTAGTTGTGCTTCTTGTCACAATCCTAACTTGGCTTTTACCGACGGCAAAGCAAAATCAGAAAGCAATGTGCAAGGAAAAACGGTTTTACGAAACTCTCCAAGTCTACTTAACTCGGTGTATGCAGATCGGTATTTTTATGACCTGCGTGCGTTTACTTTAGAGCAACAAGCCGAACATGTAATTTTTAATTCAGATGAATTTAATACGGCCTATAGTTCTATTTTAGAAAAATTAGAAACCGATAAAACCTACAAAAATGGTTTTAAAGAAATTTTTAATACAGAAGAAATTTCGCGTCAACAATTTTCAAAAGCGCTTACTTCTTATGTAGCTTCGCTTACGTCTTGGAATAGCACGTTCGATAAATATATCAGAAATAGAAATCAAGCTCCTGATCCTTCAATAAAACGCGGTTTCAATTTATTTATGGGAAAAGCAGCTTGTGCCACTTGCCACTTCTCTCCTACCTTTGCCGGTTTAGTTCCGCCATTTTACAGTGATTCTGAAAGTGAAATTTTAGGCGTTTTAGAAGACCCGAAGTCTAACAATATAAAATTGGATCCGGACGAGGGCAGAATTGAAAGTCTCGTTCACAATGAAAAAGCATGGATTTACGAAAAATCCTTTAAAACCACATCGGTTAGAAATGCTGAAGTTACCGCTCCATATTTTCATAACGGCGCTTATAAAACGTTAGAAGAAGTTATTGATTTTTATAACAAAGGCGGCGGTGCGGGACAAGGCTTAGAAGTAACTAACCAAACACTTGCTCCAGACGAATTAAATCTTACTGAACAAGAAAAAAATGATTTAATCGCTTTTATAAAATCATTAACCGACACCTCTAGTTTTAACAAAAAAAGCTAAGCCGCTTATTTTCAAACCCTATTAAAAAATCACTTAACATCCAGTTTACAAACCTAACATTCAATTTAGGATTTACTAACCTGAGTAACCTTTTCATAAAAGAAGCTTAAACCAATATTTTAGTTTTAAGAAAGCCATAGAAGTACTTTTGAAGCATCAAATTTTAACCTCTTAACTATCTTAAAATGAAAAAAAATTATTACTCTTTATGGTTAGTTTTTTTCAGTATTGCATTAGGACTAAATAGCTATGCTAATGATACTGATTGCGCAATTGAAGAAAATTGTGAAAGCGAAACTAATTGTACTTCTTTTGCTTTCAATCAGCAAAACATCCTTATTGCAACCGGAAGTTCTTGGAAGTACAATGACAATGGTACCGATTTAGGAACCTCTTGGAAAGATGTAAGCTACAACGATGCTTCTTGGTCAACTGGAAATGCTATTTTTGGTTATGGCGACGGAATTGAATCGACTACTATAGATTATGGAAGCGACGGAAATAACAAATACCCAACGTATTATTTTAGAAAAGAAATTCAAGTAACAAATGCTTCTTCTTTAGGAGATTTACTTTTTAAAGTAATGAAAGATGATGGAGCAATTGTTTACTTAAATGGAACCGAAGTAGCTCGTTTAAATATGCCTGCTGGTACGGTAACTTACAATACGTATGCTTCTAACGCAATTGGTGGATCTAGTGAAGAAACTTTTCATCAAATTCCAACAGCAAATACCTTACAAAACGGAACGAATGTAGTTGCTGTTGAAATTCATCAAGGAGACGCGGGGAGCTCTGATCTTCGTTTTGATATGGAATTAAGTTTTGAATTAGCGCCTTTAACTCCTGCTGATTTTCCTTTAGAGAAAGAATCTGCTTGGAATTATTTAGATGATGGTTCAGATTTAGGAAATACGAACTGGAATCAAAGCGGTTACGATTACGATTCTTGGTCAAGAAATTATGGAAGTTTTGGTTACGGAGATCCTGTAAATACTGAAATTTCTTACGGACCTGATAGCGGAAATAAATTCATCACTACTTATTTCACAAGAGATATCAATGTAAATTTAGCTGATCTTGAAGACATGATTGAATTCGGAATCAAAAGAGACGACGGAGCAATTGTATATGTAAATGGTGTGGAAGTTTTTAGAGACAATATGCCTAGCGGACCTGTAGATTATTTAACTACTTCGGCTACTATTATTAGTGGTTCAGATGAAACAAGCTACCAAATTCACGAAGTGCCAAAAACAGCTTTTCAACAGGGTGTAAATAGAATCGCTGTAGAGCTTCACAACCGTGATGGGCAAAGTTCAGATCTTGGATTTGATATGTATATCGATAACGTAGTAACTTCAAACTTCAATTGTAACGATTCGCATATCGGGTGTTTCACTTCTATCGTTCCGACAGCGCAAACCGATCATTTAATCATTCCACAAGAACACCGCTTTCAATTATTATTTAAACAAGGGGAACAATACACCGATGGAAGCGGGACAGTGCCAGGAAACCATGATTTTACTGCTTACGTTCCAACTGCAGGAAGTAGTGAATTAGGACATTTATCTGTAAACCATGAAAACACTCCCGGTGGTGTTTCAATTGTAGATTTACATTTAGACACGTCACAAAATTTATGGAGCATCGATAATAGTCAACCGGTAGATTTATATAATCAAGCATTAGTTACTACAACTAGAAACTGCTCTGGTGGAATCACGCCTTGGGGAACGGTAGTTACTGCTGAAGAATCTACTAATGGTGGTGATAACAATAACGATGGGTACGAAGATGTTGGTTGGTTAGTTGAAATTGATCCTGAAACTGCTCAAGTAATGGACTATGGAAATGGTCAAGAAAAACTATGGGCAATGGGAAGAATGAACCATGAAAACGTAGTTATTTCTAATGACGGAACTACAGCTTATTACGGCGAAGATGGCGGAACCGACTGTGTGTATAAATATGTAATGGATACTCCTGGAGATCTTTCAGCAGGAACTGTATATGTTTTAAAATTAGATTTACCGCTTTCTGGAGATGATCCAACTTCTACAACAGCAGAATGGATTGAAGTTCCTAATGATACTAAAGCAGAGCGTAATAATATAAGAAATACTGCTGCTGCCTTAGGAGGAACTAACTTTAATGGTGTTGAAGATTGCGAAATTAGTCCGGTTGATGGTAAAATCTATTTTACGGCTAAAGGAAAAGGAAGAACTTACCGTTTTACTGATGCCGGAACAAATGTAACCGATTTTGAAACATTTGTTGGCGGAATGAGTTATACCATTCAATCTACACAAGGAAATTATACCGAATCTTGGGGTGGCGGAAACGACAATCTAACTTTTGACGATAAAGGAAACCTTTGGGTTTTACAAGATGGTGGTAACAATTACATTTGGGTTGTTCGTCCAGACCACACGCAAAATAATCCGCATGTAGAATTATTCGCTTCTATGCCTGCTGGTTCTGAACCAACCGGATTAACCTTTACGCCAGATTTTAAATATGGATTTTTCTCGGTACAACATCCTAGCGGAAATAACGCAGCTCAGTTAGATGCTACATTTAATAACGTAACTTTAGATCAATCGGCAACAGTAGTATTTTCATTAGAAGAAAATTTAGGAATGCAAGCTCCTGAAACCGATTTTACTGCAGATAATGTAAACGTGGCTATTGGAGAAACTGTAACTTTTACGGATTTAAGTACAAATGACCCAAGTTCTTGGGAGTGGACTTTTGAAGGCGGAACTCCGGCTACTTCAACAGCGCAATCTCCAACAGTAACGTATGATGCTGAAGGAACCTACAAAGTAACCTTAAAAACAACTAACATTGCAGGAAATAGCACCGAAAGCAAAACTCAGTACATTACTGTTTCAACATTAGGTGTAAAAGATGCGTTAGCTGAAATGGTAAGTCTTTATCCAAACCCGACTAAAGATAATTTAACTATTCAAGTAAATGCTACTGCAGGAAAAGAAATTGAAATTGAAGTATTTGATCTTTTAGGAAGAACAGTTGCTCATATTTCTGAAAATCAAACTACCGGAAGCGCACAACAAATAAATGTAAATCTTGCTGAATTTTCTCAAGGAGAGCAATTATTTATTGTTCAAGTAAAAGTAGGGAATCAAGTAGGACGTTACAAAGTTTTAAAAGCGAACTAAAACTTTCTTATTACAACTAAAAGGATCGGTTGAAAAATACCGGTCCTTTTTTAATTTTTTTATCTATGAAAAATCTTATTTTTCTTATTTGCCTTAGCGCAAGTTTTTTTTGTTTCAGTCAAAATGCAAATCCGCTTTCCGAAAAAGTGTATTATAAAATTGATGTTGCACTTCAAAAATCTAATGAAGTAAGTCAGTTAAATTTAAGAGATCAAAATTTATTTCACATTCCAACGGAATTAGAAAAATTTAAAAACCTGACTTTTTTAAACTTAATGCGGAATCATTTAAGTAACTGGGATGAAGTGATTTTCAGCTTAAAAAACTTAGAAAGTCTCAATTTAAAGCAGAATTCGCTCGGTTATATTCCTAATCAAATTTCAGCATTAGACAAACTCATTTCGCTAGATTTAGCAACTAACAAAATTACAAGTATAGCTGAAGAAATTGGTGAGTTGAACCAGCTTAAATTTTTATATTTATCATCAAATATCCTTACCCATCTTCCAAAAAATATAGGGACCTGTAAAAAATTAGAGGTACTAGAATTAGACAATAATCAACTTACATATTTACCCACTACAATTACCGATTTAAAAAAATTAAAAACACTGCAATTAGCACATAACCAGTTTAATGAATTCGATAAAAATTGGTTAAACATAAAATCGTTAGAAGTTTTAAACTTATCGCACAATCAATTAACTAGTTTACCTACTTCTTTAGAAGATTTAAAAAATTTAAAGACTTTAATTTTAAATAATAATAAATTAACAAGCTTACCTTCTTCAATAAAAAACTTCAATAATTTAGAGTTATTAATTCTATCTCACAATGAATTACAAAATATTCCTGAAGGATTAGAAAATATAAAGTCATTAAAAACAATCATTCTTATAGGAAATCCCATTGAAGAAAATCGTCAGCAAGAAATAAAGAACAAATTAAAAAATTGTTCCGTTTATTTTTAAAGGATTTAAAAACTTACAAATCAAAAGAAAGTGTTAGTACATAGTTAGAAAGGTTGTTTTCAATAAATACCGGTTCACTTAAACCTGAATTAAGAACGGCAGCATTATATTCTTGTGTAGAGAAATCATAGGCGAAATCTAATTTTAACGTACCAAAACTATAACCTAAACCAAAAGAGTAACCTGTTAATTCACTCATTAAATCTTCATTTTCATATGGAGATTCTTGATAACGGTATCCTCCTCTAAACGACCAAGCTTTTACTCGATATTCTCCTCCTAATCGATAAGTAGATGCCGGTTTTAAAAGTTGATCTATTCTGTTATTCTGTGCATTAAAAGCCGCGCGATTAAAATCAGAATCATATTCAATTCCTGAATAATCTTTATAAGAATAATCAAAACTCAATAAACCGCTTACTCCAAAAACAAGTCCTAAACTTCCAGTTAATTTACCCGGTGTTCTTAGCTGATAGTCCGGATAAATATTGATTACGCGAGGATCAGCAACCACATAAGGTTCGTCAAAGCCTTCACTATAGGTGTCAAGGTATTGTGTGCTCTCTTCAGAAATAGTATTCCAAGTAGGGGAAGTCCAACTAGCCCCCACTCTAATCATATCGGTAAGCATGGCAATACCTCCTATTTGAAATGAAAAACCTCTCCCTAGAGTCTCAAGTTCATTTCTGAAATAGATTTCATTTACTTCACTTTGACTTCCTATTTCTTCATAAAAACTTGTGGTACGGTTATAATTAATAAAATGACTATTTAAATTTAATCCGAAGAGAAATTTATCATTAATTGCAAAAGAACCATTTACGGATAATTTACCATTTAAACCCGTAGAAATATAGTTATATTGTTGTTGGAAACTATTTCCACTAACATTCGATTCGTATGCCGTGTTTTCTATATCCCCCGGATTAACAGCATCAAAAATGAAAGTTTCATAACCTAAATAAGCCGTTTGCAAATCATTGTTATTATACCCTTCTGCAGAAAAGTTTGTTTCGCCTAAATAGACGTAAAGGTCCTCTAGACTTTCTCCTTGTCGCGGTGTAAATAAATCTAAAGGTACTCCGTTGGCCAAGCCTACAAAATAATCAGCTATGGAGGTGGAGTTTACACCGCTTGGATGATAGCTGTTTTTGAAATTATTAGTTTTGTCGTAGGTAAACCCTAAGCTAAATTTAGAAACCGCTGCTTTTTCATTAGCATTTTTAAACACCAATACCGCACCTGCCTGATTAAGGTCTATATTATTGTTTCGGTTTGAACTGCGTTCTCCTAAAAAAGAAACATCGTTATTGTAAGATCTATTATTTATAGAGAATGATGCATAGTTGTTAAGGAATACAGACGATCCTGCAGGATTTACCTTGAGTGACGAAATATCTCCCCCTAATGCCCCAAATGCGCCACTCATACCTGTAAATCTTGCTGTACCGGATAATTTTTCTGTAGAGAAATCTAAGGCTTCTGCTATATTTTGCGACTGCGCTGTCCATCCTAATAATGCTAGGAAAGAACTTACTATTACTTTTTTTATCATCGAAATGCTTTTTTAAATTACCTTCTTCTTCCTCCAGAGCTTCTGGTGCCACTAGATCTCGAGCTACTACCGGAGCTTCTGGTAGAAGTACTTCTACTGGAAGAATTACTACGACTAGATCGTGTTGAAGATTGTGTTCTTGTTCTACTATTAGGAGAATAGGTTGAATTAGAATTATTAGATCTTCTGCTATTATTATAGAAGGTATTTCTGTTAGAATTATTACTTCTACGTGCGTTGTTATTGTATGATCTTGAAGATCTAGCGTTTACGTTGCTAGAATTTCTAACTCTGCTTCTTGAATTATTATAATCTACTCGTCTGTTTGAAGAACGATTAGCATTCACTGAACTTCTACTATTGTAGTTGCTACGTGTGTTAGCATTTCTATTGTAGCTACTTCTGTAATTTCTACTTTGGTTATGATACGCTACACGATAGTAGGGGTTGCGGTAGTTGTTATTGTAATAAGGGTTTCCGTAATAACCACCATATCCATAACCCCAAGAATTATAGTAACCTCCCCAGCCCCAGCCGACGTTCCAGCCACCGCCATAATAAGGTCCGTAGAATCCACCATAGTAACCACCGTACCAAGGTCTATAATAACCACCCCAGCCATAACCGTATCCATAACCCCACGGATTATAAAAACCAGTATCATAGTAGTTAACATTTACTGAAGTAGGATTACTCCCCCAAGAAGGATTTCCTCCGTTGTAGGTGTTATTATCGCCTTCGTAATAAACATCATTACTATTTGGTTGTGGACTAGACGAATATGAATCTACATCAGTAAATACATCATTCGTGTTATTATTGTCATTCTGCGCTTCTTCTATTTGCTCTCCTTGTTTAGAAAAATAATTTTCGTAATAGGAAGGTTCGTTATTATTCTCGGTATAATTTTCAGTTTCATTATCACTTTTTCCAGCAGCATAAATGCCATCATTATAGCTCGAATTTTCATAAGAACCACAAGAAGATAAAATAAGCGCAGCTGTAATTCCTGTAACTAAAATTGTGAACGAGGAAATTTGTTTAAACAGTTGCATATCTTGAGGTTTTTTATTGTTGAACATAAATCAAAAATACTTAGTTTTGCGCTAACTAAAAATTCATTAACATAAACACAACATTTGTGCCAAATCAGAGGTAATGAGTAAGAAGCTAACAGAAAGAAGTAAGGATTATTCAAAATGGTATAACGAATTAGTGGTACAGGCAGACCTGGCTGAAAATTCTGCGGTAAGAGGATGTATGGTCATAAAACCCTATGGTTACGCTATCTGGGAAAAAATGCAAGCTAAATTAGACAGTATGTTTAAAGCAACAGGGCATCAAAATGCATATTTTCCATTATTTGTACCTAAAAGTCTTTTTGAAGCTGAAGAAAAAAACGCCGAAGGTTTTGCTAAAGAATGTGCGGTGGTTACACATTATCGATTAAAAACCGATCCCGATGATGCATCTAAATTAATTGTAGATCCAGAAGCTAAATTAGAAGAAGAGTTAGTTGTAAGGCCAACATCCGAAGCTATCATCTGGAATACTTACAAAGGTTGGATTCAATCGTATAGAGATCTTCCTATTTTGGTAAATCAGTGGGCAAATGTGGTTCGTTGGGAAATGCGAACACGTTTATTTTTACGAACTGCAGAATTTTTATGGCAAGAAGGACATACCGCCCATGCTACTAAAAAAGAAGCACTTCGTGAAACTGAATTAATGAATGATATTTACGCTGAATTTGCTGAAGAATTTATGGCGATTCCTGTCATAAAAGGAAAAAAAACAGAACAGGAAAAATTTGCTGGGGCAGAGGAAACCTATTGTATTGAGGCTTTGATGCAAGACGGGAAAGCTTTACAAGCTGGTACATCTCATTTTTTAGGTCAAAATTTTGCCAAAGCTTTTGATGTGAAATATACCTCTAAAGAAGGTAAGCAAGAACTTGTTTGGGCAACGAGCTGGGGAGTTTCTACGCGTTTAATGGGTGCTTTGGTTATGACTCACAGTGACGATAAAGGCTTAGTTCTACCTCCGAAATTAGCCCCAAATCAAGTAGTGATTGTTCCTATTTATAAAAATGAAGATCAGTTAAAAGCAATCTCAGAAGTTGCAAATAAGTTAGCTAAAGATTTAAGAGCTTCCGGTATTTCTGTAAAGTACGATGATCGCGATACCCATAAGCCGGGTTGGAAATTTGCACAATATGAATTACAAGGAGTTCCTGTTCGTCTTGCTATTGGACCTAAAGACCTTGAAAAGGGGAGCGTTGAATTAGCGAGAAGAGATACCCTTACAAAAGAATTTATCGATCAATCTGAAGTAATTAATAAGGTACGGGCTTTAATGGTGGAAATTCAAGATACCTTGTTTCAGAAAGCACTTTCTTTTCGAGATCAGCATATTAGTGAAGTTGATACGTTTGATGACTTTAAAAAGGTGTTAAAAGAAAAGGGAGGCTTTATTTCTGCTCATTGGGATGGAACGTCAGAAACAGAACAAAAAATTAAAGAACTTACCAAAGCAACAATAAGATGTATTCCTTTTGATGGAAAACCGCAGGTAGGTAACTGTGTATTAACTGGTAAAGCATCTAAACAGCGAGTGCTTTTTGCAAAGGCATATTAAATTTTTTAAAAAAAGTATTTAGAAAGTTTGGAGCATTCAAAATAAGTATTATTTTTGCATCCGCATTTTAATAGCAAGGTCCGTTCGTCTAGGGGTTAGGACGCCAGGTTTTCATCCTGGTAACAGGGGTTCGAATCCCCTACGGACTACAAAGGATTTCAGGAGGAAATCATTTAATTGAAATAATGAGATTAGGTCCGTTCGTCTAGGGGTTAGGACGCCAGGTTTTCATCCTGGTAACAGGGGTTCGAATCCCCTACGGACTACTTTTTAAAATTAAGGAAACAAAACAAGGGTTATGGCAAATCATAAGTCAGCATTAAAGAGAATACGTAACAGTGAGACGAAACGTCTTAGAAATCGTTACCAACACAAAACTACACGTAATGCTATTAAGAAATTGAAAGGTGCAGAAAAGAATGAAGCTGAAAAAATGTTTCCATCTGTTGCTTCAATGATCGATAAGTTAGCAAAGAAAAATATTATACACGCTAATAAAGCGGCTAATTTAAAATCTAAATTAGCAAAGCACGTAGCGGCATTATAAGCTATTGAAAAATAGTATTTATTTTTAATTATTAGTGTTCAAAAAAATTGAGCCTCTTTTTTAAGGGGCTTTTTTTGTTGCCCAGTTTTTTTACTTTTTTGTAAAATTCAATGTAAAAAAACCTCGAGAAATTATTCTCGAGTTTTTTTTACATCAATTTTTATCAAATTTTCTACTTAACTATAAGTGTTTTATTTTCTTCTCCGTTATTGGTTATAATATTTACAAAATACAAGCCTGAAGCTAGTTCGGAAACAGAAATACTAGACTTAGGTTTTTTAATTTGTTTTATTTTCTGTCCCAGTGTATTATAAAATACAAGCTGTTTCACTTTTATCTCTGAAGGTATTTTTAAATTTAGTTGAGCAGAGACCGGATTTGGGTATAATATAACTTGGTTCTTGTTGGTTTTCTCAACTCGCAATACATCATTTCCTGTACTTATAATATCAAAATCAGGGTTTATTTCTAAGGCGGCAACTTCAAATCCAGGATTCTCTTGAAAAACCTCGCCATTTTGTGTATTCTCAAAAACATATTCCATTTCTTCGCCATTGGTACCGATAAGTTTCACAGGAACATTTGCTTCAAAAAAATCAACAGAGTTATGACTTTGTGATTGATTTAGCGTAATTGAAATTAAATTAGATTGATCTTGTTGGTATGTAACATCATAACTAGGATAACCTTCACTATATACCCAATCCTGAAAAAATTCCGTTAAGTTTAATCCGCTTTGCGACTCTAATTCATCTTTTAAGTTTTCCGTTTTTGCATAAGCATAACTCAAACTTGGGTTTGTTAAATAATTACGAAGACCTTGAAAAAAATCTTGATCGCCTAATTTTTCTCGTAACATATGTAAAACCATCGCTCCTTTATTATAAGAGAGTCGTTTGCTAAAAACTCTAGATACACTAGTGGTGTCTTGCGCAGGAATATAAACTGCCCCATCTGGCTCTGAGGTAATACTAAACACAATAGATTGACGCCAATTTTTAAACGACTGCTGTCCGTCTAAATCTTCTACCGTCATTCCCGTTAAATAGGTTGCAAATCCTTCATTTAACCAAATGTCTTGCCAGCTTCCGCAAGTTACTTTATTACCAAACCACTGGTGAGCTAATTCATGGGCTATTAAGCCACGATTAAAATTACCCATAAAAGATACCGTAGTATGTTCCATTCCACCACCCCAGCCAAATTGGGCATGACCATATTTTTCATCTGCAAATGGGTATTCTAAAAAATGAGAAGAAAAAAGGTTCATAATTGGCACTGTAACGGGTGTATCATTTTGTGCTACCGCTAAATTTTCAGGATAAACATAATTTACAATAGGAAAAGGATTTCCGTTATTAGGTACTTGATGAGAATACACTTCATAGTTTGTAATCGCAATTGCAATTAAATAAGCCGGAATTGGATAGCTATGCTGAAAATGAGTGGTTTTATCTCCATTATTGAGCACTTCAGAAATTTGAACACCGTTAGCTACGGCAATATTCTCATTTCCTTGCGAATTAATTTCAGGAGTGGTTATATACACATCTATATTATCTATTTTATCATTTAAATCTTGCTTACATGGCCACCACGCTTTAGCGCCATAAGGTTCTGACAAGGTCCAAATAATTTCATTTTGATTATGAAAAGTTTGCTCAAAAGAACCAAACCCAGAACTCACCGGATTTCCCGAGTAGCTTACAGAAAGTGAGTCTAAGGTACCTTGTGTTTGCGTCTGTGGAAGGTCAATTATTAATTCATCGCCTGTATGAGAATAGCTTAGCGAAACACCATCTTGCTCTACTCCGCTTACATTCATGTTAGAAGCCAAATCAAAAACTACTTCTGTTAAATCTTCTTTAGCAATAAAATATGATGTAATTTCTCCACTTATAAATGCTTGTAGCGGATCTACTTCTAACTCTAAACGATGATACGTGAGATCATAATTTGCTGTATTAGAATTAGTGCTGAAATTCATGCGAGCTTGCGCCGATTTTGATTCAACTTCAATCAACTCATCCATATTAAAAGATTGCGCCATAAGCTGACTAGAAAAAAGGCAAGCAAAAAAGTAAAGTATATATTTCATATTTTTATTTTTTGTTTAAAGATAGTATAAATCAATTGGTTAATAAAAGTGACTTTATAGTTACGTTTTTTTAAAGAATTCAGTTTCATATGTTTAAAAAGATAAACAAAACAATGTATACACCACAAAAACCTCACCTGATTTGGGATGGTAATTGCGGATTTTGTCATTATTGGAAAATTCGTTGGCAAAAAAAATTGAAAGGTGAAGTTGTTTTTGAAACCTTTCAAAATAAAGCTTCTTTTTTTGAAGATATTCCGCTTAAAGAATTTAAAAAATCGAGTAAATTAATTGATACTGAAGGTAGGGTTTTCAACGGACCCGATTCTGCTTATCGAATACTTTATCTTAGCGGACAATCTTTTTGGCACCAACTTTATCAAAATTCTAGTTGGTTTATGTTTTTAAGTGATCATGCATATAATCACATTGCCAAAAACAGAGGCTTTTATTTTAAACTAACAAAAATTATATGGGGTAAAAATCCTAAAAAGCCAAAACCTTATTGGTTATTTCACATCACGATTGGTATATTTTTAGTAGCTTATTTTTTTATATGAAATTAAAATATTTTCTTTACATATTAGCTGCCGGAATTACAATTTACGGAATTTTAACCGGAAAATTTCTATTCATTTTATTTGTGCTCCCACTAGGTCTATTAGGTTCGTGCGATAAAAATTAAACTTTTCCAAGTTAAACTTATATTAAACTAGTATGAGAATTTGCTCAGGAAATGCTTTCATAGTAATTTACTGTAAAAACTAAAAATCATGAAAGATTACGGTACGCTCTCAGAAGCTATTAATAAGTTAAAAGAAGAAGGCTACAGCCACGATTTTAATCTACTTGACGAGCATTTAGAAAACAAAAAAGATAAGGAACGCTATACCGCGAAAGAATTTGATGTTGATAAAGTTCTTCGATTTGAAGGAATGAGCAACCCAGACGATAACTCTGTATTATATGCCATAACAACTTCTAACGGAAAGAAAGGAGTCTTAACTGATGCCTATGGTGTGTATAGTGGTCAAGTTTCAAAAGAAATGATCGAAAAATTAAAAATTCATCCTGAAGCCTAATTATACAGGCGTTAAACTTATACTAAAGTAGATTTTTCATTTGATATAGATCAACTACTATTGTATTTTTGTATTGAAATTTAAAAAATAATAAATAAAAATTATGGAATATTTAAATTTAGACCGCGAAAAAACTTCACACACTGTAAAAGAATTAAATACGTTACTTGCAGACTATCACTTATATTATCAAAAATTACGTAATTTTCATTGGAATATTATTGGAAAAAGCTTTTTCGATTTACACGAGAAATTCGAAGAAATGTACGATGATGCTAAATTAAAAGTTGATGAGATTGCTGAACGTATTTTAACACTTCGTTACCAGCCAATTAGTAATCTATCTGATTATTTGAACAATTCTAATGTGGAAGAATCTCCTTCTGAAATTACCGATACCGAAATGGTAAAAACACTTTTAAAAGATCACGGTACGATTTTAAAACAGATGAGAAAAGTGGTTGAAGCCGCTGATGCTGCTGGAGATGAAGGTACTATTGATTTAATTGGAGCTTACATTAGAGAACTAGAGAAAACTAGTTGGATGTTAGACGCCTGGGTAATGAAAACAAAAGAAACACATAAAGCAGTACAAGCCTAAGTTATAACAAATGTTAGAAGATTTTGACTTAGGAAAATCCGTTCAAGGGATATGGGATAAAATGGCAGATTGGCTTGATGCCATAATTGTAAATTTACCTAACTTTTTATTGGCTATTGTTGTATTTATTATATTTATAATAATAGCCAAATATATTGGTAAAGGCTTCGATAAATTATTTTTAAGAAGAGGAATACAGCATTCTATCAGGCAAATAACGGTAAAAATAATTAAGGTTATTGTTATTGCAATCGGCTTTTTTATCTCCTTAGAGTTACTAAACCTTGACAAAATGTTAACCACAATCCTTGGTGCTGCCGGAGTTGTTGGTTTAGCTATAGGTTTAGCACTTCAAGGAACACTAAACAATACCTTCTCTGGAATAATCCTAAGTTTTCTTCCTGAAATCCAAATACATGATTGGGTAGAAACTAATGGCTATGCAGGAGAAGTACTTGAAGTAAATTTAAGGAATATTATTATTAAAGAATCTGATAATAATCACGTAGTTATACCCAACTCGATGATTGTTGAAGATACGTTTAAAAACTTTTCAAGAACTTCTAGATCTCGGGTTATGTTAGATATAGGTGTTGGTTATGAGAGTGATTTAGAAAAAGTTCAGCAAATAACAACTGATGCTGTTAAAAAACTATTTAAGCAGGAACACGGAGAAGAAGTTGAGTTTGCATATACTGAATTTGGCGATAGTTCCATTAATTTTGTTGTACGTTTTTGGACTGATGTAAATCGACAAAAGGATATTTTAATGGCTAAGCATAAAGCAATTTTAGCGGTTAAAAAGGCCTTTAACGAAAATGATATCAACATTCCATTCCCTATCAGAACATTGGATTTTGGAAAGAACAAATTTAGATCTGAGCAATTAGAAATTGTTTCGATGCAAAAGAATAAAAAAGAAGAATAAAATTAATTCCCAACTAAAAAATCACAATATAAAATTATCGGGATTTTTTGTATGCAGTAGCTACACTTTATTTTCTATAATTGTACTTCTAACGGATAAATTTAATTTTGAATAAAATTTATCTGTTACAATTTTAATCTCAATAGCAAAAAAATTGTGTGCTTAAAGAAATTTAAACTTTAGTTTTTCCAGCGCTTTTCTAAGATCTCTACCAATTCTTAAACTTCAATTAAAATTCAGGTAATTTCACGATGAGAAATTACTGAACCAGTATAGTTTATGATTTAGTTATCAATATTTAATTTTAATACTTTTAGAATCTGAAACCAAAACCAAAACTAAATCGCAAGCCATCTTCTCCGTGAAATAGATTAAAAGTTCCATTAATGGCTTCTGCACTGTTTAACCAAAATCCACCACCATAATCATTATGGTAACGTCTACTATCATCACCATCTAACCATACTCTACCCAAATCTCCTCCGGCAAAAACGCCCAATTGAAAAGGTAAAAAAGCAGTTTTAAATTGTGCAATACTGTAACGGATATCAGCTCCAAAAGCTAAAGCACTTTCTCCGCTAAAACGTTGATTCCTATAGCCGCGCAAACCGGTATCCCCTCCTAATTGAGCCGCTTGATAAAATTCATAATCGTCTCCTAGATTTACCTGCGACTGTACTTGTGTTCTCAAAACCCATTTTCTATTGGTAGAAATAGCGTTGTAAAATTCTAAGGATGGATGAATATAACCATAATAACGATCAGGATCTTTTGTATTCATTTTTCCACCAACAGTCAAGTTAAAATCCATTCCTTGTGTTGGGTTTAAAACATCATCATAACTTTCATAACCATATGTAGCTTGCAAACCGGCAAAATATTTACGCTCATAAAAATCTTCCGTATCGGGTACAAAAGCTTCATCTAAAAATCTTCCGTCTGTGTCCTCAACCTCTACTGCTTCAAAAGATGCGATATAACTAAAATAACTTCCATACGGACTTCTTTTCACTAATCCTATGTCAGTACCAATTCTGCTGATTTTCACACGATTATAATCAAAACCCTCTCCTAATTCCTGTTCCGGATTAATAGTTTCATTTCCATAACCAAAAAAGTTTCGAGCAAAATTTGGGCTTGTAAAATGAGCACCCACTTCTAAATTATAATTACCGACTATACTGGCAAAGTTTCCACTATATTCAAAATCAAATCCTTTAGTTGCGAAATAATAACCCGCACGAAATTTATGCTGTGCAGTAAATGGATTTCTTTTAAATCGGTTTATAGTAAATACATTTTGTAAACCGATTTTAAAACCATCATCTGGATTATAGCCAATTCCTGGAACAATTACATTGGTATTGAAAATTCTTTTATCCTTATTATAAATATTTTGCTCATAACGATCTGATAATCTAATTTTTGCTGAACCTGCTTCTTCAAAAGTATTGGGCTTTGATTGATGATCGTATACTTTTAGCTTTTTTCCGTTAGTGATTTTATAAATATCATTGTTTTGTCCACCGATAATTCTCATAAATATATAATCGTTTCCTTTTCCAGAAACACTAATTTCATCGTCATCATCTAATGCATACAACCAAATTTCTTTGGTGTCTTTTTTATCGTAAGTTTTAACACTTACTAAACCATCTCTTTTCCCGTCCTTATTTCGCCAAATTTCAATTTTAGTTTTTCCATCTGGTAGTCTTGTTACATCTAAAAAATCGTCTTTATCAGTCGCGGTTATAATCGCTAGTTTTGCAAAATGTTTATAATAGCGTTCTGTTATATCAACAATTCTATCGCGCCTCCCTTTTACTTTTTTTATTAACTCATTAGTTGACTCTCCTTGAACTTCTTCAGGCATTTTACTAAAGGCCTCTTCTATAACCTCATCGGTAATATTTTGTTGAACAAATTCTGCTTGTTTTATCCATTCTTCTTTTCCCTTATTTTGAATTAAAGCTCGATCTAACCCAAGTCCTGCTGTATTGAACCACTCTAAATCTGTTAAATTTTCATCATACTTACTAAACTGTTTAGCAAATCCGGCTAAACCTCGAAGCGTTGCAAAAAAAGCACCATCGAAATTTGAAAAAACCTGATCGCGATCTCTTGGAATTGGTTTAAAAGTATGCGTACCATCTTCGTTTTCGAATTCTGCCCAACGCCACTGATCTTTATGGCGATCCCAATCGCCAATTAACATATCAAAAACACGCGCTTTTATATATTCACCCTCATCCAAATTATATTTTTCATCTCTCCGTAAGCGATCAAAAAGCCCCTCGGTACTCTGAATATCGTGATTTGGAGAACCAAAAAATTCAGCATCTTTCCAATGCTCTTCCGGTCGTTCAACAATCATATATAATTCATCTCCGAACGTGCTATTATATTTTTCTAAAGCACGTTGTTTCGGCATATAAATTACTTTCGGGTTGGTATGATAAACACTTATCGCTTCAGAAAGTGTCGGAATAGCTAAAAAAGCATACGGATGTGAAGCTGTATAAAAATCTCTTATAGCACTTTCTGCAAGCGTATTTTCAAATTTTTGCTCTACTTTTTTATCTTTAAAAGCAACTGTTTGTATAAATTGAACAGCGCTTTTTTGTAAAGCTCTAATATTATACTCTCGTTTTTGCTTATCACGCACTCGAATAGATCTGGTTTGGTGTCCACCGCCTTCTCGTAAAACTTCTAACCCACCATATAAAGTATCTAAAACAGCAACATCTGCTTTAATTTTAGTGCCGTATAATTTTCGATAATGATCGCCCCAAACACTTTCATATACGTCTCCTTTTTCAGTTTCTTCGTATTCATAAATTGAAGCCTCGATTTGCTTAGGTAGTTTTATTTCTTTCGGAAGTTTATTTATGTCATAAGTTCTGGGTCCACTAAATACTTCTTTTTGAAACAATAATTTTGGTTTATTTTCTTCACTTGCGTAAAAACTCACCCAAGAAGAACCATCTTTAAACACATCATAGATTGCAAAACCTTGACCTGGATAAGCAAAAACACCATCATTTCTTAAACTTGCAAAACTAGCTTTTGAGCCAGACCCGGATACAATTTGCCTAATACTATCGTGCTCAACATATTGTAAATTATGCTCGTGTCCAGAAATATAAACCACTCTATGGTAATTTGATGAAAGCGTTTCTAAGCGTCTTACCAAAGATTTGTAGCGTTCATTTTGTTTATCTTGAATTGAAACTCCTCCAGTTGTTCTAATGAGCATGGCTAAAGAACCTAAAATTGGCATCGGTAATTTTCGCTGCGAAGGATATAAATGTCGATCAAAATGATAATTACCCCCATGAACTCCGTTAGTATACATTGGGTGATGCATTGCAATTACAACTGTTTTATTCTGACTTTTTTTGAGTTCGGTTTCAATTTCAGTAAATACTGCTTCTCTTGTTTTTCGCTCCGGACAATTATCATTTATTGTCGGGTTAGTATCCCAATCTTCTAAATACCATTGTGAATCTATGATAATCATCGTAATATCATCAGTGATATCACGAATAGCCAAGCCACAACCCGGAACTGGGTCCCAAATATTTTCTTTATCCTTTAACTTACTTTTAATATATTCTGCTTGGTCTTCTACACCATCAATCCCGTTGGCATACCAATCGTGATTGCCAGGAATAAATAAAACTTCACCATCAAAATTTTCTAAAGCATCTAATTGTGCGTCAATTCTATATTCTGCTTGCAAACGCCCTGGATCATTTTCATCAGGCATCCCGACGGGGTAAATATTATCACCCGGAAAAATCACATAAGAATTTTTAGTTTCAACAGAGTCTAAAAAATTTTTAAAAGCTTGTAACCCGCTTGAAGAACCACCAGGTTGCGAATAGCCTGCGTCACCTATTACAAAAAAGCGTTTATCGATTTCTTTATCAATGGGAAAATCAAAATCTTCTGTTGCTTCTCCTTCTTTATATTTAGGATCAAATGTGGCGCAAGAAGCCAAAATTACTATTGTTAAAACTGTTAGAAGTATGTTATTTTTATTCATAGGAATTAATTCATCGTCGTTTTTTTGTATTTTGCTTATCGTAAAAACAACAAAACTTTATGGATAATATTCTTGAGAGAACAGATAAATTTGTATTGAACCTTTTTAAGGAAAAGCTCCCAAATACCTTCATTTATCATAACTACAATCACACGCAACGTGTGGTTAAAAGTACTAAAGAATTAATTGAAAATTCTCAAATTAATGTTAAAGAAGAAAAGGTACTATTGCTAGCTGCTTGGCTTCATGACACGGGTTACATAGTTGCCAAAGACGGTCATGAATTAGAGAGTTCTAAAATTGCCGAGGATTTTTTAAAAGAGCAAAATGAAGATCAAGAAATTATAGATGAAGTAAAACGCTGCATTTTAGCAACTGAAATGAATGCAGTTCCTCAAGATAAATTAGAAGAAATTATTAGGGATGCAGATTCTTCTCATTTAGCAAAAGATTATTTTGAAGAAACTACAGAGTTTTTACGTCAAGAATTAAAACTTCACGGAGTTTGTTATTACAACCCCAATGAATGGATTCAAGAAAATATTAATCTCTTTACGGAAAAACATAAGTTTTATACAGATTATGCAGCCAAAGAATGGCGTCCCAAAAAAGATGAAAACCTTTTATCTCTTTTAAAAAAACAGAAAAAGAAAAAGAAAAAATTAGAAAAAGAAGAAACTAAAGCAAAGTTAAAAGCAAAATATAAAAGTCAGAATCCGGATCGTAGCAGGCAAACTATTTACAGAACGACTTTACGAAACCACATAAAACTGAGTGATATTGCTGATACTAAAGCTAACATTTTACTTTCGGTAAATGCTATTATCATTTCCTTAGCTTTGGCTAACATCATCCCAAAATTAGATGCAGATTCTAATCGACATTTAATGATTCCTACACTTGTACTGGTCTGTTTTAGTGTCGCATCAATTATACTTTCTATTATGTCTACACGACCAAATGTTACAACTGGTGAGTTTACAAGAGAGCAAGTAAAAAAGAGAAAAGTGAACATTCTCTTTTTTGGTAATTTTCATAAAATGCCTTTTGACCAGTATAATTGGGCGATGAATGAAATATTAGACGATCAAGATTATATGTACGAAGCCTTAACCAAAGATTTATACTTACTAGGTGTGGTACTTAACCGGAAGTATAAAATTTTACGTTGGACCTACACTATTTTTATGACCGGCTTAATAATTTCTGTTATCAGTTTTGTTATTGCCTTTTGGTCAATGTAGTTCTTCCATTAAAGCTTCATAGGTAAAGGTTTCTTTATCATCTGTATCTTCTTTATGATAAAGAACCTCTACCCGTATTGCTTTTAGACCTACTACTCCTTGAACATCTTCAAGCTCTAACAGCTCTACATTTTCTCCTATATAATTTTTACTCTGTAAATATTTAATATAGCGTAAGTATTCTCGCTGATCTGATTTTTGAGAATATATAATAGCAATTTTTCCCTTCTGCGTAATTCGCTCTTCGGTACCTTTTACATAAGCTTTATCGATACGCTTTTTGATAATTTCATAACGCGCATTATAAGTCCCATCTACATCAAACTTTTTTTCATCCATTCGGTAACGGATTGATAGAGTTGAATTGAACACCAAAATTAACGACGCTGCATCTAATTTTAATGGCATATCTTTTTGAATGTGATAAAACTTATTTTCCATTTCACACATTATCTGCAATTGCCATAAACGTAAATTATACAAATAGACTTTACTAAAAGTTCTATTTTTAGTCATTTCTTCGCCTATATAAATATTGTGATCTACTCCATCGGTTTTATAGCGTTCAAAATAATGTGGGAAAATTTTTTGCGCATCAATTTGTTTTCTGTCTATAAAACGCGATAAAGTTCTATTGATTCGCTGTACAGTATCGTCATAATTTTTTCTTTCACTATAAATTACGCCACTACTAGGATCCATACATTCGCTGTATTTATCAATCTTTCTTCTCAGCTTGCGAGATTGTTTTTTTAAGTGCTGCATCATCGGTTTTATTTCCTTAAAAATAAAATTGATAATGCGCTGCTCACTAGAAGCGTTTAAGTTGTCTTTTAAATTTTCACTGAATTCATTTACTCTAAATTTTACCTGCTCATAAATAGGTAATTCTTCAATTTCCATAGCATCATCAATAATTTTTGTAATCATGCCTAATTGTTGAAGTAAATCTTTTTGAATTGCCTTATTTCGTTCATCTGAAGAACCTACAATATCAATTTGTCCGTATAATGGATAAATATCTTTAAAAGCAATATCTCTAAAGGAAGAAACCCCATCATTATCTAAATCTTTGATGTAGCGTTTTGCTTCTTCTTCAAAAACCCAAAGGACACTTGGATGTATAGAGGTACACTCACTTTGAATTACTGCTTTTACTCTGTTTTCAAACTCTGCTGTATTTCGTTCTACTGCAGTAGTTATATAAGGTAAAATATCTTCTAATTTTACCGCGTTAATATTATTTAGTTCATTTTTTCGGTAAGAAACCAGCTCTAAAACTCCTAAAAGCTCATCGTTTTTTGCCATTGGAGCTAGAATACAACTTTTTACTTCATTTGTTAATAAAGTTTCAGAGAGAAGGTTATGATTGGTTTTTAGTGCATAATCTTCTACATTCGCAATAGTAAAATATTTATGATTTTTTAAAAGCGATTTAAACGCATTCTTACATAAAACCTCTTCGCAATCACATTCTTTTTCATTATTTAGAATGAAGCTTTTTACTTTTCCTTTTTCCATTTTATAGAAAGTGGTTTCACTCTTATCGAACATGGTAAAACCAACCCGAAGATCTGGTATTTTATAAATAGATCTAAAAATATTGACCAGACTTTGTATATTTTCTTCATCTGGAATTCTATTATTGATGAGTTGGGTTTTTAAATCGGAAATACCATCATCTACGGTAACATCGGTAAGGTTGAGAATTACAAAACCTTTAAATATCCAACTCTGTGGCGGAAATTTTTCTCTCCATAATTCTATATCATCTGTATTTTGAATTAACTTATCAATGTCTTTATCTGATAGTTCTATGGCTTTATCTGTAGGTTCAAAACTTACAAAATCTGCATTTACAGCTAACCTGTAGTGATGCATAATGCCGTTTTCATCCGGAATATCTATATAAAACGGTCTTGTAAAGTCTACTTCATGACCAAAATATTGATTCAATATTAAAATACATCCGTATACATAATCTAAATCTGGACTTAGATTTCTTACACTAAATTTGTAGTCCTTTCCTGCTTTCTCTAAAATCTCATCAAAACGTTTAGAAGAATTGAAGATGAAATTATTGCGTGGTGTTGAAGCTGCTTTAATTTCGTTATTTGTTAATACATTCGGAAAAAGATCATCTAATAAAATCTCGATGGTTTTATTATGTTTATTTAAATCTTCAACATTATCTATCCCCGATTCTAGTTGTGGGTAATCTTCTATATACGCCAGCATTTTCTCAAGATAATCTTTGGTAATAGGTTTTTCTTCTGTTTTAATTCGCTCTCGATAAGCATCGATTACTTTTTTAAAACTGATTTTTACTTGAAATGGAAAATCTGTATTCTTATTTATCATTATTCTTTTCAATTAAGTAACGAAGACAAGTTAGCCTATTGCGGAGCGTTGGCAAATATTGTTTTTAAATATTAACAATATTTTAAATTTTTAGGGGTATAAAGCCATATAAGTTATTTATTTTTGCAAAAAACAGAATTATACATAATGAAAAAAATAAGTCTTATTTTACTGGCTGCACTAGCCTTTTCGTGTCAAGAGAAAAAAGAACAAACTCCCGGCATTACGGCAAACATAGATAATGTAGCAGATGGAACAAAAGTATATTTAGCTAAACTTGGAGAGAATGGTCAGCCCGTTGCTCAAGATACGGTAGAAGTTCAAAAAGGGAAGTTTCAGTTAGATTTACCTGAGACAGATTTTCAAACCTTGAACGTACTTACGATAGAAAACTTAAATAGCAATGTACTTTTCATCAACGAAAATGAAGCATTAAAAGCTACCATCTACAAAGATAGCTTACGTTCTTCAGAAATTACCGGAGGAAAAAACAATGCTTTATTTGCTGAATATGTAGACCACTTAATTAAGCAATCAAAAAAAATACAAAAACTTCGAGAACAATTTCAAGACCCGCAAATGCGCCAAAACCCGGCGATAGTTCAAGAGGTAAGAACGAAACAACAGAAAATAACAGAAAAGGATGCTGAGTTTAGAAAACAACTCATCAATGAAAATCCAAATTCATTGGTTTCAATTCTAATTCTATCTGATATTATGAAGATGAAAATGCTTCCTGCCAATGAAATGGGCGAAATGTACGCCGGTCTTTCTGAAGAAGTTAAAAATAGCATTCCTGGTAAAGAAGTAGAAAAGTTTTTAGAAAAAGCTTCTAAAACCGCTATTGGCAGTAAAGCACCTAACTTCTCTGCGCCAACACCAGATGGAGAAATGCTTTCATTAAAAGATGCGATGGGAAAAATTACGATTATAGATTTTTGGGCATCTTGGTGTAAGCCTTGTAGAATTGAAAATCCTAATGTGGTAAAAGTGTATAATAAATATCACGAAAAAGGATTAAATATTATTGGTGTTTCTTTAGACAAGCCAAATCAAAAAGATAAATGGTTAAAAGCCATTAAAGATGACAATTTAACTTGGCAACATGTTTCTAACTTACAGTTTTGGAGAGATCCTATTATTAAAAACTATAATGTAAGCTCTATTCCTGCAACATTTGTTTTAGATGAAAATGGCGTTATTATCGCTAAAGATGTTAGAGGAAATGCTTTGGAAGAAAAAATGGCTGAGTTATTTGCTGAAATAGAATAAATCAACAATTTTACTTTATAAAAAAAGCGATCTAAAAATTTAGATCGCTTTTTTTATGATTTGCTTTCAGTGTATTAATTCAAAATAAATCCAACCTGCACACTTACGCTTATTGTTTTTTCTCCAACTGCAATGCTTTGTCCTTCTGAAGATTCTCCACCGGCATCCATACTTTTAAATAAAATTGGTCCTGAAAAACTAGCATTGTTTTCGCTTACATAAAAAGCTTTTCCTACAGATTGCCCAAGTGCTTTAGCATATTCTTCAGCTTTACTTCTAGCATTTTCAATCGCTTTTTTTCTTGCCTCGGCTTTTAATTGTTCTTCTTTAGAGCTCTCAAAACTCACACTATTTATCGCATTGATTCCGGAAGACATTAAGCCGTCCATTATTTTTTCATAGTCATTTATATCTTCTAATAAAATGCTGAGGCTTTGATAAGCTCTAAACTCATATTTATTTAATTGATGATGATAAGCTTTTCCCAGATGAATATATTCAGTTTGAATATTTTTTTCGGCAACACCTTCTTGTTTTAAAAATTTGATCACCTCATTAATATCTGCATCTACTTCATCTTTTACGGTATTAGCAGAATTTCCGCTATATTCTGACCGGACATTTATAATCACTTGATCTGGAACAACGTTTACGCTCCCCTTTCCTGTTACATTAATTCCTTTTGAAGTAGTTTCTTGCGCAAAAATTACTGAAGTTGCACAAAATAAGATTAATAAAAATAGTTTTTTCATCGGTTAATAATTTTAAGTTCGATGAAAGTTACTCAAAAAGAATACCAACTTAAATTTTGCCGGTTTGTTTTAAGATAAATAAAACAACAATAGGTATTAGTAACAAGCCTACCATTAATAAATGTTCTTGAAAAACCCAGGGGGCAAAAAACATGGTTATAAAATAACCGCCCATTGCGCCGCCAAAATGTGCGTCATGACCAATTTGATCGTTTTGCGCTTTCATTCCGTAAATTGAATATAACAGATAACCTATTCCAAAAATATAAGCAGGAATCGGGATAAAGAAAAACAGCCCTAGCATCATATCTGGGCGTAGTAAAATTGCTGAATATAAAACCCCCATAACTGCACCACTTGCGCCAACGGCTGAATAAAAAGGTTCGTCTTTATGAAAGAAAAGTGTAAATAAATTTCCTAAAAAAAGACTACCAAGATAGGTTAAAATAAATGCAAGAATTCCGCCATGAAAAATCACAACGTTAGCAAAAAAATAGAGCGTTAGCATATTCACAAATAAATGGGTAATATCTACATGTAAAAAGCCAGAAGAAATCATACGCCAATACTCTCCGCGTTGAATAGCACTTATACTAAACTTATACTTATCAAAAAAAAGTTGATCGTTAAATCCTTTAAATGAAATAATTCCATTTATAGCAATTACTATAATTGTAACCAATGCTAAGTTTCCCATAGTCAAATTTGTTAACATTCAAATATACCATATCTTTACACAAATTTTATTATTCTCCATGCAAAGATTGGTTTACCTACTCTCCTACCCTTTTTTTTTATGGTTCAATTATATATTTCTTGATTGGCTTTCATATCTAACTTATTTTTGTATTCACAAATTTATTGGTTATCTAAAAAAAGTAGTACATAAAAACTTGATCGTAACTTTTACTGAACAATATTTAGCGGAAGTTAAAAAAATCAGCAACAAATTTTATCACCAATTTTTCGATGTTTTTTCACCAATAGAACAAAGAATCAAAAATTTTTATGGGCTCATAAATATGAAACAGCTTATTACATAAAAAGTGGTTTAAGAACAATATTTATACTGATAAAAATTTATATTTGAAATAATTATTTTTTATGAAAAAAGCCGTATACATTTTAGTTTATCCTCTATTGTGGTGTATTTCAAAACTGCCTTTTCCTTTATTTTATTTGGTTTCAGATATTTTTTATGTCCTCTTTTATTATATAGTCGGTTACCGAAAAAAAGTGGTTAGAGAAAATTTAGTCACCGCTTTTCCCAAAAAATCAAAAAATGAGCTTAAAAAAATAGAAAAAGCCTTCTACAAACATATGTGCGATATGTTTTTGGAGATGATAAAAACCCTTTCCATTTCTAAAAAAGAATTAAAAAAACGATTTGTTTACACTAATATCGAAGCCTTAAGTGAACTCGAAAAAAAGAGTAAAGGCGTAATTGTTATGTGTGGTCATTACGCTAGTTACGAATGGGCAACAGCAATTAATTTTTACGAAACTTACAATAAAGGCTACGCTATTTATAAAAAAATAAAGAACCCATATTTTGATAAACTCATAAAAGATATCCGCGCAAATTTAGGCACCACACTCATTAGCAGTAAAGAAGTAATTCCAACAATGTTACGCAATATGCGCGATCAACAAAAAAGCAGTTATTATATGATTGCTGATCAATCTCCTAAAAAAGGAAACCAAAAACATTGGATAAATTTTATGGGAAAAGAAGTTCCTGCATTTGTAGGTTCTGAGGCCATGGCTAAAAGATTAGGTTTTGCAGTGCTGTATTTACACGTAGAAAAAGTGAAACGCGGTTATTATGAAGCAAGCTTACTTCCGCTAGCTGAAAACGCAAAAAACTACGAAGATTTTGAGATAACCGATAAATTTTTTCAGCAATTAGAAGTACAAATCAATAAAAAACCGGAGTATTATTTATGGACTCACAAACGTTTTAAGCATGCCAGAAATTAATTTGAAGATTTCACAACTATGAAATTAAGTCACCGTTTTTATAACTTGTCTTCTTTTCAAAAAAGAGTCTATTTTTTTAGCATCATTTTTTTATTACTTATTTTTTTGGTTCTCTTCAGTATAGTTGTTTTTTACTATCAGCTTTATATTTCTTTTTTAGGTTTTCCAATAACACTTTCCATTTTTGCACCATTTATAGATGTACCCTCTGGAGTGAAGCAAAATAAATTACAGTACCTATCTCCGCTTTGCTTAATGGAAAATAAGAATGATAAAATTTTTATACATGGCGGAACTTTATTTGATTATCTCTTCGTTTTGCATAAAAGAATACCACCGGCTCAACGAAAAAAAATAATCTTAAAGCAATTTGCTGAAGGACTATTACACTTAATTGAAACCGAAAAAGAAGCCACAAAAATTGAAGCAACTACTTATATCTTAAATAAACGTACTGCCAAAAAAATGGGCTTTTCAATTGCCGCACCAACTTTTATTCAACAACTTATTTTAAGCTACAATTATATTCTATTATTGATTTCAAAAAGCTATGCTGCTGGAAAATTAAGTTTTCCGAAACTTTCAGCTACAAAAAAACTCACATCAGATGTTGAGAGTTTAAAGAAAAATAAAGCTTTTTTAAAGCGAATTTCGAGTGATTAATTCCAATCTGTTTCTTCCAATTCAAATATAGAATTTACATCAGTTTTAAAAACCTGAGCTATTTTTAATGCTAAAACTGTAGATAAATTATATTTACCAGATTCTATAGCATTTATGGTTTGCCTACTTACCTGAACTAATTCAGCTAGTCGAGCCTGTGTCATATCGTTTTTTGCTCGTTCTACTTTTAATTTATTCTTCATCAGTAACCAGTTTTTTCATTCTATAAGAAGCCCAATGAAAACGAATGATAAAAAATAATAAAACCGTAAACATATTAAAAATCATTACCCAAAAAAAAGGAGTTTCGTAAACAAACAAAATAGCAATTAACAAAATAAAATAATTGCAATAGGTTGCCCAAATTAAGGATTCTACTCTAATTTTTGAGATAAACTCATCTTCTATTTTTTGTTTAGAAAATGCAACCAACAATCCTCCTATTATTAATAATAAACAAATTAATTCATCAAAAAAATTAGTCTTATAAAGTGTGAAAAATTTTGAATTTGCACCACCAAGGTTTACAGTAAATTCATCTACAACTAATGCAAAAACTTTAGTATCAAAAAATTTAGGAGAATCATATCCACAACAATAAATAATCCCTAATCCAATACCTATTAAAAATATAATCCATCCCCATTTTTTAAATGAGTTAGGTAATAAATAATTTGTCTTCATAAATCATAAAATTAAAAATGCATTACAAATGTAAATTTAATTTTACTTTATGACAAGTTTGCTTTACATTTTCGGTTAAATGATATCCAACTTGAATATAAATATTTATTCTTTTCCGATTTTATGATCAAAAAAACCAAAAATAAAATTTACTGCTATAATTAAAATAGTAACCGCAGCTACTTCAAGATACATTTCAACGGCAGCAAGGCAACCTAAAGCCGCACAACACCAAACCGTTGCAGCGGTAGTTAACCCATGTATATTTGCTCCTTTACGGACAATAACACCGGCTCCCAGAAAACCAATACCGACAACAACTTGACTTAGAACGCGGGTAATATCGACTCCAAATTGATGTTCGAATTTTAGAGAAATAAGCATAAATATTGCTGCCCCAACAGAAACTAAAGCATTAGTCTTTAAGCCTGCATTTTTATTTTTAAATTCTCGCTCTAAACCAATCAGTAAACCTGAAATTAAAGCAACTAACACGGGAATCATAAAATCTAGAAAAGCCATAATTACAATTCTTTTCTTAAAAATAGCTATATTTTTTTTCTAAAAAAATGCATTTTTTACTAAACTTTCTACTTTTGTAATATGAAACATCAGCATTTTAAAATATTTAAACCCTACGGTTATTTAAGTCAGTTTATTACACATCAGGAAAAAGCTAAAAAGAAAAAAATGTTAGGCGAATTAAACTATAATTTCCCTAGAGAAACTATGGCAGCAGGAAGACTTGATGAGCCTTCTGAAGGTTTACTTATTTTGACTACCGATGGAAAAATGAGTGCAAAAATTACCGGTACCAAAATTGAAAAAGAATATTTTGCTCAAGTAGATGGTATTATTACAGCCGAAGCTATTCAAAAACTACAACAAGGCGTAGAAATAGGAATTGATGGTGAAAAATATACAACTAAACCTTGCCAAGCAATTAAGATTCTTGAAGTACCCAACTTCCCTAAACGAGCTAAAAAAATTAGAGACGAACGTCACGGACCAACGAGTTGGGTTTCTATTACGCTTACGGAAGGAAAATATCGTCAGGTTAGAAAAATGACTGCAGCGGTTGGTTTTCCTACACTCCGTTTGGTAAGAGTTCGAATAGGGAATATTGGAATTGAAAAAATGGACGCCGGAGATGTTGAAGAAATTACCGAATTAATGGAAAACGAATTCAATTAATTTTTTCTAAAACTTTTTTTATATTCTCTTTCAACAAAATAGGAAATGAATTATTTTGAACCAAATTTTGATTGATTTCTAATTCTATACCAATATAATTTTTGGGAAATTTTTTTCGAAGATATGTAGTAAAACCATCGGCACTTCCCAAATACGGATAATTAAAACGAATAATTAAATCTGGCTGAAGAGCTTTTAAAGCTGATTTGAATAATTTTGCTATACTTTTTTCCTCTTCAATTTTAGAATCATATAAAATGCCAATATCATTAGTTCTATTTTCTTTGTTTAAAATAGGCGTAAATGAATGTAATGAAAGATGAAAAACACATTCTTTTGCAGCGTGATAATCCTTAATTTTTTCTTCAACAACACGTCGGTAATCCTGATAAAAAAGGTCTATTATTTTATTCTTTTCTAAGGTAGAAAGTGATTTTGTATATGCTGAAAAAAGTTGAGGATGATGTAAAGATCGGTTTACTTCAATCAATAATCTGCTAATTTGGGTTGCTTTTGAAAAATCTGCTAGCGGAGATAAGTACGTGAATAAATCTAAAGTTCCTGTATCAAAACCTTGATGTGATGCTAATATTTGTTGAGCATTTTTAAATAAATGAATATATTTTGATGGAATTAAATTACCACCATGTTCACAAGTAATAATCAGTTTCACGGAATAAAAAGTTTATTTTTATCTAAACAATCTGCTAAGTCATGATAAACCTTATGTATATTTTTTGCTGAAAAATCTCGATCTAAAGCACTTATAATTCTTGAAGAAAGACAACCGCGTTCTAATATTATGGAAATTATTTCCTGATTTTCAAAACTCATGGTATTGCTAATTTCTTTAAATAAGCTCATCCATAAATCTCGAACTAAAATTTCCGTTTGTGGTAGATCAAATAAAGTTAAATATTCTCCTTGTAATTTAGTTTTTTCTCCGGTTTTAATAACCTCATCAAAAATTTTAAACAAGTCATTTTCATGCCAACTTTTTTGTTTTTCTAACTCTCCAAAATTGGTTAAATGTTGTAAAACTTTAATAAGAAAATCTGCAATTGCTAAATCTACTTTTGGACATTCTTGTATATCAATAATTCTAATCTCGATCGCATTTCTATCAAATCTTGCAATTGCTCCTCTCGAATTTAAAAAATGCCTATCTAAAATTCCTTCAGCATCATAAGGTTTAATCGCTTTTTTAATCGGTTCAAAAATAATTTTTTCATAATCTTTTTTTGTAAAAATGCGCTCTGGAATTACTTTTCCGGTAAGCTGCGGAATTTCTTTTTGATTATTTTTATAAACCGCTAACCTAGAATCTTTATAACCGGTTACTTTTCCTTCAAAAATTGGCGAACTGGCGGTAAGTGCAGGAATTATCGGCAATAAAATTCTAATAGCCGCGTGAAGCATTTCAAATTCTTCATCATTATAAAACGGAAAATTTAAATGCATACTTTGAACATTAGACCAACCGTGACCACTACAATCAAAAATTTTATTGTAAAGTGAATAAACTTCGTTGTAGTTGTGTTTCCAAAGAACAGTTTCTTTTTTGGGATTCATAAAAGGATGCGAAGCAGTTGGCAATAATCGCTGTCCTTTAGGCTTCAATATTCTATTTATTTCTCTAATATTTTCAAGAAAAAACATTGATAAACGCTCATGATCTGCAGTTGGGCCGTTTGTTTTTAATTCTACAACATGAGCTACTAACTCGTTACTCCAAGAAATTTCTCCATTGTCAATATCAGAAGTTAAGCTTCCATTTTTATCAGTCAATAGCGCATCTACTTCGGGAATAACGCTTAGGTTCTCGTTATCCACGAGCATGTATTCTAACTCTACTCCTACAACCTCAAACAAATGGTACTTTTTATTTTTCATTTAATCGGTTTATTAATGCTTCAATAATAGTTGTATAAACTTGATCTCCATAATGGCGGTCTTCTACTCCTGCGTCAATATTTGGATTATCATTAATTTCAATAACAAGGGCTTGGCCATCTATTTGTTTTATATCTATTCCAAAAAGGCCTTTCCCCATAATTTTAGTTGTTTTGATGGCAATGTCTATAATTTCTTTTGGAACATCTTCAATCGCCATACAATCTGCATTCCCATCCTGATCATCTTTATTTTCTGCATCCCAATTATAAATTTGCCAATGTCCTTTTGCCATATAATACCTACACGCATAAAATGGTTTTCCGTCTAATACACCAATTCGCCAATCGTATTCTGAAGGGCAAAATTCCTGAGCGATAATTAAATCAGAAGATTTTAGCATCTCTTTTACCAGTTGAAAATATTCTTCTTTACTACTAGCTTTTTTTACACCAAAGGAGAATGTAGAATCCGGTAATTTTAAAACACAGGGCAATGTAATTTCTTCTAAAGTACTAGAAATATTGTCTTGATGAATTATAGTGGTTTTAGGAGAAGCTATTCCTGCATTTTGTAGCGCTTCTGCCATAAAAACCTTGTTGCAACATTTTAAAATAGCATCAGGATAATCTACCAAAGCTATATTTTCTTGTTGAGCTTTTCTGGCAAAGGTGTAGGTTTCATTATTTACTTCTGTACTTTGTCGAATAAAAAGTGCATCAAATGCTGAAAGACGTGATAAATCTTTAGGTGAAATAATTTCTACATAAAAATTTAATTTCTCTGCAGCCTCTATAAACTTCTTTATTGCTTTTGGGTTACTGGGTGGTGCAGGATCGTTTTCTTGAACTAAAATAGCTAAATCATAAATTGCTTTTGATGCCTTTGCCGTATCATATCGTTTTTTTGAAAAATATTGTTTTGCAAAAAGCTGCATACTTTCTTTGTGATCTTCAGGAATTTCTGAAACGCCAATAGCCCTAATGTTTTGAATATTCCATTTATTAGTATAAGTAAATTTAATTCGTAAAAAAGGAACTTGAAAATACCGATGAAACATTGCGCTCAACTCTTTGTACTTCTGCGCAACATTTTGTCCGAAATAAATACTTAAAGTAAATTCTCTAGATTTTATTGTTTTTAGACTTTGTTGAATTAAATCATCAAATTCTTCAGATACAATTTTCACTAATTTTAAAGCTCGTAAATCAACTAAATTTTTTACAGTTGGTAAAGGTAAATGTCCTCTAGCTTCGGCTAAAAGAGATACATAATAGCCTTTAGATTGATACCTGAAATCTTTACATAAATTAAAAATGCGTACATTTTTTAAAGCAGCAAAAGACGGATTGGTTAAATACTCTTTAGCAGCAATTACTTGAGAACTGTCGTTAAGAAAGTACCAAGCTTTTGGATTATCTACTACTATAAATTTATTCATTTCTTATATTAGAACGTAATAACCAAATATAACTTATTTACTAAATCAGAAATGATAAATAAAACATAAAAATCATCATTAAAGAAATATATTAAGCACTGAAAAACTATTGTTTGACGATAATTTTACGGACAATTTTTTTTGAGTTTTGATTAATTTGCACAAAATATATTCCGCTCTCAAGGTTTATCTTTTTACTCAGCGTACCCGAAGCTTTGAATGATCTAACTTTTTTACCACTTAAATTTAGTATAGCAACTTTATAACTCCCCTTAACTCCTTCAATTTTTATAGTGCCTTTTGTTGGATTGGGATAAATTTTTAATACCGGTAAATTATTGTTATCGTTATATAGCTCTTGCTCCCAAACATCTCCTTTTTTATTTCCCCAGATATAATCAACTAACTCTGGTTGATCTATAAACGGATTCCTATTTTTTTGCCAAGTGTAAATAATATTATTTCTATTCATTTCAAAATCATCTGGCGGATCGTTCTCATGCCAAGTCAGCAAGCTTTGTAAATCACCAAGCTCACCCTCATTACTACTATCTGGGTAACCGTTTACTACCGATAGATCGTTATAGCGAATAGCCATATAGAAAATACTTCGGGCAACATCACCCTTAAAACTTCCTAGGTTTCCCACGGGTCCATCATATTCTTGAACTCCGTAATTTTGATTTCCTCGACTACTATTTTCCGGTCCGGCAACAGCGCGTAAAGCATGCGCATCAGAATTTGCATGACGCAGACTGTCAGCATTTGTAGTCCAAAAGGTATTTTTCCCATCTGCTACCTCATCTTCTTCAATACTATAAAAACCACCTCGAGATCTAGGGTAAGTGTGTTCTCTATTCCAAGTCCCTGTATTTACAGAAGTTGTTTGCAAATCTAACTTTGGTTTTCCCTTTTCAGAATATGCCAACCAAACTTGATTGCTATGCGCAGGATTTTGATCAGCTTCTTTTAAAATATTAATTACATCGGCATAGGTCTGTGCTCTTACAAGTGTGGGATCGGCAATAATATCTTGTAAAGCTTGCCTTAAATTTTGGTCTGCTTTTTCATCTAAAGAATTGTAATAACCTGAAGTTTGTGAAGATTGTACCATACCAAAACTAGGATTTTTAGGTGTTCCAAAAGGAGAAACTGTATAGTCGTCATCGTAAACCCTAACAATAATATTGGTGTTTAAAGAAATATATTTATCAGGTAACTGGTTAATTTTTATAAGCATTTCTTCATCACCTTCATCTACAGAGTCGTCTGTTAACGTAATAGTTGTTGAAGCTGATGTTGCTCCCACAGGAATTGTAATATTGGTATTACCAGAAAAATCAGCATTATTAAATGTGCCGTTATCTAGGCTGATGGTAAAACTTAATGAAGTAGAACCAACGGGTTGTTCGGTAGAAAAACTAATTGTTAATTGATCGCCCTCGGTAACTTCTGAAGCAGAAATAGTTGTGGTAATTCCATTTAAATCAATTCCGCTGCCATCATTTATCGCTCGTGGTGTTGGCGTAGTTACTATATAATTCCCATTAGTAGTTTGTTGAATAGATTCAGTGTCTTTATTATTATTTTTATCTTCATTAAGTTGATTTGTAAGACCTAATAAACTCATTAAACTCGTTGCATCTGCATCGCTTGTATCATATGCAATGGCATCAATCAAATTTGTAGTGGTAGCTAAAGTACCGTCTGGAAAATCTGCCGCCGAAGCTTGATAAAGCCCGACTGCATCGACACCATTTTGAATTACGTTAGGCGGAATGAGCAACTGTGGGCTAGGAGAAACTGAACTACTACCTATTAAAAAAATTCCGTTGATATCAGTTGTGTAATTATCTAAGTCGATGGTAAAATAACTTTTATTCCCTCCACTAAAAGAACCATTAAAAAAAACCAAAACTAAATTAGTAAGCGCATAATTTGGTGTGTTAGATTTTAATTCGATAAATTCTTGATCGTCAATACTTGGAGAATCACAATCTAATTCATGAATCATCACTTGTGCTTGACTTGTAGGAATACATAAAAGAACACATAAAATTGAGAAGAAATTTTTCATAAACTTAATTTTTTAAAGGTAACAAAAATATTACGGTTTTGATTAGGTTAAAAAATCACATAAAAAACCCCGCTATATCAGCGAGGTGTAAAAAAATTCATTTTTTTTTAAATACTATTTTTTAATTAAACGCAGCGTCTGACTTTCCTTTGTTGTTGAGACTTTCACAAAATAAATTCCTGTTTGTAAAAAAGAAATGTCATAATTTTCTTGTGAAGAAAACTGCGCTAATTTTTTTCCTTGTAAAGAAAACAACTCCACTTTTTGTACTTCTGCTTGCGTTTGAAGCTGAAATGTATTTTCTGTAGGATTAGGGTGTAAAGTGACTTCTATTACTTCTGCTTGTTTTAACGACAAGTTACATTCGCCGTTTTCATAAAAATTAGGGTCAACACCAGAAAGCAACCATGTATTATAAGGAGCTGTATTATTCGTAGCTTTTGTAGCGTCATCTACTTTAATGCAAGTTGAAATTGGACCATAATGATCTATGTTCAACGCAAAGTTTTGCATATTGATATTATTCCCATTTTTTAAATTAACGTAATTCAGAGGATCTACAAATCCTATTTCAACATACTCAATATTAATATTCGTGCTTAAATCTAATTCAGAAATTGACATTTCTTGAAGATCGTCGCTAATATTACCAAGACGTAATTCTTTAAGCTGAGTTAATCCCGTTACATCAAGAACATTTAATTTCATAAAACCCCATATTTCCAATTCTTTTAAGTTGGTATTTGCGGTTAAGTCTATGATTACATCAGGCCAACCTTGAGAATCTAACCCTCCTCCTTCATCTAAAACTAAGGATTCTAAAGCATTAAAGTCTTCCAACCCTGTTAAATCAGCTACATCATTTAGCTCTAAATTTTGTACGCTATTAATGTCGCTAGTCAACACTTGCCCATTGATAGTACCATCGCTATCAATACCTTCATTTATTAAAATTTGCTCAAATTGCTGATCAGGGATGGAAGTAGTTTGTGCTAGTACAGTTAGTGAACACAAAAAGCTTAAAATTTTTATAAAGGTTTTCATAAGATTTTTATTTTTTAATTAAACGCAGCGTCTGACTGCTGTTTATTGATGAGACTTCCACAAAATAAATTCCTGTCTCTAAAAAAGAAATGTCATAATTTTCTTGTGAAGAAAACTGCGCTATTTTTTTTCCTTGTAAAGAAAATAACTCCACTTTTTGTACTTCTGTTTGTGTTTGAAGCTGAAACGTATTTTCTGTAGGATTAGGATATAAAGCAACTTCTATTTCTTCTGCTTGTTTTAACGACAGAGTACATTCTGCTGCATCGTAAAAAGTAGGGTCAACACCAGAAAGCAACCACGTATCATAAGGCGCCGTATTATTCGTGGCAGCTGTGGCATCATCTACCTTAATGCATGTAGGCCACATAGAAACAAAGAAATCCATATCCAATTCAAAATCTTGCATATTTGCATTATTCCCATTTTTTAAGTTTATCCGCCTAAAAGAATCTATATATCCAAGTAATACATATTCTATATTTGTATTGGTGCTTAAATCTAGGTCTGAAATAGACATAGTATTGACATCGTCTTGTGATTCAACAATCCATATATCTTGTAGATTACTCAGTCCCGTTACATCTAGGTCTGTTAAGCCTGCAAAAGACCAAATTTCTAGCTCTTTCAAATTAGTATTCGCTGTTAAATCTACCGTTATATTGCTTGAAAGTGACTGTCCTCCTTCATCTAAAACTAAGGATTCTAAAGCATTAAAATCTTGCAGGCCGGTTAAATCTTCTACATTGTTTAATGCTAAACTTTGTACATTATTGATATCGCTCGTCAAGACTTGTCCATTAATAATACCATCACTATCAATCCCTTCATTAATTAAGATTTGTTCAAATTGTTGATCGGGGATGGAAGTAGTTTGTGCCATTAGTGTTAATGAACATAATAAGCTTAGTATTGTTATATAGGATTTCATAAGATTAATTTTTATTGCTTAAGCAAACGTAGCGTCTGACTTCCCCTTGTTGTAGATACTTTCAAAAAATAAATTCCTGTCTCTAAAAAAGAAATGTCATAATTTTCTTGTGAAGAAAACTGCGCTAATTTTTTTCCTTGTAAAGAAAACAACTCCACTTTTTGTACTTCTGCTTGCGTTTGAAGCTGAAATGTATTTTCTGTAGGATTAGGGTGTAAAGTGACTTCTATTACTTCTGCTTGTTTTAACGACAAGTTACATTCTCCTGTATCATAAAAATTAGGGTCAACACCAGAAAGCAACCATGTATTATAAGGAGCTGTATTATTCGTAGCTTTTGTAGCGTCATCTACTTTAATACACAAGGACCTTGGACTGTAATAGTCTACTTCTAACTCAAAATTTTGCATATTAACATTATTCTCGTTTTGTAGGTTTATATATTGTAGATATTCTACAAAATGAATTTCCACTCTATTTATTTTTGCATTTGTACTTAAATCTAATTCATCAATAAACATCGTTAATACATCGTGTTGGCCTTCAAATATTTTTACTTCCTCTAAGTTAATTAAACCTGTAAAGTCAAGACCACTCAAGCCTTCGTAAGACCAAATCTCAAGCTTTTTTAAATTTAAATTCCCGGTTAAATCGATAGGTATATTAGGCCAGTCTGGAGAAGTAGGTCCTCCTCCTTCATCTAAAACTAAGGATTCTAACGCTATAAAATCTTCCAGACCAGTTAAATCCTCAACCTCATCTAAATCTAAATTTAATACAGTATCAATATCGCTCGTCACGACTTGCCCATTAATAACACCATCGCTATCAATGCCTTCATTAATCAAGATTTGCTCAAATTGCTGATCAGGGATGGAAGTAGTTTGTGCTATTAGTGTTAATGAATATAATAAGCTTAGTATTATTATATAGGATTTCATAAGCTTATTTTTTTAAAGATAGGCATTCTAACTAGCAATTTAAAAGATTACTGTTTCATTTATAATTCTATAAAAACTTCTTATCCATTCAATTATGCTAGACTTCTATTCATTTGTATCTTTGCATTGCTGAATTAAAAATGATTTATGACAAATTTAGAAGCCTTAGAATGGCGTTATGCCACTAAAAAATTTGATGCTGAAAAAATAGTTCCTGAAGAAAAAGTGACCATTTTAAAAAAGAGCTTTAATTTAACACCAACTTCATACGGATTACAGCCCGCAAAATTGGTGGTTGTGAAAGATCAACAAACAAAAGAAGCCTTATACGAGCATAGTGCAAAACAGCAGCAAGTTTTAACAGCTTCTCATATTTTAATTTTTTGCATTGAAACTGAAATAGACGATTTTTTTATTGAAGAAAATTTTAAACGAATTAAAGAAATTCGTGAAACCCCTGATGATATTTTAGCTCCTTTTAGAGATTTTTTACTAAAAGATTTCCGAAAGAAAAGTCGACTAGAAAAAGAAGATTGGGCAACCAAACAAGTCTATTTAGCCATAGGAAATATGCTAACCGTTTGCGCTGCAGAGAAAATTGATGCGTGCCCGATGGAAGGTTTTAACACCAAAAAATTTGATGAAGTCCTTCAGCTAAAAAATAAAGGTTTAAAATCTAAACTAATCCTTCCTATTGGTTATCGAGCAGAGGACGACATTTTTGCAGATTTTAAAAAAGTACGTCGCCCGTTAGACGACGTAATTGTAGATTTTAATAACTAACGTATTCGGTAATTTCTAAACCATAACCAATCATCCCTACTCGCTTCTTTTGTTGTGAATTAGATAATAATTTTATTTTATGAATACCTAAATCGTGTAAAATCTGAGCTCCAATTCCAAAATCTTTATTGTCCATTGCTAAACGCGGAGCTTTCATCTCTCCATTAGCTTGATTTTCTCGTAATTCTTGAAGCCTGTTTAATAAATTAAGCGTAGAATTTTCTTGATTTATAAAAACTACCGCACCTTTCTCTTCCTTATTTAAGGCCTTAAACATATCATCCAATTTTTTATCGGCATTGTTGGTTAGAGTCCCTAAAATATCATTGTTAACCAAGGTTGAATTTACACGAACTAAAACCGGTTCATTTTCTTTCCAACTACCTTTAGTCAATGCTAAATGAACTTGGTTATTGGTAGTCTGTTTATAGGCTCTTAATCGGTAAGAACCAAAACGAGTTTCTACTTGAAAATCTTCTTTTTTGACAATCAAAGAATCGTGTTGCATTCTGTAAGCAACTAAATCTTCAATTGAAATTAATTTTAAATCGAATTTTTTAGCAACTTCGGCAAGCTGTGGTAAGCGAGCCATTGTACCATCATCATTTAAAATTTCAACTAAAATACCAGCCGATTTTAAACCTGCTAATCGCGCTAAATCTACAGAAGCTTCTGTATGTCCGGTTCTTCTTAAAACCCCGCCATTTTTAGCTTTCAACGGAAAAATATGCCCCGGTCTCCCTAAATCTTGAGGCTTAGTTTCTTCTTCTACCAAAGATTTTATGGTTTTAGCTCTATCGTGAACCGATATTCCTGTTGTGCAACCGTGACCAATTAAATCTACCGATACTGTAAATTGTGTATGATGCAAGACGGTATTGTTATTTACCATCATATCTAACTCTAATTCTTCGCAACGATCTTCAGTTAATGGCGCGCAAATTAAACCACGTCCGTGACGTGCCATAAAATTGATCATTTCCGGAGTCACTTTTTCGGCAGCAGCAATAAAATCGCCTTCATTTTCTCGATCTTCATCATCAACAACAATAACAACTTTTCCTTCTCGAATATCGTCTATTGCCTCTTGTATGCTGTTCAATTTTATATTTTCTGCGCTTTTTATTCCTTCTGCCATAACTTCTTTTTTTTGATGCTGCAAAGGTACTAATCTATCTTGATATTAATCCTTGTTTAATAAGCTTTATATGATTTCTGTAATAAAAATAAAAAAGGAAATAAAAAACTAATCCAGTAAATAAAAAAACGGTAATTGAAGAATCATCATCACTCTTTAAAACTTTATTTATATCCCTATAATTTTTATCCAATTTAAAAAGTGAAACATAAAAAGTTACTATAAAAAGTAAGGATAAAATCGAAAATATAATTAGTACTAATTCTGAATCAAAATTATTATTCAGAATTGCCGTTATTATAGGGGAAATAATTACCAGTATATAAGTTATATTGGTTACTAAAAAATTAATTTTTAAAGTTGATAATAGGTTTTCTAACTTAGAATACTGTTTATTAAATAATTCACCAGATTTTTTTAAATCCTCTTGTGTTATACCTCTTGACTCTAATATCCTTAAAAAAGCTATTCTCTGATCATGTGAAACATCGTAAGCCTTATAATTTTTCACAAGATCTTTTAGCTTTTTATTATCGTAAGTTTGAAATAAATCTAAATCACTTTCACTAATTGAAATATTTTTATTCAAATCAACTATTTCAATACTCGTATTTTTATCTTTTCCTTTCTTTACAATTCCTATTTTTCTAAAGAATTTCTTCACCGGCTCTGTGACTACATCGGTATTGATAAATCCTTGATCTGTGGTAGCGCGATAGGTAAGATAAATACTCAAGGGAAACATAATGAATGTGGAAAGCCATGTTGCTATAAACGGACTCACCGTGCCATCTTCTGCACTGTTTTTTGCGAAAATCCCTATAAAATGATAAGTTAAAAATAACATTATTGCTACTACCATGGGTAGACCTAATCCGCCTTTTCTAATAATGGCGCCCAATGGAGCTCCTACAAAAAACAGAATAAAACAAGCTGCTGCCAGTGCAAACTTTTCGTGCAGTTGAATTTCAGTTTTATTCAATCGACTAGCTTTTCTTGAGAGATTAGATTTTTTTCCGTTGATATTAGAAAGCGTTCCACGTACTGTTCCTAAAGCGATATTAGCAATTTGTTGCTGTTGTCTATTGGTGTAAGAATCGTAAAATTCTCGAATACTTTTTATATTGTAGGTTATTGTATCTCCCGGTAAATCAAACGTTGGTTTTATCCTAACCCTAGAAGTGTCTTTTTTCTGAAGTTGTGTTTCGCTTAAATTTTCAAGTCCGCTTCTGTTGATTAAATTATCTGAAAAATTTTTTTTGTCTTGATTTAAATCTTCAGAAAGCGAATCTAATGCAATTCGTAATTCTGGCACATCCAGCATTTTATAAGAATAATTATAGCGCTCATCTTCAAAATCTACCTCATTAAAACCTGATAAATCTATATTGATGGTGTACTCATCAAAATAACTTTTTACATAGGGCTTTTTTTTACGCTCCTCGTAATCTTTAGGTTGCAACTCATCATAATAATTTCCATTGCTTAGTACTAAAGAGAGGATATCAGAATCTTCACTACCGATCAATTCGCCTTTTTTAGCTTTTATTACCGTATAATTTCCGGTTAAATTTTCCTTTTTATTATGAATAATAACATCATGCAAGTATTGATCGTTATCACCAGTTTTTTCTTCAACTTTAATATTTACATCGCCAATATCATTAAAAGCACCTTCTACAATTGCCATTGCCGGTTTTAGTTTAGAGATATTTTTACGAAGATTTATGGATTTAAACTCTGCCCAAGGAATAACATTATTAGCAAAAAAGAATGCTACAATACTTAAAAAAGAAATAAAGAAAATTAAACTTCGCATTGCTCGTTGAAGCGAAATTCCGGAAGATTTCATGGCAGCAAACTCATAATTTTCAGCAAAACTTCCAAAAGTCATAATGGATGTCACCAAAATAGTAAGCGGCAAAACCAAGGGAATTAAACTTGGAGTAATGTAAACCAAAAATCTGGCAATGATAATAAAATCTAAATCTTTACCGGCAAGTTCAGAAATGTGTAGCCAAATACCTTGAAGAACAAAAATGAACATCAAGATTACAAAAACCGCTGTAAAAGTTTTTATAAAGCTGAAAAATATGTAGCGATCTAGTATTTTCAAGAAAGTTTACCTATAAACGATTAATATAATAGCCTTGATATTTGTCTTTATTGAACTTGAACAGATTTTCTGATATAGGCTGATCTGTTTTAAAGCTATTTACTTTTATAGTAACTTTTGTTCCGTTTTCTTGTAACTGAATCAAATTGTAAATGTGTTTTGTTTGTGTATCTACGCCTAATAAAATTTCTTTTATTTCAGCATTAGAATCTTTTGGCATTAATTTTATATACTGGATTTTTCTTCCGTTTGCATTTTGTGTAATATCCCATTTGTAGGTATATCCTTCTTCATAAAAAGTCAACATTTTTGAAGGCGTAATCTCATCATTATCTTGTTCACTATACGGAGAAATGATAACTTCTTCATCTTCAGGAATAATAGTATAAAGTTTTTCTCCATCAAACAAACGCGTAGTTCCCATAAGGTTAAGTCTGTATTTCTCACCTTTTAAAACTACGTCGCCTCGAGTTTCTTGCTTAATATTTTCTACTGTATTTTCTAAGATATAGCTAAATTCAATTTGCATATTATCATAAGATTTCACTTTTGCAGAAACTTCATCTAACAACTTTTTAGCCTTCTGATTGTCTTGTGCGAATGTTAGCGTAGTGGTTAATACCAACAAAAATAAAACGCTTAGTTTTTTCATAGTTTTTTCTAAATTATTTATTATTTAAATGTTCTTCTAAAGCAATTAAGTCGGGCACTAAAACTTGTCTGGCTTTACTTCCTTCAAAAGGACCAACAATTCCTGCCGCTTCTAATTGATCTATAATTCTTCCGGCGCGATTATAGCCCAATTTCAACTTACGCTGAAGCAAAGATGCCGAACCTTGCTGAGCGGTTACAATTACTTCGGCTGCGTGTTTAAAGAGCTTATCGCGCTCGCTGATATCTATATCAAGTCCTGTGCCACTTTCCTCTCCTTGATATTCAGGAAGTTTGTGTGCATCAGGATAAGCTTTTTGTGAACCGATAAAATCGGTTATTTTTTCAACTTCAGGCGTGTCTACAAAAGCACATTGCAGTCTAATTAAATCGTTTCCTTGTGTATATAACATATCTCCACGGCCAATTAATTGCTCTGCTCCGCCAGCATCTAAAATAGTTCGAGAATCTATTTTTGAAGTTACTCTAAAGGCAATTCTTGCCGGGAAATTGGCTTTGATCATTCCGGTAATTACATTAACAGACGGACGTTGTGTTGCGATAATTAAATGAATTCCTATAGCTCGTGCTAATTGTGCTAATCTAGCAATTGGCGTTTCTACCTCTTTTCCGGCAGTCATGATTAAATCGGCAAATTCATCGACTACTAGAACTATATAGGGCAAAAATTTGTGTCCGTTTTCCGGATTTAATTTTCTAGCTTTAAATTTATCATTATACTCTTTTATATTACGAACCATTGCATCTTTCAGCAAGTCGTAACGATTATCCATTTCAATACAAAGAGAGTTCAAGGTATTGATTACTTTGGTGTTATCAGTAATAATCGCCTCGTCTGTATCGGGTAATTTGGCCAAATAATGACGTTCTATTTTATTGAATAATGTTAGTTCAACTTTTTTAGGATCTACTAATACAAATTTTACTTCTGCGGGATGCTTTTGATACAATAGTGAGGTAAGAATACAATTTAATCCAACAGATTTTCCTTGTCCAGTTGCTCCAGCCATTAGCAAGTGTGGCATTTTAGCTAAATCTACTACAAAAGTTTCGTTAGAAATTGTTTTTCCTAAGGCTAGAGGTAATTGCATTTCTGCATTTTGAAATTTAGAAGAAGCCGCCACCGAACGCATAGACACAATACTTGCTTTTTTATTAGGTACTTCTATACCTATTGTTCCTCTTCCTGGAATTGGCGCAATAATACGTATTCCTAAAGCTGATAGTGAAAGTGCTATATCATCTTCTAAATTTTTAATCTTTGAAATTCTTATACCCGCTTCCGGAACAATTTCATATAATGTTACTGTTGGCCCAACCGTAGCTTTAATCTGAGCAATTTCAATTTTATAATTTTTTAAAGTATTGACAATATTATCTTTATTTTCTTCTAGTTCTTCTTGATCTATTGTTATTCCGCCACCTATGTTGTAATCTTTCAGTAATTCTATAGAAGGAAATTTATAATTGCTCAATTCTAGTTTCGGATCAAACTCACCAAAATCTTTAACTAAACGGGTGCTTAAATTATCTTCAATTTCCTCTTCTTCTGCAGCAGTCTCCACTTCCATTGCCAAATCGCTTTCATCTTCCTCATTCTTAATAACAATTTTTTCTTTAGGTGGTTCTGGAATTGATTCTTTTTCAGACTGATTTTCTGAAAAGTTTTCTACAGTTTTTTCGGGTGATTTTTTTAGGTTTTCTGTGGTATTATTTTTTACTTCAGCTTTTGAAGAATTTTCTTCTTTCGCAACTGATTTAAAGTCTTCTGAAAGATCTTGTTTGGTTTTTTTAAAGTAGGTTTGAACTAATTCTGGTGTAATGTTTAGGCGTAGAACTAGATAAGTCATAAAAATAAAAACTAACACCAAAACTGTTCCGGCAAAGCCTAAGTAGTCTTGAAGAAAGTCGTTTAATTCGAACCCGATAATCCCTCCTAAAAGTGCATTTTGATCAGCAAAAAAACCAAAAACGCAAGAAAACCAAATCATAACTAAAATTCCCCAAAACCAGAATTTTTTGAGCGGTTCATTTTTCAATCCAAAAAATAAATAAACACCCGTTAAGCTGGTTAAAACCGCTAAACTAAATGCGGCAATACCAAAACCTTGATAGATGAAAAAGTTACTGATTTCTGCTCCAAATTTACTAAGCCAGTTTTTAGTAACCACACTTCTATCACTTAGCTGACCGAGTGTGCTTTGATCTGCTTTCCAGTTGAATAAAAAAGAAACAAAAGCAATGCAAAGCCCTAGCCCTAAAAGCATTAAAAATCCTCCTAAAAGGACTTTTTGTTTTCGGGTAAGTTTAAGGTTTGCCTTAAAATTTGGCTTATTTATTTTTTTTGATTTTGATTTTTTCTTCGGCATTCAATTGGCTTAGATTGTAAGCAAAAGTACAAATTCAGTTTAGTTTTTAGCAATTAATTTTTAGGCTTTAATATGCTAAAATTATTGCACAAAATAAGGAATATAAATGACAAGCCCGATAATTACCGCTGTAATTGCGGCAAAAAAAACAGCGCCTGCCGCTAAATCTTTGATAAGTCCAATTTTATGATGAAAATCTGGATGAATAAAATCTGCTATTTCTTCAATGGCCGTGTTTGCTCCTTCTAAACTCATCACTAAACCGATAGCTAAGATCTGCAAAATCCATTCTATAGTAGATATTTCCATATAAAAGCCCAAAACTGTCATTAAAATTGCAATAACAGCTTGAACTTGAATGCTAGCTTCTGTTTTTAACAACAAAAAAGCACCTTTAATAGCATAAACACCTCCATAAAAGCGTTTTCCTAAAAAGCTGTTTTTCATTATAAAAGAATTTTTAAAGCTGCTAAATAATCAGGTTCTTCAGCAATATCTTTGACTTGCTCTGTGTACAAAACTTTTCCGTTTTCGTCAACAACCATAACAACACGAGATAATAAAGTTGTAAAAACACCTTCGGTAATTTCCAGTTGATAATCCTTTCCGAATGTATGATCTTTATAATCAGAAAGATTAGTTACTCGACTTAAATTTTCATCGTCTACAAATCGTTTTTGAGCAAAAGGCAAATCTCTTGAAATACATAACACTTCTGTATTCTTTAAGTCACTTGCTCTTTTATTAAAATTTCTAACGGAAGTTGCACAAACTCCGGTATCTATACTCGGAAAAATATTAAGTATAATCCTTTTACCTTTAAAATCTGATAATGTTTTTGTTTGTAAATTGGTATCGGTTAAGGTGAAATCTGGAGCTTTTTCTCCAATTTTGGGTAACTCTCCAAGAGTTTGTATTGGTTTTCCATTCATTTTTATTGTAGCCATAATATAATTTTAAAAGAAAATAACAGCCCTAAATTAAACATAAAAAACGGGTTGCTGAAAAGCAACCCGCATAATTTATAGAATTTTTATGGGTGATTATTTATCTATAGAACCCGTTACTTTTTTTACAAAGTTATTTGCGGCATCTCTTTCTGGCACGCCATCATCTATCATTTTATGAACTTCAATGGCTCCACAAATATTTGTAATGAGTTCTCCAATAACATCCATTTCTTCATCTTTTACAGATCGATGCTCGGTAAAAGACTCTAATACTTCTACAGTATGTTCTAATTTTTTAGCATCATTATTTTTCTGCAAATGTCTAATTACTGGTAACTTCATCTACAATTTCTTTTAAAGATTCTAATTTATTTGTTTGGACTTGTTTTACAAAATTCCCATTTTTGAAAGTAGCAAAAGTTGGTAAATTATCTACAGTTGCCATTTTTCTTGACTCAGGAAATTTTTCAGCATCAGCTAAAATAAATGTGGTATTTTCATTCTCTGAAGCCAATTTTTTAAATTTTGGTTTCATCAAGCGACAATTACCGCACCAGCCCGCCATATATTGTACTACAACGGTTTCGTTATTTGATACAATTTCTGACAAGTTATCTTTTTCTAATTCTTTAATCATAGCAATTTTTTTTGGTTGTAATTTCCGGCAGCGAACTACCGGAAATATAATTCTTTTCTAAAAACTTTTCTCTTAGTTTGCAGATAGGTAAGAAGCAACTCCTTTACTGTTTGCTTCCATAGCAGTTTTTCCTTCTTCCCAGTTTGCAGGACAAACTTCTCCATGCTTTTGAACGTGAGAATAAGCATCTACCATTCTAATAAATTCATTTACATTACGTCCTAATGGCATATGGTTTATGCTTTCATGAAATACTGTACCTTCTTCATCTATTAAGTAAGTAGCACGGTAAGTTACATTATCTCCGTCTACAGTAATGTGTCCTGTTTCGTCATCGTAACGCTCATTTTCTACGTCTAAGATTCCTAAACGAGAACTTAAATTTCTATTAGAATCTGCAAGAATTGGGTAAGTTACACCTTCAATTCCTCCATTATCTTTAGAAGTGCTTAACCAAGCAAAGTGAACTTCAGCAGTATCACAAGAAGCACCAATTACCATTGTGTTTCTCTTTTCAAACTCAGACATTGCCTCTTGGAATGCATGCAATTCTGTTGGACAAACATATGTAAAGTCTTTTGGGTACCAGAAAAGCACAACTTTCTTGTTATTTTTCTGAGCTTCTTCTAATACGTTGATTGTAAAAGTATCGCCCATTTCATTCATTGCGTTTACTTTTAAATCTGGGAATTTTTTTCCTACAAATGACATAATTCTATTATTTTTTAAAGTTAAATTGATTTCTTTTTCGATTCAAAAATATAATATATCTCTCTTCTCAGCGAAATATTTCACTTATTAATTTTTATTCCTAAATAGCTTTTGTTTATAGTTGAAATAATCATCAATAATTTTTAATTATATTAACACTATTCATAGGCTTTAAGCCGATAAAAATACCTGATATTTAAAAGCCATTTTATATCTTTACGTAATCTGAAAAAGAAAAAATTCAATGAAAATACTAATTACAAACATAAAGGAGCTTCTTCAAGTTAGACCTAAAGAAATTTCTAAAGTTGTTGGTGAAGAAATGAAGAAATTACCAAGTATAAAAAATGCTTGGCTAGTTATAAATCAAGACAAAATAGAAGGTTTTGGCAGTATGGAAAATATGCCAAAAATAGATTACGATAAAGAGATTGATGCTACAGGTAAACTTGTTTTGCCATCTTGGGTAGATTCACACACACATTTGGTTTATGCCGGTAACAGAGAGCAAGAATTTGTTGATAGAATTAACGGACTTACTTACGAAGAAATAGCAAAAAAAGGTGGCGGAATTGTAAACAGTGCTAAAAAATTACAAGAAACCACAGAAGAAACACTTTTTAACGAATCTCTAAAGCGGCTTGAAGAAGTTATAAGATTAGGCACCGGCGCTATTGAAATTAAATCGGGTTATGGTTTAACAACCGAAGCTGAACTTAAAATGCTTCGTGTTGCCAAAAAATTGAAAGAAAAACATCCTATTACAGTTAAGACAACATTTTTAGGTGCTCACGCAGTACCACCTGAATTTCAAGGAAATAGAACAAGATATATTACGCACATTATAGAAGAAATGTTGCCAAAAATTGCTGAAGAAAAACTAGCAGATTATATTGATATTTTTTGTGAAGATGGATATTTCAGCATAGAAGATACTGAACGTATTTTAACCGCTGGAAAAAATTATGGCTTAAAAGGAAAAATTCATGTAAATCAATTCAATGCAATTGGTGGAATAAAAACCGGTGTAGAACATCAAGCTCTTAGCGTTGATCACTTAGAAGTCTTAACAGATGATGATGTTGAGCACTTAAAACAGGGAGAAACAATGCCTGTGGCTCTTCCTTCTTGTTCATTATTTCTAGGAATTCCTTACACTCCCGCAAGAAAAATTATTGATGCAAATTTACCTCTAGCCTTAGCAACCGATTACAATCCAGGAAGTACACCAAGTGGAAATATGAATTTAGTAGTTTCATTAGCATGCATTAAGATGAATATGACTCCGGAAGAAGCCATAAATGCAGCTACTATAAATGCGGCTTATGCTTTAGAACTCAGCAACACTCACGGAAGTATTACCAAAGGAAAAATAGCAAACCTTATCATTACAAAAGAAATCCCTTCTTATGGTTTTCTTCCTTATGCATTTGGAACCAACAATATAGACCAGGTTATTCTTGGCGGAAAAACTATCCTTTAAAATTTATTTATGGAAAATTTCACTTTATATAACAGCTTACTTGTAGAAAATCATCTGAATAAAAGAGAAGGTGAAGTGAAGCTTGGCGAAAAAATAAGCTTAATAAATTCTTTTGAAGAATTAGAAGATAAAGAAGCAGATTTCGTTATTTTCGGAATACCGGAAGATATTGGAGTTCAAGCAAATCACGGAAAACCGGGCACCAAAAATGCTTGGAAAAGTTTTCTCGATTCTTTTTTAAATATTCAAGCAAATCATTACAACACACCAGAAAATTGTATTCTTTTAGGTGAAGTTAATTGTCAAGCTTTCCTAAAAGATGCTGAAGTAGTTTTAGCTGAAAGAGAAAATCCATTTGAAAAACTAGGAATAATTGTCGATAAAATTGATGCAATTGTTACTGAAGTTGTTGAGAAAATAATTAGTGCCAATAAAATTCCAATCATTATCGGTGGCGGTCATAACAATGCTTATGGGAATATTAAAGGAGCATCTAAAGCCTTAGAAAAAGCTATTAACGTTGTAAATGTAGACGCACATACTGATTTAAGAAGTTGTGATTATCGCCACAGCGGAAATGGTTTTAGCTGTGCAAAAAAAGAAAAATTCTTAGATCATTATAGTATTGTCGGACTTCATAAAAATTATACACCAGAATATATTTTTAACCGAATGAATGAAGATAAAACAATAGATTACACGCTATTTGAAGAATATCTTCATCTAACTCCTCTTGATAAATTAATAAAACTGAAAAAAGCATTTGACTTTGCTCGAAATCAATTCGGTTTTGAAATTGATTGCGATGCCATTCAAAATTTTAATAGTAGCGCTATGGGACCCACAGGTTTTTCTGTAAACGATATTAGAAGCTTTTTAAAACTTTCTAGAAAACAAGAAGTTCTTTATTTACACCTTTGCGAAGCTGTTCCTGAAAATAATCCACTTATCGGGAAATCCTTAAGCTATTTTGTGTCAGACTTTATTAGACCATTAGATTAATAAAAATAAATATGAAAAAAATTATACTTTTTAGTGTTATAATTTTTGGGTTGATCGCTTGTAAAGAGCAAAATAAAAGTCAAAAAGATACACAACAAATAAGCCCTGCAGTAAAAAGCAAAACTGAAGAAGAACAAATATCAAAAGATTCTATTGAAGTAACACCTATTTCGCACGCCACGTTTACAATGAAATTAAACAATAAATTAATTGTTATAGATCCTGTTGGTGGAAAAAAAGCGTTTAATAGCCTAGAAAAACCAGATATAATTTTGATCACTGATATACACGGAGATCATCTAAATGTTGAAACGGTAAAAAATATAGTTACAAATAAAACAAGTTTACTTGTTCCCAAAGCTGTCTCAGAAAAGGTTCCTGAGAGCTTATCTAAAAATGTAATTGTCTTAAATAATGGAGAAGAAAAATTACTTTCAGGAATTACTATTAAAGCAATACCTATGTATAATTTACGAGAAGAAGCAAAAGATTTTCACGTGAAAGGAAGAGGAAATGGTTATATTCTTGAAGCAAATAATAAAAGAGTTTATATATCGGGTGATACGGAAGATATTCCGGAGATGAGAAACTTAGAAGATATTGATCTTGCTTTTGTTTGCATGAATTTGCCTTACACCATGCCTGTTGATGCTGCTGCAGATGCTGTTTTAGATTTTAAGCCTAAGAAAGTCTACCCATATCATTTTAGAGGAAAAAACGGATTTAGTGATGTAGAGAAGTTTAAGAATATCATCAATACCAATAACCCAAAAATAAAAGTAGAGATCTTGGATTGGTATCCTGCTAAAAAATAACTTTTCAATTAACGAAAAAAAGAGGCTGTCTAAAAAGTTACGAAATCCGTCATTCTGAATTTATTTCAGAATCTCATCCTGCTGAATTACAAATCAGTATGAGAACCTGAATCGAGTTCAGTTTGACGGAAATAGACTTTTTAGACAGCCTCTTTTTTATAAGTTATTTCAATTCTTTAGGATTTTTTACGCTTTGTTTGGTAATGGCGTGCTCTAAAACTTCACTCATATCAGAAACAAAATGGAACTTTAATCCTTTCAAATAATCATCTTTTATTTCATCTATATCCTTTTTATTTTCTTTACAAAGGATAATTTCTTTAATTTTTGCTCTTTTTGCCGCTAGAATTTTCTCTTTAATTCCACCTACAGGCAATACTTTTCCTCGAAGAGTAATTTCACCTGTCATGGCCAAATGTTTTTTCACTCTGCGCTGCGTAAAAAGTGAAACCAAAGAAGTAAGCATAGTTATTCCGGCACTTGGCCCATCTTTTGGTGTGGCTCCTTCCGGCACGTGAATATGAACATTATATTTTTCGAAAATACTTGGGTCAATTCCAAACTCCTCCGCATTTGCCTTAATATATTCCATGGCAATAGTAGCAGATTCTTTCATTACTTTTCCTAAATTCCCGGTAATACTAAGATTTCCTTTACCTTTAGAAAGAATAGATTCAATAAAAAGAATATCTCCACCAACTCGCGTCCATGCCAAGCCGGTTACAACTCCTGCAACATCATTATTTTCGTACTTATCTAGTTCTACTTTTCTAGAACCAAGAATAGTAACAATATCTTCATTCGAAATTTTAATATTATAATCCTCTTCCATGGCAATACTTTTAGCAACGTAACGTACTACTTTTGCTAATTGCTTTTCCAGACCTCTAACACCAGATTCTCTTGTATAGCCCTCAACGATTTTTTCAAGCTGAGCTTTTCCTAGTTTTATATTTTTTGAAGTTAGTCCATGTTCCTCTATTTGCTTTGGAAGTAAGTGACGCTTAGCAATTTCAACTTTTTCTTCAATGGTATAACCGGTCATATTTATAATTTCCATTCGGTCACGCAATGCAGGTTGAATAGTATTTAAACTATTTGAAGTGGCAATAAACATGACTTTAGAAAGATCAAATCCCATTTCTAAAAAGTTATCATGAAAATCACTATTTTGTTCAGGATCTAAAACTTCTAACAATGCCGAAGAAGGATCTCCTTGATGACTATTCGATAATTTATCAATTTCATCTAACACAAAAACTGGATTACTTGTGCCAGCCTTTTTAAGACTTTGAATGATTCTACCCGGCATAGCTCCTATATAAGTTTTTCTATGCCCTCTAATTTCAGCTTCGTCACGCAAACCTCCTAACGAAATTCTAACATATTCTCTCCCTAACGATTCTGCTATAGATTTTCCTAAAGAAGTTTTACCAACTCCCGGAGGTCCGTAGAAACATAAGATTGGTGATTTCATGTCATTACGAAGTTTCAAAACGGCTAGATATTCAATTATTCTGCGTTTAACTTCTTCTAAACCATAATGATCTCTATCAAGAATCTTTTGAGCACGTTTTAAATCAAACTTATCTTCACTAAATTCATTCCAAGGAAGATCTAAAAATAAGTCCAGATAATTTCTTTGAATAGAAAACTCAGCAACTTGAGGATTCATGCGCTGCATCTTAGAAAGTTCTTTTTCAAAATGCTTCTGTACATCTTTACTCCATTTTTTGTCTTTCGCACGTTTACGCATTTCTTCAATTTCTCCCTCATGTGATACACCACCCAATTCTTCCTGAATTGTTTTCATTTGCTGATGCAAGAAATATTCGCGCTGCTGCTGACTCATATCACTTTGCACTTTCGATTGAATATCGTTTCTCAATTCTAACTTCTGAAACTCAGTATTCATAAACTTCAGAGTTGATAATGCACGCTCTTTAAGATCGTTGGTTTCTAGTAATTTTTGTTTTTCTTCTACAGTTAAATTCATATTAGAAGAAACAAAATTGATAAGAAATGAAGCACTTTCAATATTTTTTATAGCAAACGAGGCTTCGGAAGGAATATTCGGACTATCCTTAATTATTCTTAAAGATAAATCTTTAATAGACTCAATAATAGCAGAAAATTCTTCATTATCTGAAGCCGGACGTTCCTCAGAAACTTCTCCTACTGTAGCTGTAATATAAGGAGTATCTGTTAAAACCTTTTCAATAGAAAAACGTTTCTTACCTTGAATAATTACAGTAGTATTTCCATCAGGCATTTTTAAAACCCGTAAAATTTTAGCAACAACACCTAATTTATTAATGTCCTTTGCGCTAGGATTTTCAACACTACTATCTTTTTGAGATACTACACCTATTATTTTATCACTATTATTTGCCTCATTTATCAATTTAATTGAAGCATCTCTACCTGCAGTAATAGGTATCACAACACCAGGAAATAAAACTGTATTTCTAAGTGGTAATATCGGTAGAGTTTCAGGTAATTCCTCTCTGTTAATTTCTTCCTCATCTTCGGGAGTCATCAACGGAATTAATTCTGCATCTTCATTTAAATCTTGAAGTGACATGTTGTCAACTTTAAAAAAATTAGATTTGGCCATAGTATATTTTTAGTCAATCTGTCATTATAAAACAGATATATTTAGCTATTAATTGTTTGAATAAATATTTTCAGATGTCCTCTTAATAAGGTCAATTCCTGTGCCAATAAATTATTAAAACAAAAAACCCCTTCATCGATTGATGAAGGGGTTTTAAAAAAAGGCGGCGACATACTCTCCCACAATAAGTAGTACCATCTGCGCTAACGGGCTTAACTGCTCTGTTCGGAATGGGAAGAGGTG
>NZ_RCNV01000013.1 GCF_003667275.1 Mesonia aquimarina | reverse complement strand
AATTACCTTTTTCATGCTGAAAACTTAACACCTCTAGGGTTTTAAAATTAGCTTTAACAATTAATCAACTAATCTGTAATGTAAAGGTAAAACGATATCTAGATTGAAAACATCCCCTTTAGCGGGTATTTTTCAAATTAGCACAAACTCAATCAGCGATTTGTATTCACAGAAATAATAGGAAAACAAACAGTAAACTTAGAAAGGTCGATCAGGGGAAATGTCACTTTTCATTCAACTTAATGAAAATAGGTTTGCAACAAATATAAAATCATTTTCAAAAAAAAACCCTCTAAAATCAAAAGATTAAAGAGGGTTTGAGTACTCGGGACGGGACTTGAACCCGTACGAACTAATGTTCATTGGATTTTAAGTCCAACGTGTCTACCAATTCCACCACCCGAGCCTATATATTTTTAAAATATGTAGACAATTTCTAACTTAGAGCGAAAAACGGGATTCGAACCCGCGACCTCCACCTTGGCAAGGTGGCGCTCTACCAACTGAGCTATTTTCGCGTAAAGCTTATGTAAAGAACTTTGTTGCTTAAATTCGGATGCAAATTTAATCCTTTTCTTCATACACCCAAATTTTTTTGACAAAAAAATCAAACTTTTTTTGTTTCAGACTTGACCGGCTGTATCATTCGCTTAATTTCATTTAATTTCATTAAAGCTTCTACCGGCGTAAGTGTATCAATATCAAGATGTAATATTTCTTCTTTAATTTCTTCCAGCAACGGATCATCTAATTGAAAAAAGCTAAGCTGCGGTTCTTTTTCTGTGGCGGCTTTTAAATTTCCACTTAATTCTTCGCCGCCATGCGATTGTTCCAGTTTTTTTAAGATCTTATTTGCGCGGTGTAAAACTTGTTGTGGCATTCCTGCCATTTTTGCAACGTGAATTCCGAAACTGTGTTCACTTCCGCCGGGAACTAATTTCCGAAGGAATAAAACATTATCTTTTAGTTCTTTTACGGAAACATTGTAGTTTTTAATTCTAGGAAAGGTTTGCGTCATTTCATTCAATTCATGATAATGCGTGGCAAACAAAGTTTTTGCTTTTGCAGGATGTTCATGTAAATATTCGCTAATTGCCCAAGCGATGGAAATCCCGTCATACGTACTTGTTCCACGACCAATTTCATCAAGTAAAACCAAACTACGTTCAGAAATATTATTCAAGATATTGGCAGTTTCATTCATTTCTACCATAAAGGTAGATTCGCCCATACTTATATTATCGCTTGCTCCTACTCTTGTGAATATTTTATCAATTAAACCGATTTCTGCAGCTTCCGCCGGAACAAAACTTCCCATTTGCGCTAATAGAACTATTAAAGCAGTTTGTCGCAAAATTGCCGATTTACCACTCATATTAGGACCGGTAATCATTACGATTTGTTGATTTTCACGATCAAGCTTTAAATCATTGGTAATATAATTTTCACCAACCGGAAGTTGTTTTTCAATCACCGGATGACGACCGGCGGTAATCGATAAATCAAAACTTTCAGTTAAAACAGGTTTTGCGTAGTTTTCTTCCAAAGCCAATTGCGCAAAACTTGACAAACAATCTAAACGCGCAACTAAAAGCGCATTTTGCTGAACCGATTTTATATAATCATTCAACCAAACTACCAATTTTGTAAAAAGCTGTTGTTCCAAGGCAAAAATCTTTTCTTCGGCGCCAAGGATTTTGGCTTCATATTCTTTTAATTCTTCAGTAATGTAACGTTCTGCGTTAACTAACGTTTGTTTTCTTACCCAAGTTTCGGGTACTTTATCTTTATGCGAATTCCGCACTTCAATATAAAAACCGTACACGTTATTGCTGGCGATTTTTAAACTGGTAATTCCTGTCGCTTCAATTTCACGTTGTAGCATTTTATCCAGGTAATCTTTCCCTGAAAATGCGATTTTTCGCAAATCGTCTAATTCTTCAGAAAAACCATCGGCTATCGCATTTCCTTTATTGATGTTTACCGGAGCTTCTTCTTTTAAAGCTTCGCTGATTTTTGTTCGCAATAATTCGCAGGCGTGTAAATTATCTGAAATTCGATTTAAAGGTTCGCATTTCGCTTCTTTTGTCGCTTGTTTTATGGGAACAATTGCATCTAAGGAATTTTTAAGCTGAATAACTTCACGCGGACTAATTTTTTGTGTTGCCACTTTAGAAATTAAACGCTCTAAATCGCTCATATTTTTAATTTGCGATTGTAACTGATCTTTTAACGCGTTATTTTTCAGAAAAAAATCGACAACTTCATGCCGTTCAGAAATTTTCGCCAAGTTTTTTAAAGGTAGCGCTAACCAACGTTTTAACAATCTTCCGCCCATAGGCGAAATGGTTTTATCAATCACCTCTAAAAGTGTAACCGCTTGCGAAGACGGCGAATGATAAAGTTCTAGATTTCTAATCGTAAACCGATCCATCCAAACATATTCTTCTTCAGCAATTCTCGCGATAGAAGAAAGATGTTGTAATTTATGATGTTGCGTTTCGCTTAAATAATATAAAACTGCACCCGAAGCAATAATTCCCTCTTCTAACTGTTCAATTCCGAAGCCTTTTAAGGAATTTGTTTCAAAATGATTATGTAAAATTTCTCTTGCATAATCGGGCTTAAAAACCCAATCTTCTAGATAAAACGTATGAAAATTATCACCAAATTTTTCCGTAAATAATTTCTTATGCTTTTTGGAAACTAAAACTTCACTCGGATTAAAGTTTTGTAATAATTTATCTAAATATTCTGTATTTCCTTGCGCAGTTAAAAATTCGCCCGTAGAAACATCAACAAAAGAAATTCCGCAGTTTTTCTTTCCGAAGTGAACCGAAGATAAAAAATTATTCGTCTTGCTTTGTAAAACCTCATCGTTTAAAGCTACACCTGGCGTTACCAATTCTGTCACACCGCGTTTTACGATGGTTTTGGTTTGTTTTGGGTCTTCTAATTGATCGCAAATAGCAACCCGCTCACCAGATTTTACCAATTTTGGTAAATATGTATTTAATGAATGGTGCGGAAATCCAGCCAATTCTGTCCGTTCGCTGCCATTGTTTCTGTTCGTCAATACAATATTTAAAATCTTTGCTGCCTTAACCGCATCTTCCCCAAAGGTTTCGTAAAAATCGCCTACACGAAATAACAGCATCGCATCGGGATATTTATGCTTTATTGCATAATATTGCTTCATTAAAGGCGTAACTTTTGGGGCTTTTTTTGCTGACAAAATCTTAATTTTTTATTTCCGTAAAAATAAGCAATCCGATGTTTCATAAAAATCTTTCTACAAAAGACTTCTCATAAGTTATTAAATTTTGGGCGTTTCCCTTTGGGTCGGGCTTTTCGTTACAATCTTTTATTCCGCAAGCTGCACAAAAGGATTTTCACTGCAATCCCTAACGCGGGGTTGGTTGTAAGCTTTTAGTTTACGGCTTTCGGTTAACAGTTCGTAGTTTTCACTAGAATACACTTTAAAATTCTGACTTTGAAATTTTACATTTTTCGGTTTTTACTTTTAAACTTATTCTTCAAATTTTAAAGAGAATGAATACTTTTGCAGCTATGGAAAACCGAAAGTTAAAAAACAGCGAGCTCGACCGAAAATCAGTTTCGGATTTTAAAGAAGCTAAAAAAACACCTCTAATTGTTATCTTAGATAATGTGCGGAGTTTAAATAATATTGGTTCAGTTTTTAGAACAGCCGATGCTTTTTTAATTGAAAAAATTTACCTCTGCGGAATTACCGCACAACCGCCCCATAAAGATATCCATAAAACTGCTTTGGGCGCGACAGAAACCGTAGCCTGGGAATATGTAGAAAAAACAACCGATTTAGTTGAAAAATTAAAACAAGAAAACATTCAGGTTTTAAGTATAGAACAAGCTGAAAATTCGGTAATGCTCGATGATTTTCAACCGGAAAAAGATAAAAAATACGCGGTAATTTTTGGCAACGAAGTAAAAGGCGTTCAGCAAGAAATTGTCTCAGTAAGTCATCAAGTTATCGAAATTCCGCAATACGGCAGTAAGCATTCGCTCAATATTTCGGTTAGTGCCGGTGTTGTAATTTGGGATTTGTTTGTAAAATTAGAACGCTAAAAATCAGTTTTGCGGTAGTATTAACTTTTCTTCTACCACTTCAATCAACGAACTGTCTGAACATTCTTGAAGCAATTGTTTTATATTTTTTTGTAAAACCGGATGAACAAATTCTGGCGCTATATCTGCCAAGGGTTTTAAAACAAATTTACGATCAGCTAAATGTGGATGCGGAATTTGTAGATTTTCTTCAGCTATAATTTTATCGGCATAAAAAATTATATCCAGATCTATTGTACGGTTTTCATAACCATTTTCACTTCTTTTTCTACCTAAAAATTCTTCAATTAACAATAATTGAGTTAAACTTTGTTGAGGGGAAAAGGAAGTTTCAAGAATTATGCAAGCATTTAAAAAATCGTTTCCTTTAAATCCCAAAGCCGGCGTTTTATAAACGTTAGAAACTACAGAGATCTTACCTATTTTTTTTGAAATAGCCTCAACTGCTTTTTGTAAATTCTCAAATTTAGCACCTTGATTACTACCAAGAGCTACCAAAACACGTTCATTTTTTTTCAAAAGTTTAACATAATTAGGTTAACAATTTCACAGCAAATTAAGCAAAAGAAATCTACATAAAACTAAATTTGTGAAAAGTATTACGGCAAAAAAATAAGATTGGATAGGAGTAAAAAATTTAGCGCATATAAAGTTTATCTTATTTTAGGTTCTTTGTTTATTGCATCATTAGTGGTTTCTAACTTAATTTTTCAAAAATTTTTCTATTGGGATTTTTTTGGAATTTATCGGTTTGAAATTTCCGTCGGCATTTTGCCTTACCCAATTACATTTTTAATTACAGATTTAATTAGTGAAGTTTATGGTAAACGCAAAGCAAACCAAGTAGTTACTGCCGGAATTTTCGCCTCACTTTTTTCTTTATTAATCATTTACGTATCAGCCGCAGTGCCCGCTACAAGCTGGTCGCCAATTGATAATGAATTGTTTAATAAAGTTTTTGGCGCAACAGGAATTGCCGTTGGCGCATCGATGGCTTCCTACGTAATCGCACAATACGTTGATATTCAATTATTTCACTTTTGGAAAAAATTGACGAAAGGAAAATATTTATGGTTACGTAATAACTGTTCAACTTTTGCATCGCAATTTATAGACACGTTTACCGTGTTATTTTTGCTTTGCAGTTTTGGACAAATAGAATGGAAACTTTTTGAAGGCTTACTTTTAAGCGGTTTCCTTTTTAAAGTATTAATAGCTTTTTGCGACACACCTTTTTTATATGCAGGTGTTTTTGCCTTGCGAAAAAGCTTTAACTTAAAACACGGAGAAGAACTAGATCTTGAATAATATATTATGAAAAAAATACTGAAAATCACCGGAATTGTACTGCTTGTTATTGTTGTACTTTTAATTGCTGCCCCCTTTTTATTTAAAGGACCTATTGAGCGTGCAGTAAAAAAATCGATCAACAAAAATGTAAATGCAACCGTAGAATGGGAAGATTTAAGCCTCAGCCTATTTTCTAGTTTTCCGGATGCGGAACTAAAACTGAAAAACCTAAGCGTCATTAATAAACAACCTTTTGAAGGCGACACCCTGGCAACCAGTGAAGAACTTGGTTTGAGTTTAGGAATTCCACAATTATTTAAAGGCGGTCCGTATAGCATAAACGAATTAAAATTAGATAAAGCTTATATCAATATAAAAGTAGATTCGCTCGGAAATGCAAATTATGATATCGCAAAAGCTACCAACGGAACCACACCTCCAACTGAAGAAACTACTGCTGAAAGTAGTGGCGGACTTTCATTAGATGTACAACATTATGAAATTAATAATTCACGCATCAATTATCTAGATGAAAGCACCAAAACGTTTTTAAGAATTACTGATTTTAATCACTTTGGTAACGGAGATTTTACTGCTGACAAAACCACTTTAGAAACCCAAACCGATGCGATTGTTTCTTTTGAATTGGACAGCGTAAATTATTTAAACAAAAATTCATTAAAATTAGACGCTGATTTTGAAATGGATCTCGCTAACCAAAAATACACCTTCCTAGAAAACGAAGCGCTAATCAATCAATTGCCACTTACCTTTGATGGGTTTGTAAAAATAAACGAAAACAATAATGAAATTGATTTAACTTTTAAAACCCCATCTTCAGATTTCAAAAACTTTTTAGCGGTAATTCCAGAAACATATGCTAAAAATCTTAATGGCGTAGAAACCACAGGAGATTTTTCTGTAAATGGAATGATAAAAGGAATTGTTGATGATAACACAATCCCGAAAATGGATATCTCCCTAAAAAGCAGCAACGCCTCTTTTAAATATCCGGATTTGCCCAAAAAAGTAGAAAACATAAATTTAGATGCCACGCTAAAAAACGAAACCGGAACTTTAGCCGACACCTATTTAAATTTAAACAAACTTAGCTTTAAAATAGATCAAGATGTTTTTAATGCTAACGGGAGTTTTAAAAATTTAACCGAAAATATGTTGGTAAATCTTGCCGTAAACGGAACCTTAAATTTAGCAAATCTAGAAAATGCGTATCCGCTTGAATTAGAACAAGACCTTAACGGAATTTTGACGGCTAACTTAACCACAAATTTTGATATGAATTCTATAGAAAAAGAACAATATCAAAACGTAAAAAGCAGTGGAAAAGCAAGCCTAAGGAATTTTAAATATAATTCGCCTGAAATTCCAAATGAAGTAAACATCAGTAAAGCAAATTTAAATTTTAACACCCAGAAAGTTACGCTAGAAGAAATGCAAGTAGCTTCAGGACAAACTGATGCAACCATTACAGGAAGCATAGAAAATTTTATGGGTTATGTTTTTTCTGATCAAGTTTTAAAAGGAAGATTTAATGTAAAATCAAATACGTTTTCTGTAAATGATTTTATGGTTGCAGAAACTGAAGATCAATCAACTGATAATACAAGCAATAAAAAAACAGAAAAAAAACCACAGCAAACAGGAGAAGAAGCTATAAAAATCCCGTCATTTTTAGATGCACGTTTAGATTTCACAGCAAACCAGGTTTTATATGATAATTTAACTTTAACCAACACCAAAGGAGCTCTTATTATTAAAGATGAAACAGCTAGTCTAGAAAATATTAAGGCTACAATATTTGGCGGAAATATTTCACTTAACGGAAAAGTTTCCACAAAAAATGCTACCCCTAATTTTAATATGGATTTAGGCTTAACGAGCGTAGATATTTTTGAATCGTTTAATCAAATGGAATTGCTTCAAAATCTTGCGCCACTTGCCAAAGCTTTACAAGGAAGCCTAACCACCAACATCAACCTAAACGGAAATTTAAATAATGATTTAACGCCAATTATCAATTCTATTGCGGGTGATGCTATTGCTGAAATTTTAAATGCAAAAGTTGATAAAAGTAAAACACCACTTTTAAATCAACTAAGTGCTAAAATGGATTTCTTAAATGTGGATAATTTAAACCTGAAAGATCTCAAAACGCAATTTAGTTTCAGCAATGGAAAAATTAACGTAAAACCATTCAATTTTAATGTAAAAGATATAGGCATAAATGTTGGCGGAAGTCATAGTTTTGAAAACACGATGAACTATAATTTAACCTTAGATATTCCGGCAAAATATTTAGGTTCAGAAATTAGCGGTGGGTTGGCAAGTTTAACCAAAACCGATTTAGAAAACACCAAAATCTCACTTCCTGTAGGAGTTTCCGGTAGTTTCGATTCACCTAAAGTAAATGTAAACCTAAAAGCTGCAACCCAAGAATTGAGTCAGCAAATTATCGATCAACAAAAAGATGAAGCAAAAGACAAATTAAAAGATGAAGCTGAAAAGCAAATCGACAAGCTTTTAGGAAACGATAAAGATGACAAAAAAGACAAAAACGATAAAGAAAAATCTGACGAAGAAAAAGTTAAAGATGCAGCTGAAGATATTTTAGGAGGATTATTTGGTGGTAAAAAAGATGATTAGTAAGAATAAAGCTTAACAAAAATGTAACTTTATTTCAATTTTTTAAAAATGAGGTTTCGATATATATAACCACTAATTAGTGGTTATATATATCGAAATTCTACTGCTTGTACGGAGAATATACTTTTAAAGAAGAAGTATCTAGATTTTTAAAATTGCTTTCTAAATCTAATTTTTTATCAGTCATCTCCCATTTTTTTAAAACTGTAGTGCTTTTTGATTTTTCAATAAAATTAATTCCATTTTTTAAGCCAGAAAAGTCATAGTTAGGTACTATATTTTTAGGTATTGAAGGATTCTCTTTAACTATTATAGTATCACCATTTTTTAATTTTACAGTATTCTCTTTATTAGGCAAATAGTTTATAGAATTTAATTCAATTTTAAAATATTCGCCATCAGAATATTTAATCATTTTCTTTTTATCAATTAATGTAGTATCTGATTTTGCATTGCTTCCAATAGATATTCCCGAAAGATTCGAATTTTCCCGATCAATTTGGGTTATAATTTTCATATATCTATCATTTACTAAAATTTTTTTGAGCAAGACTAGTTTAATCTGATTGCCCAATATTTCTTTTTCTTTATTAGACATAGAATCATTGTGGTTGCTCTGATAAGTTTTAAACGGATAAGCTACAACCTCATATTCTGCTGAATAAGTATTCTGAGATTGAACTGGCATTCCAAAAATTGATATAACTAGTATTAATAAAAATTTACTATAAATTATGTCCATGTCGTTAATTTAAAAATAAAATATCACAAAAAAGAATTCATTTAAATTCTTTAATTCTAAATTACTTTTTATAATCATTATTAAAATAAACAAGACCAGTATTAGTAAAAAATCATAATTTTCTTGCCCATTACAATTAAAAGTAGTATTCTGCCGCCTGCAAAAAACAATTTTACATTGGGCCTATGAGACAGCTTAAAATTACCAAACAGGTAACCAACAGAGAATCTGTATCCTTAGATAAATACCTTCACGATATTGGCAAGGTAGATTTAATTACTGCTGAAGAAGAAGTAGAATTAGCCCAACGTATTCGGGAAGGCGATCAAGTAGCCTTAGAAAAACTAACTACAGCAAACTTACGTTTTGTAGTTTCTGTTGCTAAACAATATCAAAATCAAGGATTAAAGTTACCCGATTTAATTAATGAAGGAAACGTTGGTTTGGTAAAAGCGGCAAAGCGTTTTGATGAAACACGTGGATTTAAATTTATTTCTTACGCCGTTTGGTGGATTCGTCAATCTATTTTACAAGCTTTGGCAGAACAATCTAGAATTGTACGCTTACCGCTGAATAAAATTGGTTCTATCAATAAAATCAACAAAGCTTTTTCTCATTTAGAGCAAAGCAATCAGCGACCACCCACGCCAGAAGAAATTGCTAAAGAATTAGATATGACGGTTGCCGATGTAAAACAATCGCTTAAAAATTCTGGTCGTCATCTCTCTATGGATGCTCCTTTAAAAGATGGAGAAACCTCCAATCTTTATGATGTTGTAAATACGGGAGAATCTCCTAATCCGGATGAAGGTTTAATATTAGACTCCTTAAATATAGAAATTAATCGAGCTTTAGACACCTTATCTGTAAGAGAAGCAGATGTTATTAGATTATTTTACGGTATTGGAGATCAACAACCTATGACGCTTGAAGAAATTGGTGAAACTTTTGATTTAACCAGAGAGCGCGTTAGACAGATTAGAGAAAAAGGGATTAGAAAACTGCGCCAATCTTCAAAAAATAAAATTCTAAGAAAATATTTAGGTTAAAAATCTTCAAAATAGTTGATTTTAAGTAATTCCACAGAATTATTTGTACCTTTGCACAAAGTTAAAATAGCTTAAGCTAATCTTTTAGAAAAATTCTAAAAGTTATTCATACAAACAAAACTCATACATGCTAGTAGTAAAAGTAAAAGACGGAGAAAAAATTGAACGTGCACTTAAGCGCATGAAAAGAAAATTTAGAGATACTAAAGTACTTCAAAATCTTCGTGACAATCAGTATTACACAAAAAAATCTGTTGCAAGAAGAAAACAAGTTCAAAAAGCAGCTTACATTCAATCATTAAGAGAACAAGAAGAATTTTAGACTTCTTTTTCTATGAACACTTTTACAATCTATAATTCTAATGTAAAACCCAATGAAGAGGAAAAACAGGAAATTATTGATTTTCTTTACACTCAATTGGGCCAATACGGCGATGCCAAAGAAGACATAAAAAAGTGTTTACAATTTGCTATTGGAGATTCCGCAAAACATACTGGAGGGTTTGTCCTAATACTTAAAGAAGAACAAACCCTTAAAGGAATCACTATTATAAATGAAACCGGAATGACCGGTTATATTCCTGAGAATTTATTAGTTTATATTGCAGTTCACGAAAATCAGCGTGGTAAAGGTATAGGCAAACAGCTTATGGAAAAAGCTATTGATCTTGCAAAAGGTGATATTGCTCTACACGTAGAGCCAGACAATCCTGCAAAAAAACTCTACGAAAAACTTGGTTTCGAGAACAAATACCTCGAGATGCGGTTCAAAAAATAAACAATGCCCATTATAGACATTATTGTCTTTATTACTTACCTAATTTTAGTTTTAGGCATTGGTTTCTATTATTATAAAAAAAACAAAAACACCAACGATTATTATGTAGGCGGCAGGAACATGAGTAGTTTTCATGTTGGTCTTTCCGTAGTGGCAACAGATGTTGGTGGCGGCTTTTCTATTGGTCTTGGTGGTTTAGGTTTCATAATGGGACTTTCAGGCTCTTGGATGCTTTTTACAGGTTTAATTGGCGCATGGCTTAGTGCCGTTTTTCTTATTCCAAAAGTTATTCATAAGGCAAAAAAATTAAACTTCTTAACTTTCCCACAACTTCTAAAAGACAGCTACGGAAAAAAGGTTGCGCTTGCAGCAGGAATTATTTCTTTCATCGGCTACTTGGGTTTTACTTCCTCTCAACTATTAGCAGGAGCAAAACTTGCAGTAGGAACTTTCCCTGAACTCGGCTTAGAAAATGCACTCTACATTATGGGTGCTGTAGCGGTAATTTATACTGTTTTTGGTGGAATAAAAGCAGTTATTTATACGGATACATTTCAGTGGTCTATTTTAATGTTCGGACTTATTTTTATAGGAATTCCAATTGCATATAATGCGCTTGGCGGCTATGAAACAATTGTTAACACATTGCCCGATAAACTTTTTAGTTTAACAAATTTAAGTTGGGTGAAATTTATAAATTGGTTTATTACAATTGTTCCTATTTGGTTTGTTGGAATGACATTATACCAGCGGATTTATGCTTGTAAAGATGAAAAAACAGCAAGAAAAGCTTGGTATATAGCCGGTTTTTTTGAATATCCTATTATGGCATTTATGGGAATTATTTTAGGACTTTTTGCCCGCGTAGGTGCTGAACAAGGCTTATTTATTGCTGAAGGTTTTTCAGGAGCAGCAGAAATGGATGCCGAAATCGGGTTACCCATGCTTTTAAAAACTGTACTCCCTGTAGGATTAATGGGATTAATGCTTTCAGCCTACTTTTCAGCAATTATGTCTACCGCAGATAGTTGTTTACTTGCGGCATCAGGTAATTTTATAACTGATATTTTAGGACTAAAGGAAGACAATCCCAAAGCAATAAAAATATCTCAAATAGTCACTTTTGTTATTGGCTTTGTCGCTATTTTAATCGCGAGTTATATGACAAGTGTACTAGATTTAATGCTCCTCTCCTATTCATTTATGGTTTCCGGATTGTTGGTTCCGGTTTTGGCAATGTTATTTGCGAAACATAAAAAACCTGTGGCCGCTTTAGCCTCTATGTTTCTTGGTGGTTTTACCACATTAATTCTTAGTTTTTTAGATGTTAATATCCCATTTGGTTTCGACCCGATTTTAATTGGTATAATTGCATCGCTCTTAGTATATTTATTGGTAAAAAAATAAAACTGCATGGCTTACGTAACCCTAAACAAATCCTCTCTCAAATATAATTACGAATATTTGCAGAATTTATTTCAACAAAATAATATGGAATGGGCTCCGGTTTTAAAAATGCTTTGCGGAAATGAAACTTATCTCGACTTTGTACTTTCATTAGGCGATGAGCAAATCTGCGATGCTCGGCTAGCAAACTTAAAAACTATAAAAAAAATAGCTCCGACAAAAGAGACTATTTATATTAAACCCCCTGCAAAAGATAGCATAGAAGATATTGTAAAGTTTGCAGACATCAGTTTTAATACAGAATATTTAACAATAAAATGGTTATCTGAGGAAGCTTCAAAACAAAAAAAAACGCACCGAATTATAATTATGATCGAGTTAGGAGATTTGCGTGAAGGAATTATGGGCGAATCTTTAATCGATTTTTATAAAAAGGTTTTTGAGCTCCCTAATATTGAAGTAGCGGGAATTGGAGCAAATTTAAATTGTCTAAATGGTGTGATGCCAAGCAAAGATAAATTGATTCAATTAAGTTTATACCAACAACTTATTGAAGCTAAATTTGGCAAGAAAATTAAAGGGGTTTCAGGAGGTTCATCGGTTATGGTTCCATTATTAATGAAAGGTCAAATACCAAAAGGTGTCAATCATTTCAGAATTGGTGAGACTTTATTTTTAGGAACCGATCTTTTTGAGAACAAAACAATTCCTGATATGAAAGATGATGTTTTCATGCTGCATTCAGAAATTATAGAAATAACAGAGAAACCGGTTGTTCCTTATGGTAATATGGAAAATAATCCTTCCGGAGAAAAAACCAAAATAAACGAAAATGACTACGGGAACACTCAAAAAAGAGCAATTTTAGACATCGGTTTGTTGGATATTTCAAAAGTGGACTTTTTAATCCCGACAGAAAAAGACCTCAAATTCATCGGTGCCAGCTCAGATATGTTGGTGTTGGATGTTTCCAAAACAAATAAAGATCATAAAGTTGGAGATGTTGTAAGCTTCAAAATGAGCTATATGGGAGCTTTACGGGTTATGAATTCAAAATATATAAAAAAAGAATTGATTGATTAATCCTGTTTAATTTCCATATTCACTACAAAACCTTCATGATTTCTCAGATTAAAAACGGTATCATCTTCAAAAATAAGATATTGCCCTTTAATGCCTTTTAGTTTACCGCTATAATCCAGTTTTTTCATCAGATTTAAGCTCTTCAACTTTTTTGGATATTCTAACACCGGAAAATTTATTTCTGTTTCTTTATTACTCTCTATAAAATACTCTTTGGCTTCATCGGGAATAAATTGTTTTAATGCATCACGCTGTTCTTCTAAATTAACATCTTCAATTTCATTTTTTAGCATGGCACGCCAATTTGTTTTATCGGCAACATGATCTTTCAAAGCTACTTCTGTTATACCGGCCAAATACCGATTGGGCACTTCTACAATTTCAATGGCTTCGTGTGCACCTTGATCTATCCAACGTGTAGGAACTTGTGTTTTACGCGTCACTCCTACTTTTACATTACTAGAATTTGCTAAATAAACGATATGCGGTTGTAACTGAGCTTTTTTCTCGTACACTAAGTCACGATCTTCTTCATCTAAATGTGCCTTACTCAATTCAGGACGCATGATCCAATCTCCTGCTCTTGGGGTGTCATAAAAACAATCGTAGCAAAAACCTTGTCTAAAAATCTTTTTATCTTCACCACAATTTAAACACTCATATTTTACAAAATGAATGGCTATGGTTTTATCTAACAATTGATTCATGTGAATAAAATCATCTTCAAAAATTAGAAAATATTGAATTGGTGAAGACCACTCTGTTTTCATTTTTCTTAAAACACCCTGAAATTGCATAATTTTTACTTTTATTTGTTCAGCTTTTTTTGAAGAGCATAAAAATAATTTTATTTTTATAAACCAAATAACGAGCTTTAAATATACGTGATTCCATGCCAATTCCTATTGTAAATTCTATTGCTTCTTGGTTTTTAAAGAAGCGTATCCACCAGATGGAGCTTTTTATTAAATATCCTCAAGAAGTACAATTAGAGCTTTTGCATCAACTTATAGACAAAGCAAAATTTACAGAAATTGGTAAACAATACGATTTTGAATCTATAAAAACCTACGCCACTTTTTCAGAACGTGTTCCGGTGCAAAGTTATGAAGACGTAGAGCCTAATATAGAACGCTCGCGAAGAGGCGAAAATAATATTTTTTGGCCAACTCCCATTAAATGGTTTGCTAAATCTAGCGGAACCACAAATGCAAAAAGCAAGTTTATTCCCGTAAGTCCAGAATCTTTAGAAGATTGCCATTATGCGGCGAGTAAAGATTTGCTCTGTTTGTATTTAAACAACAATGAGGACGCTCAATTATTTACCGGAAAAAGTCTTCGTTTGGGTGGAAGCAAAGAACTTTACAGAGAAAATGGAACTGCCTTTGGTGATCTTTCCGCAATTTTAATTGACAATATGCCGTTTTGGGCTACCTACAGTAGTACACCAAACAACGAAATTTCGCTGATGAGCGATTTTGAAAAAAAGATGCAAGCGGTAGTCAACCAAACTATTAAAGAAAAAGTAACTAGTATTGCCGGAGTTCCTTCTTGGATGCTGGTTTTACTCAATCGTGTTTTAGAAACTACGCACAAAGCGAGCTTATTAGAAGTTTGGCCAGATTTAGAAGTATATTTTCATGGGGGCGTTAGCTTTGAACCTTATGCGGCTCAATATGAAAAAATTATCCCAAGAGATGATTTTCGCTATTATGAGATCTACAATGCTTCCGAAGGTTTTTTTGCCGTACAAGATTTAAATAATAGCAACGAGCTTTTATTAATGCTAGATTATGGCATTTTCTATGAGTTCATTCCCATGGAAACTTATGGAACATCAAAAGAAAAAATAATTCCGTTAAATGAAGTTGAACTTCATAAAAATTACGCCATTATACTCACCACCAATGCAGGTTTATGGCGTTATAAAGTTGGAGATACCGTAAAATTCACTTCACTTTCTCCTTACAGAATTAAAGTAACTGGTAGAACGAAACATCACATTAACGCATTTGGCGAAGAATTAATTATAGAAAATGCTGAAGAAGCGTTAAAAAAAGCAAGTAAACTCACCGACTGCGAAATTGTAGATTATACCGCTGCGCCTATTTTTATGGAAGGAAATAAAAAAGGAGCACACGAATGGATTGTAGAGTTTAAAAAAGCCCCGGAAAATCTCAATCATTTTATTCAATGTTTAGATAAAACCCTCCAAACATTAAATAGCGATTATGAAGCAAAACGAAAAAATAATACAACCTTAGACCTGCTGCAACTGCATCAAGCCAAAACCGGGTTGTTTTATAACTGGTCGAAGAAACATGGGAAATTAGGTGGACAACATAAGATTCCGCGTTTATCAAACAAACGAGATTACGTGGAAGAATTGTTAGCGATTAATAAACAGTTATAAAAAATAAGGATGAGTTTTTTCTCATCCTTATTTTTTTACTTCAAGCGTTTAGCTACATTTTCTACTGCTTGTATCGTAAAGTCTAAATCTTCATAACTTAAAGCCTCGGTTAAAAACCAAGTTTCAAAAGCACTTGGAGCTATGTAAACACCTTCATCCATCATTCCGTGGAAAAAACGATTAAAGGTTTCGTTATTTCCTACTGCTGCAGTTTTAAAATCTACCACTGCTTCTTCTGCAAAATGTACAGAAATCATCGAGCCCTTTCGGTTTATGGTATGTGGTATTTCAGCATTTTTTAGCACATTTTCTATTCCTTTATGAAGGTATTCGCATTTTTTCGCTAAACTTTCAAAAATTTCAGGCTTTTCGTTTAATTCGGTTAACATTGCTAATCCAGCTGCCATGGCTAAAGGATTTCCGCTTAGCGTTCCTGCTTGATAAACCGGACCAATTGGTGCTAGATAGTCCATGATTTCATTACGAGCAGCAAAGGCTCCAACTGGTAAACCACCACCTATCACTTTTCCAAAAGCAACAATATCTGCATTAATATTTAATAGTTCTTGTGCTCCGCCTTGTGATAAACGAAAACCTGTCATCACCTCATCAAAAACCAATAAAATACCATTGTCATCACAAAGTTTACGCAAACCTTCTAAGAAGCCTTCTTTGGGTGGAATACAACCCATATTTCCCGCTACAGGCTCCAAAATAATACATGCGATTTCTCCTTTATTTGCTTCAATTAAATCCTTTACATTTTCAAGGTTATTAAAATCTGCTAACAACGTATCTTGTGCAGTTCCTTTTGTTACACCAGGACTATTGGGCGTTCCAAAAGTTACTGCTCCACTGCCGGCTTGAATTAAAAACGAATCACTATGTCCGTGATAACATCCTGCAAATTTTATGATTTTATCTTTTCCGGTAACCCCCCGAGCTAGACGAACAGCACTCATGCAAGCTTCGGTCCCACTATTTACCATTCTGATTTTATCAATATTCGGAACCATTTTTACAGCCAGCTGCGCAATCTTTGTTTCAATTTCCGTGGGCGTTCCAAAAGAGGTTCCCAGCTTTGTTTTTTCAATAACAGCTTCGGTAACTTTTGGGTGTGCATGACCTAAAATCATAGGGCCCCAAGAGTTGATATAGTCTATTAATTTATTGTCATCTTCGTCATATAAATAAGCCCCTTCAGCTTTTTTTATAAAAATAGGATCTCCGCCAACAGCGCTAAACGCTCTAACAGGCGAGTTTACACCGCCGGGGATATATTTTTTTGCTTCATCAAATAATTTACTACTTCTCTTATATCTCATAAATAAAATTTCTTAAAGAGCTTTTACATATAGTTTCTGACCTACGGCTAAATTATTGCTTCGTAAATCGTTAATTTCTTTTACTTCTTCTACCGTTAAATTATACTTGCGAGCTATGCTATAAAGGGTATCGCCTTTTTTTACTGTATAGCGAATACTAGTATGATCTGGACTCAAATTTTCTTTTTTAGCTAAGCCTTTTCGACTACCATTACCTAAAACTTCATTATCATACTCATACAATTGATAGCGCTCTATGATACTGATTAATTTTTGTGGATATCTTGGATCTGTAGCATAACCTGCCTTTTTCAATCCACGAGCCCACGATTTATAATCGTCTTTATCTAATTCAAAAAGGGCTGCATAACGTCTACGTTCTGATAAAAACAAGGAATGATCTCTAAAGGAATACTTAGGATCGTTGTACTTCCTGAAACATTCTTGCAAAGCATCATCATCGTGATAGACCTTACCGCCTTGCCAACCGTTACATTTTATTCCGAAATGATTATTAGATTTTAAAGTGAGTTCTCCTTTACCGGAACTGGATTCTAACACCCCTTGAGCTAACGTTATACTTGCCGGAATTCCGTATAAATTCATTTCATCTTTTGCAATTTCTGCAAAGTTATAAATGTATCGCTCTACATCATTTTTAAAAACAGGAGTATTTTTTTTATTCTCATTTTTTACAGCTTCTTTCGGCTCAATCTTATTTGCCTGACGATCTTTTTCATAAGTTGAAAGTTCATTATTTTCTTTCTTAACCGGAGGCACAGAACGTGTTGTCTTTTTTTTAGCACCACCGCAGGCAAAAAGAAATCCTGCGCAAATAATCATTAAAAACAGTGATCTTACTTTCATAAATTATCAAATTAACAATGGCATATTTTTTTTAGCAAGCATTTGGTTCATCCCAGAGATTCCTTGTAATCCTCCGGTATGAACCGCTAAAATACGAGTATTTTCTTTAAATTCCCTAGCTTTAATCAAGTCTATCAATCCAAATAAAAGCTTTCCGGTATAAATTGGATCTAAAGCTATCGCATAGTCTTTTTTAAACTGATTTATAAAGTTGATTAATGCTTTATCTACTTTAGCATAACCACCAAAATGATAATCTAGTATAAGTTGAACATTATTTCTTGTGGTGAGTTTTTTTATTTCAGCTTCTAAAAAATCTCCTTTTAAGGCCGGAAATCCTAATATTTTTTGATCTACTGAAGAAGCATTAATAATGCCGGCAATTGTGCCGCCGGTTCCAACAGCGCAAGCAATAATGTCAAAATCCTTGTCCTGTTCTGTAAGAATTTCTTCGCAACCTTTTAATGCTAATTTATTTGTGCCGCCTTCTGGAATTTCATAAACATCTGAATATTCCGGAAAATTTTCGATTAAAAAATGCGGCTCGTTTTTTTCTCGATAAGCACTTCTAGAAATAAATTGAAGCTCCATTCCTTGGTCGGAAGCAAACTTCAAGGTTTTATTTTTTGATAAAGTCGCTGAAATATTTTCACCTAACTCTTCCCCTCTTATAATCCCTGCCGTTTGTATGTTCATTATTTTTCCCGCAGCAGCAGTTGCTGCAATATGATTAGAATAAGCTCCACCAAAAGTGAGCACCTTTTTTTTTCCTTCTTTTTTTGCTTCCAAAAAATTATACTTCAATTTTCTGAATTTATTTCCCGAAACAAAAGGATGAATTTGGTCTTCGCGTTTTAACCAAAGTTCAATTCCGGTTTGCTTATCCTTAAAAATAAAATCGTTTTTAGCGATTAAAGAAGTTTCAAATAGATTTTTCATAAATTGAAATATTCTTCAAAATAATGGAATTCGAAGCAGATATCCTTATTTTTGCAGCATGAGCTTTAGAAAAAAAATCCCTTTAGAAGAAGGTGACTATTATCTTACGCCAGAAGGCTACCGTTGTTTTACTGAACAATATCACTTAAAACGCGGCTATTGCTGCAAAAGTGGATGTCGTCATTGCCCGTACGGATATGATAAAGCCACCGATACGTTTAATAAATAGTTAACAAGTTTATTGTACTTGATATCAATTAAAAAGTAACTAAAAAACATGACTTTTCAAGAAGAAATATTACAAGGAATACCAAATCAACTTCCTGCAAAAAAGGAATATGATTCAACCATAAATCACGCGCCAAAACGCAAAGAAATTTTAACGGAAGACGAAAAAAAACTTGCCTTAAAAAATGCACTTCGCTATTTTGAAGCAAAACATCACGCAGAATTGCTTCCAGAATTTAAAGAGGAATTAGAAAAATACGGAAGAATTTATATGTACCGTTTGCGTCCCGATTATAAAATCTACGCGCGTTCTATTACAGAATATCCAGGCAAAAGTGAGCAAGCCAAAGCCATTATGCTCATGATTCAAAATAATTTAGATCATGCAGTGGCTCAACATCCGCACGAATTAATTACTTACGGAGGTAACGGAGCAGTTTTTCAAAATTGGGCGCAGTACCGTTTGGTGATGAAATATTTAGCTGAAATGACTGACGAACAAACCTTAGCAATGTACAGCGGTCACCCAATGGGCTTATTTCCTTCACACAGCGATGCCCCACGTGTAGTAGTAACCAACGGAATGATGATTCCTAATTATTCTAAACCTGACGACTGGGAAAAATTCAATGCGCTTGGCGTTACCCAATACGGACAAATGACCGCAGGAAGTTACATGTACATTGGTCCACAAGGAATTGTACACGGAACCACGATTACCGTTTTAAACGGGTTTAGAAAGATAAAAAAATCACCTGAAGGAGGTTTATTTGTCACTTCTGGTTTAGGAGGAATGAGTGGCGCGCAACCCAAAGCTGGTGATATAGCAGGCTGTGTAACTGTTTGTGCTGAAGTAAACCCGAAAGCTACAGAAACTCGTCACTCTCAAGGTTGGGTAAACGAAGTCATTAGCGATTTAGATGAATTAGTAAAACGCGTAACCGCTGCAAAAGAAGCTAAAGAAACTATTTCTATTGCCTATAGTGGAAATATAGTAGAAGTTTGGGAAAAATTTGATGAAGCGAATTTACAGATTGATTTGGGGAGCGATCAAACTTCACTTCATAATCCTTGGGCTGGTGGTTATTACCCAGTAGGATTAACTTATGAGCAATCTAATGATATGATGGCCAACAAGCCCGGTCAATTTAAAAAAGAAGTACAACGCAGTTTAAAACGTCACGCAGCAGCAATTAACAAACATACTGCAAAAGGAACGTATTTCTTTGATTATGGAAACGCATTTTTATTAGAAGCATCTCGCGCTGGAGCGGATATTTTAGCTGAAAATGGAAAAGACTTTAAGTATCCTAGCTACGTTCAAGATATCATGGGCCCTATGTGTTTTGATTATGGCTTTGGTCCTTTCCGCTGGGTTTGTGCTTCTGGAAAACCTGAAGACCTTGTAAAAACCGACACAATTGCTACACAGGTTTTAGAGGAATTGAAGAAAAATGCTCCTGAAGAAATTCAACAACAATTACAAGACAACATTACGTGGATTAAAGGAGCTCAAGAAAACAAACTTGTGGTAGGTTCGCAAGCAAGAATTCTTTATGCTGATGCCGAAGGAAGAATGAAAATTGCAGAAGCTTTTAATCAAGCTATTGAAAAAGGAGAAATTAGTACCGTAATTTTAGGAAGAGACCATCATGATGTTTCAGGAACAGATTCTCCTTATCGAGAAACCTCAAATATTTACGACGGAAGTCAATTTACCGCAGACATGGCTATTCAAAATGTAATTGGCGATAGCTTTAGAGGAGCTACTTGGGTAAGCATCCACAATGGCGGCGGCGTAGGCTGGGGCGAAGTTATAAATGGAGGATTTGGTATGGTTATTGATGGCACTAAAGAAGCAGCAAAACGCTTAAAATCAATGCTTTTCTGGGATGTAAACAATGGAATTGCCAGACGTTCTTGGGCTCGAAATGACGAAGCTATTTTCGCCATAAAACGAGCGATGGAAAACGAACCTAAATTACAAGTTACTTTACCCAATAAAGTGGATGAAAATTTGCTGAACTAATTTTAATTTAAAGCAAAAACCATGAAACTGATAAAAATTTCAACAATTCTCCTGCTTACTGTTTTTTTATCTTCGTGCAGTTCTGTAAGAGTTGCGACCGATTATGATAGAGAAGCTGATTTTTCTGCTTACAAAAGTTTTGCCTTTTACAAACCTGGCATTGACAAAGCAGACGTATCAGACTTGGATAAAAAGCGAATCTTAAGAGCAATAGAAACCGAATTATTGGCTAAAGGGTTTTCAAAATCACAAAAGCCTGATATGCTCGTTAGTATTTTTACAAAAACGAGTGAAAATGTAAACGTATATCAAAATAATTTTGGTTACGGATATGGTTGGGGCTGGAGTCCATGGTATTGGGGCGCTGGTTACAATACAGTTTCAAGCACCACAGAAGGAACACTCTACATCGATTTTATTGATGCTAAACAAAATGAATTGGTTTGGCAAGGAATGGGCACTGGAGCCCTGACCATGGATATGGAAGACAAAATTGAACGAATAAATGAAATGGTTAAAAAAATTATAGAACAGTATCCACCGGGGGGAAAGAAAAGGTAAATATTTTAAAAAAATGAATCAAAATCATCTCTCAACTATTTATTAATTATTTTTTTTATTAAAAATCTATAGTTATATTTGATTAAATAAAATCATAGAATTTATGAAAAAAATATACTTACTACTATCTACAATTGCTTTTGTTTTTTGCACTTCTTTAAGCGTAACAGCTCAGGAGAAAAATAAATCTGATGAATTTGTACAAAAAATGACTGAAAAGATTGACTTAACAACAATTCAAAAAGATAAAATTTATAGATATGCAAAAGAATACTATTCCTCATTAAAGCAAAATCTGGCAGGTAAAGAAAAAAACGAAAATTACTTCGATATTAAAAACAAATTTGAAGCTGAGTTTTATAAAAACCTTAGAAAGGTTTTAAGCTCATCGCAAATGGAAAAATTTGCTGAGCACTATAAAAGTTCTCACAAGCAATAAAGTTAGTTTAGAACCTATTAAAAACCTCAATTTCTAAAAAAAAATTGAGGTTTTTTTTTAATAATTAATGCTTTATTTCATTTACCAAGCTTAATGTTTTTATAGGCTCTTCTTCGATATTTTTTTCAATTTTATCTATTTTTTGTTTTTGAGATGATTCTAGTTCTTCAGCTGAGTGATTTCCTAAAATAGGGGCAATTACTAATCCTACCAAACAGGTTAACTTGATTAAAATATTCATTGATGGACCTGAAGTATCTTTAAAGGGATCCCCTACCGTATCACCAGTTACAGCAGCTTTATGCGCATCACTTCCTTTATAAGTCATTTTACCATCGATTTCAACACCAGCTTCAAAAGACTTTTTAGCATTATCCCACGCTCCTCCGGCATTATTTTGAAAGATAGCCCACATTACTCCTGAAACACAAACACCGGCCATATAACCACCAAGCGGTTCTGCACCAAAAACGACCCCAACAATAACGGGAGAAATTATAGTAATTAAGCCTGGTAAAATCATTTCACGTAAGGCCGCTTTTGTAGATATATCTACACATTTTGCGTATTCGGGTGTTGCCGTGCGTTCCATTATTCCTGGAATCTCTTTAAACTGCCTACGGACTTCTTTTACCATTTCCATAGCAGCCTTACCTACTGATTCCATCGCTAAAGCCGAAAAAATTACAGGAATCATTCCGCCCACAAAAAGCGCTGCTAATACGTCTGCCTTGAAAATGTTAATTCCATCAATTCCCGTAAATGTAACATATGCAGCAAACAAAGCAAGCGCTGTTAATGCCGCTGATGCGATCGCAAAACCTTTACCTACAGCCGCAGTTGTATTTCCCACAGAATCTAAAATATCTGTACGTTCTCTTACTTCTTCTGGCATTTCACTCATTTCTGCAACGCCTCCGGCATTATCTGCAATGGGTCCAAAAGCATCAATTGCCAATTGCATAGCTGTAGTTGCCATCATCGCTGAAGCTGCTAAGGCAACACCATAAAATCCGGCTAATTCATAAGAACCGTAAATTGCTGCTGCAAATAATAAAACTGATAAAAAAGTAGATTTCATCCCTACCGCTAAACCGGCTATGATATTTGTAGCTGCTCCAGTTGAACTATTTTTAACAATATTAAGTACCGGTTTTTTGCCTAAACTTGTATAATGAGCTGTAACTACAGAAATCAAGGCTCCTACTGCTAGACCTATCAGAGCTGCCCAAAATACATTGATTGAAGGAATTACTTTAGATCCTTCTCCAAAGAAATTCATTTGTAAACTTGGAGGCAACATCCACTCTATTAAAAACCAAGTAGCGACAAGTGTTAATAAAATTGCTATCCAATTTCCTCTATCTAAAGCAGCTTGAACTTTACTTTCTTTTGCTGAATTACTTTTTATCTTTACCAAAAAAGTTCCCAGAATAGAAGCTAATATACCGACACCTGCAATAACTAAGGGTAGCAAAATAGGTCCCATATTATTAAAATCGTCGGTAAAAGGTGTGTCTAAGGACATGTCTCTTATCACATAATTCCCAAGTACCATAGCCGCTAAAACTGTTGCTACATAGCTTCCAAATAGGTCTGCTCCCATTCCAGCAACATCCCCAACATTATCACCAACATTATCAGCAATTGTAGCCGGATTTCTAGGATCATCTTCTGGAATTCCTGCCTCTACTTTTCCAACTAAATCTGCTCCAACGTCAGCAGCTTTTGTATAAATACCACCACCGACTCTTGCAAAAAGGGCAATAGATTCTGCCCCTAAAGAAAAACCTGCAAGGGCTTCTAAAACCATCGTCATATCAGCATAAAATGTATCAGCTTCACCTACAAATTGATTAATAAAGACAATAAACAACAAACTTAAACCCAACACTGCTAAACCTGCCACACCTAAGCCCATAACGGTTCCACCACTAAAAGAAACTTTGAGTGCATTTGGCAGACTTGTTCTGGCTGCTTGTGCTGTTCTTGCGTTAGCTTCAGTTGCTATACGCATACCAATATTTCCTGCTAGTGCCGAGAAAATTGCTCCAAGAATAAACGCTGGGATAATCATCCAGCTTGTGGTATCTACACTTATTGAAATTACATATAAAGCTATAGATGCGAGAATAACAAAGACAATTAACAAGCGATATTCTGCATTTAAAAAAGCAAGAGCTCCGTCTTTTATACTTTTTGAAATGGATTGCATTTTCTCATTTCCTGCCGCTTGTTTTTTTACCCAACTCGCTTTGATAATCATGAAGATAATTCCCACTACTGCCATAGCAATGGGAAGAAAAATAATAGTTGATTCCATACGTTAGAAAAATTAATGTTTTGTTAAATCTAACGTAATAAAATTAAAATTCCATAAAAAAAGCAACACTTTTTTACGAGTATTGCTTCTATATTAACAAAATAAACACCGATTTACTAGTCGATACTCACCTCTTCTCTTGGTACATCACTTTCTTTATAACGTTTGATGCATTGGTTTACAATATCATTTGCTTCAGTTGAATCTCCCCAACCACCAACATCAACTTTTTTCTCTTCTAAATCTTTATATACTTGAAAAAAGTGTTCAATTTCTTTAATTAAGTGTGGATTCAATCCTTTTAGATCATCTACTTTATTAGCAATAGGATCACTTACCGGAACACAAATAATTTTTTCATCAGGTCCTTTTTCATCAGCCATATGGAAAACTCCAATAGGTTTTACTTCGATTACACAACCAGGAAAAGTAGGCTCTGTAACCAATACTAAAACATCTAACGGATCGCCATCTAAAGCCAATGTTTCTGGCACAAAACCATAATCTGCCGGATACATCATAGAAGAAAAAATCATACGGTCGTAACGTATTTTTTTCAACTTAAAATCATATTCATATTTGTTTCGGCTTCCTTTCGGGATTTCAATTAAAACATCAAATGTCATTACTCTAAATTACGTTAGTATTTAATTTCAAAAAATATAAGATTGCAAATTTAAGAAATGTAAGGCGTTAAATACTACTTTTTTAGAAATAAAATCCAAAGTTACCGGTAACTCCAAAGGATCTTGCATCGGGATTATCAAAATAATTTCCACGAAAGTGAAAGTCTAATCGAAAAACTTTAAAAATATTGCCCACTCCAACACTCCACGACCAATAAGGCTCTCTGCTAGGGGCCATTAAAACAGGATTAGAAGTAGAGGCGTTAAGCAATTGACTCTCCTCTGAAATATCGCCCACCACTCCTCTAACAGAAACCAACTCGCGTAGATTGAGGTCTCTTAACCCTGGAATTCTAGAAAACAAGCGTCCGTTAAAATTATGTTCTAAATGAAGACTGGTGTACGAATCGGTTACAAACTCATAAAAATTAAGCAATGGAAAAGTGCCAAAAATAGAAAATAAGGTTTGATTACCCGGTACCACACTCAACAAGCCTAACGGAACAGCTCCAAAGGTTTTTCCAGCTTCTAAAGTGGAAGTAAACTTACCTAAACCACCTATTTGCCAAGGATGACGATAATAAAACTGAATACGTTCATAATCAAAATCGCTATTAAACACATCTTTAATTCCTACCGAATAATTGACAAAAAATTTGGGAAAATCCCCATCATTAATTATAGTTCTATCAACACCATAACCCGTGGTTTTTCTTCCGGGAGAATAGCCCAAAATAGTTGAAATTTCAGTTTGCCTAATTTGACTTGAGGTTTGTGTGCGTGCATCATCCGTAAAATAAGCTAAACTAAATTCATCTGAAGCAGCTTTCAATGTTCTAAATGAACCACCAACACGAATATTGAAGTTCTTAAACGGCTCCATTTCCAAGGCAAAAGTCGATAAATTTATATCGGTCAAACTAGTATTTGCACCCACAGTAATTAATGCGGAAGAAGCTAAAGATCTTCCTAAAACATCATTCGTATTGGTTAAACTCGCCCCTAATTGCTCGATATCACGCCTATTTCCTCCCGTAACAATGAGTCGGTTTTTTCGGTCTAAAAGCCACTTTCCTGAAATTCCGTATTTAAATTTATTATCTCGAAAACCATAAGCGGTGTAACCTTCTATTCGCCACGGATCATTTCTTGAAAAGTAAGTTCTACCGCCGGCTCTTACGCGAATTCCTTCAACATCATTGTAACCGAATGTTGAAAAAATTGGACCATAATCAAATCCATCAAACTCCACATAACCCGATGCCAAAATAGAACCTATATTGTATAAACGCTTAAATGCGGGAACTGTTTTTAAAGTATCGAGCATATCATAAACTTGACGCTCGTCTTTGTTTAATTTTTCAATACGATTTTGATCCCAAAACTCTTGATCACGATTATAAACCTGTTCTTGATACGGATCTCGCCTAGTATTAAAAAAAGCCTTACCCTTTTTTATATTAAACTCGTAATTATCATATAAAGTGGTCCGTTTTCCATAAACTCCTCGTGATTCTTTTTTCTTATTTAATGAAAAATCTGACATAAAATGATCGCGTGTGATCAAGAAAATTGAATCATTTAGCACATCATATTCTTGTTCAATATAAATTTCTTTCACCCAATTTATATTGGCACTTTTAGTGACTTGCATATTAATTTTCTTGATTGCCCAAGTAGAATCGTTTACCCAAAAATCTCCTTTAAAAGTGAGCTCATTTTTTCGACGTGGGTAATAGACAATTTTATAACACCACTTATTATCTACATAAGCCGTGTCTGCCAACACATAATTATAAACATTGATTCCGGTTGTAGAAAGCGGACTCACAAAACTTTTATCGAAAAATTTTAAATAATTATCGTAGATATTATAATCAGCATACAAATCTTTTACAAAAGCAATTAGCGTTTGGTTATCACTAAAACCGGAATTTTTATTGCCTAATAAAATTTCCTTTTCTTCTCCTAAATTATTATCGCCATAAACCCGAGAAAGTGCTTCATTAATAAAAATAGGAAGGTAGGTTTTTCCGGTTACGGCATTGGTATCTGTTTCTTCAAAAATAAATTCCATACCGTTAAAAACCCTGCTATTGATTAACGAGCTATCAATGGTATTAAGATCAAATTCTTGTTTTTCATATTTTTTGTATTGGTACTGATCAAACTTTTTTACACCATTATCACGTTTATTCTCCCAAATTTTCCGAAGAATATCTATTGCTGGATTATTTTTTTTAGAGGTTTTCCCTTGATAGATCACAACTTCATTTAAGGCACTTGCTTCTTCTTTTAATGTGATCTCTAAATCGTAATTCACCTTTTTTTCGAGCGGAATTGTTTTACTTTCAAAACCAACAAAGGATATATTAATGGCATTATATGAGTTGTCAGACTGCATATAAAAACTTCCATCTTCATTGGTAATTGTTCCCTCTGAAGAATTTTTAAAGATTACGTTAGCAAAGGGTACCGGCTCCCCTTCTTCGTCTACCACTAAACCTCCGGCTTTGGTTTGCGCAAAAACAGAACCCGCTGTTAGCAGAATAAAATATAATAAAAACTTAATTTTCATAGATTTTTTTGAGGCAAAAAAAACTTCATCCGTAAAGATGAAGTTTCAAATATAAGTGGAAGTTTTTACTTAATCCTTATAAGATACTTTTTTAACGGCTTTTATAACATCTTCGCTATTTGGCAACCATTCTTTTAACAAGACAGGGGAATATGGCGCAGGTGTATCTGCCGTATTAATTTTTATAATAGGAGCATCAAGATAATCAAAAGCTTTTTCTTGAACTTGATATGTAATTTCTGTTGAAATATTCCCAAACGGCCAAGCTTCTTCTAAGATAACCAAACGATTAGTTTTCTTAACAGATTCTAAAATAGTTTCATAATCCATTGGTCGAATAGTACGTAAATCAATTATTTCACAAGAAATTCCCTCTTCGTCTAATTTCTCTGCTGCTTTGTATGCTTCTTTTATAATTTTTCCAAAAGAAACGATGGTTACATCAGTCCCTTCTCTTTTTATATCAGCTTTTCCAATAGGAATAGTATATTCCTCTTCAGGCACTTCTCCCTTATCACCATACATCTGCTCACTTTCCATAAAAATAACGGGGTCTTCATCTCGAATAGCAGATTTCAACAAACCTTTTGCATCATAAGGATTAGAAGGCACAATTACTTTTAAACCAGGACAATTGGCATACCAGCTCTCAAAAGCTTGAGAGTGCGTTGCACCTAATTGCCCTGCAGACGCTGTTGGACCTCTAAAAACAATGGGGCATTTAAATTGCCCGCCAGACATTTGTCTAATTTTAGCAGCATTATTTATGATTTGATCGATCGCCACTAACGAAAAATTGAACGTCATAAATTCAATAATCGGTCTTGCGCCTGTCATTGTAGAACCTACACCAATTCCGCTAAAACCAGCTTCAGAAATCGGGGTGTCAATCACACGATTTGGTCCAAATTCATCTAACATTCCTTTAGATGCTTTGTAAGCACCGTTATACTCCGCTACTTCCTCTCCCATTAAATACACCGCTTCATCGCTGCGCATTTCTTCACTCATCGCTTCGCAAACTGCTTCTCTAAATTGAATTGTCTTCATGGTAAAATTTTGAGCTCTTCATTTTTATACTGCACAAAAGTAAGCAAACCCAAATCGAAAAACTAAAGGTTTTCGACAAAAATAATTTATTATGCTTGCATAGTATTTTTTTTTTATTTTACTTATATTCGCACTCACATAGTATATTATCTAATCGAAAAAGAAATAAAATGAAAATATTAGTTTGTATAAGCCACGTGCCCGATACAACTTCAAAAATTAATTTTACTGAAGGTGATAGTCAATTTGACAAAAACGGGGTACAATTTGTAATTAATCCAAATGATGAATTTGGTCTTACTCGCGCTATGTGGTTTAAAGAAAAACAAGGCGCATCTGTAGATGTAGTTACTGTAGGTGAAGCTGATGTAGAACCAACATTAAGAAAAGCCTTAGCTATTGGAGCAGACAATGCTATACGTGTAAATACACCAGCTACCGATAGTTTTCAAGTAGCAAAAGAATTAGCAAAAGTTGTTGAAGATGGAAGCTACGATCTTGTTATAGCCGGTAGAGAATCTATTGATTACAATGGCGGGATGGTTCCAGGAATGTTAGCAAAATTGATAAAAGCTAACTTTATCAATACTTGTGTAGGACTAGAAATTGAAGGCGATAAAGCTACGGCAACTCGCGAAATTGATGGTGGTAAAGAAACACTAAGTGCTAATTTACCCTTGGTTATCGGCGGTCAAAAAGGATTGGTTGAAGAGAGCGATCTCAAAATACCAAATATGCGTGGAATTATGATGGCAAGAAAAAAACCGTTAAACGTAGTTGATCCTGTAGATGCAGACAAAAGATCTGAAGCGGTTAAGTTTGAAAAGCCGGCACCTAAAGGAGACGTAAAATTAGTAGATGCCGATAATTTAGACGAATTAATCGATTTATTACACAATGATGCTAAAGCAATATAAACAGCTTTTGCAGAATTGTTAACCCATCAACACAAAAAAAATTATGTCAGTTTTAGTATATACAGAATCCGAAAACGGAAAATTTAAAAAAGCAGCTTTTGAAGCAGCTTCTTACGCAAAAGGAATTGCGGACGCTTTAGGAAGTTCAGTAACCGCTGTAAGTTTTAATGCAGAAAACACTTCAGAATTAGGAAAATACGGTGTTTCAAAAGTTCTAGAAATTAGTAATGATAAACTTAGCAAATTCAATGCAGATGCTTACGCAGACGCTTTAAGTCAAGCTGCAAAAAAGGAAGATGCTAAAGTTGTGGTCCTTAGCCAAACAGCAAACGATAAATATTTAGCACCAATTTTAGCGGTAAATCTAGAGGCTGGTTACGCACCAAATGTTGTAGCGCTACCAGAAAGCACAGATCCTTTTACTGTTAAAAGAACGGCTTTTACCAATAAAGCGTTTAATATGACTTCAATTTCTACCGATGTAAAAATTGTAGGATTAGCTAAAAACGCGTTTGGTTTAAAAGAAAACGAAACAGAAGTTTCCTCAGAAGCTTTTGAGCCTAGTTTGGATGAAAGTGATTTCTCTATTAATGTAGAATCAGTAGACAAAGCAACAAATAAAATCACTATTGCAGATGCAGAGATTGTTGTTTCTGGCGGACGTGGTCTTAAAGGACCAGAAAACTGGGAAATGATAGAAGAACTTGCAGATGTATTAGGTGCTGCCACAGCCTGCTCTAAACCCGTAAGTGATATGGGCTGGAGACCACATAGTGAGCACGTTGGACAAACCGGAAAACCTGTAGCTGCAAACCTATATATTGCAGTAGGTATATCGGGAGCAATACAACATTTAGCCGGAATTAATGCTTCAAAAAACAAGGTAGTTATCAATAATGATCCTGAAGCTCCTTTCTTTAAAGCAGCAGATTACGGGGTTGTTGGTGATGCTTTTGAAGTAGTACCAAAACTCATTGAAAAATTAAAAGAATTTAAGGCGAATAACGCATAATTTTTATAAATTGTGCCCGAAAAATTCGCCTAAAAGAGTAGTCTACATACGAAGAACTCTTCTTATGTAGACTGCTTTTTTATTTCATTTATTTTGATTAATTTGTAGTATGAGTTTAGTGCGTTTAACCATAAAAGGAATTTCTTACAGTCAAACCCAAAACGGTGCTTACGCCCTTTTGTTGAGCGAAGTTGAAGGAAAAAGACAACTCCCAATAGTTATTGGTGCTTTTGAAGCACAATCAATAGCCATTGCTCTAGAAAAAGATATTAGACCGCCAAGGCCCTTAACGCACGATTTATTCAAAAACTTTTCTGATCGTTTTGCTATCAATGTAAAACAAGTCATCATTCATAAGTTAGTTGACGGTGTTTTTTATTCCAGTTTAATTTGTGAACGCGATAAAATTGAAGAAATTATTGATGCAAGAACAAGCGATGCTATTGCGTTGGCTTTGCGTTTTAACGCTCCAATTTTCACTTATAAAAACATTTTAGACAAAGCGGGCGTTTTCTTAAAAACATCTGACGGTAAAGCAGAAGAAAAAGAAGTACAAAAAACAGAGCTTATCATTCAAGATGCACTAAAAACAGAAGATGATGACCCGTCTTCCTCAGAAAGTGATGATAACCCGTTAAAAAAGCAATCGCTTGCTGAATTAAAAAAAGCATTAGAAGATGCGGTATCAAAAGAAGACTATGAAGCCGCTGCAAAAATTAGAGACGAAATTTCTAAACGAGAATAAAAAAATTTCGCCTCTCTACTTTAGTTACCAACGATACCTTGCTCCTATATAAAAGGCTGCAGTATTAAATTTTAATTCATCTTCTTTATTTTTTTCGCCCATCAAACTATAATCTAATCCCAGCATTACTGAGAATTTCTGTGAAACGTCTTGCTCTAGGCCTAAGGTAAATAAGAAACCAAAATCTGTATCAATATCATCTAGCTCTGAGGTTTCATTTATATTACTGTTTTCATATTTATATACATGATTTAAAAACCCGCCTATTCCGGCGATAAATTTTGTGTTGCTCAAAATATTTTCTTGGTTTCTACCTAACCTGTAAACAGCATTAAACTTTAATGGTACTCTTAGATATTCTGCTCTTAGATTAGATTGCCCTATAGCTGAAAAAAGATTTGCATTATAAGTACCTGCACCTAACCCTAGCTCAAACCGCCAAAAAATCGCATCATTCTCATTCAAGTGTAAATCATAGCTCAAATCAAATTGAGTGGTAAAAACAGAACCTTCCAAATTTTGAAAAAATTCATTATTTAAAAGTGAATTTCCTAAACCAAAGTTTAATCCAATACTAAAGTTAGACGTTTCTTTTTCTTCAGTTTGCGCAAAAGTTGAAACTGAAATACATAAAACTAAAATCAACAGTATTTTTCTCATAATTATGTGTTTTTTCTATTAACGGTTTTAATTGTAAAATTATTTTACTTTAACAGGTTATAACTATAACAGAAAATTAAGGTCTTTTTTTTATTTATATTCTACTTATCTTTGCGTTAGGGATTGAGCGATTTGTCGAAGCTCTTTCTCTATTTTTGCCTTCGCAGAAATAGAGAAAAGCGACTCGCGAAAGCCCGCCCGAACGCCCAAAATATAATTCATGAAACAATATCACGACCTTATAGAACACGTATTAGCTAACGGAAATGAAAAAGGAGACCGCACCGGCACCGGCACCAAAAGTGTGTTTGGCTACCAAATGCGTTTTGATTTAAGTGAGGGTTTCCCGATGGTAACCACAAAGAAATTACATTTAAAATCGATTATTTATGAGTTGCTATGGTTTTTAAAAGGTGATACTAACGTAGAATATTTACAAAAAAATGGCGTAAAAATTTGGAATGAATGGGCCGATGAAAACGGCGATTTAGGTCCGGTATACGGTCACCAGTGGCGCAACTGGAATGGGGAAGAAATAGATCAGATTACCGAAATTATAGAAACGCTAAAAAAGAATCCAAACAGCAGAAGGATGTTAGTTTCTGCCTGGAATCCTAGCGCGATGCCTGATACATCAAAATCGTTTAGTGAAAATGTAGCAAATGGAAAAGCTGCTTTGCCGCCTTGCCATGCATTTTTTCAGTTTTATGTTGCCGACGGAAAATTATCTTGCCAGTTATACCAACGAAGTGCCGATATATTTTTAGGCGTGCCTTTTAACATTGCTTCTTATGCTTTATTTACAATGATGATGGCACAAGTTTGTGGTTATGAAGCCGGAGATTTTGTACACACATTTGGCGATGCGCATATCTACAGTAATCATATGGAGCAAGTGAATTTGCAATTATCTAGAGAGCCACGAAATTTACCAACTATGAAAATAAACCCGGAAGTTAAAGATATTTTTGGCTTTACTTTTGATGATTTTAGCTTAGAAAACTATAATCCGCATCCGCATATAAAAGGTGCTGTCGCGATTTAAAAACCATTAGTTATGAAAAATTTTATGTTTATGCTGTTTTTTTCAGCTTTGTCTTTTTCTAGTTTCGCTCAAGAAACCAAAGGAAATACAGTCAGCAGTAAAGAAGTGGCGCCAGTTTGGCCAGGTTGCGAAGAAAAAAGCGAAAAAAACAATTGTTTTAACGTGATGCTAGCTCAGCATATTCAGCAAAATTTTCATTACCCTAAAGATTATTCAGAAAAAGACAAAGGCACAAAGTTAATTGTTGAATTCTTGATTAATAAAAACGGAGAACCTGAAATTAAAAAGATTTCTGAAGGGAGAAAAAGCCTTCAAGACGCTGCTAAAAAACCATTTTAAGCATTCCGGAAATGAAACCAGGAACGCTTAATGGAAAACCAAGAGCAATTAGTTATAAAGTTCCGTTTACGTTTTAAAAAATTCATTTGGCTTTAACAAAGCTTAAAGAAGTTGGTGTCTAAAAAATTGTAACTTTGAGAGAAGCGTAACTATTAAAACGCTTTTATCTTATGATTACCACAAGCACGCAACTAGAACTTTTTTTAGAAACCCGACAACAAACTGAATCTATTTGTAAACCCTTATCTACAGAAGATTATGTGGTCCAGCCGGTAGAATTTGTTTCGCCACCTAAGTGGCATCTCGGACATACAACTTGGTTTTTTGAAGAGTTTATTTTAAAAAACCATAAGTCAAATTATGAGCTTTTTGATTTACAATTTGCGTATGTTTTTAATAGTTATTACGAAAGTGTAGGCGAAAAAGTAGTGCGTACTAATCGAGGTAATCTTTCGAGACCGACTGTTGAAAAAATCTATGCTTATCGCGAATATGTAACGCGAGAATTAGCAGATTTTCTGAAAAATAATTCTATTGATGAAGACTTACAAAAAGTAATAGAAATTGGTATTCATCACGAAAAACAACATCAAGAATTATTACTTACCGATATTAAATATATTTTAGGAAACAATCCGCTGCTTCCCGTTTACGACAATAATTTTAAAGAAGAGCTAATTGAAGAAAATCCACTAAAATGGTTACATACAGAAGAAGGCGTGTACGAAATTGGTGCTACTCCAGATGCTGATTTTCATTATGACAATGAATTCGGTAAACATAAAGTTTATGCAAATGAATTTTTTATCGCCAATAAATTAGTAACCAATCAAGAATATATTGATTTTATGGAAGCCGACGGATACGAAAATGTTTTACTCTGGCACGCTGAAGCTTGGGATTGGATTACTGATGAAAAAATTAATTCGCCAGCATATTGGTATAAATTTGAAGGCGAATGGCATCAATATACTTTAGGCGGATTTCAAAGAGTTAATCCAAAAGCAACTTTAACCCATATTTCTTATTATGAAGCTTATGCTTTTGCGCAATGGAAAAACTTGCGCTTACCCACAGAATTTGAATGGGAAATTGCTCAAGAAAAATTTAACTGGGGAAAACGCTGGGAATGGACAGAAAGTGCTTATCTGCCCTATCCTAATTATAAAAAAGATGAAGGAGCTTTAGGCGAGTACAACGGTAAATTTATGGTAAACCAAAAAGTATTACGCGGCGGCTCTATTGCTACGGCAAAAAAGCACACTACACCCACTTACAGAAACTTTTTTCATCCCCATTTGCGCTGGCAATTTAACGGAATTCGCTTAGCGAAATAATCAACTTTACGAATGAAAGACCAACAAATAACCTCAACCTCTGCCTTTGCGCAAGACGTTCAAGAAGGATTAACTTCTTTCCCTAAATTTTTATCTTCTAAATATATTTATGATGAAAAAGGCGATAAACTTTTTCAAGAAATCATGAATTTACCCGATTACTATTTAACCAATTGTGAGTATTCTATTTTAGAAAAACACACTGCTGCTATCGCCGATCAGTTTAATAGTGACAATGGGTTTGATTTAATTGAGCTAGGCGCTGGAGATGGAAAAAAAACCAAAATACTTCTGCGACATTTAGTGGCTAAAAATTATGACTTCAGCTATCTACCGATTGATATTAGCAAATATATTTTAGAACGTTTAGAAGAAGCACTAAAAGAGGAAATACCTGATTTAGAAGTTCATATTCAAGAGGGAATGTACTTTAAGGTGCTTGATAAATTAGCCGACTATAATCATCGAAAAAAAGTAATTATTGTACTGGGCTCTAACATTGGCAATTTAAGTCACGAAAAAGCAATTGAATTTTTACAGAACATCCAGGAGGCGATGAGCGATGACGATATGCTATTTATGGGGTTTGATCAGAAAAAAGATCCGCAAATAATTTTAGATGCTTATAATGATAAAACGGGCATAACCGAAGCTTTCAATAAAAACTTATTAGCACGAATCAACAAAGAATTAGATGCTAATTTTGACTTGGAAAAGTTTAAGCATTGGGAAACCTATGATCCGGAAACCGGAACTGCAAAAAGTTTTTTGGTGAGTGTAGAAGATCAAACTATAGAAATACCGGAACTTGATTTAAGCATTAGCTTTAAAAAATGGGAAAGTATTCATACAGAAATTTCTCAAAAATATACCGATGATGTTGTAGAATGGTTAGCAAATCAAGCGGGATTAAAAATTAAAGAGTTTTTTACCGACGAAAAAAAATATTACAAAAATTATGTCTTTCAGCGTAAGTAAATTATTTCACTAAAACAGATTTTAAATCAAAACAAACTCACGAGATTAACCTTTAAATTTCGCGATAACTTTCATCAATTTTTCTAAATCTTCCAGCGTATTATAATAATGAAAACTAATTCTAATTCCATTACCTCGTTGTGAGCAGACAATATTATTTTCCATTAAATGCTGAAAAAGTTTATCGTCTCCTTTGATGTTAAAAATAGTAGAGTGTTTTTTTCTTTTTGAAACCGCTTCCATTAATAATTGTTTCTCTTCAAAAGATTTTTTTGCCGCTTCAGCTAAGTTTTTTAACTGATTTTCTATTGTTGAAATCCCGATTTTTTCTAGTAAATGGATTGCTGGAAGCATTGCACCAATTGCAGAAGTGTCTAAATGACCAGGCTCAAATTTCCCGATAAATGAATTATCTTCTTGTTTATATTTACCAATAGAAGAACCAAAACCATTGGTTTTAGGATAAATTTTTGAAGCTATATTTTCTTGAAACATAAAAAATGCGTGGCCAAAACCGGCGTTCATCCATTTATAGGCACTTGCTCCTAGAACGTCAATTTTAGAGTCCTTAAAACTAAACTTTTCTGTCCCGCAATATTGTGTTCCGTCGGCTACTAAAATTAAATCTGGAAAATCTGTTTTTAATTGCCGTAAGAATTCTTGCTCTAATTTTATTCCGTTAGTGTATTGAACAATGCTAAAGGCAAAAATTTCAGGCTTATCTTTTTGAATTGTTTTATAGATATTTTCTTCTAAGTTTTCATTTAATTCTGCATAACAAACTTCAAAATCGCGTGCTTCTACGGCCAAATTTATAGATGGGTAATCTTGATCTATCAATAAAAATTTAGTATTCTTTTTTACCCCTTCTAAAAGGACATTAAAACCGAATGAAAAATTTGGAACCAAAGCAATTTTGTTAGCTTCAGCTGAAAAAAATCGGGCTAAATTTTCTCTGATTTCAGCCATTAAATCTGATTTTTTATCTCTAAACAAACTACCAAGCGTAAGAAACTCCAAATCTTGCTCTTGTTTATATTCAAACACTTGTTCAGAAAGCAAACCTGTAGCGGCTGTATTTAAATAAGTACTGTGTTTTACGACCGGGAAATGATTTCTTAAATTCTTCATAAGCCTATAAAAAATTGGTTCAAAAAAAGTTAAATTTGACGGAAATACTAAGGTACGAGGAATATGGCTTCATCAGCAAAAAAAAATACAACAATAGATCCGGAGCAGCGAAAATTGATTGAAAATGCGCAGCGACGAATCAGACAGAAAAAACGTCTAACCACTCATTTTGTTGCTTTTTTGGCCGGTTCTATTATTTTTATCGTCTTAAATTTAGTTTTAAAATTTGGAGAAAACTTTCGTCCTTTTAAAACCGATTGGTTTGTTTGGGCTATTTTAATTTGGCTTTTCTTTTTTTTGATCCACCTTTTTAATGTACTTTTTGTAAGTAAGCTAATGGGCAAAAATTGGGAAGAAAACCAATTAGAACGCTTGGTTAAACTTCAACAGAAAAAGATTGAAAAATTACAAAAGCAAGTTGAAAAAGAACATCCGTTGCCTAAAAATGATACTCAACCTAACCGAATTGAGCCAAAAAATAACGATTTAAAATTTTAAATAACGCTATTATGCTTACCATGATTGCTGCTGCAGCAGAAAATAATGCCTTAGGAAAAGATAACGATTTGGTTTGGCATTTGCCTGATGATTTTAAACGATTTAAAAAATTAACTACCGGACATTTTATAATAATGGGTAGAAAAACATTTGAATCTTTCCCAAAATTATTACCTAACCGAACGCATGTTATTATTACGCGACAAGAAAATTATGCTCCAGAAAATTGCATTGTGGTCCACTCTTTAGAAGATGCTTTAATAGCTGCAAAACAAGACGAGCAACCCTTTATTATTGGCGGTGGCGAAATTTACAAAATAGCATTACCTCACGCCGATAAAATTGAATTAACTCGCGTACATACCAAAGTTGAAGCCGATACTTTTTTCCCGGAAATAAATGAAAAAAACTGGAAAAAAACCGGAGAAATTTTTCACGAAAAAGACGAGAAACACGCACACGCTTTTAGCTACATTACCTATCTAAAAAAATAAGCCTTATTTATACCGATTTTTTACATCAATTAAGTGAACACGAAAATTTAGGAAGCCTAAAAAATCACCATCCGTTAGCCGGTGGCGACATCAACGATGTATTTTTAATAGAAACCAATCAACAAAAAGTAGTGGTTAAAATAAATTCGGCTACTAAATTTCCCGATATGTTTTCTAAAGAAGCAAACGGATTAGACTTATTGGCTTCAGCAAAAGCACTAAAAACCCCAAATGTTTTAAGTTTTGGAACCATTGAAAACAACTCTTATTTACTTTTAGAATATATTAATTCCGGAAAAAAATTAGTTGATTTTTGGGGAAATTTTGCCATAGGCTTAGCAAAACAGCATCAAAAAACGCAGAAAACTTTCGGTTTAGAAGAAGACAATTACATAGGAAGTTTACCGCAATATAATAATAGTGATTCTTCATTTTTAGTCAATTTTTATATTGAAAACAGGCTAGAACCACAATTTCAACTAGCAGCAAAAAATGGCTTTTCTTTTAAAACCGATGCGTTTTATAAAAATCTCTCCTCAATAATTCCCGAAGAAGAACCTGCTCTAATTCACGGAGATTTATGGAATGGTAATTTTATGATTTCAGCCAAAGGAAATCCTTGTTTAATAGATCCTGCAGTAAGTTTTGCTCCAAGAGAATTAGACATTGCGATGATGCACTTATTTGGCGGTTTTTCTGAAGAACTCTTTAGTACTTATCATGAAATTTTTCCGCTTCAAAAAAACTGGAAAGATAGAATTGATTTATTTCAACTTTATTATTTATTGGTGCACTTAAATTTATTTGGGAGCACTTACTACAATTCTGTAAATTCTATAGTTAAAAAGCATTCCTGATTTACAATTATTAACAAAACTTCTTTTTATTTTAATAGTACTTTAGCGTAAAAAATGTGTTATTCCTTGTACATTTAAAATAAAAAATGGAAACTAAAGAATTATCAAATAACGAAGCTAGTAAAAAATTAAATTCGCTTGTAGAATCTATTGAAACCGGAATGTTAATTACTGCACTTAATAAAACACCATTAGACGCGGTACCGATGACACATAAAAAGATTGATGAAAAGGGAGATATTTGGTTTTTAAGTCCGGGCGACAGCGACCACAACAAAAACATTGCACAAAATAATTTGGCACAATTGCTCTATTCTTCCCCAGCCGATAAAAAATTTATTAGTATCTACGGTGAAATTCAAATTGTAGTAGAACAAAAAATATTAGAAGATTTATATGCTGATATTTCTAACAATTGGTTTGATGGTGTAGAAGATCCTAACTTAACCGCATTAAAATTCACCCCGAAAGAAGCTTATTATTGGGACACCAAAACTAACAAATACATTAGCCTACTAAAACTTGGTTTTTCTGCAATTTCGGGAGAAGAAACAGATATTGGCAAGAAAGGAAAATTAAACGTATAAAAAACCTGTATTTGCCCCGATGGAAAAGACCCAACTTTTGTAAAAAAGTATTGGGTCTTTTTTTATTACATTTGTTTTAGCAAAAAATAAAATTATGAAAGCATACGTTTTTCCAGGACAAGGAGCACAATTCCCAAAAATGGGATTAGATTTATATGAAAAATATCCAGAAGCGCAGGATATCTTTAATAAAGCCAACAAAATTTTAGGTTTCAATATAACCGATATTATGTTTGAAGGTTCTGCCGAAGACCTTAAACAAACCAATGTAACACAACCAGCGGTCTTTATTCATTCAACTATTATGAATGAAGTTTTAGGCAAAAATGAAACGCCAGATATGGTTGCCGGACACTCGCTAGGAGAATTTTCCGCCTTAGTTGCTAACAAAACTCTAAGTTTTGAAGACGCTTTAAAACTTGTTTCTAAAAGAGCCGAGGCCATGCAAAAAGCATGCGAATTACAGCCTTCTACCATGGCAGCTGTTTTAGGTTTAGAAGACGAATTGGTAGAATCTGTTTGCGCAGAAATTGATGGAATCGTTGTCGCTGCCAATTACAATTGTCCCGGACAATTAGTAATTTCCGGCGAAGTTCCAGCCATAGAAAAAGCTTGCGAAGAATTAAAAAATCGTGGTGCAAAACGAGCTTTAATGCTGCCGGTTGGTGGTGCATTTCATTCCCCTTTAATGGAGCCTGCCAGAGAAGAGTTAGCAAAAGCTATTGAAGAAACAAATTTTAACACACCAATTTGCCCAATATATCAAAACGTTAGTACATTTGCCGTGACTAATCCTGCTGAAATTAAGAAAAACTTAATTTTTCAATTAACAGCACCGGTAAAATGGACACAAAGTGTGCAAAATATGATTAATGACGGAGCCACTTCATTCACAGAAATTGGTCCCGGAAAAGTTTTACAAGGTTTAGTTAAAAAAATAGATCGAAAAATGGTGACTACAGCACCGGAACTTTAAATATTTTTTACTTTGATTTACAAAAAAAGCCTTCTATTAGTTGCAAGTATTTTAATTTCGTTATCGGCAATTTCTCAAGAAAAAAAGGAACTGTCGCCACTTCAAAAAGATTATAAAGAATATTTTCAACTGGATAGAGAGGCTTTTTTTCTTCACCTCAACAAAACAGTTTTTATACCGGAAGAAGATCTTTGGTTTAGCGCATACGCTTTTAATCCTAAAAGAGATAAACCTAATAACCAAACTACCAACTTACACATTAAATTACTCTCTCCACAAGCAAAAGGTCTTGATTCAAAAACTATTTGGATGCACAATGGTAACGGATCTGGCCATTTTAATTTGGAAGGGCTAGCTCCCGGCACCTATAAATTAGTAGCACATACTAATTATATGAAAAACTTTAAAGAAGAATATTTTTTTGATACAGAATTCACCATTCTCCCAAATGATTCTATTGACACGCCAAATATTCCCCAGGAAAAATTTAATTCTTATGACTTACAATTTTTACCAGAAGGAGGACATTTAATAGCCGATGCAAAAAATAATATTGGAGTTAAGTTAACAGATAAAAATGGAAATGGAATACAGTTTTCTGAGGCTAAAATAACTAATGATACAGGAGAGTTAATTACTGAATTTAAATCGAATCAATTTGGAATAGGAAAATTTCGGTTAGATCCCAAATTTCAAGAAAATTACACGGTAGAAATCACTACTTTTTCCGGGAAAAAAATTAAGCAACAGCTGGAACCGGCAGAGCGCAGTGGATTTTCTATGATCACTAATAACCTCATAAAAGATAAAATTATTATTGAAATAAACACTAATAATTTTACATTAGAAAAAATCAAAGGAAGAACTTATTATTTAGCTATTCATAAAAACGGAATTTTAGAACAAATTCCATTTCAATTTAAAAAAGAGCAAATTTCTAAGACTATTAGTATCACAAGAGATGTTTTAAGTAATGGGGTAAATTATTTAACTGTTTTTGACGATAAAAACCAACCAATTTTAGAACGTATTATTTTTAATTCTACAGCGACTAAAGAGATAAATACACATGCCTATTTATTTAAAAATAATATTGATTCTTTGCAGATCAATATGAGTTCTCCCGCTCTTAAAAAAATTGAACATAATTTAAGTATTTCTGTATTACCGGCTAACAACAAGGCTTACAACCCAGCAGATAATATTAAATCGGCTTTTTTACTCGCTCCGTATACGAAAGGAAAAATAGAAGATGGAGCTTATTATTTTACCGAAGTAGACAGAAGAAAAGAATATAATTTAGACTTGCTTTTATTAACGCAAGGCTGGAGTAAATATAAATGGAATCATATTTTTTCTAATCCACCAAGCTTAAAATTTGATCGCGAAAAGGGTTTTAGTATTTCCGGGAGAGTAAATGAAAGCTTAGATGATAATGAAAATCAACTTTTTGTCAGTTCCGAAGAAAGTAGATTTATGGAAACAGTAGATCTAAAAAACAATTCATTTAAAGTTGAAAATTTATATGTAGAAGATAGTTCTCAAGTTTCATTTAGCCTAGTCAATTCTAAAAATAAAAAAGTTAGCAAGCCTAAAATTTACGCTAATATAGGTCCAAATCGGACCAAGCAACCAAAAGTTTTACCGGGTTATATTTTTCAAACAAATAGAAAATCGCAAGCAACAGAAGAAGTTAAAATACCTTCAGAATTTTTAAAGGGAATTGAATCCTTAGACAGTGTTTATATTAGCAATAAAAAGAAAGAAGTAGATAGAGAAAAAAAAGAAATACTCTCTAACCAAACTCTCATTGATGAAGATTTAGCCAGTATTTATATCTATATTACAGATTATATAGGAACGCAAGGCTTTAGAGTAAAACGCTCTTTATCTGGCGTAGAAATTGTATCTACAAGGTCTTTAGGCCTGGGCGGCTATGAAAGCCCGTTAATATATTTAGACGGAGTTGTATTAAATGATTACGGAACTATTTTACAAAACTTAAAAACTTCTCAAGTTGAATCCATTAGCATTAATAAAACAGGATTAGGTTTTGGTATGCGAGGTAACGCAGGAGTGATAAAAATAAACACTAAAACCACTATAGATGCCGGTCCTATAAAAAATACCTCCCAGAGCATTACAGCGAATGTAGGGTTTTCCTCTGCTAAAGAATTTTATACGCCTAGATATGCTTCTTACACAAGTGAAATTTATAGAGATTACGGTGTAATAGACTGGCTGCCGAATGTAACTTTAGAAGACGGGCAAAAAACATTTAGTATCCAAAACACCTTGCAAGATTCAATTATATTATATATTGAAGGAATGACAGAGAATGGTGATTTAATTTCTGATATTATTAAAGTTGACATCCATTAAAAAACATAAAAATCCGATCATAATTAAATATAATCGGATTTCTATAATTTTTTTTAACTGATTCTTTTAAATAAAATCGTTAATAGTTTGGGTAATGAAACTAATTTGCTCATCATCTAATTCTGTGTGCATTGGTAAAGCTATTACTTCTTTCACCAACTCGTTTGTATTCTTAAAGTCAGCCTCATTATAACGACTATCTTTATAGGCTTTTTGGGAGTGAAGCGGAATTGGATAGTAAATACCGCACGGAATATCTTTACTTTGTAGATGCTTCAATAAATCATCTCGTTTTCCATTCAATACTCGTAAAGAATATTGGTGAAAAACATGCGTATCATCTCCATTTAAAATCTGAGGAACTTGTAAATTTTCATTTTTTTCAAGTGCTGCAGAATATTTTTTTGCGGCTGTTCTTCTTGCATTATTATAATCATCTAGTTTTGGCAACTTTGCCCGAAGTACAGCTGCTTGCAAACTATCTAATCTTGAATTTACTCCCACAACATCATGATGGTAACGCTCGTACATTCCATGATTTACAATTCCTCTTAATGTATGTGCTAATTTTTCATCGTTTGTGAATAATGCACCGCCATCACCATAGCAGCCTAAATTTTTTGAAGGAAAAAAAGAAGTTGTTCCAATATCACCAATTACACCGGCTTTTTTAATGCTACCATCTTTAAAATGATAATTTGAACCAATGGCTTGTGCATTATCTTCTATAACAAATAATTTATGTGCTTCAGCTATAGCAAGAATTTCATCCATATTAGCGCTTTGTCCAAATAAATGTACCGGGACAATTGCTTTAGTTTTTGGAGTTATTGCCTTTTTTACCGCGGCAGGATCTATATTAAAACTTTCTTTATCAACATCTACCAAAACCGGAGTCAAGCCTAACAACGCAATTACCTCTACAGTAGCTGCAAAAGTAAAATCTGCCGTAATCACCTCATCACCGGGCTTTAAGCCTAAACCCATCATGGCAATTTGCAAAGCGTCAGTTCCGTTAGCACAGGGAATTACGTGTTTTGCACCTAAATAATGTTCTAATTCTGCTTGAAAATTATGTACTTCTGGCCCATTTATAAAGCTAGTATTTTCTAAAACATCTTGAAAAGAAGCGTTTACCTGGTCTTTTATTCCTTGGTATTGCCCTTTTAGATCAACCATTTGTATCTTTCTCATATAATTTTATTGAACTACGAAAATACGAAATATCGGTTCTAACAACAATTCAATTTTAGAGAATAACGTATTTTAGCAAAAATTAAAAAAGCTTGCGTACACTTTACTCAATATTAATTACACTTTTTGAAAAGTTACTACCACTAATCGCACTTTTTAATCCGAAGATGAAATTATTTTATCAAGGAAGAAAAAAGAGTTTTAGCATTTTAGAGGAAAAAGTAGGCAAAAAAAAGCCTGTTATTTGGATGCATGCTGCATCCTTGGGAGAATATGAACAAGGCGTTCCGGTTTTAGAAAAACTAAAAGAAAATTTTCCTGAACATCAGATTTTAATCACATTTTTTTCACCATCGGGTTATGAAATCAAAAAAAACTCTGCGTTAGCAGATGTTGTTACCTACCTTCCTTTAGATACAAAAAGTAATGCCAAAAAATTTGTAGAAATCGTTCAGCCTGAAATAGCCCTATTTATTAAATATGAAATTTGGCCGAATTTACTTTTTGAACTTCAAAAAAAATCAGTCAATTCTATTTTGGTTTCGGGCGTTTTTAGGAAAAATCAAATCTATTTTAAAGCCTATGGAAAATTTATGCTGAAGGCTTTACATACTTTTCAACATTTATTTGTTCAGGAAGAAAATTCAAAAAAACTGTTGAACACTTTTGGTTTTAAGAATGTAAGCGTGAGCGGCGATACCCGTTTTGACCGTGTAAGTAGACAACTTGATCAAAAAAATGAGTTAACTTTTTTAGATAACTTTAAAGATCAAAAAACATGCGTTATTTGCGGAAGTACTTGGCCTGAAGATGAAGAAATACTAGTTTCTTACATCAACAACACTTCAAAAGATGTAAAATTTGTTATTGCGCCACATCAAATAAATTCCGTAAAAATAAAAGCTTTACAAAAAAAACTCACTGCAAAAAGTATCCGTTTTAGTGAATACGAAAATCAGAATTTAAAAGAAGCGCAAGTATTTATATTAGACACTATTGGTTTATTAACAAAAGCATATTCTTACGCAACAATTGCCTATGTTGGTGGAGCAATGGGCACAACAGGATTGCACAATATTCTAGAGCCCGCTACATTTGGAGTGCCAATTGTTATTGGTAAAAATTACCTGAATTTTCCGGAAGCAATTGCTCTGCAAAAACAAAAAGGTCTATTTTCGGTAGATAATCAACAAAGCCTTCAAATTATTTTAGACCGATTAATTACAGACAATTCTTTTCGACAAAAAAGTGGCAGGAATGCTAAAGAATTTATCAATTCGCAAACCGGAGCAACTGTAAAAATAGTAAAGCATATTTCTAACTTACTTTCACAGTCATAACAAATTATTGACAAATTTTAATAAAAATTTATCAATTCTATCTATTAAAGCCTTGGTAAATATTATAATTTAGCCCATTAATTAACATTAATTGAAAAAGTTATGAAAAAATTTAGCCTAGGTATTTGCCTAACCTTTTTAGCTTTAGCTTTTACCACATCTTGTAGAGAGGAAACCAAAACAAAAGAGGTGGTTAAAGAAGTTGAGGTTGAAAAAGAAACCAAAGAAGAAAAAGGAATTTTAGAACGTACCGGCGAAAAAATCGATAATGAAGTTGACAAAGAAGTGAACGAAGAAATCGATAAGATTGGAGACGACAAATAATAAACCCTAAACTATAAAAATAACATTATGAAAAAATCAATTGTAATGCTGGCAATGCTTTTTGCATTCAGTACAGCCTTTACTTCTTGCAGAAACGAAGAAAAGAAAACTGATGATATGGAAGAAGCTGCAGACGATACCGGAGACGCTATCGAAGATGCCGCAGAAGACACAGGTGATGCTGTAGAAGATGCTGCTGAAGACGTTGGCGACGCTGCTGAGGAAGGTGCTGATGAAGTAGAAGAAAATACTGGAATGGGCGGAAACGACGATTTATAAAACGTCAGTCTTTCCTTAAAATAAAAAAGGTCTTTTTCTACGTTTGAAAAAGACCTTTTTCTTGTTAAGGAGTTAAAAAAATGAGTATTTTTATCCCTTAAAATTTTAAAATAACCTATTATGAAAAAAATAATGTTGAGCTTTGCTGCTCTTTCATTAGTCTTAGCAACAACATCTTGCCGAGAAACTACAAAAGAAAAAACTGAAGAAGCTGTTGAAGCTGTTGGCGAAGACATTGAGGACGCTGCAGAGAAAACTGGCGATGCTATAGAAGAAGGTGTAGAAGAAACCGGAGAAGCTATAGAAAAAGGAGCCGATAAAGTTGAAGATGCTGCTGATGAAGCTGACGAAGAAATGGAAGAAGAAACTCATGATGATCACGAAGGTCATAATCACTAATCTTCATTTTTCGTAAAATATAAAGCCGGTTTTTTAATCGGCTTTTTTTAAATATTGCTGGTAATAAAAGGCGGGAATTAGTAACAAAATTAAAACCGGTTGTATTAGAAAACGACGCACATAGAACAGTAAAAAATAATCGACTTTGTTTAAATTAAATAATAAGTAAAGAAAAATTATAAATAAAATTGCACCAAAAATCGCAAACAAAAAGCTAGAAAATTTTATCACTTCTCTCTTTTTAAAAGCTATCCAAAGAATTAGTAAAGAAATTATACTATTCAACAGAAAGCGAAATAACGTATTTAGCGTAACTAAAAAAACATCAATTTCTGGTGGTGTTGCGGTTTGGTAATTTCCTTTATAAAATTCTATAAACGGATCAAAAAATAATTCACTTTCAAAAAAACGGATCAGCGCTAAACATCCAAATAGGAGTAATATCAATAAAATTTTAATCCAATTACGCATGCGGTGTTTTTTTAGAAACAATTCTCACCCAAAATATCCAAAGCAAAAAAACTGCTCCATAAATTATTACTGGAAAAACCGTTCCGTGTAGTAATTCTTGATAGTTCGGGTAATTATAAATCCCAATAGCTAATAAAGCAATTCTAAAAATGTTTAAACTATAAATTAATACGCTACCTCCTAATAAAAATAGAATGGTTTTTTTTAAACTTCCATGAAAGGCTAACACAAAAGAACTGAATAAAATAAGTACGCTAACAGCATTACAGCCTTCAACAATGCGCACTAAGTATTTTTCATTTACAAATAAACGCATAGAAGCTTCCTGTAAATGAGGTAAAATTTTAGCGTGATAGCCAAAACTACTTATAGTTTGTTGACTCTGCTCTGCTACTAAATGTGTAATAAAATCTGGATAATAATTTGTAGAACTTGCAACCGATAAATAAAAATGATAAAGAATGGTAAGCACAAGATAGCAAGCTCCAAATATTGCTAAAAATTGAAGTACACTTTTATTTTTTCGTAAAATCTTTGTCAAATCATTATTGTCTACTACAAATTTATGCAATTCAAAAACCAATTTACGTGAAATAATAAATACTTTTGCTAAAAAAAGGAAATGAATTTAGATGAATTAAAAACAGAAATAAAAACCATACTTTCTAAAAAGCAACTTTCTGTAGATCACAGATTAAATGAAATCTGCAGTCTACTGAAAGACAATATAGATTATTATAATTGGGTTGGTTTTTATTTTAAAAACGGTAATAAAAAAGAGCTAAAACTAAGAGCTTATGCCGGGGCGCATACCGATCATGTTATTATTCCTTTTGGCAAAGGAATTTGCGGACAAGTAGCGGAATCTAACCAGAATTTTACTGTACCCGATGTAAAAGCACAAGATAATTATATTGCTTGCAGTATCGATGTAAAGGCTGAAATTGTAGTCCCGCTTTTTGTTGAAGGCGAAAATATTGGACAAATTGATATCGATTCGCACACTATCAATCCATTTACCGAAAAAGATGAAGTTTTCTTAGAATTTATTAATGCTGAAGTTGCCAAAATTCTGAGTTAATCAATATAAAATAAAGCAGCAGCAATTCCATCACTTAAAAATTTCCCTTTTAAAGTGATGGTAATTTTTTTGTCAACTTTTTCTAATAAATTATCTTCAAAAAAAACCTTGGATTCCTTGATAAAATAATCAAGGAATTTTTTTCCGAAATTCGATAATATTTCTTCTTCAGAAACTCCCCACATCGTTCTTAACCGTGTTAACACGTATTCGTTATAACGATCGGTTATTGATAAATATTCTTTTTCTAATGGCAATTCATCTTGCTCAATAGCTTTTAAATATTTGGCATTATTATTTATATTCCAACTACGTTTTTTACCATCAAAACTGTGCGCTGACGGACCGATTCCTAAATAAGGTTTACCCATCCAATAAGCAGTATTGTTTTTAGAGAAGTAACCGGGTTTTCCAAAATTTGAAAATTCATAATTTACAAATCCAGCTTCAGTAAGTGTTTCTTGCAAAACATCAAAATGTTGCTTTGCTTTGTCTTCATCTACCGGCTTTATCTTACCTTTTTCTATCATGCTTTTTAAAGCGGTATTAGGCTCTACTGTTAGCGCATAGCTAGAAACATGCGGAATTTCTAAATCTAATGTCATAGCCAGATTCTTTTTCCATTGCGCTAAACTCATATCTGGAATTCCGTAAATTAAGTCGATTGAAATATTGTTGAAATATTTTTTAGCTGATTGAATTGCGTTTAAGGCTTCAGTTGAATTATGTGCACGATTCATTAGTACTAAATCTTCTTGAAAAAAAGATTGCACACCAATACTTAAGCGATTAATTTTTGAAGCTGAAAGTTGAATCAATTTTTCTTCAGTAAGATCATCAGGATTGGCTTCTAATGTAATTTCTGCGTTTTCTTGAACCTGAAATAATTCATCTATACAATTAAAAAGCTGTTCAAGTTCTGCTGATGTTAATAAACTTGGTGTTCCACCTCCAAAATAAATAGTTTCTACCGGTTCTGTAATAGTGGATTTTCGCAAATACATTTCGTGACAGAGCGCATTTACCAGCGAATTTTTCTTTTTCATGGATGTAGAAAAATGAAAATCGCAATAAAAACAAGCTTGCTTACAAAACGGAATATGAATATAAATACCAGCCATTATTATTGTTTTTTATCGGCCAATTTATTTTTTGCTTCAATCCACAAGGCCATATATTTTGTGCTTTTTAAGGTGTGATGCATCAACATAGAACCCATAAAATTTTTGGAGCGATGATTTTCAAGATTATTTTCTAAGTAGGTCATTTTTTCAAAAAGTAAACCTGCAAAAGTTTCTTTCTGAAAACGTTTATTTAAAATTCTAAACCCAAATTGTTGTGCTTTTGTCCAGCGTTTTTCTTGATTATATAAAGTAACTGCGGCATCTGCAATGGCTTGATCTTCGTTAGCAATCTCCCCATTCCAGGGATTAATTCCACAAATTCCTTCAGCACCAATTGTGGTTGTTACGCTAGGCGTACCGGCAATCATAGCCTCTATAAACTTGCCTTTAATTCCTGCTCCAAAACGAAGCGGCGCTAATAAAATTTTTGCTTTCTCAAAATTCTCAGCCGGATTCTCTGTTCTACCTTCAACCAAAAAACCTTGTCTTTTATTTTGTAATTGTAATACTTTCTGAGAGGCGTAAGCTCCATAAATATGCAATTTTGCCTTGGGCAATTGTTTTCTTATCAGCGGCCAAATATTATTTTTTAAATATAAAACAGCATCCCAATTTGGTGCGTGTAAAAAATTACCGATAAACATAAAATCATTACGCTTATCAAAAGAAGGCTTTTCTGCTAAACTTTCTAAAGGCAATCTATCAACCAAAAACGGAATGTAAAGTAATAAATCTGGATTAATTTTAAAACGCTCGACTAATAAGTCTTTTTCTGCTTCTGAAATAATCAATGAAATATCGCATCGTAAAATACTGGCAATTTCTCTTCTAGCCTCATCGCTGTGCAAATCTGATTTTTGCAAACTACGTCCTTTTTTAAAAGCTTCGTAACGCGCATTTCTAAAGAAATGTAAATCTTCGGTATCTAAAACCCGAATGGCTTTTGGGCAATTTTCTGCAACGCGCCAACCAAATTGCTCTTCCATCATAAATCGGTCAAACATCACAGCTTCAGGCTGTTCTTCTTTTAAATAGTCATTAAAAGAACTGTCGTTGGTTTTTATTTCTTTTTTCTGTATTCCTAGCGCAGTAAGGTCTGTAGAAAATTCTTTATTGCTTGCCGGGCTGGCGTAGGTTATTTTCCAATCTTGTTCTAAAAATAAATCGATTAACTGCATCATTCTACTTCCTGCAGCAGAAGATGCAGGCTCTGGCCATAAATAACCTATTATTAAAAGTTTTTTCATTTTATGTTTTTTTTCACAATTCCCTAAAACCTTTCCTGCTGGATTCTTCGTAATTTTAGAGAATCAGATTTTTAAATTATGGCCTCGAGCAAACACCAGATCAATCCTGAAAAATGGGTAGATAATTATTCAAATTATCTTTTTAATTATACCATAACCAGGGTAAATGACCGTGAGGTTGCCAAAGATCTTATTTCTGAAACATTTTTGGCCGGCTTAAAATCGATGAAAAATTTTAAAGGACAAGCAACCGAGCGCACTTGGCTAATATCTATTTTAAAACGCAAAATTATTGATTATTATAGAAAAATCAATTCAAAAAAGGCACAAGCTGAAATAAAACCTGATTATATTCAAAACGATCGTGAAGGCGACTGGCTTGAAGAACAAATAAGCAACCTCCATGAAAAGAATGCTGAAGACCAGCTCATCAATTCAGAATTAGGTATGGCCATTTATAATTGTTTAGAAAATTTAAACGAAAAACATGCCAAAATTTTCAAGATGAAAACAATTGATAATATTGATACTGATGTTATTTGTAATGAGTTTAATATTAGTACGTCTAATCTTTGGGTAATTATACACCGTGCTCGCACCACACTAGCATCGTGTTTAGAAAAAAACTGGTTGAAATAAGCATTTATGAGTTCTAAAAACAAACCTTCTTCAGGCTGTAATAAGGCAAGCGCAACTTGTGACAAATGCCAATATAACGAAGCTCCGATCTGGGATCGAGTTAAATTATTATTTCATCTTTTACTTTGTAATAATTGCAGAAAATATCGGCAAAAAAATAAAAAGCTAACCAGTTTACTACAGCAAGCAAATTTTAGTTCGCTTAATAAAAATGAAAAAAATGAATTACATCATCGTTTTTTAGAAGAGTTGAATAAAAATAGAAATCGAAAATAAGCTTATTTAAAGAAGAAACTCGAAAAACAACCAAAGCAACGGAATTCCTTCTACCCAAAAAGCAGAAAAATATCTATTTTGACTTGTTGAAGATTTATAAATGCTCACCGCCAAAATTATCACTGTAAGAATTTCTGGAATTGTACTTATAAAATTATCTGCTAAAAAAAAATCTATTCCCAAAAATAAAAACAAGAGCACATAGCCGATTTTTTTAGACTGCTCGGTTCCGGTTAATTGTGGCAATGTTCCTAAATTAGCACGATCAAAGACCACATCTCTTATTTCAAACGGAATTGTTAACGCAACTACAAAAAGAAATCGTTGTAAAAAGAGCAATACAATTTCTGAATTAAAAACTTCTTGAAAATTTACTACCGGAAGTAAAACTGTTGTCCCTGCCCAAACCAAAGCTATAACAAAAATTTTTAAACTACGTAAACTTCGCAAATTTGTTCTATCGGGTAAAAAAGGAACAGTATAAAAAAAAGTAAATATTCCTAAAATGCTGGTCACCCAAATCACATCTAATGTTTGAAGCGATGAAAAATAAATCAATACTAAAAAACAGGCAAACGAAAATAATTGAATTATTCGCAAATTTTTTGTCAAACTTTGATGATGCAATTTCGCAATACCGGCGTACTTTACAAAATTATAACCGGTAATAGAACTCAAAAAAATAAAACATAAAATTGTAAAATCTACAGGAATATTTAATTCTAAAAAACTAATCCAAGCTAAAGCAGCAATTGCAAAAGCCACGTGAATACTACTGTTTATATAAAAAATTAGTGTTTTTTTTAATTTACTCATCACACAAAAATACAGCTAATTTTATTAGGAAAATTAAGCATAAATAAAGCTGATTTTTAAATAAACAACTTAACATTTTTTTTCACTTAAATATCGTACTTTTGCAAACCACAAACACAGCAATTTTTAGATTACATGAACACAGATTCTTTTGCGTTACGACACATCGGTCCGAGACCTGAAAACATTTCAGAAATGCTGCAAACTATTGGAGCAGATTCATTAGACCAACTTATTTATGAAACGCTTCCTGACGGAATTAAACTTGAAAAAGAGCTTGATCTTCCCGAAGCCTTAAGCGAGCAAGAATACTTAGAACATATTACCAAACTTGCAGCTAAAAATAAGGTTTTTAAAACCTACATTGGTTTAGGATATCATAACTCTAATACTCCGCCGGTCATACAGCGTAATGTATTAGAAAATCCAGGATGGTACACCGCTTACACGCCTTACCAAGCAGAAATTGCTCAAGGTAGGTTAGAGGCTTTGGTTAATTTCCAGACCATGATTGTAGATCTAACCGGTTTAGAATTAGCAAACGCTTCACTACTAGATGAATCTACAGCAGCTGCAGAAGCAATGAATTTACTTTTTGCAGTAAGAAATAGAACGCAGAAGAAAAACAAAGTAGTTAAGTTTTTTGTTTCTGAAGAAGTATTACCACAAACTATAGCTGTTTTACAAACGAGAGCTAATCCTTTAGGAATTGAACTTGTTATCGGCAATCACGAAGAATTTGATTTTTCTGAAGAATTCTTCGGAACCTTATTACAATATCCGGGAGCTTCAGGAAAAGTATTTGACTATGCAGGATTTGTTCAAAAAGCAAAAGACGCCGAAATTAAAACAGCTGTTGCAGCAGATATTTTAAGCTTAGTAAAATTACGTGCTCCAGGAGAATTAGGTGTAGATGTAGTCGTTGGTACAACACAACGTTTCGGAATTCCATTAGGTTATGGAGGACCACATGCTGCTTATTTTGCTACAAAACAAGAATATAAAAGAAATGTACCGGGTAGAATTATTGGGGTAACAAAAGATCGTGACGGTAATTTAGCCTTAAGAATGGCATTACAAACGCGCGAACAACATATTAAAAGAGATCGTGCAACATCAAATATTTGTACCGCACAAGTTTTATTAGCCGTTATGGCAGGAATGTACGCGGTTTATCACGGACCAAATGGACTAACTTATATTGCAGATAAAGTTCACCAATCTGCGGCAGAACTTGCCGATGCCTTAGAAAAACTAGGATTTTATCAAACTAATGAAACTTATTTTGATACGATTCAAGTAAAAGCTGATGCTGAAAAAGTAAAACAAATTGCTGAAGCTAGTGAAATTAACTTTTACTATCCAGATGCAGAAACGGTTTCCATTTCAATTAATGAAGCTACTTCCTTAAACGATTTAAATAATATCGTTGCTGTTTTTGCGCACGTTGCCGGAAAAGAATCCATAAAAATAACTCGTTTAGAGAAAAACTTATTAGATAACACATCAGTTTCAAGAGATACGCCGTTTTTAACCAATGAGGTTTTTAATCGCTATCATTCAGAAACAGAATTGATGCGTTACATCAAAAAACTTGAGCGTAAAGATTTATCATTAAATCATTCCATGATTTCTTTAGGTTCTTGTACGATGAAATTAAACGCGGCAGCAGAAATGCTTCCGTTAAGTTACCCGCAATGGGGCAACATTCACCCTTTTGCACCGATTGAACAAGCGCAAGGTTATCAAGAAATGTTAAAACGCTTAGAGGATCAGCTTACTGAAATTACAGGTTTTGCTGCAACTTCTCTTCAACCAAATTCTGGTGCACAAGGAGAATATGCGGGATTAATGGCTATTCAAAAATACCATGAAGCAAACGGAGACAATCACCGAAACATTTGCTTAATTCCTTCTTCGGCACACGGAACCAATCCGGCAAGTGCTGTAATGGCAGGAATGAAAGTTGTAGTAACGAAGTCTACCGATAAAGGAAATATTGATGTAGATGATTTACGTGAAAAGGCTTTAAAGCATAAAGACAATTTAGCAGCTTTAATGGTAACCTATCCTTCTACGCACGGCGTTTTTGAATCGGCTATTAAAGACATCACAAAAATTATCCACGAAAACGGCGGTAAAGTTTATATGGATGGTGCCAATATGAATGCACAAGTTGGCTTAACTAATCCTGGTAAAATTGGAGCAGATGTCTGTCACTTAAACTTACATAAAACTTTTGCTATTCCACACGGTGGTGGTGGCCCAGGAGTAGGACCTATTTGTGTAGCTGAAGATTTAGTTCCGTTTTTACCTTCAAACCCAGTAATTAAAACTGGAGGAGTTAATCCTATTTCAGCAATTTCTGCTGCTCCGTTTGGCTCTTCTTTAGTATGTTTAATTTCTTACGCTTACATTTCTATGCTAGGCCCTAAAGGATTAAAAAGCGCAACTGAACACGCAATTTTAAACGCCAACTACATTAAACAACGCCTTAACAATCACTTCAAAACACTTTATTCCGGAGAACGAGGAAGAGCTGCTCACGAAATGATTTTAGATTTACGTCCGTTTAAAACAAAAGGCATTGAAGTAGTAGATATCGCGAAACGATTAATTGATTATGGTTTCCACTCTCCTACTGTTTCTTTTCCGGTTGCCGGAACAATGATGATCGAGCCAACAGAAAGTGAAAGCAAAGCTGAATTAGATCGTTTTTGTGATGCGTTAAATTCTATTAAAGAAGAAATTGATGCTATTGAAGATCAAGAAAACAATCTCTTGAAAAACGCACCACATACTATGGAAATGTTAACTTCAGAAGAATGGCATTTCCCATATTCTAGAAAAGAGGCTGCTTTTCCATTACCTTATGTTAGCGATAATAAGTTTTGGCCAAGTGTTCGTCGAGTAGATGATGCTTATGGTGACAGAAATTTAATGTGTACTTGCGATCCTATTGAAGAATATATGGATTCTGAGTAATTTTAAACTAATATATACTCAAAAAACCCGAACAAAGTCTGTTCGGGTTTTTGATTTATGATAAAAACTGTTATCTTATTTTATTGATTCATCAAATAAAAGCTTTTAAAATAATAGAATAACAATTCTGAAATAAAAGTAAGCTTTTACCTCTATTTTTTAAATATATTCCTTAGTTTGTCAAATATTTATCAACGCTAAAATATGGCTATCAAAATAACAGGAATAGGAAGTTGTATTCCTACCAAAAGTATTAAGAATACTGATTTTTTAAACCACGAATTTAAAAACCCGGATGGAAGTGCTATTCCCGATTCTAATGAATTGATTATTAAAAAATTTAAGGCCATTACAGGTATAGAAGAACGCCGTTATGCCGATGAAGAATTAACTACTTCAGATCTTGCGGCTATCGCTGCAGAACGGGCAATCGCAGACGCCAAGATAGATCCTGAAAATCTAGATTATATTATTGTTGCTCAAAATTTTGGTGATGTAAAACACAATAATATCCAAAGTGATGCCGTACCAAGTTTAGCAACTCGTGTTAAATTTAAATTGAAAATAAATAACCCTTCTTGTGTTGCCTATGATGTTGTTTTTGGCTGTCCCGGTTGGCTAGAGGGTGTTATCCAAGCACAAGCATTTATAAAAGCTGGAATGGCAAAAAAATGCTTGGTTATTGGTGCTGAAACCTTATCACGTGTGGTTGATGTTCACGATCGTGATAGTATGATTTTTAGTGATGGTGCCGGTGCTAGTATCATTGAAAAAACCGACACAGAAAATGACGGGATTTTAGCCTTCGAATCGGCTACTTACGCACGCAATGAAGCATATTATTTAACTTTTGAAGAATCTTATAATAAAGAGCTTAATCAGCCCACACGCTACATAAAAATGAATGGTAGAAAAATCTACAATTTTGCATTAACGCACGTTCCTACAGCTATGAAAAGTTGTTTAGATAAAAGTGGCGTTCCTATAGAAAAATTGAAAAAGATTTTTATTCATCAAGCTAATGAAAAAATGGATCAAGCCATTTGTGAGCGTTTTTATAAGCTCTTCGACAAAGCGGCTCCTGAACATATCATGCCGATGAGCATTGCTGAATTAGGCAACAGCTCTGTTGCTACACTACCTACTTTATTTGACTTGGTAACAAGCAAAAAAATAAAAAGTCAACACTTAGAAAAAGGAGATGTTGTTATTTTTGCAAGTGTTGGCGCCGGAATGAATATTAATGCTCTAGTTTATCAATACTAAAAATTTTGTACGAAAATAATTTCCCAAACAAACGTTATAAACACACCTTAGAATTTTTAGAAGAAGTCAGTCCAGCCCCAAAAAAAATTTTAGATTTAGGTGTAAAAAACCCTTTTTCCGAAATAATGATTAACGCCGGGTACGAAGTGGAAAACACGCAAGGAGAGGACTTAGATCTAGATTTTGCAGCTGTACAAAAAGCAAATGTAGATGTTGTTACTGCTTTTGAAATATTTGAACACTTACTAGCTCCATTTAATGTTTTAAGTGAGATTAAAGCCGGCAAATTAGTTGCTAGTGTTCCGTTAAAATTATGGTTTTCGTCTGCATACCGAAGTAAAACTGATCCATGGGATCGGCATTATCATGAGTTTGAAGATTGGCAATTTGACTGGCTTTTAGAAAAAGCCGGTTGGGAAATTAAAGCACAAAAAAAATGGACAAACCCTGTTAAAAAAATAGGTATTCGCCCATTGCTTAGAAAGTTCACACCGCGCTATTATATTGTTTACGCAGAGCGGAAAAAGTAGATCTATGCGATTTTATATTATTATTCCAGCGCATAATGAAGAAGCAAGCATTCAACAAACGCTTCAATCTTTAATAGAACAAACATATTTACCCGAAAAAATTTTAGTGGTAAATGATAATTCTACTGATAAAACCGCTGAAAAAGTAACTGAATTTTCTAAAAAAAATTCAATTGTAAAACTTTTCAATAACAATTCTACCCCCACACATTTGCCCGGCGGAAAAGTTGTTCAAGCTTTTCTAAACGGACTTGAACAACTAGATAATCAGTATGATGTTGTATGTAAATTTGATGCAGATTTAATTTTCCCTTCAAATTACCTCGAAAAAGTTGCAAGTCATTTTTCAGCAGATAAAAAAACAGGAATGGTTGGCGGGTTTTGCTACATTAAATCTGGTGATCATTGGAAACTTGAAAACTTAACCAATAAAGATCATATTCGTGGAGCGTTAAAAGCTTACCGAAAAGATTGTTTTCAGCAAATTGGCGGCTTAAAAGCTTCTATGGGTTGGGACACGGCAGATGAATTATTGGCAAAGTTTTACGGTTGGAGCGTTAAGACTGATGAAAATTTAAAAGTGAAACATCTTCGTGCTACCGGAGAAACCTATAATAATTCTTCAAAATATAAGCAAGGCGAAGCTTTTTACAAACTCCGATATGGTTTTCTAATTACTTTAATTGCCTCTCTTAAATTAGCCTTACTGAAGAAAAAACCTACTTTGGTAAAAGATTATTTAACCGGATATTTTAAGGCGAAAAAAAATAAGCTTCCTTTTTTAGTAAATGAAAAAGAAGGAAAATGGATTCGAAAATATCGATGGAAAAAAATTAAATCGAAATTATTTTAGTCCTTTTTAAATACAAAAGGTAACACATTTCCGGTTGCGCCATTTGGAAAAGCAATTCCCAATAATGCTGAGATTGTGGGTGCAATATCTGTAATTTCAGTTTTTTGATAAGTTTCTCCTTGCTCAATTCCGTTTCCGAAAAATAATAGCGGTGCGTGCGTATCATAATTTAAAGCACTTCCGTGAGTAGAACCTTTTTCAGGATAAATAATATAACCGGGATCTAACATGAAAACTACATCTCCACTTCTTTTTTGATGGAATCCTTTTTGAATTAAAGAAAAAGTTCCCGTAGAAAATTCACTTTCTTTCAAAGCACTTCGGGTAATTGTTTTTGACACATGAGAAAAATTCAATATAAAATGTGCCAAGTTTTTTTCTAAATCGGTTCTATTGATATTTTCTTCAGCTAAACGCTCGTAATCAAAAAACACTTGATTATTAGAAATGTTTTTTACCAAATCGGTAACGCCATATTCTTTCCCTAAAAAGGAAGTAACAGCTTTTTGAAAAGCTTCCACGTCAAAATAACCAGCCGGAATTTTTTGATCTGCTAAAAAAGAAGGAACCTGCACTGCCCCGTGATCTGATGTTAAAAATAAAGTATAATTTCCTTTTCCCACTTTTTTATCTAAGGTAGAAAGCAAACGAGAAATATCTTGATCTAATCGAATATATGCGTCCTGAACTTCTTTAGAATTTACCCCAAAATTATGACCTATATAATCTGTACTGGAATAACTGATGCACAAGAAATCTGTAAAATCATCTGCTCCTAAATTTTCTTCTTCCAGCGCAGTTAAAGCAAAATCGGTTGTTAAATTATTTCCAAAAGGTGTTGTTTTTAAAATATCAAAACCTGAATTTTCATTGCTTAATTTTTTTAAATCATAAGGAAAACTTGGTGTTTCTTCTCCTATAAAACCAAATTCATAGCGACTAACATCTTGTCCACTTTCGGTATATCTTTCAATTGGATTTAAGGTATTCCAGTTTTTTAAGTAAGAATCTGCTTTTTCTGAGGCATTAAATTGTTGTACCCAAACCGGGAGTTCTTTTTGATAAAAACTGCTGCTTATAAATTTCCCTTGATCTTTCCCGTAAAACCAATATGCTGCGTTTGCCGTGTGTCCGGCCGGAAGAATTGCTCCTCTATCTTTTAAGGCAACCCCAATTGTTTTCCCTTTAAATTGAGTGTGTAATCTATTTTGATCAGCTATACTTGTTGTCATCATTCGCTTTGGAGACATTTGGCCGGCTTCATTTGCTATACCTATACTTTTTACACTATTATCTTCAGTGCAATAAACCGATTTATTTATTTTTTTATCAAACCAAGTGTTAGATATAATTCCGTGCCCTACTGGCGTAGTTCCAGAATAAACTGAAGCGTGACCCGGACCGGTATAGGTAGGCACATAATTAAAATGATTATTTCTACAAGTAAACCCCTCTTCTACTAAACGTTTAAATCCATCATCACCAAAATTATCCCAAAAGCGGGTTAAATAATCATAACGCATTTGGTCTACTACGATACCAACTACTAACTTCGGTTTTTTTGCTACAACAATTAGAGAATCCTGTATTTTATTCTCTTGTTTTTTTTCTACAGCAACCGGCGTTTTACATTGACTAAAAACGAAAAGTACACTTACAAGGAAAATTAATTTTTTCATCTAAAATTTCAATTTAAGAATGCAAAAATATTAAATGTAAGCGCGAATAAAGATTAATTGTAAGTTAAATACTTTGGCAATTATTTTTGCTATTTTAGCTTTACAAAAATTCAATACATGAAATACCTTCAAGATATAGGTCAATATTTCATCATGATTAAGAATATATTCAGAAGAATGACCAAAGCTTCTGTTTTACGCCAATTAATTTTCAAGGAAATTGATGATTTAATGGTAAACTCCTTAGGGATCGTTGTTTTCATTTCCTTTTTTATTGGTGGTGTAGTAACCATACAAACTGCGCTAAATTTAAATAACCCGTTAATTCCAAAAAGTTTAATAGCATTTACAGCAAGACAATCTATTATTTTAGAATTTTCTCCTACGTTTGTTTCTATTATTATGGCGGGAAAAGTAGGTTCTTATATTACTTCTAGTATTGGAACGATGCGCGTTATGGAACAAATTGACGCTTTAGAAGTTATGGGGATTAATTCTGCCAACTATTTAATTTTCCCTAAAATTATTGCCATGCTTTTTTATCCATTTGTTATTGCTATTTCTATGTTTATGGGAATTATGGGAGCTTATATGGCAGGCGTTCTTGGCGGTTTTATTTCTGGCGAAGCATTTTTAAGCGGACTACAATCTGACTTTATTCCATTTCATCTAGCTTATGCATTTATAAAAAGTTTCTTTTTTGCATTAATTCTAGCCACCGTTCCGGCATATCATGGGTATTATATGAAAGGCGGCGCACTAGAAGTTGGTCAAGCCAGTACCACTTCTTTTGTATGGACAAGCGTAATACTTATTATCGTAAATTATGTATTAACTCAATTATTGCTAAGCTAATGATAAAAGTAAACGACTTACATAAAGGATTTAATGGTGAAGAAATTTTGAAAGGAATTTCTACTGAATTTTACAAAGGAAAAACCAACTTAATTATTGGTCAATCTGGTTCAGGAAAAACTGTTTTTTTAAAATGCCTTTTAGGACTTTTTACACCAGAACAAGGCACTATTGAATATAACAGAAAAGCTTATTCTTCACTTTCTCAAGAAGCAAAACGTAATCTGCGTACTGAGATGGGAATGGTTTTTCAAGGTGGCGCCTTATTTGATTCAATGACGGTTGCCGAAAATGTAATGTTTCCACTACGCATGTTCACCAACCAGAAAAAAGATGAAATGATGGAGCGGGTTGATGAAGTTCTAAAACGTGTAGAACTTGATCATGCTCCACATAAATATCCGGCTGAAATTAGTGGAGGAATGCAAAAACGTGTTGCCATTGCGCGTGCAATTGTCAATAAACCAAAATATTTATTTTGTGATGAGCCAAACTCAGGTTTAGATCCTAAAACAGCAATTTTAATAGATAATTTAATTCAAGAAATTACGCGAGAAAATGATATAACTACCGTAATCAATACACACGATATGAACTCTGTATTAGAAATAGGTGAAAATATTATTTTCTTACAAAAAGGAGTTTTAGCTTGGCGCGGAACCAATGATGAGATTTTTAAAACCGAAAATGAAGCTGTAACCGACTTTGTATATTCTTCAGATTTGTTTAAAAAAGTGAGAGAAGCACAATTAAAAGGACTTTAAATCTCCATACTAACATCAGCGAATAAATGCTAGTTTTTATTTATTTCCTGTGGATGATTTTCTGATTAAAAAATTTAATTAGTATAGATTGTTTAATTTGCGCTTTGTACCACTAAGGTATCTAAATTTAACTTATACGCCAGCCACTCTTTTAATTTAGCTTCATTTCGTTGTTTTTCTCCCGCTGATATTTCTTTTATCCAAGAAACATTAAATTCTGGAATTGTATCCACTTTATCAAAAGTCGAAACTAATTTTGATGCATAACTAAAACTTTGTAAACCTTCGTAGTTTATCTTTGCTTCTTTAGAAATACTAGCAAACGGAATTTGTTTATTCTCATATCGTGAGAGTTTGGACAAGCGTTGTTCCAGAAATGCGATTCGCTCATCTTTGTTTAATAAATTGATAGAATCTCGACGTTTAAATTCTTGCATGTATTGCAATTGATCAAAAGATTCTGTGTTTTCATTTTGAAGAATAATAAGCGAAGTGCCGTTTAAATTATTATAGCGTTTCATCTTTTCTCGCCATAAATTTATAACCGAAGAAGGAATTTCTTTACCTAAAAACGAAACTTCAATTTTAGGATCGTTACCGGAATCAAAATCTAAAATTGTCGAATTTTTTTGTAAAAATGACTCATTATAAACCATCAATTCTTCTTCTACGAATTTACGAGCATCTTGTCGAAAATAAGATTCTTGAAGCATATTATAAAACAAATACACACTTGGCACCATAACAATAATGGCAATAACAGAAGCCAATTGAGCAATACGTTTTCTTCTTTTTGAATTAGCATATTTTACCAACGGAAAGCCTAACAATTTAGCAACCACAAAAGTTGACAAGGCAATAAAAGTTGCATTAATCGAAAACAAATACAAAGCTCCTCCGGCATCAGAAAGGTTGCCTTCCGCTAAACCATAACCTACTGTACATAATGGCGGCATTAAGGCAGTAGCAATGGCTACTCCAAAAATAACACTCGCTATGGTTCCCTTTTTAGTTTTTGCAACAATCAACGCTAAACCACCAAAAATAGCGACTAACACATCAAGAATTGTAGGATAAGTTCTGGCTTCAAGCTCTGCATTGCTTCCAGTAAGTGGTGAAATCCAAAAATAAAGAAATGCCGTAACCACACTTAGCCCGACCATAACACCTAAATTAATAAGTGACCTACGTAAAGTATCAATATCATTAATAGCCACGGAAAGACCAATTCCTACAATTGGGCCCATTAATGGTGAAATAAGCATTGCACCAATAATAACAGCTGTACTGCTTACATTTAAGCCAATAGAAGCTACAAATATGGAGAATATCAAAATCCAAGCGTTATGACCTTTAAAAGGAATATCTTTTTTTACGGCTTCAATAGTTGAATCACGATCGGTGTCACTTCTAATATCCAGCAATTCCCGTAAAAAACTACGTAAGCTTTTTGCGGTACCTTTTAAGTCTTTAGAAAGTTTTTCGTTTACTTCCTGTTGCTTGTCATTTTCTGGTGTGGTCATTTTTATACAAGTTCGTCGCCAAACTTTTCTTGAATGGTGGCGCGTATCTTTTTTATATCCTGCTCTTTTCCTTTAGGAAAGATAAGCAAAACTTCTTTATTATCTACAACAATATAATCTTCTAAACCATCTACAACTACAACTTTTCCTTTTTCAGTTCTTATTATAGAGTTATTAGTATTTTCTAAGTGAGACTGTGCATTAATCACTACATTCTGTTTCTCATCTTTTGGCATTTGCTCGTGTAGCGCTCCCCAAGAACCTAAATCATTCCAATCAAAAGTAGCCGGAAGCACACATACATTTGGTGCTTTTTCCATGATAGCATAGTCAATAGAAACATTTTCTGCTTCTTGATATTTTTTGGCTAAAAACGATTGTTCTTTTTCGGTATTTAAATGGTCTAGGTGTTCTACAAAAAGAGAAAACATCTTTGAATTATATTTTTCAAAAGCTTTTGTAATTGAAGAAACACTCCAAATAAATATTCCGGCGTTCCACAAATAATTGCCTTCAGCTAAAAAAGATTGTGCCGTTTTATAATCTGGTTTTTCTGTAAATTGAAGTACTTTTTTTACCGGACTCACACTTTTTTCAGCATACTTTATGTAACCGTAACCTGTATTAGGAAAACTTGGTTTTATGCCTAAAGTCATTAATATATCTTCACGCTGGCAAGCATCGTAACTAATCTGCAAATTTTCTATAAAAGCATTTTCGTCTTCAATCCAATGATCACTCGGTGCCACCAACATTAGGGCATCTTTATTTTTCTTTTGAATTTTTAAAGCTGCCAATAGAATACACGGTGCTGTATTCCGCATAGCGGGTTCCAGCACAATTTGCTCTTGTGTTATTTTTGGTAATTGTTCTTTCACCAAATCTTCATACAAGCTATTGGTTAGAATATAGATGTTTTCTAAAGGAATTAATTTTGAAAGTCGGCTATAAGTTTTCTGAAGTAAAGATTCTCCCGTTCCTAACATATCGTGAAATTGCTTCGGAAAGGATTGTTTACTCAATGGCCAAAATCTAGAACCGACACCGCCGGCCATAATAACTGCGTAATAATTTTTATTCATAATTCCCTTAAGTTTTCACTAATTCTACTTCTGCATTAGGCTGAAAAATATAAATTTTTCCTGTATTTATTTCTACACACTCGTAGCGTTTTATACGCTTTTTACCTTTTTTAAACACTTTACCATTATAAATTCTAAAGGTACTTCCCAACGGAATCTCAAAGATATAATTTTTATTATTTTCGGGATCATAAGCTTTCAAAGCAACAGAAAGACGAGCATCTGTATCGCTACTTGCTGATGGATTTTTAAAATGATTAGCTATAATTGGTAATAACCGAGATGGAAAAATACTTGGATTAATAAATGGCAGCATTAATTGTTGAAAGGTGTATTTCCACTCTTTTCCGTGCGGCTTTATAAATCTTCCATATTTTTTGAAGGCCATAAAATGTGCAATTTCATGCACTAACGTGATTAAAAACCGATATGGATTTAGATTGGCATTAACCGTAATTTGCGGTGCGCCATTTACTTCACGATAATCACCATGGCGCGTTTTTCTTTCGTTTACAATTTTGAGATGAATGTTATAGCTGGCAATTAATTGAAACGCAGGATCCACGGCTCGTTTAGGAATATAATTTGAAAGAATTTCTTTCATAAATTAAGGAGTAGAATTAGAAACCTGCAATAATTTTCCGTTATAAAATTGATATCCCGTTAAAGCAAAATCACCAATATAATTTGCCATATCTCGTGCAGAAACCGGCGCTTGATAACCTGGAAAAGCTTCTTCTAACATTTCAGTTTGGACTGCTCCCAAAGCAAAAACATTAAATGACGGCCCGTTTTCTTTATATTCTTCTGCCAACACCTCTGTAAGTGTAATAACGGCTCCTTTGCTTGAACTATAAGCCGAAAGCCCGGGAAATTTCATACTTCCTTGAACCCCGCCCATACTACTAATCGTAAGCACGTGGCTGGCTTTATGCATAAAAGGAATTAAAATTTTTGTCAGTTGAAAAACGCCAAATACATTGGTTTTATAAACTTCTTCAAATTCTGCTGAAGAAATTTCCGTAAAAGGTTTATTAACTAATTTCCCGGCATTATTAATCAGCACATCTACTTTTTTCCACTTTTCTGAAATAAACCATTCTACTTCTTGCAATTGTGCTTCAACATTAATATCACAAGAAAAAGCAGTCACATTTTCTAAGCCCAAATTTGTAATTGGATCTTCATTTCTAGACAAGGCTAAAATTTTATGCCCCTGTTTTGCGAGAATTTTAACAAGTTCAAAACCAATTCCGCGACTTGTTCCTGTAATTACAATATTTTTTGACATAGAAATTTACTACTTAGAATTTAACTGAATAACTTTAGTTTTAGAATTTGCCATTCCTTCAATCCCCGGAATTATATCTGAGATTAAGTTTTTCATATGCTCATAATCCATCAACTCCGCTTCATCATCTACATGGTGATAATAGTCATAATTTGAAAAATCAAACGTACATAAGGTTTGCGCTGGAATCTTCATTTCTTGATAAAAAGGATAATTATCACTTCGTTGAAAAAGTTTAAAATCTTTTGCTTTTGAAAAAAAACCGAATACTTTTTTCCCGGCGTAATTATTAAAAGTTTCAGCAAAATTAGATTCATTAAATCCGGTTAAATAAGCTGAATAGTTTTGACCTACTAAAGGAACACCAATCATCTCAAAATTCAACATCGTATAAATATTCGCCTCTTCTTTTTTTAATCGTTTAGCTATATGTTTAGAACCAACCAAACCTTCTTCTTCCGCAGAAAACAAAACAAACAAAACACTTCTTTTGGTTTGTTTATCAGCAAAATATTTTGCCAAAGCTAAAATAGAGGTCGTTCCTGCAGCGTTATCATTAGCGCCATTAGCAATAGAATCTCCAGCAACGATTTTACTTTCGTCTACCACCCCAATATGATCGTAATGCGCTCCTAAAACAATAAGTTCATCTTTTAATTTTGGATCATTTCCTTCTTTAAAACCAACCATATTATAACCCGTTTTTCCTTTTACCTGAAAGCTATCACGATATGTTTCAAAATAAGGCTGTAATCCACTTTTTTGAAAAACAGTTTCAATATAGTGCGCTGCTTTTTCAATTCCTTCAGAGCCGGTTCTTCGCCCTGCTAATTCATCTGAAGCTAAATAACCCAAACTTTCTTTTAAAAAATCTATAGAAACTTCGGCTGATTCTTCTTGTGAAAAAATTTGACTACCACTAAAAAAGACTAAAAATACAAGTATATATTTCATAAAAATTATATATTAATTCATAAAAAATTAAAGATAAAAAAATCCCGCTTTTATACGGGATTTTTCACTTGATAATATTATTAGATTAAGCCAGCATAGTTACCGGGTTTTCCAAATACTTTTTAAAAGTTTCTAAAAACTTAGCTCCTGTTGCTCCATCAACTGTTCGGTGATCACAAGCTAAGGTAACTTTCATGGTATGCCCTACTTTTATTTCACCATTTTTAACAACCGGTTTTTCTACAATTGCTCCTACTGATAAAATAGCTGAGTTTGGCTGATTTATAATACTTGTAAATTCTTCAATTCCAAACATTCCCAAATTAGAAACGGTAAATGTGCTTCCTTCCATATCTTTAGGTTGCAACTTTTTGTTTCGGGCTTTTCCTGCTAAATCTTTTACGTTAGAATTGATGGTCATCATAGACATTTGATCTGTAAATCGCAATACCGGAACAACCAAACCTTCATCAACCGCAACAGCAACACCTAAATGAATGTGTTTTGCAATTTTAGTAGCCTCTCCAGTCCATTGAGAGTTTACTTGCGGATGCTTTCTAAGCGCCATAGCCGATGCTTTTATTACCATATCGTTAAACGAAACCTTAGTATCTGGCAACTCATTAATCTGCTTACGCGATTGCATTGCGTTTTCCATATCTAACCCGATAGTTAGATAATAGTGCGGTGCATTAAATTTAGATTCTGAAAGTCGTTTGGCAATAGTTTTCCGCATTTGCGAATTTTTCACCTCTTCAAAACTTTCTTCACCTGCCGGAACATAAGGTTGAGCAGAACTTGCTTTCTCTTCAGTTTTTGCTGCCTTTTTCTCAGCAGGTTTTTCTGAAGGCTTGAAGTTTTCGATATCTTTTTTAACGATACGATTATTTTCACCACTTCCTTTTACCTCAGCTAGGTCAATTCCTTTTTCTTCGGCCATTTTTTTAGCCAAGGGTGAAGCAAAAATACGATCGCCATCACTATCGGTATGTTGTCTTTCGCCAGAATCTGAACTTTCGCTTTCTGAAGAACCTTTATCTTTCGACTCTTTATCTTCTGAAGATTTTTCTTTTTTAGCTGATTTATTAGATTTTTTAGAAGATCCGTCAGATTTCAATTGATCTAAAAATTTAGAAACATCAGTTCCTTCAGGTCCAATAATTGCTAAAACGAAATCTACCGGAGCACTTTCTCCTTCACCAATACCAATATGAAGCAACGTACCTTCATAAAAAGACTCAAACTCCATTGTTGCCTTATCGGTTTCTATTTCGGCTAAAATTTCTCCTTCTTCAACACTATCTCCTTCTTGTTTTAACCATTGAGCCACGGTTCCTTCTTCCATGGTATCAGAAAGACGTGGCATTTTTACTACCTCAACATCATCTGGAATTTCTCCATCGCCACCATCTTCTTCTTCGGCTGAATCATCTGAAGTTTCTGTATCGTCAGACTTATTGTCTTCTGATTTTTCTTCTTCATCATCTTCTTCCTCTTTTTTATCTTCTTTACCTTCTGAGCTTGAAGAGTTTTCGGCCTCTTTTATTAAATCTGAAATATCCTCTCCTTCTTCACCAATTATAGCTAACAAAGAATCTACCGGAGCTCCATCACCTTCTTCAATTCCAATATGTAAAAGCGTGCCATCATAAAAAGACTCAAATTCCATGGTTGCTTTATCGGTTTCTATTTCAGCTAAAATATCGCCTTCTTCAACTTTATCGCCTTTTTGCTTTAACCATTTTGCTACAACACCTTCTTCCATGGTGTCACTTAAGCGAGGCATATTAATAACTTCAGCCATAATTTTTATAATTTATGTGATAAAAAAGGATAATCTTCTTGTTCGTAAACTGCGTCGTACATTACGCTAGTTTCAGGAAATTCAGATTCGTCTGCAAATTTCTCGCATTCTTTTACGCGATCTTTTACGCTTTTGTCGATCTTTTTAATTTCATCTTCTGAAGCCCAATTATTTTCTTTAATTTCTGAAAGAACTTTAGAAATAGGATCGATTTTTTGGTATTCTTTTACCTCATCTTTTGTTCTGTATTTTTGAGCATCACTCATAGAATGTCCACGATAACGGTAGGTTTTCATTTCTAAAAATGTTGGCCCGTTACCAGAACGTGCTCTATCAATTGCTTCATCTAAAGCTTCAGCAACTTTTTCAGGGTTCATGGCATCTACAGGTCCACAAGGCATTTCATAACCTAAACCTAATTTCCAAATATCTTCGTGATTTGCTGTTCTTTTTACAGAAGTTCCCATAGCGTAGCCGTTGTTTTCTACGCAAAAAACTACCGGTAACTGCCAAGTCATCGCTAAGTTTAAAGTTTCGTGAAGTGTTCCTTGACGAGCTGCTCCATCACCTAAAAAGGTTAGCGTGACATTGTCTCTTTTAAAATACTTATCTCCAAAAGCTAGTCCAGCTCCTAATGGAATTTGACCACCAACAATACCGTGACCTCCGTAAAAACGATGTTCTTTAGAAAAGATATGCATAGAACCTCCCAAACCTTGCGATGTTCCCGTCTTCTTTCCATAAAGTTCTGCCATTACTTTTTTAGGATCTACTCCCATACCAATAGGTTGCACGTGATTTCTGTAAGCCGTTATCATACGGTCTTTTTCAAGATCCATTGCATGCAAGGCTCCAGCTAAAATAGCTTCTTGCCCATTGTACAAATGCAGAAATCCTCTTACTTTTTGCTGAATATAGACTTGCGCTAATTTATCTTCAAACTTGCGCCAAAACAGCATATCTTCGTACCACTTAAGGTATGTTTCTTTGGTTATCTTTTTCATGAAATTAATTTTAGTACCGTTCGCGATCAAAAACGGAAGACAAAAATAAGATAATATGCGGTAAAGGAAAAACTCTTTCTGCTTTAATCAGAAAAAAACTGTTTCTTTTTTTAAAATAAAACGCATAAAAAAAGTACCGATTTATTTTCGGTACTTTTCTATATGATTTTTATGTCATAAATTTTAGTATTCTCTATAGTTTTCACCAAAATTAAATGACAAACTAAAACGCAGGCTTCCTTCTAATGGATTTGTTACCGCTTTTGATGTTGAGAAAAGATATGAAACATCTATTCTAGTAATAGAGTATTTAAATCCGGCCCCTAGACTTAAAAATTTACGAAAACCTTTCACGTCACTTTCATTAAAATAACCCATTCTAAAAGCAAAACTGTCTTGATAAGAATATTCTGCTCCTAATGCCCATGTAATCTCTTTTAATTCTTCACTAAATCCACCCGGAGCATCTGTCCAAGATGAAAAGATTGCTCCAAATGGACTCTCATTATAATAATCATCTTCTCTATTAATCACGCCATCTCCATTAGAATCACTTGGAGTTGGCACTAAAAGCTTATTCATCTCTCCATAAACACCTATTGTATTTTCTGCATCTAAAATAAAATCAAACCCAGCTCCTGCTTTAAAATTGGTTGGAATAAAGCTTTCCTGACCAGCATCATCATATTTAATTTTTGGACCAATATTTGAAATATTTATACCTCCGCGCCAACGACCATTAAAATCGTCGTAAGCAATTTCTTCACTTTGGTAAAAAGCAGAAATATCCACACCAAACGAATTTGCTGCCGACGCATCTACGTTGGTGGTTTGCAACCTGATGTCTGAACGAATATACCTTCCGGTAACCGCCATAGAAAATTGCTCTCCCAAACGCAAAGCATAGGTTAAATCAAAAGCAAATTGATTGGGTTTTAAAATTAAAGGTTGTTGTTCTGCAGTTTGACGAGATTCTATCTCTCCTAAATTAAAATAGCGAAAGGTACCAGCAAAAGCACTACGCTCATTAATACGATTGTAATAATTTACCTGCCCTAAATTAATATCGTTTACCAATTCTCTTAAATAAGGCACGTAAGAAATCCCAACCCCCTGTTGTTGTTCTGCAAAAGCATATTTTGCCGGATTCCATTGTTGCGAGTAGGTATCTACAGGGGTAGCAACTCCTTGATCTGCCATTCCTGATGCTCTGGCATCTCCAGAAATCATCAAGAAAGGTACTGCTGTTGTTATTACCCGATCAGATTCGGTTATATTTTCATCTTGGGCATTTGCTTTTGTATTCATAAAAAGGCATATTCCCGCTAATAAAAGGCTTACTTTCTTCATAAAATTTTAATGTTTGGCAAATATATAGTTTTCTATCAATTAGAGAATAACCAATTTTTCAAATTTCTCTACTTTCTTATTTGTTAGGGTAGATTTTACAGTTAATTTATACACGTAAACTCCTTTTCCTATTCGGTCTCCAAAATCATCGCGACCATCCCAAGTAATTTCTCTGGACAAAAACCCATCGGTATTGATAACTTGATTTTTTGTCCAGACCACTTTTCCGGTTACTGTAAAAACCTGCACTTGTACTTCCAAAGGCTCGAAAGGACGATTATGATTAAACCAAAATTCAGTATAAGTGGTAAATGGGTTGGGGTAATTGAGCACTTTTGTAATTTTTAATTCATCATCTCCAGCTACTAAAAACTGAATTTCTGCTGTACTAGAATTGTTATAAACATCCCAGGCTTTAAAGGTTAAGGTATGCAATCCTTCCTCTAGGTCACGGAGTTTATAATTCACATTACCTTGTGTATAATTATCAACTTCTGTTTCGTAATAATCATTTACCACGTATGGATTGGTTTCATCTCCATCTAAAATAGCTACTAAATCATGCCCAATTCCACTCGCCGTATTTATTCCGTTTTCATCAGAAAGTTTTGCCAACAAAAAGGGGGAATCATTGGTAATACCTCCGGAAACAAAATTCTCGTCATTCATATATAACTGTATTTCGGGCCCTTTATTATCTTCAGGGGCATTTTCGTTAACTCCGCCAACCAATATTTCATTATTATAACCTCGGTTATCTTGAAGTAATTGATTTCTTTCTGAATAAAAACTAACGCGACCATTACCTACGGGTATTTTTATATCTTTTGGTACTACAAAGTCAAATTCAAACTCACCATTTTTCACAGAAGCTTGCCCTCTAAAAACCGTCTCTCCTAAAGTTGTAAAGTCCATAATAAATAACTCATCATCACTACCTTCAGTTCCATCGTTACCTAAAGTATTTCTATCGATACGCTTATCAAAAATAGTAGTCGACAATACTCCATTATAGTTATTAACTTTAACTCCATTTGGATAAACCAGTTCTCCTGTCATTTTTATTTTACTTAGGGCTTTTAAGGTATCTATTTGTGGAGAGTTTACGGGCACATCGTTTATATGTGTTAATTTAATTTCAGGATCTGCCAATGCTAATTTCATGGCGGGATCACCAAAATAAAAAATTACACGAACCCCTCCGCCCGATTCATTTTTAGCTTTCCGGACAGACTCTGCAACAGAATCATCTCCTCCACTATAATTAAATAAATACGGAGCAAAATCTTCGTTAAAATTAGCGCCGGTAGTAACTCCTATTGCTCTTACAGTACTAACCATAGCTACTGAACCGCCTTTATCATTTAGCAAATTATACTCCCCTGGAGAGAGTCTTAATGGATTATCAAAAACAGTAAATTCACAAGTAACCGTGATAAATACATTATAGCGATTTTCATTTCGCCAGGAACGTATGCCTTCAATAGTTACTAACCGCTCTGCAGCTAAGCCATTTATTCCTCCGTGACCAAAATAATTAACCACGCAGGCCCCTACTTCTACTGCTTGTGTAATATCTTCTGTTGCTTCTGGGTAGCGAAACCCTCCAGATGATGAGATTTGCTGATAAGCATCGCTATGTATTTTTTTTACATTTATAAACGGTTGATTTTCAGAAATATCATCTCCTACATTATCTAATTGAACCTGTAAGTTTCTATCACCAAAAATATCGGCATCATCAGAAATTAACACAAAATCATTTCGCCAGCTTCCGTAAGACACTTTATCTTCATAAGCAATTACTTTATCAACCAAAACTTTTGCGGTTTGAGGAGAGTCTGCTAACATTCTTCCTACTGCAATATCTAATTTCCCGAAAATCCCCCCTTCTTCAGGATCCATTAAACCAAAAAAATCATCAGAAGCCGTAGTGGAAGGACTTAAACTAAACCCGTTTAAAACTTCAAAAGTTGGGACAATATTATTATTCCCTTGCAATCGATCCTTATAGTCTACGGAAGCATCTCCAAACAGACATAAATATTTTAAGCGATTATTCGCAGTAGAAGCATTACTATACACGTAATTCACAAAATTTCTAATCGCTCCTATATCTTGCTTTCCTGAATTAAATTCGGTATAAATATCACTTACCAAAACCACCTTTACATTCAAATCATCTTGATCTCTTCTAAATTGAGCTAAGCGATTTGCTTGTTGAAGCAACAATTCTGATGTTACAATTACATAATCTACATCTTCAAATTGCCCTTGAGCATTTTCAAAAATTGTTCCTTTTAAATTTAGATTATCAATACGGGTTTCCGCTTCACGCAAAGGGGTATAAAAATCTGAGGAAGACAAGGCTATATATTTTCTTTTTTCACCCATCGATGCCTTAAAAGAGAAATTTGAATTTGCAGTGTTGGCTACTGAAGTTATATTTTTCGGATTAGTCACATCCCAAACTTCTGTGACGCTAGAAGCATTTTGAATAACATATTCACCAACACCTGAAATCAATGCCGCTTCGTCTGATGTAAATTCCAACTGCTGATTGTTTACAATTTGTAATGATCGTTTAGCGCGTACATTAATATAGTCTACATAAGCCAAACTTGAAGGATTACCGCCATTATTATAATTTAACTCCACATTAATAGTAGAAGTATTAAGATTTAATTCGAAGCTAGCTCCTGTAGAATCTGCTAAAACATCATCATTAGAGCTACTAAAGCCTAAAGTGGTTGCATCTTGACCATTTACAAGAACTTGCATGGATGTAGAAGCTTCTGAAGCTGAAACCATCTCAACATCGAACTCTACCGGCTCCGAGGTAACTAGGTTATCAAAATTAAACTCGAATTCTTTTGTATTCTCTACATCGAAACGATCTCCAAACCAGCGTCTTCCTGTTTTAGCTATACTATATTCATCTACTTCGTGATATTGGTAATCATCAAAAGTTGTAATCGTAGTGGTTGCATTTCCAGTAGGTTCTGTATAAGGCATTACTCGTCTACCTATATTTCCATCGGCACTTATATAATAGTAAGAGCGCTCGGCATACAAATTAAGGTTACTCTCGTTATCCTCGCTCCACTCATCATTTACAGCTTTTGCGTAAAACAAAATATAATCCTGAGAATCAAAACTTCCATCTTCTCCTCCTACTACTTTAATAGCCGTCTCTGGTGGATCGTAGGCATCATTCTCACTATTTAATAAAGGGAGCATATTTCCACCGTGACCTACAATTTTTAATCGTTGCGGATTTATAGAAGAAACATCCATTCCTAAATTGCTAAGAAAACTTCTAGAAATTTTATAAACCCCTGTTTTTTCAATATAAAACTTATACCAATCGCCTGTCGCTAACACGGAATTTGTAATAGAAGGAACAGATTGTGTTACCACACCATCTCTCGCCGCACCTTTTGTATAACTTACAGAAAATGATTTCACTCTTTTATAAACACCATTTTGCCTTACAATGGGATTTATTCTAATTTGAAAATAAGTCACCTGCCTTGCCTTAGAAGTATACATTTTTAAGTCGGGAGTATTCTTGATATTTTTTTTATCCAGAGCTCCTAAATTTTCTGCAGAAATGGTTTCATATGTAATATTACTGAGCTCCGAAGACAAAACAGCACCACTCTCTCTCCATTGATTATGGTAAAAAATAGCATCCTCTTGAGCATCATATTCAATATTAATTGAAGAAAAACTAGGGATAGCGATAGCTGTATTTTCAGAAAAAGGCTTTTCACCCCACTCTATAGTAAAGGTCTTTTGTTGCGCTTGAACTGAAAAAAAACAGCCTAATAAAAATATGGTATAAAGAAACTTCATTGCAAGAAATAACGTTAATTAAATAATTGTATTATATTTAGACCCACAAAATTAATTTATTTAGCATACAATAATACTAATCTTAAATAATTAACGTTATTCTAAGCACAAGGCAACAATTTTAATGCTAAAAAACTAAAACAAACTTGTTAATTTAGCGTTAATTGTTATATTGCGAACCCAAAATTTTACAAACATAAATTGTATTATGAGAATCAATACCGCTCTTAAAACTTTTTTTGCCGTTGCAACACTAGGCTTTTTAGCTAGCTGTAACAACTCAAGAGACTACAAAGACAATTCCCGTGCTACTGGTTGGGACTTAACCGGTAAAGAAGGTATGATGAAATATCAAACCGATTATGAAGAACAAAAAACAGGTCCTGGACTTATTTTTATCGAAGGCGGAACATTTACAATGGGGCGCGTACAAGATGATGTAATGCATGATTGGAACAACACGCCAAACCAACAACACGTCCAGTCATTCTACATGGATGAAACAGAAGTTACCAACAGAATGTATCTTCAGTATTTAGACTGGCTCAAATTAACCTTTCCTCCAACAGAAAAAAAGTATAGAGATATTTATTATGGAGCGCTTCCTGATACATTAGTTTGGAGAAATCGATTAGGTTATAACGAAACCATGACTAATAACTATTTACGTCACCCGGCATATCAAAACTATCCGGTGGTAGGTGTAAATTGGATTCAGGCAACCGAATTCAGTAAATGGAGAACAGATCGTGTAAACGAGGCGTTGTTAGAAGAAGAGGGATACACTACAGAGGGAGCTCGACTTCAAGCGGATGCTTCTTCAACATTCAGCACTGAAACATATATCAATGCACCGACCAAAGTTTACGGTGGAAATGACTCGCTTACTAGAGGTAGAAACGCAGATCGTCTTACACAAGTTGTAAAAGAAGATACGATTCACAAATATGTGCAACGTAAAGATGGTGTTATTTTACCAGAATATAGATTACCAACTGAAGCTGAATGGGAATATGCAGCTTTAGGAATGTCAAGCACTAGAGAATACAACCAATATAGAGGTAGAAAAAAATACCCTTGGGATGGTCAATACACACGATCAGGTAGTAGAAAAACAAGCGGAGATCAATTAGCTAACTTTAAGCAAGGTGATGGTGACTACGGCGGTATTGCCGGATGGAGTGATGATGGAGCTGACATTACTGCTGAAATAAAAACATATCCGCCAAACGACTATGGTCTTTATGATATGGCTGGAAATGTTGCAGAATGGGTAGCAGATGTTTATCGACCAATAGTTGACGATGAGTTTAATGATTTCAACTATTATCGTGGAAATGTATACACGAAAAACTCCATTGGAGAAGACGGCACTGTTGAGGTTTTAACTCCAGATGATGTTATTTACGACACGCTTAGTAACGGAAAAATTGTTCCAAGAAGTCTTCCTGGTGAAATTAAAAAAGAACCTGTAACAAAAGAAGATACATACTTAAGAACGCAATTTACAGAAAGTGATAATCGTGATTTTAGAGATGGCGATAAAGCTTCCGGAAGATATTATCGTGAACAAGGAGATACTCAAGACGAATCTAAACGTATGTACAATGCTCCTAAGCATAAAGTTTCTGTAATGCAAGACTCTACTGGAAATTCTTCATTAGATAGACAATACGATACTTCATCTGAAAGAACAACACTTATTGATAATGAAGTTAGAGTATACAAAGGAGGTTCTTGGAGAGATAGAGCATATTGGTTAGATCCTGCTCAACGTCGCTACTTCCCTCAAGATATGGCAACCGACTATATCGGATTTAGAAACGCAATGTCAAGAGTTGGTTCAAAATCTAAAAAAGGTAAAAGAGCAAGAGATTAAAATTAAAGATTAATAAAGCAAAAAGCCCTTTACTCTATAATGTTTAAAGGGCTTTTTTTTGATTATAACAGATGACTATTTCAAATTTACACAAGCTTTTTTTAGAAAGTAATGGAGTTTCTACAGACACTAGAAAAATAAAACCCAATACACTTTTTTTTGCGCTAAAAGGAGAAAATTTTAACGGGAATACATATGCCAAAAAAGCACTAGAATCAGGTGCAAAGGCTGCCATTGTAGATGAAATTAATTCTTCAGAGAATGCTAACATTCATAAAGTTGACAATGTATTAGAATGCCTACAGCAATTAGCACAATTTCATCGAAAAAAATTAGGAATACCTATCATAGCTTTAACAGGTAGTAATGGCAAAACAACAACAAAAGAACTAATTCAAGCTGTTCTTGAAAAAAAATACAAAGCAAAAGCTACTGAAGGCAATCTGAACAATCATATTGGGGTTCCGCTAACATTGTTATCTTTCAACCAATCAACAGAAATAGGAGTCGTTGAAATGGGCGCAAATCATCTAAAAGAGATTGAATTTTTAACCAATATTGCACAACCGGACTACGGTTACATTACCAATTTTGGCAAAGCTCATTTAGAAGGTTTCGGTGGAATTGAAGGTGTTATTAAAGGAAAAAGTGAATTATACGACTTCTTAAAAAAAGAAAATAAGAAAATATTCATTAATACTGACGATGAACTTCAATTGAAACAAAGCAAAGGTGGCAACCTTATAACTTTTGGTGAAAGTCAAAAAAATGATTTTAACATCAATTTTATTTCAGCTAAACCTTACGCTTCCATCAAGGTTGCAAACACTAGTATTACTAGTAAATTAATAGGCGAATATAACGCTAAAAACATGGCTGCAGCCACTTGTATCGGCTTGCAGTTTAATGTTCCCTTAAATCAAATAAAAAACGCTATTGAAGCATACCTTCCAAGTAATAATAGATCTCAACTAATAGAAAAAAATAACAATACAATAATCTTAGATGCCTACAACGCAAACCCTACAAGTATGGCGGCGGCTTTAAAAACCTTCAACGAATCTAAGGAAAAAAATAAGATTGTTATTTTAGGAGATATGTTTGAAGTCGGTAAAACTAGTGCTAGTGAACACCAGCAAATAGTTGATTTAATTAATAAATATAATTTTAAGCATGCTTTTTTAATAGGAAAAGAATTTCAAAAAACAAGTATAAAAAGTAATACGAAAAAGTTTGAAACAACTGAAGATTTTATTAATTACTTAAAAATTCAACTTGTAGATAATAGCTATATTCTAATAAAAGGATCGAGAGGTATGACGCTAGAACGAATAATAGATTTTCTTTAAACGAAAGAGAAAAGAGCAGAAAATAAAAAAAGCCTCTCCCTCTTACAGGAAAAGCTCTTCACTGGTTTAACACTACTTAAACCTTAAATACAAAGTAATTCAACTTCATATTCACAACACAACTTCGTAAAAAAAGCCTCAATTTTACAATTGAAGCTTTTTTATTTTGCGGTCTGGACGATAAAACCTGAACCAAGAACCTAAAAAGTTTGGTAATATATTACAAAACCTCACGAAGCTTTTTTCTGATCATGGCAATTCCTAAATTATCCTTACTCCCTATATGGGTATGAGCTTTCGTTTCTTTTGAGTCATAAGTACCTTCTTTTATTTCATTAGCAATAAGCTGATAGGCATCTCGAAAGGACTTACCTTGTATCACTAGATTATTTATAGCATCTACGCTAGTTACATATTGATATACAGGATCAGTCTGGTCTATAGATTTAACCTCTATTCGAGGTAACGTATACGTGAGTATATCAATCACGTTTTCCATAGAAAGTAGGTTTAAAATACTTTTTTCCTTAAGCAATTGGTAATCACGATGATATCCGGAAGGTAAATTAGTTGAAATTAAGTTAGTTTCATACATAGCTGCTTGTATTTTATTACATTCTCCTCTCATAACTTCAAATAAATCAGGGTTCTTTTTATGAGGCATAATACTAGAGCCTGTGGTTAACGAATCTGGCAATCCTATAAAATTAAAATGAGGATTCATATATAAACACACATCCATAGCAAATTTCCCTATAGTATGAGCCACAGAAGATAAAGCCATATGGATGTTTTTTGCCGTTTTCTCTCGACTAAGTTGAGCGGCTACTACATTAACTTTTAGTGCAGAGAATCCTAAATATTTAGTGGTAGACATTCTATCTATCGGAAAGGAACTTCCATATCCTGCTGCAGATCCTAACGGATTTTGATCTACTACTTTTAGGGCTGCTTGTATCATATATAAATCATCTATTAGTAATTCCGCGTATGCTGCGAACCATAAACCAAAAGAAGAAGGCATAGCAACTTGTAAATGAGTATAGCCAGGCAAAAAAGCTTTTTCATGTTTTTCTGAAAGCTGTAATAAAAGTTCAATTAAGGTTATAAGTTGCTCTTGTAGATGCCCAAGATGATCTTTAAAAAACAATAGCATGGCCACCAAAACCTGATCATTACGTGATCGTCCGGTGTGTATTTTCTTTCCGGTTGCTCCTAAACTTTGTACTAATTCATATTCAATTTTAGAATGTACATCTTCAAATGATTTTTCAATATGAAAGTCTCCGGATTCTACTTGTTTTTGTAGCTTTTCCAGCACTTTTATCAAGGCGTGATTTTCTTTTTTTGTAAGTAAATCCGATTCTTGTAACATATACGCATGAGCTATCGAAGCCTGTAGATCATACTTGGCTAGGTAACGATCTAATTCTCGATCATTACCGATTGTAAATTGTTCTATTTTTTTGTCAATAGAGTGACCTTTTTCCCAAAGTTTCATATAACAGGTATTAAAAAGTTAAATTGTATAATAGATTAATATAAGCTTGTATTCCCTCTTTAATCTCATGCAGGTAAATAAATTCATCTGCCGTATGCGAACGAAGGGAATTTCCGGGGCCCATTTTAACAGAAGGGCAGGTTAAGAGCGCTTGATCAGATAATGTATTAGATCCATAGGTTAGCACACCAAGTTTTTCGGCGGTTTGTACTAAAGGATGTGCAGAAGAAACAATAGAAGGTTGTAATCGGAAAGATCGTGCTTGAAAACGAGCTGCGACAAATTCTTGGGCTAAGATAGTAAAAACTTCTTCCAAGGAGTAACAATCATTCACCCGTACATCTATTACCAAATGGACTTCATCTGGAATAGCATTGTGTTGCTCACCTGCATGAATTTGAGTCACACTAAGGTTAACTTCTCCTAATAATGGAGAAATACGATCAAAAGTGAGCTTTTGCAATTTATTTAAAAAATCAGCAGTCTTTAAAATAGGGTTATCGGTATTAGGATGAGCTGCATGAGAAGCTGTTCCTTTTATAAAAGCATCAATAACCAATAAACCACGCTCCGCAATAGCCATCTGCATTTGAGTAGGTTCTCCTACAATTGCCGCAGTCAGTACAGGGAGTTTCGGAATAATACTACTGATTCCCTGATTTCCATTAATCTCTTCTTCAGCAGTTCCTGCAAATACAAGAGTATAAGTTAAATCTTGATGATAAGCATAGGTAAAAACCGCTAACAAAGAAACCAAACATCCTCCGGCATCATTACTTCCCAATCCGTATAATTTTCCATCTTCAATGAGAGGATTAAATGGATCTTTAGTATAAGATTTTGCAGGACGTACCGTATCGTGATGCGAATTTAGTAGCACTACAGGTTTAGCCTCTCCATGATTTTTTTGTATTGCCCAAACATTGTTATTTGATCGTTGATAAGGAATAGAATACTTTTCAAACCACGCTTCCAGAAGTTCTGCAGTCCTCGATTCTTGGGTAGAAAAAGAAGGAGTGCTTATCATTTCTTTTAATAATTTGATAGCATCATCATATAATTCATTTAAATCCATTATAATATTATTTTAGTGTTTTTTTGAGTTGATTTTAATCCATTACATCCTCCTATACACACTTGATGCACATATCTTTCTAGTGCCTTAAAAGACTGTTCCAATTTAGGGAGCATACCTTGCGAAATTATTTTTTGAGCTAACATCTTTTGATAAGTATCTCGATTTAGGAATGGAACCACAGACATATTATCGAGCGGATCACTCAATACACCTGGTTTATCGATACAGAAAGTTAGATGAACCCTAAAATATGGGGTGAGTGCAATGGCAAGCTGAGCTGCTATAGTATCCGCATTAGTGTTCAGCAATTTCCCGGCTCCATCCATCGTGATAGGAGAAAATACAGGTACACATCCTTTTCCTAACAAATTAACAATAAAGTCTTCATTGATAGCTATAACATCTCCCACACGTCCATAATCAATAGGGGCAGATAGACGTTTTTTTGAGAGGATACTTTTTCCATCCGCTCCGCATAGGCCTATAGCGTTACACGATCTTGCTTGTAAGCATCCTACGACATTTTTATTGAGGAGCCCACCACAAACCATACTCACTACCTCCATCATCGCATCTGAGGTTATACGTCTTCCTTCAATCATTTCAGTGGTGTAGCCTAGTTTTAACGCTGTTTCCGTAACTACATTTCCTCCTCCATGAACCAAAATCTTCGCTCCTTTTAAAGCTACAAAATCATCCAAAAGAGTGGCTATACTTTTTTTATCGCTGAGCACGCTCCCCCCTACTTTTATAATATGTAAACCTTTCATAAGTTAGCTTGTAAAAGTTCGGTTAATATACTGGCAGCTATATACGTTCGGTTTTCAGCTTGATTCAAAACAGCACTTTGACTCCCATCCAAAACAGCATCTTCTATTACTACATTTCTCCTTACCGGCAAACAATGCAATACTTTAGCTTGATTGGTTAATTTCCATTTTGCAAGCGTAAATGTCCATTTTCTATCAATAGGAAATTTTTCTCCATAATAGGTGTTACTTCCCCAGTTTTTAACATAAACGATATCTGCATCTTTCAAGGCTTCTGCCTGATCATTAAATACAGGTGTAGATTGTACAATATGGGGAGCCAAATTATGAGTAGAAGGATTACATATAGAATGCTTCATAGATAATTGATTCATTACTTCCGTAAAAGAATTAGGAACCGCCTGTGGCAATACGGAAGGATGGGGAGCCCAAGTCATTACTATTTTAGGTTTTTCAATCTTAAATTCTTGAATTGTCATCGCGTCAGTTAAGCCTTGTAAGGGATGAGCCGTTGCACTCTCTAAATTAATCACCGGTATAGTACAATACTTTTTAAAGGAATTTAAAACGAGCTCTTGTTCATCTTCTGCTTTAGAATTAAACAAAGGAAAAATACGAATACCAATAATATCACAATAACATGATAAAACCCCGGCAGCTTCTTTAATGTGCTCAGAAGTTTGGTGATTCATATAGGCTCCTTCTTCAAATTCTAATGTCCATCCCTCCTTATTAATATTCATAACAATAACTTCTATCCCTAACATGCGAGCAGCTTTTTGAGTACTCAAACGTGTTCTCAAACTGGGATTGTAAAAAAGTAAGCCTAGTGTTTTACCCTTTCCAATAGGAGCACTATTCTGATGTTGTTTGATCGCTATCGCTTGATCGATTACTTGCTGAACATCAGTTATATCTGATAATGAAGTACAATGTTTCATGGTTATCTTTAAGTTAAGTTTAATTGCAAGAGAGCAGCTTCTAGTGCCGTAAAAAATTCTTGTATTTGTTTTTTTGTCACCGTTAAAGGAGGTAAAATTCGTAGCATGTTTTTAGGAGTGGCTGCGCCGGTAAAAACTTGATAATCGTATACTAAGCATTCTCGAAGGAGTTTTACGTCAAAATCAAAAACTAACCCCAACATCAAGCCTCGTCCCTTTATTGCTTTAATAGCAGGTATAGCCAATGCTTTTTTACAAAAAAGCGAAGACATTTCTGCTACGTTAATTAATAATTGTTCATTTTGTAATGTTTCCAAAACGGCTAAACTGGCAGCACAAGCGAGTTGATTTCCTCCAAAGGTGGTCCCCAACATGCCATGAGAAGCAGAAAAAGATTGGTCAATCAGTACGCCTCCCACCGGAAAGCCATTCCCCATTCCTTTTGCCATACTAATAAGATTAGGTTGTAGTCCATGATGCTGAAAAGCAAAAAATTTTCCGGTTCTACCCCAGCCACTTTGTACTTCATCAACGATAAATATGACCTTATGATCCTTACATAGTTGTTGTATTTTTTTGTAATAATGAGTAGAAGCTTCATGTAATCCTCCTACTCCTTGAATTATTTCTATAATAACAGCCGCAACATCATTTTTTGTTAAAATCGCTTCTAATTCATCAACTTGACCAAAGCTTAACTTTGTTACAGGATTATGTTTGTTTAAAGGTGACTTCAAGTTTTCTTGATCGCTCACCGAAACAGCAGCGGATGTCCGACCGTGGAAAGCATTCTCAAAATAAACAATACGCGACTTTCCGGTTGCAAAAGAAGCTAGCTTTAACGCATTTTCATTTGCTTCCGCACCGGAATTACACATAAACAAACGATAATCTTGACAATGAGAAGCCTCTCCCAAACTTTTAGCTAATTTTTCTTGTATGGGTTTATCTATTGCATTGGAATAGTAGGCTAATTTACCCAATTGATCCTGTAGCGCATGGCAATATACCGGGTGATTATGTCCTATAGAAATTACTGCATGGCCGCCATAAAAATCAAGGTATTGTTTTCCTTCATCATCATAAAGATAGCAGCCTTTTGCCTGAGCAAGTTGAACTGAAAAAGTTGTATATACATCAAATAGTTTCATAAGTGTTGATTTTAAAAATAGCTTCCTTTTAATTTTAGTCCTGTAGTCTCTTCAAAACCAAACATGAGATTCATATTTTGAACGGCTTGTCCGGCAGCTCCTTTTAATAAATTATCAAGCATGCTGGTAATAACCAGTTTATCATTTATATGCTGAATATGCAGTAGACACTTGTTGGTATTCACTATTTGTTTTAAATGGGGTGCTATACCAGATCTTATCGTAAAAGGCGCATCTTGATAAAATGATTCATACAATTGGATTACATGGGCTAGATCGCCTGAAAATTGCGTATAACAGGTCACATAAATGCCGCGAGCAAAGCTTCCTCTATGGGGAATAAAGTTTAACTGCGGAACTACTTTACATCTAGAAAAAAGCTGTAATATTTCTCGCTCATGTTGATGCTGAAAAATCTTATAACTTGAATAATTCTGGCTACGCCAGGAAAAATGTTGTTTTTCATCTAAACGAGCACCTCCACCGGTGGCTCCGGTTACCGCGTGAATATGTACATCGTCTAATTGTAAATGTTTGATTGCTGGATAAAGAGCCAGGTTTATGGCTGTTGCAAAACATCCGGGATTAGCAATAAAATTAGATTGCATAATTAAAGCTTTATTGACTTCCGGTAGGCCGTATACAAAATCATGATTTTGATGTTCCATCCGAAAATCAGTACTCAAATCAATAATTTTAGTCGTTTCACTAAACGTATGTTTTTGTAAAAACTCTTTAGATTTCCCGTGTCCAACACATAAAAAAACAAGGTCGACATCAGCAACTATCTTATCTGTAAACATCAATGTTGTTTCTCCTATTAAATCCTGATGTATCTTTTCAATAGGCATTCCTACTTTAGTGGTACTATACACAAAACGAATATCCACTTGTGCATGCTGTAATAAAAGTCGTATTAATTCACCACCTGTATAACCACTACCTCCAATAATTCCAACTGTTATCATACTAGTTATGGGTTACAGATTGATAGAGTTTTCCGGGAATAGAGAACAACTTAATAAAACCTTTTACATCATTGGCAGACCAAGCTGAATTGGTTTCTCCATAATGAGCAAAAGTATTTTCTAAAAGATCATAATCAGATTTAATTCCATCAAGTGTAAAACGATAAGGATGTAAGGTGATAAAAACACTTCCGCTTACTCTTTGTTGAGAAGTCGCTAATAAAGCTTCAAAATCACGCATGACCGGATCTAAATATTGTCCTTCATGAAGATGGGTCCCATACCACTTTCCTATGTAATCTTTATGCTGTAATTGCCATTTGCTAAGGGTATGTTTTTCTAAGAGTTGATGCGCTGCAATAATAAGTAAGGCTGAAGCTGCCGCAAATCCCACACGACCTTTTATTCCGATTAAGGTATCGCCCACATGTATATCTCTACCAATAGCATAAGGAGCCGCTATGGTTTCTAAATATTGAATCATTTCCACCGAACTTCCCTTTTTGGTATCTACACCATTTAACTCTCCTTGTTCAAAATGCAATTCAATCGGTAATGGATTCTTTTTTCGTAAAGGAACAGGAAAAGCTTCTTCCGGTAAAGGAAGATCACTTGTTAGGGTTTCTGCTCCGCCTATACTAGTACCCCATAACCCGGTATTAATAGAGTATTGAGCTTTATACCAGTTTAGTTGAATCCCGTGATTTTGTAAATATTCTATTTCTTCTTCTCTACTCAAACCCTGATCTCGAATTGGAGTAAGAATGCGTATTTCCGGGGCTAAGATTTGAAAAATAACGTCAAATCTCACTTGATCATTTCCAGCTCCTGTACTTCCGTGGGCTATAAAATCTGCTCCTATATGTTGAGCATATTTTACAAGCATAATCGCTTGAAGTACTCGCTCTGCTCCTACCGAAAGCGGATAATTATTATTCTTTAATACATTTCCAAAAATTAAAAACTTAATGATTTTTTGGTAATAATCTTGCTCTGCCTCTAAGGCATCGAAATGATAAGCTCCTAATTGAAATGCCATTTTTTCCATTTCCTTTAGTTCATCTGATGAAAAACCTCCTGTATTTACACTAACTGCATAAACATCTAAAGATTTTTCATGAGCTAAATGATGTACACAATAAGAGGTATCGAGTCCTCCACTATAGGCTAAGACAACTTTCTTTTTATTCATGATTTATTGGTTTTATTTTTTTTATTAAATAGAGTTTGCTTAATCGTTTTTAAGCGTTGATAGGTCTTTTCTTTAATTTTTTTTGATGTATATGTTCCTTCTTCTGAGGGGTCATAAACCATTCCTGTGCATAAACACATTTGACGATTGGTTCTATTTAAAATATCATAATTTTTACAGGTTTGACAACCGTCCCAAAAGCGTTCATCTTTTGTTAACTGCGAAAAAGAAACTGGTCGATATCCTAAAGAAGAATTGATTTTCATCACTGCCAAACCGGTAGTAATCCCGAAAATTTTTGCCTTTGGATATTTTTCTCTCGAAAGCTTAAATACAGCTTTCTTAATATCCTTGGCAATTCCTTTATAACGATAATCAGGATGAACAATTAAACCGGAATTGGCTACATATTGTTGATGATCCCATGATTCTATATAACAAAAGCCCACAAATTGCTCCTCGTCAAGGGCAATGACAGCATTCCCACTACACATTTTTTCCTTGAGATAAGAAGGAGAACGCTCTGCTATACCGGTGCCTCGTGCTTTTGCTGATAGTTTAACCAAATCACATATCTCTTGTGCATAAGAGATATGCGATTGATTCGCAATGACTATTTTCATTGGATTCAAAGAATTAAAAAATTAGAGTTTAAATGATAAAGGGATGAAAAAAAGAACCGGACTCACCTGAGTTCCATACAAACTATATACGCGCCAAGCGGCGGCGAAATAAATAAACACGTCTAAATACCCGGTGTGAAATACAGGATGTAGAGTAAAAAGAAAATAATGATAAGATGAATTTCAAAAGAAAATAATTTTAAAAAAGAAAATGAGTTACAATCGCACAGGTAATTAGTCACGGCGACAGCGGCGGCGGTAAAATGAATTAGCTATGTTCCTCTTTAAAATCATATCATCAAATATATAAATTAAAATTTAATAACAAAATTTTAGAACCAAGTCTTTTAAACTGATCCTAAAATTTTGTTGTTTTTATCTTTTTAGTGTAAAGTTCGCTTTAAACTCTCTTGGTTGCAAACTACCATCGGGCAGAGTTTCCATATACTCTACTCTAAACCAATAGTCATTAGACGATACCGGATTACCATTATAGGTTCCATCCCATCCCGGACCACTCGGACTTAACTGTTTAAGCAGCTTTCCATAGCGATCAA
>NZ_RCNV01000012.1 GCF_003667275.1 Mesonia aquimarina | reverse complement strand
TGCCTATTGCAGGTGTGCCCGCCTCAGCTGAAGCCTCATCCTCATAATAACTTACACTGTAATCGGAAGACCCTTGGTCTGCGCCTAATGCTACCGAATCGTTTTGAGTTAAATCGAATACTGCACTCCCATTACTGTCCGAATCGCATTCTTCTAGGTTAGATATAGAAATAACTGAAACAGTTGATAAACAAACTTGAAAAGGCGATACATCAAAACAATCCTCATTTAAACTGTTCTTTATCTTTGCATATAAAGTTGAACAGCCCTCTTGTAAAACATAATTATCAAGATTTGTTATTTCATTGTCATCAGCCAGTGCATCTGATTCTGACTCATAATAAGTTATTATAAAATTTGGATTCGTTTGATCTCCTAAAATATCAGAATTATTAGCTGTTAAATCAATTGAAATTTCTTCATCATCAACCGAACATTCAGCATAAGACTCTATATTTTGGATTGAAGGCTGAGCATAGATAACTCCATTGATATCTACTACTCTGTAACAATTCTCTTCGGGTTCCTGAATTCGAACAAAGACGGTAACTTCAATATCATTCGGAAAGCTATAACTTTCCGGATCATCTATAGAATTAGCAGTATTACCGTCTTGTGCATCATTACTATTTTCATAGTAAGAAACTTCATAGTCCTCAGGATTATCTATAAATTCAGTAAGCGTTTCAGATAAATCATAATTGAATGAAGGTTCCGTATTCGAGTTACATCCGCCTAAAACCTCTACTGATTCTGTATTTAACGTTATATCGCCTTCTGTTACTTCAACGGTCAATGTGTCTTCGCAAAATTCATTGACCCAATTAAAGGTATAAGTACCTATATTATCCAGACCTGAAATTGTTGTAGTTCCGGAATTTGGATTGTCAATTACGGTAGAAGAAGGGTTATTTGCATTGTCCGCTACCCATTGGCCGACTCCTAAAGCTTCAACATTAATCGTGTTAACACAAGAAATAGAAAGAGGGTTTTCTGATATAATTCCAAAATTGGCGGTAAACTGTATCGCATCTAAATAATTTCCTGTTGTAGGACTACCCGTAGCGGTTGATATAGCCCTAAATTCAAAACGTGTAACGGGTTGTCCAGCAGGCACAGTATAAGAACCTACTTTTAAGCTCCAGCCAGCATCAATTTCAGAAGAGTATTGAGAAACTAAAGTGAGTGTTCCTCCTGGAGATCCCGCATAAACTCCTACAACATCTTCTCCTGAATCGGCTGAATTACGAGCAGCATGTGCAAAAATAAAAGAAAACTCAGTACCCTCAACAGGCGTTTGATAATCTTGATAGACACCAGAAACCTCATTTGCATTTAGTTCAATATATTGATTTCCAGAATAAGCATTTATTCCTCCAAGAACGGTTGAATTAGGCCAGAACTCAATTACTCCATCTGAAGCGGTGGTTGACCAGCCTGGAACATCTACATCGTCGATAAAAGAGGGATAACCGGATTGCATAATCGTTGGTTCCTCAAAATCATAATTAACAGTTGTAATCATACAGTCTCCTTCCTGATCGGCAAAAACAATCTCCAATTGTATACTAACTGTAACACTACAGCCATTCTCGTCAATAACTTCTAACTCTACTGTAAATGTCCCTAGACCATCATATAGGTGAGAGACATTTATTCCATTTGCCGTTTCTCCATCTCCAAAATCCCAATTATATTGTGCTCCTGCAGGACTGTCTTCAAAAATAACATCTGCTGTAAAAGTCACTTCATCAGAAAAACTTACGGTGTAACTCCCGGTGTCATCGTCGAAGGTAGAAGGAGACACTTCTGTTATATTAGCGTCTATAGTTTGACATTGCTCTATACAGGAAATTTCTGATTGCCATCCTGGCCCAGGAGAAAATGAACCGTCTAATACGAGTTCAAAAGTTAAACAACCGGATGTATTCTGGTCTCCCGCTAAAATTACGTCGGGAATATTACCAACTTCATAAATATCAATTAAAGGCGCATCGGTAGAATCCCCATCATACACGTGTAATGCATCATCACCCAATAAAAGAAATGTTGAAAAATCAACTTGGATTCTCATATCATCCTCATCCGGACATATCGTCATAAGGCTAGATTCTTCATTGAAAGAAGAGTAAGTACCGTCGGGTCCTCCGGAATCATAAAAATTTCCTGAACAGGTATTAATAATATCCTGCTCTCCCATATTATATTCTTGAGCGTACACCCATACGGAAAAAAATATTGAGATTAATATAGAGAGTATTTTCTTCATAAATTATATTATTCTTAATCATTAAGCTTTTGTGCTTTCGTTGCTTTTATAAAACAACAAGCTATAAGAAATCCTACCTTATAGCTTGTTAAATTTCAACTTGACGCCTATCTATTTAAATAAACCCAACCTTTAATTACTTCTGATGTTGAATCATTTAAATCTAAGATATAGTAATACGTACCTGTGGGCAGATCATTACCAGCCTCTGAAGTACCATTCCAATAGTCTTTATTTGTATTTCCTTGATAAACTTTTTGACCGTAACGAGAGAAAATTTCAAGCCTAAAGTTGGGGAAATTCTCTAAAACACCGCTAATTTCAAAAACATCATTTATCCCATCTCCATTTGGCGAGAAGCCTTCAGGTATAAAAGGCTCGCAAACTTCTGATACAAGCTGAATTGAATAAACCTCAAAACAAGTTTGCTGACTTGTCGCCACATAAGCATACACGGTTTCTACGTTAGATGAATTTACAAAATCCTGTGGATTTGAAATTTTATTAGAATCTTCTACTGCATCTTCTAATGAACTATAATACCCAACTAATGTCCTATCTTGAGATAAATTTAAATCGCTTTCTATTGCTGTTAAATCAAAAGACGAGGAGTCCTCATTAACACAAGAAGTTAGTTCTTCAGCTTCAACAACAGCTACCTTTTCTGATTCGATAACAAAACTATCTACATCAAAACATGTTGAATTTTGACTATTCTCTAATCGAACAAAAATTGTTTGCGTTTGGTTGGAAGCTAAATAATTTGGCGGAGTACTTATTTCATTTGTATTATTCGTTGCATCATCTAAGGATGTAAAATATTTAATGTCAAATAATGAAGGATCTTGTCCATCTAGAATAGTAGTATTATTTGATGTAAGGTTAAAATATGCTAATCCGTTATCTGAAATTGTACAAGACTGTAAATCTTGCGGGCTATTTATAAGCACATCTATAGCACATGCCTCAAAACTGCTAATTTGGTAACATTGCTCTTGGTTACTGTTTTTCACCTTTACAAAAATTGTATCACACCCAATTGCGCTCAACTCAAAATTTGCAGAGTCTGTAATTTCATTTTGATCATTTTCGGCATCAACCTGACTTAAATAATATGAGATATCAATAGTACTTGGATTCTGATTACCTATAATATTAGTATCGTTTAATGTTAAGTCAACAACATAAACCCCCGTACTATTATCACAAGTGTTTAATTGTTCTAGTGATTTAATTTGTGGAACTGTATAGGCTGATAAGACTAGCGCTACTACTTCATAACACCCTTGATTGTCTATACGAAGAAATATGGTCTCTGTTGTTCCGGCTTGAACACTAAAATTTGTTGGAGAAGAAATTGCATTTGCTAAATTACCAAGATTGGCATCTGCTTGTGACTCAAAATAATTAATTTGAAAATCATTAGGATTATCTATAAAAATAGTTTCCGTTTGTGTTAGGTCATAACTTTCTTCCCCTGTCTGATCACTATCACAAGTAGGGTCTATATTAGCTAAAACAGTATTTACATTTGGAGAAGATAAAAAGCCTAATTCTATTTCTCCTAGTACGTAACAACCGGCATCATTTTCTACTCTCACATATACAATCTCTCCAGAAAACGCTTCTTGGTTTGTATAGTTTGTAAGTTCAGTATCAGGGATTGGATTAAGGTCAAAAGCAGCTTCTAACTCGTTAGTGTGATATGTAAACTCACCATTTGTTGAAAATTGATTTTCAACTGAAAGTAAATCGAATTGTTCAAAGCCATCTCCGTCTTGATCACATTTTTCAATCTGAACATAATCTGTTTCTAGTTCAATAGCATCTATAAAAACTTGAACGTTCTTTAGGCTATGACGATCTGTTATAGCTCCCGTAGAAGCAGAAAATCCAAAATACCCTTCAAGTATTGTTTCTACACCATCAAATGGTGTAGGTACTCCCGTTAAAACAACTTCATCATCTATAACGACTTCAATTTGAAAGTTATCCCAAGAAATTTCAGCATGTTTATATTGAGGGCTCCTCAATTCCGGAACATATGCTTTTAACATATCTGTATCAGGGAAGGTTTCATCGTATCCTTCTCCATAATATACCTGAACTTCAGGGTTCGGGTTATGATTGGGGTTATTATTATCATTATCATAAACATCAAAACAAACTTTTAAGCCATTAGAGTTATTAGGTAATCCTAAACTTCCTCCTAAAACAAAATCTGTGGGGGGATTTTCTAAATACCAAAATGCTAATCCGTCTGCTCCTCCTCCGTCAAAGATTCTAAAATCAAATTCTACTCGCCATTTATCACATTGATTCAAGTTATAAGGTTGTGAAAAGAAAATAGATCCGGTTTGCGAGGTGTTGGCAGTTGTTAGCACTAGTTCCTCCCCTTCTATATCAACTCCTACGGGTGTCCACTCAGAAATATCCGGAGGGTTTCCTGTTATTTCTGCCACTAAGGTTGATTGAGCTAAAGTAGTAGTATTACTCAAAAATAACAGCATAAAAACAATTGTAAATCGTAAACAAATAATTTTGCTTCTGTCTTTCAATATATCTTTATATTTTTTCTTATTTCTCATTGTTGTATATTTTCAATAAATGTTACCTATTCAAATAAACCCAACCTTTAATTACTTCTGATGTTGAATCATTTAAATCTAAAACATAGTAATATGTGCCTGTGGGCAGATCATTACCGGCCTCTGAAGTACCATTCCAATAGTCTTTATTTGTATTTCCTTGATAAACTTTTTGACCGTAACGAGAGAAAATTTCAAGCCTGAAGTTGGGGAAATTCTCTAAAACACCGCTAATTTCAAAAACATCATTTATCCCATCTCCGTTTGGCGAGAAGCCTTCAGGTATAAAAGGCTCGCAAACTTCTGATACAAGTTGAATTGAATAAACCTCAAAACAAGTTTGCTGACTTGTCGCCACATAAGCATACACGGTTTCTACGTTAGATGAATTTACAAAATCCTGTGGATTTGAAATTTTATTAGAATCTTCTACTGCATCTTCTAATGAACTATAATACCCAACTAATGTCCTATCTTGAGATAAATTTAAATCGCTTTCTATTGCTGTTAAATCAAAAGACGAAGAGTCCTCATTAACACAAGAAGTTAGTTCTTCAGCTTCAACAACAGCTACCTTTTCTGATTCGATAACAAAACTATCTACATCAAAACATGTTGAATTTTGACTATTCTCTAATCGAACAAAAATTGTTTGCGTTTGGTTGGAAGCTAAATAATTTGGCGGAGTACTTATTTCATTTGTATTATTCGTTGCATCATCTAAGGATGTAAAATATTTAATGTCAAATAATGAAGGATCTTGTCCATCTAGAATAGTAGTATTATTTGATGTAAGGTTAAAATATGCTAATCCGTTATCTGAAATTGTACAAGACTGTAAATCTTGCGGGCTATTTATAAGCACATCTATAGCACATGCCTCAAAACTGCTAATTTGATAACATTGTTCTTGGTTACTGTTTTTCACCTTTACAAAAATTGTCTCACACCCCATGGCGCTCAACTCAAAATTTGCAGAGTCTGTAATTTCATTTTGATCATTTTCGGCATCAACCTGACTTAAATAATATCCTATATCAATAGTACTTGGATTTTGATTACCTATAATATTAGTATCGTTTAATGTTAAGTCAACAACATAAACCCCCGTACTATTATCACAAGTGTTTAAGTCTATTGTATTTCGAATTTTTGGTATAAAGTATGATGATAGATTTAAAGCAACGACTTCATGACAATCTCCTTGATTAATTCTTAAAAAAACATTCGTTATTTCTCCTGTCTGTATACTATAATTTTCCGGTGAATCAATAAGACCAGATGAATCTTCTGTGTCTGCAGCAGATTGTGTCATGTAATATTCAATCTGATATTCTTGCGGATTATCGACAAATAAATCTTCAGCTTGTGTAAGGTTAAAAAACACAAGACCATCGTTATCTTCATCACAAACCGAAGGTAAACTTGCTGCAATAGTATTTACAGGAATTGACCCTTGAACGACTTCAACAGTCAACAAATCAAAACAAACTTGATTAGTCCACGCAAAAGTATAAGTCCCTACATTATCAAAGCCCGTAATAGTTGTGCTACCTGAATTTGGGTCTGTAACAACTGCAGGAGAGGGATTACTACTATCATCGGCAATCCATTGCCCATCCCCTAAAGCCTCCACAGATATTGAGCTTGTACAGGATATAGTAAGTGGATTTTGAGACAGAATACCAAAATTAGCTGTAAACTCAATAGCATCTAAAAAATTTCCGACAGTAGGCTGTCCCGTAGCAGTAGAAATAGCTCTAAACTCAAAGCGAGTTACACCTTGGTTTGCTGGAACTATATATGTTCCTGTTTTTAAATCCCAACCTGTATTTACCTCTGTTGAATATTGATCAATTAACGTAAGTGTACCTCCCGGAGCACCTGCATACACCCCTACAATATCTGAACCGCTTGGAGCTGAATTACGAGCCGCATGGGCAAAACTATAATTAAACTCCGCACCTTCTATAGGTGTCTGATAGTCTTGATAAACACCAGAAACTTCATTAGCGTTTAATTCTATATACTGACTTCCTGAATAAGCTGTAACGCTACCTCCATTATTAGAGCTTGGCCAAACTTCTATGACTCCGTCTGAAGCGGTTGTTTGCCATCCCGGCACATTATCTTGATCCTCCATAGAGGGCCAACCAGAAGATGAATCAATTTGTGGCTCCTCAAAATCATAGTTTATAGTAGTTATTACACAATCTCCATTTTGTGCTTGAATATCCACATTTAACAAAAACAAAAATGTAAAAGCAATTGTTAACTTTATTGTTAAGCATTCTTTCATCATATTTTCCTTTTTAACAAATTTATTTTTTTTAAACATTTAACCTCCTTGCAATTATAATTATAAATGCAAGGAGGGGTTTAAAAAATTAAATCATTTATTCCTTAATCAATTGCTTAACTACACTTGTATTATTATCCCCGTAAATTTTCACGAAGTAAACTCCTGCATTAAAATTAGAGATATTACTATTGAAAACCTTATTACTATTTGGGGTGATAAGTTTAATTAGGCGCCCATTAACATCATAAATTTCTACTTTGTTAATTGTATTGGCATTAGTTTCAATAGTAATATCTCCTTGTGTTGGATTTGGGTATATATTAAATGACAACTCTTTTGCTTGCCCAACACTAAGTTCACAGAATTGATTAGGATCTGTTAATGTTACCGTAGCCGTAGCTATTGATGTATTTCCACTAGCATCTATTACAGTTAGAAGCACTTCATTTTCTCCTAAATTATCGCAATTTAAAGACACAACATCCAAACTCATAGATGATATCTCGCAATTATCTGTTGAGCCCGCATCTATATCTTCCGGAGTTAAACTTACCATTTGTCCTTCTGTCATTTCTATACTAATATCATTGGCTACTGCATTAGGTTCTTCAACATCTAATACATTTACCTCAAAAGAACAAATAAGTGGTTCTTCTTCTCCTTGAGTAATTTCAAATACGTTGGTAGTAATTCCAATTGGAAATTCTTCTCCGTTTGCTAATCCTTCAGTTTGGATAACCTCTATTGCAGGAAGATTTACTAAAACTTGTGCGTTTTTCATTTTAGAACCAAAATTTCCTCCCCATCCTTCAGCATCTCGTCCTCCGTGAAGAAAATAAATACTCCTTACTCCAGATCCATAATTAGAAAAAGTATGTGTTATTGTTTGCGAAGTAGCATCTGTAGTGATTTCTCCGCTATCAAAACTTACAACAACATTCCCTTCTGAATCTCTAAGTTCAACAATCAAAAAATATTTATCTGCTTTATTAGAACTTGTCCCTTGATAATCTTCTGATATGGTAATAGTGGGAGCTGAATCCATTTGATCATTTGAAAAACCTGCTTCTCCTAAATCTATAATTTGTGATTTCTCGCAATTACTATAAGAAGTTACAAAACCTCCATTTTGCGCAGCCCATCCGCTACCCCCATTTGCGTCTATAGTCCAACCGTCTAAACCATCTTCTCCACTAGGGTTTACGATTAAATTTTCAGAAGGACCTCCATCTGCTGATTGAGGCGCATTATAGGTTACAATTGCACTACAATTACCTTCTTCCACCAAAACCTCTATATTTTCAGGACATGGAGGAGTAGTAAAAGATACAGGTCCTATAGGATTGCCTGCTTCACCATCACAAATTGCTCTAATATAAACTTCATAAGCAGTATCAATCGATAATTCATTAAGTAAATACTCAGGTTCATCTTCATCAACTATTACGGTGCCATTACCTAAACTAAATCCGGGTATTCCGTATTCAATTTCCCATGATGTTTCAATTCCATTTGATTCCCAGTTTATTTGAGCAGAATTCCCCATAATATTAGTAATTTCAATGCCTGAAGGATCAGGACAAGGAATTTCATTTACAACAATACAAAAATTGCCTTGAGAATTTTGTTTACCATCTACTTGGATATAATAAGTGTTTCCTGCTGTTAATCCTGTTATTTCCAATCGAGATGTGGTATTCTCTTCACTAATATCTTGATTACAAGCTACTACCTCAGTAAGAGTTGATAAATCATTGACATTAGAAGGAGCATTATAAACAGCTAATTGAGAGTCAAAATCTGATGGATCAATATCCGTAGTTATTACCACCGCTCCAACTTCAGGCGCTACAAAAGAAAACCAAATAGTGTTATCAATTGTATCTTCTGGCAAATAGCAAGACGGAATAGGTTCTCCCTCTTGAGATGTAGCGCTTACATTATGATATAAATCTCCTGTACATTCCGCATTTAAATCTAAACTTATAGCACTCTCTAAATTATCATTTTCAGGAGATTCTGGACATGAAGCTGTTGTAGAAAAAAGAGTGGTACCTGCTGTCCCTTCACCCGCATTTTTAGTATAAATCGTAGTGCCGAACGAATCCTTAATTTCAATTTCAACAATTGAAGACCAAGTACCCGCATTTGACCAAAATAATTCAAAATCATACCCGTCACATATAGGAACCTCCACATTCATTCCTTCGCCTCCCGGCGATTGCAATGTTGCTACAGTTATTCCATTTTGTCTCACCTCCATAACACTACCGTACCATCCGTACCCATATTGATCTGACAATACAAAAGTATAATTACATTGCTCTAATGGATCACAAATTGGTGTATTAAATGAAACAGGACCAACATCAACACTCTCACTTCCATCATCACAGATAGACCTTACATAAACTTCATATTGAGTTGCGGCTGAGAGTGACTCTAAAGTTTCACCTATAGCACCATCTGTATCTTCTACAATAGTTCCATTACCCAACTCAAAACCAATCTCTCCATATTCGATTTCCCATTCATCAATTTCCGGGATGCTTTCCCAACTTATTTCAGCTTCTGTCATAGTTACATCTGAAACTGCAATATCATAAGGAGCTAAACAATCATTTGCTTGTTCTCCACTTACAGCTATAGCATTGAACACAGCTTCTCCGGTATTAGTTTTTTCAAAATCTATCGTTTCTATATTTTTTGCTTGATTGGCTACAGAAATTTCCAATGTCAACTGAAAAAGTTTAGGGTTATTAAACGGTGTTTCTACATTGTTATTAGAAATATCTCCTCTACCTATTCCCGAAATTTCTACTGGCAAACCTGTTTGGTACCAATCAGGAATAGATAACCCCGTAAATTCTTGGGTTGTGCCATCTTCAAAATTAACAGTAGCCTTAATAGTAGACGAACCACTACCCGATGTTACTAAAAAATATAAAATTGAAAATTTTTCAGGAGTTGTTAAAGTGAAAGTCCCTCCGTTATCTACTCCGGCTTGATCTATTCTTAATGAGTTATTTCCTTCATAAGGTTCATCTTCAGTAGGTACCTGATAGGTTAAACCTGTAGTAGCTTGACTAGAAATAAGTCCTGTTGCTGGTAAACCTACTGTTATATCAGCATCACCTTCATTTAATTTCCAATCTTCAGATAAATAACAAAATGAATCTGCATCAATTGGTATTGAAGTAGATTCTGACATTGGACCAACTCCGTTGGCAATAACATCTTCATTAAATCCTGTTACTTCTATTGGACCTACTTGAGCGTAAGCACTCCAACAGAAACATAATAAAATTATAAAAGTAATTTTTTTCATAAAATTTAAGTTTTAGGTTGATGATTAATCATTAGACACGTTACACTACAACAAAATACATCTAAGCTTTTAATCAAAATTTTTCATAAAATTAACATAAAACATCTTAAAGCAGTATCAATAATGTTTCATTAAATATAAAATATGTTTCAAGCTAATAAACACAAGCCTTCAAACTAAGAATAATCTTATATTTTAACAGATAAAAAAGCTTTATTTTTCTATAAATTGACTTGGAGTAACCCCATAAATATCTTTAAAACACTTAGAAAAATAAGATGGACTTCCAAAACCGGTTTGATATGCAACTTCTGAAACTGTAAAATCTTCAGTAAATAATTCTATTGCTCTTTTTAGACGTTGTAATTTTATTATTTGACCCGCAGATGTATTTGTTATCGCTTTTACTTTTCTATGCAAACTTGTTCTACTCATATTTAACTTCTCCGCTAAACGCTCTACATTAAATTGTTCATCATTTAATTCTGAGTTTACAATTGTTAGAACTTCTTTTATAAAAGGATCCTCTTCAAAAGTATTCAACTCTTGAGGTATTTGCTTATTTTTATCGGGTAACTTATGTAAGTTTTCATAAAGAAAACCTCGTTGTTGTTTCCTAAAGTCAATCAAGTTTTTTATCCTTAACTCTAACTCAACTAAATTAAATGGCTTATATAAATACTCATTCGCGCCTGCTGCCAAGCCTTTTAATTTACTTTCAGTATCTGTTTTGGCTGTCAATAAAATAATAGGAATATGATTAGTTATTATATTTCTTTTTAGTTTAGAACATAATTCTATGCCGCTCATTCCTCCCATCATAACATCTGTAATAATAACATCAGGGAGAGTTTCTTGAGCAACTTGTAAAGCTTCCTCTCCGCTTCCTGCGACAGCTACTTGATAATACGCTGTTAAACAATTCTTTATAAACTCTCTCAATTCTATATTATCTTCAACAATTAGAACTATATCTTTGTATAAATCTGGCTTACAACTAGCCCCTTTCTTTAAGGAAGCTTTATTTTCTTCTATTTTTTTATACGGAAGAATAATAGTAAAAGTCGTCCCTGAAGGGTTTTCTATTTGACTTTTCACTGTGATTTCTCCATTTTGTAAATTAACCAGTTCCTCCACCAAAGACAGGCCTATACCACTGCCTGTTGTATTACTCTCAATTGAGTTCTCTCTATAATACCGATTAAAAATTTTCTTTAAATGAATATCAGAAATACCTATTCCTGTGTCTGCTATTTTAATCTCTATTCCATAATCAAGTTCTCTTAAACCGATAAAAATCTTACCATTTTCCTTGTTATACTTAATAGCATTAGATAACAAGTTATAGACAATTCGTTCTAAAAATTCTTTTGAAAAAGAAAAAACTCCACTTGAGGAATTATTAAAAGACAACGTTATTTGTCTATTACTCAATTCTTCCTTGAATGCATCAACAACATCCCAAATAACTTCACCTATAACCCCCTTTGAATATGTTGGCTTAAGCACACCTGCTTGAATTTTTGAAAAATCTAACAGCTGATCTGTTAGACCTAAAAGACTTTTTCCGTTCTGAAGGATTATATTTAACAATTTCTTATCCTCTTTTTTATCTAGCTTTGCTTTAAGACGTTCTGCAGGGCCTAAAATTAAAGATAAGGGAGTTCTTAACTCGTGTGTAATATTTGAAAAAAATTTACTTTTAACTTCATCTAATTCTTTTAAACGAATAGCTTCTTTGTTTTTTAATGCTACCTGATTAGCCATCACTTTTTGATTAACCTGATATCTTATATAAATAAAAATAAAAAAAAGAAACACTAAAATATAAAGAACTATAGCCCACCAAGTTTTCCACCATGGAGGAGATATTTTTATGGTCATTTTTTTTATTTTATCACTCCAAATTCCAGATGTGTTTGATGCATTTACCTCAAAACTATACTCACCTGGAGGAATTTTCGTATAAATTGCCTGTCTTCTTTTATCAACTTCTTTCCATTCTCCATTTTTATCATAACCTATTAAACGATACCTGTAATTAATATCCTGAGGTTGATTAAATTGTAATGCTGAATACTGTATAGACAAACTATTTTCTTTATAAGAAAGATTTAATTCATCAACAGAATTACTATTACTAATTGTATCTATACTTTGGTTATTTACTTCTATTGATGTAATAGATGTAAGAGGATTAAACTGATCTGTTTTTAAATTCAATGGATTAAAACGAACTCCCTTTTTTGTACCTCCAAATGCAAAAAAACCGTTTGGAAGTACTAATTTATGATGTCTATTATATTCTAATAGAGAAATACCATGAGCAGATGTAAATGTTTTCTGTGAAAAATCTTTTGTATTAAACCTACAAAGCCCTGCATTTGTTCCTAACCAAAGATAACCGTTATCATCTGTTAAAATCGAATAAATCGTGTTATCAGGAAGACCTTGTTTAGTAGAGTATATTGTACTCTTCAAGTTTTTAGTATTAAACTTTATTAATCCACTATAAGAAGCAATCCATAAAATATGATCGAATTCTGGATCATTTATGATATCTATTAAATTTGAAACTGGGAACTCTTTATTACTAATCTTTTCTACAGACTCATTTTCTAAATCAAAAAAATATAGACCATTTGACTTTGTTATAATCCACAACTTATTTTCAGCAAATAATAATCCATTTGGTTTAATTTTCCCGTTCTCATCTATAGCTGCATTAAATTTTTCCGATAAGGCTTCCCATTTGACTTCTAATGAATCATAACACATTAGCTTTCCGCTTTCTAATATAGCTGTTAACTTATAATTATCAATCAAAGTCAAACCTACTATAGGATCTGGATTTTTCTTTACAGAATTTAGTTTTGGCAACTTATTTCTTTCACCTGTTTCAAAATTGTAATTATAAACAGTTTCATTAAGAGCAATCCAAATTTCATTCTTTGCTGTATAAGAACGCATATAATAAGATAAAGGCAAAAAGAATTTATCTTCAGAAATTATATCTTTTTCAGAATTAATATCTATTTCGTAATAATTTTGCAGAATATCCACTAAAAAACTATCTTCATAGGTGAAGTTTTTAAATTGATGCGAAAAATCAATTTGATAAACACCATCGGTGTTTAATGCCACCCATAATAAACCTGACTTATCCAGTAAAAAGGTTTTTACTGAATTGTTTGTTTTCATAGGTAGATCGGCAATATGAGACACACTATCCTTATACGAGTAAAGTTTTTGATTATGAACAAAATAAGCTACATCACAATCATAAACACTCATGTTTTTTATACTATATTTTAATTTAAATGGTAAAACATCTCTTTTAAAAGATTTTTTTTGTAGACTATATTTATAAAGGAACTCTTTATCAGACCAAACTATCTCTTCATCATTAATTTGATAAACATATGGAACATCATATCCAAAATAAGCATCATTATTATAGTTCATTTGGTAAGGAATCTTTTCACTAACAAAACTATTATTAACCTCATCATACCAGCTAATATTATTTTGAGAAAGAACCCAAAACCTTTTTTTATTATCTTCAAATAAAGCCCTTATAGTGTCGTTCTTAAAATCGAATTCACTATCATTCTGCTTTCTATTTAAACTAATTCTTTTAAGCTTATTAGTTTTCGAGAAAAACCATAGCTCCTTTTTAGCAGTTATCAACCAAGTTTCATTATTGTCTGAAATATTATGTTTTAAAATAAATGCTTTGTCTATATAATGGTCCACATTCTCAGTAGACATATTTAAAGCATCGATTTCTCCTGACTCATATCTAATTAAAAGAGTGTTGTCTTGAGTTTTTTCTATATGCATTATTAAATTTGAAGCTAACGATTTTTCATTTCTAGGTTCGTGCTGAAAAACTTTATAATTATTACCATCAAAGCGCACCAAACCATTTCTTGTTGCAATCCAAATAAAGTCATTTTCACCTTGAACAACACCAGAAACAAAAGATTGAGGCAAACCATCATCAACAGTTATATGCTTCACACTCTGCGAAACAGAAATAAAAGGTAAACAAAACCATAGTATAAAAAAGAAGGTATATTTCAAATTCATCATAATAATCTATAAATCCTTTATAGGCTCTATTGCTTAAAAATATGTTAAAGAATGTTCTAGACAAAAGAAAGTGTGCTTTAATTCTTCTTTTATTTTACAGCCATAATAATTTTTGCAATTATCATAATTTATTTAAAATATTTTTTTATATTTGCCCTTACACACTACATCATAATACATCTATTATAATTAACTTTAATAATAATAGAATGTATAAACATAAGAACAACTTTTTTAGGCAACTTACTTTTGCCTGCATATTTTTAATATCATCTTATTTCGGAATAGCTCAAACCAATCAATATTTACATTTTGATGGGGTTGACGATTTTACAGAGCTTCCAAACGCTGCACAATATGTAAATAATCTTAACACCATAACTATGGCAGGTTGGTTTTATACAGATGAGCTCATATATGGTCAAGGAATGATGAGTATTCGAGGTGGAGGAACTGGTGATGGAGAAATGTATATTATTCAATTGAATAATGGAAAACTTGAATGTCGAGTAATAACCTCAACTGGCCTTCATCAAGTAGTAACTCCCGATGGGATTATACAAGCAGGTGTTTGGCAACATATTGCTTGGGTTTTTAATGAAGATACACTTGAACTTTTTATAGACGGTGTCTCGGTAGGAACTAGCTCTGCATCTGGAACTTTTCAGTCTAACGACCGTCCCTTTTCTATAGGAAAAAGTATTCAGTCCGGTTTCAACTTTGTTTATAAAGGACGAGCAGACGAAGTATCTTTATGGAGCAAGGCTCTTTCGGTTACAGAAATCGAAGATATGATAGCAAATGAGTTAGATGGTAATGAAACTGGATTAGAAGTTTATTATAAATTTAATCAAGGTACACCTGGAGGAAACAATACTAATATTTCTCAACTCTTTGCTGAAGGAAATTCACAAGAGAAAAATGCTACGTTAAATAATTTTTCATTAACAGGAGAAAACTCAAATTTTAATGGAGAGTTAGAATCCGGTTTTCAGGCTATCAATTTTAACCCCATTTCTAACAAATTAACTACGGATGCTCCTTTTGCATTAGAAGCAAATGTAAACTCTGGACTCCCAATCAGCTTTGAAGTTGTCTCTGGCCCTGCATCAATAAATCAAAACATGATTACTTTAGACGGTAATCCAGGAGAGGTTACAATAAAAGCTAGCCAAGCTGGAAATGAAGATTTTGATCCTGCAGAAGAAGTTTTTGTAAGTTTTCAAGTCTTAGACCCTCAAGCAGTATTAGCAGAAACAGAAATATTACATCCGCTTAATGAAAATGTCTATGCTCCTAATCTAATTCCTTTAAAAATAGCAGTAAAAGCAGAAATAGAATATCCAGAACTCTTTTCTGTTGATGATATATCAGCTGAAATAAATGGAGAGACAGTAACATTAACCAATCATGAAAACGGGTATTATACAGGTTGGTGGACCCCTACTGCATATGGAACTCACGAGATCACTTTAAATGCAACAAATAATTATGGCGCCTCCGACAATACTTCTCAAACATTTAATCTGGTAGAAAATACTACTAATCAAATTAAACTTGCTACAGATGAGGTTTGGGTAAATTCAGATTACCCTACTAAAACTGTTGAAGCTGAATTACCTAGCTACATTGGAGCATTTGATCAAATTATAGGAACACTTTATATTGATTGTCCTAGTGGAGGCTGTGATCCTTGGGATAGAATCTCTTCTGTAGAAGCACAAGGAAAAGATGGAGAATGGTATGAAATAATTCGTTATTTAACGCCTTATGGTGTTAGTTGTCAAAGTGAAATCGACTTAACAGACTTTAGCTCTTTACTCCAAGGTAAAACAAAATTTAGAGTAAATCTTGGCACACAAGGAAATGGTTTCCTATACACTTTAGAGTTGAATTACCAGGCAGGTATTCCAAATCATCCATATAGTTCTATTCGAAAATTATGGTATCAAACCTATCAATTTGGAGATATGGCTAATTTACAACCTACAGAAAACATTACAGCAAACTACCCTGCTAATACTGAAACTTCAAAAATAAAATTAGTTTCTTCTGGTCACGGTTGGGGGGAAAACAACACTGCTAATGCAGCTGAATTTTTAGAAAACACCCACCATATTTGGGTAAATGGAGAAGAGACATTTACTCAACATAACTGGAATAATTGTGACCCCAACCCAGATAATTGTAGTCCGCAAGCAGGAACTTGGTATCACGATAGAGCTGGCTGGTGTCCTGGAACCATCGCACAATTTTTCGACTATGATATGAATGCATTTTCTCAACAAAACAGTGTTGAGCTTAAATATGTTTTTGATGAAAGTTATGTTGACTTTTGTCACCCAAACAATCCTGATTGTATTTCTGGATCGACTTGTACAAATTGTGATGATGGCTTTAATCCACATTTAATTGTAAGTTCTTATTTAATTTCATTTGGAAACTCCCCCATGGAAGAACTAAGCGTAAAAAACGTTTCTAAATTGAATAATATAAGCCTATACCCTAACCCTTCTACCGGTAAATTTTATGTGAATTCTGAAAACACAAAAATTAACAATATTATCATCTATGATTATTTAGGAAGGTCAATAAAAAAACTTGACAACTCATTAAATAAAAAATCAATTCCTGTTGACTTAAGTAATCAAGCCCCAGGAGTTTATTTAGTAAGCCTATTAAGTAATGGTAAAAAAATGGGAATTAAGAAAGTTATTATTGAATAATAGTATTTTTTAAAATTTTTAGCCTAGTGTATTAAAATTAAAATACGCTAGGCTTTTTTGATTCATCCAAAAAATTAAAACTAAATAAAACCAATATTTTAATTATGAAAAAATGCTTTATCTTAATGCTATTTATAAATTTTTTGAAAATTGGAGTTGCAACAAAAAACTGGACTTTAAGTTTAAGTGACTATGCTGCTAGTTTTTGATTACACATATCTATTTCAAACTCTTTAATGGCTCTGTTACCTAAATAAGAATGTTTTCTTCTGGTATTGTACCAGGTTTCTATCCACTGAAAGATAGATAACTCTGCCTGTGATCTAAGCTTGTTCTTATGCCAATATACCTACTCTACTTTTAGAGATTTTAAAAAGGATTCCACTACGGCATTTTCCCAGCAGTTTCCTTACCGACTCGTAGATGGCTTTACCAGGCCATTATAACTTTTAAGTAGATTAGTAAATCTTTGGCTGGCATATTGAATACCTTGGTCTGAATGAAATATCAAAGGTTGCGTGAGTGTGGTATTTTTAATAGCCATCTGCCAAGCTTGTATAAAAGTATCCTCGGTATTTAGGGTATCACTAAAAGCCCATCCTATAACTTTTCTTTTAAATAGATCAATGATCACTCTTAGGTAACTCCAACCTTGTTTGGTCTGAACATAAGTGATATCGCTTACCCATACTTGATTAGCTTTGGCCACACTGAAGCATTGATTCAAAAAGTTTGGTGCTGTGGGATATTTATGGTTACTATTAGTGGTTGTCTTAAACTTTCGCTTCCTCTTTACATACAAAATACGGGCTATACCCGTGGCTTTGACACCTTAAAGCCTAGGGCTTTCAATTCAGCTTTTATTCTTGTGGATCCATTGCTTTAGTGACTATCTTCAAATATATTTTTGATTAGTGAAGAAAGCTTCTGATTTTCTTTCTAGAGGCTGCTGGTACCGGATTTCAACCATTGATAATAACCACATTTACTCACGGCTAACATAGTGCACATCTTTTCAACAGGAAATTTCATACGATGCTGTTTTATGAACCTGTATTCTTCTTGTCGCTTGCGGAAAAGATGCCAATCGCCTTTTTTAAGATATCATGTTCTAATTCAGCTTCTTTTATGGTCTTACTTTAAGCGAGCCATCTCTTTTTGTTCATCGGTCATTTTAGGATTGCCCCGACCGGGAAAACTATTCTTACCATAATTCTTTTGCTCTTTACGCCAGCGGTAAAGAACAGCAGGTAAGATATCCAGATCCTCACAAACCTGTTTCACACTGCCTTTGGCATAACTTAATTCTACTGCTTTCTGTTTAAACTCTAATTTGTAATGTTTGGCTTTACGTCTCATAATTGCTAAGTTAACAACTTGCAATAATATTCATTCAACTCTATATCCAGTCTAATGTAGTAATTGCAGTATCTGATCTATAATTTCAATAACAATACCCATTGGATGATTCTCTGGAACAAAATCATCATAACTGGGAGGAAGAAGACTTAGTTGCCCCTGAACATTGGTCTTCCTAACTGGATTTGATTTCATTCAATGAAAATACAAAATATCAACTTATTAACCATGAAAAAAGACTGCCTTTTTAGACAGTCTCTTTTATCTATATATAATCAACAATTAATTTTAAGAATCACTTTTAAACTCATTTAATGTTTGATAAAAATTTTCTTGCTTCGGACGATTTTTTGGAATTTCACGAAGTGGCTCGACTTCTTCTAAACTTTCGTGACAGTCAGTTGGTAAACGCTGATATAACTTAGTTCCGGCACTTTTCCACGCAATCATCTCATCAGAAACTTGTTTGATAACTTTCGCAGGATTGCCGACTACTAGGCTTCGACTTGGAATTTTAGTTTCTGCCTTTACAAATGCCATAGCGCCTATAATAGATTCATCTCCAATTTCGGCATCATCCATAATGACGGTATTCATGCCAACCAATACATTTTCTCCAATATTAGCCCCGTGTATAATTGCTCCGTGACCGATATGAGCGCTTTTCTTTAGAGTGATACTTTTTCCTGGAAACATATGGATAGTACAATTTTCTTGTACATTAACACCATCTTCCAATATAATCTCACCCCAATCCCCGCGTATTGCAGCTCCCGGACCGATGTAACAATCTTTTCCAATTATTACATTTCCGGTAACAGCGGCTAATGGATGTACAAAACTACTTTTGTGAACAACGGGGATGTGACCTTTAAAAGCGTAAATCATAATTATATAATTTAACTGCAAAGCGATTGAGTTTAAATTTATCGCTTTACAGTTTTCAATTTTACTATTTTTACTTAAAACGCTTAAGCTTCTCCTTTGTAAAAGAAGAAAGTACTAAACGACCGCTTATTTTTGCGCGTTCTTGCAAAAGTTCGTCCCAATCTTCAGTTCCTCTCCAAAACATTTGTTTCATTTCCTTAACTGCTTCAGGATTAAAACCACAAAGTTGCTCTGCCAAAGTTTGCACCTCATCGTCTAATTCTTCTGTAGAGTCAAATACTTTCGTAAACAATCCTTTATCTTTTGCCCATTCTGGTGAATAAAATGAATTGGCATCAATAGCAATTTGAGACATTCCGCTAACGCCGATTTTACGCTCTACCGCTGGCCCTACTACAAATGGTCCTATTCCCAAGTTAAGCTCGCTTAATTTTATGGCCGAAAATTTAGTTGCCATACAATAATCCATTGCTGAAGCTAAACCAACGCCACCACCAACAGTTTTACCTTGCACGCGACCGATGATAAATTTAGGGCATTTACGCATAGCATTAATTACATTAGCAAATCCGCTAAAGAATTTTTCGCCTTCTTTTTCGTTTTCAATTGAAATTAATTCTTTAAAACTTGCTCCTGCACAGAAAGTTCGATCTCCACCACTTTTTAAAACTATTACTAAAACCTCATCATTTTTACCCGTTTCCGTAATGGTATCGGCTAATTGAGCCAATATATTTCCTGGTAAGGAATTGTGCGCCGGATGAAAAAATTCGATTGTTGCTATATTGTTTTCAATATGTTGTTTTACGTAAGGATCTGTCATAATCAATTATTTATTTTGAATGATAAATTTCAAAAACGTACTGTTTTAAAATTCTTTACTTTTTTATCGATTCCAAAACTAACAATTGTTCATCCTAAACGCAATAAAATTAACCTATGATTAGCATTCAATTTTCAGAATTAGATTTTCCCTTCAGTCCTAAATAAATTCCAACAGCAGCTGCTATACTTATAAAACCGTCTATTGGGGCTGTGGGTGTTTCATCATCAACATCGGTAGGAAAACCAGGTAAAGTTTGAGCTTCCACAAAATTAGCACAACAAATAACTAGGGCTAAAAAAATTATTGCTTTCTTTATTCGTAAATTCATAGACAATTATTTTACAACTAACTTTTTAACACTTGTTGACGAATTTCCTATTAATTGAACAGTATAAATTCCGGGAGCTAAACGTAGCTTTTGTATTACTAATTTATTATTCAGTAGAGACTTGTCTTGTTCTTTAAAAACTTCTGCACCTAGTAGATTGAAAATTTTCAGGTCCATTTTTTGTTCATCTATTTCTGTAATTTCTAAGATTAATTTCCCGTCCTCATAAGGGTTAGGGTACATTTTAACATCAGCTTTTTCATAGGCATTAATGTTTAATTCTTCTTCAAAATAAATTGAAAAACGCTCTGAACTTATACTTTCTTCTATTGCTTGATCTACTAAAAAGTCAATAGAATTTTCTCCATTTGCTAATTCTGTTTCTTGATTAAGAAAATCATCATATAAATAAGTCTTAACGTTTTCAAAATCAGGTTTTGTTATTTTTAATCTATAATTTGTAGTTCTGTAATTACTATTGAAAAAAACTAGTGAATCTCCTTCAATCGGTTCTGCTCTCCTTTCTACACTCAAAAAGTCGGCAGTATTTTTTAAGGCAATATTTTCATCAATATTCCCTAGTTTTCTTGCATCCTTTTGGTTGATTTGGTTTGAGTAATTACTATTAAAAAGTACCATAAAACTATCACTCAATATCCAGTTAGCTTGATTTTCTTTAAGTAATTGCACCGTCATTGTTAGATCTTCATTTCCGTTAAAAACTGTGGTATGCGCCGAATTGACTTTATGATTTTCTTCAAAAATAATTTCAGGATTACTTCCGCCACTAGGCGCAACAAAAAAAGCTTGGTGAGGTTGTAAATATTCATTTGCTGGAGACCCATCAGAATTCACTCCAGAAGGTAAAGTAACAGTGACATAACCGCCTTGTGTATTTTTATTTGGATCCCACACATAATATTCATTCGCATCAATATTTATACTTGCCGACAAGACACTATTCATATCAACAACCGCTTGATAGGGGTTTCCGATAAAATTAAATTCATTCACATTGCTTGTTAAATTGGTGAAATTTTGCGTTCCAGAAATTAACTCTCCATTCATTCTTAATTTAGTATCGGTAGGCGTGGCATTGTTATCAGTAACATTAATTGCTCTACTTCCTCTTATCAAAATCCGGTAAGGCTTTCCAGCTTGCAGAATTTCGGTATCGGTATTGGGAATATTTTCCCAAGATTGATTTATGTTATTAAAGAAAAATAGAGAAGGATTTCCTGAAAGTGTGGCATCAAACCCATTAGCTCCATTTATATCTCCCGTAATATGTGTACCAAAACCATCATTCGGGTTCATATTATCTGCCGGAAAATTTGTTCCCGTATTATGCACTCCTTCTTGCCAATTTTGATTGATTGAATTGTCTGTATTAACTGAAGACGACAAAAACCGAAACGCACGCTTGGCAGGTATAAAACGTTCTATACGGACCTTTCCATTTATTTCTGAAGAAGAATCCATTGCTCCTAAAGTTCCTGTTTCGGTAATCGAATTACTTTTAAATAAGAGCTCGCCATAAGCATATAGATTTCCATAAAGCTTCAAGTGGGATTCAATTGCTAAGCTAGCATTTTTATTAAGCGTCAATGAATTTAAGGCTATCACCTGATCAAAAATCACATCGCCAGAAATGATTTTAATATTTTCATCAGGTTGAATATTTCCTATAGGTGTGATTGGCGACCAAGATCCGGAATCAAAAACATAGTCTGCTTCTGCTGCTGCCGGAGTTGCATAAGGAGAGGTTCCCGAAACAATAGTCCATTCATTAGCATTCCAAATGGTAGTTGGACTTGTAGAAACACTGTTTCTAAAAGCTCTTGAATTTTCATACTCCCAAGCTTCTCCCGTTCCATCAACACCTATTTCTCCATAAACATCAAATAAATCGCCATCATCTGCATCTCCCCCAATATAAAGCGCGTAAGGATCATCTCCATTGCCCGTTATTGAACCTGTTTCATCAGGTTTAAAACCATAGGCAGCTTCAAAATTAGTTTCATCAGTTGCAATAATAAAATAATCGTCCGCTTCAATTATTCCTGTTAACGCAATAGAGGTAGTTGTAGAATTATTTGCATTACTATATTTTGCTAAATAAATTTCTTGAGCATCTAAATCTATAGCTGCAGTGCCATTATTATATATTTCGACAAATCGATTTTTAGTGGATGTTGAAAAGTCAACTGGATCAGCCACTTCGGTAATAATTAAATCAGGCGGCGGAATAGGGTCATTTACTTCATAATTAAATTCGTTACTTGTTGATGAAGCAGGCGTGCTATAATTATCGGTTGTTTCTATTTGATAATAAATATTGATTCCATCGGGTTGTGCTGGAATAGCTGTATTTGCTGTATAAATATTACCTGAAGCAGAGCTCATTACAATAGTGTTGGTTAAATTTCCACTAGAGGTTCCCCATAATACTTCAACTGAATTAATTCCATCGGTATCCGTAATATCTGCAGAAACCGTAACCGCATCAGCTGAAGTCACGTTCGCTGCTAAAGGGCTTTGAGTAACACTAGAAATTTCAGGCGGAAAATTAGTAATCTCCTCTAAACTAAAATTATCAAAACCAGAAAACCCTGTATTACCATTATTACGAATGGCTATTTTTAAACTAACTTGATTAACTGTGTTTGGAATATTTTCAATTATTTCACCCACTTTATCTTCTATACTTCCATTTCCGTCTAAAATAAAAACTTCTCCTTGTGAATTTCCATCGTAGAAAAGTTCATATTTTGCATCATCATTATTTGCATTATAGCCATCTAATTGATAATCAAAAGTCAGCTGTACATTAGTATTTGTTGAAATATCTATTGTATTAAAAGTTATTGTTGCAAAACCAGAAGTACCATTTCCGTTAGTGTTATCAAGATCATTTTCGGCTAATATCTGCTGATTGAAGTTCGGGTTATCTAACTCAGATATTTTCCTCGCCCCGATAACATCATAAAAACCATCATCTCCATTATTAAAAAAATTGGTATTAGTAGAATACTCCCAAACCGGCCCTTCATTATCAAAGCTTTGTATTGCTATAAAACTTGTTGGCATAGGGTTTTCTACAGTATAAGATTGTACATTTGAACTAGTTATTTTTGAATTAGAATTTGAATCTGTTGCTTCAATTTGATAGTAAATTAATGTTCCATCAGGTTGTGCAGGGATTGAAGAGTTAGTTGTATAAACATCTCCGGAAGAATTTGTAAGTGGTATGGAGTTTAATAAATTAGAACTATTTGTCCCCCATTTTAAAACCGCTGTATTAATACCATCAGTATCTGTTATTGCTGAAGAAATAGCCACAGTATTTGAAGAATTCACTACGGAAGGTGTTTGTTGAATATTACTAATTTTAGGTGGAAGATTAGTTCCTGATGAAAAACCAATTACCTCAATATGATCGATGGCAATATCTTCATCGCCAGAATTCAAATCGAATTCTACTTTAATATCTAAATTATTTCCTGTAGAAGGAATGGACACCGAAAATTGTTCAAAATTATCGGTAATAAGCTTATTGTTTGCCACGCCATTAAAATTCTCATCTATACCCGGTTCTCCATTACTACCAGAAATCAAATCAGACTCTACATTTAGTAAGTTTGTAAAAGCTCCTGAATTATCAATATCATAAAGTATATGAACGTAATCTGTAGCATCCCAATCCTGATTAGTTCCATCATCATCTTCTGCTAAATAAACCCTAACCTCTAAGCCTATAAAACTTGAAATATTAATATTGTTCAATGAAAGACTTAGTGGTAAAGCGTTTCCATTTCCGTCTATATTTTGTGCCGCAAAAAAATAGTTTCCTTGTTTATTTGTAAAACTAGCATTAATAGCAGATTCGTTAGTTCGTTTAAAATAATCATTATCATTGCCAGCTATAAACTCAGATACGCTAGTAGAGTAACCCGTATTGGTTTCAAAATCTTGAAGGTAAATTTGTTGTTGTGAGAAAAGAACAGAAGAAAAAAAAGTTAAAATAATAAAGAGAACACTCTTTAAGTAAGAAAAACAAATACGCATAATAAGTAGATTTTAATTAAACTAAATCACTTACAATCTTGCACCCGAATTAGATCGGTAAAATAAATGATTTAAAAACATAAAATCAGCTGCTTATGTAGTATAAAGGTACGGTTTTTCTAAGGAAAACAAAATAAAACACTGAATAACATTACTTTACAAAATAGCAAAAATGCCTATACAAGGCATTCTCACTGACATAACGCTATCATATATTTATTTAATTTTTTCAAAAAATTATCGCTTTAAAGTAAAATTAGCTCTAAACTCTCTTGGAACATTATTATTTTTATCAGTATATTCTACTAAAAACCAATAATCGTTTGCTGGCATCTGTTTTCCATGATATGTTCCATCCCAGCCTCTAGATTTTGGCTTAAATGAAGTTAAAAGTTTTCCATAACGATCAAAAACATAAATTACAGCACTATAATCTCCTCTAAGACTTGTGATATTCCATAAATCATTATGTCCATCTTGGTTTGGTGTAAAGAATTTTGGGTAATTAATTATGGTAACCTCAATTGTTAATGAATTACAAGCGCCTTCATTTATAATTTCTATAGGATAAGTTCCAGGTAAAACGTCCACACTAAACGTATTGCTTGTTTGAAATGGCCCTCCATTAAAACTATACTGATAGTTACCAGAATTAGGCATCGTTACTTCAACTAATTGTCGATCATCAAAATCTTTAGTAACAGAAACACTTGCGTTTTTAGGCATAACTGACTTTGAAACAGTTGCCGAGACTTTTTCTGAAAGACAGCCTGTTTCTGTATTTTTCACCTGTACGCTATACTCCCCTACTTTCAAAACTTCTAATTGTGATGCCTGTGTACGAGCAAAAACCTTATCATTATAATACCACGTAAAAATTAAATTATCTCCATTTACTTGCGCATCCAAAAGTGCCGGATTATTTACCTCACCTGTTTCTGAGTTTATACATAAATAAGCATCTTCCAACAGAACTTCTGGCAATGGATTTATATATATAGTTTTTTCTGTAGAATATTCACAAATCCCTATAATAACTGTATAAATTAAAGTAACCTCACCTTCTTTTTCTGCAGTCACTTCACCATTGTTATTTACAGTTGCAAGTCCTGAATCATTTTCAATAGACCAAAACCCATCTGGTAAATTATGTGAATATACTGCTGTACTATTTTCACAAAGTGTATCGGGCCCCACAATTTCAGAAATTTCTTGAGGTATATCTAATTCAACATCTAAAAGTTGAGGATCTCCTTCACAGCCTGTTATTAGATTTGTCTCAATTACTTGTAAAGTATATGTACCTGAAGGAGTGTCTTGCCATGCAACCTCAATTTTATTTCCACTTGAGGTCAGTACATATATTTGTCCGGAGAATTCTTGCTCTAAAATTGTCCAATCATAAATTGAATTTGTAGAACCATTTCCCTCATTTTCACCTATATCTACACTATAGACTACAGCCCTTCTTTGGTTACAAGGATTTAACTGTTGCGTTTGGGTTCCTTGTGCAAACATTGAGTTAGCGAACAAAAATAAAAGCACACCACTTAACCACCATACATTATTTAAAGATGGCAGAAAATTTAAAATGGTATGCTTTTTATGATTGTTCATTGCTAAGAAAACAAATTATAGATTAATTAAAGTTAATTGGTGATGTCTGTGGTGCTGCCGGAGCACTATTGATAGTTCCTGATGCTGAACTAGATACACATCCTCCAGAAGTATCTCTCACTTGAATATCGTAAGTACCAGGTGATAGATTTGGAAATATTGGACTAGATTGATAGGTAGCTCCATTATCTATACTGTATTCATAATTAGACCCTAGTGGAGCTGTAACTTCCAAAGTACCGTTTGTTTCACTACAATCAGGATGATATTCGGCTAAAGTAGGAGCGTTAGGCCCACTCGGCACAGGATCAATTGTTACACTTACTACAGAAGATTCACATCCATCAGCATTTTTTACCATTACATCATAATTACCCGCCGGTAAATCTGTATAAGTAGTGGTAGAAGTATAGGTCTGCCCTCCATCAATTGAATATTCTAATCCACTTCCGGTTGGCGCTGTAATATCTATAGTTCCTCCTAAATCTCCACAATCAGGCTGAGTAGTAGCGACTGTTGGCGCCGTAGGTGCATCAACTAAAGGATCTATAGTCACATTAGTTGGATCAGATTCGCATCCTGCTGCGTTTCTTGCTATTACCTGATAAGTTCCAGGAGCTAAATTATCAAACAACGTAGCAGACTGGTATGTAGTTCCACCATCAATTGAATATTCTAATCCACTTCCTGTCGGTGATGTTACATTAAAACTTCCAGAAGTATCTCCACAACTAGGTTGTGTAATAGAAACTACAGGAGCATTTGGAGCTTCATTTATGGTAACCGTAATACTAACCGGATCACCATCACAGCCTCCAGAACCTGTCTCTACAACTTCAAGCGTATAGGTTCCTGGTGGTGTAGCACCCCAATCAATATCTATTACATTAGTACCGTCTCCGGTAATTGTTCCTGAAAATGAACTTTCTAACACCTCCCAGTCGTAAGTAGAACCGGTAGTGTTAGCTACATCATATTGCTCTACATCTCCCTCACATATTTGTTGTTGTGAAAAAACGTTTACGGAACTAAGCATGAAAACTATTGCTGCAAAAAATTGAATTAACGTAATTTTTTTCATAATTAATATTGTTATTAGTTTAGTTATTAAATTGTATAGTTATGGGTTGCGGGGTAGGATAAACATTTAATGTTATTGGCCCCATTATATAAGAACAGCCATCAGCTGTTGTCACTTCACATGTATATTGATTTGCATCAAAGCTTAGAGGTGTATTTAAAATTAAAAGTGTATTACTGTTAACACTAGTATAGGTTGCATTATTCGTTAATGCCACGTAATTACCTCCAGACAAAATTTTCCATTGATACATCATTGGATAAGCTGAACCGCCTGCCCCCAACAAAATAGCACTTAATGATGTTACACTAGACTCGCAGGTTACGGTATTTGGTTGTAAAAAGGTTAGCTGAGGACAAGGATCAGTGGTTGTTCCGTAAAGAACAAAATCATCTAGACTAAATGTACCGTTTCCTGTTCCATTTATTGTAATTTCTATATCTACTGTTCCTGTTAGATTATTTATAGGGGTTGAAAAGCTTGTGTTTCCTATAATTGAACCATTGTGTGGAGTACTTCCAATAGCTACTTCTATTTGGTTTACACTTAACGACCAATTCATACTAGCTTTACTTTTCTCTCTCCAAAAATTAACAGCGCTTAAATTAATCTCCTCGCCGGGCGCTACTGTTAAGGTTAATATATAAGTCATATCCCCATTATGACTTAGACCTAAAGCATTTCCAGTATTTCCATTCTCTTGCGAAAATGTATTACCACTCAAACTTGTCCATTTAGAAGAAATGATATTACCATGTACTGTTGGATTGCCTGTATACTGCTGAACGCTTAAAGGTGTCGACTCAAAAGAATTTCTATATAACTCTTGCTGAGCATTCGCGCTTAAAACGTGTAATACAATTATTAAAAATATGTAGTAATTATTACTCAATTAAAAATATCGATTAAGTGTGTTATTTATTCGATAAAACTACAAACAGAATCTCAATAGAGCAAGAAAAAAGTGTAAAACCTTAATCATCTAGATGTTAAGCCAATATTAATAAGGGTTTACAATAGTTAAAATATAGTTAAAAGAAATAAATCAGTAGGATTTTTAATAAAAATGAGATCTTAAATACACTCAAAAACATCAATTGTTTAGGTGAAAACAAAATTTACTGCTTTTAATTCGTATGTAAATTGCTAAAAAACAGAAACAGCTTTTTTAATAGACTTAATATCAGTATCTTCTAATAGTATTAATCTTTAAAACTTTGGCCATGGTACATTTTAGTCATATTAGTTATAAAAAGATAATTTTATTGATCTTCATCTTCAGCGGCATTAACGTTTCTGCTTTTCAAGAAATTTCTTCTTCTAAAAATTATGTTCAATTTAAAGGGATTGTATATAATAAAGACAATAGTGAACCCATAGCCTCTGCACATTTAACGCTGGATAATTATAATATCTCCACACTAACCAATGAAAATGGTTATTTCTCAATGAAAATTCCTAAGAAAATAAAAAATGCGACGGTAACTACAACGCTTATCGGGTTCCAATCTAAAACAATTCATTTAGATTATTTTTCAACTACTGATATGCAAATATTTTTAAACCCAACAATTGAAAAGCTCGAAGATGTTATTTTGTATGCGCATAACGATGCGGAGGAAATCGTACAAAAAACAATGAGCAATAAAGGGAAAAAGTATATTGATAAACCTCTAGAAATGACGGCATTTTACAGGGAATCTATCCAGCAAAGAAACACAAATATCTCTCTGTCTGAAGCACTAATAAAAATCCATAAACAACCCTATACCTCTGCAGAACATGATAAAGTACTAGTAGATAAGGCGAGAAAAAGTACAGATTACACTCGGTTAGATACAGTAGTCTTGAAATTAAGGGGCGGCCCATATAGCACATTATATATAGACATCATGAAATATCCGGAATTTCTATACGAAGAAAGCCTATTAAGAGAATATAACTTTACATTTAATGAGCCTACTCAAATAAACGGCAACTATGTATATGTAATCAATTTTGATCAAAAGCGAAAACACCAGCCTTGGTATTACGGCAAACTATTTATAGATGCTGAATCGTTAACGCTCATAAAAGCAGATTATCATTTAAATGTAGAAGACAGAACTGAGGCTATTCGAATGTTTGTTTTAAAAAAACCTGGAAAAGCAAAAGTATTCCCTGTAGAAACTCACTATCAAATAGATTACTTAAATCAAAATGGCAAATGGTACTACAGCTATGCAAACGTGTTTGTTGAAATGGTTGTAAATTGGAAAAAAAGACTTTTTAATTCCCGTTATAAGTTTAGAAGTGAACTTTTAGTAACAGAACGCAAATATTTAACCGAAAAAAGTAAACGAAACAGAAGTAATTTAATTAATCCTTCTATCATTATGAACGATAATATTAGTGGATTCTCTGATGCTGATTTTTGGGGAGCTAACAATATAATAGAACCGGAAAAATCCATTTTAGAAGCTTATCAAAAAATTAAAGATCGTGTGAACAATTAATATATTTTGGTTCCCTTTAATCCGCGATCGTACATTACAATACTTCCGGCAACAGATACATTTACACTTAAGCTAGTTGAAAATTTAACTAATTTATGTGTGTGTTTTATTGCTTCTAAAGTTAAACCATGATCTTCCGCGCCTAATAAATAAACAGCTCTTCTTGGGTGTTCAAATTTTTCTAATGCTTCCGCATTTTTATCCAACTCCACCCCTATTAACATTGCTCCTTTAGGAAGGTGGGTATAAAAATCTTGAAAGGTTTTATAATGAAAATAAGGCATTGCCCCTACCGCTTTATGGGTATCTGAAGCTTGCTTTGCATATCGATGACCAATGGTAAAAATAAAACTTGCGCCCATATTTTGCGCAGAACGCCATAAAACTCCTAAATTTTCAGGTGTTTTTCCATTCTGTATTCCGATTCCAAAAAAACCTTGTTCTAAATTATTAATATTCATAATTGATGGAAATAATTTCGATACTCCTTTTTTCTGAACCCAATTCAAAAGTGGTTATTTCACCAGCTTTTTTACCCGTTAAAGCTTTAGCTAAGGGTGCTACAAAGGCTATTTTTCCAGACTTTATATCAGCTTCATCTACCCCTACAATTTGAAATTGTTGAAGTTTCTCATTTATTTTTAATTGAATTACAGCTCCAAACCTAACTTCATCTTTGGGTTGATCTTTTACCTCTAAAACTCTAGCCGAAGCTATTCGCTCTTTTAAGAGACTTAATTTTCCATCAATTACTGCTGCTGCACGTCTTCTTTCCGTTTCATTTTCTTTGGGTAAATTCTTTCTTTCATTTTCTAGTGCTAACTTTTCACCCTCTAATGCTTTATAGCCTTTAGGGGTAACATAATTTGTTACGCCCTCCGGTAGCGCAGCTCTTGGGGGAATAATCGGTTTTTCTTCTTGATCATCTTCTTTAACAAATCCTCTACTCATAATCTATAAAACAGACTTATTCTGTCTTTCCCGTTTTATGATCATCTTGCACAACCTCATCACGATAACGACAGCAAGGATGAACACTATTATAAGCTTCATCTGTAGCTTTCATCTCTTCCACATCATGACCAACAGCTGCGATACTTTTTTTAATATCTTCTAAACTGGTTTTCTTCTGATTATAAATCAGTTTTAATTCGTGGGTTTCCACATTCCAATCGGCTATTTTTACGCCTTTTGCTTTTATACTGGCTTTTTCTATACGCTCTTTACACATTTGGCAAACGCCATCTACTTGTAGAGTAGCTTTAGCATTGCGTTTTTGAGCTACACAAAATGTTGTTGTCAATACAAATATGAATAAAAATATATTTTTCATTTTTTTCAGTTTTATAAGTTATAATTATTTAATTCGATACCGTAAACCGGCATAATATAAGCTTCCAAAAATTGGACCATATACAAATGTACTATCAAAATTTGACCCAAATGGGTTTTCGGTTCCTAAAATCGGGTTGGGTTGACGAACATTAGTAATATTTTCTCCTCCGACGTAAATTTCAAATTTTGGTGAAAAAACTTTCGTGATTTGAGCATTTACTGTATTCACCTCAGGTGAATATTCCGGTAATTGATATTGTGACGGATTGCTTGCTGTTGAAGCAAAGCGTTGTTTCCCTAGCCAATTATAGGTTATATCAAATTTCCAGCGACTATTGTTTTTTACAGGTGTTGCATAGGAAGCATTTGCAAAAAAACGATGCTGCGCTGTTAAGGGTTTTATTTTTTCTCCTGTTTGATATTTAGTTTTTACATTATAATATTTATAGGCAAAACGCGTATCGAATCCTTTTAAAAGATTATAGTTTAATTCAGCTTGAAAACTGTTAGCAGAACTTTCATTCTCTAAATTATAGAAGCTGATTGCTCGTGGATTTTCCCAATCTACCACCACTTGATTTTTAAAGTCTGTTCGGTAAAAGTCAAAAGCAACATCTCCTTTTTGGCCGAACAAATTAAAACCTTGCAGATAAGACACACCGTAATTCCACGCTATTTCAGGATCTAGACCATAAATATCGCCACCTTCCGATTCTATAATATTAATATTTCTTGCCGTTGAAAATAAGTTTTGATTTTCAGCAAAAATATTAGCAGAACGTTTTCCGCGACCAAAAGAAGCTCGAAAAGCAGATTTTCCCCAAGGCGTATAACGCATGTGAAATCTTGGCGTAACAAATAAACCTAATCGATTATGATTATCAATTCGTGCACCTGCGGTTAAATTTAGCTTTTCCAAATTATCAAATTGATATTCAAAAAAACCACCGACAGAATTATCTATTCGTTCAAAATTCTGTGTTTCTACCAATTCATCATACGCATCATAAGTAAAACTAATTCCGGTTTTAATTTTATGTCTAGAATCACTAATGATAGAATTGTACATAATATTTGAATAGATGCTGTTGTGTTCAATATTATATTGTCTCAACCCAAAATAAGAATCTTGTTGATGACTACTTACGGCAAATTGAACACCTAAAGTTTGCCAGGGTAAATCTGGATTTACATAGCCTAATTTACCGGAAATATCGTAGCGTCTGGTTTCTATTTCGCTTCCCCAAGCATTGGTGGTTAATTTATCGGTTTTAGGATCAAAATTTAATTCACCTGTTTGTTTATAATCATCTAAAAAACGAAGGTTAATAAAACCAACCAGTCCATTTTCATTATCGGTATATTGCCAACGATTCATTACATTCACTTGTTCATACAAAGGCATATCTAGAAAACCATCATCATTTACATCGTGTTTTTCTTGATGCATATTTCCATGCACATATACGCCCGTACTCCACTTTTTACTAACACTGGTATTGTAATGTACATTTCCTTCTAATCTTGTACTGCTAGCACCGTATAAGTTAACAAAAAGCTTATCATCTTTTAAGGGTTTTTGAAGTTCTGCATTAATTTGTCCGGCAATACTTTCGTAACCATTTACTACGCTTCCGGCTCCTTTGGTAATTTGTATACTTTCTACCCAAGTTCCCGGCGTAAAGGTTAATCCGTAAGCTTGTGCGGCACCACGAACTGTTGGAATATTCTCCATTGCGATAAGAATATACGGACTGGTTAAGCCCAACATTTTTATTTGACGCGTTCCTGAAATAGCATCGGCAAAATTTACATCGATAGACGGATTGGTTTCAAAACTTTCAGATAAATTACAGCAAGCTGCTTTTAATAACTCATCGCTACTGACATTCATTGTGTTTTGTGAATCAAGGTAAGAACGCGAAGTAGCTTGTTTTCTTGAAACTACTTTCACCTCATCTAATGAACTCTTCGGTGTTAACTTATGCGTTATTTTTTTAGACGGATTTTTCACGGTAATGGTATCGGTTTTAAACCCCACATAACTAATGACAAGTCTCTGATATTCTTTTTTATAAGAAAGAGAAAACTTTCCATCAAAATCGGTTACCGTTCCTACGTCGGTATTTAACCAATAAACATTGGCACCTAATAAAGGAAGAGATTTATTTTTATCATTTTTTTCTAAAATGGTTCCTTGAATCTTTTCTTGTGAAAAACTAAGCAAAGAAACACTAAGAAATAATATATTAAATAGGTATTTCATAATTAATGTTTGCAAAATATTGTTGAACTGAATTGTCTTTTTTTTAAACAATTCAATTAAATTATACTAATCATTTACAAAAAGTAAATGCAAACATTAAATAATAAAGACTTGGTAATGCTGAAGTAGATTCTTTTGAGGAAATAATGGCGGATCGTAAAAGACAAGTTTTTTTTCTACCTTAATTTTTTGTAAAAAGCCACTAAAAACTTGGGTTGCAATTAACCAATGCTGCTTGTGAAATTTAATTTTTTTAGACTCAAGTTTCTTAAGACTTAAATTTTCTTGTCCGTAAATAACATCACTGGTTTCTTTACAGCAATTTTCAGCAACTTTTTGTGAATGCTTATTTTCTGCGTGAAAATTTTTACAGATCGAATGTTTACAATTTTGTAATTCAGTAAAAATACTCGCTTCTATTAGAGATTCACCACAAAAGCGCTTATTAACCGTAAACGAACTTGTTGATACAAGAACACAAACAGCCAAAAATGACATTAAGATAGTATGTACCAAATTATTTTTCACGACACAAAAATAGAAAATAAAATGAATTGTTTAAACCTGAAACTTTTTATTTACCATGTTCAAATGATAAGTGCAACAGATTAGATTGATTTTTATTTGCTAATAAGCTACTAAAACACCGAACATATAATTTAAATTACCTTTTTCTCCCATTTCTATTTTGATAGGTTTATGCTTTTCATATTTAGGTCTTACATAATACGTCTGACTAATATTTTCAGACTTACTCTTTCCAAAAGCAATATTTATAGAGTCTGTATTTTTAATTAATTCAATAGCTACAATCACTCCTGTTTTCGGGAATTCAACTTTATAATCTTCAATATTTATCACCTTCAATTTATTAGAGTTTTTTACGCTTAAGATTATGTTTTCTTGTAATAACTCCCGCTCTATTTTTTGAGTTTCAGTATTAAAAGCATAAATATGTAACCTAACATAACTTCCTTTTTTCTTACTTTTAATTTTCAAGTAAACCTTCTTTATTAAAGCTTTCGATTCTTTTAAAGGATTTTTAATATAAACACCTGGATAAAACTTTTGTTCAACAGAAGAAATCCTAAATGTTTTCTTTCGCCAATTATGAAATCCGTATTCCTCATATTTAGGTTCGGATTTCCCTGTAATAATAACTTCTTCTAAAGTTGTAACTTTCTTTTTCAAACTAATTGTATCCTTATCTAAGTTACGTTCAATTTTAAAAGGTTCGTAACCTATACAAGAAACCTCAACACGCATACTATTTTTATATTGAAAAACACCAGAAGAATCACCCAAAACTATACTATCATTTTTCAAATAAGTGATTTTAGGAAAAGATACAACTTCATGCGTCTCCCTATTTACTACAACAATTTTTTGTTGAGCAGAAAGACTTAAAACAGAGTTGAAAATTAAAATTACAATAAAAATCCTCATAACTTTCACCGCTAAATACAGGTAAGTTAGTAATGTACTTAACTTTCTCTAGAATCACAAGTCAAAATAAGACCTCTATTTTTTATTAATGACTAAAAAATTAATTAAAATTTAAACAAAAAAACGAAGCACTTATAAAAGAAAAAATTGACTTTTCAAGAAATAAATTACAAAAAATAATCATATATTTGCCGCTTTGATAGAAAAACTATCATACATAAAAATCATTTACAAAAATATTGGCATGTACTTAACAAAAGACGAAAAAGAACAATTGTTCGAAAAGCACGGTAGCGGTAAAAACGATACCGGTTCAACAGAAGGGCAAATCGCTTTATTTACAAAACGAATTGCACACATTTCTAAGCACTTAAAAAACAATCAGAAAGATTTTAACTCAGAGCGATCGCTTGTAGCCTTAGTAGGTAAAAGAAGAAGCCTTCTTGATTATCTTATGAAAAAAGATATTATGAGATATCGTGAGATTGTAAAAGAATTAGGATTAAGAAAATAAAAAAATTAGGGGCTTTTATGCCCCTTTTTTTATTTAAATATAAATGTCACCCTTGGCAAAAGGGTAGTTTTTCATTGGTCACACCACTACACAACAACACAACGACCATTGTTTAATTAGATTTTAAAACTATGATTCCACAAACATTTAAAGAGGTTATCGATTTAGGAGATGGAAGAACCATTTCTCTCGAAACCGGAAAATTAGCAAAACAAGCCCACGGGTCTGTTGTTGTACAAATGGGTGACGCTATGTTACTTTGTACGGTTGTATCTTCTTACAAACCAAGCACGATGGATTTCTTTCCATTAACTGTAGATTATCGCGAAAAATTTGCTGCAGCAGGAAGATACCCGGGCGGATTCTTTAAAAGAGAAGCTAGACCAAGTAACGAAGAAATTTTAACTATGCGTTTGGTAGACCGTGTACTACGTCCACTTTTCCCAAGCGATTACAAGTTTGAAACACAAGTAATGATTCAGCTAATGTCGCATGACGAAGAAGTTATGCCAGACGCTTTAGCAGGATTGGCCGCTTCAGCAGCTATACAGTTATCAGACATCCCTTTTGAATATCCTATTTCAGAAGCAAGAGTAGCGCGAATCAACGGAGAATTTATAATTAATCCAAGTCGCGCTCAATTAGATGAAGCCGATATCGACATGATGGTTGGTGCATCAGAGGACAGTGTTTCTATGGTTGAAGGAGAAATGGATGAAATTTCTGAAGAAGAAATGGCAGAAGCTATCAAGTTTGCTCACGAAGCCATCAAAAAGCAATGTGAAGCACAACGTAAATTAGCAGAAGCTTTCGGAAAGAAAGAAACACGTGAGTACGAAAAAGAGCGTAACGACGAAGCTATTGAACAAAAAGTACACGAAGCTACATACCAAAAAGTGTATGATATTGCAAAAGGAGGTCACGGAAAGAAAGACCGTACAGATGCTTTTGCAAATGTAAAAGAAGAAGTACAAGCTTTATTTTCTGAAGAAGAATTAGAAGAAAATAGTGACTTAATTAAAAAATACTTCAAAAAATCGCAAAAAGAAGCAATTCGTGATTTAACCTTAAAAGAAGGTATTCGTCTTGATGGAAGAAAAACTGACGAAGTTCGTCCAATTTGGTGCGAAGTAGATTACCTACCTTCAACTCACGGATCTTCAATTTTCACAAGAGGGGAAACACAAGCTTTAGCTACGGTAACTTTAGGAACTTCAAGAGAAGCAAATCAAGTAGACTTACCAACCCATCAAGGTGAAGAAACATTTTATTTACATTACAACTTCCCTCCTTTTTCAACGGGAGAAGCATATCCAATTAGAGGAACTTCTAGAAGAGAAATTGGTCACGGAAATTTAGCACAACGAGCATTAAAAGGAATGATTCCGGAAGATTGTCCTTATACGGTTCGTGTAGTTTCAGAAGTATTAGAATCCAACGGCTCTTCTTCAATGGCTACTGTTTGCGCAGGAACTATGGGATTAATGGATGCTGGTATTAACTTAAAAAAGCCGGTATCCGGTATCGCTATGGGATTAATTTCTCAAGGTGATAATTATGCAGTTCTTTCTGATATTTTAGGAGATGAAGATGCTTTAGGAGATATGGACTTTAAAGTAACCGGTACAGAAGACGGTATTACGGCTTGTCAAATGGATATCAAAATTAAAGGACTTTCTTACGAAATTTTAGTCAACGCACTAAAACAAGCAAGAGAAGGAAGACTTCATATTTTAGGTAAAATCACCGATACTATTTCTGCACCAAATCAAGAGGTAAAAGCACACGCTCCAAAAATTATTACCCGAAGAATTCCAAATGAATTTATTGGTGCAATGATCGGACCTGGAGGAAAAGTAATTCAAGAACTTCAAAAAGAAACTGGAACTGAAATTGTAATCAATGAAGATCCTGTAACCGAAGAAGGTATTATTGAAATATTAGGGACTCAGCAAGAAGGAATTGACAAAGTTTTAGCTAAGATTGATTCAGTAACCTTTAAACCTGAAAAAGGAAGCGTTTATGAAGTAAAAGTAATTAAGCTTTTAGACTTTGGAGCAGTCGTTGAATATACTGAAGCACCAGGAAATGAAGTCTTATTACATATTTCTGAATTAGCTTGGGAGCGTACTAATAATGTAACCGATGTATTGAATCTTGGTGACGTTATTGATGTGAAATATTTTGGTGTAGATCCAAAAACTAGAAAAGAAAAAGTTTCTAGAAAAGCTTTACTTGCTAGACCGCCAAGAGAAGATAAAAAAGGTTCTTCAAAAGAGAACAACAATAAAAAAGATTAAAAATAAAATAATTTTATTTTTTAAAAGCCTTAGCCGACAAGCTAAGGCTTTTTTTTATTTCGATTTAAGATAACATTAACTGACATACTTGCGAGTTTACGACGCTTTGTCACCTAAGCCAATACAACATAAAAACAAATCAATTCATATATCACAGCTATTTTATTAAAATAATGTAAAAGGCACAGCTAAACCAATTGATATTTGTTAAATTGTTGAATTACATAAAACCAATTATTTTATAAGGCACTTCTGCATAAAACTTGTGCCTTATTGAATAGAAAAAATTATACTGATAATCAATAAATTGAAAAAATGAAAGTATTAGTTATTGGAGCAGGAAATATGGGATTAACTTATTCAGAAGGAATGGCAAAATCTCCTTTACTGGCTAAGCATAATCTAAAAATATATGACACTGATCCAGAAAAAATTTCAAGTTTAGAAAAAGTTTCTCACTTTGATGTATACGACAATTTAGAAGATTGTCTCCCTAAAGCCGACGTAGTTTTTATTGCGGTAAAACCGTATCATAGCGATGACTTATTTAGTCAAATTAAACCGATGATAAACGATCAACAAATATTTGTATCGTTGATGGCCGGAGTCACTATAGATTCTATCAAAGAGCGATTAGGTGCAAAAAAAGTTATTAGAACAATGCCCAATTTACCGGCGCAGGTTGGCAAAGGCGTCACCTCGTATACGGAATCTGAGGCAGTTTCTAAGGTAGAATTAATTATGGTTCGTAGCTTACTTGATACAACAGGCGAATCTATTCATGTGGAAACCGAAAACTTTATTGATGCCTCTACAGGAATTTCAGGAAGTGGGCCTGCCTATGTATTTTATTTTATGCAATCTATGCTTGAGGCCGCACTTAAAATGGGATTCTCAGATTACGATTCAAAAGTCTTAGTGAGCAACACTTTTGAAGGTGCTGTAGAGTTATTTAATCAATCTGATCTTTCACCAAAATCTTGGATGGATCGTGTTGCATCAAAAGGCGGAACCACCAGAGCAGCGTTAGACTCTATGGAAGACAATAATGTAAAACAACTAATTCAAGATGCTGCTTATGCTGCATTTGACCGAGCTGTAGAGCTTGGCGAACAATAAATAAATAACCAACAAAACCAAATTATGTCAATTAAAAGAATTGTAGTAAAAGTTGGTACTAATGTATTAACCAACAAAGATAACCGAATTTTAGGCCCTGTATTAAAAGAACTTGTACGACAAATTTCTGTCTTGTATGAAAGAGATATTATGGTGGTTTTAGTTTCTTCTGGTTCAGCTATTGCAGGTAAAGAAGTCTTAGGAGAATGTTCAATCGAAGATAAATCTACAAGAAGACAAGTATATTCTTCAGTAGGTCAACCCAGAATGATGCGCCACTATTACAGTATTTTTCACGATTACGGAATGCGTTGTGCACAAGTGCTAGCCACAAAAAGGGACTTTACTCCGGGAAAATATCGTGAAAACATGATAAACTGTTATGAAGGTCTTCTTTCTGAAGGAATTATCCCTATAGCCAACGAAGACGATGCTGTTTCATTAACTATGTCTATGTTTTCTGACAATGATGAATTAGCAAGTCTAGTAGCCGAGTTAATTGATGCGGATAGACTAATAATTTTAACGGATACAGATGGACTTTATACCGGACATCCAGATGATGAAAATTCAACAAAATTAGCCGAAGTAAAAGTTAATCAAAATGTTGAAAAGTATGTAAAAGCTTCCGGTAAAAAAGAAGGAGAAGGCCGTGGCGGAATGGAGTCTAAACTGAAAATTGCCAAAGGTGCTGCTGGAAAAGACATCCCTACTTACATCGCGAACGGAAAACGTCAAAATGTTATTGTAGATATTATAGACGATAAAGAAGTAGGTACTAAATTTATTTCATAAAAAGTAAGTTTAATTTTTAAAAACAACACATGAAACTTTTAAGTTCAAAAATAAAAGATAAAGTTCTAGAATCAATGATGAAAATTATTGATCGAGAACGAGCAAATATTATAAAAGAAAATCAAAAAGATCTTGAGGCTTTTAATCGTGACGATCAAGCTTTATACGACCGATTGGTTGTAAACGAAGCTAAAGTTGACGGCATGATTCAAGCTATTAAAGAAGTAAAAGAACAAGAAGATCCTGTCGGAAAAGAAATTTCTGACATTACTTTAGATAGCGGTTTAAAAATAACTAATAGAACTGCTCCCTTCGGAACAATTATGATTATTTACGAATCTCGTCCGGATGTAACAATTGAAGCTGCAGTTCTCGCTTTTAAAGCCAATAATAAAATTTTACTAAAAGGTGGAAAAGAGGCTATCAACAGTAATTTAATTTTAGAAAAATGCTGGCATGAGGCTTTAGAAGAAAACGACCTCTCTAAAGATTGGATCAAACTACTTCACTTAAAACGTGAAGAAACCCAAGAGTTCTTAAGAAACCCTACCGAAAAATTAGATCTTATCGTTCCTCGCGGAAGTGAACGTTTAATTAAATTTGTTAAAGATCACGCCACTTGCGCTGTACTTATTAGTGGTAGAGGAAACAACTTTTTATATGTTGCCGAAGATGCTGATTGGGAGAAAACAGTAAAAGTCATTGTAAATGCAAAAACAGATAAAATTTCTGGTTGCAATGCTCTAGATAAAGTATTAATCGACAAAAATATTCCTAATTACGAAACGAAACTTAAAGAGCTTCAAGAAGTAATGAAGAAAGTGAATGTTGATATTTTAGTTGATAACAAGGTAGGAAAAACACTCAGCAACGAAGATAAAATACCAAACGAAGATATTTGGTATGAAGAGTTTTTAGCGCTTAAAATTCTATTAGCTGAAGTTGATGGTCTTGACCAAGCTATAGAAATGATCAACAAATATTCAGGTGGTCACTCTGCTTCCATATTAACTGAAGATAAAGAGAAAGCGGCTAAATTTATGGAACAAATTGATAGTGCTGCTGTTTACCACAATGCTTCTACCAGATTTACAGATGGCGGACAAATGGGTGTTGGGGCAGAATTAGCAATAAGCACAGATAAATTACACCACCGTGGTCCGTTAGGATTAAAACAATTGGTGACTAATAAATATTATGTTTTTGGAGACGGACATATTAGAGAGTAAAATCTTAATTTTATAAATGAGAACGCCTGTTTTTTAACGGGCGTTTTTTTTTATAAAAAAAGAAAAAGCCGTCATTACAACGACTTTTTCACCCCAAATAATAAAAAATGTTTAACTAAAAACAACTAACAATTTCCAAATGGTTTCATCTGAAAATATATGGTGAAGAGACACAATTTACGGCTCTATTTTTTTCTTTATAAAAAGCTGCTTGTGAAGATTTATTCATATTATTTAGCTGATTACTAATTGTGGCTAAAAACTTTTCTTCAGAAGCGATTACCTCCTCTTTATCATTAATAATTATTTTTAAAGGAAAATTCAATCTAACAATTAAATCTTCATCTATTTCAGCTAAAAAAGCTGCAAAATCTTGTTCTTCTTTCAACTTTACAACAATCATCTCTTTTTCACTATAAACCTCTAAAAAAAGAGGATATAAAACCGCCAAACATGTAACTTCTTCAATATTAGTATTATCTTGTTTAGCAAAACCAGATAAATTAACAGAGCTTAAACTAGAAAGGCCCTCATTTACAATCTCAGCGTTTTCAAAAGACCAATAAAGCAAAAGAGAGTTTAATAAATTGGTTTTCATATTTTTCTCATTTTACCCGTCAATTTACAAAAATAGAACAACACAAAATAAAAAATTCCTACCAATACATTAATTTTTTTCTAAATTTACTGCGAAAATTAAATTAAAAATGACAAAAAAGTTAAATGATAACGTATGCAAAGAGTCCATTTTCGCTAAGATTTATGACACTTATGCAGACCATATTTTTAATTTTCTCTATTTTAAGTTTGGTGAAGATTTAAATCCCGAAGATAAAATGCAAGAAGCTTTTATAAAGCTTTGGAAAAATTGCAAAACCGTTCCTCCTGATAAAGCAAAAAGTTTTCTTTTTACTGTCGCAAATAATTTAATGCTTAATGAAGCTAAGCACAAAAAGGTTGTTTTAAAATATCAGAAAAGCAAAAGAGCCAATATAGACAATCAAGATCCTCAATTTTTACTAGAGGAAGAAGAATACCTAAAAAAATATCAAAAAGCACTTGCCAATTTAACCGATGCGCAACGAACCGCTTTTTTAATGAATCGTGTAGAAGGAAAAAGACATAAACAAATTGCAGAAGAATTAGGTATTTCTAGAAAAGCAGTTGAAAAAAGAATTTACAGTGCGCTTAAAAAATTAAGAAAAGATATTAAAGAAATTTAATGACGGGGTAGGAAAAAAAGCTATCTAATTGTTTTATAAGCAGAGAAATGAAAAAGATGAAGCAAGAAAAACTCATACAAAAATGGCTAGACAATCAGCTCTCACAAGAAGAGCTGAACGAGTTACGCCAATTAGAAGAGTATCAGGATTATAAAAAAATAGCTGAAACCGCAGAGCAGTTTACAGTTCCCGCATATAATAAAGCAAAAAGCTTTCAAAAAATAAATGCGGCTATAGAAGAATCTAAACAAAAATCTTCTTGGACTAAACAGCTTCTTAAAGTTGCAGCAGTTGCAGCAATTGCGTTTTCAGTATATTTTGCTATTTCTTACAATTCTGCTACAGAAATACAAGCACTAGCTGGAACAACAGAACATGTAATTCTTCCCGATGAATCTTCTGTAGAACTAAATGATGGTTCTTCATTGACTTATTATAAATCTAAATGGAATAAAAACCGTCTGTTAAAACTTAACGGAGAGGCTTATTTTGAAGTTGCCAAAGGAAAAAAATTCACGGTAGAAACCACAGCTGGAAATATTAGTGTTTTAGGCACTAAATTTAATGTAAAGCAACGTGGAGATTATTTAGAAGTAACTTGCTACGAAGGTTTAGTGAAAGTAACTACACCACAAAAAGAAATTAAATTAGCTGCCGGAGAAAATTTTCAGTTAATTGGAAACATCACCCATCAAAAAGGTATCTCTGCGCGTAAACCAAGTTGGCTAGATGGCGTAAGTAGCTTTAACAGCGTACCGCTAGAACAAGTTATCTCAGAATTAGAACGCCAATATAATATAGAGATTACGTTAAAAAAACTTACTTTTGATACAGACGAGTTGTTTACCGGAAGCTTTGTACATAACGATTTAAAAACGGCCTTACAATCTATTACCGTTCCTTTTAATCTAACGTACGAGCAAAACAACAGTACTGTAATCTTAAGTGAACGTGAGTAAAAAAATATACTGTTTATTTTTTATTATATTATTTTCTTTGGGAAGTATCACTGCACAAACCCAAGAAAAAAAACTCCCACTTACACAAATATTAACTCAAATTGAAAAGCGTTTTAACATCAAATTTTCTTATGCAAATCGTGATGTAAAAAAAATTGAGCTTATTCCTCCTGATACTAACTTATCGTTCAACGAAACGATGACTTATCTAAATAAGCAAACCAACTTTTTATTTCAAGCTATAAGCAATAATATTATTGCGATTCAAAAAAAAAAAGATCACGAAAATTTTAAACCTGTAGAAAAGCTAGAAGAAGTTATGCTTACTAACTTCTTAGCAAAAGGAATCAACAAAAAAAATAATGGTGTTTTTGAAATTAACTATAAAAATTTCGGAATCCTTCCCGGTCTAATAGAGCCCGATGCTTTACAAACATTACAAGCACTTCCCGGTGTAGAAAGTGTAAATGAAACAGTTTCTAATATTAATGTCCGCGGTGGCACCAACGATCAGAATTTAATTTTGTGGGATGGCATTAGAATGTATCAATATGGACACTTTTTTGGCTTAATTTCTTCCTTCAATCCATATCAAACAAAAAAAGTAAGTCTTATAAAAAATGGTACAAACCCGGCTTTTGGCAATAGCGTTTCCAGTGTTATTTCCATGGAAACCGAAAAAGACCTCAACAAAAATTTTTATGGAGAAGTCGGTGTAAATTTTATAAGCACTCATGGATTTGTTGATACCCCTCTAGGTGAAAAATCTTCTATTCAAGTTTCTGCAAGAAATTCAATAAACGGTTTTTTTATTACCCCTACTTATTATCAATACTACGATCGAGCTTTTCAAGATACCGAAATAACTTCCAGCACTCCACAAAGTATCAATAGCGACCAAGATTTTAATTTTTTTGATGCAAGTGTACGTTGGCTATATGATTTTTCTGACCAAGATAAATTACGTGTAAATTTCATTTACACCGGAAATGATTTAGCTTTTACAGAAAATGCACTAATCGGCGGCAATCTAGTTTCGAGAGAAAGTAGTTTGTCTCAAAAAAGTTTAGGTTTTGGTATTCATCATAACAGAACATGGAGCAATAATTTTGAAAGCTCTACTCAATTTTATTATTCAAATTACAATGTTAACGGAACTAATGCCGACGTTTTTGAAGATCAACGGGTTTACCAAGAAAATAATGTAAATGAATTTGGGCTAAAAATTAATACGCTTCTAAATTTCAATAAGTATTTCCAATTTCAAAATGGATATGAATTTATAGGAACGAATATTCGTGATACCGAAAAAATTAGCAACCCTTCTTTTATGCAAGAAGATGAAGAATCATTAACCACTCACGCGCTATTTTCATCCATAAAATACAGATCTGACAATAAGCAAACACGAGCTGAAATTGGCGGAAGGTTTAATTACTTCAACAAGTTTAATTTATTATTAGCAGAACCTCGTATTACTTTTAATCAGCGTTTTTTAGATTTTTTCACCCTAGAAGTTTTAGGAGAGTTAAAAAGCCAAACCACCACACAAATAATAGATTTTGAAACTGATTTTTTAGGAATTGAAAAAAGAAGATGGCAATTAGCTAATCAACAAGACATTCCCATATTAAAGAGTAAGCAGCTTTCTTTAGGACTTCGATATTATAGAAATCAATGGCTTTTTAGCGCTGAAGCATACACCAAAAAAGTAGACAATATCAGCTCGCAAAGTCAAGGATTTCAAAATCAGTATCAGTATGCACAAATTATTGGTGATTATACGATTAACGGAATTGATTTTTTAGTTAACAAACGCTTTGAAAATCTGAGCGCCTGGATTAGCTATTCGCTTACCAACAATAACTATATTTTCGATAATTTAGGAAACACTAGTTTTCCGAATAATGTAGAAATTATCAATTCCTTATCTGTTGCAGCGTCTTATAATTTAGATCAGTTTAAATTTTCAGGAGGAATAAATTGGCGTTCCGGAAAACCCTTTACACCACTAACAGCAGATGGACTTGAAAATAATATTTTTCAATATGAAGAAGCTAACAGTAGCAACCTAAAAAACTATTTACGAGTAGATGTTTCTGCAAGTAAAGAGTTTAACCTCAACAAAAATCTGGATGCTTACGTAGGTATTTCTATTTGGAATTTATTAGACAGAAAAAATATTATAAATGCCTATTATGAGCGCCCAAATAACAATGACATTGAACTTATAGAGCAAGAAGCATTAGGCTTAACACCAAATTTTGTGTTCCGATTAAAATTCTAAGTTTACAATAGTTTTGTAAGTGTTATCTTTCATTTTAAATATCTATCTTCGGTGCAAGAAATATTTTCTCTGTAATGAATAACTTTTGGCGAAAAATTGTAAATCGGTTTATTTTAACCGAAGATGATATTAAACCTGGCGCAACAGTTTCTGAGTTTAGGTTTGCGAAAGCGTTTAGAAAATTCAAAATATCTATATTACAATTAGTAAAAGAGATTTTATTTATTCTTTGCGGAATTTTTTCTGCTGCCTTTGGCTTAGAAAGTTTTTTATTACCCAATAATTTTATTGATGGTGGTGCTACAGGAATTGCTTTACTTTCTTCCGGACTAACAGATTTACCTTTATACTGGCTAATTTTAATTGTCAACATTCCTTTTGTTTTACTTGGTTTTAATATTGTAGGAAAACAATTTGCCGTAAAAACCGCTATTGCTATTGGTATATTGGCCTTAGTTATTGCAAATGTTCATTTTCCTGAAGTTACCGATGATAAATTATTGGTAGCTGTTTTTGGCGGATTTTTTTTAGGCGCAGGAATTGGTTTTTCAGTAAGAGGCGGTGCTGTAATTGATGGTACAGAGGTTTTAGCAATTTATTTGAGTAGAAAATTTGGCGTTACCATTGGTGATATTATTATTGCTATAAACGTTATAATTTTCTCTACTGCAGCGTGGTTACTTTCTATTGAAGCCGCTTTATATTCTATGATTACTTATTTCGCTGCCTCTAAAACACTCGATTTTGTTGTTGAAGGAATTGAAGAATACATAGCTGTAAATATAGTTTCAGTCCATAGTGATGAAATTCGAGAAATGATCATCAATAAAATGCGTCGTGGCGTAACAGTTTATAAAGGTGAACGCGGTGTAAAACACGCACAAGGCGACGACCGATTAGATATTATTTATACCGTTATCACTCGCCTAGAACTTAACCGATTAAATACTGAAATCTTAAAAATAGATTCTAATGCGTTTGTGGTAATGACACCGGTAAAAGATACAAAAGGCGGAATGATTAAACGCCGCCCTTTACATTAAACCTTTTATCTTACATCTGTTCAGGTACATCTATTCCTAATAATTCAAAAGCACTTTTTATGGTATTAGCTACAGTTTTTGCTAATTGAACTCTAAAAATTTTTTCTTCTTGATTATCTACACCCAGAATACTTACATTTTGATAGAAGGAATTAAATTCTTTTACCAAATCATAGGTGTAATTTGCAATTAAAGCCGGACTGTGTTGTGCCGCAGCTTGCTGAACTTGTTCTGGAAAAAGTTGTAATTGTTTAATTAATTCTCGCTCTTTCTCGTGTAAATTATATGATTGAATGTCTTCTTGATAATTGAAAGTTGCTTTTCTTAAAATGGATTGAATTCTAGCATACGTATACTGAATAAACGGACCTGTATTTCCTTGAAAATCTACCGACTCTTCCGGGTTAAATAAAATTCGTTTTTTGGGATCGACTTTTAAAATATAATATTTTAATGCTCCGAGACCGATGGTTTTATACAACTTTTCTTTTTCTTCTTCGGTATAACCATCTAGTTTTCCTAATTCTTCAGAAATTTCTTGAGCGGTTTTAGTCATTTCTTTTATCAAATCATCTGCATCTACAACAGTTCCTTCTCTACTCTTCATTTTTCCGCTTGGTAAATCTACCATTCCGTAACTTAAATGATACAAATGATTTGCCCATTCAAAACCTAATTTTTTCAGAATCAAGAATAAAACTTTAAAATGATAATCTTGTTCATTACCAACAGTGTAGACCATTCCGTTAATATCGAAATCTTTAACCCGCTGAATTGCGGTTCCGATATCTTGCGTCATATAAACCGCGGTTCCGTCGGCTCGTAATACAATTTTTTCATCTAAGCCTTCATCAGTTAAATCTATCCAAACGCTGCCATCTTCTTTTCGGTAAAAAACTCCTTTTTCAAGTCCATCGTTAACCACTTCTTTTCCTAATAAATAAGTATCGCTTTCGTAATAATTTTTATCGAAATCTACGCCCAATTCTCGATAGGTTTCTTTAAAACCATCATAAACCCACTGGTTCATTTTTTTCCAAAGTGCCACTACGTCTTCATCGCCGGCTTCCCACAGTTGTAACATTTTTTGGGCTTCTAAAAGAATTGGAACAACATTAGTGAAGTTTTTATCTAATAGGGCTTTTACTTTTCTGATATCTTTTTCTGAAAACTTTTCTTTTGCAGATTTATTTAGATATAAATCACCAAATATTTCCACAAATTTATCTCTTGAAGATTTTATCTTTTCAATTTTTTCACCTTGTTCAATGAAAATATAATCTAAATTTGAATACGGCAACGATTCTATTTCTTTTTCAGAGATTAAATTATCAAATCCATAAAACTCTTTGACAGACTTACCAATAGCATCAAAATACTCTTCAGATATTTCAGAATTTTTAATTGCTTTATAAATATTAAATTCCTGATTCTCTATACTTTTATTCAAAGCTGAATTAATTTTATTTACTACATCCCCAATAATTTCATTCAGTTGATATTTAAATTCTTTATCAAATTTCACATAATATTCACCTACAAATTTATCCCCTTTTATATTTCTAGACTGTGGTGTTTCTCTTTCTCCATTTTTATCTCTTGGAGATAAATCTCTCCATGCGACCATACTTTTGCAAATATGTATTCCACGGTCATTAATAATTTGGGTTTTGTAAACGGTATTACCGGCAGCTTTTAAAATTTCAGCTACAGAATAGCCTAATAAATTATTTCTGATATGGCCTAAATGAAGCGGCTTATTAGTATTTGGCGATGAATATTCTACCATGATTTTTGGTGAATTTTCATCGGTTTTTATGCTTCCGTAATTTGTATCGTCTTTAATGTTGTTAAAACTTTTCAGAAAATAATTATCACTTAAAACAATATTTAGAAAACCTTTTACGACATTAAAATCAGCAACCTCCGTTACATTTTCTTTCAAATAGTTTCCGATGGCTTCACCTAAAACTACAGGATTCGTTTTTACTTGCCGTAACATCGGGAAAATAACCACCGTAATATCGCCCGCAAATTCTTTGCGCGTGGCTTGAAACTCTACGTGGTCTATACTTGCTGAATGAAGTTTCTCTACTGCTTCGTTTACTTTCTGTGTAAGTGTTTCCTGAATATTCATGGATGAAAAATTTGAAGCACAAAGATAATTTAAAAATTAGAGTTGACTAGCTTCTAGCTTGGCTTTCCTTTTTAAAAAACTACCATCTTTTATCAGGGAAAAATCAACTTTAAAAAATTGATTCCTAACAGAATACTGTTTAATTGTTAATCAGCCAATTAACTTGTAAATTTATATACCTTTTTTTGGTTAGCTTTTTGATGCAATATATTACTGAAAAAGTTTCTAATATAGAACAATGAATTTATCGCTAAAAACAATTATTTCAACCTTAGTTTTATCGCTTACTTTTTACAGCTTTACTAATTCCGCTTCAACTACAAAAAGAGGAATTGATTTTTATAATGGCACTTATCAAGAAGCTTTAGAAAAAGCCAAAAAAGAGAAAAAACTGGTATTTATTTACCTGTACGCCAATTGGTGTGGCGTCTGTAAATCATTAAAGAAAAAAACCTTGCGTAACGAAAATGTTGGCAACTTCTATAATAAAGAATATATCAGTTTAGCTCTTAATGGAGAAAAAGGTGAAGGCGCTGAGATTGCAAAAAGTATTGGTCTCCAAAGTTATCCAACTTTACTTTATTTGGATGGTGGAAATGGGAGAATATTAAACCGCATTTCTGGGTTCAAAAGTCCAATTGAGTTTATTAACTTAGGTAAAATTTTTACCCAAGAATAATTTAAATTTACGATGCTACTCAACGTTTCTTATAATAAGCCTGAAATAAAAGAAAAAATAAATGCTGAAGTCGGTAAGCCTTTTACTCTAATGGAACGTATAAAATTAGGCGGAATTGGTAGTGGCAAATTATTTATTACTACTACAAGTATAGAAATTCACAACTTACTTATTCTTGACAAATACATTAATACTTGCGGAATAGAAATGCGCCCCGACGGCATTATTGTTACGTTTAGATCGCTTTTAGAAACGTATGCTCTTGTAATTCCTTTTTATAAATTAAAACTCTATAAAGGAAAAGCAGAAGAATATTCTATTTATCGTGACCATTATTTTATTAAAATTAAAGCCGATTCTAAACGCATACATAATTTTATGAAAAAGCTTACCAACTACAAAGCAGATCATTGGACATCTTCCAAAAACAATTTATAAACATTCGGGCTTTTTTATAGTTTCTTTTTAATAATTGAGTAACATTCATTTAAATTAAAACTTACGTTTAGCTATAGATTTCAGATCATATTTGCCGCAAAAACTAATGGATTTATTTATTTATGTTTTTGCCGCTTTATTCTCGGTAATTAACCCTTTAGGAACGGTTCCTGTATTTGTAGGATTAACAAAAGAAGACTCTTCAGCAGAACGTTCTAAAACCTCATTATTAGCAGCAATTAATACCTTTGTAATTTTATCAATCGCTTTTTTTACCGGAAAGTACATCTTAAATTTCTTCGGAATTAGTATTGAATCTCTACGAATTGCCGGTGGATTAATTATTGTTTCATCCGGATTTGCTTTATTAACAGGATCGTTCAATAAACACAAAGGAATGGATCGTGAAAAAGTAAAGAACGATGTAAAAGAACGCGACGGTGTTTCGCTCACTCCTCTTGCCATCCCTATGCTTGCCGGTCCGGGAGCAATTTCATTATTAATAGGTTTACAAGAAGACCATCATTTAATTTTAGACCGACTTGTTATTGTATTAGCAATTGCACTTACTTGTACCGCTACTTTTTTGATGCTAAAAAGTGCTCATTTTATTGTAAAATATTTGGGAGCCTCGGGGATTAACGCCATATCTAGAATAATCGGTTTTATTGTTATCGCTATCGGGATAGAATATATCAGCTCTTCTATAATGACGGTTTTAGGAATTGCGTTTGCTTAAATTACCTTTTCTTAAAAGCAACACCACCAATAAATGATAAAACGCCAAGGCAAATCATAGCAAAAGATTGCATATTATCTTGATCTGCAGCAACTTTATCGGTTCCGTTTTGTAAAGAAATATGTGGAAAAAAAAGCGTGTACAAACCATACAAAATAAGTCCGCTCCCCACCAGTAACAAAACAACTTTTAATGTGTTTTTCATTTTCTAAGCAACAATAAATTTTATTCTATGGAAATATAAATATTTTACTGTAAATTCAAGTAAAATAATGCTATGAAAATTTTATTGACGGGAGCAAACGGTTATATCGGTATGCGTTTACTTCCTCTTCTTTTAGAGATGAATCATCAAGTAGTTTGCGCAGTAAGAAGCGCCGACAGACTTTCTGTTGATAAAGAAACCTTAGAAAAGATAGAAATTGTAGAAATTGACTTTTTAAAAAAAGTTGAGCAAGATATTTTACCTAAAGATATTGATGCTGCCTACTACCTCATCCATTCTATGACCTCATCTACATCAGATTTTGATGAAAAAGAAGCACAGGCAGCTAAAAATTTTAATACATATGTTGCTGAAACATCAATAAAACAAGTCATCTTTTTAACTGGAATGACAAATGATAAAGTAAGCTCTAAACATCTAAGTTCACGAGAAAAAGTTGGTCAAATTCTTTCTAAAGGAAGCTTTCATCTTACTTGTTTACAAGCCGGAATTATAGTTGGTTCAGGGAGTTCTTCTTTTGAAATTATTCGGGATCTCTGTGAAAAACTTCCCTTTATGATTACACCTCGCTGGGTAAACACCAAAACACAACCCATTGCTATTAGAGATGTACTTCAGTTTTTAATGGGAGTTCTAGACAACGAAAAATGTTACGATGAAAATTTTGATATTGCCGGCCCCGAAATTTTAACTTACAAAAAAATGATGCTTTCGTATTCTAACATTCGTGGTTTACAATTGCACATTGTAGGAGTTCCTTTTTTATCCCCAAAATTATCTTCGTATTGGCTATATTTTGTAACCTCTACTTCTTATAAATTAGCTTCAAATTTGGTTGACAGTATGAAGGTAGAAGTAGTTTCTAAAGATAATCGACTTCAAAAAATGCTGAACATTCAGCCTATTTCATATACAGAAGCCATTAAACTAGCTTTTGATAAAATTGAACAAAATCAGGTTATTTCCAGCTGGAAAGATTCTAAAGTAAGCGGACGTTTTAGAAAAGATCTCAATAAATACGTAAAAGTACCTTCCCATGGTTGCATAAAAGATAATCAACAGCAAAAGGCTGAAAATCCCGAAAAATCACTTGAAAAAATTTGGAGTATAGGTGGTGAAAATGGATGGTACTATGGAAATTCGTTATGGAGATTCAGAGGTTTTCTTGACAAATTATTTGGAGGCGTTGGTTTACGAAGAGGAAGAACACATGCCAATAAAATTAATACAGGAGATTCGTTAGACTTTTGGCGTGTTCTCTTAGCTGATAAAGAAAAAAAACGTCTTCTTTTATTTGCCGAAATGCGCGTTCCCGGAGAAGCTTGGTTAGAGTTTTGTATAGATGAAGAAAATATCATTCATCAAACAGCAACTTTTAGACCTAGAGGTTTAGCCGGAAGAGCATACTGGTATAGTATGCTCCCGTTTCATTATTTTATTTTTAAAGGAATGCTAAATGAAATTGCAAAAGAAGATTAATTTATTTAATCCTCTTTTGGCAAAAACACTTCGGCCATCATACAACGGGCACTTCCGCCACCAAGGGTTTCTATAGTATGCAAATTACTGCTTAAAATCTCACAGTGCTTTTCTATTTTAGCAACTTGATCTGCCGTTAAACTTTGATGTGCACGTTCACTCATTACCAAGTATTTTTTCTGAAAAGCACCTTCTACTTGTAACATATTCCCGGCAAACTCGTGCATTTGGTCTTCAGAAATAGTTATAATTTCTTTACCGTCTTCCTTTAAGATTTTTACAATTGTTTTACGCTCTTTTTTATCGTCAATTGTATCCAGACAAATTACTACAAAATCTTCTGCTAAACACATCATCACATTGGTATGATAAATTGCTTTTCGTTCTCCATTTACCGTTTGATTAGCCGTAAAAATAATTGGCATGTATTCAAACTCTTCACAAAACTCTATCACTAAAGCTTCATCTGCTCGATCAGATAATGCGCAATATGCTTTTTCATTGGCGCGATCTAACAATAGACTTCCGGTTCCCTCTAAATAAACTTCTTCTTCTTCCGCAGTAGTATAATCTACTATATTTTTTATCTGAAAACCTTTTTCTTCTAAAGTTGCTAAAATATCTTCACGACGCTCAGGACGTCTATTTTTAGCAAACATTGGATACAAAGCTACATTTCCATTTTCGTGAAAAGAAACCCAATTATTAGGGAAAATAGAGTCCGGTGTATTATTTTCTTTAATGTCATCAACTACAATTACCTCTACTCCAACTTTACGCAATTTGCTAACAAAAGCATCAAATTCTTCTTGTGCTTTTTTGGTAATCGCTTCATTTTCTTCCGCTATTGATTTCTGAAAATAATTATTGACAGCAGTTTCTTCATTCATCCTAAAGGCTACCGGTCTAATCATTAATATAGTATTGGTAATTTGTTGCATAACTACGAGTTAATAAGAGATTAAATTCTATGCAAAAATAAGAAATCTAAGACGCTAACTAATCCTTTATTTTATTAATTTGAATTAGTTATTGTTAGTTTTAAGATTATAAACAAGCCCTAAACCATAAGTTGGTCCTTGAAATACATTTCTTCCTTTCAAAATATAAGAATAGGTAATATAAACACCTATGTTTTTGGTAAATGTTCTATAAAGTGTAGCGCCGACTTTATGATAATTTACTCCAAATTCTTTAAAATTTTGAGGCGGCGGTGTTCCTAGATAATCAATGCCACCAAAAGAATATTGATAATCATAAAAAGCTTCATAATACCAGTTAGGTAGAGCTCTTCCTACTTTAAAAACTAAGGGAAATGAATTAGGAACTTCTTCTAGTTTATAAGAAAAGCCACTTTGAAAGGTTGAAAACCAACCGCTATTATGTTTGTAATGAACTAGAGCTCGAGACTCAAAAATACTAGCTTGTTGACCAATATCATACAAAGTCCCTAAGTTATAATCGCTTACGTTGGTAGAAAAACCTCCACCAATACTAAACTGAAGTTTACTATTTGCAAATTGTTTTTTATACAAGCGATACTTTAAAAAAATAGAAATATCTTGAAAGCTACGCTCGTTTTTACTGACAATAAATGGAAGTGAAACACTCACATCAAAATCGTTTAAAATTCCGTAAGCAAAATACAAGTTAGTATAATAAATATCTCGACTAAGCTCTTTTTTATCCGTTCCTGCAAAATAATCTTTGCTATCTTCAAAACCACCGCCTAATACAAAACTTACATCTCCTTTTTCTTTATAAAAACCATCTATTCTTCCTTGAGAAAAACTCATGAATGTGCTTAATAGTAGAGTTAAAATTAACAACAGGTTTTTCATAAAGATCAAGTTGGTTATTGATCTTTAGTCGAAAAAAAATATTATTAATTACGCTACTCCCTAATTAAAGGCAAGGTAGAACAACGCAACAAACCTTCTTGTTTTGCGATTTCTGCATAAGGAACTTCTTCTACAGTAATGCCATTTTTACGTAACCAACTATTTAGACGAGTAAAAGTTTTTTCTGAAATAACCACATCTTCAGCAATTGAAAAAATATTGCTGTTCATATTATACATTTCTTCTTTTGTAATTTCAAAAACATTTTCTTTACCGAAATAATTAACCAACCATTCATATTCACTTTCATCTAAAAAACCATTTTTATGAATAATGGCTTTATTTTTTCCGACAGGCTGAAAGCAGCAATCTAAATGCAATGCATTATTCTTGGCGTCTTTATTATCTTTTCTCAAATTGAAAGACTTTACTTTTTTATGCGGAAATAATTCTTGTAAAGCTCTTACTGCCTTTATATTTGTTCTCGCTGTAATATAATCGGCATAATCCTCTCCGCGGTAAGTACCAACAAAAATATAGTCGTTATGAGGCATAACATCGCCACCTTCTACGTGAATTTCATCTGCAAATTTAATTACGTTTTCAGGTTTTACTTGATCTATAATATGCTGAATTGCTTCAATTTCACGTTCCCGATCTGGAAGAATATTTGCTTTGATAAATTTATCTTCAATTACAAAGCCAATATCTCTAGCAAAAATTTGATTGTATTCTTCTATTACTTTTGGACGATGAATTTCGACTTCATATTTTTTTAAAACCTCTTCTACAGCCTTCATTTCTTTAACCATATCCTGCTCTTCAGGATAAGTTCCTGCTTTTATGTGTTCTTTAGATTTTGGATCGTAAGCATCTGCTAAAGCCGGTTGGTCTCCAATTTCTCTGGCAATCCCTAAAATAACGGCCTTAAGCCGAGAAGTTTCATTTTCTATATGAAGTGGTAACATAAGTTTATTTTTAAACAAATATAAAAAAAGCTTCATATCTCTATGAAGCTTTTTTAAAAACGATAATAATAAAATTATCTATTAGTAATATCTTTAAAATCTCTTTGGTTTTCTCCAATATAAACTTGACGTGGACGACCAATAGGTTCTTTACGCAAACGCATTTCTCTCCATTGTGCAATCCAACCCGGAAGTCTACCCAATGCAAACATTACCGTAAACATTTCAGTAGGAATTCCTAGCGCTCTATAAATAATTCCAGAATAGAAATCTACGTTTGGATATAATTTTCTTTTTACAAAGTAATCATCCTCTAAAGCTTCTTTTTCTAATCCTTTAGCGATATCTAATACTGGATCTTCAACACCAAGGTTATTAAGTACTTCGTCTGCAGATTTTTTTATGATTTTAGCACGTGGATCAAAGTTTTTGTAAACACGGTGACCAAAGCCCATTAAACGGAAAGGGTCTTCCTTATCTTTAGCTTTTCCCATATACTTTTTAGTATCTCCACCATCTTCTTTAATTCCTTCTAGCATTTCAATAACTGCTTGATTTGCTCCACCGTGAAGTGGTCCCCAAAGTGCAGAAATACCAGCAGAAATTGAAGCAAATAATCCCGCGTGAGAAGAACCAACTATTCTTACTGTTGATGTTGAACAGTTTTGTTCGTGATCTGCGTGAAGAATTAGCAATTTATTTAAAGCAGCAGAAACTACAGGATCTACCTCATAATTTTCTGAAGGCTTTTTAAACATCATTTTTAAGATGTTATCTACATAAGTTAACGAACTATCGCCATAATCTAATGGCTGACCGTTGCGCTTTCTTAAAGTCCAAGCGAGAAGAACCGGAAATTTTGCCAATAATTTAATAATGGCATTATACATATCTTCTTCAGAATCTACATTTACAGCGCTTGGATTAAAAGCAATTAATGCGCTTGTTAGTGAAGATAAAACTCCCATAGGGTGAGCAGATTTAGGAAAACCATCTAAGATTTTCTTCATCTCTTCATCTACATGAGATTCTTTTTTAATATCTGCATAAAGCTTATCTAACTGTTCTTGCGTTGGAAGTTCTCCAAAAATCAATAAATATGCTACTTCTAAAAAACTTGCCTCTTCAGCTAAATCTTCAATAGAATATCCACGGTAACGTAAAATTCCTTCCTCACCGTTCAAAAAAGTAATTGCACTTTCGCAAGAACCCGTATTTTTATATCCTGGGTCAATGGTAATTAAACCACCTGTTTCAGCTCTTAACTTTTTTATATCTATTGCTAATTCCTTTTCTGTACCTTCTACGACAGGAAATTCATATTTTTTCCCGTCAATTTCTATAGTAGCGTTTCTTGACATGTGTATATATTGAATTTTAATTTTTTTAAGTGATGCTAATTTACAAAATTTACTGTTAAACACACGTTAAGAAAGCCCTGAAATTTAAAGCAAGACGGTCAATTTATATTAATTTTAATTGAATAAATCATCAAAAATTATTCAACATAAAAAAAGCGTAACAAAAAGTTACGCTTTTGAAAATTATTGCTATCAAAAATTATATCTTAAAAGCTTTTTCTTGTGGATAAAAAGCTGTTTCTGCTAACTGCTCTTCAATACGTAATAACTGGTTATATTTTGCCATTCTATCACTTCTTGAAGCAGAACCTGTTTTTATCTGTCCTGTATTTAAAGCAACCGCTAAATCTGCAATTGTATTATCTTCTGTTTCCCCTGAACGGTGAGACATCACAGAAGTGTAACCTGCATTATGCGCCATATTAACCGCCGCAATAGTTTCTGAAAGTGTACCAATTTGATTCACTTTAATTAAAATTGAATTAGCCACCTTATTACTAATTCCTTTTTCTAAACGCTCTACATTGGTTACAAATAAATCATCGCCGACTAATTGAACTTTATGGCCTATTTTTTCAGTTAAATACTGCCAACCATCCCAATCGTTTTCATCCATTCCATCTTCAATAGAAATGATTGGATAATTATCAACTAATTCTGCTAAATAATCTGCTTGCTCTTGACTATTTCTAATCTTGCCTTGCTCAGCTTCAAAAATAGAATAGTCATATTTTCCATTTTTGTAAAATTCTGCTGCAGCACAATCTAAAGCGATCATAATTTCACTTCCAAATTTATACCCGGCACTTTCTACAGCTTCTTTAATTGAATCTAATGCGTCTTCTGTACCCTTAAGTGTTGGTGCAAACCCACCTTCATCACCAACTGCAGTGCTTAAACCGCGATTTTTTAACACTTGTTTTAAATGATGGAATATTTCTGTTCCCATTTGTAATGCTTCTGAAAAGCTAGAGGATTTTACAGGCATTATCATAAATTCTTGAAATGCTATAGGCGCATCAGAATGAGAACCTCCATTAATAATATTCATCATAGGTACAGGAAGCGTTTTAGCGCTTACTCCACCAATATAGCGATATAAAGGCAAGCTTAATTCATTTGCTGCAGCATGAGCAACTGCTAGAGAAACACCCAAAATTGCATTTGCTCCTAAATTAGATTTATTAGGTGTTCCGTCTAGATCTAACATCGTTTTATCAATACTTTCTTGCTCAAACACAGAAAGTCCTAAGAGCCTATCAGCAATTTGATTATTGACATTATCAACTGCATTTTTTACACCTTTACCCATAAAATCACTTCCGCCGTCTCTAAGTTCAACCGCTTCGTGTTCTCCTGTAGATGCTCCCGATGGAACGGCCGCTCTACCTAAAAATCCATTTTCAGTTATAACGTCAACCTCTACCGTAGGGTTCCCCCTTGAATCAAAAATTTGTCTTGCGTGAATATCTATGATTAAACTCATATCCGTAAATTTTTAGGCCTTACTTTTTTTTATATTTTCTATAAAATCATCAAATAAATAACTTGCATCGTGAGGACCAGGACTAGCCTCTGGATGATACTGTACTGAAAAACAATTTTTATTTTTCATTTTTAAACCAGCAACAGTATTATCATTAAGATGAGTGTGTGTAATTTCTACTTCACCATTACTTTCTAGACTTTCTCTACTCACAGCAAATCCGTGGTTCTGAGAAGTGATTTCTCCTTTACCAGTTATTAAGTTTTTTACCGGGTGATTAATCCCTCGATGTCCGTGGTGCATTTTAAATGTAGAAACACCATTGGCTAGCGCAATAATCTGATGTCCTAAACAAATTCCAAATAACGGATGATCATTCTCTATTATCTCTTTAGCCAAGTTAATAGCATCAGTCAAGGGTTCTGGATCTCCAGGACCATTTGACAAGAAGTAACCATCAGGATTCCAAGAACTCATTTCTTGGTAAGTTGTGTTATAGGGAAAAACTTTTATATAGCAATCTCTTTTGGCAAGATTACGAAGTATATTTTTTTTGATACCTATATCTAGGGCAGCGATTTTATAGGTTGCATTTTCGTCACCTACAAAATATGGTTCTTTAGTTGATACCTTTGACGCTAATTCTAAACCAGCCATATCAGGAATTTCACTTAACTCCTTTTTTAATGTATTAATTTCATCAACGCGAGTAGAAATAACAGCATTCATAGCTCCATTTTCTCTAATATAAGAAACCAAAGCTCTTGTATCTACATCTGAAATTGCTACAAGATTAAATTTTTTGAGAAATTCTTCTAAAGATAAATCTGATTTTACTCGAGAATAATTATAACTAAAATTTTTACAAATTAAACCGGCAATTTTAATACTTTCTGATTCAATTTCTTCACTAAAAGTTCCATAATTACCAATATGAGCATTAGTTGTAACCATAAGTTGCCCATAATAAGATGGATCTGTAAAAATCTCCTGATATCCTGTCATACCAGTATTGAAGGCAACTTCACCAAATGATGTTCCTTCTTGATCTCCAATTAATTTACCATGAAAAATGGTTCCGTCTTCTAAGAGTAAGATTGCTTTTTTACGAACGTGATATTTCATTGTTTTTATTTATAAGAAAAATTAAAAAAAAAGGATAAACTCTAAAAGCTTATCCTTCTTTTCAAAAAATTATTCAATAAGAATATTCATTTTACTCATCGTCTTTAGATGATTTTTCTTCTTTAGATTCAGTAGAAGTTTCAGCTGTAGTAGTTTCAGACTTACTTTTGCTTCCTCCTCCTCTTCTACTACGACGAGTTGATTTCTTCTTAGTAGCATCAACATTATAAACTTCATTAAAGTCTACTAATTCTATAAGTGCCATTTCAGCGTTATCCCCAAGTCTGTTTCCTAACTTGATGATACGTGTATAACCTCCCGGTCTATCACCAACCTTTGGAGCTACCTCTCTAAAAAGTTCACTCACAGCGTACTTATCACGAAGCTTAGAAAATACTAATCTCCTGTTATGTGTAGTATCGGTTTTTGACTTTGTTACTAACGGTTCTACAAATTGTTTTAAAGCTTTTGCTTTAGCAAGTGTAGTGTTTATACGTTTATGTTCAATTAGAGAAGCCGACATATTTGCTAACATTGCTTTTCTATGCGCCGTCTTTCTACTTAAATGATTGAATTTCTTTCCGTGTCTCATGACTTTTTATTTAACATCATCTTGCTACTAAACCCTCGCGGGGAGCAAAATATGATGAATTAATCTTTATCTAATTTATATTTTGAAAGATCCATTCCGAAATTTAATCCTTTAACATTCACTAGTTCTTCTAATTCTGTTAAAGATTTCTTTCCGAAATTACGGAACTTCATCAAATCGTTTTTATTATAAGATACTAAGTCTCCTAAAGTATCTACTTCAGCTGCTTTTAAACAGTTCAATGCTCTTACCGAAAGATCTAAATCTACTAATTTAGTTTTCAATAATTGACGCATATGCAACGATTCTTCGTCGTATGTTTCTGTTTGTGCAATTTCATCAGCTTCTAATGTTATACGCTCATCAGAGAATAACATGAAGTGGTGAATTAAGATTTTTGCAGCTTCCGTTAAAGCATCTTTTGGATGAATAGAACCATCTGTACTGATTTCAAAAACTAATTTTTCATAATCGGTTTTTTGCTCTACACGAAAATTCTCGATGCTATATTTTACATTCTTAATGGGAGTGTAAATAGAATCTGTAAAAATCGTACCTAATGCAGCATTAGATTTTTTATTTTCTTCAGCAGGAACATAACCTCTACCTTTATCGATAGTAAGTTCCATATTAAGATTTACACTTTTCTCTAAGTTACAAAGTACTAAATCTGGATTTAATACTTGAAAACCTGAGATGAATTTTTGTAAATCACCCGCTGTTATTTGTTCTTTACCAGACAAAGATGCAGTAATTGTTTCATTATCTACTTCTTCTATTTGTCTTTTGAAGCGAACTTGCTTAAGGTTCAAAATAATTTCTGTTACATCTTCTACAACGCCAGCGATGGTAGAAAATTCGTGATCTACACCTTCTATACGAAGAGATGTAATCGCAAATCCTTCTAAAGAAGACAACAGTACTCGTCTTAAAGCGTTACCAACAGTCAATCCGTAACCAGGTTCTAAAGGGCGGAATTCAAACTTCCCTTCAAACTCAGTTGAATCGATCATGATAACTTTATCGGGCTTTTGAAAATTAAGTATTGCCATATTGTGAGTCTGTCTGTTAAAAATTATTTAGAATATAATTCGACGATAAATTGTTCGTTTATGTTTTCTGGAATCTGAATTCTAGAAGGAGTAGTTACAAAAGTTCCTTCTTTCTTTTCACTATTCCAAGTAATCCATTCGTATACACTACTTGAATTCTCTAAAGAACTCTGGATAGCCGTTAATGATTTAGACTTCTCTCTTACCCCTACAACATCTCCTTCTTTCAAGTGGTAAGATGGAATATTAACAATCTCTCCATTCACAGTTATGTGTCTGTGAGAAACTAATTGTCTCGCTCCTCTTCTAGATGGAGAAACCCCCATTCTATAAACAACATTATCCAAACGAGATTCACACAATTGTAATAAAACCTCACCGGTAATTCCCTGAGCACGAGTTGCTTTTTTAAACATATTTCTGAATTGACGCTCTAAAATACCATAGGTATATTTAGCTTTTTGCTTTTCAGCTAACTGAATTGCGTATTCAGACTTTTTACCTCTTCTTCTATTATTCCCGTGTTGACCAGGAGGATAATTTCTTTTTTCGAAAGATTTATCATCTCCGAATATAGCCTCACCAAATTTTCGAGCTATTTTAGTTTTTGGACCAGTATATCTTGCCATTTATTTATTTTTTTAAAAGGTGATTATGAATTAAGGTCTAAGTTATTAATCCTTCGATAATCGTAATACCTTTTAGTTTTTAAATTACTTATACTCTTCGTCTTTTAGGAGGACGACACCCATTGTGTGGAATTGGAGTGATATCGATAATTTCTGTAACTTCGATTCCTCCATTATGGATAGATCTTATTGCAGACTCTCTACCGTTTCCAGGTCCTTTCACATAAACTTTCACTTTCTTCAAACCAGCTTCACTAGCTACTTTAGAAGCATCTTCAGCAGCTAATTGAGCAGCGTAAGGAGTATTTTTCTTACTACCTCTGAAACCCATTTTTCCTGCTGATGACCAAGAAATAACGTCTCCATTTTTATTTGTCAAACAAACAATGATATTATTAAAAGAAGCAGTAATATGCGCTTCTCCAAAAGAATCAACGTTTACTTTACGCTTTTTTGTTGTCGATTTTGCCATAATTACTTATTATTTAGTTGCTTTTTTCTTGTTAGCAACTGTTTTTCTTCTTCCCTTACGCGTTCTAGAGTTATTTTTAGTTCGCTGACCTCTTAAAGGAAGTCCGGTTCTATGACGAATTCCTCTGTAACAACCAATATCCATTAAGCGCTTAATACTTAACTGAACCTCAGAACGAAGCTCTCCTTCTATTGTGTAATTACCAATGGTTTCACGAATTCTACCAATCTCTTCGTCTGTCCAATCAGAAACCTTTGTACTTTCATCTACTTTGGCATTTTTAAGGATTTCTTGAGCCCTACTTTTGCCAATTCCGAAGATATAGGTCAATGCTATAACTCCTCGCTTTTGTTTTGGTATGTCAACACCTGCAATTCTTGCCATAATTACCCTTGTCTTTGTTTAAATCTAGGATTCTTTTTGTTAATAACGTAAAGCCTACCTTTTCTGCGTACAATTTTGCAGTCGGCGCTTCGTTTTTTTACTGATGCTCTTACTTTCATCTCTTTTGTTTTTTCTAATAAAAGTAACGTTATAGTAACGTTTTACAGTTATTTAAAAATTTTTCGGATTGCAAAAGTAATGAAAAATTTCTAAACTCCTATCTTTTAATCAATTATTAGTATCTATATGTAATTCGAGCCTTTGTTAAATCGTAAGGACTCATTTCTAATTTCACTTTATCTCCTGGTAATAATTTTATATAGTGCATACGCATTTTACCTGAAATGTGCGCAGTTACTACATGACCATTTTCCAGTTCTACTCTAAACATTGCATTAGATAATGCTTCAATAATAGTTCCGTCTTGTTCTATCGCGGGTTGTTTTGCCATAATTTAAGCTACTGCTTTTCGATTTCTACCTGATTTCATTAGTCCATCATAATGTCTATTCAACAAATACGAATTAACTTGTTGCATCGTATCTATAGCAACCCCAACCATAATCAGTAAAGATGTACCTCCAAAAAATAGAGCCCATCCTTGCTGTACTCCTATAGAAACAATAATTGCAGGAAATATCGCAATTAATGCTAAAAATACAGAACCTGGAAGTGTGATTTGAGACATTATTCTATCTAAATATTCTGCTGTATCTGTCCCGGGTTTAATTCCAGGAATAAATCCACCACTACGCTTTAAATCATCCGCCATTTTATTAGTTGGTACTGTAATGGCAGTATAGAAATACGTAAATATGATAATCAATAGTGCGAACACTAAGTTATACCAAAAACCAAATATATTATTAAAAGCTCCTGCTATACCCTGTGCTGTTTCTGAATCCGAAAGACCGGCTAATGCTGCAGGAATAAACATAATTGCTTGTGCAAATATAATTGGCATTACCCCTGAAGCATTTAATTTTAATGGAATAAACTGTCTAGCTCCTCCAAAAATATTTTTTTCATAGCCTCCTGAAGCATTTCTTCTCGCATATTGAACAGGAATCTGACGAACGGCCATCACAAGCATTACTGATGCAAAAATGATAGCAAACCAGATGACCAATTCAATAAGAATCATAACCATACCTCCGTTAGATTCAGAAACTCTTGAAACCCATTCTTGTAAAAATGATTGCGGCAAAGTGGCTATAATCCCTACCATAATAAGCAAAGAAATACCGTTACCAATACCTTTATCTGTAATACGTTCTCCTAACCACATTGCAAAAATAGTTCCTGTTGTCAGAATGATTACAGAAGAAACAATAAACGAAAGAGAATCACCCATTAAAAAAGCGCTTTCTGGTAGTGTAGAGAAAAGATTATAAATATAACCTGGTCCTTGAACCAAAGTTATAGCAATCGTCAACCAGCGTGTTATTTGGTTAATTTTCTTTCTACCACTCTCTCCTTCTTTTTGGAGTTTTTGAAGGTAAGGAACAGCAATACCCATTAACTGCACCACAATAGATGCAGAGATGTAAGGCATAATACCTAATGCAAAAATAGAAGCATTTGCAAATGCCCCCCCAGTAAATGCGTTCAGTAAACCAAGTAAACCTCCATCTGCTTGAGTTGATAAATCTGCTAATTGAGCAGCGTCAATTCCGGGAAGTACAATTTGTGTTCCAAATCTATACACTAATAAGAGCCCAAGCGTAACTAAAATACGATTTTTGAGCTCTTCTATTTTCCAAATGTTTTTTATTGTTTCAATAAATTTCATGCTAATGTCTTAATTATAAGGTTACCGCTTCTCCTCCTGCAGCCTCAATAGCTTCTTTAGCAGAGGCAGTAAATTTATGAGCAGAAACCTTTAATTTTGCTTTAAGTTCACCTCTTCCTAAAATCTTAACCAGTTCATTCTTTCTAGCTAAACGATTTTCGATTAAAGTTTCAAAATCAACCGTATCTTTAATTTTACCATCATCAACTAATTGTTGAAGCGTATCTAAATTAACACCTTGGTATTCTTTACGATTAATATTGTTAAAACCGAATTTAGGAACTCGTCTTTGAAGTGGCATCTGACCACCTTCAAAACCGATTTTCTTAGAATAACCTGAACGAGATTTAGCACCTTTGTGCCCACGAGTTGAAGTACCTCCTTTACCTGATCCTTCTCCACGCCCTACACGCTTATTATTACTACGCACTGAACCCTTTGCAGGTTTTAAGTTATTTAATTCCATTGCTTATCTTATTTTGTTTCTTCTACAGAAACTAAATGTTTCACTTTATTTACCATTCCAAGGATGTTAGGCGAATCATTATGCTCAACGCTTTGCCCAATTTTTTTCAATCCTAATGCTTCTAGAGTAAGCTTTTGGTTTTTAGTACGGTTAATCGCACTTCTTACTTTAGTTACTTTTATCTTTCCCATGTTTCCTTGAATTATTATCCGTTAAAAACCTTATCTAAAGAAATACCACGTTGTTTCGCAACAGTATCTGCACTACGTAATTTAAGTAACGCATCAAAAGTTGCCTTTACAACATTATGCGGGTTAGAAGAACCTTGGTTTTTAGATAGTACATCATGCACACCTACTGATTCTAATACTGAACGGATTGCACCACCAGCAATTACACCGGTACCTGTTGAAGCTGGAATTAACAATACTCTAGCTCCTCCATATTTACCTTTTTGCTCGTGAGGCAAAGTTCCTTTATGTAAGGGAATACGAACCAAATTCTTCTTTGCATCTTCTACTGCCTTAGCAATAGCTTCTGCAACTTCTTTAGATTTACCTAAACCTTGACCAACAACACCATTTTCATCTCCTACAACAACGATAGCAGAAAATCCAAAAGCTCTACCACCTTTAGTAACTTTAGTTACCCGTTGTACTCCAACTAAACGATCTTTTAAGTCTAAGCCGCTTGGCTTTACACGTTCTACGTTTTTATAATCTTGATACATATCTTTTTAGAATTTAAGTCCTCCTTCGCGAGCACCTTCTGCTAATGATTTAACTCTACCATGGTATAAATAACCACTTCTGTCAAAAGTAATGGTATTTATTCCATTTTGTGTTGCTTTTTCAGCAATTAATTTCCCAACAGCTGTAGCTACATCAGATTTTGAACCTTCTGTGCTTACACCTTTATCTCTAGAAGAGGCTGATACTAAAGTCTTCCCCTCAACATCATCAATTATTTGAGCATAAATTTCTTTATTACTTCTAAAAACTGATAATCTTGGTGTTTCAGCTGTACCAACCAGATTCTTACGAATCCTTTTTCTAATTTTATTTCTTCTTTTTACTTTTGAAAATGCCATAACTACACTTTATTAAGCTGATTTACCTGCTTTTCTTCGTAATTGCTCTCCTACAAATTTAATCCCTTTTCCTTTGTAAGGTTCAGGTTTACGGAAGCCTCGAATTTTTGCAGCAACTTGTCCTACTAATTGCTTATCGTGAGATGTTAATTTAACAATTGGGTTTTTACCTTTCTCACTCACGGTTTCAACCTTAACTTCAGGAGCTAAATCTACTACAATGTTATGAGAATAACCAATAGCTAAATCTAACTTCTGCCCTTGATTGGTTGCTCTGTACCCTACACCAACTAATTCAAGTTCTTTTGTATATCCTTTAGATACACCCTGAATCATGTTGTTAATCAAAGCTCTGTACAAACCGTGTTTAGATTTGAAAACCTTTTTTTCTGAAGGTCTTTCTAAAACGATTTTATCGTCTTCTATTTTAATATCTATATCGCTGAACTCTTGCGTTAGCTCTCCTAATTTTCCTTTAACCGTTACTATTCCGTTCTTAACGTCTACATTAACGCCTTCTGGAATGGTTACGGGACTTTTACCTATTCTTGACATTGTTTTCGTCTTTTAAGTATTAGTAAACGTAGCAAAGTACTTCTCCACCAACTTTTTCTTTTCTAGCCTGTTTGTCTGTCATTACTCCGTGTGAAGTAGAAACAATAGCAACACCTAAGCCATTAAGAATTCTTGGCAATTCTTCAGCACCTGCATATTTACGTAAACCAGGTTTACTTATTCGTTGAATCTCCTTAATTACCGATTCTTTAGTATCCTTATCATACTTAAGAGCTATTTTGATGGTTCCTTGAGCGGTCTCATCTTCAAATTTGTAACTAAGAACATATCCTTGATCGAATAATATCTTTGTGATCTGTTTCTTTAAATTAGATGCTGGAATTTCAACCACTCTATGGTTTGCCGCAACAGCATTTCTAATTCTTGTTAAATAATCTGCAATAGGATCTGTATTCATCTATTCTAATTTATGGTTGTGGTTTTCAATAATGAACCTTCAACCCATTTATAAATTTACCAACTGGCTTTTTTTACTCCAGGAATTAATCCTTTATTAGCCATTTCTCTAAACATAACACGAGAAACGCCAAATTGTCTCATATACCCTTTCGGTCTACCTGTAAGTTTACAACGATTATGCAAACGTACCGGTGAAGAATTTTTTGGCAATTTCTGCAATGCTTCATAATCTCCAGCTTCTTTTAAAGCTTTACGTTTATCAGCATACTTATCTACCAATTTCTGTCTTTTCACCTCACGGGCTTTCATTGATTCTTTAGCCATAATTAATTCTTTTTAAAAGGTAATCCTAGTTCAGTTAACAATGATTTTGCTTCCTTATCAGTATTTGCGGTAGTTACAAATGTAATATCCATACCGTTAATTCTGTTTACACTATCAATATTGATCTCAGGAAAAATTATTTGCTCAGTTACACCAAGGTTATAATTCCCTCTTCCATCAAATCCTGTAGCACTAATCCCATTAAAATCACGAACTCGCGGAAGTGCAGCAGTTATTAAACGGTCTAAAAATTCGTACATACGTTCACCTCTTAAGGTAACTTTTGCACCAATTGGCATCCCTTTACGTAATTTAAATGTAGCAACATCTTTTTTAGAAATAGTTGATACCGCTTTTTGACCCGTTATTGTGGTTAATTCCTCAACAGCGTGGTCAATAAGTTTTTTGTCAGCTACTGCAGCACCTACACCTCTACTAAGAACGATCTTAGTTAGCTTTGGAACTTGCATTTTATTCTCATAACTGAACTCCTCTGTAAGAGCTGAAATGACCTTGTCTTTATACTCTTGTTTAAGTCTTGGTACGTAACTCATAACTAAATTACTTCATTAGATTTTTTAGAAAATCTCACTTTATTATCACCTTCCATTCTATATCCAACACGAGTTGTGTTACCGTCTTTATCTACTAAAGCAAGGTTTGAGATATGGATTGGAGCTTCTTTTTTTGCAATTCCACCTTGTGGGTTAGATGCACTTGGTTTCTCATGTTTAGAAATCATGTTAACACCTTCTACAATTGCTTTATTCTTTTCAATTAATACCACTTGTACTTTACCTTCTTGACCTTTATGATCTCCAGCAATCACCTTCACGGTATCTCCTGATTTTATTTTAAGCTTTGCCATCTTTTCTGTATTAAAGCACCTCTGGTGCTAATGATACAATCTTCATAAATTGTTTATCACGAAGTTCTCTCGCCACAGGCCCAAAAACACGTGTTCCTCTCATCTCCCCAGTTGGGTTTAGAAGAACACACGCATTATCATCAAAACGGATATAAGATCCGTCTGGTCTGCGTACTTCTTTTTTGGTACGAACAACAACTGCTGTAGAAACTGCACCTTTTTTAATGTTTCCATTAGGTGTAGCTTCTTTTACGCTGACAACGATTTTGTCTCCAACAGAAGCGTATCTCTTTTTTGTACCTCCTAATACACGAATTGCTAATACTTCTTTAGCTCCGGTATTATCTGCCACTCTTAATCTAGACTCTTGTTGTACCATAATTACTTCGCTCTTTCAATTATTTCTACTAATCTCCAACTTTTAGTTTTACTTAAAGGTCGTGTTTCCATGATCTTTACAGTATCCCCTTCGTTGCAGTCATTTGTCTCGTCGTGCGCTACGTATTTCTTCGTCTTTAAAACGAATTTTCCATACATAGGGTGTTTCATTTTCTTTACTTCAGAAACAACAATAGATTTCTCCATTCTGTTACTAGTAACAACACCTATACGTTCTTTTCTTAAGTTTCTTTTTTCCATCTTACTTCAGCAGAATTATTGTAATTCTCTTTTTGTCAGTTCTGTTGCTAATCGCGCATTAGTCCTTCTAACAGTTCTTAACTGCGCCGGATTATCTAACGGCGTAATTGCATGAGCCATTTTTAAATCTGTGTAAGATTGCTTTGCTTTAGCAATTTCTTCTTGCAATTCAGCTACCGATAATTTTTCTACTTCTGATTGTTTCATAATTTCAAAAATTATTCTTGATAATCCCTAGCTACAATAAATTTAGTTCTCACGGGTAATTTTTGCGCTGCAAGACGTAACGCCTCTTTAGCAGTTGCCATCGAAACTCCTCCTAATTCAAAAAGGATTCTTCCTGGCTTCACTACAGCGGCCCAATACTCTACGTTACCTTTACCTTTACCCATACGTACTTCTAATGGTTTTTTGGTAATAGGCTTGTCTGGGAAAATTTTAATCCATAAAGATCCTTCCCTTTTCATATAACGAGTAGCAGCAATACGAGCTGCCTCTATTTGTCTTGCAGTAACAAAACTAGAATCTAATGATTTGATTCCGAAAGTCCCATTTGAAAGTCTATGCCCTCTCTGTGCATTTCCTTTCATACGACCTTTTTGCTGCTTACGGTATTTTGTTCTTTTAGGCTGTAACATTTCTTTTTCTTTAAAAAATTACTTTCTACGACGTGATTTGTTACCACCTCGTCCAGATCCAGATTTCCCTCCTTGCTTTTTAGATAAACCTACAAGCGGAGAAAGTTCTCTTTTTCCGTATACCTCGCCTTTCATAATCCATACTTTAATGCCCAATCTACCATAAGTAGTATGCGCTTCAACTAAAGCATAATCAATGTCGGCTCTAAAGGTTGACAATGGAATTCTACCATCTTTATAAGCTTCTGAACGCGCCATCTCAGCACCGTTTAAACGACCTGAAATCTGGATTTTAATTCCTTCTGCATTCATACGCATTGCAGCAGCAATAGCCATTTTAATTGCACGACGATAAGAAATACGATTTTCTATTTGTCTTGCAACACTCGCTGCTACTAGATGAGCATCTAATTCAGGTCTTTTAATTTCAAAAATATTAACCTGAACCTCCTTGCCTGTGATTTTCTTAAGCTCTTCTTTCAACTTGTCTACCTCCTGACCGCCTTTTCCAATTATAATACCTGGACGAGCGGTGGTGATAGTAACGGTTACAAGTTTAAGTGTACGCTCGATAATCACTCTAGATACACTAGCTTTTGAAAGACGTGCATGGATATACTTTCTAATCTTATCATCTTCGGCAAGTTTATTACCGTAATCATCTCCTCCGTACCAGTTAGATTCCCATCCTTTAATGATACCAAGTCTGTTTCCGATTGGATTTGTTTTTTGTCCCATACTCCTTACTTAGCTTTGTGTATTGTTATTAGATCCTAACACAAGTGTAACATGGTTAGATCTTTTTCTAATTCTATGTGCTCTTCCTTGTGGGGCAGGACGAAGTCTTTTCAACATACTTCCTCCATCCACACGAATCTCTTTAATAAACAACTCCGCATCTTCTAAACTAGCATCTTCATTCTTCATTTGCCAGTTTGCAATAGCTGAAAGCAAAAGCTTTTCTACTCTACCTGACGCTTCTTTAGAGCTGAATTTTAAAATTTGAAGCGCTTTCTCTACACCTTCACCTCTTACCAAATCTGCAACTAATCGCATTTTTCTTGGTGAAGTAGGGCAGTTATTTAGCTTTGCAAAAGCTACTTGCTTTTTAGCCTCTTTTATTTGCTCTGCTCTCTCTCTTTTACGAACTCCCATAGCTTCAATTATTTTTTACCTTTATTTTTTGCACCAGCGTGACCTCTAAAAGATCTAGTTGGTGAAAATTCTCCTAATTTATGACCTACCATATTCTCTGTAACATAAACAGGAACAAATTGTTTCCCATTATGAACTCCGATAGTTTGCCCTACAAAATCTGGTGTAATCATCGAAGCGCGAGACCAAGTTTTGATCACGGTTTTCTTACCAGACTCAACATTTTGAGCAACTTTTTTCTCTAACTTATAGTGAACGTAAGGTCCTTTTTTTAATGAACGTGCCATATCTTAATTATTTCTTTCTACGTTCTACAATATACTTATTACTCGATTTGGTTTTAGAACGAGTTCTGAAACCTTTTGCAGGAAGACCTTTTCTTGATCTTGGATGACCTCCAGAAGCACGACCTTCTCCACCACCCATTGGGTGATCTACAGGATTCATCACCACTGGTCTTGTTCTTGGTCTTCTACCTAACCAACGTTTTCTACCCGCTTTACCTGAAACCATCAACTGATGATCACTGTTAGACACAGCACCAATAGTTGCTAAACATTCAGCTAAAACCATTCTAGTTTCACCCGAAGGTAATTTAATTGTAGCGTACTTTCCTTCTCTAGCCATTAGCTGAGCAAAAGCTCCAGCACTTCTCGCCATGACAGCACCCTGTCCAGGACGCAGCTCAACACAAGAAACTACTGTACCTAATGGTATCTGAGATAATGGCATCGCATTCCCTATCTCTGTAGCAATTCCAGACGTACCAGACACAAGATTTTGCCCTACCTGAAGCCCATTTTGAGCTATCACGTAACGCTTCTCTCCGTCTTGATAATTCAACAACGCAATAAAAGCAGTCCTATTAGGATCATACTCTATCGAAGCTACCGTTCCAGGAACACCTTGCTTATCACGTTTAAAATCAATAACACGATAACGTTTCTTATGACCACCACCTAAATAGCGCATAGTCATTTTTCCTTGACTGTTTCTACCTCCAGATCTTTTTTTCGGAGCAAGCAAGCTTTTCTCCGGCTTGTCAGTTGTAATGGCGTCATACCCATTAACAACTCTAAATCGCTGACCAGGAGTAATTGGTTTTAATTTTCTAACCGACATTTCTAATTCTCTTAAAGATTAGCATATAAATCTATAGTTTCTCCTTCCGCCACCTGTACAATTGCTTTTTTATAAGCATTTGTTTTACCAGTAACAATCCCAGTTTTCGTATAACGACTCTTGCGATTTGGACGGACATTCATAGTACGAACTTTTTCAACTGAAACACCATAAGCAGACTCTACTGCGTCTTTAATTTCAATCTTGTTCGCCTTATTATCCACAACAAAAGCGAAGCGGTTATTCAACTCACTATCGTTTGTTGCCTTTTCTGTAATAATAGGTTTTTTTAAGATACTCATAATGCTTATTTACTCAAATTCGACTCTATTCCTTCTAAAGAACCCTCTAAAAGCACAACATTTTTAGCATTAAGTATTTTGTAAGTACTTAATTCTGAGTTAGTTATAACTTCAGAGCTCTTTAAATTGCGTGATGACAAATATACATTTTTATTTGACCCACCCAACACGATTAAAGATTTTTTACCGTTTAAGCCTAAGCTATTTAAAACTTCAATAAAGTTTTTTGTTTTAGGCGTATCGAAATCAAAATCCTCAACTACAACAATAGCGTTATCCTTTGCTTTCTGACTTAATGCAGATTTTCTAGCTAAACGCTTAAGGTTTTTATTCAATTTAAAACCGTAGTCTTTTGGTCTAGGACCAAAAACTCTACCTCCACCTTTGAAAATTGGAGATTTTATACTACCTGCTCTTGCAGTACCGGTTCCTTTTTGCTTTTTAATCTTTCTTGTACTTCCTTTAATTTCAGCACGCTCTTTTGCTTTGTGAGTACCTTGGCGTTGATTAGCCAAATACTGTTTCACATCTAAATAAACAGCGTGATCATTAGGTTCAATTCCAAAAACAGCATCAGAAAGGTCTGCCTTTCTTCCTGTTTCTTTTCCTTTAATATCTAATACTGCTACTTTCATTACTTCTGTATAGTTACATAAGCGTTTTTGTGACCTGGAACACAGCCCTTCACAACCAGTAGATTCTTATCAGAAACCACCTTCAACACTTTAAGGTTTTGTACTTTCACTTTATCTCCTCCCATTTGGCCAGCCATACGCATACCTTTAAAGATACGTGCAGGATAAGAAGCTGCCCCAACAGAACCTGGAGCTCTTAGCATACTTTGTTGACCGTGAGTTTTAGATGACCCTCTAAACCCATGTCTTTTAACAACACCCTGAAAACCTTTACCTTTAGAAGTACCTGATACATCAACAAATTCTCCTTCAGTAAAATGTTCTACAGTAATTTCATCACCTAAATTGTGATCCCCTTCGAAACCTTGAAACTCGACAACTTTACGTTTGGCAACAGTACCAGCTTTTTTAAAGTGCCCTTGAGCAGCTTTAACAGTACTTTTGTCTGTTCTGTCATCGAAACCAAGTTGAAGTGCTTCATACCCGTCAACCTCATTGGTTCTGACTTGGGTAACTACGCATGGCCCAGCTTGTATAACGGTACATGGAATATTTTTTCCATTCTCGTCAAAAATGCTGGTCATACCGATTTTTTTTCCTATTAACCCAGACATATTTATTAATTATTAATTAAACTATTATTAAAAAAATAGGACTAGAAAAATACTAGTCCTATGTATTTTTCATTCCGTTTTTCCCTCGCACGCAGCTCAGGACATGTTCCTGAAATAATTATTCAGGCCTTATACTTTTATCTCAACTTCAACTCCACTAGGTAATTCTAACTTCATCAACGCATCAATCGTTTTAGAAGAAGAACTATAAATATCTAGCAATCTTTTATATGAGCTTAATTGAAATTGCTCTCTTGCTTTTTTATTTACGTGTGGAGAACGAAGTACTGTAAAAATCTTTTTGTGAGTTGGTAAAGGAATTGGACCTGTTACTACCGCTCCAGTTGTTTTTACAGTTTTTACAATTTTTTCGGCAGATTTATCTACCAAATTATAATCGTAAGATTTTAGTTTTATTCTGATTTTCTGACTCATGTTCCTTGTTATTAATCGTTAGCTCCTTTAGCTGCCTTAATTACTTCCTCTGAAATATTAGAAGGAGTTTCAGCATAGTGAGAAAATTCCATTGTAGAAGTTGCACGACCCGAAGAAAGTGTTCTTAAGGTAGTTACATATCCAAACATTTCCGCTAATGGTACATCTGCTTTAATAACTTTTGCACCAGATCTGTCTGACATACTATTTACTTGACCTCTTCTTCTGTTAAGGTCACCTACAATATCTCCCATGTTTTCTTCAGGAGTTACCACCTCATTTTTCATAATTGGCTCTAAGATTACCGCACCTGCTTTTTTAGCAGCCGCTTTAAATCCTAATTTTGCAGCCAACTCAAATGATAATTGATCTGAATCTACTGGGTGAAAAGACCCGTCTTTTAACGTAACCTTTAATGTATCCATATAGAATCCTGCTAAAGGACCGTTTTTCATTGCCTCTTCAAATCCTTTTTGCACCGAAGGAATAAATTCTTTAGGAATACGACCACCTTTAATTTCATCTACAAACTGAAGTCCTTTCCCTTCAAAATCCTCATCTACAGGCCCCATTTCGAATACAATATCAGCAAATTTACCACGACCACCAGATTGTTTTTTATAAACTTCTCTGTGCTCAGCATTTTTAGTAACTGCCTCTTTATACTCTACCTGCGGTTCACCTTCGTTAACTTCTACCTTAAATTCTCGCTTTAAACGGTCTACAAGAATTTCAATATGAAGCTCTCCCATTCCTGAAATTACAGTTTGACCTGAAGCCTCATCTGTCTTCACCTGGAATGTTGGGTCCTCTTCAGCTAATTTAGCTAATGCCATCCCCATTTTATCGACATCTGCCTTAGTCTTTGGCTCTACCGCAATACCAATTACTGGCTCCGGAAAAGTCATAGATTCTAAAACAATCGGATTATTCATATCTGTTAACGTATCTCCTGTTTTAATATCTTTAAAACCAACAGCCGCCCCAATATCTCCAGCTTCAATCTTTTCGATTGGCTCTTGTTTATTTGAGTGCATCTGATACATTCTTGAAATACGTTCTTTTTTCCCTGAACGATTATTTAACACATAAGAACCTGCTTCTAGTGAACCAGAATAAGTTCTAAAGAAAGCCAAACGACCCACAAAAGGATCTGTAGCAATCTTAAATGCTAGAGCTGAAAACGGAGAATCCACATTAGGCTTACGAGACTCCTCTTCACCTGTATCTGGATTTGTTCCTACAATTGCATCTACATCTACAGGAGAAGGCAAATAACGCATAACAGCATCTAACATTGCCTGAACACCCTTGTTTTTAAACGCAGAACCGCACATCATTGGAATAATAGACATATCAATTGTTGCTGCTCTTAAGGCCGCAATAATCTCATCCTCAGTAATAGAGTCTTCATCTTCGAAGAATTTCTCCATTAACTCTTCATCATATTCCGCTACAGCTTCAACTAATTCTGCACGGTACTTATTCACATCTTCTTCTAATTCAGCAGGAATATCAATCTCCTCATAAGTCATCCCGTGATCTTCATCATTCCAAATAATTGCTTTTTTAGAAATCAAATCAACCACACCTTTAAAGTCAATCTCATCACCGATTGGCACTTGTAAAGGCACCGGGTTACCACCTAGCATTTCTTTAACCTGCTTACAAACGTTAAAAAAGTCAGCTCCTTGACGGTCCATTTTATTAACGAATCCTAAACGAGGTACTCTATACTTATCAGCTTGTCTCCAAACCGTTTCAGATTGAGGCTCAACACCATCTACTGCTGAAAACAAAGCAACCACCCCATCTAAAACACGCAATGAACGCTCTACTTCTACTGTAAAATCAACGTGACCAGGAGTATCAATAATATTAACTGTATACTCTTGATCTCTATACGGCCAAGTACAGTGCGTTGCAGCAGAAGTAATTGTAATACCTCTCTCCTGCTCTTGCTCCATCCAGTCCATTGTTGCAGCTCCATCATGAACCTCACCTATCTTATGACTGATACCAGTATAATAAAGGATACGCTCAGTAGTAGTTGTTTTACCAGCATCAATATGCGCTGCAATTCCTATATTTCTTGTAAATTTTAAATCTCTTTGTGCCATGTTATTTAGAATCTAAAGTGTGAGAATGCTTTATTTGCTTCAGCCATTTTATGCGTATCTACACGCTTCTTAACAGCCGCACCTTCTTCTTTAGCTGCAGCTAACACTTCAGCAGCTAATTTAGCAGCCATTGCTTTTTCATTACGCTTTCTTGCGTAAGAGATAAGCCACTTCATCGCTGTAGATACTTTTCTATCTGGTCTGATTTGCATTGGAATCTGAAATGTCGCCCCACCCACACGTCTACTTCTCACTTCTACGTGAGGCATAACGTTAGATAAAGCATCTTTCCAAACTTCTAAACCGGTTTTTTCATCGTCATCTTTTTTCTCCTCTACGATATCAATAGCATCGTAAAAGATTTTAAAAGCAACTGATTTTTTACCGTCCCACATCATCATGTTAACAAAACGCGTCACTAACTGATCATTAAACTTTGGATCCGGTAAAAGAGGTCTCTTTTTTGCCTGTCTTTTTCTCATGTCTTCTCTTTAAAAGTTGTTAATTACTTCTTAGGGCGTTTTGCACCATATTTAGATCTACGTTGCGTTCTTCCTTCTACACCTGCGGTATCTAAGGCTCCACGAACAATGTGATATCTAACACCTGGTAAATCTTTTACCCTTCCGCCTCTTACCAATACTATCGAGTGCTCTTGTAAATTGTGTCCTTCTCCCGGGATGTAAGCATTCACCTCTTTACCGTTAGTCAACCTTACCCTTGCTACTTTACGCATTGCTGAGTTTGGTTTTTTAGGTGTAGTGGTGTAAACACGTGTACATACGCCGCGTCTTTGAGGACACGAATCTAAAGCAGCCGATTTACTCTTCTTGGTCATCTTGGCTCTTCCTTTTCGTACTAATTGTGAAATTGTTGGCATAATTTCTTTTACACTATAATTACGTTAAATAATAAATACCCTATTTTTAGGGTTTGCAAATGTAGAAATTTATTTAAAGTATTCAAATTATAATTGATTAATTTTCAGCAATCTTGAAAATTATTTGTTTCTTTTGGCAAGAAATAAAAATTAAAGACGTTTTCTAACGCTATAAATATAGATTTTGAAAATAAACACATCATTTCTTTTTACAATTTTGTTCACCCTATTTTTTTATAATAAAAATATAGGTCAAACACTATATTTAGAAATTGACGGAAACAATCCTTCAGAAGATAGCATCATTAATAATTCGAATTATAAAACAAAGCATACTAATTTTAACGGCATTCAAAAAGAAATTGATTCAATTTTTAAAAGTTTTCAGAGAAAAGGATATATAAATGCAAGCAGAAAAAAAACACAAAAGAGAAACGATTCAACTTTTTTTACTGCATTTACCTTAAAAAAGAAAATAAAGTCTATTAAAATTTTCTTTAAACCGAATCAAATACCTGAAGAGTTACTAAAAAAAATAAGCGAAGAATATACTGACACTTTTTTTATTATTCCTTTTTACAAAACAGAACAAACACTAAAATTTTTAAACAGGGAATTATCTGACCAAGGAAAACCTTTTAACAGCTTACAACTTTTAAATATCAAAAAAGAGAACAAAGAAAAAATTTCAGCTACAATAAAATCTAATACGACACAAATTCGGACTATTGATTCAATCGTAATTAAGGGATATGAAAAATTTCCAAAATCTTATATCAAAAATTTTGTAAGAATAAAAAAAGGTCAAATTTTCAACAAGAGTGAAATCGATAAAAAAATTGAGCGATTAAATAATTTACGTTTTGCAAATTCATTAAGAAACCCCGAAGTACTTTTCACAAAAGATTCAACAATATTATATTTTTACTTAGAGAAAAAAGACAGTAATTTATTTGATGGGTTCTTAGGATTTTCTACAAATGAAGAAACCAGCGATTTAGAATTAAACGGATATATTAACCTACAATTAGTAAACAATTTAAATTTCGGAGAATCATTAGCCATAACTTACAAAAGCGACGGAAACGAACAACAACGATTCAACGCTAATTTAAAACTACCCTATTTATTCAACACAGCTTTCGGCACAGAATTAGAATTAGACCTTTTTAGAAAAGACTCAACTTTCACAACAAACGCACAAAGTGCAAAATTAACATACCAGTTAAATTCTCAAATATCCCTAAAAGCAGGCTACCAAGGAAATTCATCCAATTATTTACTAGACACACCTCCTGTAGCAGGAACCGTAACAGAGGATTACAATGCTACATTCTTTTTAGCTGGTGTGAATTTTCAAGAATTAAACGGTTACCAACAATTAATTCCAATAAAAGCCGAGGCAAACCTTGAATCTCTCATAGGAAAAAGACAAAGAGAGAATTCTGAAAGCGACCAATTAGGAATTGAGTTAAATGCTTTTTACAATTTTCATTTAAACAACCGAAACATAATATTTTTAGGGAATTCTACAGCATATTTACAATCTGACGACTATCTCACTAATGAATTATACAGATTTGGAGGCATACAAACTATGCGAGGTTTCGAAGAAAATAGTCTTTTCGCTTCTTTCTATAGCGCCTTTCAAACGGAATACCGCTATCTTCTTTCATCAAACCTATACATTCATACTATAGCAGATTTTGCGAAATTAGAGAATCAAGTAATAGACAATTCCAGTAATTCTTTATTCGGAATAGGCTTCGGTTTAGCTCTTAAAACACAAGCTGGAATTTTAAAGCTTAATTTTGCAAATGGAAAAACTAGAGCGCAAAATTTTGAATTCAAAAACACGAAAATCCACCTAAGTCTTACTGCCATTTTCTAAAAATTAACGCATCATAAGTACATATTTCGCAAAAAAAAAAGTAAATTTTAGTTGAAAATAGTTGTGTAATTAACTTTTAATTAGGATTTTTGGCTTTGGCTAATTCAAATAAATTATAAAAATGAGAACAAAGTTTAGTGGAATTTTAACGCTATTGCTGGCGTTTGTCGTGCAAATATCCTTTGCACAAGAAAAAACAGTTACCGGTACAGTTACCGATGACACAGGGCTACCCTTACCCGGTGTAAACATTATTATCGAAAACTCAAACACCGGTACACAAAGTGATTTTGATGGTAACTACAGTATTGAAGTTGCAGAAGGTGAAACTTTAGTGTTTAGCTATGTAGGTTTTGCTGAGCAAAAAATTCAAGTTGGAACCTCGAATTCTTATAATATTACAATGAAGGCGGGTGACAATGAATTGGATGAAGTTGTAATAACCTCGTACGGAACTACAACCAAGAGAAAAAGTACTCAAGCAGCTACAACTATCACAAGTGAGAATATTGAAAACCGACCTAATGGTTCTGTAGTTCAAAGTATTCAAGGTCAAGTTGCTGGTTTAAATATTGCATCTAACAGTGGGCAGCCGGGCGCAAATAGTCAAATAATTTTACGTGGTGTTGGATCTATTAACGGTAATATCGAACCACTATTTATTATTGATGGTGTGCCGGTTGATGAAGACAACTTTAGAAGTATAAATCCTAATGATGTCGAAAGCGTAACAGTATTAAAAGATGCTGCAGCAACTTCTATCTATGGTAACAGGGGTGCTAACGGGGTTATCGTAATGACAACTAAAGCTGGAAAATTCAATCAAAAATTAAAATTTAGTTATTCTGGGCAATATGGTTTTTCAGAACTTCAAAATTTGAACATTGAATTAATGAATTCCAGAGAAAAATTAAACTTTCAAAAATCTTTAGGACAGGGTAGAGGAGCAGGTCTAACAGACGCTGAAATTGAATCTTTAGCTAAAAGAAATAATACTTACTGGGCAGATTATTTCTTTAGAAAAGGAGAAACAAATAGTCAAAACCTATCTATTACATCTGGTTCAAAAAATACAACAACTTTCACGTCTTTAGGCTATTTCAAGCAGGAAGGTACCTACATAGCCTCTGACCTACAGAGATTTAGCTTCAGAAATAAGATATCAGGAAAGAGTGATGATGAAAAATTCACTTACACTACGAATATCAACGCTAACTTTTCTGAGTCCAATTTTGACGATGGAGATGGTTCAAGAAGCATCTATTTCAACCCCTATTCTGCGGCAATGCAAGGTTTACCTTTCCTGAGTCCATTTGACCCAGACGGCTCTGTTACAAGAGATGGCGGCATTCCTTTTGGTAGTGTTTCTGGGTTAACTCCAGATTTAGCTCCTTATGTATTGTTAAATTCTGCGTATTACAACACAAATAAAGATGAAGAAATTAAAATAGTTGGAAATATTCAAGCGGATTACAAATTTGCTAAAAACTTTCATGTCGGAGGTACTTTCGGTGTAGATTTTACATCAATCACAAATAATGAGATCCTACACCCTTCAAGCATACTGGGGCCATTCCAAGCTGAAATTGGTGCTGAATTTGGTGGTTTAGACAGGAATAGTTATCAAAGAGATGCTAATTTTAATACTAATTTTAATATAGGTTACTCTAACACATTTAATGACGTTCATACAATTGATGCAAACTTATATACAGAATATATTAAATCTCATCTATGGGGCTTCGGATTTACTCAACGTGGATTAGACCCTAAGACAGTAGGAACTGATGCTGCTTTTGTTAGTGGAACTACAGTAGAGGTTATTGGCGGTAATGAGCTTAGGCCTTATATTATTGCAGATGCTGAAAAAACTAAAACTAGCTTAGAAACTGGTTTATTCTCCTATTTTGGAACAATCGATTATGATTATGATGGCCGCTTTGGAGTATTCGCTTCTTTAAGGCGTGATGCTTCATCTCGCTTTGTAGATGAAAATCAATGGGGAACTTTTTGGTCTGTAAGTGGACGTTGGAATCTTAGTGAAGAAGCCTTTATGGAAAACTCTTCTTTTAATCTATTAAAATTACGTGCATCCTACGGTACTGCGGGTAATCAAAGAATTACAGGCACACGTTATGGAGGACTTAATCTTGTAAGAAATACCTATACCTTTACACCTGGCGGATACAACAACAATGGAGGTTATGCAGCGAGCAATATTGCTAATAGAAGTTTACAATGGGAACAAACAGCACAAGCCAATATTGGTATAGATTTTGGTATTTGGAATAACAAATTAAGAGGTAACTTAGATGTTTACAGAAAAGAAACCACTGACTTATTCCAGTCTAGACCAATTTCAGCAGTTAATGCTACAACAGCAATTAACTCTAATATTGGTTCAATGACAAATAAAGGAGTTGAAGTCTACTTTAATTATACATTATTGGATCAAGCAGACTGGAGAATAAATGTTTCAGCGAACGGATCTTACAATAAAAATGAAATTCAAGAATTAGCAGGAGCTGAGGATGGAATTGTATTTAACGGAGGATCTACAGCTCTAGCCGAAGGACAACCGATAGGTTCTTTCTACACTGTAAGATACCAAGGTGTTAATCCTTCAAATGGAAAAGCACTATTTTTAGATGCAGATGGGAATTTAACCGAACAATTAGTTGATGCTGATCGTGTTTTCACTGACAAGCAGCAATATCCAGTTTGGCAAGGAGGTTTTGGGTTTGATGTATCCTATAAAGGATTCTCTCTTTCTAATCAGTGGGTATGGTTTGCTGATATTTACAGAAACAATCTTGATTTAGCCGACTTGGAAGGAAATGCAAATATTACAGATCGAAATAGTGCGGCTTCAGTTTTAAATGCTTGGAAACAACCAGGAGATATTACTGAAATACCAAGAATGAATGGACAATTTTCGGGTGTAGATTTCATCAATATTTCTGATAGATATTTAGAAGATGCATCTTATCTAAGATTAAGAAATTTGACTTTTGGTTATACATTTAGCCCTAAAATGTTAGAAAAATTACCATTTACAAACCTAAAACTTTATGTACAGGGTGAAAACTTAATTACATTTAGTAAGTGGAGAGGATGGGATGCTGAAGGAGGTTTTACAGCAACTGCTGTATCAAACTACCCAACACCAAAAATTTACACATTTGGAGTTAATTTAAACTTTTAAAAAAAAAATGATGAGAATTAATAAAATAAAAATATTAGCAGTAGCGTGCGTTGCAAGTTTTATTTCTTGTAATGATGCTCGAGACATCGAACAAGACGGAATAATTTCCGAGGAAAATGTCTGGGAAAGTGTTGAAGATTTGCAATTGGGCTTAAACGGAGCTTACGGAGCATACAATCCAGAAGGAGCCATCAATTTCAATGCGATTTTTACCGATAACATTAAAAGAGGAGCCTCTAATAATGGGCAAGGTCAAGGTCTTTATAATTTTAATTTAATACCCGGAACAACAGAAGCAACAGGTATTTGGACTGGAAGATACTCTGCTATCAATAGAGTAAATCGCGTATTAGAAGGTGTTGAAGATTTAGAATATGACAACTCTTCAGATCAAGAAGAAGAAGATGAAATTAAAGCAGAATTACTAGCTTTAAGAGCTTTATCTCATTTGGATTTGTTCATGTATTACACAGAAGATTATTCAGACCCAAACGGTCTAGCTGTTCCAATTATGGACTTCGTTCCAGAAATCACAATTCAACCAACAAGGAATACTGTTTCTGAAACGCTTGAGTTTATTAAAAACGACTTAAATGAAGCGGCTCAATTAATCGGCAACCCTGAAGAGGGAAGCTTTTTTATAAATGGTAATACAATTAAAGCTATTCAAGCAAGAATAGCACTAATTGAAGGAGATTATCCAACAGCAATATCCTTAGGAGAAGAGTTAGTAGGTACATATCCACTTTCTGGTCAAACGGAATATGAAGAAATGTATCAAGATCTAGTACCAGGAGAATCTATTTTTACAGTTGGTCGAGGTTTAGATGATTCGGAAGTTGTTGGATTGTTTTATTTTAATGAACCTAGTTTAGATGGTGATCCATATTTAGAAGTATCAAATGGTTTATTTAACGAACTACAAGATGGAGATGTTCGAAAAGATGTAATCATTGGTTCTGAATCTGTTATAGTTGGAGAAAACTCAGATCAAAATATCATTTTAATTGACAAATATCCAGGATCAGATGCCGGAGTTAGGATTAATGACATTAAATGGATTAGATCTTCTGAGATGCAACTTATAGTAGCTGAAGCAAAAGCTAGATCTAATGATTTAGCTGGGGCTGCAACAGCTATAAAAGAATTAAGAGATGCTCGTTTTGATTCCAACACAACAGCTCCTTCATATTCAAATTTAAATGCAGCTCTTCAGGACATTCTTGAAGAAAGAAGGTTAGAGTTTGCCTTTGAAGGTCAACGTTACTTAGATATCAAAAGAATTGGCAAAGACATCAATGCCGGTATTACAAGAAATGAAACTGATTGTGCAAGCTTTAGTGCCCCTTGCGGATTACCTAGATCTAGCTTTAAATTCACTTTACCTATTCCTCAAGTCGAATTAAATGCTAACGGAGCAATCAACCAAAATAATGGTTATTAATATCAAAAAAATAAGAAAGATGAAAAGAATTAATTTATTTATGTTTTTACTTGCAGGTTTGCTTTTTGCATTCACTGCCTGTGAAGACAGAGAAGAAATAATATATGCTGGCCAAGAATCTGACCAGGCATTGATAAGTTTTAGTCGAGAAACTTACAATTTAGAAATCGAAATTGACGATGAAGGCACCTTAAATATTCCTGTTAATTCAAGTGCTGTTAGAAATACAGATAGAACATATGATGTTGTAATAGTAGAAGGTGAGACAAACACTACGGCAGATCCATCTACTTATGATGTTCCCGAAACTGTAACAATTCCTGCAGGAGAATATACCGGAACTTTAACTATTCAAGGGTTTGATAATGATGTGGAAACTACACCCGAATTATTAACCATTCGTTTAGAAGGCATCGAAGAAGATGCTTCTACTACTTTTACTACCGCTGTAATAAGTGTTTATCAAGTATGTCCTATTCCTTCTGATTATTTAGTTGGTGAATATATGATTCAAGATGCACAAGCCACTATTGGTCCTGGTAATGGTAGTGAAAATTTTGCTAATTCTGTTGTAAATATACAACCTGGAGAAACTGGAACAACAAGAACATTTACAGTTACCGTATTACCAGGAATTGTTGGAGCAAGTGTTGATGTTAACTTAAGTTTAATTTGTGGTGAATTTGTGCTTCAGGAGGTTGATCCCGGTATTTTCTGCGGTGAGAATCCAGATCCACCTTATTTATATGCGGGAGCAAGTGTTGGAGGGTTTATAAATAGCACCTATGATTTAAATTCCGATGATCAATTTACAGTTATATACACTGAAGACCCTGAAGGATCTTGTGGTGGTCCATTTCAAAGTTCATTTACGTTAACTAAAATTACAGAATAATGAAAAAAATATTCTTATACACATTAATAGCAGCTACAGGATTATTAAGTTCTTGTAATCATAATAATCCAAATGACGGTAAATTTAACGATGTCCCTGACAGCGGATTTTTAAATTTCGCTACCACATCATCGGCTACACCGGATAATCAAAATGTCACTATACCATTATCATTGACTTCCTCGGTAAACTCTGAAGGCTTAGATGTAACCTATATCATTGAAGCTGAAGATGGAGATGCTCCCGATGCAATTACCGGTACGTATACTCAAGAAAATGCTATCCCAGCTGGCAAATTAGATGGTAATCTTGAAATTAATATTGCAGATGTTGCTAACAATCCTTGTTATCAAGTTAAAATAACTTTGTTAGATACAAATAATAGCAATATCGAAATAGGCTTAGCTAATCAAGATGAAGATGGCACCAACTATCCAACTGAACATTTTATTAGTGTTGGTCAATTAGAGCCTTCTTTAAACTATACGGGTGTTACTTTTTTTCAAGGTTCTCCTGCATATCAATTTACCCCTACCTTGACTCCTATTGAAGGTGAAGTTAATTCATTTGAAATTAATACTGCATGGGGAATGGGCTTTCTACCCAGCTTAAATCCAGATTTAGATGACCTTCCTTATGACGGGACGCTTACCATCAACAATGATGGTAGCGTAACTATAGAAGGTAATCAAGCATATGCTACAGGAGGCGAAGGCTTCTTTAATGCTTGTGACGGAACAATATCTTACACCTTAACTCAGGCATACTTATCTGATACGAGTGTCACATTTGATGTGATATTAAGCCCTGCAAACTAAAATTGGTATAATTATTGTTTTAAAAAAAGCTGTCCGTTAAATGGACGGCTTTTTTATTTTTATTAACTATATTTACAAAAAAATTAATATGAAGTATAAATCACTACTATCATTAGCTCTTTTATCAACTATTGGTCTTAATGCTCAAACAATAGAGGAACGTAAAGAAATTTCTCAAAATTATAATCAAATTGCCTTAACTGAACTTTATAATAATGCTATAAAATTTGAACGAGTTCAAAGTCAAAAAGTTTTATCAGCATCTATTGCGAATGATTGGCCTATTAAAGTTTATGAAAATGGAAATCTCATAAAGCAAGCTTTTGATATCACTGATGACGGAATGCCAATATATACGTCAATACAAAATGCAAATGCATCAATTTCCACAAGAACAAACTTTTTGAATTCAGGAGGTAGCTTTGAATATGATTTAGACGGAGAAGGGATGTTAATTGGTTTATGGGACGGAGGTCTTCCTCTTAATTCCCATGTAGAGTTTACTGAAGGGCCTATAAGTAATATATCTAGAATTGAAAATGGCGAAACTTCAAGTGAAGACTTTCATGCTACTCATGTTGCTGGTACATTAATAGCTCGAGGCGCTGCTCCAGAAGCAAAAGGAATGGCTCCTAAAGCTAATGTAATTGCCTATGATTTTGCTGGTGACTTTTCTGAAATTGTATCAGAAGTTGAGGAAGGTTTGTTAATCTCGAATCACTCATACGGAACTCCTATATTTAATGATAATGGGAATATAATTTTAGATACGTCAGTTCCAGGAAAATATACTGGAAGGGCTCAATCTTTTGACCAACTTTCGTATCAAGCACCAATGTACTTAATGGTGTGCTCTGCTGGTAATGAAGGAAGTAACAGTTATTCTGGTAGTCTTGGAACAAATCGCGACAAACTTACCAATGAGAAAAATAGTAAAAATAACTTAGTAATTGCTAATGCTCAAGATGCTCAGATTAACAATCAAGGCGAACTAATAAATGTTGAAATCAACCCGTCTAGTAGTCAAGGCCCTACAGATGATAGAAGAATAAAACCAGATATTACTGGAAATGGTACAGGATTAATTTCAGCTTCTGACGATAATAATCAAGGTTATGGACAAAGTACAGGTACTTCTATGTCATCTCCTAATGTTGCGGGAACTTTGATTTTATTACAAGAATTATACAATGAATTAAATGACACCTATATGAGATCAGCCACTCTTAAAGGTCTTGCTTTACATACAGCTGATGATGCAGGGAAGCCTGGTCCGGATGAAGTTTTTGGTTGGGGACTATTAAATGCGAAAAAAGCTGCAGAAACAATTGTAGAAAATAATGAAGAGTCTGATGATGATAAAACAGCTATCATTAAAGAGTTAACTTTATCGCAAGGAGAAACGTATGCTATTAACGTTAATGTTACTGGAGTATCTACTTTAAAAGCTTCAATTTCATGGACAGATCCTGCTGGAAACATAGCCAATAATCAAATGAATTCTTCTACCCCTGTACTTGTTAATGATTTAGACATTAGAATATCTAATGATTCTGATACATATGAACCATGGAGATTAAACTTTTTTAATCCTACAGGTAATGCTGAAAAAGGAGATAATACAGTTGATAACATTGAGCGAGTAGATACGGAAAACGCTAATGGATCTTATACAATTACTGTTACACATAAAGATAATTTGAATAGTGGATCTCAAGACTACTCGTTAATAATAACTGGTATTGAAGGAGGACTTTCTGTAGATGATTCGACAATAAATAAAATCACTGTTTGGCCAAACCCGGTACAAAATTCTGTTAACTTTACAAGCCCTAATGGTTTTTCTGACGCAGAAATTAAAATTTATGACCTAAACGGACGTATAGTTAAATCATACGATAACATCACGAGCAACAAAACTTTTTCTGCTGATTTATCAGGAGTACAGACTGGAGTTTATATTGCCAACTTAACTGATGGAAATGGATTAAATATTCAAAAAAGAATTATTAAAAAGTAATTTTTTAGTACTTTTACAATTCATTAAGGGCAATCATTTTTGGTTGCCCTTTTTTAATACTTATAAAAATGAGTGATCTTATTTACGGAATACACAGTATTTCAGAAGCGATAAAGCAAGAAGAATCAATTGATAAATTATTTGTACAGAAGAATTTATCCGGACCTAATGCAAAAGAACTTATTAGAACTGCCAAAAAAATTGGAATACAGGTATCCTACGTTCCTATTGAAAAGTTGAATAAACTCACCCAAGAAAATCATCAAGGGGTAGTTGCAAAAATTTCACCCATAAAATTAAAAAGTCTTGAAGAAGTGGTTGAGAATGCTTTCAGTAAAAAAGAAAACCCATTATTTTTAATATTAGACCAAGTTTCTGACGTCCGAAATCTTGGTGCAATTATTAGAACAGCTGAATGTACCGGAGTTGATGGGATTATTCTCTCTAAACAAGGTGGAGCTGCTTTAAATGACCAAACAGTTAAAACGTCTACAGGTGCTATATTCAATATCCCTATTTCCAAAGCAGACCATATTAAAGACGCGCTGTTTTTTTTAGCATCTTATAATGTAAAAACTGTAGCTGCAACAGAAAAAACCGATCAGTTAATTTATGATTTAGACCTTAAAGAGCCTATAGCAATTATCATGGGAAATGAAGGAAAAGGGATTACTCCTTCAATTTTAAAAATGGCTAACTTTAAAGCTAAACTACCTTTATTAGGAGAAATTAGCTCTTTAAATGTATCTGTTGCTTGCGGAGCGGTCTTATTTGAAGTTACAAGACAACGTCTTTTTTAGTTTTTTGATTGATCTTTTTTAGAAGGCTTAATAGTATAATTTATTTCAAAAGCTTGTTCTGAAGATTCTTCATCAAATTTATTTAATTCTGATGTAGGGATAAAATTCCCCTCTTCATCAAAATGCTTCATAAACTCATCCTCCTCCTCGCTATAATCTTGCTTTTGCCAAGGATAAGCAGGTTTTGGGAGTTGAAAATTTTTAAAATAGAATGCTAAAATAATTCCGCTTATAAAACCAGAGAGGTGACCTTCCCAAGACATTGTTTGGTCTATAGGAAACATTCCCCAAACCAAACTTCCGTAAATAAAAACAATAACTAAAGCTAAAGCAATTAAGCGAAAATTCTTAGACCAAATTCCTTTAAAAAATAAAAAACTAGTTAATAAATAAACCACACCGCTGGCACCAAAATGCACTGCTCCTCCTCTACCTAAAAACCAAGTTAAAATTCCGGTTAATAAAGTTCCGTAAAGTAAAACTTTCCAAGAGATTTTTTTATAAAAATAAAACAATGCTGTGGATAGAAGTAATAGCGGAATAGTATTACTATATAAATGCTCTATATTGGCATGAATAAATGGACTAAAGATAATTCCTCTAAGTCCAAAAAGCTCACGAGGCTTTACACCCAAAAAATTGAAATTTAAATCAAACCTTACTTCTGCCCAAAAGACAATCCAAATTATTAGTACAAATAATAACGGATAAGCGATTGTTGACGATTTGAATTCTAGTTTTTCCATAATAAAATGTATAAGTCTCTTTTCAAATTCTTGTCCAAAATTTCTTATAATGTAAAATTGTCACTTACAAACTGTATTTTTGCGATATGAATAAACCATTAGCAGAACGTTTACGTCCAAATTCATTAGAAGAATATTTAAGTCAACAACATTTAGTTGGAAAAGACGGGTCTTTATATACCCAGATAAAAAGCGGTATTATTCCATCAATAATTTTTTGGGGACCTCCAGGTGTAGGCAAAACAACGCTGGCAAACATTATTGCAGAAGAATCTAAGCGTCCATTTTTTACTTTAAGTGCTATCAATAGCGGGGTTAAAGATGTGAGAGAAGTCATTGAGAGAGCAAAAAAACAGGACGGATTATTCACAACCAAAAATCCGATTCTATTTATTGATGAAATACATAGATTCAGTAAATCTCAACAAGACTCTCTTTTAGGTGCTGTAGAAAAAGGTTGGATTACGTTGATTGGCGCTACAACCGAAAACCCTAGTTTTGAAGTTATCCCGGCACTTTTATCGCGTTGTCAAGTTTATGTTTTAAATGAATTTTCAAAACAAGACTTATTGGCATTGTTAGACAAAGCAATGACAAAGGATGAAATTTTATCGGTTAAAAAAATCGTCTTAAAAGAAACAGATTCGTTATTGCGAATCAGCGGTGGTGATGCTCGCAAATTACTCAATATATTTGAACTATTGGTAATTTCAGATAATAGCGATTCTATTACAATTACAAATGATTTAGTTGAAAAAAAAGTACAACAAAATACAGTTCGCTATGACAAGACAGGAGAACAGCATTACGATATTATTTCGGCATTTATAAAATCGATTAGAGGAAGTGACCCCAACGCCGCTATTTATTGGTTAGCTAGAATGATTGAAGGCGGTGAAGATGTAAAATTTATTGCTAGAAGATTATTAATTTCAGCTAGTGAAGATATTGGAAATGCAAACCCTACTGCTATAATTATGGCTAACAACACTTTTCAAGCTGTAACTACTATTGGTTTTCCGGAGGCTCGAATTATATTAAGTCAATGTGCTATTTATCTAGCAACGTCGCCTAAAAGTAACGCCAGCTATATGGCAATAAATAAGGCGCAACAACTTGTTAAGCAAACTGGAGATCTTTCGGTTCCGCTAGCAATAAGAAATGCACCTACAAAATTGATGAAAGAGTTAGATTATGGGAAAGACTATAAATATGCTCATAACTATAAAGATAGCTTTGCTGAAGTTGAGTTTTTACCAGAAGAAATAAAAGCCACAAAAATTTTTGAACCAGGCAATAACAAACGAGAACAAACAATTAAAGAGTTTTTAAAAAACAAATGGAAAAGTAAATATGATTACTAATTTAAGCATTCTGAAAAATATAGACTTCCGTTGCTCCAACACCGTATTTCTGAAAATCTGCATCGTAAAATTTTAGATTGTCGTACCGGCTTAACAAAGTTTCTAGTTCTGCACGAAGTACACCTTGACCTACTCCGTGAATAAAAACTACTTTTTGAATTCTTTTTCTTATGGCAAATTCTAATTGACCTCTGGCAGCATCTAATTGAATATTTAATATTTCGAAATTAGAAAGGTTTTTATCACGGTTTGTTAACTTATGAATATGTAGGTCTACTTCTAAAGCCGGAGCAGTACGCTCTTTTGATTTTACTCTTGGTGCGGTATTTTTTCTTTTAATTTGCTTTTCTTTTAAAGCTTCTAACATCTGTGTTTCATCTACCTTAATCTCATCGTAGGAAACTTTTACTACCTCATTTATTTTAAATCGTAATAAAAAACCATCCTCTGTTTCTAGTTCTACGTCATCATTTTCAAGACTTACAATTGTTCCTGATAAAGGTTCATCCAACACCTCTACAAAATCTCCTTTATTCAGTTTCATCGTCATCAGTTTTATTATCACCAACCCATTTCTGAGTGGCTGTAAAGAGGCCAAACATTAAAATAACCAAGCCTGCTATTTTTAGATAAATATTTTCTGTATCAACCATCATCGCATATAACAAAATTGCTGCTCCACATAAAATTGCGATGGTATTTAGAACTTGTTTATTCAAAACCTGTAAATTTAAGCTGCTATAAAAAAGCAATTATTCGCTACAAAAATATTATTTTTGATCAGTAATATTACAATTAATAAAGAAAAACGATGGAAGAGTTTATGTTGCCGTGTTTGAACAAAAAGTTTTTTGGATTCGAATGTCCCGGATGTGGCGGTCAGCGTGCGTTGGTTTTTCTACTTAAAGGAGAATTTAAAGAAGCTTTTTTAATTTACCCTGCCATTTATCCATTAGTTATTTTAGGATTAATAATCGGCTTAAATTTGCTATATCCGGTAAAATATTATGCTAAATTAACTTCTGTTTTTGCCGCAATTAGTGTGAGCGTAATTATTTTAAGCTATATTTTTAAGTTTATTTAATTACTTAAATTTTTTATATTTGATTGAATTTTTAAACTAACCTTTTTATATGGAAAATCAAAAATTACCTAATGCTACAATTTCTTTAATTTTGGGAATTGTTTCTTTTATTGCTTGTTGCTTTACTTCTGGGTTTGGAGGAGTTCTTCTTTCAGGTATCGCGCTTTATTTAGCAAATAAAGACCGAAGAACATTTGCAGAAAACCCAGAAATTTATGGAAATTATTCACAAGTAAAAACGGCACGTGTAATAGCAATAATCGGTTTAATATTGTCAATTTTAGTTGTTTTACTATTTATCGGTATACTTATTTATGCTGGAAGCGTTGAAGAATTTCAGCAAATGATGGAAGAGTACAGCCGTCAATATGAACAACAACAGGTCAATTAATTAAAAAACACAGTAAAGAAAAGCTCTTCTAAAAATTTAGAAGAGCTTTTTTTTACTTAAAATTTGTTGCTTACATTTTTGCAAATAAAGCTTGCATCTTTTCTCTTTCTTCTTGCGCAAGTTCCTGATCCACTAAAATTCTACCACTGTGTTCATCGGTAATAATCTTTTTTCTTCCGGCGATTTCCATTTGGATTTGCGGCGGAATTGTAAAGAAAGAACCTCCTGAAGCTCCACGTTCAATAGGAACAATAGCCAATCCGTTTTTCACATTATCACGAATTCTTTGGTAAGCTTTTACCAGGCGATCTTCGATTTGATCTTTGTAATCATCAGATTTTTTAATTAAGCTTTGCTCCTCTTTTTCAGTTTCGCTTAAAATTTCATTTAGCTCATTTCGTTTGTGCTCTAAATGATTTTCACGCTCCTTTTTACGATCTTGCGTTTGCTCAATTACGGCTTTTTTCTGCTCTATTTGTGCTAAAAATTCGTTGATGTGTTTTTCTGCAAGTTCTATTTCTAATTCTTGAAACTCTACTTCTTTAGAAAGTGCATTAAACTCACGATTGTTACGTACATTTTTTTGCTGCTCAGCATATTTCTTCATCAAGGCACGAGACTCTTCAATTAAGTTTTTCTTTTCCTTAATTTTATGATCTAAAGCTTCTAAATCTGCATCTAATTTCTCTAAACGCGTATTCAATCCAGCCACTTCATCTTCAAGATCTTCTACCTCTAAAGGCAATTCTCCTCGCACATTTCTTATTTCATCAATGCGAGCATCTATTAATTGTAAATCAAATAATGCCCTTAGCTTCTCTTCTACGCTAACCTCTTTTTTCTTTGCCATAATCAACTATATTGAATTGGATTGGTATTTTTTTGTGATAAAACGATTGCAAAATTAGGGAATTTTTTTGTAAGATAAGAATGTATTAAATCTTTTGTGTATTGTTCGCTTTCATAATGCCCTATATCTGCCAAAATTAGTTTCCCTTCTGCTTTATAAAAGTCGTGATATTTTAAGTCTGCTGTAATGTAAATATCAGCTTTTTTTTGCTTTGCATTATTAATGGCAAATGCTCCGCTCCCTCCTAAAACAGCTACTTTCTTGATGGCTTTATCTAATAAATCTGAATGTCTAACAATTCCGCAATTAAAGGTTTTTTTAAGCTGCTGAATAAATTTTTTCGGCTCTATTTTTTCTTCAAGTTCGCCCAACATTCCTATCCCTATTTGCTGATTTTTATTCTCTAAACTCGTAATTTCATAGGCTACTTCTTCGTAAGGATGTGATTCTTGAAGTTTTTGCAGCACAATTGACGTTAAATGCTTCGGAAAAGTGACATTTAATTGTACTTCTTCTTCAAAATGTGTTTCGCCTTTTTCTCCGATAGTCGGGTTAGCTTCATCATTCGGATTAAAACTTCCGGAACCTTCTATAGTAAAACTACATTTATCGTAATTACCAATACTTCCTGCGCCTACTTCAAATAAAGCTTCACGAACATTTTCGGCGTCAGCTTTAGGAATATAGGTAACTAATTTATTAATCGTATTTTTTTGAGGCACTAAAATGCTTCGGTTAATTAAATTTAACTGATCGCAAATTTTATAATTTACTCCTTTATGATGATTATCTAATGCCGTATGCATTGCGTAAATTGCAATATTATGTTGAATTGCCTTTATTACCACTCGCTCTACGTAAGAATTTCCGGTCAGTTTTTTTAATCCTCCAAAAATTATAGGGTGAAAACTGACAATCATATTACAGTTTTGCTCAATAGCTTCATCTACAACTTCTTCTAACGTATCTAGACTGATTAAAACTCCGCTTAGTTCCATTTTCCGGTCGCCAACAAGCAAGCCCACATTATCAAAATCTTCGGCATAAGCCAATGGCGCCCAATTTTCTATAGCTGAAATTACATCGTTTACCTGCATTTTTTTCTTTTTAAATCTATTTTTATCTTGATATTACTCTACAAGACAAGCTCAAAGATAATTTTTATGTGAAGAAAACAAAAGTTAAGTCAATTAAAAGGAAACTATTACTTTTGTTGCTATGCAATTGATAAGAAAATTACTATTTCCTTTTTCTATTTTATACGGAAGCATTGTTTGGCTTCGGAATAAATTTTTTGATTGGAATATTTTAACTTCAAAAGTTTATGATTTTCCGGTAATTTGCGTGGGAAATTTAAATGTTGGCGGCACCGGAAAATCGCCAATGATAGAATATTTAATAAGGCTTTTACAAGATTCATACAATTTAGCGACTTTAAGTAGGGGTTACAAACGGACTACTAGCGGATTCTACTTATTAAAGGGAAATGAAAGCGCAGCGCTCACCGGAGATGAACCACTACAATTTAAACAAAAATTCCCATCGATTAACGTTGCAGTTCATGAAAATCGTCAGGCAGGCATTCAACAACTTCGAAGATTAAATCCGCAGCCTGAAGTTATTTTACTAGATGATGCCTTTCAGCATAGAAAAGTAAAGCCCGGTTTTTCAATAGTCTTAAGTGCTTATCATGATTTATATGTAGATGATTTTATGCTGCCTACCGGAAATCTTAGAGAACCCAAAACAGGAATAAAGCGCGCAAACCTTGTTATTATTACTAAATGCCCAATTGATTTAAATAAAAAACAGCAAGAAAAAATCAGAAAAAAATTAAACCTGCAAGACCATCAACAACTTTATTTTTCGAGTATTCTATATGATGAATCTTGCTATAGCATTTCTGATGTAAAAAGTTTAGAAAGTCTAAACAATTTTACCTTAGTTACCGGAATTGCTAATCCAACGCCTTTGGTTAATTATTTAGAAGAAAACAACTTAAGCTTTAAACATCTTGCTTTTGCTGATCATCATAATTTTAATGAACAAGAAATTGCAAAACTCAATAAGGAAGAATTTATTTTAACTACTGAAAAAGACTTTGTACGATTAAAAGGGAGAATTTCTAAAGAAAAACTCTTTTACATCCCTATAAAAACATGTTTATTGAATAACGAAGATGAGTTTAAAAAAGAACTTTTAAAATTTATCGACGAATATTAAGCACTTTATAAATTTTCTCAAAAAAGAGCTCTGTCTTGTATGGTTTTGGTATAATATCGGTGAATCCGTGACTTAAAAACTCGTCTGTTGTCTCACTTATACTTACTGCTGTTAAAGCTATAATTGGCGTTTCACTATCATTTTTTCTGATAATTTCCGTAGCTTGTATGCCATCCATAACAGGCATATGAATATCCATTAAAATAAGATCGTAGTTAGTTTCTCTTGTTTTATTTACTGCAATTTCTCCGTTTTCAGCGAGCTCGATTTCCATTTCACAGCGTTCTAAAATTTTTCGGGTAATTTTTTGATTCAATTTATTATCCTCTACCACCAATACCCGTTTTCCTTTAAAAAGCTCTCGTTGTTCTTCCTTTGAAATTTTTGGAATTAAATTTTCTTTTTTCGCATTACCAATGACTTTTTCAAAAGGCATATCAAAGTAAAAAAGTGAACCTTCACCCTCTTCACTTATTAAATGAATTTCGCTACCCAAAAATAAAAGCAGGTTTTTTACAATTGGCAAACCTAAGCCCGTACCTCCGTACTTTACATTAATTTCATCGGGACCTTGATCGAATTTCTGAAAAATAGATTTTTGCTTTCGTTTTGGAATACCAACTCCATTATCTTCAATTTCAAAACGAACTACTACTTCTTTTTCTGAAGTTTTCATCAACTTTAACCGAATCCAAACGTCACCATGTTCAGCAAATTTTATAGAATTTCCGACTAGGTTAATTAAAACTTGAGAAACTTTTAGCATATCCCCGCTTAGCTTAGATGGAATATCATCATCTACTTCTAAATGAAGTAATACATCTTTTTCATCTGCAGGCTTACGTAAAGTATTTAAAAAGTTTTTCATGTGTGCTTTCAAATGAAAAACCGCATTAACTTTTCTAACTTTATTAGCCTCTAACTTATTAAGATCCAGAATATTATTTATTAAAGACAATAAATGCTCTCCTGAATATTTTAAGGAATTTAAATGTTCTTTTTGTGCATCGGTCGGGTTTTCCTTAATTAATAAATAGGTTAATCCTGTAATGGCATAAATTGGTGTTCGCAATTCATGTGTAATAGTTGATAAAAATTGCTCTCTTGCTTTTGTAGCAGCTTCTGCACGCTCTTTAGCTTTTATAAGTTCATTATTCTTATTCTGTAATAAATTATTAGCCTTTGCCCGTAGATTGTTATTTTTATAAAGTGATAACGTTAATAATGAGAGAATAGTAATTAACAATACACTTAAAACAATAGCTAACTGATTAAATTTCAGTGATTTTTCTTGTTCTGTATTTGTTAAATACAATTCAGAAATTGTTCTATCTGAAGTATTGCTTTTTCGTTTGGTAATTTCGTTACTAAGCATCTCATTGCCAAAAGTCAATAATGAATCTTTATAGTTATTGCTTTGCGAGGCATATTCCAAGGCTAAAATATTATCTTCTGCAGCATTATATATTTTACTAAACAATTCTAGAGCATCTATATTTAAAAAATCTAGTTGTTCTTTTTTTGATAAAATCAAAGCTTTTTCGGCATAAGTTAAGGCATTTTCAAAATCTTTCATTTTAAAAAAAGCATAACTCATTCTATGGTATAAATAAGCCAACTGGTAATTACTCGAAAAGTCTTTAAAAGTGATTTCTGCTTGATTAAAATAAACCAGTGCTTCACTAAAATTATCCTGATTTAAATAAAAATTTCCTTTATAAAAATAATCTAAAGCCTTTATTTCTTTGCTAGTAATTTTATCACTTTCAATTTGATTATAAATTGCTTCAGCAGCTTTAAAATTCCCTTGTTGAAATTCAATTTCCGTTAAAAAATACTGAGAAAAAAGTAGAAATTTGTTAGATGGTTTTTGCTGAAAAGCTTCTATTGCTTCAGTAGCGTGTTTTTTTGCATCGGAATAATTTTTAACGGAATAATAGGCAATAGATAAATAATAATGTAAAACACCTATTGTACGTTTATTATCGGTTTTTTCTGCAATTTTTAAGGCTTGGTAAAGTCCCTCTAATTTTAATGGGAAATTCTTAAAGCCTTTTTTTTGAAAAGAATTGCTTATAATTTTATTCAAGGCTTCACCTCCTTCAGTAGAATTATCGATGTATGCATTCTGAGAAACCCCAGAAACACCCATAAACAGGAAAACCAAAAAAATTAACAAATTACTTCTCATGAATGAAAAATCCCGAACGAAAAGTCGTAAATATAAATAATTAATTAGGATAAATCATAGAAATAAGATTGATTATTCTATGACTATAACCACGCTCATTATCGTACCAACCGATAAGTTTTACTAAATGCCCATCTATAACCGAAGTCATCTCAGCATCGAACACGCAAGAATGCGAATTTCCTAAAATATCTACTGATACGATAGGTGATTCCGTGTACTCTATAATTCCTTTTAAATTCTGCTGAGCCGCATTTTTGAAAAGCGCATTTATTTCTTTAATGGATGTTTTTTTACGCACATTTAGAGTCATATCTGTGAGTGAACCATTCGGCACAGGAACTCTTATTCCGCAACCACCAATCACATTACTTAAATCAGGAAAAATTTTGGTTAATGCTTTTGCTGCTCCGGTAGTTGTAGGTATTATGGATTGTGCAGCTGCTCTAGCTCTTCGTAAATCTTTATGCGGTTTATCATGCAAACTTTGGTCTGAAGTGTAAGAGTGTACCGTTGTAATATACGCTTGTTCTACACCAAATTCTTTATGAACCAAATCTAACATTGGTGCTGCGTTATTTGTTGTACAAGAAGCATTAGATATAATTGTTTCAGAGCCATCTAAAATTGCTTCATTAATGCCTAAGACAATTGTTTTTATATCATCATCTGCCGGCGGAGCACCTAAAATTACTTTTTTTGCTCCTCCATTGATATGATATTCAAGTGCATTTTTCGTTTTGAATTTGCCTGTACACTCTACAACAACATCTACTTCAAAATTTTTCCAGGAAATTTTTTCAATAACAGGCTGATTGGTGAGTGGATATTCTTTTTGATCTATAATAATTGAATTATTACTAAAATCAACATTATTCGGTAAAACTCCGTGAATACTATCGTATTTTAAAAGATGCGCAAGTGTTTTTGCATCAGCTAGGTCATTTATGCAAACTACTTCTATAGTGTCGTGTTGAAGTAATAAGCGAAAAAGACTTCTGCCAATTCTACCAAAACCATTTATAGCCAGCCTTGTTTTATTTTTCATTTAGTAGTTTTAGTTAATATGTTTTTGTGCTTTGTAAGAAGATCTTACCAAGGCACTACTCTCTACATGTCTAAACCCTAAATCTAAACCTATTTCTTCGTATTTTTTAAATTGATCTGGTGTAATAAATTGTTGTACGGGAAGGTGTATTTTACTTGGCTGTAAATATTGACCAATGGTTACTACATCTACATCTACCGAGCGTAAATCTTTTAAAGTCTGTATTACTTCCTCCTCTTTTTCGCCAAGCCCCAACATAATCCCAGATTTTGTTCTATTGATCCCCTGCTTTTTTAGGTAATCTAAGACGGCTAAACTTCTATCATATTTTGCTTGAATACGAACTTCTCTAGTAAGTCTGCGAACAGTTTCCATATTATGCGAAACCACTTCTGGGTTCACTTCAACAATTCGATCTATATTACGTTCTACTCCTTGAAAATCAGGAATTAAAGTTTCTAGCGTAGTTGTCGGGTTCATTCTTCTAATGGCTTTTACTGTTTCTGCCCAAATAATAGAACCCATATCTTTTAAATCATCACGATCTACACTAGTTACTACAGCGTGTTTTATATCCATTAATTTTATAGATCGTGCTACTTTTTCAGGTTCATCCCAATCTAAAGTATCCGGTCGACCTGTTTTTACACCGCAAAATCCACAAGAACGCGTACAAACATTTCCTAAAATCATAAATGTAGCTGTCCCTTCGCTCCAGCATTCGCCCATATTTGGACAACTACCTGAAGTACAAATGGTATGCAAATCGTATTTATCTACCAACTTTCTTAAATTTGTATACTTTTTTCCGGTAGGAAGTTTAACACGAAGCCATTTTGGCTTTTTTTGTGGTTTTGTGGGAGTTAATGTTTCTACTGCCATAGCATTGTTTTGTAATCTTCAAAGATATAAAAATAGATAAGGTTGTACGATTTTGAAACGGCAGAATTCTATAGAAATAGAAGATTTACCAATAAAGAACACCTATTAGCTTTCCTTAATTATTTCTGCCAGTAATTTTTTTGCTCGAAGCAACTTAACTTTTACATTATTAATTGGTTCATCTAATTTAATTGCAATTGCTTTATAACTTAATTCTTGAAAAAAACGTAGATGAATTACTTCTTGATAATGGGGTTTCAACTCTTTTATTAAGGTCAATAATTTAGCTAAGTTTTGTTCAATTATTAGCTTATCTTCTGCGGTTGGTGTTTCATCAACAATACTTTTTTCTGCAACTTTATCTACTCTAGTGGTTTCTAAGTTCTTTTTTCGTAATAAGTCAATGTGAATATTTTTAGAAATAGCAATTAACCAAGTATTAAACTGAAATTCCGGTTGATATGTTTTTATCTTATCAAAAGCTTTTGCAAAAGTCTGAACCGTTATCTCTTCGGCTTCAAATTCATCTTTAGTGCGTTTTAACTGAAAGGTATATACTTGACCCCAAAAATTATCTAACAAAAATTTGAAAGCGAGTTGACTTCCTTTTTTTGCTTCTTCTATTTGAGCGTCCAACGCTACAGAATTCATAGGATCAAATATTCAATAATTCCGATTAGGCTTTTTCAGTATTGCTACAATCTTTAGTTTCATCGGGCATTTTACCGCAAAAGCTACAAGGTTCTCCAGATTTATTCAAATAAGGATTTTGACTTGCACAAGTCCCTGCAAATTTACCGCCTTTTTTAGCCCAAATTTTAATTGCGATTCCGGCGAAAGCTAATCCTAATAATACGATAGATATAATAAAAAGTTTCATAATGCAAAAATACAATTATTATAAGTTACTAAAAAACTCTGTCGGTAATTAATAGTTTCTTTACACTATTTAACTAAAGTTTAGGCTTATAAGTTATTATACGGCAAATTAATCAACCTATATTAGCTGAAGAAATCAACTAAAATTAACACTATGAAAATTAAAAATTTATTTGTTATCGCTCTTTTATCTGTATTTGCATTTACATCCTGTAAGGATGATAAAAAGAAAGACGATATGAAAGATTCCGATAATATGACGGAAATGAATGACTCTGATATGGATGATACAGACATGGATGACATGGACGATGATTCTGATATGGATAATGAAAATTCTGACAAAGCTATTGATGGCAATATGAATTTAGCTGAAATTGCTATGGCTTCTCCAAACCACAGCACGTTAGTTTCTGCATTACAGAGTTCCGGAATGGTTGTTAAATTAGAAACTGATGGACCTTATACAATTTTCGCTCCAACTAATAATGCGTTTAATAATTTACCAAAAGGAACAGTAGAAAATTTAATGATGCCTGAAAATAAAGAAAAACTCGAAGGCGTATTAAGTTACCATATTGTTCCCGGAAATTTGGATGCTGCTAAAATAAAAGACCTGATTAAAAATAGTAACAATAACAAATACCAGCTAGAAACTGCCAACAAGGGAAAACTTATGGCAATGATGAATGATAATGGTGATGTTGTTCTAAAAGATGGTACCGGGAAAGAAGTCCATATAGTTGCTGCAGATATGAATGGTTCTAATGGAGTAATTCACTCTATTGATGCAGTAATGATGAGAAAATAAAAGCTTTTTAAGTTAAGTAAATTAAGCAGTACATATTTTGTGCTGCTTAATTTATGAAATAATATTAACCTCCATTTCGAGTAAAATATTAAACTTATCTTGTATAGTTTGTTGAATTTCTTTTGCTAAAGCTAAAATTTCTTCTCCAGTCGCAGTTCCATAATTTACCAAGACTAAAGCTTGTCTTTTATGGACACCCGCATCACCTCTTTTAATTCCTTTAAATCCGGCTTGCTCTATTAACCAACCTGCAGGAACCTTTATTTCTGTGCTACTTAACTTATAAAAAGGAATTTCCGGATATTGTTGTTGAAGCTTTTTAAAAAATTTGGTTGAAATAATCGGATTTTTAAAAAAGCTACCGCTATTCCCTATTTCAGAAGGATTCGGTAATTTTTCTTGCCGAATAGCTATAACCGCTTCTGCAATTGATTTGATAGTTGGAGTACTAACATCTTGCTTTTCCAATTGCTTTAAGATCGCTCCGTAATCCGTTTTTAAGGTGTGATTTTTTTTACTCAATTCAAACACAACACTTGTAATGATGTATTGCCCTTTTACTTTACTTTTAAAAATGGAGTTTCGATAACCAAAATCGCACTCTTTTTTTGTGAAAATTCTTTGCTCCAAACTTTGTATATGAATAGCTTCGCACTCCACAAATACATCTTTTAACTCCACCCCATAAGCGCCTATATTCTGAATAGGAGAAGTTCCTACATTACCGGGAATTAAGGCTAAATTTTCAATCCCACCGTAATTTCTTTCTACACACCACATTACAAAGTCATGCCAATTTTCACCGGCAGCTACTTTTAGCAAGACACTTTCATCTGTTTCATTCAGAACTTTTTTTCCTTTTAAGTCAATATGAAATACAGTTTTATCTATATCTTGTGTAAGCAACATATTACTTCCACCACCTAAAACTAAAATTTCTGATGCATAAACTTGCTGAAGACTTTGTGTTAAATCTTTTTCAGTCTTTACACTAACAAATTGTTTGGCCTTGACATCAAGACCAAATGTATTGTAATTTTTAAGGGAAAAGTCTCGTTCTATATTCATTACTTTTTCAAGTAAGCTTGTAAGCCTTTTTCTAAAATAGTAACCGATTTTAAAAGGTTTTCTTTTTTAAGAACATACGCAATTCTTACTTGATTTAAGCCTGTATTTGGTGTAGAATAAAACCCAGCTGCTGGAGCTATCATTACAGTTTCTCCTTCATGTTCAAAACTTTCTAGCATCCATTGTGCAAAATCATCAGAATTTTCTATTGGTAATTCTGCAATACAGTAAAATGCCCCTTTTGGTTTTGCTACGCGCACCCCTTCAATTTTTTCTAAAGCATTAATTAGTGTATCTCTTCGATCTACATATTCGTTAATTACATCATCAAAGTAAGACTGCGGTGTTTCTAAAGCAGCTTCACTTGCAATTTGAGCAAATGTTGGCGGACTTAATCTTGCTTGAGCAAATTTTAAAGCTGTATTTATAAATTCTTTATTTTTAGAAACCACACATCCTATTCTAGCTCCGCACATGCTATAACGCTTAGAAACGGAATCAATCATAATAGCGTGTTCTTCTAGTCCTTTTTGACTCATTACGGAATGATGCGTAGCCCCTTCGTAAGCAAACTCTCGATAAACTTCATCGGCTACTAAAAAAAGATCGTGCTTTTTTGCTAAAGCAGAAAGCTCTTCCATTTCTTCTTTTGTGTATAAGTATCCAGTTGGATTTCCAGGATTACAAATAACAATAGCTTTAGTTTTGGAAGAAATTAATTTTTCAAATTCAGCTACCGGAGGAAGTGCAAAACCATTATCAATTGAAGCTTTAACCGGTACAACTTTTACTCCAGATGAAGTAGCAAAACCATTATAATTTGCATAGAAAGGTTCTGGAATAATAACTTCATCACCTGGATCTGTAATACTTCCCATTGTAAATAACAAGGCTTCAGAACCACCGGTTGTTACAATAATATCATCTGCTTCAACAGGAATATTTCGTTGTTGATAATAATTAGCTAACTTCTTTCTATATGATTCAAATCCCGCAGAATGACTGTAAGAAACAATCTCCAAGGAATTATTTTTCACAGCATCTAAAGCTACTTTTGGAGTTTTAATATCGGGCTGACCAATGTTTAAATAAAATATTTTTTTTCCCTTTTTAGCTGCAACTTCAGCGTAAGGAACTAATTTTCTGATGGGCGATGCTGGCATTGCCAGACCTTTGTTAGAAATAGCAGGCATAACTTTATTTTTGTTGGCAAATTTGCAAAAATATTAGAAGAAAACCCCTAAAAATCAGAAAAAGATAGCGTTGATTTTCATAAAAAAAAGCTGCCCTAAAAAGACAGCTTTTAAAATAATTATTTAGTTAACTAGCTCGAGACAAGCCCACGAGGCATTTGTTAGAAACAAATTTTCAATTTCGAGGAAAACCTCAAAGTATTAAACCCTTTGGCGGTGCCAATAAAGTAAATTACATACTTTCTTCGCCTTCAGTTTTTTTCTTGTTTACAAAACCCTTTATTTTCAAAGGAACTGTTTTAGTAACTGCATTAGAATAAACAGTTACGGTTTTTCTAATAGGGCCGGGACGCTTAGTATCATACTTTACTTGAATTTCGCCTTTCTTACCCGGTGCAATTTCTCCATCAGGTTTTTTAGGCACTGTACAACCACAAGTAGATTTAACGTCTTTTATAATTAAAGGTTGATCTCCGATGTTTGTAAAACTAAATGTTCTTACGCCATCACTACCGTAATCCACTTTCCCGTAATCAATTACATCAGAATCAAACTTGATTTCTGCTTGCGCATAGGTCGTAATTCCAACAAAAAGTAGAATACTAAGCATTAATAATTTTTTCATAATCTTTGAATTTAGATACTAAAGTAATAATAAAATTGATTTATCAAAAAATGATATTAATAAAATGAACACTTTTAAAATAATCTTTATATAAGTACTTTTGCCTACATAAAACCAAAAATTAGACCAAAATGGCGATTGCTGCAAAATATAGTGCTAAAGAGATTGAAGATAAATGGTACGATTACTGGATGAAAAACAATTATTTTCATTCTGAAGTAAACGAAAAGGAGCCGTACACCATTGTAATTCCCCCTCCAAACGTCACCGGCGTACTACATATGGGGCATATGCTTAACAATACTATTCAAGATGTTCTAATAAGACGAGCCCGATTAAAGGGACTTAATGCGTGCTGGGTTCCTGGTACAGATCACGCTTCAATAGCCACCGAAGCCAAAGTTGTAGCAAAGTTAAAAGCTGAAGGAATTGATAAAAATAAAATTTCTCGTGATGAATTTTTGAAACACGCCTGGGAATGGACCGATAATTATGGTGGCGCAATTCTAAATCAGCTTAAAAAATTAGGAGCTTCATGCGATTGGGATCGAACAAAATTCACCCTAGATGATGATATGTATGAGTCGGTTATCAAATCCTTTATCGATCTTTATAATAAAGGTTTGATTTACCGCGGTTACCGAATGGTAAATTGGGATCCTGAAGCAAAAACTACTTTATCTGATGAAGAAGTAATCCATATCGAGCAACAAGGAAAACTTTACTACATTAATTATCAAATAGAAAATAGTGATGAGTTTTTAACCATTGCCACTACCCGACCTGAAACGATTTTTGGAGATACCGCAATTTGCATAAATCCTAACGACGAACGTTTTAGTCACTTAAAAGGAAAAAATGCTATTGTTCCCATAGTGGGAAGATCAATTCCTATTATTGAAGATGAGTATGTAGACCTAGAATTTGGTACCGGCTGCTTAAAAGTAACACCGGCTCACGATGAGAATGATAAAGTGCTGGGCGATAAGCATAACTTAAAAGTTATCGACATTTTTAACGATGATGCTAGTTTAAACGAAAATGGACTACATTATGAAGGCAAAGATCGCTTTGAAGTTAGAAAAGCTTTTGTAAATGAATTGGAGGAAAAAGGTTTTTTAGTAAAAACTGAAAATCATCTTAATAAAATTGGGACTTCAGAAAGAACCAAAGCTGTTATTGAACCAAAACTTTCAGACCAATGGTTTTTAAAGATGAAAGAATTGGCAAAACCGGCAATTGAGGCTGTTTTAGAAACAGAAGATATTCAGCTTTTCCCTGATAAATTTAAAAATACGTACAGCCACTGGATGAATAATATTCGCGATTGGAATATTTCACGTCAACTTTGGTGGGGACAACGAATTCCAGCATATTACTATGGAAATGATAAAAACGATTTTGTAGTTGCTGAAAATATAGAAGAAGCATTAGCCTTAGCTATTGAAAAAACCGGCGATAATTCCTTAACCAAAGAAAATCTAAAGCAGGATGAGGATGTTTTAGATACTTGGTTTTCTTCTTGGTTATGGCCAATGAGCGTTTTCGACGGAATCAGAAATCCTGAAAATAAAGAATTCAAGTATTATTATCCAACAAACGATTTAGTTACCGGACCCGACATTTTATTTTTCTGGGTAGCTAGAATGATTATGGCGGGATATGAATACACCGACAAAAAACCCTTCAACAACGTTTATTTAACCGGGCTTGTACGTGATAAAGAACGACGTAAAATGTCAAAATCTCTTGGGAATTCTCCAGATGCGCTTCAATTAATTGAAGATTTCAGTGCAGACGGTGTACGCGTTGGTTTATTATTAAGTAATGCGGCAGGAAATGATTTAATGTTTGATGAGGCACTTTGTCAACAAGGAAAAGGATTCGGAAATAAAATCTGGAATGCATTCCGCTTAATTAAAGGTTGGGAAGTTAATGAAGAAATAGCTCAACCCGATTCAGCAAAAATTGCATTAGAGTGGTACAAAAACACTTTCCAAAAAACCTTGGTAGAAATTGAAGATCATTTTTCTAAATATAGAATTTCTGACGCCTTAATGGCAACCTATAAATTGATATGGGACGATTTTTGCTCGTGGTTATTAGAGATGATAAAACCCCCTTACGGAAAACCCATCGATAAGAGAACAGTAGACGAAGTAATAAATTTATTAGAAGATAATTTAAAAATATTACATCCGTTTATGCCGTTTTTAACTGAAGAAATTTGGCAAAGCATAACAGAAAGAACAGAAAAAGAAGCTTTAATAATTTCAGAATGGCCGGCTCAAACTGAATTCAACAAAGAGTACATAAAAGATTTTGAATTAGTAAAGGAAGTTATTTCGGGAATTAGAACCATCAGAAAAGACAAAAATATCGCGTTTAAAGATGCTATTGAATTAAGCGTAATTAACAATGAAAATTTAAAGAAAGACTACGATGCTGTAATTAGCAAATTAGGGAATATTTCTGAAATCAGTTATGTAAACGAGCAAGTTTCTAATGCATTATCTTATCGTGTAAAATCTAATGAATATTTTATTCCGATAGGTGGAGCAATTGATGTTGAAGCTGAAATAGAAAAATTAACTGAAGAACTAAAATACAATGAAGGTTTCTTAAAATCAGTTGATAAAAAACTTTCTAATGAGCGCTTTGTAAATAACGCACCAGAAAAAGTAGTCGCTATTGAAAAGCAAAAGAAAGCTGACGCCCAAGCAAAAATTGAAGCGATAAAAGAAAGCATACAAAATTTAAAATAATTAAACTTTATTTATTTGGTTAATTCAATGTTAATGACAACAAGTTTAATAAAACTATTGAAGTAACCTATTCTATATTATACTTTGTAATAATTCACTTATAATAAAGGTTTAGATTTTACCTAAAAAATAAAATAATATTTTTATCAAAAAACTTATCTATGATATGGTAGGAAAAATCTTTGCTTTGTTGTTATATGAGTAGAAGAGATTAATTAAAATTAAAATTTATGAAAATTAAAAGTACCATAATAATTCTTTTTTTATTTTGTTTTGTACAAGTTCAAGCACAAGAATCTGAAGTAATTAAAACAAGAGAATATACTCTTGATTCAACTAAAATCGACAACTATGTAGAAGAAGCTTATGGTGATAAAGCACAAGAATTAATATATGATCATCCTATTAGATTGAAGACAATTAGGGATATTCTACTAAATAGGGTTTTAATAGTAGAGACCTCTTTTGAAATACCAAGTACTTATAAAAAACTATCCTCTATAGAAGTGTTACCCTATAATAAAAATTTGCAACGCAACAAGTTTAATATTGAGACATTTAACCCGTTGAAATATAAAATTGATTTTTACAATAAAAAAGAAAATCAATATATCCATATAGATGGAACTCAATTTTATATGATTATTGAAAAATTTGAAGCAGAAAATTTAAACAAATAATATAATGAAGAATTTATACATATATCTATTTTTAATAGTTTTTCAACTGCCGAGTTTGTATGCTCAAGATGAGATAAATATAGGAGATGCTTCTTCTGTTAATACTTGCGATGCTAACTTTTATGATTCTGGAGGTCCTGATGGCACTTATTCCTCTATTAATAATGAAAGTTCTGAGACAATTACTATATGTCCTGAAGGGGATATGAGGGTAAGAATTGAATTCACTGAATTTATTATTTCAGGAGGCGGTGATTTCTTGTATATCTATGATGGAGACTCTACTGGAGCTCCACTTATAGATACTTATACAGGGAGTAATAGCCCCGGAGTCATTATTGCTGGAGATAATAATCCTACGGGATGTTTAACATTTGAATTTATAGCTGATGGTGAATTTTCTCCATTAGCAGGCTGGGAATCTATTATAACTTGTGTGGAGCCGTGTCAAGATATTAATCCTTCTGTAAGTTCAATTGTCCCTGCAGACTTAAACGGCGGTATGTACACTGCTTATTTTGGAGAGGAATTAACATTTAATGGGGATGCTTTATTTTCTAACAGCAGTAATAACGCCACTTATACTTGGGATTTTGGAGATTCTCAGACAGGAGTAGGGCAAACTACTACTCATTCATATCAAGAATTAGGAGTTTTTGATGTAGAACTTACTGTAACAGATGAATTTGGTTGCTCTAATTCAGTAGTGGTTCAAGTAGAAATTATCATCAATGAAGAAGACCCTGGACCCGGTTGTCCTAATATTGCTGTTGATCCAGGACTTACTGTAGAAATCGGTCAAGGAGGAGAAGTTATTATTCCATGTAATGAAGAATGTACAACTTTAACAGCTTCATATTTAAATACAGGAGCAACTACATCGTATGCAGTGGAGTCCATTCCATATTCTCCACCTTTCCCTTTCACGGGAGCTACAGGTAATGTTCAAGATATAAATTCAGATGATGATTGGTCAGAAGTTATAAATTTAGGTTTTGATTTTTGTTTTTTTGATGAAACTTATAATGATGTTTTAATTACTGATAATGGCGCATTAACTTTTAGTATAGAAGGAATAGTTCCTGGAGGAGTATATGAGCCAAGTTCAGGAAGTGGCTATGCATATAATGAAACTATTCCGTTTGATGCTCCAGATACAAGTCCACCATATAGAAATGCAATATTTGGAGTATTGCAAGATTTGCATCCAGGAAGTGCTGATTCGCCTGATGATTATTCAATCAATTATGAACTAATAGGTTCATCCCCTTGTAGAACATTAGTTTTTAATATTTATAAACTGCCACATTATCAATGCGGCGATGATTTAGGTTTACAAACAAGCCAAATGGTAATTTATGAAACTACAAACGTTATCGAAGTTTATGTAAAAAATCGTACTTCATGCAGTTTTAATAGCGGTTCAGGTCTTATAGGAATTCAAAATCAAGCAGGAACAGTAGCTTTTACTCCTCCGGGGAGAAATACCGGTACTTGGGAAGCGACTAATGAAGCTTGGAGGTTTACTCCTAATGGAGAGTCAAATGTTGAATTTGCTTGGTATGATCAAAATGGTAATGAGGTAACTACAGAAAATTCTTTTGAGGTATGTCCTACAGATCCTGTTAATTATACCGCTCGTGCAACCTATACAAATTGTAATGGTGATGTTGTGGTAGCAGAAACGAATGTATCAGTAGAACGTGAAATGCCATATACTGTAAGCCTAGGAGAAGATCAGGAAGTTTGTGATGAAAATGTAGATTCAATAACACTTAATGTTGAATTGAATTCAGATGATCTGCAAATATCAGATTTGAATTATCAGTGGTTTTTAGACGGTGATATTATCTCTGGCGAAACAGCCCCCTCAATTACAGTTAATGAAAGTGGAATTTACACTGTTGAAACCCAAGAAATAAATGGTTCTTGTGAAGCTTCTGATAATGTAGTAATTACATTTTATGAAACTCCTGAAGTAGCCAACACGCCAGATTTAATTAACTACTGTTATGTAGATGGTTTAGAAGAAGTAGATTTAACTCAGAACACATCCTTAGTATTAGGCGCTCAAGATTCTAATGATTTTACAGTAAGTTATTACGAAACTATAGCCGATGCAGAAGCAGGTACCAATGTTATTTCTGCACCTGATGTTTATCAGCCAGGTTTAGCAGAAGGCTGTATGACCATCTATGTGCGCATAGAAAACAATGCAGATACTAGTTGTTACA
>NZ_RCNV01000011.1 GCF_003667275.1 Mesonia aquimarina | reverse complement strand
AGAGCAGACTCCTGTGCTTGTTCAGCCAGCCCCTTTACAGCTTTGTGCACAAGATTATGATAACGATCCTTTTGCACAAATGGAGTTTGATTTAACAGTAAAAGAGGGAGAGATCGCCGATCAAGATCCAGCCCCTAATAGCTATGTATTTACCTATTATGCAAGTCAAGCAGATTTAGAGGCAGATCAGCCTATAACAGATCCGACCGCTTATCAAAACATAGCCAACCCTCAAACGGTTTATGTAGAAGTAACCAATAGTCTTACCGAAAACAACTGTAGTAATGTAATCAGTCTAACCATAGAAGTATTACCACTGCCAAGTCCAAGTGAGACTGATTTAGAAGCATTACGTCTTCAAGGCTGTGATGATGATAATGATGGGGTTGCTGTAGATCCTTTTAATCTAATCCAGAGCGGTCAATTGATTGCTGGAGGAGAGAATGTGGAGATCAGTTATTATAAGACAGAATTTGCAGCGGAAGAGGGCGATGAAACTGCAGCTGAGTTTATAGCAGATCCATCGAATTATATAAATGAGCCTAGTTTTAATGAGCAAAATGAAGAAGGATTAAGCGTACAGGTTATTTATGCTCGTGTCGATAGTGGTATCAATGGTAACTTCTGCTATGTGATTGTTCCTTTTGAGTTGCAAGTTATTGGAGCCCCAGTGCTGAATCCTGCCGGCGATCCTAATTTCGGGTATACCCTATGTGAAGATGGTAGCAGCGGCGAGGCAGCGGTTAATTTTGATGACATTACCGAAAACCTTTATGATCCTGTAGATGGTGATCCTTCAACGATTATTCCATTATTGGATCCGGCCACCGATCAAGATCAGAATATTGATAATTATACGGTAACTTACTATGCGTTTGAAGAAGATGCAGAGGATGGAGTAGATCCTTTACAAAATGGAGAGCTAGCTACTAATGGAACGCTTTATTATATTCGCGTGGAGTATACTAATACCGGTTGTTTTAACACTGATGCCATTGGAGTAGTAGAGATTACAGTAGAGGAGCGTCCATCGATTGTAGATCAACCCATAGCAGAAGAGTTCTGTTCAGATGAGCCTGGCGGAGACAGTGTAAGTATTGATTTAACGCAGTATAACGATCAAGTAAACCCAGGCAGTCCTCAAGGCACAGCCGTGGTTTATTATGCAGATCAAACCGCCTATGAAAACGGAGAAGCTATTCAAGAGCCTAGTTTTTATACTACTGTAAGTAATCCACAGACGGTGATTGTAGAGACGATCAACACTACAACGTTATGTGAATCGCCAAGTGTAGCGGAGATCACCATCAGTGTGAATGACCGTCCATTGGTAGATATTAGCGATTATGACGGTTTATATATTTGTGAAGACAGTAATCCACAAACTCCTGTAGAAGGCGGTAATTATGATCCTATTATAATAGATACCGGTTTAAATGAATCTGATTATAGCTTTGTATGGACCTTAGACGGGGTAACTTTAAATGAAGATGGTGCAAGTATAAGCGCAGATCAAGCCGGAACTTATGAGGTGACGGTAAGTGATCAAGATGGTAGTATTGTCTGTAGTACGAGCAGTAGTGCAACGATCACTGCCGGCAATCCACCAGAGTTTGAGGTGAGTCCGCTAACACTATCGTTTGAAGAAGATCATGCGATCTTGGTGAGTAATATCAGCGGTGAAGGAGATTATGAGTTTAGATTAGATAACGGACCTTGGCAGGCAGCTGCAGCAGACGGCACCTTGACTTTTACGGATGTGGAGCCAGGCGAACACTTGGTATATGGAAGAGATATTAATGGATGTGGAACTACGGTGAAGGTGATCTCTTTTATCGATTACCCAAAGTTCTTTACTCCTAACCAAGACGGGTATAATGATACGTGGAACATCATCGGATTGCAAGACCAGCCACAAGCGAAGGTGTATATCTTTGATCGCTACGGGAAATTGATCAAACAGATCAGTCCTGTAGGCGAAGGATGGGATGGAACCTATAATGGTAAGCCGATGCCATCGAATGATTACTGGTTCAGAGTAGAATACTCGGAAAGCTTACCCGATGGTAGTCAACAACCAAGAGAATTTAAAGCAAACTTTACACTAAAAAGATAAAAGAAGAATTATCAGCTTTACTACAAGGTCAAGGGATTATTTGGTATTGTACTTGTACTCTTCAATTAAGTAAAGTATATTTTGAATAGTTTAATTTTAAGGATTTATTTAAAAATAGAAAAAACAAACCCAAGTTATTAGCTAACTTGGGTTCTTGCATGAAAAAAGTAATATGATTGCGCTACATTATACGGTCTAAAATATAACAGTTAACAATCATGCTTTAAAAGCTATAATTATCTTATAACCTGTTTTTTAAAACAACTTATCGACAAAGTTATAAATAATTATGTTGAACTGCGTGTTTTTTAACGAAAAAGTAAGTTTTATTTACTGATGAGGGATTGAAATTGTAGTTTGTCGATTTAGAGAATTAAATTTTTAAACTCGAACCTCTTGATTTTGAATAAGGTCTAAATAAAGGTTTACTTTATTTTTCAGTTCCTTTCTTGGTGTTATAAAATCTAAGAATCCGTGTTCTTTTAAAAACTCTGCCGTTTGAAAGCCGTCCGGTAATTCTTTTCCGGTAGTGTCACGAACTACACGCGGACCCGCAAAACCGATTAAAGCACCTGGTTCAGAAATATTGATATCACCGAGCATCGCAAATGATGCGGTGGTTCCACCTGTTGTAGGATCTGTACAAAGTGAAATGTAAGGAATTCCGGCATCACTTAATTGCGCTAATTTTACTGAAGTTTTAGCCATTTGCATAAGCGAATAAACGGCTTCCATCATTCTTGCACCTCCAGATTTAGAAATAATCATAAAAGGAACTTTTTTCTTTAGCGAGTAATCTGCTGCCCTTGCAATTTTTTCTCCTACGACAGAGCCCATAGAACCTCCAATAAAACGAAAATCCATACAGGCGATAACCAATTCTTTACCTTTAGACTTACCTACGGCAGTTCTAATAGCGTCTTTTAAGTTTGTTTTGTCTTGCGCTTCTTTTAAGCGTTCAGGATACTTCTTTTTATCTTCAAACTTTAGCGGATCTTTTGCTGATAAATTTTTATCAAGTTCTTTATATTTATTATCGTCAAATAAAATACTGAAGTATTCGTGACTACCAATTCTTACGTGGTAACCATCTTCCGGACTTACGTAGAAGTTTTTTTCTAATTGCTCTGCATCAACAATTTTTCCTGTTGGTGATTTATACCATAAACCTTTTGGTACATCTTTTTTATCTTCTGTTGCAGTCTGTATTCCTTTTTTTGTTCTTTTAAACCAAGCAGCCATAATGTGTGGTGTTTAATAAATACTAATTGATAAGTAAATACGAGAAATTATAAAGTGTTTACGTTGTTAAGATCTTCAAAAGCTTTCTTTAATCTAGCTTTAAACGTTTTCTCACCTTCTCGTAACCATTTTCTTGGGTCGTAATATTTTTTGTTTGGTAAATCTTCTCCTTCAGGATTTCCTATTTGTGTTTTTAAATAGCCTTCGTATTCTTTCATATAATCACGAACACCTTCTAAAAATGCATATTGTAAATCAGTATCAATATTCATTTTTATCACGCCATATCCAATTGCTTCTCTGATTTCTTCTACGGTAGAACCGCTTCCACCGTGAAAAACAAAGTCGATATGATTATGTTCTACGCCATATTTCTTAGTAATATATTCTTGAGAATTCTTTAAGATTTTTGGTGTTAACTTTACATTTCCAGGTTTGTAAACCCCGTGAACATTTCCAAAAGCAGCGGCAATGGTAAATTGATCGCTTACTTTGCTCAATTCTTCATAAGCATAAGCAACTTCTTCTGGCTGAGTGTAAAGTTTAGAAGAATCTACATCTGTATTATCAACACCATCTTCCTCACCTCCGGTAATGCCTAATTCAATTTCCAGGGTCATTCCCATTTTGCTCATTCGAGCTAAATACTCTTTACAGATTTCAATGTTTTCCTCAAGTGGTTCTTCACTTAAATCAATCATGTGTGAGCTGTAAAGTGGTTTTCCGGTTTCCTTGAAAAACTTTTCTCCTTCAGTTAATAAACCGTCAATCCAAGGAAGTAATTTTTTCGCGCAATGATCAGTATGCAAAATTACGGTAGCACCATACGCTTCAGCTAGGGTGTGAATATGTTTTGCTCCGGCAACACCTCCTAAAATTGCTGCTTTCTGGTTTGTATTATCTAAGCCTTTTCCTGCATTAAAACCAGCGCCTCCGTTTGAAAATTGAATAATAACAGGCGAATTTAATTCTGCTGCAGTTTCCATAACAGCATTTATGCTATCTGAGCCAACTACATTTACAGCGGGTAAGGCATAGTTATTTTCTTTGGCGTGATTAAAAATTTCTTGAACTTCTTTTCCGGTTGCTACACCGGGTTTTATATTGTGACTCATGCTATTGATTTAAATTTAACGTTACAAAATTAATAAAATAAAACTGCTTAGAACGGATAATTAATACCAACATTATAAACAGCGTTTCCAAAATTATAATCTCTAAACCATTGTTGATCCGAAGCTGCAGGATTATAGGTCTTAAATCCTATATCTAAACGAATTACGAAAAAATCGAGATCGTATCGAAACCCGAAACCGGAACTGACAGAAAGTTCTTTTATGTCTGAAAGTGACGAAAAAACTGCTTTTTCATCTTCTACGCTGTCCCAAATATTCCAAATATTTCCTACATCTACAAATACCGCACTGTTTAATGCGCCAAACAAATTAAAGCGGTACTCAGTATTAAAAGTTAATTTCATGTTGGCTTCGTTAAACTCATTAACTCCCCCGGTACTTCCCGGGCCTAAATCATATGCTTGCCAACCCCTGTTATCATTAGCGCCACCGGCAAAAAAACTACGAGCAAAGGGAATGCTGTTAGAGTTACCGTAGGGAATAGCGATTCCTCCTAAAGCTCTAATGGCAAGAATATTTTTCTGTCCTAAATTCCAATGTTTTATAAAGTCTATTTCTGTTTTTACGTATTGTGAAAATTGAACACCGAATAAATCATACGTATTGTTATCGTTTTCTTTTAAATTTAAAACGGGGGCTAATAAAGAAAGTGTGTTACCTACGGCTTCTAACTTTACTCTAAATTGTGTAAACTCTTCATCATAAATATTTTCACGTGTATTTTTGATGAAATTGAAGTTGGATCCGATAATTAAATTGTCTTCTGTTAATCGGTCTTGACGTTCTATAATATTGCTGGCTTCTTGTTCTTCATCACTATTTAAACTTATAGCATTATTGTTGATATCATTAATAAAACCGCTTGTTCCATCGGGAATTATCAAATCTGGCGGATTGTTATCTGAAGGGTCAATAGGTTCAAAATAATCTGGATTTACTTGATCTATATTATTCTGTGCAATTTCATTTAATCGATTATAGGAATTTCGGTAAACATTAAAATAATTTCCGGTGTTTAGGTTTCTTACATATTGTAAATCTAGCAATTCAAAGCGGTGTGTTAGCTCTTCTGAAGGATACCAGCGATAGAAATATTTTCCGGTAACATTTTGTTTGTCTAGACCGATGTTGTTTTGCGTACTTACCCCAACGCTTAAAGTGGTAAAAGGCGACATAGATTTTGGGATAATTCCTTCAGTATTAAATAAAAATGCAATTTTAGGAAAGGTGAGTTTTACATCGGCACCAACTTCAGAGATATTAAAAAAACGATCTTCGCTATCTGCGGCATCTTTAGAAGAACCAATACTTGTTCTTCCGGCGACTTCAAAAATTTCGGCACCTCCAAAAACATTTCGTATTAAAAGCGAACCACCAAAACCAATTCCGAAATCTTGAATATTACTCTGAGAAACATCAAAATTAAAATCAACACCAAATTTTGGTTTGGGTGTTAAAAAAATATTGCTGATTAATTTTGTTCCGGTTGTATCTCTCGGGTCAGGCATATATTGAATATTCGGATATTTAAAAATCCGTAATTCATTCATTCGTTTATAGGTTAACGATCGATCTAAATCTCTATAAACTTCTCCTTTCTTGATAAAAACAGCATCGGTAATAGCTTCGGGTTTAAACTCCATTTCGTCAAAACTGTAGACATTGTAAGTTTCTACTTGTGCAGAATCTGTAATAGGAGAACCGCGTTTAGCATATTCATAATCAAGAAAAATATTGACTTCACTTATTTTATGAATTTTGTAAGGAACTCGATAAGTAGTGTCTTCTTTTTGAACTTCTCGATTGGCAACAACTAAATCTATATTGGCTTTATGATTGGTATTAATAGTATCGGCATCAAAAGAAACATAATCTTGTTCAAAATGAAAAAGTCCGTTGTTTCTAAATAGTCGTGTTATGCGTTCGCGTTCAGCTTCAAACTTTTGTGTATTAAATTGCTCGCCAGAAATAATAAGGCTTTCATCTTTATGGTTTTGATAAATAGAATCAGCAACCGGGGTTACAATTCTATTTTCAATAGAATCTAGAATGTAGGCTTGGTGTGTTTTTACATAATAATCTATACTGGCACGCTTATTTTTACTTTTAGTGATTTCAAAATCTGTTTCGGCATTAAACCAACCGTGATTCCAATACCAAGCGCGTAATTGATTAGCAGAATTTTCAGCTTTATTTTCATTTAAAATAACGGGTGCTTCTCCGGTTTCTTTTAAAAACTCATTAAAATTTACGTAGCTGTTTCCTAAACGTTCTACTTGTTTTTTCGATAAAAATTTAATGAGTCGTTCTTCTCGTTTTGGTTTTTTATAGAGCCAATTGTAAAAGGAAGAATCGGGTTCTGGTTTTGCTGTATTATAAATATGCAAGCGCAATGGCACACCAATTAATGGCAATTCTATATTTGGTCTCTGAGAAAGTTGTCCGTAAATTTCTTTGGTTGATATTTTTTCGCCGTCTTGATATATGCTATTTTCGGTCAGTAAATGTTCATTCTCATCAACTCTTTTTACCGCATTACAGCCTAGTATAATTCCTACTAAAAGAATTAATGATATTTTTGTAGCAACTGATCTCAAATAGGAAAATTTACAGGTCAAAAATACATCATTTTATGATTAGCAAAAGCCAAATAAAGTTAATAAACAGCTTATCACAAAAAAAGTACCGAAATAAATATGGGCTTTTTGTTGCTGAAGGAATAAAAGTAATTAAAGAACTTTTAAATTCTAATTTTGAATTGGAAGTTCTTTTTGCTGAAGCAGATATTTTTTTTACCGAAAAAAATAAATCAGAAATTATTTCATCGGCAGAATTGAAGAAAATATCTAAACTGAGCACGCCACAGACTGCTTTGGCTTTATTTAAAATTCCACAATACGAAGTTAAACAAGAGCCTTCTTTTTCTATAGCACTAGATGGAGTGCGTGATCCGGGAAATTTAGGAACCATAATTAGACTTTGTGACTGGTTTGGAGTTTCTCATTTAATTTGCTCTACCGATACGGTAGATTGTTACAATCCTAAAGTAGTGCAAGCTTCTATGGGTTCTATAACGCGCGTAAAAATTTTATATACCGATTTGCCTGAATATTTACGCCAAACAAAACTTCCTGTTTACGGAACTTTTATGGACGGTAATTCTATCTATAAAAAGAATTACACTCCTAAAGGAATTTTGGTGATGGGAAATGAGGCTAACGGAATTTCAACACAAGTTGAAGCTTTTACCACCGAAAAAATTAGCATTCCTCAGTTTGGAGAAAACCTAAAAACCGAAAGTTTAAATGTAGCCACTGCTAGCGCAATTTTACTAAGCGAATTTAAACGTAGTTTATAAAATTATTGAAAAGTAAAGTTGATAAACACACCTCTTGTTGCCATTTTATCAATATTTCCGGTATAAGGGCTATTTGGGTCTACATCTCTTTTTAATTCATCATTTATAGCGAAAATCCCTCGAATGGATGGAGTGAATTTAAAAAAGAACAAGTAAAAATCAACTCCAAAACCTACTTCGTAGTAGTACGTGGTGCTATTCATTCTAAATTCTCCAACACTGTTATCATCAGGGTTATCCTCGTTACTGGATAAATTGATTGAAGTCGAAACGCCGCCAACCACAAAAGGTTTGAAATTATTGAGTCGTTTGGTAGAAAATTTCACCAATAACGGAATGTGGACATAAGTAGATTTTACTTCTCTAAAATTATCATCAGGAATTTCGGGGAAGGTTAAGTTTCTGTTAGCAAACATAACTCCCGGTTCTAGACGTAAATCAATATAATCGTTAATTCGCAAATTTCCGATTAGACCCACATTAAAACCTATGCTTTTTTCAACAAGAATATCTCGAGCTTCTTCTTTATAATCAAATTTAAAATCATAAGAGTTAAATCCTAAAAAATATCCCCAAGACCAACGTTGTTTATCAAAGTTGTCTAAGTTTTTAATTTTTGATCCATCTCTAAAAAACCCTTGTGCTTGAATACCTTGCAGCGTTATAAAAAAACTTAAAATAAAAAATACTTTCTTCATACACTTATTTTGATGCCGTATAAATTGTTGCTACGCCAAGCGTTTGTGGCTTATCTTCTATACTAGTAAACCCAACTTTTTCTAAAATATTGTTGAACTTTTTTCCATAAGGAAAAACGGCGGCACTATCGCTTAAATATTTATAGGCTACTTTATCTTTTGAAAAGAGTTTTCCGATAATAGGAAGAATTAATTTTGAATAAATAGTATATCCTTGTTTATAAGGCACCTTGGTAGGTACAGAAGTTTCTAACACAACAAAAATTCCGGTAGGTTTTAATACACGTCGAATTTCGGCTAAACCTTTTTCCAGGTTTTCAAAATTTCGAACGCCAAAAGCTACAGTAATGGCATCAAAAGTATTATCGCCAAAAGGTAAAGCTTCAGAATCGCCCTGTACCATTTCAATTTTTTTGGTAAGATTTTTTTTCGCAATTTTTTCTTTCCCAATATTCAGCATGCCTTGAGAAAGATCTAAGCCCACAACTTCTTTAATACCGGCTTCAGCTAAACTAATGGCTAAATCTCCGGTTCCAGTAGCAATATCTAATGCATTTTTTGGATGCGTATCGCAAACCAGATTTATAACTTTCTTTCGCCAAGAGGTGTCAATTCCAAATGAAATCACACGATTTAATCCGTCATAATTTTCAGAAATCTTATCAAACATTTGCTCAACCTGCTTCTTTTTTGTCAGTTTAGAGTCTTTGTAAGGAATTACCTTTTTCGCCATTACAAAATTTTTGGCAAAGATACATTTTATAGCTTAGATTCTAAGCTTAGCGCTAAAAAATTGCTTTTTAGTTACTTACCTAATTCTATTAAAATACCCTATCTTTGTTGCGGTAGAAAATTTCATCTTTACTATGAAGATTATTATAGCGGGCGCTGGAGAAGTTGGTTTTCACTTGGCAAAATTATTGTCTTTTGAATCTCAAGATATTACTCTAATAGATAGTAATAAAAAAAATCTAGAGTATGCCGATACGCATTTAGATATTCAAACTATAAAAGGAGACGCTACTTCTATAAAAGTACTGAATGATGCACAAATAAACGGTTCAGATCTTGTTGTTAGTGTAACTTCAAGCGAAACCACCAACATTACCGTTTGCGTTTTGGCAAAACAATTGGGTGCAAAACGTACGATTGCCCGTATTTCTAACACAGAATTTTTAGAGCATAAAAGTGAAATCGGATTTAAAAAATTTGGTATAGATGAATTAATTTCTCCCGAGGCTTTGGCTGCAAAAGAGATTGAACTTTTACTAAATCAATCTGCTTTTAATGATACTTTTCAGTTTGATGATGGCGCTTTAACAATGGTAGGTTTTAAACTTTCCAGAAACGCCTCTTTTGTTAGAAAAACAGTACAAGAAGCAGCCGAAATTTTTCCAGAATTACATTTCGTACCTATCGCTATTCAACGGTATGGGACGCAATATACTTTGATTCCACGTGGAGATACCCAGTTTAAAGAAGGTGATCAAGTTTATTTTGTAACTACCGAAGATGGCGTAGATGAATTATATAAACTTACCGGAAAAGTAAAGCAGGAAATTAAAAATGTAATGATTCTTGGTGGAAGCAAAATAGGGCGACGAACCGCTAAAGATTTAAGTAAAGCAAAATTTAACGTAAAACTGATTGAAACCGAGCGCGATAAAGCCTACGATCTGGCAGATGAGCTTCCAAAAGTTTTAGTGATTAATGGCGATGGAAGAAATGTAGAGTTAATGGAAGAAGAAAATATCCATGATATGGATGCCTTTATTGCGCTGACCGGAAATTCTGAAACTAATATTATTTCTTGTTTGGTTGCAAAATCTAAAAGTGTACCCAAAACAATTTCTTTAGTAGAAAATATGGATTATTTTCAGCTGAGTCATTCAATCGGAATAAATACACTTATCAATAAAAAACTTTTGGCTGCAAACACAATTTTTAGATTTGTGCGAAAAGGAGAAGTTGTGGCAATGACAAAGCTAAACAGTATGAATGCTGAGCTTTTAGAATTTATTGTCAATAAATCTTCTAAAGTTGCCAATAAAAAAATTGTACAAATAGATTTACCGCGTTCTGCTATTATTGGCGGTGTTATTAGGGAAGGTGAAGGGAATATTGCTTTAGGTGACTTCTTGATCAAGCCAGGCGATAGAGTAGTGGTTTGTTGTTTACCACGTTCTATTAGAAAGGTTGAAAAACTATTTTTATAATGCCAAAACTTAACTTCCGTATCATTATTCATATCATGGGCTTGCTATTACTTTGTAATGGAGGCTTTATGCTTATTGCAGCCCTGGTAAGTTGGTATTATGCAGATGGCGTAACCATGCAAATTACTGCAGCTTCATTAACCACAATGTTTACCGGAGTTTTGCTGATGTTTATTACGCGAAACCATCAAAAATTGATGAAACAGCGCGAAGGCTATATAATAGTAACATTAGGCTGGATTTCCATGGCGCTAAGCGGAATGTTACCTTATTTATTTTCTGAAGCAATCCCCGATGTAACTGATGCATTTTTTGAAACAATGTCCGGTTATACCACAACCGGAGCAACTATTCTAAATGATATTGAAGTAATTCCTGAAGGTATTTTGTTATGGCGTAGTTTAACACACTGGATCGGCGGAATGGGAATTATTGTATTGGCAGTTGCTATTTTGCCACTCTTAGGAATTGGCGGAATGCAGCTTTTTGCAGCAGAAGCTCCCGGTCCAAGTGCCGATAAGTTAAAACCCAGAATTGCCGACACAGCAAAACGTCTTTGGTTTATTTATGTGGGCTACACGGTTGCTGAAACCATTTTATTGAAAGTAGCGGGAATGAGCTTTTTTGATGCAGTAAATCACGCATTAAGTACACTTTCTACCGGTGGTTTTTCAACAAAAAATGCAAGTATCGCTTATTGGAATGATCAGCCGTTGATACAATATATTTTAATTCTCTTTATGTTTTTAGCGGGAATGAATTTTGTAATGAGCTATTTTAGTTTTAAAGGAAAAATTCAGCGCGTATTACAAGACGAAGAATTTAAGTGGTATTTTATTTTTATAGCCTCGTTTACCCTTATCGCTTCCTTACTGATTTATTTTGAAGCTGATATAGGTTTAAGTTCTATAAAGCACCCTATGGTTTTAGGTGAAGCTGAAAGTGCTTTTAGGCACGCACTTTTTCAGGTTTTATCGGTGATTACTACAACTGGTTTTGTTTCGGCAGATTTTACCATGTGGACCCCATTTTTAACTATTTTCTTTTTTGGAATGTTTTTTCTAGGAGGTTCTGCGGGTTCTACAGCGGGTGGAGTAAAAGTAGTTCGTCATATTATTATGATTAGAAACGGGATTACTGAGTTTAAACGCGCTTTGCACCCCAATGCTATTTTACCCGTTCGTTTTAACGGAAAAATGATTAAAGAAAGTATAGTTTTTAATATTCTAGGTTTCTTTGTTTTATATATGCTAGCCTTTATTATTGGTGCGGTGGTACTCGCTTCTATGGGCTTAGATTTTAAAACTGCAATTGGTGGAGCAGCATCATCTTTAGGGAATATTGGTCCTGCATTTGGTGCTTTAAGTCCGGTGAATAATTTTGATGCGCTTCCTGCACCCGGAAAATGGTGGTGCGCTTTTTTAATGCTAATCGGGCGATTAGAATTATTTACCGTATTAATTTTATTAACTCCTTTTTTCTGGCGTAATAGATAGCTTTAATTATTCCTCTTCTTGTGAATTTTGTGAATCCCAATTGCTAAAAGATTAAAGCCACTATAAGAATTGTAGCTTTAATAAACGTTTCTTCGTTTGGAACATATTTATTTGAAATTAGCAAAAGTACACAGGTAACTCTATAAATATTCCATTTTTTGGTTAATTCTTTCATTAAAATCATAAAGTATATTCTGCTAGAATCTTCTGTACTTCGTAAATGTCTACTTTTTTATTAAATTTTTTAGCGATACTAGGGTTTTGCTCTCCCGAAATCCAGATTTTTAATTCGGCATCTAGATCAAAACTTCCTGCGGTTTCTATGCTAAAACGCGTAATGCTTTTATAGTTTACAGAAAAATATGATACTTTTTTTCCGGTTAATCCTTGTACATCTATAATGATAAGTCGTTTGTTGGTAAAAATAAATGTATCTCTAATTAATTTAAAACCAACTTCAACTTGTTCAGAATCGGTAAAGAGTTTACCATATTTAGTTAGAAGTTCATCTTTTTCGATGTTGGCAGCATTGCCTAATAGTCCTGAAAATAGTCCCATTTTCTTATTTTTTTGCGCGAGGGATTGAACGTTTGTTTGAGCTCTTTTGAGATTCCTGTTTAAAGGAATAGAAAAAAGCGAGTAGTGAAAGCCCGACCCCTTTTTTGGGGTCGCGCCCAAATGAGTTTAATTTTTTAAGCTTTTCATATCAATCACAAAACGATATTTTACATCAGATTTTTTTACGCGTTCAAAAGCGTTATTGATGTCTTGCATGTCGATAAGTTCGATATCTGAAGTAATATTATGTTTGCCGCAAAAATCTAACATTTCTTGCGTTTCTTTAATTCCGCCAATAACCGATCCGGCTACACTTTTACGTTTTGAAATTAAAAGACCGCCATGCATTTCTTCTAAGGGCTCTATGGCGCCAACCAAAACCATAGTTTTGTCGCGTTTAAGCAATTGTATATATGGATTCAGGTCGTGTTTAACAGGGACAGTATTTAATAAAAAGTCAAAAGAATTGGCATGTTCTTTCATCTGCTCTTTATCTTTAGAAATGAGCACATCGTGGGCGCCTAGTTTTTTTGCATCTTCTTTTTTATCTGGCGATGTGGTTATCATGACAACTTTTGCGCCTAGAGCTGCAGCAAACTTTACGCCCATATGACCTAAACCGCCAAGCCCAACAACGCCAACTTTATCTCCTTTTTTTACGTTCCAATGACGTAGTGGTGACCAAGTTGTAATTCCGGCACAAAGTAATGGTGCGGTTGCTTTGGTGTCTAAGTTTTCAGGAACAGATAATACAAATTCTTTGTCAACTACAATTTTTTCGGAATATCCTCCAAATGTATGTCCGCCTAAATGTTTGTCTTTAGAATTATAAGTGAGTGTTGCACCTTTTTCGCAAAATTGCTCAAGATTTTCCTTACAAGAATCACATTCTTGACAAGAATCTACCATACAACCTACGGCAACTAAATCGTCTTTTTTAAAGTTTTTTACGTTATCGCCAACTTTAGTTACGCGACCTACAATTTCATGTCCTGGTACTACGGGGTAATTAGAATTTTTCCAGTCATTTTCTACTTGGTGAATATCGCTATGGCAAACGCCGCAATAATCAATCTCTATTTGTACGTCATCTGCTAAAATATCTCGGCGTTTAATTTCAAAAGGTTTTAAATCTGCTTTGCTGTCTTTTGCAGCGTATGCATTTACAGTTTTCATAGTTATTTATTTTACTGTAGTATACGGCAAATTTTACTTATTGAAGGAGAAAAAATTGACTTTAGAATTTTTTTAACGTGAGTTCTTATAATTGCTTTATGTTGCTGATATTCATACCTTAGTAGAATAATCAACCAAAAAAATTAGAAATTATGAAAAAAGTTATATTGTGGCTTAGTGTTTTATCACTTATGAGTTGTAAGCCAACAAGCTTTGCACTTGTAGAGGCAAATGATGATATTCATCGATTAATTATTAGTGAAAAACCACCAAAACGAGTTACCAATACTCAAAAAGTTACTCGTATTGCGGGTTGGTCGTTAGAATCAATGACTATTAGCCCTAATTGCGCGTATGGCGTAATTGGACTCTTAGATCGGGATGATTTTGATGGTCATAAAACCGATGCTGAAGTTAGAATTTATAATCTATTGCAAAACAAGCAGCTTAAGGTTTTGGATAATGACGATCTTACTCAATTAATAAAAGATGGTACAGGTTTAAAATATGATGATCGTGATATTGCCTATGTTGTATTTGGTTTGGCTTGGAAAACAAAGGATGAAGTTATCATGGAAATACAACCTATTTTGCATCCATCAATAGAGTCTTTACCGCAAAATGTGAGTTTAGTGTACAATGTTAAAACAAAACAAGTAGTAGATGCTCAATTTTATTCACGTACGGCAACTTCACCAATTAGTGCGGGAAATTTCCCTGATAATTATGTGTATTCTTATTCAGTGGATAATGGAAATCTAATTATTGCAGGAAATACAGTGCAAAATGATCCTAACGGAATAAAAAAAGCCGCTGTTGCAACCCTTAGAAAGTAAGTAGCATTATCTAGTAAAAAAACCTTCAGTAATAAATCTGAAGGTTTTTTAGATAAATGATAAACGGTATTTTTAAGCTAAAGCTTTTTTAATCCGTTTAACAGCTTCTTTTATATTTTCTTCACTTGCTGCGTAAGATAAACGTAAACAATCCGGGTTACCGAAAGCTTCTCCGGTTACGGTGGCAACATTAGCTTTTTCTAATAAATACATAGAAAGATCGGTTGCATTTTCTACTCTTTTTCCGTTATATGTTTTTCCGAAAAAGGCTGAAACATTTGGAAAAACATAGAAAGCACCTTCCGGTTGGTTGCACTGAAAACCTTCTACATTATTTAAGAGATCTAAAATTAAAGATCTACGTTCTTTAAATTTATCAATCATAAATTGAATTTTACTTACCGGAGCTTTCAGTGCTGTAATTACGGCGCGTTGTGCAATGCAATTAGCACCACTGGTTATTTGGCCTTGCATTTTTGTGCAAGCCCTAGCAATTTCAGTAGGAGCACCAATGTAACCAATTCGCCAACCTGTCATAGCAAAGGCTTTAGAAACTCCATTTACCGTAACTGTACGATCGTACATATCATCAAATTGAGCCATAGAAACATGTTTTCCAACAAAATTTATGTGCTCATAAATTTCATCGCTAACAACAATAATGTTAGGGTGTTTTTTTAAAACATCGGCTAAGGCTCTTAACTCTTCTTCGCTATAGGAAGAACCACTAGGATTGCAGGGAGAGCTAAACCAAATCATTTTGGTTTTTGGAGTTATAGCTGCTTCTAGTTGTTCTGGTGTCATTTTAAAATCGTTCTCTATAGAAGTTCTTACTTCTACAGGAGTACCTTCAGCAATTTTTACAATATCTCGGTAACTTACCCAATATGGGCAAGGTAAAATAACTTCGTCTCCAGGATTTAAACAAACTAAGGCAACATTAGCAAGCGATTGTTTTGCACCGGTAGATACTACAATTTGGGAAGCATTGTAGGTTAATGAATTATCTCGTTGAAACTTTTCGATAATAGCTTCTTTCAATTCTGCATACCCGTCAACCGGGGTGTAAGAATTATAATTATCATTAATCGCCTGAATGGCCGCTTCTTTTATAAAATCTGGTGTGTTAAAATCTGGTTCTCCTAAACTTAAACTTATAATATCTTTACCTTCAGCTTTTAACTCTCTTGCTTTAGCTGCCATGGCAAGCGTAGCGGAAGTCTGTAATTTGTTTATTCTATCTGATAAAAATGATTGCATGGAGTTGATTTGTTAGTTTTTTAAATTGAAATTGCAGGTTTTGCTCCCATTTCTTTTAAATGCTCAAAATGGGCTATTATTGCTGCACGGGTTGTCTTATATTCATGATAGGGTAAATTAAATTCGTTAGCTGTTTCTCTAACAATTTTAGAAATTTTACTGTAATGAATGTGACTAATGTTGGGGAAAATATGATGTTCTACTTGGTGATTTAAGCCTCCTGTAAACCAATTAACCACTCTGTTTTTTGTTGAAAAATTTACCGTAGTAAATAATTGGTGAATTGCCCAAGTATTTTTCATAGAGCCTTTTTCATCAGGTAAGGGCATTTCGGTTTCTTTAACCACGTGTGCTAATTGAAAAACAATACTCAAAATAAGTCCGGCGGTGTAATGCATAATAAAAAAGCCTAATAAAATTTTCCACCACGCAATGCTTAAAATCAACATTGGAATGATAATCCATATTGAAATGTATAAACCTTTTGTTACCGCTAAAGTGCTCCATTGTTTAACTGGACTAGGCATTTTTCCGTAAGCCAATTTCTTTTTTAAATAACGTCTAGTTTGTTTAAAGTCTGTGGTTATTACCCAATTGAAGGTTAATAATCCATAGAGAAAAATAGAGTAATAATGTTGAAATTTATGAAAGCTTCTCCACTTAGAATGTTCGCTAAAACGAATTACACGCCCGGCTTCTAAATCTTCATCATGCCCATGTATATTAGTGTAAGTGTGGTGTAATACATTATGTTGTACTTGCCAGTTATAAACATTTCCGGCTAAAATGTACATACTGCCGCCCATAATTTTATTAACCCATTTTTTTGAAGAGTAGGAACCGTGATTTCCATCGTGCATCACATTCATGCCCACACCAGCCATGCCAATGCCCATAACAATGGTTAATAAAAGCATCCACCATTGGGAAATAGGGAGCGTTAAAATAATAAAATACGGACTTAGAAAAAGCGAAAACATAATTATAGTTTTCAAATGTAATTTCCAATTTCCGGTTTTACGAAGTTCATTTTCTTTAAAATACGTGTTTACACGCCTATTTAAAGTTCTAAAAAATTTTGCTGAATCTACTCGAGAAAATCTAACGCTATGCTGTTTCATTTATTTGATGATGAGGTAAAACTCCAAATTTAAAAATTAATAAGCTTATTTTAGTATAATATTGTAAAACTTACTGAAGTAAATTGATTTTTTTCATTTCTTAATATACGAAATAATTCAAAAAAAGTTTACATTCATATCAATTTCAAAAAAGTAAAGTTTATTTTACCGTTGTAAACGAATTTTTCAGCATTAAATTGTTATCAAGTATGATTGCAGCAATCTCTCTTTTTGTCATTATTACCATTTCAGCTTTAATAACAAAAGTTGCGGCTATAGCACTTATGCATACCGGCTTATCTACTGAAGCTGCAAAATTTCAGGCACGATCTGTATACACAGGTACCGGCTTTACCACACAAGAATCAGAAAAAGTTATTAATCATCCCGTAAGGCGAAAGGTTATTTACATTTTAATGCTAGTTGGTAATGCCGGAATTGTAACAACTATTTCTTCATTAATGTTAACTTTTTTAATTCCTAATGATAATAATTCACTTTTATATAGTGTTATTTTTATTGTAGTTGCTTTAACTGCCTTGTGGTGGGCCATACAAAGTGATGTCGTAAATAAATGGTTAGCCAAAATCATAGATAAAGCATTAACGAAATATACCGATATTGATGTAAAAGATTATGCTGCTATTCTACATCTTTCTGGGGAATATCAGATTTCTGAACTAAAGGTGCGTAAAGATAGTTGGTTAGCAAATAAAACATTAGAAGAATTAGAATTGAGAAAAGAAGGTATAAATTTATTGGGGATTGAACGGGAAGGTGAAGAATATATAGGATCACCAAATGGAAAAACAAAAATAAGAATTAACGATATAATTACCATGTATGGTCGTGATGAAGTATTTAAAAACTTAGACGAGCGTGAACGTAATTTTAGAGGAGAAATGAGTCACCAAGAAATAATAAAACGTCAAAAAGAATTGGTAAAACAAAAAGATTGAATATTTTTTATTTAGGCTTTTTATTAATTTCATTGCCTTATTTTTGCTGAAAAATTTTCATTTTGAAAGAAATACTTCAACATTTTCCAGAATTAACCGAACACCAAAAAAGTCAGTTTGAAGCTCTTGCCGGACTTTATAAAGATTGGAACCTGAAAATAAATGTGGTTTCCCGTAAAGATATTGATGAAATTTATCTACGTCACGTATTGCATTCTCTAGGAATTGCAAAAATACAAGTTTTTAAACCGGGAAGTAGTGTCATGGATGTTGGTACCGGAGGCGGATTTCCCGGAATTCCTTTAGCCATTCTTTTTCCTGAAACACAATTTCATTTAGTAGATAGTATCGGTAAAAAAATAAAAGTGGTTAATGAGGTAAAAGAAGGTTTAGCATTAGAGAATGTAAAAACTTCTAATTGTCGGGTAGAAGAAATTGATGAGCAATATGATTTTATTGTGAGTAGAGCAGTAGCACAAATGGAAACTTTTGTACGTTGGGTAAAAGGCAAAGTGAAGAAAAAAAGTGAACACGAATTAAAAAACGGAATTCTTTATTTAAAAGGTGGCGATCTTACCGAAGAACTAGCCAAATACCAAACCGCAAAAATTTACGAATTATCAGATTATTTTGATTCTGAATTTTTTGACACCAAAAAAGTAGTTCATCTCCCGATGAAATTTAAAGGATAAAAAAAAGCCTCAAGAAATTGAGGCTTTTTTTACAATATCATTACAGATTATTCTCCCATAAAAGGATATCTGTAGTCGGTTGCAGGAACAAAAGTTTCCTTGATTAATCGTTGAGAGACCCAACGCTGTAAGTTCAATTTAGAACCGGCTTTATCATTGGTACCACTATTTCTAGCACCACCAAATGGTTGTCTACCTACAACAGCTCCGGTACATTTATCATTGATATAAAAATTACCGGCAGCATTTTGTAAAATATCTGTTGCTTGTGCAGCCGCATAACGATCTTTAGAGAATACAGCCCCGGTCAATGCATATTGACTTGTATTATCAACAGTTTCTAAGGTTTCTTCCCATTTATTATCGTCATAAACATAAATAGTAACAACCGGTCCAAATAATTCGGTTTCCATAGTTGTATAATGTGGGTCTGTAGTTAAAATCACAGTTGGTTCTACAAAATAACCTTTAGATTTATCGTAATTTCCACCGATAATTACTTCAGCTTTTTTATCTTTTTTAGCTTGATCTATATATTTCGCAAGCTTGTCAAAAGAACGCTCATGAATTACAGCATTTATAAAATTGCTCATATCTTCAGGAGAACCCATTTTAAAAGATGCAATATCTTCTTCTAATTGTTCTCTAATTTCAGGCCATAAACTTTTTGGTAGATAAATACGTGAGGCAGCACTACATTTTTGCCCTTGAAATTCAAAAGCTCCTCTAGAAATTGCGGTAGAAACTTCTTTCGTGTTTGATGATGGGTGAGCAATTATAAAATCTTTTCCCCCGGTTTCTCCTACAATTCTTGGGTAAGTTTTGTAATTATGAATATTATTTCCAATTTTAGCCCAAATGTCTTTAAAGATTTCTGTACTTCCTGTGTAGTGAATTCCAGAAAAATCTGGACTTGCTAAAACAGTATCGGTAATCATTTCAGGATCGCCCATAACCATATTAATTACCCCATCAGGCACACCTGCTTCTTTAAATACATCCATTAAAATTTGAGCAGAAAAAACTTGGCTATCACTCGGTTTCCAGATTGCTACATTTCCCATTAAAGCTGGTGCTGTTGGTAAATTCCCTGCAATTGCTGTAAAATTAAAAGGTGTTATAGCATAAACAAATCCTTCTAACGGACGGTGTTCTACACGATTCCAAGCAGTTTCGTCAGATTCGGGCTGGTCGTCATAAATTTCAGACATGTATTCTACGTTAAAACGTAAAAAGTCGGCAATCTCGCAAGCAGAATCAATTTCAGCTTGAAAAATATTTTTTGATTGCCCGATCATAGTAGCTGCATTCAATTTATATCGGTAAGGACCAGAAATTAAATCGGCTGCTTTTAAAAATACGGCAGCACGCTGTTCCCATTCGAGTTTCGCCCATTTCTTACGAGCTTCTAAAGCTTCATCAATTGCTTTTTCGATATGTTTTTTTTCAGCTAAATGATAAACACCTAAATTATGTTGATGATCATGCGGCGGGTGCATAGTAGCTGTATTTTTAGTTCTGACTTCTTCAGAACCTATATACATCGGCACATCTGCTTTTTGATTATATAAATCTTTATACGTTAGTAGTACTTCTTCTCTTTCTGGAGTTCCCGGCGCGTAACTTTTAATTGGCTCGTTTACCGCTGGCGGGACGTGAAAAAATCCTTTCCCCATAATTTTATCTTTTTTTTTAGTTTTTAATTAATTTCGAGTAAATATAGAGAAAATAAAGCAACTGTGCTTTCGTAATTCTGTAAGGTTTTATTAAATTGTGTTAAGTTGTTTTTAATGTTATAAAACCCTTAAAAAACTCATGTGTACCATTACGTTTATTCCAATTTTAACCGAAGAAAAAAGCTTTATTATTACCTCTAATCGTGATGAAGCTTCTAATAGAAAAACGCTTCCGCCGAAACTGGTAGAAGAAAATGGAGTGCGCTTGTTGTATCCTAAAGATGATAGAGCTGGTGGAACTTGGATTGGAGCAAGCGGACAAGATAGATTGGTTTGTTTGATGAATGGTGCCTTTAATGCACATGAACGCAAAGAATCTTATAAGAAAAGTAGAGGTGTAGTAGTGAAAGATTTTTTGCTTACCAGTGATGTGTTAAATAAAGCTGAGCAATATAATTTTGAGGGAATCGAACCTTTTACCATGATTATTGTAGTTTGGAAAGTTGGCTTAGAGTTATATGAACTTATTTGGGATGAAACAAAAGTGTATTTTAATAAGCTTGATAATGTGCCACATATTTGGTCGGCTTCTATGACCTATACTGATGAGATGAAAAAAACTAGAGAAAACTGGTTTAGAGAATTTTTAGAAAAAGAAAATATTACAGCAGAGCAACCGGAAAAAATGTGGGATTTTCATCAAACAAGAAATGAAAATAAAAATGTGGGTTTTATTATAGACCGCGGCTTGCTGAAAACTACAAGTATCACTCAGTTTGTATATTCAAATGAAAAAACCGGAATGCGATATAAAGATTTAATTGATAATAAGGAGACTCGGGTTGAATTTTAAATAACGAATTATATATTTAAATCCTCGCTCAAAAATTATTTATGAAATATTTATCCTTATTATTGATTTTTACAATTTCTCAACTCAGTTTCTCCCAAGATTTTATACTTCTTGATAAAGAAACAAAAGCGCCTTTGCCTTTTGTCTCGGTTTACACCACAAATACCGGTGTTTATTCAGATGCTGATGGAAAAGTGAAATTAACTCAAGACTTTAAAGAAACAGACACCATATCAATTGAAATGCTCGGTTTCCAAGTCAAAAAAGACGTGGTGAATAATATAGAAAAATTAGACACTATTTTTTTAGAATCTAAAGTTGAAAGTCTTTCTGCTGTAGAGTTAAAAGGAGAAACTAAAACCGTAGAAATAGAAGGTACAGATAAGGGGGGTAATGGTTTTGGTGGTCCTTCTTTGACTGAACTTGTATGCGTGGTGAATCCTAATGAAAAAATTAATAAAACTTTATTGAATAAAGTTTCATTTTATTTTAAGAAAAAAAGAGGTTTTCGACATTTAAGAGATGAGAACGAAGGACACTATTTTTTATATCGATTTAATATTTATGAGCAAGATAAAGGAAGATTCATTAAAATTTATAATAGTGAGCCGTTTAAAGTTGATTTTTTCGATAAAAAAGAGATTGTGGTTGATGTAGATAAATATGTGCTTATGCAGGAAAATATTGCATTTGGTGTTGAGTGTATTGGTTTTTTTAATGAAGTAGATGAAAGGTTAGAAGAAAATACAATTAGAAATGTAGCAATGACTACTAAAAAGAATGATTTTTACGATACTGAAATGTTTATTAAAGTTCCGTATAAAAAAGATAAGGAATTATTTAGAAATTTGGATGATCTTCCTATAGAATCAGGAATGTATTTACAATTTGATCTTGAGCTCGTAGAAATAAATGAATAAAAAAGTGTTCTTGTTTTAAACAAGAGAATACTAATTCAACGCAAAAGGAGCGCTTAATTTAAAGCTAGGGATAGCCACTCTAAATTTTCTGGTGGAGGTAAAATTAATCATATTATAATGACCGCTCATAGAACCAAAAGGAGAAGTAAGTAAACAACCGCTGCTATACGTGTGCGAGTCGCCGGGTTTTAAAACCGGTTTTTTGCCAATAACACCTTCGCCTTTAATTACTTCATTGTTATTTAAAGCATCTTTAATCTTCCAGAACCTAGAATTTAGCTGTACAGAATCGTTACTTTGGTTTTCAATGGTAATTTGGTAACCAAAGGCAAAATGAATCTTGTAGTTCTTCAAGAAAGTGCCTTGAAAACTAGTGTTTACAGAAATCTTTATACCTCGTGTTACTTGTTGAATCATTTTAATATACTGCAAAGGATGCTAATACAGCAAGTCCTGTTGTTGTGAAAGCTAAGATAATAAATATAACATTTAAAAACACAAATTTGATAAAGGTTTTTATTATTGATTGTCCATAGTATTTTCTTAAAGCTTGAAATAGATAAATTCCGTAACCTAAAAGAAATAAAATAGTTATGATGGAAGAAGTGTGTATCATATTAAAAATTACACTAAAGATCATAAGGAAAAACAACATGGTTTGCGAATGGAAAGCAAAAACCAGATGTTCCATATACGTGTAATAACATCTACCAAAAGTAAGCCATAAAATTAAGGTGAAAACAGGTATAAAGAAGAAGATGATAAACGGTAGTTTGCTCATTGCATATTTACTGAAATTATAGGGGTTATCTGTAATCTTCTCAATGGCAATGGCGCGTTTGTACAGCCATTTATTATAAAGACTTCTTTCGTGTTGAAGATTTTTTAGGGATTCTGAAATAGATTTTGCCGAATGTGTTTCATCATAAGCTAAGTAAATTTTGACTTTAGCTACAGATTTTTCAGCAAATGTTAAGGAGTCTAATTCTTTTTCTGAAAGTAACTTTATATCAGAATAATCTCTTTCCTCGGTATCATTTTCTTTCCCGATTTTAATGATTCCTGCTTTATCTTCATCGCTTAAAGTGAGTTCTGTAGAAAGACCGTAAAGTAAAAAAAAGATAATGGAAACGCTTAAATAAAACCTAAACGGATTGGCGTATTTGGTGCGTTTTCCATTAATATATTCTAGAGAAATTTTTCCGGGTTTAAAAATGAGCGTGTTCAACGTTCGGTAAATTCTAGAATCATAAGAAAATAAACTTCCAAAAAACTCCTTAAAAAAATCAGTAAAACTTAATTGTTTTGTAGAGTTTAATTGTCCGCAATAATGGCAATATCTGTCTTCGCGCTCTAAAGGTGTATTGCAATTTAAGCAAACAGTACTTCTGTATTTTTTTGCAAAGCGAGAAGATTCTTTCATTTTTAATTGCTAATATTTCTGCTGCTGGCGCTTCCTACACCAATAATTCTATCATAGCGAGCCCCAATATCTCTATAGTAGACTAAGATAGTATAAACATTTTCTGTTTCATCAAAATTACCGCTAATAAAACCTTCGTCTATTGTCCCGTCTTTGTTTACCAAAACGTATTTGTAATTATAAAAACCTTGTTTAAATAATCGCTTGGTTTCATACAATTCAGTTTCTGTATTATAGGTGAGTTCTGTAGATTCGTCTAAGGTAAAGTTGTTGAAATTTCCATAGAGGTGAAGTTTTCCGCCATTGAGTTCTTGGTAATTTTGCAATGCAAAATGAACCCAAGTGTATTCAGCTTCAATAGTAGGATTTTGCCCTTGTAAGGTTCTTACCACAAAATTCCCGTTAATGTCTGGGTTGTAGGTGTAGGGTTCAAAAGCACGAACTCCGTCAGTATATAAATAGGTGTTGTAAATATCTTTTAATTGAATATTTCTGATATTCATCGTCGCAGAACGAACATCTTTGCTGTCAAAACTTAAATATTCATTTCCACCCCAAAATGCTGCCGGCTGATCGTACCGATAAATAAATTCATTACCTAAGGAATATTGCGGTTTAAGATTGTAAATAGAATTTTGGAGGTCATTATTTTTGATGATTAAGGTTTTTAGATTTTTGTCTGGGTTTCTAAAAACTATTCTATCGCTGCCATCTATTGTAAAGTTTACCACTTGTTTGGTGTCTATAAATTCTAAATCTCTAGATCGTTTAATTTGAGCGCGAACAATAGCAATATCTTCATAAATCATAAATTTTCTTGAAAAAACCAATTCGTCATTTTCATTATAGATGCTAAGCAAATAATTACCACTCTTTTTTAAGCCCTTTGTGTTTCTATTGGGAATAGTTAAGTTATAATGAGAGTATATTTGAAGGGTATTAAATGAGTTCTGATAATTTAAAATTCTAAGATCATCAAAACCATCCATATATTCGTTTTTTGACAAATTAGAAGGAGTCCAATCAAAGTCATAATGTTCTATAGTGTAAAAATAATCGGCTTCATCGCCAATTAAATCATCAAATTCTATAGAAATTGGAGCACCTAATTTTACAATTGGTGTACCGCTAAATTCAGTTTCACCGTTAAAGGAAATGGTTCTAATATATTCAGGTGGCATTGTTTCATGTACCTGTGCATTCAAAAAGTAACTGCAAAATAATAATGAAAAGGCTAAAAAATATCGCATAATTAAAATGAAAATTGGGGCTAAATATACGTAAAATCTCTTGTGCTACCGTTTTTCTTTTTTGCTAAAAATAATCGCTTTATTTAGAATCTATATAAATAAATAACTTCATTTTCAGTTCGCTAAAAGATGAAGATTTAATTACTAAATTTGCAACCGCGAATATTAACTGATAATTGTATTATGTCAAGAGACATTAAAGTTAAAAAAGGGCTTGATTTGCGGCTTAAAGGCGAAGCTGAAAAAACCGTGGTCGATGCCCCTAGATCGAAGACCTTTGCGATAAAACCTCCAGATTTTCATGCGGTTGTTCCTAAAATGCTTATTAAAAAAGAAGGAACTAAAATTTTAGCCGGTGAAGAACTTTTCTTTTCTAAATATAATGAAGCTGTTCGTTTTACCTCTCCGGTAAGCGGAACGTTAAAAGAAATTGTGAGAGGAGATAAGCGTCGTATTTTAGAGATTGTAATTGAAGCTGATTCGGAAAACTCCTACAAAGATTACGGTAAAATGAATGCATCTTCTGCTAGTTCAGAAGAAGTGAAAAATCGTGTTTTTGAAAGTGGTTGTGGTGCTTTTTTAAAGCAACGCCCGTACGATATTGTAGCAAATCCAGAAGATGAGCCAAAAGCAATTTATGTTTCGGCTTTTAATTCAGCTCCTTTAGCAGCAGACCTTGATTTTATTCTTGGTGATAAAAAAGCAGCTTTTCAAGAAGGAATTAATGCGCTGAAAAAATTAACACCTGGAAAAGTTTACTTAGCGGTCAACAAAAAAGTGGCTTCAAATTTAACCGATATTCAAGGGGTAGAGTTGTTAACAGTTTCTGGTCCGCATCCTGCAGGAAACGTAGGGGTTCATATTCAGAATACAGATCCTATTAATATGGGAGATCGTGTTTGGACTGTTGGTGCTGAGGATGTTTCAATTATTGGAAACTTGTTTTTAACTGGTCAGTATAGAGCAGAACGTACTATTGCAGTTGCAGGAAGTGCATCAAAAGAGCAGGATCGAAAATATTATAAGACATATATAGGAGCTAACATTGAAGATTTAATAGGTGAAGTAAACGATGAGCAGACTAGAGTTATTTCTGGTGATGTGTATACAGGTCTGCGTTTGTCTAATAAACAATATGTTAGTTTTTACGATAATACGCTGACTTTAATTCCTGAAGGGAATAATTACAGAATGTTTGGTTGGTTGCCATTTACTTATAACGGAATTCCATCGATGTCAAAAACATCACTTTCTTGGATGTTTCCTAATAAGAAATATGAGGTGGACACTAACTTAAATGGCGAAGAACGTGCTTTAGTGGTAACTGGAGAAATGGAAGAGGTTATGCCTTTAGATGTTTTTCCAATGCAACTACTAAAAGCGTGTATGACTGGGAATATTGAGAAAATGGAGAGTCTGGGGATTTATGAAGTAATTCCTGAAGATTTTGCATTAATAGATTATGTGAATACTTCTAAACTTGAGGCACAAGAAATTATTCGTCTAGGTTTAGATTTAATGATCACTGAAGTAGGATAAAAGTATCATAATACTATGGAGTGGATTAGACAAAGGCTCGATAAGATAAAAGAGCCATTTTCCAAAGGAAAAAAGTTTGAAAAGTATGCGCCGGCAGTAAATGCTTTAGACACATTTTTATTTGTGCCTAACCATACTACAAAAAAAGGAGCACATATTCGTGATGCGGTAGATTTAAAGCGTGTTATGATTACTGTGGTGTTAGCTCTTATTCCGGCACTTATTTTCGGAATGTGGAATGCTGGTTATCAGTATTTATCACAAATACAAGCAGAAGTTGGTTTTTGGGAAGCATTAGGTCACGGGGCAATAAAGTTGATTCCTATGATCGTGGTTTCTTATGCTGTTGGTCTTGGAATTGAGTTTGCTTTCGCAATTTTTAGAGGGCACGAAGTAAATGAGGGTTACCTGGTAACCGGATTGTTGATTCCGATGATTATGCCAATAGATATTCCATTATGGATGGTAGCAATATCTGTTGTTTTTGCAGTATTAATTGGAAAAGAAGCATTTGGTGGGACAGGAATGAATATTCTAAACCCGGCTTTAACAGCACGTGCTTTCGCATTCTTTGCGTATCCTACTTATATGTCAGGAACAAAAGTTTGGGTGAGTGAAGCTAGTGATGTAGATGCGGTTTCTGGTGAAACAATTTTAGGTAAGTTAGCTTCAGGAAATGAAGTTGCGTATAGTTCTATGGATATGTTCTCAGGATTAATTCCTGGTTCTATTGCTGAAACATCAACCATCTGTATTTTAGCTGGAGCTTTATTGTTGATTTTAACCAAAGTAGGAAGTTGGAGAATTATACTGAGTGGTTTTATCGGAGCTGCAATAATGGGGTTAATATTTAATTCACTTGGTGGTTCTTTCCCAGATAATGACTTAATGAATTTTGAGTGGTACAATCACTTGATTATTGGAGGGCTAGCTTTTGGAATTGTGTTTATGGCGACAGATCCTGTATCTGCTGCACAGACAACAAAAGGAAAATGGATATATGGTTTCTTAATTGGGCTTTTTGCTGTAATGATTAGGATTTTTAATCCGGCTTATCCAGAAGGGATTATGATGGCTATTTTATTGATGAATGTTTTTGCTCCAACAATAGATCACTATGTGATTCAAGGAAATGTAAAAAAACGTAAGAAAAGAGTTAAAGCACAAGTAAAAACTGCATAAAGAATGGATAAGAATAGTAATGCATATACATTTATTTTTGCAATCATAATGGTTGTTGTTGTAGCCGCTATTTTAGCTTTTACATCAACTTCATTGCAAGAGAAGCAAAATGCAAATGTGCGTCAAGAAAAAAAACAAAACATCTTATATACTGTTGGTGTAGATTCAGTAATGGTAGATGGAGAAAAGCAAGAATTAACTCGTCCGTTAGCTGAAGCTAATTTCGATAAGTATATCAAGAAAATGGTAGCGCTAAATAAAGATGGAGCTGTTGCTGAAGATGTTGATGCTTTCAAAATTGATTTAGCTAAAGAGCTGAAAAAACCTATAGAGGAACAAGTTTTTCCGCTTTATGAAGCAGAAGTACAAGGAGAAACCTATTACATTATTCCTATTAGAGGTAAAGGTCTTTGGGGAGCAATCTGGGGGTATATATCATTAAAAAATGATGTGAATACAGTAAAAGGAGTTATTTTTGATCATAAATCTGAAACTCCGGGATTAGGTGCTGAAATTACAAAGGCTTGGTTTGAAGAGCGTTTTAGTGATGAGCGTATCTTTGATTCTTCAGGAAACTTAGTAGGTGTTTCTGTAGTGAAAGGATACGGAGGTGGAAATGACAAAGAAGATAATGCTGTGAATGCAATATCTGGAGCAACTGTTACAGGAGATGGTGTTTCTGATATGATTGAAGAGCGTTTAAGTCATTATTTGCCATATTTTAAGAAACAAGAAAATTTCAAAGTAGCAGTAAAATAGAGTTTTATGGCTAAAGAAAACAATACACAAGAAAAAGTTTCTTCAAAAGAAGAAGCTAAAAAGAAAGAGATGATTCTGTTTCTTTCAAATTCTGAAGAAAAGGAACATTTTCTTTCTAAGCAAAATAGAAAATTACTGAGTGATCCTTTAAATGACGATAACCCGATTACGGTTCAAGTATTAGGGATATGTTCTGCGTTAGCAATTACAGTTCAATTAGAGCCGGCAATTGTTATGTCAATTGCTGTAATGGCTGTAATGGCATTTAGTAATATGATTGTTTCGATGATTCGTAATTTAATTCCAAGTAGAATTAGAATTATTGTACAATTAGTTATTGTTGCAGCATTAGTAATTCTAGTAGATCAAATACTTAAAGCCTATGCTTATGATGTTAGTAAGCAGCTTTCGGTTTTCGTAGGTCTTATTATTACAAACTGTATTGTAATGGGACGTTTAGAAGCTTTTGCTTTAGGAAATGGTGTTTATAAATCATTATTAGATGGTATTGGAAATGCTGCCGGTTATGGTTTTATTCTTATTGTGGTAGCTTTCTTTAGAGAGTTGTTAGGATCAGGTAAGTTATTTGGTTATGAAGTATTAGGTCATAAAGGAGTAACTGTGGCAGAATCTTCAGGACTTTATGCTTTGGGTTATGAGAATAATGGTCTTATGCTATTATCGCCGATGGCTTTAATCATAGTGGGTATCATTATTTGGATTCAGCGTTCAAGAAATAGAAAATTAATTGAAGAAGCATAGTAGCTGCTAAAAAAATAAGATTATGCAAGAATTATTAAATTTATTTGTACGAAGTATTTTTATCGAAAATATGATTTTCGCATACTTCCTAGGAATGTGTTCATATTTAGCAGTTTCAAAAACAGTTAAAACTGCGGTAGGTTTAGGAGCAGCGGTAATATTTGTATTAACAGTTACCGTTCCTATTAACTTTTTTATGGATAAATATTTACTAAGACCGGGCGCTTTAAGTTGGTTAGACCCTTCTTATGCAAGTGTAGATCTTAGTTTCTTAAGTTTTATCATGTTTATTGCTGTAATTGCATCGATGGTACAACTAGTAGAAATGATTGTAGAAAAATTTGCTCCGGCTTTATATGGTGCTCTAGGAATATTTTTACCACTAATCGCTGTAAACTGTGCTATTTTAGGAGGCTCGTTATTTATGCAGCAAAAAGATTTTGGTGGAGTAGGAGAAGCATTAACCTATGGGTTTGGAAGTGGAATAGGATGGTTTTTAGCAATATTAGGTATTGCAGCAATCCGAGAGAAAATTGCTTATTCAAATGTACCGGCACCATTAAAGGGATTAGGAATTACCTTTATCATTACCGGGCTTATGGCAATTGGATTTATGAGTTTTATGGGAATCGAATTATAGTTGAAAAAAGAACACTATGACAGTTATAATTGCAAGTATCGTTGTATTTTTAGCATTAATCCTTTTGTTGGTTGGTGTATTATTAGGTGCCAAGGCAAAATTAATACCTTCTGGACCAGTAAAGATTAATGTTAATAATGAAAAAGATATAGAAGTAGGTTCTGGAGGTACATTACTTTCAACCTTAGGAGACAACAAGTTATTTTTACCATCTGCTTGTGGTGGTGGTGGAACTTGTATTCAATGTAAATGTATCGTAAAAGAAGGAGGTGGAGCAATTCTTCCTACTGAGGAGCCACATTTTACACGTAAAGAAATTGCTGAAGGTTGGCGTTTAGGTTGCCAAGTCAAGGTAAAGCAAGATATGGATATTGAAATTCCAGAAGAAGTCTTTGGAATTAAAAAGTGGGAAGCTACTGTAGTTAGAAACTGGAACGTTGCTTCCTTTATAAAGGAATTTGTAGTTGAGCTTCCGGAAGATATGGACTATAAAGCCGGTGGATATATTCAGATAGAAGTTCCTAAGACAGAAGTTAAATTTGAAGATATTGATATTAAGGCACATCCTGAAGAACATCCCGGTGAACCTGATAAGTTTAAAAAGGAATGGGATAATTTCGGATTATGGCCTTTAGTGATGAAAAATCCTGAAACTGTAGAAAGAGCCTATTCCATGGCTTCTTACCCTGCGGAAGGGAGAGAGGTAATGCTTAATGTGCGTATTGCTACTCCACCTTGGGACCGAGCAAAAAATACATGGATGGATGTGAATCCTGGTATTGCTTCATCTTATATTTTCGCTAAGAAAAAAGGTGATAAAGTTACTATTTCAGGTCCTTATGGAGAGTTTTTCATAAACCACAGTGAGTCTGAAATGTTATATGTTGGTGGTGGAGCTGGAATGGCGCCAATGCGTTCGCATTTATACCACTTGTTTAAAACCCTTAAAACAGGAAGGAAAGTTACTTACTGGTATGGAGGGCGTTCTAAAAGAGAATTGTTTTATATTGAACATTTTAGAGAATTAGAAAAAGAATTCCCTAATTTTAAATTTTATATGGCACTTTCTGAGCCAATGGAAGAAGATAATTGGAAAGTGAAGAAAGATATACATGACGAAGAAGGAGATGGTTTTGTAGGCTTTGTTCATAATGTGGTGATTGATAATTACCTGTCTAAACATGACGAGCCGGAAGAGATTGAATTATACTTCTGTGGACCTCCATTGATGAATAAGGCAGTGCAAAAAATGGGAGAAGATTTTGGAATTCCTGATGAAAATATTCGATTTGATGACTTTGGAGGATAAACGGAAATAACATAAAATTTATAAAAGCCGATGATTTTTCATCGGCTTTTTTTATTCAATTTAAAAAAATACCTTTATCAAAATTTTATTAAATTAAGTTAATGTCTTAATTTTTCAGTTTGATTATGGGGTACATAAATGCAATTAGTTATTATTTTCCTGAGGACTTTATATCTAATCAAGATATTATTAAGGACTATCAAGTTTTTGCTAAACAAAAGGAAAAAAGAATAACTGCTGATGAATTATATCAGCAAAATTGGATACGAAAGCGTTACCAAGCAAAGCTTTCTGTTACTGCGAAAGACCTAGGGAATTATGCTGCTAAAAAAATATTTTTAGAGTGGGACATTGATAAAGATGATGTTGAATATATTATTTTTGTTTCTGACGCTTTAGAATATAAAGGACCGACTACTGCCTGCATTATTCAAAATGATTTAGGTTTAAAAACTACTGTAGGAGCAATTGATATTTTGCATGGGTGCACAGGTTTTGTTTATGGCTTAAGTATTGCTAACGCACTTATTGTTTCTGGACAAGTGAATAATGTTTTACTAATTACAGCAGATACACCTACAAAAATTATTCATCCTTCAGATATAGAATTGCGCTCTATTTTTAGCGATGCTGGTGCTGCAACACTTGTCAGTAACCAGAAAATTAAAGAGGGAATTAATGCTAGTTTAGGCAAATTTACTTTTGGTACAGACGGCTCAGGAGAACACCTTTTAAAAGTTGAGCGTTCAGGAACACGTCATCCAGCTGATGTAGAATGGTTACGTCAGTTTTTAAATGATCGTCACAATAATTTAGGAGGGCGATTAATTATGAAAAGTTCAGCAATATTTTTATTTGCTTTACGAACCGTTCCTCGGTTAGTAAAAAAATTATTAGAAATTGAAAATTTATCACAAAATGATATTTCTTTTTTTATATTGCATCAGGCAAACGGACAGATGCTAGATTTTATAAGAAAACGCATGAAAATTCCTTCTGAACAGTTTATTGTCAATATTGAAGAAATAGGGAATACTGTTTCAGCCTCAATTCCAATTGCTTTATGTGATGCTTTTAGAGAGAATAAATTTTCTCAAGGTGATAAAGTTTTATTAGCAGGTTTTGGAATAGGACTTTCTTGGGGCGGAACGATTATTAATTTTGAATAAATTAACTATGAATATAAATACTTTTATTGAAAAAATAGAAGCTGAGTTTGATGAGCTTGAGCCAGGAACACTTCAAAAAGAAACTAGCTTTAAAGATTTAGATGAATGGAGTTCTATGCACGCCCTTATTATTATAGCGCTTATAGATACAGAATATGATGTTGTTTTAACAGGAGAAGATTTAACACGACTTTCTAGCGTAGAAGATTTGTACACTATAGTTAAAGAACGTAAATAATGCCTTTTTTTTCTATTTCTGATGTTAAGATTTCAGGGATTGCAGCAGCGGTTCCTAAAAATACCGAATCTAATTGGGATTATGATAAATTATCTGCTACAGAGAAAAAGTTATTAGTAAAAACTACTGGCGTTGAAAATAGAAGAGTAGCTCCTAAAGGATTAACAACTTCAGATTTATGTTTAGAGGCGGCAAAAGTACTTTTAAAGGAACTTGATTGGAAAAAGGATGAAGTAGATATACTTGTTTTTTTATCGCAATCTAGAGATTATTATTTACCAGCCACATCAATTATTTTGCAAGACCGCTTAGGTTTATCAACTAATTGTATGGCTTTTGATATAGGCTTAGGATGTTCAGGGTACCCTTACGGAATTTCTGTTGTTAGTAGTCTTTTAAAAAATACCGGCTTAAATAAAGCTTTATTGATGATGGGTGATATATCTTCTGCAACTTGTGCTAAAGAAGATAAAAGTACTTATCCTTTATTTGGTGATGCAGGTTCTGTAACTGCATTGGAATATGATGAAAGTGCAAAAAAAATGTGTTTTCAATTAAATAGCAAAGGCGAAGGTTATAAGTCTATCATTATAAAAGATGGTGGGATTAGAAATTTGATAAATGAAGAGTCTTTTATAAAAAAGGAAATTGCAGATGGAATAAAACGTTGCAATTTAAATTTAGCATTAAACGGACTTGATGTTTTTAATTTCTCAATAACAGATGTTCCTAAAAGTTTAAAAGAGTTTCTTAGTAAAACAAATTCTAATCCAGATGATTATGATTATTTTTTAATGCATCAAGCCAATAAATTAATGAATGAAACGATTCGTAAAAAATTAAAATTTCAAGCGGAAAAAGTTCCTTATTCAATTAAAAATTTCGGTAATACAAGTTCAGCCTCCATTCCTTTAACACTTGTCACGCAACTTAACGATCAGGCAAAAAAGAATAGGTTACGTTTATTATTGTCGGGTTTTGGAGTTGGTTTATCATGGGGAATAGTAACTTTAGAAATAAATAAAATTGCTTGTCCCAAATTAATTGAAGTATGAGTGAGTTTCGTTTAAATAAAAAAAACATTCTTGTAACTGGAGCATCTTCAGGAATTGGTGCTCAAACTGCAATTACATTAGCTAGTGTGGGGGCAACACTTATTATTTTAGCAAGAAATAAAGATAGATTAAATGATGTTTTTAATCAATTAAAAGGCGAAAACCATCGTGTTATTTTAGCTGATTTAACTAACGCAGTTCAACTTGAAAATTTAATAGACCAGCTGCCAAAATTAGATGGAATTGTTCATAGTGTTGGTATGGTTCGTCCTTTTCCAATTAAATTTATTGGTCAAAAACAGATTAATCAATTGTTTGAGGTTAATTATACAGCCTCTGTGTTATTAACAAGTAAACTTTTTAAGGCTAAAAAAATTAATAATACCGCTTCATTGGTATTTATGTCATCTATATCCAGTCATTTTGCTCATAAAGGAGGAGCGTTATACGCAGGAAGCAAAGCGGCAATAAATGCATATAGTAAAACAATAGCTTTAGAATATGCTCCTCAAAAAATACGTTCTAATGTAATTAGTGCGGCTATGGTAAGAACACCCATTTTTGAAGAAGCTGAAAAAGCAGTAAGTAAAGAAATGATGGATAAGCATGGAGAACATTACCCATTAGGATTTGGAGAGCCAGAAGACGTTGCTAATGCAATTTTATTTTTATTATCTAATGCTTCTAAATGGATAACCGGAACGGAGTTGGTTATGGATGGAGGTTTAACAGCAGGTCATTAATTTATAGCTATGGATTATTCTGTAATTATTCCTGTTTATAATAGTGAAGATAGCTTAAAAGAGCTTTCTTTAAGACTGATTTCGGTTTTTAATTCTATTAAAAATATTTCTTTTGAATTAATTTTTGTAGACGATTTTTCTAGCGATAATAGCTGGAAAATTCTTAAAGAAATAAAAAAGAAATATCCAGAATCTGTAAAAATTATTCGACTTTCAAAAAATTACGGTCAGCATAATGCTACTTTTTGTGCTTTCAGTTTTGTAAAAAGTGATTACATAATTACTATTGATGATGATTTACAACACGCCCCCGAGGATATTGTAAAACTGATCGATAAAATTAAAATCGATTCGTTAGATTTAGTTTACGGAATTGATAGAAATATAAATAATTCTATAAAAAATGCTGGAAGTCAGCTCTGGAAAAAAGGAAGCAAGGCTGTTGAAGGAGCTTTAGGAGAAGGTTCTTCATTTAGAATCTTTAATTCTTCTTTAGTTGAAAAGATCAGAAATCATAAACAACATTTTATTTTTTTAGATGAATTATTCTTTTGGTATACCAATTACATTGATTTTGTTCAAGTAAAAAAGCACCCCAGAAAACATGGAAAGACGGGTTATTCATTAAGAAACACCTTTAGGTTTATAACCTCTATTACATTACTTTACGGTACTTGGCCCTTAAAATTAATGACGTATGGAGGGGCTTTTTTTTCATTTTTGTCGTTTATTATTGGTTTATTTTTTATCTTCAAAAAGATTTTTCTAGGAATAGATGTAGCAGGATTTACTGCTATAATTGTTGCTATTTCATTTTCAACAAGCTTGATTTTACTCTGTTTTGGAATAATAGGAAAATATTTAAACAACATTTATATTGTCTTAAATAATAAACCAAGTTTTTCTATTAAAGAACGGTATTTATGATTATCGAAAAATACGGTATTACACTTATTCGCCTTCAGAAAGCAGACTTAGAACTTGTTAGAAAAATGCGAAATAAGGCAGAGATAAGTAGTAAAATGTTTTTTCAAAAGAGAATATCAAAGAAGGATCAACAAGAATGGTTTAAGAAGATTAATACCGCACATCATTATTATTTTGTAATTAAATATAAGGATAAAAAAATAGGTCTTATTCACGGGAAGGTACACTCGTATAAAAACAAAACTGCTGAAGGAGGAATGTTTATTTGGGATGAAACTTATCAAAACTCTCATCTTCCAGTAATCGCTTCAATTTGTTTAGCTGATATTACTTTTTTAATTATGGGTATGCATCTTACCATGGCTGAAGTAAGAAAAGATAATACAAAAGCAATTGCTTACAATTTAAAATTAGGTTATTCTATAACAGAAGAAATAGAAGATGAACAAAAAGTGAAAATGGAATTAACAAAAAAAGCATATCTTGAAAAAGCATCTTTGCTTAGGCTAACGGTAAAAAAACTGACAGGAGAAACAAAAGATATTAGTTGGGACGATGTTTCATTATCAAAACAAGATATGGAGGAACTTTATCCAAAACTTCCTGTATATTTAAAAAAAGTAATCGATAAAAAAAGAAGCCATGGGGAATAATGATGGTATAAAAATAGAAGATCATTTAAAATACGGTTATTTCCAAACTTTAGATCATTTTATTGGTCGTTATAATACATTTAAACTTCATAATAAATCTCGACGAAAACTTTATCAAAAACTTCATATTCAACTTAAAAAAAAAGGAGAAGGGAAAATACGTCAAGTAGAACGAAAGAAAAATTTAACCAAAAAAGAATTTAAATCTTATTATTTAAAAAAGGGTATCCCAGTAATTTTAGAAGGAGCTGCTAAAGAATGGGCCTGTGTACAAAAATGGAGTTTAGACTATTTTAAAGAACTCCATGGAGATGATGAAATTTTAATTTCTGGTGATAATATAAGAGAAAAGGCATTTGAAGTTTTACGGCTAAAAGAACTAATAAATAATATTCAACAAGGAGGGTCTAAGTATTATCGTTTTTACCCTTTACTTACAAGACATCCAGAGCATATAAAAGATTTTGATTACAAATGGCTTAGAAATAGAAAAGCAAATTTAAGTTTAGGCGAATTTTTTCAAGTTTTTATTGGAGGTAAAAACACTAGCACGCCGATGCATAATTCTACCGGGGGTAATCTTTTTACACAGGTTTATGGCGAGAAAAAGTTTATATTGTATCCGCCAAACAAAACTATCATAGTAGATCCGGATCCCGGAAAAAACCTTCATAGATCAGCTCCTTATAAAAAAGCTGAAGGTTCTTTTGATCCTTTTAATCCTAATTACGAAACACCTTATACATTATTTAAATATATAGATAGCTTTGAGGCACATTTAAAACCTGGAGATATATTGTTTAACCCACCACATTATTGGCATACTGTGACAAATTTAACTGATTCTATAGGAGTTGGCTATCGTTGGTGGTCTCCACTAAACTCTATGAGAGTTTCTTTTTTATATAGTTTTTTAGATATGTGTGTACTGAATCCTCCTTTCTGGAAATTAAAAAAGATGTTTGGTACAGATTATAATATTCTTCATTTAATGGAAACAGGTAATTTTGAAGATTATAAAAAATCCTTAAAAGAAAAAAAATGAGCTTTCCTTTTCTATATAATATCAACACTAGAAGGGCATTTTTTATTCAAGGTAAAATAGAAATAAATTATACAAAAGAAAAAATATGGCATATTATTACTCAGCCAGGCCATTTGGAAAATTATCACCCCTACTGTAAAAAACATATAAAAACAACTTCGTGGAAGCAAATTGGTGATACAGATCAAGGTTTTTTTTATAGTGGTAAATCTATGAAGCGGGAAGTAATAGATTGGCAAGAAGAGAAATCTTATAAAGTTAAGATTGACAATGACGACGAAAACCTTAGTGAAGTAAAATTTTCTATAGAAAGTAAAACAACAGAAATCTCAATTTTTACAATAGAAATATTTACTGATTCATATAAAAAAATACCTCGTCCCATTTGGTACTTTTTTGCTTTCATTTTTTTAGTGCCATCTTATAAAAAATACTTAAATTCGATCTTAAAAGGGTTGAAATATTATAGCGAAACTGGTAAAAAAGTGAGTAAAAATCAATTTGGGTCGCATAAGATTTTTTCACCTTAGTAAGAATTTTATAATTAAAAATATGGAAATCAGAGAAAATCTTAAATTCTCTCAACGTTTTGAATATGGAATTTATCAGGTCTTAGATCATTTCTTTACACGAAAAATAGCGTATTCATTAACAGGAAAACTTAGACGAAATCTTTATAAAAGAATAAAAAAAACATTAGAGAAATCTGGAGAAGGGAGAGTTTTAGATATTGAGCGAAGAAAAGACATTTCAATAGAAGAACTTCAAAATCACTATATAAAAAAAGGTATTCCTTTAATAATAGAAGGCGGCGCAAAAAATTGGGACTGTGTAAAAAAATGGTCCTTAGATTATTTTAAAGATTTACACGGCGATGATGAAATTTTAGTAGTAAACAGTAAACATATAGATGCTCCTTATGAAAAAATAACTTTAGCAGATTTAATTGAAAATATTCGTGAAGGCGGAACAAAATATTATCGGTTTTACCCACTTTTATCAGAACATCCAGAGCATTTAGCAGATTTTGATTATAATTGGCTTAAAAAAGCAAGGCATAAAAAACCTTTTTTTGAATCGTTTCAAGTCTTTATAGGGGGTAAAACTACAGAAAGTCCATTGCATAATGCTATGGCCTGTAATTTGTTTGTGCAAGTTTGTGGAGAGAAAAGGTGGTCATTAATGTCGCCAAAACATTCGGCAATTGTAGATCCAGACCCTATTAGAAATGTGTATCGAGGCGCTCCTTTTAGAAAAAATAATTATCCTTTTAATCCGTTTGAGCCTGATTTTGAAAAGCCCTACGAGCTTTTTAAGTATGTAGATAGATATGATTTTGTTTTAAGACCAGGAGATATTTTATGGAACCCTCCCTTTTGGTGGCATGCAGTAAACAATCAAACCGATTCTATAGGTGTTGGTTATAGATGGGTGCCAACAGCTTATAGTTTTAAGCAAAATCCGCTTTATGCTTTCTTAGATCATTTTGCTATGAAACCGCCAATGTGGAAAAGCTACAAGTTATCAAAAAAAGATACTAATTTAATTCACCTTGCTGAAGATGGACGTTTGCAAGAGTTTTTAAAAAAGAAGAAAGAGACTATTTAAATATATTATTTATTCGTAAAAGACAATTAATTATCAAGGCAAAAGAGGTAATAAAATAATGCTTCATTTTTTTATTAAACGATTGGTTTTTTCCAAACTTATGAAGTAGACCATTAACAAAAATACTCGTTAAAACTTTACTGCATATAGTGTATTTTTTATGAGAAAACTCAGGTTTAATAATATCAAAGATTAAAATAATTCTTCTTTTTTCAGATTTGTTCCAAGCGGTATGCCAAGCGGCATCATTAAAAGCTAGTAGTTTGCCATTTATCCAAGAGCGTTCTTCATATTTTACTTTCATTCCACAAAGCGGTAATTTTTCGGAGGCTTGTAATGGCAAGTGACATCTAATAATAGCGTTTGTGTCTCCACGATGAGGTTTAATTGTAGCACCAGGCTCTAACACGCTAATAGAAGCAGAAACTAAATCAGGAAATTCAGAAAGTATTTTTAATGTTTTTGGACATGATTTTATATTACTGTATTTATTCCAGTTCCAAGCTATAAAAGTAGCTATTTTCCAACTTTTTTGTTGATTTACAAGACTGGGATCAAAATAGGGGGAAAGTTTTTTTCTATTATTTTGGAGGTAATCTTGTATTTCCTTAGCAATTTCTTTCCAATTTTTTTCAATGACTAGTAAAGAAACTATTTGCTTAGGGTTATAAAACCCAATATCATCATCTTCAGAAATTCCTCCTTGGTATGAATACCATATTTTTGATGTCAAACTAATAATTTTCTATAAAAATACTATTTTCTGAAAAAAGGAGACTTAAATTTAGAATTTATAATTACTCGTGCAATATTTATTGGAAGAAATGAACATATTCTCTTTTTACACATAAGCCACTTTAATATACTATCTTTGCTGAAAAGTTTTCTATGGAACACAAAGCAGGTTTTGTAAATATTATCGGAAATCCCAATGTGGGTAAATCGACTTTGATGAATGCCTTTGTAGGTGAGCGCCTTTCTATTATTACCTCTAAAGCACAAACTACTCGGCACCGGATTTTGGGTATTGTTAATGGAGAAGATTTTCAGATGGTATTAAGTGATACTCCTGGGATTATAAAACCGGCTTATGCCTTGCAAGATTCGATGATGGATTTTGTGAAAGCGGCTTTTCAAGATGCTGATGTCTTAATATACCTGGTTGAATTGGGCGAAAAGGAGCTAAAGGATGAAAAGTTTTTTCAGCAAATAACCAGTTCGGAAATTCCGGTGATTTTATTGTTGAACAAAATTGATAAGGGAGACCAAACTTTAGTAGAAGAACAAATTAATTTGTGGAAAGCTCGTGTTCCTAATGCCGAAGTTTTTGCTATATCTGCTTTAGAAAATTTCGGAGTTCCTGAAGTATTTAATCGTATATTGGAATTATTACCTGTTTCTCCTCCGTTTTATGATAAAGATGCATTGACTGATAAGCCGGAACGCTTTTTTGTCAATGAAATTATTCGGGAAAAAATATTGATGCACTATAAAAAGGAGATTCCGTATAGTGTAGAAATTGAAACCGAAGAGTTTTTTGAAGATGAAAATATCATTAGAATGCGAAGCGTGATTATGGTAGAACGTGATTCGCAAAAAGGAATTATCATCGGTCATAAAGGCGCTGCTATTAAACGTGTGGGGACGGAAGCCAGAAAAGATTTAGAAAAATTCTTTGGAAAACAAGTGCATATCGAATTATATGTGAAAGTCAATAAAAATTGGCGAAACGATGATAGGCAATTAAAGCGTTTTGGGTATAATCAATAATTCAGCCTAATTTTAGTTTGCTTATTTTTGAATAAGTACCGAATAACTCCATTTTAACATGTATTTTTGCAGCCTAAATAAATTATTATGAGCAGCATTGTAGCCATTGTAGGAAGACCCAATGTAGGAAAATCTACCTTTTTTAATCGATTGATTCAGCGTAGAGAGGCTATTGTAGATTCGGTAAGCGGTGTAACTCGCGATCGTCATTACGGAAAATCAGATTGGAACGGTAAAGAATTCTCTGTGATTGATACCGGAGGTTATGTTGTGGGAAGTGACGATGTTTTTGAAGCCGAAATCGATAGGCAAGTAAAATTAGCCATTGATGAAGCCGATGCCATTATTTTTATGGTTGATGTAGAATTTGGTGTTAATCCAATGGATGAAGAAGTTGCTAAATTGCTTAGAAAAGTAGATAAACCCGTTTTTTTAGCAGTGAATAAAGTTGATTCTGCGATGCGGGAAGAAGACGCAATCGAGTTTTATTCCTTAGGTTTAGGGGAGTTTTATACCATTGCAGGAATCAGCGGGAGTGGTACCGGCGATTTATTAGATGCTGTGGTGGCAGCTTTGCCTGAAGAATCAGAACATAAAGAAGAGGATTTGCCGCGTTTCGCAGTGGTTGGTAGACCAAACGCAGGAAAATCTTCGTTCATTAATGCGCTAATTGGGGAAGAACGTTACATTGTTACCGATATTGCGGGAACTACACGAGATTCTATAGATACCCGTTACAATCGTTTTGGATTCGATTTTAATTTGATAGATACCGCAGGAATCCGAAGAAAAACCAAAGTAAAGGAAGATGTAGAATTTTATTCGGTGATGCGAAGTGTGCGCGCTATTGAACATGCGGATGTTTGCTTAGTGATATTTGATGCACAACGTGGTTTTGACGGCCAAGTTCAAAATATATTTTGGCTCGCGCAGCGCAATAAAAAAGGAATTGTAATTTTAGTGAATAAATGGGATTTGGTGACCAAAGAAACCCAAACCTTGAAAGAATATGAAGCTAAAATCAGGCAAGAAATAGAACCGTTTACCGATGTGCCGATTGTCTTTATCTCTGTGTTGAATAAACAACGAATTTTTAAAGCCATCGAAACAGCGGTTGAGGTTTATAAAAATCGAAGTAAGAAGATTAAGACGCGTAAACTGAACGATGTTATGCTTCCGCTAATTGAGCATAACCCGCCACCGGCGACTAAAGGGAAGTATGTGAAAATTAAATTTGTTACGCAATTGCCAACGCCAACGCCACAATTTGCATTTTTCTGTAATTTGCCACAATACGTAAAAGATCCCTATAAGCGATATTTAGAAAATAAACTCCGTAAAGAATTCGATTTTACCGGCGTACCGATTAGCGTTTATATGCGGAAGAAATAAGCTGCTATTTAAACTCAGTTTAAATATCGGTTTAATATATACTACAATGCAACGTTTTTAAGTTATAGAAGTCTATACATCGGCCAAACTAACTTAACGCTATTATGAATCAATTTTATCGCTCAGCCTTTTTAGGAATGATGTTTTTTGCTTTTGCAGTATTTACTACACAGGCGCAAGACTTTTCAATATCGGGAACCATTACCGACGATCAGCAAATAGCGCTAGAATCGGCTACTGTATACGTAGAAACGGCAAAAGACAGTACCTTGGTTACTTATACAATTACCGATAGTAAAGGAGCTTTTAAAATAGAAGATCAAACCGATGCAGAAAAAGTCAATCTGTTTATTTCCTTTACCGGTTTTCAGACCTTTAAAAAGACGCTGTCTTTAAGCGATAAACGAAATTTTCAATTAGGAACTATTCCCTTAAAATTCTCTACGAATAATTTAGATGAAGTAGTCGTAAAAGGCTCGCGTGCACCGGTCACTATAAAAACCGACACTTTAGAGTTTAATGCCGCTTCGTTTAAAACCCGTGATGATGCGAACTTAGAAGAGGTGCTCAAAGAATTACCCGGGGTTTCGGTAGATAGTGACGGCAATATTACTGTAAACGGAAAAACGGTTTCCCGAATTATGATTAACGGAAAAGAGTTTTTTGGTGATGATCCTAAAATTGCTACAAAAAATTTACCGAAAGAAATCATCAATAAAATTCAGGTGGTTGATACCAAAACAAAATCAGAAGAATTTACCGGAAAAGAAGGCGATTCAGAAAATAAAACCATTAACATTACCATTGATGAGGATAAAAACAAAGGTTATTTTTCCAGAATTACGGCCGGGGGCGGAACTGATGAACGTTATGAGCTTAGCGGAATAGGAAATTACTTTAAAGATGAATTGCGGGTGAGTGTATTGGCCAGTTCCAATAATATTAACTCTTCAGGTTTTACCTTTGATGAAGTCTATGATGCCATGGGAAGAAATGCATATTCAATAACCAGAAGTAGTAACGGGTCTTTTTCTATTAATGGAGCCGGGTTTGGAGGAGGAAATGGCGGAATTACCAAGTCTGATAATGCCGGAATTAATTTTGTAAATGAATGGGATAAAGATGCAGAGTTAAATACCAATTACTTTTTTAATCGTGCCGATACGCGAACAGAAACTAAAGTAGAGCGTGAAAATATTTTGCCTGATCGCCGTTATTTTAATAATTCCGTTTCCAGTTCAGAGCGACAGAATGACAATCATCGTGCTCGTTTATCCTTTGAAATTGAACCCGATACGATGACGCGTATTTCTGTACGTCCAAATATGACGGTCAACAATGGTTTTGCAAAAAGTAATGCATTTACCGAATCTTTTGAAGCAGACGGAACCGCCATTAATACCGCTGAAACAGAACAATTCTCTGAAGTGTTTACTACTAATTTCAGTAATAATTTTGATGTCACGCGAAAGTTTGGAACCAAAGGCGCTTATGTACGATTAGGCTTTGATAATACAAATAACGAGTCGCAAGATGATTCACAATACTTTTCTTCAAGAGATGTTTTTGATGCTGATGGAAATTTGGTAGAGACTACGATACAAGATCAATATATAGATCAAGATGAACAAGAGGATGAGTACAGTTTAAATTTTGGAAGTCGTTTCCCGCTTTCAGAGAAATTGTTTGTGGACCTTGAATATGATTATACCAAGAATAATTCAACCAATACACGTTTGGTTTATCGTGCCGATCAAAATACCGGTGATTACACTATATTGATTGATGAATTGAGCAATGATTTTGAATCCGAAAGTTTTAATCACCGTCCTGATGTCGGCTTGGTTTATCGCGGTGAAAAGTTACGCGCTAGTGTCTCCGGGGGGATTCAAAATATCCGGCTAAAAAATGAAGATTTATTCACCGGAAGCTCGTTTGATAATACGTATAATAACTTTTTTTCCAATGTTTATTTTCGGTATAAATTGAATAAATCAAAGCGCATTTATTTTAATTACCGTACCACGCGAGATGTCCCTTCCATAAATCAATTACAACCGGTTGTAAATACGACCAATCCCTTAAATATAGTGACGGGTAACCCTAATTTGAAACCAAGTTTGCAGCATCGTGCTTATATGAATTTTAATAATTATGATTATAAGACCCATTCCGGTTTTTATACGTATTTAAGTGCGAGTTTAACAAATGATCGAGTGGTGTCTATCACCACAACCGATGATGATTTGGTAAGAACAACTACTTACACAAATGTGGACGGAGCCTATACAATAAATGGTGGAGGAAGTTTGAATAAAACCTATGAGCTTAATGAAACTCATAGTGTAAAACTCGACCTTGGTTTGTATGGAAATGCGAATAAAAATCTGGGTTTTTCTAATGGGGTGAAATTTGAATCTACAAATCAGTCGCTAACTCCGCGTTTAGAATTGGAATATGATATAGAAGAGATTTTTAGGTTGGAGCCAAGTTATTCCATGAATTTGAATTGGGCGCAATATAGTTTAGATGATACCAGAGATGAGATATATACAAACCATAATGTAGGCGTAGAAATAACTTCTTTTTGGCCTAAAAAATTGGTCTTTGGAAATGATATTTCATATCGCTATATCGGTAATACGGCACCGGGTTTTAAAAACTCTTTTGTGTTATGGAATATGAGTTTGGGTTATAAAATTTTAGGTGAAGACGGAATTGTAAAAGTAAAGGTGTTTGATGTGTTAGATGAAAACGTATCAACTACACGTAACACCGGAGAGGATTTTATTCAAGATACACAACAGCTGGTGCTAGAACAGTACGTGATGTTTAGCTTTACGTACAAGTTCAGTAAATTTGGAGGTAAAGATCCTAATAACAAACGCGGTAGATTTTAAGTCAACCAAATAAGTCATGCAAGCTAGCATGAACTAAACATTTATTTGTCCGTCCATTTTGTAATAATGTTTGTTTTTTATTACTTCTGACATCCAAAACATTAAATTTTTAGATTTTCTTTTAAAAGAATAATTGTTTCTTTTAACCTGCAAATTTTCATGGTAAAGACTTAACATATGTGTTTATTTTTAGGTTAGGACTATAAAAATAAACTAATGTTTTTTATTAATTAAATAAAATTCGGTGTTTTTGTAAAAATTTAGCGTTTTGCGTATTTATTTATGATATATATTACATTTATGTTAAGTAAACTTAATAAATATGTAAATTAACATATAATGTTAAGGTTTTGAGTGTTTGCGCTTTACCAGCTGCCACCGGCACCGCCGCCACCGAAGCCACCGCCGCCAAAACCACCGCCGAAGCCTCCACCGCCAAAGCCGCCGCTTCCGCCTCCAAAACCGCCAGATGAACCGCCACCAAAGCCACGCCCGAGACTACTTAATAGAATAACATCAAAAAGTGTATCGGCTCCGCTTCTTCGTCCGCCGTTTCTTCCGCCGCCTCGACCTTTTTTGATGATCGAGATGATGATAATGATAAAAATAAAAATGAAAAATAGCGCCTTAATGGGAAAGCCATTGCTTTTGCCTTGACGTTGTTGCGGACTCCCTTTAAAACTTCCGTTTAATACTTGAAAAATAGCCGTGGTTCCTTTATCTAAACCGTTATAAAAATTACCCTTTTTAAATTCAGGGGTAATGATATCGTCGATAATCGTATTGGTGGTCGCGTCGGTCATATATTCTTCTAAGCCATAACCGGTGGTAATCCAAATCTTTCGGTCTTGTTTTGATAATAAAATCAGTAATCCGTTATCTTTTTGGCTTTGTCCAATTTTCCAATTTGCTGCCCATTCTACAGCATAGGTGCCAATGTATTCCCCTTGTAGAGAGGGAATGGTGGCAATTACAATTTGGGTCGAGGTTGTATCGGCATAGCGAATCAATTTTTGTTCTAGCTGCTTTTCTTCCGCAGAACTTAGCATATCACCCTTATCATACACGCTGGTTTCAGTAGCGGGTTTTTTAGGAATGCTTAATTGGCTGTAGCTTGAAAATGAGCTTAGGCCAATGAAAAGTATAAAAAGTGAATGTAAAAAAGTTTTGTACTGCGGAGTTGTAAATGTCATTATCCTCTAGAGATTTCGTCTGAAAGTTCGTTAATGTCGTCTTCGGCTACCGGGAAGTGTTTTTTGAGTTGTTCTCCGGCTTTTAAAATACCGTCTACTAAGCCTTGTTTAAAACGGCCTTGCTTGAAAAGCGCTTGCATGATGTCTTTGGTGCTTTCCCAGAAATTATCGGGGACAACCTTGTCTATACCGCTGTCGCCCATAATGTAAAACTTATGATCTTCGGCTGCTAAATAAATCAGCACCCCATTTTTTAATTGGGTTTCGTCCATTTTTAATTCCTCAAAAATAGTTTTTGCACGATCAAAAACAGCATCCGGGCAATTGGCTTCTATATGAACACGTATTTCTCCGGAAGTGCTATTTTCGGCAGTTTGTATAGCTTTAATAATCTCTTGCTCGTCACTTTTTGTGATAAACTTATTAGTAGAAGACATAGAATTATTTTTAAAATTTTACTTCAGGTGCGTTTTCAGCTCCTTCATCTGCTTCAAAAGCAGCCATACGCTCAAAGCCAAACATTCCTGCAAAAATATTATTCGGGAATTTTCTGATATAAGTATTGTAGGCGCGAACATTTTCATTAAAACGATTGCGTTCTACATTTATTCTATTTTCTGTCCCCTCTAGTTGCGATTGTAAATTCTGAAAATTTTGGGTAGCGGTTAATTGCGGATAACGTTCTACACTTACCAATAATCGTGATAAGGAAGAAGATACTCCGCTTTGTGCTTGTTGAAACTTTTGAATGGATTCAGCATCTAAATTATCGGCATTCACATTCACTGAAGTTGCTTTAGCACGTGCTTCAATAACTTGGGTGAGCGTTTCTTGCTCAAAATCTGCTGCTCCTTTTACGGTATTTACCAGGTTAGGAATTAAATCGGTTCTACGTTGATACGCACTTTCTACATTTGCCCAAGAGGCTTTTACTTTTTCTTCAAGTTCAACTGCGGTGTTATTTACCCCTGCCGTTAAACTGTAAGCGATAATCCCAAGAATTACAATAACTACTATGGCAATAATTCCTTTTTTCATGTATTTAATTTTTTAAAGTTGATTTTTGATGTTATTAAGTTCGTTTTTTATGAGTTCTAATTTACGAATAATTTCAAAGTTAGTCAGTGTTTTATGCCGCTCTTCTTTTAAGTGCGTTTTGGCACCTTCTAAGGTAAAACCACGTTCTTTAACCAAATGATAAATCAGTTCTAAATTTTTAATATCGTTTGGAGTGAATTTCCGATTTCCTTTAGCGTTTTTTTTGGGTTGAATCACATCAAATTCTTTTTCCCAAAAGCGAATTAGGGAAGCATTTACTTTAAAGGCTTCGGCTACCTCGCCAATGCTATAGTATAATTTATCGGGTAAAGAAACGCGCATTAATCTAGGGATTGATTTTCTAAAGCAGATTGATTCAGCATAATATCATACTCCTCAGCAGTTAAATCGCCATGATAGAAGTTAATCGGATTTACTACTCGATCGTTTTTATGAACCTCGTAATGTAAATGTGGAGCCGTGGAGAGTCCGGTACTTCCAACTTCGCCAATGATTTCGCCACGCTTTACTTTTTGTCCGCGGCGTACGTGAAATTCATTTAAGTGCGCATAATAGGTTTCGTAACCAAAGCCATGGTCTAGCACAATTAAATTTCCGTACCCGGTTGTTCTACGCGCTTTTTTGACTACTGCATCGCCGGTTGCAAAAATATCAGAGCCGGTTGGAGCGCTAAAATCCATCCCGTTATGCATTCTTCTGTATTTTAAAATCGGATGCATGCGCATACCGTAACCAGAAGCCATTCGTGTTAAATTTTCGTTTTTGACAGGCTGAATGGCGGGAATTGCGGCCAATAATTTTTCTTTTTCTCTGGCTAGTGTGGCAATTTCATCTAAGGATTTAGATTGTACTACAATTTGTTTTTGCAGAACATCCATTTGTTTGCTTGTCTCTATAATTAAATCGGAATTATCGTAGCCTTCTAAATTTTCATACCGATTAATTCCTCCGAAACCGGCTTTGCGTTGTTCATCAGGAATTGGATTTGCTTCAAAATAAACACGGTAAATATTGTTGTCTCTATTTTGAACGTCAGCCAATACTTTTTGGGCTTGATTCATTTTTTTGTCTAAGACTTCATATTGCAACTGCATGTGTTGCAATTCGCGTTTTAGCGCTTTCTCCTTTGGCGTTTCAATTTGCGGAAGGTTGAGGTAAACCAACAAAAGCACAAAACCCGCTAAAAAACTGCCCACTACGGCAAGTAAGGCAAAGCCTAACCTGCGGCCTTTTTTGCGTTCTATTTTTCGGTAAGAAAGCGTTTCGCTATCGTAATAATATTTAACCTTCGACATTCGTTTAAATTATGCTATTTTTGCGATCTATTTACTAGTGTTTTCTACTAGTAAGACGAACAAAGATAGAAATTGTTTCACTAGAAACATAATTATAACCATTTAGGCAGACAAATAGCTTATGAAATCTAAAGAAATCCGTTCTAAATTCCTTGAATTTTTTCAATCGAAAGCGCATGAAATTGTTTCTTCGGCACCGATGGTGATGAAAAATGATCCTACCTTGATGTTTACCAATGCTGGGATGAATCAATTTAAAGAATATTTTTTAGGGAATGCAACGCCAAAAAATACCCGGGTAACCGATACTCAAAAATGTTTGCGTGTTAGTGGAAAACACAATGATTTAGAAGAAGTAGGGAAAGATACTTACCACCATACCATGTTTGAAATGGTAGGAAACTGGAGTTTTGGTGATTATTTTAAGAAAGAAGCAATTGCTTGGGCTTGGGAATTGTTGACGGAAGTGTACAAGGTAACTCCCGAAAATTTATACGTGACAGTTTTTGAAGGCGATAAAAAAGACGGCATCGGGCTAGATGAAGAAGCTTATAATTTGTGGAAGGAGATTGTTCCGGAAGACCGAATTTTATTAGGTAATAAAAAAGATAATTTTTGGGAAATGGGTGATCAAGGTCCGTGTGGTCCTGCTTCAGAAATCCATATTGACATTCGTTCAGAAGAAGAAAAAGCGAAAATTCCTGGAAAAGATTTAGTCAATCAAGATCATCCGCATGTGGTTGAAATTTGGAATTTGGTATTTATTCAATTTAACCGAAAAGCCGACGGCTCATTAGTGGAATTGCCGAATAAGCATATCGATACCGGAATGGGCTTTGAGCGTTTATGTATGGTTTTACAAGGAAAAAACTCTAATTACGATACCGATGTTTTTACGCCTATTATTCGTGAAATAGAAACCATTACCAACTCTATCTATGGAAAGAATGAAGAAACAGACATTGCTATTCGTGTTATTGCCGATCATTTACGAGCGGTAAGTTTTGCAATTGCCGATGGACAATTGCCGAGTAATAATGGCGCAGGTTATGTGATTAGAAGAATTTTACGCCGTGCTATTCGTTACGGATTTACTTTTTTAAACACCAAAGAACCTTTTATTTATAAATTGGTTGCCACCTTGAGCCAGCAAATGGGCGAAGCTTTTCCTGAACTTCAAAAGCAAAAAAATCTTTGCGAAAATGTAATTCGCGAAGAAGAAAGTTCTTTCTTAAAAACGTTGGATCAAGGATTAGTATTGTTAGATAATATTATTACCAACAGTAAATCAAAGAAGATTTCAGGAAAAAAAGCCTTTGAATTATATGATACCTACGGGTTTCCGATTGATTTAACCGCTTTAATTTTAGAAGAGAAAGGCTTTACATTAAATGAAACGGAATTTGAAGAAGAGCTTCAGAAACAGAAAGAACGATCTAGAAGTGCCGCACAAACAAAAGCTGAAGATTGGGTGGTTTTACAAGAAGATGACGAAGAAGAATTTATAGGATACGATCATTTAGAAGCTGATGTAAAACTGACGCAATACCGAAAAGTAGAAAGCAAAAAAGAAGGAGAGTTATACCAGTTGGTGTTTAATTTAACACCATTCTACCCTGAAGGCGGTGGTCAAGTAGGCGATAAGGGTTATTTAGAAAGCAGTAACGGTAATGTAACCTATATTATTGATACCAAAAAAGAGAATAACCTGATTATTCATATCACTAAAAACTTACCTGAAAATCTCGATCAGAAATTTAAAGCAGTTGTTGATGAAAAACAACGCGCACGTTCTGCGGCAAATCACTCGGCTACACATTTATTGCATCAAGGTTTACGAAGTGTTTTAGGAACGCATGTGGAGCAAAAAGGGAGTATGGTACACAGTGGTTATTTACGTTTCGATTTTTCACATTTCAGTAAAGTCTCATCGGAAGAATTAACCGAAATAGAAAATTTTGTGAATGCTCGTATTCAGGAACAATTAAGCTTAGAAGAGAATAGGAAAATTCCTTATGATGAAGCAATTAAACAAGGTGCGATTGCTTTATTTGGTGAAAAATACGGCGATGCGGTACGGACCATTAAATTTGGCGATTCAATGGAGTTGTGTGGCGGAACGCACGTGAAGAACACTTCTGAAATCTGGCACTTCAAAATAATTTCTGAAGGTGCTGTTGCTTCCGGAGTTCGTAGAATTGAAGCAATTACAGGCGATGCAGCAAAAGATTATTTAACACAGCAAAGTGAAAATTTTTCAACGATAAAAAGTTTGTTGAAAAATGCAAAGGATCCTATAAAATCGGTAAGCGATCTGCAAGAAGAAAATGCCAAGCTTAAAAAAGAGATTGAAGGTTTATTGAAAGAGAAGGCTAAAAATGTAAAAGGCGATTTAAAAAATGCAATTACCGAAATTAAGGGTGTAAAATTTTTAGCAACAACAGTTGATTTGGATGCAAGTGCTATGAAAGATTTGTCGTTTCAATTAGGAGGCGAGGTAGATGATTTATTTATGGTTTTGGGTTCTAAAGCTAACGGAAAAGCTTTACTTTCTTGTTATATCTCGAAAGAATTAGCGGAAGAAAAGGAATTGAATGCCGGAAAAATTGTTCGAGAATTAGGAAAGTTTATTCAAGGTGGCGGTGGCGGTCAAGCTTTTTTTGCTACAGCAGGCGGTAAAAACCCTGAAGGAATTGAAAAAGCTTTAGAAGAAGCTGAAAAATATATTAAATAAGCTGAAAATTTGATGATATGTTAAAGCTTATTAAAGATTTAAACTGAGTTTATCGAAGTTTATTCTTAATAATAGAAATGGATGTGATCCCGGATCGAGTTCGGGATGACGTTTAGTGAAAAATAGAGTTTCGTCTTGCTGAACTTGATTCAGCATCTCATCCTGATAAGTGATCTCCACTTCAATTTAAATGATATGAAATTACAAACCCCGGTAAGAATTCCTGAAGGCGAGCCAAAAATTGGTTATGATTCAAAGGTGTTTTTATTGGGGTCTTGTTTTTCAGAAAATATAGGCGATAAATTTCAGTATTATAAATTTCAATCGCTTCAAAATCCCTTTGGCATATTATTTCATCCCTTTGCGATCGAACAGTTTTTAGAAAGGCTTGTCAGCGAGAAATTTTATACAAAAGAAGATCTTGTCTATCATAACAAGCATTGGCATTGTTTTGAAGCTCATTCGAAATTAAGTGCTGGAAGTTGCGAAGAAATTCTAACGAATTTGAATACGGCTGTTCAGGAAACACGACACTTTTTGACCGAAGCCTCGCATGTAATTCTAACTTATGGAACTGCTTGGGTTTATAGATTTATTTCTACCGATCAATATGTAGCGAATTGTCATAAAATTCCACCACAAAAATTTCAGAAGGAAATTATTTCGGCAGATCGAATTCAGCAAAGTATTGAGAAATCAATTTGTTTATTGCGTAAAATTAATTCAAGTATCAAACTTATTTTTACCGTTTCGCCGGTGCGTCACGCTAAAGATGGTTTGGTGGAAAATTCGAGAAGTAAAGCTAATTTACTAAGTGCGATTCATCTTGGTATTGAAAAAAACCTGGAGCAAAATTCTTATTTTCCTTCTTATGAGCTAATGATGGATGAATTGCGTGATTATCGTTTTTATAAAGATGATTTATTACATCCATCCGCGATGGCGATAGATTATATTTGGGAGAAATTTTCGGCAAGCTGGTTGGAGGCGCAAAGTTTTGAAACGATGAAACAAGTGGCGGAAATTCAACGCGGCTTACAGCATAAAGCTTTTTATCCGGAAAGTGAAGCGTATCAAAAATTCCTGAAAAAATTAGCGTCAGACAAATCCGAACTAGCGCAAAAATGGTCTCATATTACATTTTAGTTTTTATGACTCTTTTGTTCTAAAAAACTGTATTTTAGATAAAAAATGTACAATGAAAAAGTTTTTTCTTGGGGTTGTCGTAGCAATTTTAATAGCCATAGCTTATAACTATATCAGCAATCGGTTTTCTGAAAAAGAATCTTTAGCAGAAGCTTCTCAGCTTATCGAAAAAGAAATAAAGAACGTAAGTAAACTCATTGTTTCAGAAGGTAGTTACGCACAAATTTATAACTACAAAAATACGGAGAGTTTTATTTTTGATTTTTTATCGGCGCGAAAAAAAGCCTTGGTTGTTGTAAATGCAAAAGCTGTTGTTGCCTATGATTTGTCTAATCTCAACTATCAAATAAATAAAGAAACAAAGACTTTGCAAATTACAACTATCCCTGAGCCTGAATTGAGTATCAATCCTAATATTGAGTTTTACGATGTAACACAAGATTACCTCAATCAATTTGAAGCTGCCGATTATAATACAATCAAGAAAAAAATTACACAAAACCTTCGCAAAAAAATTCAGGCATCTAGCTTGATGAAAAATGCAGAAAATCGGTTGATTTCTGAACTGCAAAAACTTTTTGTATTAACCAACTCTATGGGGTGGACATTGGTGTATAACAATGAAGAATTAAGCAGTTCTTCAGGCTTCAATGAGTTGAATTTATAAGGAAAAGTATAATAAAATCGGCTAAAATATTATCTTGCCTTTTATGAAAACAGAACGTAAAAAAGAAATCATTCATACCGCAGCCCGGTTGTTTAAAGAAAAAGGCTACAATGCGGTATCTATGAGAGATTTAGCAGAATCATTAGGTATAAAAGCTTCTAGTTTATATAATCATATTGCATCAAAACAAGAAATTTTAGGATACATTATTTTAGACGTAGCCGAAAATTTTACCGAACACATTACCCGCGTTTTTCCACAGGAAATTTCCACAACAAAAAAATTAGAAGCAATTGTAGAAAATCATATTGAAATCACCCTAAAAAAAACAGATTTTCTAGCTTGTATGAATAATGACTGGATGCATCTAGATAAAGCTAATAAACAACAATATTTAACATTACGTAATGCCTACGAATTTAAAGTTCGAGAAATTCTAGGAGAGGGAATGAAGCAAAACGAATTAAAAAGTACAGATCTCGAAATCACATTATTTTCATTACTTTCCACTTTGCGTACCTTATATTTATGGTACTCAAAAAATAATAATTTTAATGAAGAAAAAATAAAGCAAGATTTAAGGCAAATACTGCTTTCAGGAGTCATTAAATAATATTTAACACCTATAATTTGCAAACAAAACTAACAATCGTTAGTTTTGTTTGTCACTATAAATAAACGCATGGCAAAATTTTACGAAATACAAGTAAAAGACGTTTACAAAGAAACTTCAGATTGTACGGTTGTTTCTTTTAACGTACCCGATAATTTAAAAGAAGAATTTACTTATCACCAAGGGCAACATTTAACCTTAAAGAAAATTATTGGTGGTGAAGATGTAAGACGTTCTTATTCATTATGTTCAAGTCCTGTTGACGATGAGTGGCGTGTAGCGGTAAAACAAATTCCTACCGGTAAATTTTCAACCTATATCAATGAAGAGTTAAATGCTGGCGACAAGTTAGAGATAATGAAGCCAAGCGGAGAATTTGGGGTTCATGTTGATGTTGAAGACGAGAAGAACTATATTGTTTTTGCAGCGGGAAGTGGGATTACGCCAATTCTTTCGATGATAAAAACGCATTTGGCTTTAGAGCCCAATAGTACCTTTAAGCTATTTTATTTGAATAAAAATGCAAAATCCATTATCTTTAAAGAAGAATTGGAACAGCTTAGAAATAAGTATTTTGGAAGGTTTGAGATTTATTATTTTCTAACCCGCGAGCAACGTGATATTCCATTGTTTAATGGAAGGTTTGATGAAGAAAAAATTCAGCAATTAACACGTTCACTTATTGATATAGAGGATACAGCCGAATGCTTTATCTGCGGACCCGAGCAAATGATTTTTCTTATCCGTGACGAACTTCAAAAAGCAGGTTTGTCAAAAGAAAAAATTCATTATGAGTTATTTGTTACCGGGCTTTCTGATGAAGATAAAAAGCGTGCAGCAAAAGCGATCGAGCATAAGTTTGAAGGAACAGAAGTAACGGTTCTCGATGGCGGAAAAGAATTCCATTTTGGAATGACGGACGATTACGATAATATATTGGATGCTGCTTTAGGAGCTGGGGCAGATTTGCCTTTTGCTTGTAAAGGTGGCGTTTGCAGTACTTGTAAATGTAAGTTGGTTGAAGGTTCTGTAGAAATGAAAACTAATTATGCCTTAGAAGATGATGAGGTTGCAGCTAATTTTGTGTTGAGTTGCCAATCGGTACCAACTTCAGAAAAAGTAGTTGTAGATTTTGATGTATAATCTGTTCAAAGTCGCAAGTTTAAGTTTGAAGTGTAAAGCTTTAAACACTTAACTTAACACTTTAAACATAAAACAAAAGAAGATGAGTGAGAAAGAAGTGAAAAATTTAGAAGAAATTTTCGAAGCAAAAATTGCTCGAGATGAAAAAATAGAACCCAAAGATTGGATGCCAGAGAAGTACCGAAAAACCCATATTCGACAAATGTCTCAGCATGCGCATTCAGAAATTGTAGGGATGTTACCCGAAGGAAATTGGATTACCCGAGCTCCCTCTTTAAGAAGAAAAGTGGCTTTATTGGCAAAAGTTCAAGATGAAGCCGGTCACGGGTTGTATTTATATAGTGCAACAGAAACCTTGGGAATTTCGCGAGATGAGATGTTTGAGCAATTGCATTCTGGAAAAGCAAAATACTCCAGTATTTTTAATTACCCAACTATTACGTGGGCAGATATTGGTGCGATTGGTTGGTTAGTCGATGGCGCTGCAATTATCAATCAGGTTCCCTTATGTAATACTTCATTTGGACCATACGCGCGGGCAATGGTGAGAGTATGTAAAGAAGAAAGTTTTCACCAACGTCAAGGTTATGAAATTATGCTAACCTTGTGTAATGGAACCGAGGAGCAGAAACAAATGGCGCAAGATGCGTTAAATCGCTGGTGGTGGCCGTCTTTAATGATGCTTGGTCCAACAGATGATGCTTCTACGCATACCGAACAATCTATGAAATGGAAGCTAAAACGTAAAACCAACGATGAATTACGTCAGCAGTTTATTGATCAGACGGTTCCACAAGCCGATATTTTAGGAATTACAGTTCCGGATGAAGATTTAAAATGGAACGAGGAAACGGGTCATTATGATTTTGGAAAAATAGACTGGGATGAATTTTGGCAAGTTGTAAAAGGTCATGGTCCTTGTAATAAAGAACGTATGCAAACTAGAGTAAATGCCTGGGAAAACGGTCAGTGGGTAAGAGATGCAGCAATGGCTCATGCAGATAAGCAAGCTGATAAAAAAGTGAAACAAGCAGTTTGATTAAGTACTGAGAATTGAGTAATGAGTAAAATATTAATTTTTCAAAATAAGGGAAATATAGCTTAAGAACTCAATTCTAAATTCTAATCACTAAATACTAAAAATATATGTCAGATAATAAAAAAAATAAAAAAGAATGGCCGCTTTTTGAAGTGTTTGTTCGAAGTAAAAACGGTTTAGAGCATCGTCATTTTGGAAGTTTACATGCTGCAGATGCAGAAATGGCTTTAGAGAATGCACGCGATGTGTATACCCGAAGAAATGAAGGCGTAAGCATTTGGGTGGTTGAAGCCAAAAATATTAAAGCTTCTAATCCTGATGAAAACGGAGAAATGTTTGAACCTGCTTCAGACAAAGTCTACCGTCACCCTACATTTTACGATTTACCGGATGAGGTAAAACATATGTAAAACGCAAATTTTAAATGAAAAATAACAAATGTAAAAGTTAAAAGTGTTTTCGTTAATCGGATTTTGAGCTTAGCGTTTTACATTTTAAATTTTTCGGTTTGAAAATTAATCAAAATGAATAAAGATTTTTTAATAAAATACATCTACGGCATTGCCGATAACGCATTAATTCTTGGTCAACGTTTAGGAGAATTAACCGGGCATGGACCGACTTTAGAAGTGGATATTGCTACAACTAATATTTCCTTAGATTTATTTGGGCAAGTGCGCAGTTATTTTCAATATGCCGCTCAACTTTCTGAGAAAGAAATAACCGAAGATGATATTGCTTTTTTGCGTACAGAACGTGAATATTTAAATGTATTGTTAGTAGAGCAGCCTAACCGTGATTTTGCATTTGTGATTGGTAGACAGTTTTTGTTTGATCATTTTCACTTTTTATTACTAACTGAAATGCAAAAAAGTCACGATCAGACTCTAGTAGCTATTGCAAAAAAGAGCTTGAAAGAAGTAAGTTATCATAAACGCTTTTCTTCAGATTGGATTAAACGTTTAGGCGATGGAACCGAAGAAAGCAAGCAGAAAATACAAACTGCAATAGATGATTTATGGCGATTTACAGATGAATTATTTCACCTGACTGAAGATGATAAAAAAGCAGTTGAAGAAGGAATTGGAGTAGATGTTTCAAAATTAAAAGAAACCTATTATAAAAATGTAGCTGAAATTTTAGAAGAAGCTACACTTGAAGTTCCAGAATTAAAATATTTTCAAGAAGGCGGTAAAAAAGGAATTCATTCAGAACATATGGGGTATTTGTTAACTGATATGCAATATATGCAACGAACCTATCCCGGAATGAAATGGTAAAATTCCTGCATAGACAGGAATCTAAAAAGTATAGAAAACAAAAGAGAGTTATAATTAAGTGTCATGCTGAGCTTGTTTCAGCATCTCATAAATAAAATATAAATCCGAAAAATGTAAAAGTTTTCCAACAAGCGATCTAAATTGATTTTACTTTTATATTTAAAATTCATCATTTATAATTTAAAATTTTTTAATGGTAGAAGAAAAAGTACATATTGAAGAAGAATTAGAACCGATTCTTAAACAAGTTTCGGATCCTGAAATCCCAGTACTTTCTATCATCGATTTAGGAGTTGTTCGGTCCGCAAACTTAGACGGTAAAAAAGCCAAAATTGAGATCACCCCAACCTACAGCGGTTGTCCTGCGATGGATGTAATTGGTGATGATATAAAGGCAGCTTTAAAAGAAGCAGGTTACGAAGCTGAAGTTAACTTAATTTTAGCACCCGCGTGGTCTTCCGATTGGATTACAGAAGAAGGTAGAAAAGCTTTGGAGGAATATGGGATTGCTCCGCCAATGGATGCAACTTCAGATAAAAAAGCCTTATTAGGGGAAGAGCAAATTGTAAAATGCCCGCAATGTAAATCCACAAATACCCATATGGTAAGTCAGTTTGGTTCTACGGCCTGCAAAGCATTATTTAAATGTAATGATTGTCAAGAACCATTCGATTATTTTAAATGTTTAATTTAAAGAACCGAAAAACAGAAAAATGTAAAAGTAGAAAGTGAAAAGTGGTTTATGAATAATAAAATGCAAGATTACGATTTGCAGCAGCGTTTAGTGAATTTTTCGGCAGAGGTGATTAAAAATGTTAATGCGCTTCATAAAAATTATGCGGCAGAACACTTAATCAAACAATTGATAAGGTCTGCATCTTCTTCGGCTCTTAATTATGGCGAAGCACAAAGTGCGGAATCAAGAAAAGATTTTATTCATAAAATGAAAGTTTGCCTGAAAGAATTAAGAGAATCTCAAGTGAATTTGGAAATTTTAAATCAAGCAAATTTAATTCAATTCCCCCATAAATTTGAATTTATAATAAAAGAAAACAAAGAACTTGTAGCGATTTTCACCACAAGTATAAAAACCTCAAGCCAAAAAAGAATTTAAAATTTAAACCGAAAAATGTAAAATTTAAAGACTTTAGACTTTATCATTTTACATTTAATATTTATAATTTCCCATGAGTAAAAGTATTCAAGTTGAAATTCAGAATAAAGTTGCAAAAATAAGTTTAAATCGACCGGAAGTTTTTAACAGCTTCAATCGGGAGATGGCTCTTTCTTTACAAGAAGAATTAAAAAAATGTGCTGAAAATAATGAAGTTAGAGCAATTTTACTAAGCGGTAACGGAAAAGCATTTTGTGCCGGTCAAGATTTAAAAGAAGTCACCGATCCTGATTTAAATCCGGGGTTTAAAGCTATTTTAGAAGAGCATTATAATCCGATTATTCAGCTAATCCGATCAATTGAAAAACCAATAGTTGCAGCGGTAAATGGAGTTGCTGCCGGAGCCGGAGCTAATATCGCTTTGGCTTGTGATATTGTAGTCGCTTCAGAACACGCCGCATTTATTCAAGCTTTCAGTAAAATCGGTTTAATTCCCGATAGCGCGGGAACGTTCTTTTTACCGAGATTAATCGGTTTTCAAAAAGCGTCTGCTTTAGCGATGTTAGGCGATAAAGTTTCAGCGCAAGAAGCGGAAGAACTCGGAATGATTTACAAATATTTTTCAGCGGAAAATTTTGAAGAAGAAAGTACAAAAATAGTTGAAAAATTAGCGAATATGCCCACGCGTGCTTTAGCCTTAACAAAAGAAGCGCTCAATCAGTCGTTGACAAATAATTTAGAAGAACAATTAGCTTTGGAGTCAAAAAATCAAATTGCAGCAGCTTCAACAGCCGATTATAAAGAAGGCGTAAATGCCTTTGTCGAAAAAAGAAAACCTAATTTTAAAGGAGAATAAACTATTTCAAACTTAGAAATTGTAAATTTTATATTTCAAATTTGAATTAAATATGACCTCGGAAGAATTAGAAAATAGATTAATTGATTTTGCTATACGTTGTATTAAAGCAACGAAGCATTCAGATGAAAGTTTTGCATCTCAACATTTATGTGGTCAATTAATACGTTCAGCTACGAGTGTTGCATTAAATTATTCTGAAGCTATTGCTGCTCAATCAGCAAGGGATTATATTCATAAGATGCAAATTTGTCTGAAGGAACTAAGAGAGTCTAAAACAAATTTAAGAATTCAAAAAGGAGCAAGTCTACTGAAACAGATTGAGAAATTAGATGAATTAATAGATGAGTCTAATCAACTTATTTTAATATTTTCTAAAAGTATTTCTACCTCAAAAAAGAAAAATAAATTAATAAATTAAAAGACATAAAAATTCGGTTTAGAACAAAGCTAAAATTGAATTTTGAAATGAAACCTTAAAAATTTGAAATAATATGAACGTAGGAATAATAGGTTGCGGAACAATGGGAAGCGGAATTGCACAAGTAGCAGCTACTGCCGATTGTTCTGTAATGGTTTACGACACAAAGCAAGAAGCCTTAGATACAAGCAAAGCGAAACTCGAAAAAGTTTTATCGCGTTTAATTGAAAAAGGAAGAATTGATGAAGCCGAAAAAAACAGAATTCAAGGCAATATCTCTTATGTAAATTCATTAAAAGATCTCGCAAATGCGAATTTAACGATTGAAGCTATTGTTGAAAACTTAGAAATTAAAAGAAAAGTTTTTCAAGAATTAGAAAGCTATCAATCACAGGATGCAATCATCGCATCCAACACTTCTTCATTATCGATTGCTTCTATTGCAGCTTCTTTAGAAAATTCTGAACGCGTAATTGGCGTTCACTTTTTTAATCCGGCTCCATTAATGCCGCTAGTTGAAATTATTCCGGCAATTCAAACTTCAGAAGAAGTCAAAAATAAAGTAGTTCAAATTATTTCCGATTGGAAAAAAGTAGGCGTGTTGGCAAAAGATACACCAGGTTTTATCGTAAATCGCGTAGCGCGACCTTTTTATGGGGAAGCACTCCGAATTTATGAAGAAGGAAAAGCAGATTTTGCCACTATCGATTGGGCGTTAGAAGAATTAGGCGGCTTTCGAATGGGGCCTTTTCAATTAATGGATTTTATTGGGAACGATGTCAATTACACGGTTACTGAAACCGTTTTTAAAGAGTTTTATTACGATCCGCGTTATAAACCATCGTTCACTCAAAAGCGTTTAGCCGAAGCCGGTTATCTCGGTAGAAAATCCGGAAAAGGGTTTTACGATTATGGAGAAGATTCGAAAAAAGCCACGCCAAAAAAAGACGAGGAATTAGGACAAGAAATTTTAGATCGTGTACTGGTGATGCTTATTAATGAAGCAGCCGATGCACTTTTTTTGAACATAGCTACCGCAAAAGATATCGATTTGGCGATGACCAAAGGAGTAAATTATCCAAAAGGTCTTTTAGCTTGGGCAAACGAAAAAGGAATCGATTGGTGTGTGAATAAAATGGATGCACTTTATAACGAATATCATGAAGATCGTTACCGTTGCAGTCCGTTGCTAAGAAAAATGAATAAAGAAGAAGCTATCTTTAATTTATCATAAAATGAGCGTTGTATTAAGAAATATCATAGCGGTAATTGTTGGAGCTGTCATTGGCGGGATTGTTAATATGGGAATTATTTCTATCAGCGGTTCTATAATTCCTCCGCCAGAGGGAGCAGATTTATCAACTACCGAAGGTATAAATGCAGCTGCAGATTTGATGCAACCTAAGCATTTTATTTTTCCTTTTTTAGCACATGCTTTGGGAACCCTTGTAGGTGGATTGGTTGCTGCCGCTATAGGAAAAAGTAGTCAATTAGTATTAGCTTTAATAGTAGGGTTCTTGTTTTTAATAGGGGGAATCTCTATGACTTTTATGGTTCCCGCCCCAACTTGGTTTATAGCGCTCGATTTAATTGTGGCATATATTCCTATGGCTTGGTTAGGCTACAAAATTAAACAATCAATTTAAGATTCATTTATTCAAATATAGACCCGAATGAAAGATATAAATGCATTTTCACCCACAGAAATCCCACATTATATGTTGGAAAATGACGCGTTTAGTCAATGGTTAGGGATTGAAATTGTGGAAGTGCGCGAAGGCTATTGCAAAGTAAAAATGACACTCAAGAAAGAGATGTTGAATAGCATGAAAAAAGCACACGGCGGTATCACGTATTCATTGGCAGATACTGCTTTTGGCTTTGCTTGTAACACTTACGGAAAAAAAGCAGTGTCAATAGAAACCTCGATTAATCATATTGAAGCTTTAGAAGAAGGCGATGTAATTACAGCAGAATCTGATGTAAAAAGTCAAAAAAATAAACTAGGATTTTATATTGTAGAAGTAAAAAAAGAAGATCAACTGGTAGCGCTTTTTAAAGGAGTTACCTATAGAACAAGTGTAGACTGGGAAAAGTAAACAAGTGATTTGGGCACAACCCTAACGGGTCGGGCTCTGGCAAGTCGCTTTTTTAATTCCTGCTTAGGCAGGAATCTCAAAAGAGCTCCAACAAATTGCTCCATCCCTTGCGCAATACGTGAAAACCGAAAAATTTAAAATGTACAAGTGAAAACTAATCGCTATAACCTAATAGTTTCACTGCTCATTTAATATTGAAATTTATAATTGAATAACCGATAATGTAAAAATCATAATACTAAGGTTTTATAACTTTAAACTTTTACATTTATCATTTAAAATTTATACTTTGAAAAATACATATATCATAGACGGCATTAGAACGCCCATCGGAAATTACAAAGGAACTTTATCTCCTGTGAGAGCAGATGATTTAGGAGCTTTAGTTATCAAAGAAATTCTAAAGCGAAACCCGAACATTCCTAAAGAAGCATTTGATGATGTTATTTTAGGCTGTGCTAATCAAGCCGGAGAAGATAATAGAAACGTTGCGAGAATGTGTTCATTGTTAGCAGGTTTACCGCATTCAGTTCCAGGAGAAACCGTAAACCGATTATGCAGTAGTGGTCTTTCAGCAATTATTCATGCAAATCGTGCCATTAAAGCCGGCGACGGAGATCTATTTATTTCCGGAGGAGTTGAGCACATGACTCGCGGACCTTACGCAATAGCTAAACCATCCAGTGCATTTGGAAACGATGCTAAAATGTACGATACCAGTTTTGGTTGGCGTTTTGTCAACCCAAAAATGCACGAAATGTACGGTACCGATGGAATGGGGGTAACCGCAGAAAATTTAGTTGATAAATATAAAATTTCAAGAGAAGATCAAGATGCCTTTGCGTATTGGAGTCAGATGAAAGCTACCAAAGCACAAGAAAACGGAAGATTAGATAAAGAAATCGTTACGGTAGAAATTCCACAGCGGAAAAAGGATCCAATACAATTCAGTAAAGATGAATTCATAAAACCGACCAGTACAAAAGAGATTTTAGCGAAGTTGCGTCCGGCTTTCCGTAAGGACGGAAGCGTAACTGCAGGAAATTCTTCGGGCTTAAACGATGGCGCAGCTGCTACGATTATAGCTTCAGAAACTGCTGTAGAAAAATACGGTTTAAAACCTATGGCAAAAATTTTAAGTTCAGCGGTAGTTGGGGTTGAACCTAGAATTATGGGAATCGGTCCGGTGGAAGCTTCTAACAAAGCTTTGAAAAAAGCCGGATTAACGATGGACGATATGGATGTAATTGAATTAAACGAAGCTTTCGCCGCACAATCTTTAGCGTGTACAAGAGCTTGGGGCATAAAAGATGACGATCCCAGATTAAATCCAAATGGAGGAGCAATTGCTATTGGTCACCCGCTTGGCGTAACCGGAGCAAGATTAGCAAATTCAGCTGCCTTAGAATTACAATTGACCGGAAAAAAATATGCTTTGGTGACCATGTGTGTGGGTGTAGGACAAGGCTATGCTGCTGTAATTGAACGTGTTTAAAAAATTAAGAGATGCAAAAAGTACAACATTATATACAAGGACAATGGATTGATGGTAAAGGAGAAGGAAACCCTATTTTTGACTCGGTTACCGGAGAACATTTCACCAACATCACTACCGAAGGAATAGACGTTCCAGAAGTATTACAATACGGAAGAACAAAAGGAGATACGCTTCGGAAAATGACTTTTATCGAGCGTGGAAATATGCTTAAAAAATTAGCTTTTCACCTTCAAAAACATAAGCGAACTTTTTATGATATTAGTTTTAAAACCGGCGCTACAAAAATAGATAGTTGGGTTGATATCGAAGGAGGTTTCGGAAACCTTTTTGCGAATGCTTCTTTACGAAAATTATTCCCTAATCAGCCGTACCACGTGGAAGGAGAACCGATTGATTTATCACGTGGTGGACGCTTTATGGCGCATCATATTATGGTTCCAAAAACAGGAGTTGCGGTTCATATTAATGCTTTTAATTTTCCGGTTTGGGGAATGTTAGAAAAATGTGCGGTAAACTGGATGGCGGGCGTTCCTGCTGTAGTTTTACCGGCACCACAAAGTGCTTATTTAACAGAAGCAGTAGTAAAAGTTATTATTGAATCTGGAATTTTACCGGAAGGCGCGTTACAATTAATTAGCGGAACGCGAAAAGATATTTTAGATACGGTAGAATCGCAAGACATTGTCACTTTTACCGGTTCGGCTTCAACCGGACGCAAATTAAAAACACATCCGCGTTTAATTGAAGAATCTGTTCCGTTTACGATGGAAGCCGATTCGTTGAATGCTTCTGTTTTAGGAGAAGATGCAAAGCCAGGAACACCTGAGTTTGATCTTTTCATTAAAGAAGTTCGTAATGAAATGACTTCAAAATGCGGTCAAAAGTGTACTGCAATCCGAAGAATTATTGTTCCGGAAAATATAATGGAAGATGTTCAAATTGCACTTGGGAAAGCCTTGGATAAAGTGACTTATGGAGATCCTCGTCTAAAGGAAGTCCGTATGGGAACGTTAATTGACAAAAAACAAGTAGAAGCCGTAAAAAATAGTGTAAAAGAAATCGCGAAGACCGCCGATATTGTATATGGCGATTTTGAAAACGGAGAAGCTGTTGGCGCTGATTTTGAAAAAGGTTCATTTATCAAGCCAATTTTATTACGTGAAAATGATCCGTTTACCAATGAGGCTGCGCACGTAACTGAAGCTTTTGGGCCGGTAAGTACGTTAATGCCTTATGAAAGCTTAGATCAAGCGGTCGAATTATCCAGAATGGGTAGAGGTTCTTTGGTGAGTTCTATTGCTACAAACGACGATAAAGTTGCTAAAGATTATACTGTTAGAGCCGCAACGCACCATGGAAGAATTTTGGTTTTAAATCGTGAAAGTGCTAAACAAAGTACCGGTCACGGTTCACCATTACCCAACCTTATTCACGGTGGTCCTGGACGTGCCGGAGGTGGTGAAGAAATGGGCGGTGTTCGCGGAATTAAACACTATTTACAGCGTTGTGCGGTACAAGGTTCACCAACAACCTTGACAGAAGTTACCGGGATTTATCAACCAAATGCCGATTATAAAGAAGCAGAAAAGCATCCGTTTGCATATCATTGGGAAGATATAGAACCGGGAATGTCCTTAAAAACACATAGCCGAACCCTTACCGATACCGATATTATCAATTTCGGGAATTTAACCTGGGATCATTTTTACGCGCATACCGATATTACTTCGCTGGAAGGAAGTATTTTTGAGCAACGTACAGCGCACGGTTATTTTATTATTTCTGCAGCAGCAGGATTATTTGTATATCCAAATAAAGGACCGGTTGCTGCAAATTATGGATTAGAAGAAATTAGATTCTTACGTCCGCTTTACCATAATGATACCATTCACGTTAGATTAACCTGTAAACAAAAAATAGATCGCGATCAAAAAGGAAAAGAATTACCAAGCGGAATTGTAAAGTGGTATGTAGAGGTTTTTGATACCGATGTCACCAAAGGAAATATCCCTGAAAGTGAAGAGGAAGAGAAAGAAGCTTTAGTTGCCATCGCCACTATTTTAACGATGGTTCAGAAAAAGCAAACGACCTTTAAAGAAATTACCGATGAGGTTTTTGAAAAGGCGTTACATAATTTAAAAGAAGATACAAAACCAGCATGGGGAATGATGACGCCGCAGCATATGGTTGAGCATTTGGAGGATAGCTATCGAATTGCTTCCGGCGAAATTCAGGATTTTGAAATCGCTACGCCTGAAAAATATATAGATGAGGTTAAGGAAACTCTATATAACTATGAACCAATGCCTAAAAACTATAATTTTCCCTTTTATAAAGAAGGAGAGTTATTCAGCTTGAAGCACGAAGACTTAGCAACAGCAAAACAAAAATTAAAGGAAGCCAAAAAGCAATACACAAACTTTTTTGTTGAAAACCCCGATGCGGTTACTAAAAATGCAGTATTTGGAGAACTAAGCAAATTTGAGTGGAAATTGATGCATAGAAAGCATATTAATCATCACTTTAAGCAATTCGGTATTATATAATCGCTTATTTCAAAAGGTGAAAAAAGGAGAGTTTTTAAAAGACTCTCCTTTTTTATTTAAAATGAACTACGCTATACAAACGTTATGATTTTGCAGTTTATCGTTAATAATGGAGTTCTTACCTAAGAATTGCAAAAAAGCTTTTTGTCAGTTTCATTTCTATATAATTTAACACCCTGAAACACAATGTGGGGGAGCTTACAATTGAATTATTTGTAAGTACATTGTTTTAAGAACTTAATAAATTATTGGAATGAAATTTATAAGACCAACTTTAAAAACAGTTGTACTTTTGGCTACGCTGTTGCTTTTTTTTGGTGAAGGTTTTTGCCAAACAAATGCTTGGATAAATGAGCTGCATTATCAGAATACAGGGATTGATGATAATGAGGCAATAGAAATTGTTATAGAAAGTCCTGGAACACTTCAAGATTATGAAGTTTTACTATACGATGCCAGTGGGAATATCTACGATTCACAAACGGTAGATCAATTTACAGAAGGAGCTACTTCCGGAAATTTCACTTTGTTTTTTTGGGAGCCGACCTCAATACAAAATGGTACAGGAGGAATTGCGTTAACCTATTTAGGTAGTTTAATTTCCGGTCAGTTTTTAAGCTATGGAGGAGTTGTTACGGCTGTTTCCGGTGCTGCTATTGGAGAAACTTCAATTGATATCGGTTCTTCAGAGGATGCTTCAACCGGTGTGACAAGTTCACTTCAATTATTGGGTTCAGGTGGAACTTATCAAGATTTTATATGGTTTTCTTTCAATACACAAACTTTTGGAGCAAATAATATGGTCCAAACGTTTACAGGTTCAGCAAATGGAAGCCCTTATATAGAAAGTATTACTCAAAATCCTATCGCAAATAATGTAACATCTTCAAATAGTGTAAGTGTTACAGCTCGAGTTTTAGATAGTGATGGATTGGCTTCAGTTGTTTTAAAGTGGGGACTTACCAGTGGAAGTTTGTCAAATCAAATAACCATGTATTTTACGTCAGCCCATAAGTATGTAACTGGAACTTCTATTCCTGCCCAGAGTGAGAACACGAGTGTTTATTATAGAATTGAAGCTACGGATAATAATGGTCAGAAAACGACAAGTTCTCTAAGAAACTATACTGTTTTACCGGATAACCCGTTAGGCTTAGCTTTAAATACAACTAACCAGCGCTTTTTAATCAATTTTGATATTACTATTCCAAATGTCAATAATGGAAAATTCACCGGAAATGGGTTGAAAAGTAATCCTGCTACAGGAGCATTAGATAGTGATACTTTTAAGATTGAAGGTTTTTCTAGCAGTCCAATTCCATTTGGAGGAGATTATACAACTTTACCTAAATTATCAAGTGGTGTTTCTTCGGGGGGAGTAAGTGAGGCCAATTCAGGTTTGTATGCGTTTACGGTTAGTAACGGAAATAATGCTTTAGGGGTTCAGTCAAGTGGAGGAACTGATGATTTTAATCCCGGAAAAATAATTTTCAGGTTTCAAAATATTACCGGATCGACCATTACTTCATTATCAATTTCGTATAAAGTATATGTATATAATGATCAGGCAAGATCTACACGTGTTGATTTTTATCACGGTGATGCAGAAAATAATTTAACGCAAGAAGCTAATTTAGAATTTGCAACACCAGAAAATGCGGATGCTGATGTGCAGTGGAAAAGTACTTACTTAAAAACTGATTTAGAAAACTTATCCATCCAAGATGATGAAGTGTATTACCTAGTTTGGAATTCTGAAGATAATTTAGTTAGTGGAAGTGGTGCTAGAGATGAATTTGCTATTGATGATATTGAGTTAATTGCAAACCCTACCTCTTTGACTAGTCAAATAGAAGGCGTGGTTAGCGATATGCGTATTGATGGAAATGTGTCGGTTAAAACTCCGACGCAATTAACAGGAAAACTTTCTATAATTAGCGGAACGTTAACGACTAATAATATATTAACTTTTAAGAGTTCAGCAGATAAAACAGCAACTGTAGGAGATTTAAGTAATGGTAATATTTCAGGTCAAGTAATAACAGAGCGTTATTTTTCTGCAAAACGCGCCTTTCGCTTTTTTTCAAGTCCGGTAAACTCAATCGGCTCTATTCAAGAAAACTGGCAAGAGGGAGGCATAGATAAAGACGATAATCCTACACCCGGCTTTGGAACTCATATTACAGGTTCAATAACAGGGGGAAATGGATTTGATGCAACACCAACGGGAAACCCTTCGTTGTTTGGTTATGATAATTCAACTCAACAGTGGGAAACATTCCTGAATACAGATACCGCTCAAATTGAAGCTGCAAAAGCTTACCGGTTAATGGTGCGCGGGGATCGTTCTATAGATGTAACAGACAATTCAGCAACACCGACATCAACTGTTTTACGAACAAAAGGAAATTTGCTGAAAGGAGATGTAAGTATCAATTTAAATACTTCTGCAGATGCCTATAATTTTGTGGGCAATCCTTATTTAGCAGTTGTAGATATGGCTAGTGTGATGTCAAACTCAACAAATGTAAATCCGAATAATTATTATGTTTGGGATGTTTCTTCAACTGAACGAGGGAAATACATAATAATAGATTTGTCGGAACCTACAGATTATCATTTTATACAACCGGGCCAGGCTATTTTTGTAAGAACATTCAATAATGGTTCGACTTCTATACTATTTAAGGAAAGTGACAAAGTACTTGAAGAAACTGCTAATACTGTTTTTAAACCAGTAAATAAAGCCAAGATGAAAGTTGAATTATTTTCGGATGAAAACCTTCTGAATAATTTAGCTAATAATGATGAAGTTACTATAAACTTTGCTGAAAATGGTGAAGATGATGTAATAGCAAACGATGCCCCTAAAATGGGAAACCCGGATGAAAACTTGGCAATTATTAACGGATCAAAATATTTGAGCTTGGAATACCGATCTATGCCAGATGAGGAAACTGAATTGCCATTATTTTTTAATCAGTTAAGAACTAGTCATTATACTTTTAAAATAGAAGTTAGTTATATAGAAAACTATACGGCATATTTCGTTGATACATATTCCGAAGAAGAATATGAGTTAGAAAATAATACGGCTAATTTTGTCGCTTTTGAAATCGATGAAAGCATTGAAGAAAGTTTTGCGCCAGAGCGGTTTAAAATTATTTTCAAGGAAAATCAATTATCTATTTCACCTAAAAGTACAATCTCTTTTACAATGTACCCGAATCCTTTACAAGGGAATCAATTAAATATTATTTCATCAATTTTTGAAGGAAATACCACTCAGGTGCATATTTATAATCAACTAGGTCAATTGGTTTTTAATAAAAATGTGCAGGCTAACAACAAGCGTTTAGTCCTTGAGAATTTAAACTTGTCTAGCGGTTTGTTTGTACTTCAACTGAAAAATGAAGAGGGAGTTTTTACAAAAAAATTAATTTTTGAATAAAAGAGGATGATGATGCAGTCAGTAAGGATAAAAAAACGGTTTATTATTTGTGGATTTTTACTATTGTTTAGTAGTCCGCTATTTGCTCAGTTTGATGGAACCCCAATAGATTTTGATAATGATGTGAATGATTCAGGAGCAGCTGCAGCACCAATAGATGGTTTTGTAGGCATAGCTTTTTTAGCAGGCGTTGTTTTTGGAGTAAAAAAGCTACGTGGAGAAAAAATGAATAAAAAAAACCCCTTTTTTTAAAAAGGGGTTTACTAGTTTAAAGATTGTTTTTAATCTTGTAAAAGGCTTCTGGAAATAACAATTTTTTGAATTTCAGAAGTTCCTTCATATATCTGTGTAATTTTTGCATCACGCATTAAACGCTCTACATGATATTCTTTTACATAACCATTACCTCCGTGAATTTGAACAGCTTCCACAGTAGCATCCATAGCAGTTTTAGAAGCGTATAATTTTGCCATAGCTCCAGAAAGGTCATAATTCTGTTTTTGATCTTTATCCCAAGCGGCTTTCATTACTAAATGACGAGAAGCTTCAATCTCTGTATACATATCGGCTAATTTGAAAGCAATGGCTTGGTGATTGCAAATTTCTGTACCAAAAGCTTTTCTGATTTTAGAATAATCACGTGCCAATTCATATGCACCACTGGCAATGCCTAAGGCTTGTGCCGCAATACCAATTCTTCCGCCAGAAAGTGTTTTCATAGCAAATTTGAAACCGAATCCGTCTTCGCCAATTCTATTCTCTTTAGGGACTTTTACATCATTAAAGTTTAGCGTATGGGTATCACTTCCTCTAATTCCTAATTTATCTTCTTTCGGGCCAATTTCAAATCCTTCCCAGTCTTTTTCAACAATAAAGGCATTAATTCCACGGTGTTTTTTCTCACGATCGGTTTGTGCAATTACTAAGTAATAATCAGCACTCCCGCCGTTAGTAATCCAGTTTTTTGTTCCGTTAAGAATATAATGATCTCCTTTGTCGATAGCAGTTGTTCTTTGCGATGTTGCATCACTTCCTGCTTCAGGTTCGCTTAAACAAAAAGCTCCTATAGATTCTCCTGTCGCTAATTTTGTAAGGTATTTTTTCTTTTGCTCTTCTGTACCAAAAGTTTCAATTCCCCAGCAAACAAGCGAGTTGTTTACAGAAACAATTACTGAACAAGAAGCGTCAACTTTAGAGATTTCTTCCATAGCAAGCACGTAGGAAATAGTATCCATTCCGCCGCCGCCATATTCTGGAGAAACCATCATTCCTAAGAAACCAAGTTCTCCCATTTTCTTCACTTGTTCTGTAGGGAATTCTTGTTTTGTATCACGTTCTATTACTCCGGGAAGCAATTCATTTTTTGCAAAATCTCTTGCAGTATCCCTTATCATTAAGTGCTCTTCTGTAAGCTTAAAATCCATTGTGCTTTTATTTAATTATGATAATTTGAATTGAAAGGCTACAAAGATACTTTTTAAGTACTAAATTTTCAACGATTATTAGTTATTTTTACGAATATGAAAAATACAAATTACTCAGTTATAGGCGTAATGTCGGGTACATCCTTAGATGGTATCGATCTTACTTTAGTTAATTTTTATAAAAGTGAGAATCGATGGAATTATAGAATAGAGTTTGCTGAAACCGTAGCCTATACTGAAGATTGGAAAGATAAACTAGAAAAGGCTTCTTCAATAAATAAACTTGAATTACAGGCTTTAGATGAAGCATATACAAATTATTTAGCCGAAAAAATTCGATTTTTTATTGATAAAAATAACATAGGTAAAGCTATAATTTGCTCCCATGGACATACCGTTTTACACCAACCGGAACGTCAAATTACCTATCAAATAGGGAATCTTCCGAGTTTAGCAAAAAAGACCGGAAAAAAAGTAGTTTGTGATTTTAGAGTACAAGATGTAGCGTTGGGCGGTCAGGGTGCACCTTTAGTTCCTGTTGGAGATGAATTGTTATTTAAAGAATTTGATTATTGTTTAAACCTTGGGGGATTTGCTAATATATCATTTAAGAAAAATGATGAGCGAATAGCTTTTGATATTTGTCCGGTAAATACAGTTTTAAATTTTTATGCCCAAAAATTTGGAAAAGAGTATGATGTGGATGGAGATATTGCTCGAAAAAATAAGCTAGATGAAAATTTGCTTCAAGAATTAAATGCGCTTTTGTTTTATCATTTAGAACCGCCAAAATCTTTAGGAATAGAGTGGGTGCAGACAGAGGTTTTTCCATTATTAGAGAAATCGAGACTTTCTTCAGCAATAATTATCGCAACTTTTACAGAGCATGTTGCGAAGCAAATAGCTAACGTTTGTGAAAATTCATCGACAAAAAAAATGTTGATTACCGGTGGCGGTGCTTTTAATAAATATTTGATTTCACGTATTCAAAATTATTCATCCGTTCAAATGGTTGTGCCTGAATCTTTACTGATTGAGTACAAAGAAGCCTTGTTGTTTGGTTTTCTGGGGGTTTTAAAAATACGCGGAGAAATAAATGTATTAAAAAGTGTTACCGGAGCAAAGCAAGATCATTCTTCAGGAAAAATCTATTTGCCGTAAAATTATAAGGCTCAAATACTTTCACAACAATGGGTTTGTGTATATTTGTGCAGCAAAAAAAATTACCCAAAAAATATACTACTCGTGAAAGATTTATTAAAACTATACGAAAACAAGCAACCCGAAATTGTATTTAACTGGAAAGACGCTGAAACTGAAGCAGAGGGCTGGACAGTTATCAACTCTTTGAGAGGCGGTGCTGCTGGTGGCGGAACCAGAATGCGCAAAGGTTTAGATATGAATGAAGTGCTTTCTTTGGCAAAAACAATGGAAGTAAAATTTACGGTTTCCGGTCCTGCAATTGGAGGAGCAAAATCAGGAATTAATTTTGACCCGAATGATCCACGAAAAAAAGGTGTTTTAGAACGTTGGTATAAAGCGGTTTCGCCTTTATTGAAAAATTATTATGGTACAGGAGGCGATATGAATGTTGAGCAAGGAAGCGAAGTTATTCCTAATACTGAGAACGCTGGTCTTTGGCATCCGCAAGAAGGTGTTTTTAACGGGCACTTTAAAACTTCAGAAGCAGAGAAAATTAATAGAATTGGGCAATTGCGTAATGGTGTAATTAAAGTGTTGGATAATCCTAAATATACACCAGATGCCGCAAGAAAATATACCGTTGGAGATATGATAACCGGTTTTGGTGTTGCCGAAGCAGTACGTCATTATTATAAAATTTACGGGGGAGACGTAAAAGGAAAAAGAGCTGTAGTACAAGGCTTTGGTAATGTAGGTTCTGCAGCCGCTTATTACTTAGCACAAATGGGAGCTAAAGTTGTTGGTATTATAGACCGAGATGGCGGGTTGATTAATAAAGATGGTTTTTCTTTTGAAGAAATTAAGCAATTATTCTTACATAAAGATGGTAATGCTCTTGTTGCCGATAAGATGATTTCTTTTGATGAAATAAATGAACAAATATGGGATTTAGAGACGGAAATTTTTGCGCCATGTGCAGCTTCTCGTTTAGTGAAAAATGAGCAAATCTCTAAATTGATTAAAAACGGATTAGAAGTAATTTCTTGCGGAGCAAACGTTCCTTTTGCAGATAAAGAAATTTTCTTTGGTGATATTATGGAAGCTACCGATGAGCAAGTAAGTTTAATTCCAGATTTTATTTCTAACTGTGGTATGGCAAGAGTTTTTGCTTACCTAATGGAAAGCCGAATAGAAATGACCGATGAATCTATTTTTAATGACACCTCAAATGTTATTAAAAATGCCATTCAAAATATATTTGATAAAAGTAGTTCTAAAACGAATATTTGTAAAACTGCTTTTGAAATTGCTTTAAAACAACTTGTTTAATGTAACACAAGATTAATAACCCTATTTATTATCCCAACCCATGTTAAAAAATTTTTTGGGCAACAGTCCCAAGTGGTTTAAATATGCTATTTGTTTTTTCTTAGCATTTAATGTTCTTTCATATTTTGTATTAGGACCCGTAGTCACAGCTTGGTTTTTTATAGCTGAATTTATTTTCACCTTAGCAATGGCGTTAAAATGCTATCCACTTCAGTCTGGTGGTTTGCTTGCTATTGAGATTTTGATTTTAAATTTAACATCGCCCGAAGCAGCCAAAGAGGAGGTGATTCAAAATTTTGAAGTTATCTTTTTGCTGATGTTTATGGTGGCCGGTATTTATTTTATGAAACCTTTATTGATGTATATTTTCAGTAAAGTCTTCACGAAAATAAAATCGAAACTTATCCTGTCAATATTATTTCTATTGCTTTCTGCTATCCTTTCTGCATTTTTAGATGCGCTTACAGTTACGGCAGTATTAATTAGTGTTTCGGTTGGCTTTTATGGAGTTTACCATAAAATTCAATCAGCTGACACCGATTATAATGATAGTGGGATTTTAGACCGAAAAGAACTTAGTGGAGAAACCTTAGATAAGTTTAGAAGTTTCCTCAGGAGCTTAATTATGCATGGCGTAGTAGGTACCGCACTTGGTGGTGTTTGTACTATTGTAGGCGAACCACAAAACCTACTAATTGGAGAAAAAATGGGTTGGGATTTTATTGATTTCTTCGTGAAAATGGCGCCAATTACGCTACCGGTTTTATTAGCCGGTTTGCTAACAACTATTGTTTTAGAAACCACAGGCTGGTTTGGTTTTGGGCAAAAACTTCCTAAAGTGGCTCGTACTATTATAGAAAATTATACTGATGAAATGGATGAAAAACGTACTTCATCAGAGAAATATGGACTTTTAGTACAAAGTATAGCAGCTATTTTATTAATAGGTGGTTTAGCACTTCATATAGCTTCTGTTGGTTTCATCGGTTTAGGACTTATTGTAGTTCAAACTGCTTTTATGGGAATAACCGAAGAGCACAGTTTAGGTAAAGCTTTTGAAGAAGCCTTGCCATTTACCGGATTAATTGTGGTGTTTTTTGTGATAGTAGCCATGATCCATGAGCAGCATCTTTTTCATCCTATTATTGATTGGGCGCTGAGTTTAGATCCGTCAGATCAACCTGCCGTATTTTACGTAGCCAACGGTGTTCTCTCCATGATTAGTGATAATGTATTTGTAGCTACGGTATATATTGGTGAAGTTCAAAACGCCTTTCTCAGTGGAAATATTTCTCAAGAACAATTTGATAAATTAGCTATAGCAATTAATACAGGTACTAACTTGCCAAGTGTAGCAACCCCAAATGGACAAGCCGCATTTTTATTTTTATTGACTTCGTCTTTAGCACCTTTAATCAATTTATCTTACTTAAAAATGGTAAAAATGGCCTTGCCTTACACCATTGTATTGGCAATAATTGGTTATTTAGGCGTTGTGTTTTTTTTGTAATCAATAGGAAATAACTTAGCTTTATACCTTTATAATATACTTAATAAGAAGATTAACCGTTATCCAATTTAAACGAATAAACTTATGCTAACAATATTCTTGCAGGAGACCGCTAATGAAATGAAAGATGCGGCAGAACAAGTACCCGAAGAGAAAACACTATCACTTTTTGAATTAATTACGAGTGGCGGTGTTGGCGGAACTATCATCATTGCTATTTTATTTGTATTGTTAGTTGTGGCCATGTATATTTATTTTGAACGCCTATTAGCGGTAAAAGCAGCTTCTAAATCTGACCCCAATTTTATGGCGCAAATTAAGGATAATGTTGCTAGCGGAAATATTGAAGCGGCTAAAATTAGATGCGCACAGGAAAATTCGCCTGTAGCACGTTTAACTGAAAAAGGGATTTCAAGAATTGGAAGTCCACTAGAAGACATTAACACTGCCATTGAAAATGCAGGAAGATTAGAAGTATATAAGCTAGAAAAAAACGTAAGTATTTTAGCAACAATTGCCGGAGCAGCTCCTATGATTGGTTTTTTAGGAACAGTGATTGGTATGGTTTTGGCATTTCACGAATTGGCAACTAGTAGTGGTCAAGCAGAAATGGGATCTTTAGCCCAAGGAATTTACACAGCCATGATGACAACTGTAGCAGGTTTAATAGTTGGTATTATTGCATATATTGGTTATAATCATTTGGTGGTGAAAACAGATAAAGTTGTTCATCAAATGGAAGCAACCGCAGTAGACTTTTTAGATCTATTAAACGAACCGGCTTAATATGAATTTAAGAGGAAGAAATAAAGTAAGTCCAGAATTTAGCATGTCTTCCATGACAGATATTGTATTTCTGTTATTGGTATTTTTTATGTTGACTTCTCCGGTAATTACACCAGAAGCTTTAGATCTTATTTTACCTAAGGCCAAAGGGAAAACTACCAATAAGCAAAACTTGGCGGTAAGCATTACCAAAGATTTAGAAGTTTATATCAATGAAGAAAAAATTTCAAAAAACAATTTGGAATTAGAATTGCAAAAGCGATTAAGAGGAGAAGAAGAGCCAACTATAATTTTAAGAGCAGAAGAAAGCGTTCCGATTCAAGATGCGGTAAATGTAATGGATATTGCAAAACGGAATCAATATAAAATAGTATTGGCTGTAAAACCACAATAAATAATTTAAGTATATGGCTTTGTTTGAAACCAAACATGAAAAACGATCGTTGATCATTACTGTGGTCATCAATACGCTATTGCTTTTATTGTTGTTTTTTTTCGGATTAACTTATTTAGATCCACCACCGGAAAACGGAATTGCTGTTAATTTTGGAACCTCAGAAGTCGGTTCTGGGACAGAACAACCTACAGAACCGGTAAAATCTGCGCCACAACAAAGTACTTCTCAGTCAACTTCAACCCCACAAAGCGAACCAGAAGTAAATGAAGAAGTAGTTTCTCAAGATACAGAAGATGCTCCGGTGATTGAAGAAAAGAAAGAAGAAACTAAACCAACGCCAACAGAGAATCCAAAAGAAGAAGAAAAACCGGCTGAAGAAAAAACTGAACCAAAAAAAGAAGAGCCTAAAGAGGTTGAAAAACCGGATCCAAAACCCGATAAGTCTACTTCAGATGCGATGAATAGTATTTTAAACGGACCAGAAAAAGATGGGCAAGAAAATGGAGGAGAAGGTAACGATAATCAAGCAGGCGATAAAGGAGATCCAAATGGTGATCCCAATGCTTCTTCGTATTACGGACAAGGAAAAGGACTTGACGGTGACGGTAACTATCGTTTAGGTGGAAGAAAAGCACTTAATAAAGAGAAATTTGTTCAGGACTGTAATGAATCTGGCGTAGTTGTCGTTAAAATAGAAGTTAGCCAACAAGGGAAAGTTATTAATGCCGTTGCTGGAGTTAAAGGGACAACAAATACAGCTTCTTGTTTACTTGAACCTGCACGAAGAGCTGCGTTAGCTACGAAATTTAATAGTGATGCTGAGGCGCCTGTAAAACAAGTTGGTACAATTATCTACGAGTTTAAACTTTCCGATTAAAATACTCAATGAATTATCAAGAAACCTTAGACTGGATGTTCCAGCAGTTGCCTATGTATCAAAAACAAGGTAAGTCTGCTTTTAAAAAAGATTTAAGCAATAGTTTATTATTTGCTGAGCATTTGGGAGTTCCGCATAAAAAATTTAAAAGTGTACACGTTGGCGGGACAAATGGAAAGGGGTCTACTAGCCACATGCTCGCTTCTGTACTGCAAGAATGCGGTTATCGAGTCGGGTTGTATACTTCACCGCACTTAAAAGATTTTAGGGAGCGCATAAAAATAAATGGAGTAGAAGTATCTGAAAATTTTGTAGTAAATTTTATTGAAGGTAATAATGATTTTTTAAAAGAAAAGCAACCTTCTTTTTTTGAAATGACCGTTGCGATGGCATTTCAATATTTTGCTAAAGAAAATGTGGATATAGCCATTATAGAAGTAGGTTTAGGAGGACGTTTAGATTCAACCAATATTATTACGCCAGAACTTTCTGTAATTACCAATATAGGTTTAGACCATACGCAGTTTTTAGGGAACAGTATTGAGGCTATAGCTCAAGAAAAAGCCGGAATTATAAAAAAAGGAATTCCTGTTGTTATCGGTGAAAGTACAGAAATAACAAAACCTATTTTTGAAAAAACAGCTCATCAAAAAGGTTCTTGTATTTCTTTTGCAGATGAGTTTAATATTTCAGCCTCTTATCCTTCAGATTTATTAGGGATATATCAGAAGCATAATAAAAAAACAGTATTGGCAAGCTTAGAGATTATGCGTTCTTTAGGCTGGGATATTACAGATGAAAATCAGAAAAAAGGAATTTTACATACTATTAAAAATACGGGCTTACGAGGGAGATGGGAGATTTTATCAAATCACCCTAAAGTGATTTGTGATACCGCCCATAATGTTGAGGGGTTAACCTATGTGATGAAACAATTAAAAGAAGAGAAGTATAATAAATTACATATAGTTTTAGGTATTGTAAACGATAAAGATGTTAGTCAGATATTACCTTTGTTTCCTAAAAAAGCAACCTATTATTTTAGCAAACCCTCAATACCTAGAGGGATGAATGAGCTTGTGTTGAAAAAACATGCAGAAAGATTTCAGTTGAAAGGAAACACTTTTAAAACTTTAAAAGGAGCTTATTTGGCTGCAAATGAGAATGCTAAAAAAGACGACTTAGTGTTTGTTGGAGGAAGTACTTTTAGTGTTGCAGAAATAATTTAAACTTTTTTTAAAAAATACTTTGTGAAATGTAAAAATGGTTTATATTTGCATCCGCATTGCAGTAGCAAGGGCGCGTAGCTCAGTTGGTTCAGAGCACTTGGTTTACACCCAAGGGGTCAGGGGTTCGAATCCCTTCGCGCCCACAGAAAAATCCGAAGTAAAATTTTACTTCGGATTTTTTTATATTTATAGTTTAAAACGGGTCATTAACTCAGTTGGTTCAGAGTGTTACCTTGACAGGGTAGAAGTCACTGGTTCGAATCCAGTATGACCCACTACTTTTTAATTTAAAAAACTTACAAAATGAATAAATATTTAATTATTGCGTTAGTGTTTACCTCCGTCACTTTATTATCTTGTAATAATTCAGAAAAGTCTAGTGAAAAAAAATATGAATCGGCTATGACTCATGTTTTAGAAGTACACGATGAGGTAATGCCAGAGATGACTAAACTAAATAACTTAATTTCTAAACTACAGGAAAAGATTGATACTAGTGACACTAAGGAAAAGGCCAAGTTATATCAGAATGCTATGAATGATTTAAAAGGTGCTCATGCTTTTATGATGGAGTGGATGCGAGATTTTGCTGAAAAATTTCCAAATGCTTTAAAAGAACCAAATTATACTGAAAAAGAGTATGAAGAAAAGTTAAATACGCTAGAAGCGGAAGAGAAAGAGGTAAAGGAAATGAAACGAAGAGTAAATAATAGTATCAAGGAAGCAGAAAAATTACTTGCTGAATAAGTATACCGCCAAATTAATTTTCTTAACTTTCGGAAACTAATTAAACAACTCTAAAGTTATGAAAAACACATATTCAACTAATATCAATTTACCACAAATAGATTTTGCTCTGTTATTTTTTAGAGTAGGAGTTGGGGCTCTTATGCTTGTTCATGGTATTAGTAAACTAAAAATGCTTTTTGGAAGCGAGGAGATTGCCTTTGCAGATCCTTTTGGTTTTGGTCCCGAAGCAAGTTTAGCTTTAACGGTTTTAGCCGAATTTATTTGTTCAATTTTAATTATCATCGGTCTAGGAACAAAATTGGCTGTAATTCCATTAATTGTAACGATGGCTGTTGCTGCATTTATGATTCATTCAGCAGATGGATGGGGTAGGCAAGAACTTCCTGTCTTTTACCTGTTAAGTTATCTTTTTCTCTTTTATACCGGAAGCGGAAAATTTTCTTTAGACCATTATTTATTAAAGAAGAAAAAATAACGGATTATATTTTTTGACGTTAACGGATATTTTTTAATATTTATAACGTTATTAATTAAAACCAATTTTTATGAAAAAATTTAGCAAGTTATTTGCAATGCTTTGCGTGTTCTCATTATTATTAAGTTCATGCCATTCTTACACTACCGTTGTTGGTGAAGGAGCTCAAGGAAATACGGAAGAAAAAAGCTGGAACCATTATGTTATTGCAGGTTTGGTGCCGGTTGGTGTTTCTGATGCAAAAGAGATGGCTGGTGGTGCAGAAAACTATACTGTAACTACAAAACAGAGTTTTGTAAATGGTTTAGTAGCTGCATTAACATTTAGTATCTATAGTCCAACAACAACTATAGTGAAAAAATAATTTACATTTTAAGGCTGGTTTTTAAAACCAGCCTTTATTATTTCCAATTATGAAGAAAATACTTTTTTACCTGTTTATACTTGTCTTGCTTTATTTAGTAATTACAATTATTAGTATGATAATTGAATTTAGTAGTTTAAGTAATTTTGGCTATGGATATTTTGCAGGAAATATTTTCTTATTTGTGTTTATTGCCAGTATTGAGTATTGGTTGTATAAAAAAGTCTATTCTCAGAAAAAAAGCTAATTATCTAGTAAGTGCAATAAAATTTGAGAATTAAACATTAATCACCAAATCACTAAACTGTTGTTAAGATCTTATCCGCTTTCTTTTTTATCTTTTTAGCTAAATAGTGGGCATCTTTTTTTATACCGCCCAAAGTAGCAGATCCTCTTGTGTGTAACCAAGGAAGTCCTATAAAGTATAATCCTTTCATTTTGCTAACTCCGCGATGATGTCTTGGGTAACCATTGGTGTCTAATTCTAAACCTTCAATCCAGTTAAAATTTGGTCGATAGCCTGTTGCCCAAATAATATTTTTAACATCAGTTAAAGTTTCATTTTCTGTTTCAATTTCTGTTTTGTGGGCATCATTGGTTCTTCCTACAGAAACCACATTACTGCGGTTTAAAATTTCTTTTACGTCAGTTCCGATCACAGGTTGTTTGGAATGACTGATTTTTCTTCCAATCCACGATTTTTTGCTGAAGCTTAAAAATCCTGTTTTGGTAAACCACCACCAAAGCGTTTTTCCTAAAATTTCTTGCGGAAGCGTTTTTACATCAGTATCTCCAGAATAATAAGTTTTTCTACTCCAATCTGCAGAAACTTCATCTAGTATTTGAAATCCGCTATCGCCTGCGCCTACGACCATCGCTGGTCCTTTTTGTAATTGAGACGGATTCTTGTAAAAATTACTATGAATTTGAAAAATTTCTTCAGCAATTGATTTTGAACAAGGCGGCGTATATGGTATATGAAAAGGTCCTGTGGCAATAACCACTTGTTTCGTTTCTAATACCTCACCACTTTCGGTTGTTACAAAAAAGTGCTGATCTTCTTTTTTAATCTTGGTTACTAATGTATTTAACTGAACAGGGAAATTAAATTTTTCAACATACTTTTTAAAATAGTCTGCCACTTCATACTTGTCTGGATAATGTCCCTTAGGAGCAGGAAAATCCATTCCTTCTAAATGGTTGAATTGTGTAGGGGTAAAAAGTGTGAGCGAATCCCAGCGGTTTAACCAAGAAGCACCAATTTCTTCTTCTTTGTCTAAAATCAAAAAAGATTTATTCATTTTCTTTAACTGATAAGCTATAGATAATCCGGCTTGAGCAGCTCCTACAACAATAAAATCTAACATTTTTTACGTATAATTATTTGGAGCATTATACATTTTTAAATGCTTATAAACAAATAAAATTTATATTACTACACGAGGAATACTTTTATCTAAACGGGTTAGCAACTCATAATTTAATTGTTCACTTAAATTTCCGAAATATGAAACGTTAATAGTTTGGTTCCCATCCTTACCAATAATAGTTACAGTATCTCCCACTTCAACATTTACGTGGGTTACTTCAATTAAAAACATATTCATATTAACCGTTCCAACCACACTTAACCGTTTGCCGTTTACAAGCACACGCCCTGTGTTGCTTAAACTTCTACTAAATCCATAGCCATAGCCTACGGGAACACTGGCAATTTTCATATCGGTTTCAGCAAGAAAAGAAGTTCCGTAACCGACAAATTCTCCTGCTTTTACAGTTTTTATATCAATAATACTGGAACGCCAACTTAAAACACTTTTTAAATCCAGTTCAGTTTTTTTCTGAACATTATACATTAATTGAATTTCTTTACTTGGCCATAACCCATAGGTTATAATTCCTACGCGAACCATATCATAATTAAATTTCGGATACGCCATAATACCTGCGCTACACGAAGTGTGCAATTTTTCAGCTTGTAAACCTTCTTGTGAGAAGCGTTTTACATTAGTTGAAAATCGTTCTTGTTGATCTTGGATTCGCTTGTAATTAGTACTGCTTTCTGCTCCGGCAAAATGAGTACAAATGCCTTTTAAATTATAATGACTTTTATGTTCGTGTAATAATTTAAATAAATGATTTAACTCTTGTTCGTCAAACCCGTGGCGATTCATACCGGTTTCTAATTCAATATGAATATTAATTTTTTTATCTAGTTTTTTGGCTTCCTTTACCAGCGATTGAAAAGTCTCTGCGTTGTACACAAAAAATTCGATCTCATTTTTTACCACCCATTTTTTGTCTTCTACGGTTATATCACCCATAATCATAATAGTCGAATTTTTCTCGGTGTATTGATGGGCAATTTTTGCTTCAAATGAGCTAAATACTGAAAAATGATTCACCCCTAAACGCTCTAATTCGGGCACCATTTGTTTAATTCCGTGGCCATAAGCATTTCCTTTAATAACGGTAGACAATTGCGTACTTTCTTTTATTAAGCTTCTTATAAACCTTAAATTATTGGCTAGCGCTTCTCGGTTTAATTCAATTATAGAACTATGATTAATAATCATGACAATACTTTTTTTGCTAGTGAATAAAACATATTGACGCCAGTTTCGGCAATTTCATCTGGAAAATCATAATCAGGATTGTGTAATTCGGGGCAATCTTTTCCTGCTCCTAAACCAAACATCGCTCCGTTGTATTGTTGTGTGAAGCTTCCAAAATCTTCTCCCCAAGAAAAAGGCATTTTTGTTTCTATAAAATCTAATTTGTTTTCTTGAGCAACTTCTTTTATCATATTAAAAGCTTCACCTGAATTTAGATTGGCTTGAAAAGCTTCTTTCCAATTCCACTGAATAGGGAGTTGATGATTTTTTGCGATTGTATTAATTTTATCGATCAACAAAGTCTTCTTTGTCATAAAATCATCGTGATTCCAAGTTCTAAAGGTGTAACTGATTTTCGCTTCGCCTGCGGATGTTCCGTAAGCCGGTTTTCCCATTTTTAGTTGAATTGGGGTAGCAAGAAAATAATTTCTATCGGTAGTATTTTTACAATCAAGCTCGTTTAAATATTGAATTATTTCTGAAACGGCTAAAGCGGGATTTATTCCTTTTTCCGGCATTCCCGCATGACTGGTTTTTCCAAGCAATTGAATATCGACACTTTCTACTGAAGGCGTAAAACTTCCGGGTTTTGTAACGATGGTATTTTTTTTATAACCCGGTACATTGTGCAATGAAAGAACATAATCAATAGAAAAATCGGCTAATTTTTTTGAAGCTAAAATTCGATCAGCACCTTCTCCTGTTTCTTCAGAAGATTGAAAAAGCAGCAATATTTTTCCGCAAGAAATTGGTTCTTTTTCTAGTCTTTTAGCTAAAAACAATAGCATGGTCATATGACCATCGTGACCGCATTTGTGCGATACATTTTTTTTGGTAGAAGTGTAAGAAAAATCGTTTTCTTCTTTTATAGGTAACGCATCTAATTCTGCTCGAAATAAAACGGTTTTACCGGGTTTTTTACAATTGATTTCCGCTAATAAAGAATGCTCTGAAAAACCTTGATGAACAGTACAGGATTCAATTTTTTTTAAGTGATTTAAAAGATATGAACTGGTGTTTTTTTCTTCTCCAGAAAGTTCGGGATATCGATGTAAATAATGTCTAATTTCTTTAAAATCCATAAAATTGAAGTTACTTTTTTTCAAATAAATCTCAAGAAAAAGGGCGTTAATCTCGGGTTAAAATTTTTTGAAGTATATTGAAACTTTTTCTTATTTATGAAAATTCTTATCATCATTTTTATTGTAGTTTTAATAAGTTGCTTATTGGCTGTTATTATTTCTAGAAGTATAATTTTACTAGATCACCTCTATCTTTTTATATTTAAAAAACCGGCTTTTACACATGCGGTTTTAGGAAAAGTGAATCGACTTTCTAAAAAAGATCAAGAATTTTTAATTGAAAATTTTTCATTTTACAACCAACTTTCAGCAGATAAAAAGAAGTTTTTTGAGCATCGAATTATTTCATTTATTTCAACTAAAAAATTTGAAGGAAGAGAACAAGTTGTAGTGACCTACGAAATGAAACTTTGGGTTGCAGCAACGGCAATTATGCTAACTTTCGGGATGCGAAATTATAAATTGCCTATGTTGGAAATTATATTAATTTATCCTGATATATACCTATCTACCGTCACCAAAAATTACCATAAAGGAGAATATAATCCATATATGCGTGCGTTGGTTTTTTCCTGGAAGCATTTTAAAGAAGGTTATGCAGATAGTAATGATAACTTGAATTTAGGAATTCATGAGTTTATACATCTTATTCAAATAAATAGTTATAAAAAAAATGATATTAGCGCGGTTATTTTTACAGACACCAGTAAAGAACTTATTCGTTTGCTAGCAAATCCTAGTATTCGAGAAAAACTATTAAAAGAAGATTATTTTAGAAATTATGCCTATACCAATCAGCTTGAATTTTTAGCGGTTTTAGTTGAATATTTTATAGAATCTCCGACTATTTTTAAACAAAAATTTCCTGATTTTTATATCAAAATCAGGAAAATGTTGAATTATAATTTTGTGGGGTATTAATTATAGATTTTTTGCAGCATAGCTTGCAACTTCGTGATCATTTTCTACGCTACTCCCAGATACACCGATAGCACCAATAATTTCTCCGGCCTTATTTTTTACCAAAACACCACCTGGAAAAGAAATTAGCCCTTCATTAGAATGTTCTATATTAAAAAGTGGTTTTCCGGGTTGAGAAAGTTTACCAATTTCGCCGCTATCCATGTCAAAATAACGAGCGGTTTTTGCTTTTTTAATTGCGATATCTGCAGAACCGAGCCAAGCACCATCCATCCTGATGAAAGATTTTATATTCGCTCCGCTATCTACCACGGCAATATTCATTTTTACATCAAGTTCTTTTGATTTTTTAATTCCTGCTTCAAGTGCTTTTTGAGCTTGTTCTGTAGTAATGTTCATAACTTTATTTTTTAGTTTTTTCTAAAGTAGTGAACAGCTTACGGTTAAGCAGTCCTTTTAAGAGGATTATAACTTATTTATTTCTAACGTAAATGAGTTTAAATTTTCCGTTTTGATTTTCTCTTGACTCTATTTCAAACTTATCAATTGAATGAATCATGGGTGTTAATTTTTGGAAACCATAATTTCTAGAATCAAAGTTGGGCTGTTTTTTTTGTAATAAGCCACCTACGTCGCCCAAAAATGCCCAGCCGTCTTCATCGGCTACATCAGAAATGGTGCTTGAAATTAGCTTGATAACTTTTGGCGTAATTTTATCGACATCACTTTTCTTAGAAGTTTGTTCTTTTCCGTTATTGCTGCTGGCTTCTTTTTGTTTTAAAATTTCTATATAGATAAATTTATCGCAAGCAACAATAAAAGGTTCCGGAGTTTTTTTCTCACCAATACCAATTACTTTTTTACTGGCTTCGCGTAAGCGTGTTGCCAATCTTGTAAAATCACTATCGCTGGAAACCAGGCAAAAACCATCTACTTTATCGGCATATAAAATATCCATCGCATCAATAATCATAGCAGAATCAGTTGCATTTTTTCCTTGCGTATAGCCATATTGTTGAATGGGATTAATAGCATTTTCTAGCAGCACATTTTTCCATTTGGTAAGATGTGGTTTAGTCCAATCGCCGTAAATACGTTTAATTGTTGGGTTTCCGTATTTGGCAATTTCTTCCATCATTTCTTTGACGTAAGCCGATGGAATATTATCACCATCTATTAATACCGCAAGATTTGTTTCCATTAAAATATTTTTTATAAAGGTAAGTTTTTTTAGCGATTTATTTGCACCGCCAAAGGGTTTGATGCCCCGAGCTTTGCCTCGAAATTGAAAAATTTGTTTTCAATGAATTACTCATGGCCTTCTGCTGGGGAAGTTTACTTTTTTGCAGCAATGTCTTCCATAATCATATGGGCGTGAATGCGAGAATTCTCAATAAACCATTTATGGGTTTCCGTTCCGCCGCAAATAACGCCGGCTAAATAAATTCCTTCAATATTGGTTTCCATGGTTTCATCGTTATAATTCGGAATTTTCTTACCATCTTCAGAAACAGAAATCCCTATTTTTTTTAGAAACTCAAAATTTGGACGATAACCGGTTAATGCTAATACAAAATCATTTTTTAAGGTTGATTTTTTTCCGTTTGTATCTACAATATCGACTTCTTGTTCTCTTATTTCTGTAATTTCTGTATTAAAATAAGCTTGAATACTTCCTTCAGCAATCCTATTTTCAATATCGGGTTTTACCCAATATTTTACCCGTTCACCAATAGATTTTCTTCGAATAATCATCGTGACATTTCCGCCTTTTCTATAAATTTCTAGCGCGGCATCTACTGAAGAATTACTCGCGCCGACAACAACTACATTTTGACAAGCAAAATAATGCGGATCTTTATAATAATGGTAAACCTTTGGAAGGTTTTCTCCGGGCACATTCATGTAATTCGGAATATCATAAAAACCGGTAGCTACAACTACATTTTTAGCAGAATAGGTTTGTTTAGAAGATTCTACTTGAAATTCGTTTTCGCTTTTTCTAACTTTTTCAACTTTCTCAAATAGATTAATGTTTAATTTATTTGAAGTTGCAATTCTTCGATAATATTCTAAAGCTTCTGCTTTTGTTGGTTTTGGATTATTACTGATAAACGGAATTTCATCGATTTCTAATTTCTCTGAGGTTGAAAAAAAAGTCATATTGGTAGGGTAGTGGTAAAGCGAATTTACCAACGGACCTTTTTCGATTACAACATAAGAGAGGTTTTTGTGTTTTGCTTGTAATGCACAGGCAATACCAATGGGCCCGCCACCAATAATTAAAACATCTAAAGTTTTTTCTTGTTTATTTGTTTGCAAGAGCTCTTAAATCTTTTATAGTTTCTAACGGATTGGCAGATTTAAATACAAAACTACCGGCGACTAACACATCGGCTCCGGCTTCGACTAATTGCTTCGCATTTTGATCGGTTACACCACCGTCAATTTCAATTTGGGTTGAGGCATTATTATCGGCAATTATTTCTTTTAATTGTTTTACTTTTTTATACGTGTTTTCAATAAAACTTTGTCCGCCAAAACCAGGGTTTACACTCATTACACAAACTAAATCTATATCATTAATTACATCTTCTAAAAGGCTTACGTTAGTGTGCGGATTTAAAGCAACTCCGGCACGCATTCCTGCAGCTTTTATAGCTTGCAAAGTTCTATGTAAATGGGTGCAAGCTTCGTAATGAACGGTCAAAATATCAGCACCTAAATCAGCAAAAGTTTGTATATATCTATCAGGATTAACAATCATTAAATGCACATCAATCACTTTTCCGGCATGTTTGTTTATAGCTTCCAAAACAGGCATTCCAAAAGAAATATTAGGAACAAAGACGCCGTCCATAATATCTATATGAAACCAATCTGCTTCACTGTTATTTACCATTTCTACATCGCGCTGTAGGTTGGCAAAGTCTGCTGCTAAAATTGAAGGTGCTACAAGTTTACTCATCTTTATGAAATGTTTTTAGAATTGCAAAAGTAGCAAGAATATACCAATTATAATTTTATAAACGAAGCAAGTATATTTTTTACCGCTTGCCGTGTTTCAGAATCTAGCATTTGGAGGTGTTCAATATAATGTTGAATTTTATGAGAATTAAAATTCATATTTTCAGAAATAAAATCGCTTTCATACTTTTTGTATGAATCTTTAGAAGCGGTACGTTCAAAAATCTGTATTAAATTAAAATGCCGGCGATCTAGTCTAATTTTTTTATATAATTGATCGATCAAATTTTCTGAGCCCTCTATAATTTGCAAAAAGTTTCCGCCAGAATACAATAGTAATCCTGTAATTCCCGCATCATTATTTTTTAATTGACTTTTAACTAAAAGGTTTTCTACCTCCTCTTTAGCAATACCGGGGGAAGCGGTACTAACATAGCAAATTGCTTTATGCATTTTTAGGGTATTGTTACAAGCTTCTAAAAGTAAATAATATCTACATAACTTTTACTAAAGAAACTTATAAATAACATTTTTTTATAGCACTCATCGTATTTTTTGTACTTTAGAAATAAAAACTTTTTAAATATGGTTTTCATTGATAATGAAGGGGTTACAAATCCTTATCTTAATTTAGCTTTAGAAGAATACATTTTAAGAAATTTTGATAATGCTGCAGACTATTTATTATTTTATGTAAATGAACCTTCTATAATTATAGGGAGAAATCAGAATACATTAGAAGAAATAAACCACGAATATGTGGAAGAAAAAAATATTCACGTGGTGAGAAGAATTTCGGGTGGTGGTGCAGTATATCACGATTTTGGAAACTTGAACTTTAGTTTCGTAACCGACTATGACGTAAAAAGCCTTAACAACTTTAAAAAATTTACTGAGCCGGTCATAAAAGTACTCAACCGAATGGGAGTTCCGGCAGAATTAAAAGGAAGAAATGATATTGTAGCCGATGGTAGAAAAATATCTGGAAATGCCCAATTTTCAAGTGTAAAGCGCATGTTTAGTCACGGAACACTATTACTTGATAGCGATCTAGATGAAGTTACCAGAGCGCTGAATGTAAAAATGAGTAAAATTCAGTCTAAAGGACATAAATCAGTACGAAGTCGTGTAGCAAATATTAATGAGTTTTTGGAGAAAAAGTTGAAAGTAGAGGAGTTTAGAAAGAAAATTTTAACCGGTTTGTATCAAGATCGTGAAGATTTTGAAACCTATAAATTATCACCTGAAGATTGGGAGGGGGTGCATAAATTAAAGCAAGAAAAATATGATCAATGGGATTGGAATTATGGTAAATCGCCAAAGTTTAATATTCATCGTACCAAACGTTTTCCTATTGGCGAAATAGATTTGCGCATTTTTGTAGAAAAAGGTGTCATAAAAAATTTAAAAATTTATGGCGACTTTTTTGGAAAAGAACCCGTAGCCAATATTGAAGAAACATTAGAAGGAACGCGTTATGAGCTAGCTAGTATTAAAAATGCTTTACAAAATTTTGATCTCAACTTATATTTTGGTGACATTGATAAAAAAGAGTTTGAAAAACTAATTTTTGGGGCAGATGAAATTTAAAAAAATTAAACCCCGGTCATCACTCCGGGGTTTATTCATCAATCAAAAAACGAACAGTTATAATTACAAAAACTGTTTTTAGAGCAAACTTAATAAATTTAGCCCAAATATGTTTTTAAAATTTTACTTCGTGTAGTATGTTTTAATCTTCTAATGGCTTTTTCTTTTATTTGTCTAACTCTTTCTCTAGTTAAATCAAAAGTTTCGCCAATTTCTTCTAAGGTCATAGGTTGTTGATCTCCTAAGCCAAAATAAAGACGAACCACATCTGCTTCACGTAACGTAAGGGTTTCCAAAGCACGCTCAATTTCAGTTTTTAAAGAATCATGTAACAAATCTCTATCAGGATTTGGTGATTCTCCAGAACGTAAAACATCGTATAAGTTAGAATCTTCACCTTCAATTAAAGGTGCATCCATAGAGACATGACGTCCAGAATTTTTCATCGATTCTTTTACATCATTAACCGTCATGTCAAGTTCTTTGGCAATTTCTTCAGCACTTGGCGGGCGCTCGTGAGATTGCTCAAGAAAAGCAAAGGTTTTATTAATCTTATTAATAGATCCAATTTTATTTAATGGTAAGCGTACAATTCTAGATTGTTCTGCTAATGCCTGTAAAATAGATTGCCTAATCCACCAAACAGCGTAAGAAATAAACTTAAATCCTCGCGTTTCATCAAAACGTTTTGCAGCCTTTATCAAACCTAAATTTCCTTCATTAATCAAATCCGGTAAGGTTAAACCTTGGTTCTGGTATTGCTTAGCAACAGAAACCACAAAACGTAAATTGGCTTGGGTTAACTTTTCTAAAGCACGGTCGTCTCCGGCTTTAATGCGCTGGGCTAATTCTACTTCTTCGTCGGCTGTAATTAAATCTACTTTTCCGATTTCTTGCAAATACTTGTCCAGCGAAGCAGTTTCTCTATTGGTAACTTGCTTCGTAATTTTAAGTTGTCTCATTGAGTGTCTCCTGAAATTTAAATGAATTAAGAGCTGTATGATATTATACGAGAGAAGCATTAAAAATGTTACAGAATTGATTATTTTTTTTGCTAAAGAAAAATTCAAGTCAAGTTTAATGTTAGCAATCAAATTGTTAACTTTGCAATTCTCAAAAACAGACGAAAGATTATGTTTGATAATTTAAGTGATAAGCTCGACAAGGCCTTTCATGTCTTAAAAGGACACGGGCAAATAACAGAAGTAAATGTTGCTGAAACCTTAAAAGAGGTAAGAAGAGCATTGGTAGATGCAGATGTAAACTACAAAATTGCCAAAGATTTCACCAATACGGTAAAGAAAAAAGCTTTAGGGCAAGATGTACTAACAAGCTTAAAACCGGGAGAAATGATGGTGAAGCTTGTGAAAGACGAGCTTACCGAATTAATGGGTGGTGATGCAGAAGGATTAAATCTTTCCGGGCAACCAAGCGTTATTTTAATGTCTGGTTTGCAGGGTAGTGGTAAAACAACATTTTCTGGAAAACTTGCTAATTACTTAAAAAATAAAAAGACTAAGAAGCCACTTTTAGTAGCTTGTGATGTGTATCGTCCTGCGGCCATAGATCAGTTGCACGTTGTTGGTGAACAAATAGGTGTAGAGGTTTTCTCTGATAAAGAAAATAAAGATCCGGTAGATATTTCTGAAAAGGCAATTGCCTATGCTAAAGAAAACGGATTTAATGCTGTTATTATTGATACCGCTGGACGTCTTGCTGTAGATCAAGCGATGATGACAGAAATATCTAACATTCACGCAGCAATAAAGCCGGAAGAGACACTTTTTGTAGTAGATTCCATGACCGGTCAAGATGCAGTGAATACTGCAAAAGCATTTAATGATGTTTTAAATTTTGATGGTGTTATTTTAACCAAATTAGATGGTGATACGCGTGGTGGTGCAGCTATTTCAATTAAATCTGTGGTTAATAAACCAATCAAATTTATTGGTACAGGAGAAAAAATGGAAGCGATAGATGTATTCTATCCTTCCCGTATGGCCGATCGTATTTTAGGAATGGGAGATGTTGTTTCCTTAGTAGAACGTGCCCAAGAACAATATGATGAAAAAGAGGCTAGAAAACTTCAGAAAAAAATAGCAAAAAATCAATTCGGTTTTGATGATTTCCTTAATCAGATTCAGCAAGTGAAAAAGATGGGGAACATGAAAGATTTAATGGGGATGATTCCCGGTGCCGGAAAGATGATGAAAAATATGGATATTGATGATGATGCTTTTAAACATATAGAAGCAATTATTCATTCAATGACACCTGAAGAACGCCAGAAGCCATCGGTAATTAATGCAAGTAGAAAAAGACGAATTGGTAAAGGTTCAGGAACATCGGTCACAGAAGTAAACCAGCTGCTTAAGCAATTTGACCAAATGGGCAAAATGATGAAGATGATGCAAGGCGGTGGCGGTAAGAAGATGATGCAGATGATGAAGGGAATGAAATAAAATAAAATAAACCTTTATTACAAACAAAAATACTCTTCAGGATAAAACCAAGGGTTATAATATTTTTCATTTTGAGGTAAACTTAAGCGTGTTTTAAATTTGGTTAAAAAAACAGCTTGGTATTATTTCTTTAAAATGTATAGCATGAAATTATTAGACGGAAAAAAAGTTAGCAATGATATTAAAGATGAAATTGCTGAGGAAGTAAAAAAAATGAAAGCCAGAGGAGAAAAAGTTCCTCACCTCGCAGCCATTATTGTAGGGAATGATGGCGCAAGTCTTACCTACGTAAACAGTAAAGTGAAATCTTGTAAACGCGTTGGTTTTGAGTCGAGTTTAGTGCGAATGTCGGCAACGACTAGTGAAATTGAATTGCTAGATAAAATTGAAGAACTAAATCAAGATGATGATATAGATGGTTTTATCGTTCAATTGCCGTTGCCACCGCAAATTGATACACAAAAAATATTGATGGCGGTAGACCCTGATAAAGATGTTGATGGTTTTCATCCCGAGAATTTCGGTAAAATGTCTTTAGATATGACGTCTTTTATTCCGGCAACTCCTTTTGGAATTCTAGAATTATTAGAGCGTTATGATATTCCAACTAAAGGAAAGCATACGTGTGTTATTGGGCGTAGTCATATTGTGGGTAGGCCTATGAGTATTTTAATGGGACGCAGTGGTTTTCCAGGAAACTCTACAGTTACCTTAACACACAAGTACACGAAAAATATTACACAAATTACTTCGCAAGCAGATATCATTATTATTGCTGTAGGAATCCCACATTTCTTAAAAGCAGAAATGATTAAGGATGATGCTGTAGTGATTGATGTAGGAATTACCAGAGTGCCAGATGAAACTACTGAAAAAGGATATGTGATTACTGGTGATGTAGATTTTGATAATGTGAAGAAAAAAGCTTCTTACTTAACACCGGTTCCTGGTGGAGTGGGACCAATGACAATTGCCATGCTGTTAAAAAACACTTTATTGGCAAGAGAACGTCATCAAAAAAGAGAGCAGAGTAAATAATTTATAGTGTTTCAATAAAAAAAGGGGAATTAAACTTTATTCCCCTTTTTTTATTAGTCTTCCTCTAACTTCCAGTCTAAATATTCGTGTAAGTCGGTTTCAATAAATCGTAAACCAATGCTAAGAACACTTAAATCATCTATGTAGCCTAAACCTGGAATAAAATCTGGAATCAGATCAAATGGGTTTAATACATACAATAGAGCAAAAACAATAGAAGCAATGGTAAACCAAGGAACGTTGTGGTAAATTCCTTTTCGGTAATCTTTTAGCATGCTAAGCATCAGTTTTCCTAATTCGGCATATTTTTCGAGCATCCCGGAATTCTGAATTTTATCTGCAATTTTTTCTTCCTGCTCCAGAGCTTGATCTAAATCTTCAGTTGAGGTCTGTTCTGCTTCTTTACGAACATATTCTTCATCAACTTCTTTATTTCTTTTATTGAATAACATAATATCTTTTTAAATTTTTTCTGTGTTATGAACTTCTTTTCCGTATTCCTTTTTATAGATTTTCACAATCAATAAAAATAATGAAATTAATAAGGGTCCAAAAATTAAGCCAATAAATCCAAATAGTGGTACGCCAACGACTACTCCAAAAAGAGTGATTAAAGGGTGAACATCTGAGAGTCTTTTTAAAACATACAAGCGAATAATATTATCGGTAGAACCTACAATTACAACTCCGTAAATTAAAATAGCTACTGCATTCCAATTATGTCCTTGCGCAAATAATAAAATAGTGACCGGTATAATTCCTAAAGCAGTTCCTACAAATGGAATCATAGAACCTATAGTGGTAATTACAAACCAAAAGAAAGGATCGGGTACACCGAAAATTAAAAAACCAATAAGTGCAATTATTCCTTGGCATAAGGCAACTAAGGGTATTCCGATAGCATTAGCTTTAACCATTGAGCGGCTTTCTTTTCCTATTAAAAAAAGGTTTTCGTGATTTAAAGGAATATAATTTTCTAATGATTCGTGTAATTTTTTTCCGCTGATAAGCATATAATATAGCATGAAATACATGATACCAATGGCTATAAAAGCGTTAAATGTTCCGCCGGCTAGGCTTTGTAAATTATTAGAAACCCAATTGGTGATTTGCGCAGTATCTATTTGGCTGCTAATCTCATAACCAAAAGAATGTTCCCAATCATTTACTTGATCTTTTATAGCTTGGACAACACGTTCTGAATTATTAACTGCTTTACCAATTTTAGAACTCAGTAATAAGACAATTCCTGCAATAGGAACTAAAATTCCGATAAAAGAACCTAACATGAGAGCACTTGCCGCAAGATCTTTGTTCCATCCTTTTTCTACGAGTCTTGCCATCCACTTCCTGAATAGAACATATAATGTGACAGCTCCTAAAACACCTGTTAAATATGGTGTGATTTCGCTGAAAATCAGGATTCCAAAAAAAAGAATAAGCAACAAGATAAAAAGTTGCCTTACTAAACTGGGTTGAATTCTTGCCATAGTTGGTTAGTTTTTAGCAAAAAGCTGTGATTGATTTTTAAAAGCTTTAAACTCTAATGCGTTTCCGCTAGGATCATAAAAGAACATTGTGGCTTGTTCGCCTGTTTCTCCTTTAAATCTAATATAAGGTTCAATTTGAAAAGATACCTTTTTTTCTTCAAGATTTTTGGCAAACTGATGAAAATCTTCCCAGCTTAAAACTACACCAAAATGTGGAATTGGTACAGCCTTACCATCAACTGTATTGCTTGGCAACTTTGGCGAATGATTTTTGTCTTCGTGAATAACAAATTGGTGTCCGAAAAAATCAAAATCTACCCAATGATTACTGCTTCTGCCTTCGGTTAAGCCTAAAGTGACTTTATAAAATTTTCTAGCTTCTGTCAAGTTTTGGACAGGAATTGCTAAGTGAAATGGTTGAATTTTTTTCATAAAAAATTAATTGTTGCGAAGCGCTTTAATCAATTCACTTTTATTCATTTTAGATCGCCCGGAAATACCGACTTTTTGTGCTTGCTGATATAACTCGTCTTTACTCCATTCTTCATATTTAGGAGCTTTCCCTCCTTTTTTACCTGCGTTTGAGGTATTTGCAATACGGGCGGCTTTTTCCTGGCTGTAACCCTTATCACGCAAAGCTTCATATTGATCTTCGTTCTTAATGCTCGGTCGTTCCATGTCTTTTTTCTATAAATTTACCAAGATTAAGGGGATAATATGCTTAAAAATATGTTAGGATTTACCGCCTCTACTTTTTCTGTTTTTAGGAGAGAATTTTTTTGGCTTTTCTTTTTTAGACGTTAAATTTTCTTCTGAGCTATCAGCGGTTTTACGAGAACTGCTGATTAAAGTGTTAAGATTACGAAGTTCTTTTTTGGTTAGTTCGCGATATTCACCAACGGGCAAATCGAGCTCAATATTCATGATTCGCACTCTTTTCAGTTGAACAACCTCGTAGCCTAGATACTCACACATTCTTCTAATTTGCCGATTTAAGCCTTGGGTTAAAACTATTTTAAAGGTGTATGTTCCTGTTTTTTCGACCTTGCATTTTTTGGTTATTGTATCTAAAATGGGAACACCTGAACTCATTTTTTTTACAAAATCATCGGTTACCGGGCGGTTAACTTTTACCCAATATTCTTTGTCGTGATTGTTTCGTGCTCGTAAAATTTTATTAACAATATCTCCATCATCTGTCAGTAAAATTAATCCTTCGCTGGGTTTGTCTAATCTTCCTATGGGAAAAATTCGCTTATGATAATTAATAAAATCGATGATATTGTCTTTTTCAACACGCGTATCGGTTGTGCAAACAATACCTACCGGTTTATTAAACGCTAAATAAACAAAGGGGTCTTTTTTTTCTGAAACAGGTTTGCCATCAACACAAACTTCATCTTCAGGGCTTACTTTTGTGCCCATTTCAGGAATACTGCCATTAATAGTAACTCTACCGGCTTCAATAAGTTTATCGGCTTTTCTGCGCGAGCAAAAACCAACTTCGCTTAAATATTTATTGATTCGGGTAGGATTTTCAGTACTCATAAATTTTATTGATTTAAAAACTGAATAATTTCAGTATTAATAAAATTGTTATTCAAGGAATGGCCTGCGCCTTCAGTTTCGATTAAATTTGATTCTCTCCAGTTTTCATGAATTGCTCTTGACGCTTGAACGGGCGCAATTTTATCATATTTATCATGAATTATCAAACCTTTTTGCGATAATTTTTCTGCAAAACCGGCAATGGAAAATTCTTTAAATTTATATCCTAAAGTAGTATGAAAATGATTTTCTAAATCTTTCATAACGCGAGGTTTTAGCTTGAGTATTTTCTGAAAATCATTCATAATTTCAGTTAATTCAGAAGGAGGTCCCAGTAGTACTAATTTTTCTAAGGTTTTCTCAGGCTTTTTATGTTGATTGAAAACTGTAGTCATTGCGCCAATGCTATGACCTACAATAAAATCGGGCTGAAATTCTTTGAGCATGGTGTTAATGCAAGCGCTGTAAAGAGGGACATGAATGTATGTGCCTTCTGAATGTCCATGTGCTGGCGCGTCAAAAGCAATAATGTTGAATTCTTCGGCTTGTAGTTTTTCTATCAAAGATTTCCAGCGGTATGAATTGCTTTCCCAACCGTGCACCAATAAAACGGTTTTACCTTTTCCTGGCCAGTGATAAGTTTGTAAAAAGTGCTTTTCGTGCTTTACCTTTTTGGCTTTTGCTTGTGCTAAAAAAGGAGCTTGTTCTGGTTTTACTTTTCCGCGTCTTGGTGAGCAGAATAGATAAAATGTTTTGTTTACAGCTTTTTTGGGTTTAACCAAATGCAACGAATTAAGCTGAACGCCAATAATTTTTGGCAAATACTTATTGATGGTTTTTTTCATACAAAAAGCAGACTACACCTCGTCTGTGTCTTTTTTTCTTTTAATGATGCCAATTCCTGATAAGAAAAAAATTAGTCCTACAATGGCAAAAGGCCAAGCTCCCGGAATATTAATGCTTCCAAAAATCCCGAAAATACCTAAAATTAGGCCAATCATTCCGACAACGGTAAGTACAATTCCTAGTATTTTAATCATAGTGGTTTGTATTAGTTAGTGATTAAAGATACTGAGTTATTGATGAAGCTGAAGAAGGATTAACATTTTCTAAAGACTTGAAATTATTTTTGCCAGCGCTTTATTTCTTTTTTAGCGGCGTGTTCTCCACCCCAGTTTTTTATAATAACCTTATCATTTGGGTCATATTCTTGAAACCAAATTCCTATTACCTTTCTTATTTCAGGATAATTAACGGAGAGTTCGTTAAAATTTTTCGCCTGTATAATTTGCTGAGCACTGTTTGTTGGAACCGCTAGAATTTTGTAATCGCTTTCGCCTTCATCAATTAACCTGATTAATGCAATCGGGGTAACTTGCATAACGGTTCCTGTAGGTACGCTTTCTGATAAAACTAAAATATCTAACGCATCACCATCGCCTCCCTTTTTTGGATCAGAAAAAGTAGAAGGGATAAATCCGTAATTTCCTAAATAAGGTAGAAAATCGATAACTCTAGCTTTCCCGTTGATGCTGTCTGTTATAAATTTTTTCTTAATAGGATTGTATTCAATTTTGTGGTTTGTACCTGCCGGAATTTCAATAACCGCTTGCAAAACACTATCTTTAGAAAAGCTAGGGAGCTTATAAAAATCAGTCTTTTCAATTGTATTTGTTTCTTCCGTTTTAGCTTTTTCAGCACAAGAAAAAAATAACATAGCTATACCAATAAAAATTAAATTTTTCACGCGAAAAAAATTGACTAGGAACTCATTTTGATTTTTAGTATTTAACCGAAAATGAAGTGAAATTTGCATAGATGAGATAATTTTTTGAAAGGCATCGCATTGTTACGGCTAAAAAAATTAACGAAATATAGGGGGATTTCAATTATTTTTTAGAAAATGAAAAAAGTCAAGATGAGTTCTATAAAAAAAACTATTTCCAACCAATCCAAAAATGTTTAATTTTTGCATCATCAGGTATTTGTGATGGTTCAATTTTTACATCGGTATTATAGCGCGCTGTTCCTGAAATTGATTCTTTATCTATGGTAACATAGGCATTTATTTCATCAATAAAAATAACAGCGGTTTTTAAAGTATTCTCTATTCTAGAAATTTTATAATTTTCGTTAATGTCTTTAAAAGTACTTTCAGAATTTAATCCTTTAAGGGTTTTAAAACGCGGATCTTTTATTTCTATATTAGCAATAGTACTGGTGCTGTCAAAACTTTGTACTGGATCTAACAATAACAATTCCTTTCCTTTATTATCATACACATAGATTTCGCTTCCGGCACTAAATCCTTGGTTTCTACTTTTTTTAACAATAGAGTCATTTGCAAAAATTGAATCTAATTGTTTTACTTGAACTTCTTTTGTTAGTAACCCAATGTTGGTTTTGGTGATTGAAAACGGATCGGTTTTTTCTTCAGTGGTGCAGCTGGTAAAAATAAAACCAAAACAAAAACTTGCTAAAAGGAGCTTTTTCATAATTCAAATTATTTTCCGTAAAAATAGGAATAGTTAAGCGCTTGTAGAAATTATTTTTCGATTTTAAGAAAAGCCTCAAAAAAGAATAAAAGTCTAGGGTGCTCTTTTCTTGAATGACTATCTTTGTACCCATGAAAAAGGCAGATATAGAAAAGCTTGTAGAAGAAGGAAAAATGCTTCCGTTAATGGAGGAGTTTTATACCATTCAGGGCGAAGGTTTCCACAAAGGAACTGCGGCTTATTTTATTAGAATTGGCGGTTGCGATGTAGGCTGTCATTGGTGCGATGTAAAAGAAAGTTGGGATGCCGAAAAACATCCACCAACCGTTACCGAAAGAATTGTAGACAATGCAATAAAATATAGTGATACCGTTGTGATTACCGGTGGAGAACCACTTACGTGGGATATGACTGAAATAACCAGTCGATTAAAAGAAAAAAATGCTCAGATTCATATAGAAACTTCCGGTGCTTATAAACTTACTGGGATTTGGGATTGGATTTGCCTTTCTCCAAAAAAAATAAAACTTCCACAGCCAGAAGTTTATGAAAAAGCGAATGAATTAAAGGTGATTATTTTTAATAAACACGATTTTAAATTTGCTGAAGAGCAAGCTGCAAAAGTTAATAAAGACTGTATTCTCTACTTACAACCGGAATGGAGCGTTCGCGATAAAATTATTCCGCTTATTGTAGATTACGTAATGCAAAATCCAAAGTGGAAAGTTTCGCTACAAACACATAAATACTTGAATATTCCATAGTATAAAAAAAATCAGCCGAAAATTTTTATAAAAAAATTATTCATCGTAATATTGCAATGAATAAATGAATTATGGGAATCACCAAATCAGAAATATTTACCGACGCTCAAAATGAGTTAGCAACCATAGCCAAAGTAATAGGTCACCCTGCACGAGTAGCAATTTTGCAATATCTTTTTGAAAAGAATTCTTGCGTTTGTGGCGACTTGGTAAACGAAATTGGTTTGGCACAACCTACTATTAGTCAGCATTTGCGTGAATTGAAAAATGTTGGTTTAATAAAAGGAGATATAGAAGGTACGCGAGTTTGTTATTGTATAGATTCCGATAAATGGTTAGAGGTTCAAAATCTATTGATGCATTTTTTTAATAGAAATCCTGCTGACAATTCTTGCTGCTAAAAAAATTTAAATCAATTAATCGTAATATTGCGATATAACAATAATCAAAAGTGAAATGAATACATCAGAATTTTTAAAAGAATTAGAAAAACAACCGACAGCTAATTTACTATTCGCATACGAAGAAGGAAATTTTGCACGCGCAGATTTTCATTTAACAGAAATTAAAAATGTGAATTTTGATACCGTAGATTGTGGTGGAAAGCAAAATAAATGGGAAGAAACCCATGTGCAAATTTGGGAAAATCCGGTTCCTGAACCACAGCACGCCGTAAGCGCAAAAAAGGCTATAGAGATTTTTCAATTGGTGCATAAAATTAGACCGATAAACACTAAAGCTGACTTAAAATTTGAATATGGAAATCAAACTTTTCATACCGCAGTTTTACCGGTTCGTGAAATTCAGCATAAAGAGAATTTAATTATTGTAAAACTCGGGGTAGAAAATACAACCTGTAAAGCAAAAGATCGAGCAGAAACTCCAGAAGAAGCAGCACTTGCTTGTTGCGCGCCGGTTCCAGCTTCAGAAGAAAAATCAACTTGTTCACCAAACAGCGGATGTTGCTAAATACAGTACAATGACAAAGAGTAATAAGAAAATGTCTTTTTTAGACCGGTTTTTAACCGTTTGGATTTTAGTGGCAATGTTAATAGGGGTTGGGTTAGGTTATTTTTACCCGGATTTTCCAGAGCTTATTAACTCATTTAGTTCAGGTTCTACCAATATTCCAATAGCTATCGGATTAATTTTAATGATGTATCCGCCTTTAGCAAAAGTGAATTATAAATTACTGCCTAAAATCTTTAAAGATGTAAAAACCTTAGGCTTATCTTTATTTTTAAATTGGATTGTCGGGCCGTTGTTGATGTTTGGGTTAGCGTTAATTTTTCTGCAAGATCACCCGGAATATATGGTGGGACTAATCTTAATTGGTTTAGCTCGTTGTATTGCAATGGTATTGGTTTGGAATGATTTAGCTGAAGGAAGCTCGGAATACGGAGCAGGTTTAGTTGCGTTAAATAGTGTTTTTCAGGTGTTTGCTTATAGTTTTTACGCGTGGCTTTTTATTACCAAATTACCCCCGCTTTTTGGTTTTGAAGGTGCAATTGTAGATATTTCAATAGCAACAATTGCAGAAAGTGTTGCCATTTATTTAGGCGTTCCATTTATAATGGGAATTCTCACCCGATTTATAGGTGTAAAGTTAAAAGGAGAACATTGGTATAACACGGTTTTTATACCAAAAATTTCCCCTGTAACTTTAATAGCTTTATTGTTTACTATTGTTATAATGTTCAGCTTAAAAGGAGAATTAATTGTCACTATTCCTTTTGATGTGCTATTAATTGCAGTACCGCTGATTATTTATTTTATCGCTATGTTTATCATCGGTTTTTTTACCAGCAAAGCTATTGGCGCTTCTTATCCGGTAAATGCTTCTGTAGCCTTTACAGCTTCGGGAAATAATTTTGAATTAGCGATAGCTGTAGCAATTGCTGTATTTGGTTTAAATAGCGGACAAGCCTTTACCGGTGTTATTGGTCCGTTGGTTGAAGTTCCGGTACTCATTGCTTTAGTTCGCGTAGCTTTTTGGTTGAAGAAAAAATACTATAAATAAAATTACAGATGAAATTACACGCAAGTAATACACAGCTAGAAGAATTGATTCAAGAATTGTTAAATCAAATGACATCAATTTCAGAAACGCGAAGAACGCAATTAGATAGTTTGGTAGAAGCTATAAAAACTGATATTTCTTCTTTTGAAAAAGCAAAGGTAATGATGATTTGCACGCATAACTCTAGAAGGAGTCAGTTGGGAGAAATTTGGATCAATACCTTGGCTGATTATTATAAAAAAACAACAATTGAAGCATTTTCCGGAGGAACAGAAGCTACGGCTTTTCATCCTAATATGGTTAAAGCATTAAGTTTAGTAGGTTTTGAGTTTCAACAAATAACTGAAGAAGAGAATCCGAAATATAAATTAACCTCACTAAACGATGAAGCTTACGCAAACCTACTTTTTTCGAAGCGTTTTGAGAATAAATTTAATCCTCAAAAAAACTTTATAGCGGTAATGGTTTGTTCGCAAGCAGATGGCGGCTGTCCTTTTGTGCCAGGTAGTTCGCATAGAATTTCGTTGACCTATGAAGATCCTAAGGTTTACGATAAACAACCAAATGCTATAGAAAAGTACAAAGCAAAAATCTATGAAGTCGGTAGAGAAATGCTTTATGTATTTTCTAAACTTTAATCAATAAAAAGAGGCTGTCTAAAAAGATTAAAAAAGCGTCATTCTGAATTTATTTCAGAATCTCATATTGCTGAAATACAAATTAGTATGAGAACCTGAATCAAGTTCAGGTTGACAAAAGTTAACTTTTTAGACAGCCTTTTTTTTATTAATAGGTTTAATAGAAAGTTACTTCTCTACATTTTGAAAAGGAACTTCAACAAATTTATCATCCCAACCCATTAATAATTTTGTACCGTTTTCAGTGGGTTGAAAAGTTACAGAGAAATTTTCAATAGTAGCGGCTGCAGTTCTTGCAGGTGCTTTAATACGTACTAAATCTTGTTCTTTTTTGTAATTACTAATAGTTCCCCAGACATTAATGTTTTTATTTAAAATAATAGTCCATTCACTTTTTCCGGGGATAGTGTAAAGTGTATATGTACCCGATGGAATTTTATTTCCGGCAATTCGCATATCATCATAGAAAGTGATTTCCGTAGCCTCGTTTGCACCGGTACGCCAAACCTTATCATAAGGTACTAGATCACCAAAAATTTCCCGTCCTTTTTTTCGCGGACTGCTATAAATAATACGTGCCATTGGTGAGTGGTCTGTATTTCTAATAATTGCCACTTCCATCGGACTTTTGTCTAAATCAGAAAAATCTTGCGCGTTTGTGCCTAAAACGGTGAAAACGCAAATACATACTAAACTGAAAAATTGTTTCATAATAAAATTTGTTTTCAGAAAAGATAATATTTAGAGTAATAAACACTTGTTAAGAGAATACTTTATTTATGTTAAAAATAGATTTTTATTGCGGTCACCTATAAATACAATTTTTTTCGGGAGTTTTTTACAAATATTGTTAATAACTTCAAGAGTGGCAGGGAATTTAGGTTTCCGTAGAACCCCTTGTTTTTCTATATTTGTGTTCTTACTATGTTAATTTTTGAATTGTATGAGTGAAGAAGTAAAAAAGAATTATTCTGCCGATAGTATTCAGGCGCTAGAAGGAATGGAGCACGTAAGAATGCGTCCATCGATGTATATTGGAGATGTAGGGAATAGAGGATTGCATCACTTGGTTTATGAGGTGGTAGATAACTCTATTGATGAAGCTATGGCAGGTCATTGCGATGCAATTGATGTCGTTATTAACGAAAACGGTTCTATTACTACCAAAGATAATGGGCGAGGGATTCCTATAGATCTTCATAAAAAAGAAGGGGTTTCAGCTTTAGAAGTTGTTATGACTAAAATTGGAGCAGGTGGTAAATTTGATAAAGATTCTTACAAAGTTTCCGGTGGTTTACACGGAGTTGGGGTAAGTTGTGTTAATGCACTATCAGAGCATTTGCATGCCTATGTTCATAAACAAGGAAAAGTTTGGGAGCAAGAATACGAAAGAGGAAAACCATTATATCCGGTTAAAAGTACCGGAGATACAGATTTTACAGGTACGGTAGTTACTTTTCAGCCGGATCCTACAATTTTTAAAGATGGCACGCGCTATAATTATGATACGCTTGCCAGCAGGTTAAGAGAATTAGCATTCCTAAATAAGGGAATCAAAATTTCTTTAATTGATAAGCGAGAGAAAGACGAAAAAGGTGAATACCGTAGTGATAAATTCCATTCTGAGGAAGGTTTAAAAGAGTTTATTCGCTTTTTAGATGCTACGCGTGAGCCAATTATCGGCGATGTTATTGCTATGGAAGGGGAAAAGAATGAAATCCCTGTAGAAGTAGCCATGATTTATAACAATTCTTATGGTGAAAATTTACATTCGTATGTAAATAATATTAATACACACGAAGGCGGAACGCACTTATCTGGTTTTAGAAGAGGTCTAACATCAACATTAAAGAAATATGCCGACGCTTCGGGAATGTTAGATAAGCTAAAGTTTGAAATTTCGGGAGATGATTTTCGTGAAGGCTTAACTGCAATTGTTTCAGTGAAAGTAGCTGAACCTCAGTTTGAAGGACAGACCAAAACAAAATTAGGAAACCGAGAAGTAACTTCAGCGGTTTCACAGGCTGTTTCTGAAATGCTGGATATTTATTTGGAAGAAAACCCAAATGATGCAAAGACCATTGTACAAAAAGTGATTTTAGCAGCGCAAGCGCGTCATGCAGCTAAAAAAGCTAGAGAAATGGTGCAACGTAAAACCGTGATGAGTGGTGGCGGACTTCCGGGTAAACTTTCAGATTGTTCGGAACAAGACCCTAAAATTTGCGAAGTGTTTTTAGTAGAGGGAGATTCTGCAGGAGGAACAGCAAAACAAGGAAGGGATCGTAACTTCCAGGCTATTTTACCGTTGCGAGGGAAAATTTTGAACGTGGAGAAAGCCATGCAACACAAGGTTTTTGAAAACGAAGAAATTAGAAATATTTATACCGCTCTAGGTGTTACTATTGGTACAGAAGAAGATAGTAAAGCTTTAAATTTAGATAAATTACGTTACCATAAAATTGTCATTATGTGTGATGCGGATGTCGACGGAAGTCACATTGCTACCTTAATTCTTACATTTTTCTTCCGGTATATGCGTGAATTAATTGAAGCGGGGCATATTTTTATAGCAACACCTCCTTTATACTTAATTAAGAAAGGAAGTAAAAAACGTTATGCGTGGAATGAGAAAGAGCGTGATGCAATTGCAGCAGAGTATGCCGGCGGTTTAAATATTCAACGTTATAAGGGGCTTGGAGAGATGAATGCTGAACAATTGTGGGATACAACCATGAATCCTGAATTTAGAACGTTGCGTCAAGTTACAATCGACAATGCAAGTGAGGCAGATCGTATTTTCTCTATGTTAATGGGGGATGAGGTGCCACCTCGTCGAGAGTTTATCGAGAAGAATGCTGTATATGCTAATATTGATGCATAAAATATATTAAATACCTTTTTTTAAAACTCGTGCTTTTTCTTTTTAAGCACGAGTTTTTTATTTAAAAACTTAAACTCTAGTCAACCATGAAAAAAATCACTTTTATTTTACTTCTTTTTTTACACAAGTTTTTTTTGCACAAACTAATATTGGAGAAGTAGTAACCTATGCTATCGAGAATATTACAAAATTCGGAAAATCATATATTTCGCCGGCTGCACAAGGGGTAATGTATAACGTTAATAATGGATGGTATAATAGTGCTGCATCTAAAAAGTTTTTAGAGGTAGATGTTGATTTGATCGGTAATTTGACTTTTGTAAAAAGAGAAGAAAATTCCTTCTTAGTGAATACAAATGATTATAATAATATTAGGTTTAAAGACGGAGCTATGGAAAAAGACGTGGCTACAATTTTTGGAAGAAATGATCCCGATATCATTGCTTTAATTGATTACGAAACCGATCAAGGAACGGAAGCTTTAGAAGTGGAATTGCCTCAAGGGATTGATGAAGGAGAGGTGAATAGTGCGCCAAATGTTTTTTTACAAGCAAGTGTGGGACTTATAAAAGGGACAGAGTTGAAAGTTCGGTATGCGCCAAAAATAAATTACGGAGATGTGGAAAAGAAATTATATGGGGTAGGGCTTCAACACGAGATAACGAGTTGGTTGGCAGAAGAAAATAAATTTCCTTTGCATATAGCGGCTTTGGCAGGATATACAAAGTTTAATGGATTTTATGATATTAAAGAATCTGGTGAGCAAAATACTGATCAAGGAATAGATTCAGAAATGGATACGTGGACGTTTGCAGTGCTTACTTCAACAAAATTTTCTAAGCTTAATTTTTATGGAGGTATCGGATATTTAACAGCAAATTCAAAGACAAAGTTTAAAGGAGTTTATAAATTGGCAGAAGAAGATAGTCAATTCCAAAACTTGTTAGATAATTATACCGTAAAAAACGAAGTGAATGGTTTTAATGCTACGTTAGGAGCAAATCTTAGTTTGGGGGCATTTCACGTTAATACAGCTTTTAATATTCAAGAGTTTTATAATATAACCCTAGGAGTGGGGTATCGATTTAATGCAAAATAATTGCATTTTTTGTTTTATTAAACATTGATGGGTAATATTCAAGCTTTTAACCCTTTGTTATTGATTTAAATAATTTCAATTTCGTATTTTAGCGTTTTGGTTAAAATTCATAATAATTAATTTTAAAGATAATATAATGAAAGTTACAGTAGTAGGAGCAGGAGCCGTAGGAGCAAGCTGCGCAGAGTACATTGCAATTAAAGATTTTGCTTCAGAAGTAGTTTTACTAGACATTAAGGAAGACTATGCTGAAGGAAAAGCAATGGATTTAATGCAGACCGCTTCATTAAACGGTTTTGATACAAAAATTACGGGAAGCACAAACGATTATTCCAAAACAGCTGGTAGTGATATAGCGGTAATAACTAGTGGGATTCCACGTAAACCGGGAATGACTAGAGAAGAATTAATCGGAATTAATGCCGGAATTGTAAAAGAAGTTTCTTCAAACATTATTAAGCATTCTCCTGATGTAACTATTATTGTGGTAAGTAACCCAATGGACACAATGACCTACTTAGTGCATAAATCTACAAACCTTCCTAAAAACAGAATTATAGGTATGGGTGGTGCTTTAGATAGTGCACGTTTTAAATATCGCTTAGCCGAAGCATTAGAAGCGCCAATTTCTGATGTAGATGGAATGGTAATTGGTGGTCATAGTGATAAAGGAATGGTTCCTTTAACAAGATTAGCAACAAGAAACAGTGTGTTGGCTTCAGAATTTTTAGAAGAAGATCGCTTAAATCAAGTTGCTGATGACACCAAAGTAGGAGGTGCAACCTTAACTAAAATGTTAGGAACAAGTGCTTGGTATGCTCCTGGAGCTGCAGTATCTGGATTAGTGCAAGCCATCGCTTGCGATCAGCAAAAAATGTTTCCTTGTTCTGCCTTGTTAGAAGGAGAATATGGTTTAAACGATTTGTGTATTGGCGTTCCTGTTGTTTTAGGGAAAAACGGTATCGAGAAAATTGTTGAAATTGAATTAAATGATGCTGAGAAAAATAAGCTTAAAGAAAGTGCCGAAGGGGTGAAAAAAACCAATGGATTATTAGATATATAAGTTCTAGTTAGCTAAATTTTAAATGTGAGTATAGATAAATTGAGCTTTAAAAAGCAAGTTTGATACTTCATTTGAGTATTTAGTTGGGATAATAATCATAAATTAATAAAAAGCCTGTTGATAAATCATACATCAACAGGCTTTTTTGTGAAATTTATCTTAAAAAAATTATTGTCATTTCTTTTTTGAAACCCTATATTTGTCCGTTTTAAATTTAAAAATAAATAATTTCAAGGAATAATGCAGAATAAGGGACTAATTAGGCTATTCGCGGTTTTATTTGGTTTGGTGTGTATTTACCAACTATCATTTACCTTCATAACCAATAAAGTAGAAGGAGATGCAGAAACATTTGCTAAACAACAGGTAAGTGAAGATGTAGAAGATTACTCAAGTAAAAGGGAACAGGTAGAAACCAGGTATTTAGATTCTATTGGTAAGAATAATATTTTTGCCGGAATTACTTACGAAACTGCAAAAGATAAAGAACTTAACAAAGGACTTGATTTAAAAGGAGGTATCAATGTTATTCTTCAAATATCGGTGAAAGATATTCTGGTAGAATTATCTGATAATTCTACTGATCCTGCATTTAGAAAGGCTTTAGCACAAGCTGATCAAGCGCAGTCTGATAGTCAAGATGATTATTTAGATCTTTTCTTTCAAGAATTTACTGAACTTCCTGATGCAAAATTAGCTTCACCGGATATTTTTGCCAATAAAAACTTGAGTGATGATATCAACTTCGAAATGTCTAATCAACAAGTTCAACAAGTTTTAAAAAGAAAAGTTGACGAAAGTATTACCTCTGCATTTGAAGTTTTACGTAAACGTATCGATAAATTTGGGGTTACACAACCAAATATTCAGCGTTTAGGAGATTCAGGAAGAATTTTAGTCGAGCTTCCAGGAGCAAAAGATATTGAGCGTGTAAAAGACTTACTACAAAGCACCGCACAATTAGAATTTTGGCATGTATTTAAAGGACAAGAATTTAATTCATTCTTAGCGCAAGCAAATGCTAAATTGAAACAAGTTTTAGCTCCAGAAAAAGCGGAGGCTGAAACAGAAAAAGATACTACAGCAGCTTTGCAAGAAGAAGATATAGATGATTTATTAGCTGATGCGGAAGCAGAAGAGGAAGAGGTTGCACGCCAACCACTTGCTAGCATTATGCAAGGAGGTCCTCGTGGGCCGGTAATTGCAACTTTTGCTTTAAAAGATACAGCTACGGTAAATAAATATATGAGAATGCCTCAAGTGCGTTCTTTATTATCAGCAGATAAAAAGTATGCAAAATTTGTTTGGGGAATTCCATCTTCTGTGGAAGGTAATGAACTTATTGATTTATATGCTTTAAAAGCTAATAAGCAAAATGAGCCGGATTTAAGCGGAAGTGTAATAACTGATGCTACGCAGACCTATGATCAGTTAGGTAGAATTGCTGTTTCTATGGAGATGAATGGCAAAGGTGCGAAGAAGTGGGAAGAAATGACCGGAACAGCTTATAAACAAGGTTCTCAAATCGCCATTGTTCTAGATGATATTGTATATTCAGCACCTGGAGTTACTACAGGTCCAATTTCTGGAGGACGTAGTGAGATTTCAGGAGATTTTACAGTAACAGAAGGGCAAGATTTAGCAAACGTATTAAGAGCGGGTAAATTGCCTGCTTCTGCAGATATTGTACAGAGCGAAGTGGTTGGACCATCTTTAGGACAAGAAGCAATAGATAGTGGAGTTATGTCTTTCTTAATTGCTTTAGCTTTTGTGTTAGTTTGGATGGTTTTTTATTATGGAAAAGCCGGGGCTTTTGCAGATGTCGCTTTAGCGGTAAACATATTGTTTATTTTTGGTGTTTTAGCAGGTTTAGGAGCGGTTTTAACTTTACCGGGTATAGCAGGTATTGTGTTAACAATTGGTATGTCGGTAGATGCTAACGTACTTATTTTTGAGCGAATTCGTGAAGAACTAGCGAAAGGAAAAAGTCAAGCTGAATCAATTAAAGACGGGTTTAGTAATGCACTTTCGTCAATTCTTGATGCAAACATCACTACAGGTTTAACCGGAATTATCTTATTAGTTTTCGGAACAGGTCCAATTAAAGGTTTTGCAACCACCTTATTAATAGGTATATGTACATCATTGTTTACAGCTATTTTCGTAACACGATTATTTATTGATGGCTACGGTAAGAATGGAAAATCATTAGCTTTTTCTACAGGAGCAACTAAGAATCTATTCCAAAATATGAGCATCAAATTTATTGCAAAGCGAAAAGCAGGTTATGTGATTTCTTCTATCTTAATTATTGCGAGTTTAGCTTCATTAGCGATTAGTGGTTTAAATCAAGGAGTTGATTTTGTTGGAGGAAGAACTTATACTGTTCGTTTTGATCAAGATGTAAATGCAACGGAGATTGAAAAAGATTTAGTGGCCACTTTTGGTAGTGCAGAGGCGAAAACTTTCGGAGCTGATAATCAATTAAAGATTACGACAAAATATAAAGTGGAAGAAGAAGGAACTGAGGTTGATAACGAGATTTCAGAAATGATGTTTACAACACTTCAGCCTTTTTTACCTAGTGGGTTAACTTATAACCAATTTAAAACAGTGGATGATGATAGCGCAGCAGAGGTAGGGGTTATGTCTTCTATGAAAGTAGGTCCGACTATTGCTGATGATATTAAAAAAGCTTCAATTTGGGCTGTTCTTGGATCTTTAATTGTAGTGTTTTTATATATCTTATTTAGATTTAGAAAATGGCAATTTAGTTTAGGAGCTGTAGCGGCAGTTTTCCATGATGTGTTAATCATTTTAGGAATTTTCTCTATCGCAAAAAGCTTTATGCCGTTTAGTATGGAAATTAATCAGGCTTTTATTGCGGCGATCTTAACAGTTGTAGGTTATTCCTTGAATGATACAGTAGTTGTATTTGATAGAATTAGAGAGTTTTTTAAAGAGCATTCTACTTGGGCATTCCATAAAACAATTAATTCAGCATTAAACAGTACGATTAGCCGTACCTTGAATACTTCATTAACTACTTTAATTGTATTATTAGCGATCTTTATTTTTGGAGGTGAAAGTATTAGAGGCTTTATGTTTGCTTTAATTATTGGTGTACTTGTTGGTACATATTCTTCACTTTTCATTGCAACGCCAATTATGTATGATACGGCGAAGAAAAAGAGTGATGAGTTGTTACGTGCAAAAGAAGAAGAGAAAGAAGAGGAAGAGCCGGTACAAGCGTAAAATTCTCTTTAATCTGATATATTTTAAAAAGCCGTCTAAATTTTAGACGGCTTTTTAGTGTTAGTGTTTAAAAGAATAATTGCTTGCAGATTGGTGTTTTTTAAATTACATTACAATGATATTGATATTTTACCTATGTTTAAAGCCTAGCTTATAGAGGTATTCGTGCTACTAAGTCCACACTGAAACTATAGCGTAACTATGTTTGTCTGTATAATAGTAGATTCAGTGTAAACCTACATTGTATTTTCTGTGCTTTAATAAGTTGATTGCTATGGAGAAAGCTTTACTTAGACCTCAAGTAGATATGCAATAAAGACCCCTTGGTTTATTGAATGCTATATGTAAAGTCTTTTGAGGTTTTTATCAGAAGAAAATAATTTTATCAATGAAATGTAAAGAATGTATAACTTATTCTCTGTTAAAAATTGCACGATCACCAAGGCTTATTTTCCATTGATCTGCCATTCCTGCATTGACTTCTAATACATATTGAGAAGCAGCTTCAGAAGGAATTGGGCTTTCGTCCATCGGCTTTGCGTTTCTATTAATATCTACAATCTTATTTGCGCTGTTAATATAAATAAGGTCTAAGGGAATGTAGGTGTTTTTCATATAAAAATTTGGTCGGGCAAGTTCTTCACTATATATGAAAAGCATTCCTCGGTCTTCTTTCATTGACTTACGATACATCAATCCGGTTTGATGCTCATAGGAATTGTCAGCAATTTCTATCGCTATGTTTGCGATGGTGTCGTTTGATTTATTTAGAAACAATAGCGTTCCTTCTTTTTTGAAGCTAGGTTGTTTAGTGGTTACTTTTTTTAAGTTTTTATCGGTATTATTCTTACAAGAAATATTGCACATAGCAAGTATCCCTACGAAGCATAAAACAGTAAAGCATTTTTTATACATGTTGATTGGCTTTTAATTGCTTTAGGGATCTGAAAATTAAAAACAAACCGATTAAAATAAAGGGGATGCTTAACCATTGACCGGTATTTAAGGCCCACGTGGCGCGTTCGCCAACTTGTGCTTCTTTTACAAATTCTACAAAGAAACGAACGGTCCATAGTAACACTAAAAATAAACCAAAAATAAAGCCTGTGTTCTTTCGTTTATCAGTTTTCCAATAAATTATCCATAGAATTAAAAAGACAATAATATAACAACCTGCTTCGTATAATTGGGCCGGATGTCTAGGAAAGGATTCACCTAATTGCTTAAATATTACTCCATAATCCGTTCCTGTAGGCTTTCCTATAATTTCTGAATTTATAAAATTCCCTATTCTTATGAAGACACCTCCACTAGCTACGGGAATTACAATACGGTCTAATATCCATAGCATTGGTTTTTTCAATACTTTTTTGCTGTAAAAATACATTGCAATGATTATTCCGATTGCGGCACCGTGACTTGCTAAACCTTGAAACCCGGTAAATTCAAACTCGGGCACAAAGCGAGCAGGTAATACTATAGAAAGCGGATCTTGCCAAATTAATTCGGTTTGGTAAAATAAAACGTGACCTAAACGCGCACCAATTAGTGTTGCTAAAACTGTATAAATGAACAAAGGATCTAATTTTTCCTCAGCTATTTCTTCACGCTTATAAATTTTTTTAATAATAAACCAGCCAAGAGTAAAGGCAATAAGGTACATTAAACTGTAGTAGCGAATAACATAAAAACCGAGATCAATTCCTTTTGAAGGATCCCAAACAATAGCTGAAGTAAGCATGAGTAGGTTTTAAAAAATTAGAAGTGTAAAGATAAATATTTGATTGAGTTTAGAGCAGTTCTATACTGAAGATTTTAAGGCTAATCTTTTTTAGGAGGAACCGGATCGTACCCGGAACTACCCCAAGGATGACATTTGCTTATTCTTACTATACTTAAACCTATACCTGCTAAGAGTCCGTGTGTTTTTAAAGCTTTTAAGCAGTAAGAGGAACAGGTCGGTTGAAATCTACACGAGGCGGGAGCTAAAGGAGAAATAAAGTATTGATAGATTTTTATTAAAAAAATAAATGGCGCTATCAATACCTTTTCTAACATGTTAAAGGGAATAAGTTGTTTTGCCTTTTTTGTCTTTTAAACTGATGCCATTAGCTGCTAGCTTATCTCTAATTTTATCGCTTGTAGCGTAATCTCTATCTGCTCGCGCTTGATTCCTTAAATCGATTAAGAGCTCAACAATATTGCCTAAGCGTTCAGTATCTTGATTATTTTCTAGTACTGCTGTAGCTTCTAGGCCTAAAACATCAAAAGTAAATGCTTTGATAGTTTGTTCGAGCGTTTCTAAATCATTTTTATTAATGCTGACTTTACCGGCTTCAATAGCATTGATCTGTTTTACAGCTTCAAATAATTGAGCAATTAAAATCGGACTATTAAAGTCATCGTTCATGGCGTCATAGCAAGTCTGTTTCCAAGATTGTACGTCAAAAGATGATTTTTCTGAAGTCGGTAATTTTGGAAGTAATGCAATGGCATCCATTAATTTTTGAAAGCCTTTTTCTGCAGCAGTCAATGCTTCATCAGAAAAATCTAAAATACTACGGTAGTTAGCTTGTAGCATGAAAAAACGAGCAACACTCGGGGCAAAAGCTTTTGACAAAACATCATTATCTCCCGAAAATAAATCTGTGGGTAAAATATTATTACCGGTACTTTTTGCCATTTTTTTACCATTTAAAGTAAGCATATTAGCGTGCATCCAATAATTTACCGGATTTTTTCCGGTAGCTGCTTTTCCTTGCGCAATTTCACATTCATGATGTGGGAATTTTAAATCCATACCACCACCGTGAATATCAAACTCATTTCCTAAATACTTAGAACTCATAACTGTACATTCTAAGTGCCATCCCGGGAAACCCACACTCCAAGGCGAAGGCCAGCGCATAATATGCTGTGGTTCTGCTTTTTTCCATAAAGCAAAATCTTGTGGATTTTTTTTATCGTCTTGAGCGGTAAGTTCGCGCGTATTGGCAATCATATCTTCTAGCTTTCTTCCGCTTAAAATTCCGTAGTGATTTTTTTCGTTATATTTTAATACATCAAAATAAACCGATCCGTTGGCTTCGTATGCAAATCCTTTCTCTATGATTTCTTTGATTATTTCAATTTGCTCAACAATATGTCCTGTAGCTGTAGGCTCTATACTAGGTGGAAGGTTGTTGAATTTTTGTAAAATTTGATGAAAATCTACTGTATATTTTTGAACCACTTCCATTGGTTCAATTTCTTCTAATCTTGCTTTTTTGGCAATACGATCTTCACCGGTTTCGGCGTCATTTTCTAAATGTCCTGCATCGGTAATATTACGGACATAGCGCACTTTATAGCCTAGGTGTTTTAGGTAACGAAAAACCAGATCAAAAGAAATAAACGTACGACAATTCCCAAGGTGAACATTGCTATATACTGTTGGTCCACACACGTACATTCCTACGTAGCCGTCAGTTAGCGGTTTAAAAAGTTCTTTTTCTCCGTTTAATGAGTTGTAAATTTTTAAGTTTTGTTCTTCGTACAAAGCCATTGATTCTTATTTTTTAAGAAATAAAGTGAGTGCGGTTTAAAAGTCGGTATCGAGTTTTATGTAGTCTAAAAATTCACGACGGGTGGCATTTTCTTTAAATTTACCGCCAAACTCACTAGTTACTGTGCTGCTTTCAATATCGCGAATCCCACGACTGTTCACGCAAAGATGCTTAGCGTCAACAACGCAAGCCACATCTTCTGTGCCTAATACTTCTTGTAATTCTTTTACAATTTGCATAGTCATGCGTTCTTGAACTTGCGGGCGTTTAGCAAAATAATCTACAATTCTATTCATTTTAGAAAGGCCAACGACTGTTCCGTTAGAGATATAGGCAACGTGAGCTCGACCAACAATGGGAAGTAGATGGTGCTCGCAAGTAGAGTAAACGGTGATGTTTTTTTCAACCAGCATTTCCCCGTATTTGTATTTATTTTCAAATACAGAGGCTTTGGGTTTTCTGTCGGGATGAAGACCGGCAAAAATTTCGTTTACAAACATTTTTGCTACACGTTGTGGAGTACCTCTTAAACTGTCGTCAGTTAAATCCATCCCGAGTGTATGTAGAATACGGTTTACATCTTCTTTAATGGAAGCTATTTTTTCTAAGTCGCTTAATTCAAAAGCATCTTTTCTAATAGGGTTTTCTTGACTAGAACCTACGTGGTTGTCTCCCACTTCTTCAATATCATCCAATATATTATCTATTTTCATGTGTTTAGTCCTCTAAAACATTTAAGAATGCAAAGATACAGATTTTTCGGCTTTTAGCATAGTTCACTGTAATTACATTAAAAGAGATGCCTACTTTTTTTTAGAAGCAAATAATTTATTACTTTTCCAGAATTAATAATTTTCTGATGATTTTTTAACAAAATTACCAGGGGGATTTTAAAAGATAAATTGTTTTACTAATAGCAACTAGGTTAAAAAATCTGTAGTTGTGTGTTTTTTTATTATAAAATTTAACTTATGAAAATAAAATTACTATTCTTTTTCTTCATCTTTGGTATGAGCTCTTCTGTATTTGCACAAGACATATTAATGCAAGATGGAGAATTTCAACAATGTTCTGGAAACTTTTACGACGAAGGTGGGCCAGATGCTACTTACTCCTCTTTTTCGGGGGAAGAAACGCAAGTCTTAACCTTATGTCCTGAAGGTGATATGCGTGTTCGAGTAGATTTTACGGAATTTCTTATTGCTGGGGCTTCTGATTATTTATACATTTATGATGGAGACTCTACGGATGCACCTTTAATCGATGATTATACCGGAGCGAATAATCCGGGAACTGTCATCGCAAGTGGAGGAAATCCTACAGGTTGTTTAACCTTTGAGTTTGTCCCCGATGGGAACTTTTCTCCTTTAGCAGGCTGGGAAGCAGAAATCTCTTGTGAAGAACCTTGTCAGGAAATTGATCCGGAGTTGATTAGTGTTTCTCCTTCAGACTTAATAGCCCCCGGTACATACGAAGTAGCGGTTTTAGAGGAAATTACTTTTGAAGGGACTGCTGTTTTTGAAAATAGTGGAGAGAATGCTACCTATGAATGGGATTTTGACGATGGAACTTCTGCTTTTGGCGAAACGGTAAGTCATGAGTTTGATGCTACTGGAACTTATGAAATAAACTTGATTGTCACTGACGACTTTGGATGTTCGCATACCCTTATTTTTGAAGTAGTAGTAGAATTCTTTGTTTTGGAAGTAGATACTACAACTTATACGGTTCCGGAATTGGTTGAAGATGTACTCATTGATAATCCCTGTGCAAATATTTCTAATATAACTTGGAGTACAGGTACAAATTTTGGTGATGTAAATGGAATAGGGTATTTCAATCAAAATAATTCATCGTTTCCAATTGAAGACGGTGTTGTTTTGTATTCGGGAGATGCTTTAAACGATGTTCCCGGAGCTACTGGGTCTACCCCGGCCACTCAAGGAGAGACTGGTTCGCAAAGTTCTGGTGGCACAGGTTGGCCTGGTGATGCGGATTTGACAGATTTAATTCAAGAAATTGAAGGAAATACTACTTCAGATTCTGAAAATGCTAGTATTATAGAATTTGATTTCGTTTCCTTTGCAGATCAAATGAGTTTTAACTTTTTATTTGCATCGGATGAGTATGGTGGGTTTCAATGTTCTTTTTCTGACGTATTTGCTTTTTTTCTAACAGATTCTAATGGAAATACAACTAATTTAGCGGTAGTTCCCGGGACTAATACACCTGTTGCTGTTACTACAGTTAGGGATGATACATATAATGGTGGTTGTGCATCCCAAAACGTGGGGTATTTTGATACTTTTTATGGTGCTGGAGGCGCAAACCCTTCTTCAGCTCCTATTAATCTTAGAGGAAATACCGTGATAATGACAGCTCAGTCTACGGTAATTCCAGGTGAACAATATCATATTAAATTAGCTATTGCAGACAGAAATGATACTGCACTTAATTCTGCCGTATTTTTAGAAGCCGGAAGTTTTGATATTGGTTCTGTTGACTTAGGATCAGATATTACTGCTGTAAATGGTACCGCTACTTGTGAAGGGCAAACGGTAACCTTAGATGTAGGCTTAAGTGTGATTGATGGCGTTACTATAGAATGGTACCAGGACGGAGAGCTTCTTCCGGGAGAAGATCAAGCTACTTTAGAAGTTACAGAACCCGGAAATTATGAAGCTGTTTTTCAGTATCTAGATGATTGTGTGAGCTCCGATGTTATTTTGGTTGAGTTTTTACCTACACCAGATGCTTTGGCCAATAATCCTGAAGACCTATTCTTGTGTAGCAACGAAACAGAAGAAACACTTTTTGATTTAACCGCTAATGATGATAATGTTTTAGGTGATCAAGATGCAGAAGACTTTGAGATTACGTATTATACTTCAGAAGAAGATGCAGATGACGCAACTTCTCCTATCCTAAACCCAACTGAATATGTTTTTACAGGATCTGCTGATGTGTGTGAAGAAATATTTGTTAGAATTGAAGGTGTAGCTGAAGGAGAGTTGACAAACTGTTATGATACCGCAAGTTTTGAATTATGTATCGGCGGAATAAATGTTGGCGACATGCAAGACCTTACCGAGTGTGACCCGGAGAATGATGATGTTACAGAATTTGATTTAACAGAGAATGACGCTGCGGCATTAGATGGTTTAGCTTCTGATGAATATACGGTAAGTTATTACGAGAGTCAAGCTTTAGCAGATGCGGGAGACACACCAATTGGGACTCCTACTGCCTATGAAAACACTTTAGCAAACCCGCAAGAGATCTTTGTTCGTGTAGAAAATAATGAAAGCCCAAACTGCTATGCAGCGGATAACAGCTTTTTCATAGAAGCGATTCCAAGCGGAATAGCCAACACGCCAGATTTGATTAACTACTGTTATGTAGATGGTTTAGAAGAAGTAGACTTAACGCAAAATACAGTTGTAGTATTAGGCGCTCAAGATTCTAATGATTTTACGGTAAGCTATTATGAGAATAGTGCCGATGCAGAAGCAGGTACCAATGTTATTTCTGCACCTGATGTTTATCAGCCAGGTTTAGCAGAAGGCTGTATGACCATCTATGTGCGCATAGAAAACAATGCAGATACTAGTTGTTACAACACAACAAGCTTTGAAGTCTGTACAATCATTACAGAGGTAGTGAGTGTTGATAACCTAGAAGAATGCGATTCGGACAGTAATGGGAGTGCAGTATTCGATTTAACTCAAAACGATTCGGTAGCATTAGGCGCAGACCAAGGGTCTTCCGATTACAGTGTAAGTTATTATGAGGATGAGGCTTCAGCTGAGGCGGGCACACCTGCAATAGGCACTCCAACAGCTTATGAGAATAGTGCAAGTCCTCAGACGATCTGGGTACGCGTAGAGAGTAATACGCTAACGAGCTGTTATGCCGTAGCTAGTTTTACGATCACTAGTTATGAGAATGGAATTGCGAATCCGGTTCCGGATTTAAGTTATTGTGATACCGATACCAATGGAGATGCTGTATACGATTTAACACAAAATACGCCTATTTTATTAGGCGCACAAGATGCGAATGATTTTACGGTAAGTTATTATGAGACCATAGCGGAAG
>NZ_RCNV01000010.1 GCF_003667275.1 Mesonia aquimarina | reverse complement strand
ACCAAATCATCATAACTTGGAGGTAAAAGACTTAACTACGACTTTAGCTTTCATTACAAGAAAATACTAAAAAACTCAAAATAGTCCAATAGCAAGAGGCTGCCTTTTCAGACAATCTCTTGCTATTGTATTATCCCTATATTAATCTATTATTAACCTTTTAACTAATTGTTGTTTATTCACCTTAAACTTCAACATATAAACCCCTGAATCTAGATTGCTGACATCTACTCTATTTAATCCTTGGGACATAGAATCAGCTTTATGCACTTGTCTACCTAATAGATTCAGTATTTCAAGATCAATGTTTTCATTTAAGTTAGATTCAATAGTAAATAAACCATTTGTAGGATTAGGAAAAATCCTTAATTGATCTGATAAAATAGACTTATTCAAACCTAATGTTGTAGAAGAATAATTAGCAGACCAACCGCTCTCAGTAACAGAAAAATCAGAAATAAATTTTACCGTCATAGCCCCTGTTCCTTCCGTAGTACTAATTTCTGATGGTAATGTATTCCCCCACCATGTTGCCAATAATGGATAACTATCATCAGGTCCATCATAAACAAAGACTTTATCATAATCTTCTTCTGTATCAAATGATGTAAACGTTAATGTAATTTGTGTAGCATCAGGAGGGTTTATTACCCAAGAACAATTTGAATTATCTTGATAATTAGAAGAGCCACTTCCATCTGTAAAAGTTCCGCTAGGCTCACTGAGCTGAGTAATACCGTCACAATAATTACTAGGTTCTTCATCACTACCTATACCAACTGCGTACCAAGCCTCTTCTACAGCTATATATTCTGCTGAAGAATTTCCGAATAAATCTTCAGCAGCTTGTAAAGACCCATAATAAGCATCAAAAAAACTCGCATTAGGCGGTAAATAATTTGTTAAACTATGATAAGCTATATCTCTTGCATTTGCCAATCCTACACCTGAAACAGAATAAGAATCACCTAAATCATTTGTTCCTACTCCCCCTTCAGCTAAAAGATAAAACCAATAATTTTGAACTCCACTATTAATATGAACACCTCCATTGTCAAAAAACAGATCATTCGGATCTACCCAATAGTTCCCATTATAAGTGTCTGGCTGTTCTCCTCCGTTAGGATCGGACATTGATCTAAAAAAGGAACCGGATATTATAATATTCTCTCCTATCAACCAATCAGGATCTACTCCTGAGTAAAACTCTACACAAATCCCAAAAATATCAGCAAAAGACTCATTCAGTGCTCCTGATTCTCCTTGATAAGTTAAACCTCCATTGCCATTATTATTTATAACTAAATGTGTAAACTCATGACCCTCAACATCAAGTCCTACAACTGGATTCATAAATTGTCCATCTCCTAAACCATAGACCATCATATTATAGGGCGCTTCTAGCGCAAAAGCATTATTAGGATCTCCTCCTTGGTTTGCTTGTGTTAGTGGAGAATTTAGATATTGTCTTATGAGTCCTCCATTATTATCATAACTATCTCTACCTATCTCATTTAAGTAAAAATCATAAGTAACTTCCATTCCCCAATGCACATCTATAGCTGGGTTTGATGACCAAGTTGTTGAGGAATTAATATAATCTGTAGCTCCAGTAAAACCACCTGATGTTAAGTTTGTAGCATTAGTTGCATTATAAGTCTGAATATTTCGTCCTGTTTCTCTTAATCTATAGTTTCCTTCATAACTATCACAAGTTATGGACTGACTACCACTATACAATGTTTGACCTGTTCCAGGAACATCAGCATGAGCAACAAGGTTAATTTTATTAAAAATTTCTCCTGTAGTTGCGTCAACTAAAACATTACACATTTCAAAAGGACTATAAGAGTCGATTCTAACTTTTTGAACTGTTTTAATTTTTCTAGTTTCATTATTTGAAACAGTAGCGATTACAGTTTCAATAGGATAACTTTGTATAAGCTCTGTAACATTTAAATATTCTTTTGCCTTTTCAAATGCCTGATCTTCATTTATATCTAGAGTGGTTTTTATATCAGAAAACTCTGTAATTCTTCCATTAATCGTTTTAACGTAATTACTTTCTGTATGAACTATTATAATACTTTCAGAAACTTTAATTTCTTTATAATAATGTTGTAAGATTTTTTTATTTTCATCATTATTTTCTACTATTTCTTTAAACTCATGCTTATCATTAAAATCCAATAAAGTAATTAATTTTTCTTTTAAGCTATTGTAAGTAATTTTTTTGTTTTCCAGATTGAGAAAAAATGAACCATTCTCAGTTTTTATTTTCTTATTGAGGTCTGTTATTCTTGACGAATCTCTTGGAGATAAAATATTATTCTTATTAGAAACAGATGATTGTTGAACGTTTGTCTGAGCAATTATATTTTGACTAATAATAGCCAAAACTATCAATAGACATATTTTAAGTTGATTTTTTTTAATACTAATTATCTTCATTTTTTTGAATTGCTTTATTCATTAATTTTTTATGTAAATCTCTTATATCTTTAGATACTGTATTAGTTTCTCTACCCCAAATAATCTTATTAGGGCTCGACGGGCTAATGATTGTAAGAAAAGAATATAAATTTTGTGGTTTTAAGAATTCGACATTTTTATTTTTACTTGCGGTTTTAAAAATTGATAAAACCACTTTTTTGTCTATTTTATTAACTATACTGTCATTCTGATTTTTTATTAAACCATCTTGACCGAGCGTAAAGCCAACTTCCTTACCTGCAAATCCACCACCATTCCCAAATTGAATCTCATTTACCCCTGTTTCTGAAATTTGCTTTTCTGCTATACAGGAGTTCAATAACAATATTAATATAACTAATTTTTTATTCATCTAATGAATGTTTTAGTCCCAGATCTTTAAAAGTAGCTCGCTTGCACTCTTTTTAAATTCTTATAAAGAGAATACTAACTATTACAGGTTAGCAAATATATAATTATACAATAAACTATTAAATGATAAACATAAAAACTCAGATTTAAATTAGATATGTATCACATTTAAAGATTAAAAAGTAGGATTTTAAGTTGGTTATTTATTTTATAAGTCCCGAAACGGACGATACTTACTTCCCGATACAGAAATTAGCAAAAATATTTCCTAATAAATCATCAGTTGTTATTTCTCCGGTAATTTCACCAAAATAATATAATGCTTGTCGAATATCAATGGCCAGTAAATCTCCTGTTAATCCCATATTTAATCCTTCTTGAACTTTGTTTATTTCTTCCTGTGCTTTTAATAAGGAATCATAATGTCGAGAATTCGTTACAATTGTATCATTACTTCGTAAGGCGCCGGTATTAACAAACTCTAATAATTTATCCTGTAAAATTTCTACCCCTTCATTTTCTTTGGCAGAAAGCAGTTTTAGATCAGAAATCTCATCTTGAAATGCTTGTTTTTCTTTTTCTGAAAGTACGTCTGTTTTATTAGCAACAATTAATAAAGGCTTGCCCGGAAAACGATTTTTTATTTTTTCGACTTCTGTTTTTACTTGTTGTAAACTTACTTTTTCATTTTTTACTCTATATGCATCAAATAAATACATTACTACTTGCGCTTGTTCAATTTTCTGAAAGGTTTTTTTTATACCTAAACCTTCAATCTCATCGGTAGTTTCTCTGATTCCCGCGGTGTCAATAAACCGAAAACCTACACCGCCAATAGAAATTTCATCTTCAATTGTATCTCGTGTTGTGCCGGCAATATCACTTACAATAGCTCGATCCTCATTGAGAAGTGCATTTAATAAGGTTGATTTTCCTACGTTTGGTTCACCTACAATTGCTACAGGAATACCGTTTTTTAAAACATTTCCTACAGCAAAGGAGTCAATAAGTTTATTGAGCACTTTTAGAATCCTAGTAATTAATCGTTGAAATTCTTCCCGATTTGCAAACTCTACGTCTTCTTCAGAGAAATCTAATTCTAATTCTATTAATGAAGCAAAATTTAATAGTTCTTCTCTTAATTTTTGAATTTCAGATGCAAAACCACCACGCATTTGCTGCATGGCTAATTGATGAGAAGCCGCATTGTCGCTAGAGATTAAATCAGCTACAGCTTCAGCTTGACTCAAATCCATTTTTCCATTTAAAAAAGCACGCAAAGTAAATTCTCCAGGTTTGGCAGATCTGCAACCTTGATTCAATAATAAATTGATGATTTCTTGTTGAATAAATGGACTTCCGTGGCAAGAGATTTCAACAGTGTTTTCTCCGGTGTACGATCGTTTTCCTCTAAATACGGAAACTAAACTTTCATCTATAATTCTATTCTCGTCAATTATATTTCCTAATTGAAGGGTATGCGATTTTTGCTTTAAGAGGCTTATATTATTTTTCGCTTTAAAAATAGGTGCGGTAAAATTAAACGCATCAGGGCCTGAAACTCTAATAACTGCAATAGCGCCACTTCCTGAAGCGGTTGCTAAAGCTACAATGGTATCTTCTAAAATCATATGACAAAGGTAAGAAACTCCGGTTGTATTCTAGCTAATAAACGTTTTGTAACAAAAACTTGTTTGAAGCGTCTTATTAATAAACGGCTATACAATAAATTTTATAAATGATGGAAGTTATTACCGAAAAGAAACAAGATCGTCAAATGCTTATGATTCTTCATTTAAGTCAATTACTAAACTTTGTCAGTGGATTTGGTGGTTTTGTAGTACCCCTTATTTTATGGCAACTAAAAAAAGAAGAAATTGAACAAATGGATGCACAAGGAAAAGAAGTAATTAATTTTCAAATCAGTTTCTTTATATATTCAATAATTGGAGCAATCCTTATGTTGGTTTTTATAGGCTTTTTTATTTTTGGGGCTGTATGTTTATTAGCAATTATTTTTCCTATAATTAATGCTATAAAAGCTAGTAATGGCGAGCCAGTAAATTATCCTCTTACCATCAAGTTTTTTCAATAACCCTTTTTTAAAAGGTCAGGGAATTTTGCTTTAAATTTTCTAAACCGAGGATTAGAAACATTTTGGATATAACTATTATTGGGATGTTTTTTCTTGTAGTCTTGATGATACCCTTCTGCGTCCCAGAATTTTTGAAACGGCATAACTTCTGCGGCAACTTCATTATTGTATTGCTTGTTTAATTTCGCAATTTTAGCATCAATAATTTCTTTTTGTTTTTCATTTTGAAAAAATATAATTGATCTGTATTGTGAGCCTATATCTGGACCTTGACCACTTTTTTGAGTAATATTTTGAGAGCCAAAATAAACATCTACTAAAGTTTTAAAAGAAACAACTTCAGGATTGTAGATAACCTCTACGGCTTCTGCGTGTCCGGTTTTTCCGGTATTGCTTTGTTGGTAAGTTGGGTTTTTGGTATGTCCGCCGGCGTAACCCGAAATCACTTCTTTTACACCTTTTACACTTTCATAAATAGCTTCTACACACCAAAAACATCCGCTGGCAAAATAAGCTTTTTCAAAACCTCGTTGAGTTTCGCCAACTTGCACCGGCTCTGCATTAACAAGATTTTGCTGTGTATTGGTTGCTTTTTTTGCTTTATTTCCACAAGCAACAATTCCTAATAATAAAAAAATAAATACCGTTACTTTTTTCATAGAATTTTATATTTTTTGAAAATCTCCTTCTAAGTTTTTCTTTCCTAAAATCGCATAATCTACAGCTACCTCACCATTAAGCATAAAACCGACCCAATCTAAGGTAAAACGGTTTGTATCTGTAAAATCGATTTTAGCAAGAGGTTTATTTTTATCAAACTTTTCCCACGGAATTTTCTTAAGTACTTCTGTGTCTCCGTTGCCTTCAACTAAATACATAGCTACTTTTCCATTGTCCATTTTTTTATAATTCACCTGAATTTCTAATCCTGATTCTTTATCTATACAAAGTGATTGTGGATTACTAAAATCTATACTTAAGCAATCGCAGTTACAACTTCCTGGCGTACTGTCTTCATTTACACGCTGAAACATTCCGCTAATAGCTTTAACTGGTTTAGTTTTACTATCACTACTTTTTTTGTGTGGAGAATTATGTTGATTGGTTGAAGAAGGATTTTCAGATTCGTCTTCAGAAATTTCATTTGAAAATTGCTCTGTTTTTTTTTCTGAATTATCCTCTTTACAGTTTGTAAAAAGAAAAAAGGTCAGTAAAATAAGTGGAAATAGACGCATAATGAAAATTTTATAATCTAAGGTACAAGATAATATTGCAAGGCCTGTTTAAAAAAGTGTTAATAAAAAAAGCCCTTTGTGAATGCAAAGGGCCTTAATAGAATTGAAAAATAATTTATTGTTGTCTGTATTTTGTAATTATAGGTTGCAATTTCTGCATTCCCCACTGCTGACCAATTAGAGTGGATTTTTCTAATAATTTTGGAGTCTGTTTTTGAATTTTTTGTCCGATAGGAGAATTATAAAAATCCATTATTTTGTCGATATCCTCTTTTGAATAAACTTGCATATAGATATCGGCTAATTGTTCATACAAAGCTGGTAGTTCAGCTTTAACTTCAGAGACAAAAGCTTCTTTATTTCTATCAGGTATCCCTGCTTTAAACTGATCTATCAGAGCTTCAAATTGTCCTCCTGATTGAATTTTAATTACCTCTAGAGTTTCTTCTTTGTATTCCTCTTGCGCCATTCCGGCAAAACCTATACTGATAAAAGCAAGGCTGAAAATTATTTTTTTCATATCTGTTATTTACATTATATTTTGAATAATGGTTTGTTATGCATAAGTGCATAAACATCATTTTTCACTGTTTCAAGAGTAGCTTCGTCCTCAGGATTTTCTATAACACGATCTACTAAATCTACTACTGTTTTCATATCTTCTTCAACTAAACCACGTGTTGTAATTGCTGCGGTTCCTACGCGGATTCCTGAAGTTACAAACGGTGATTTATCATCAAAAGGAACCATGTTTTTATTTACAGTAATTTCTGCTTTTACCAAAGTTTCTTCAGCTTCTTTTCCGGTAACATTTTTATTTCTTAAATCAATTAACATCATATGGTTATCGGTTCCGCCGGAAACTACATCATATCCTTTTTCTACAAACGCGCTTGCCATAGCTTTAGCATTTTTCTTCACTTGAACCATATAGTGCAAAAACTCATCTGTTAAAGCTTCACCAAAAGCAACAGCTTTTGCAGCTATAATATGTTCTAACGGACCACCTTGATTTCCCGGAAAGACTGCACTATTAAGAAGTGTTGACATTTTCTTTAGTTTTCCGTTTTTTAATTTTAAGCCAAATGGATTTTCAAAATCTTTACCGATTAAAATCATTCCGCCACGTGGACCCCGAATAGTTTTGTGCGTAGTTGTGGTTACCATATGGCAATGTGGTAGCGGATCTTGCAACAATCCTTTCGCTATTAATCCTGCTGGATGCGCCATATCTGCTAATAAAAGTGCATCTACTTCATCTGCAATTTCTCTAAATTTTTTATAATCAATTTCTCGAGAATACGCAGAAGCCCCAGCAATAATTAATTTTGGTTGTTCCTTTTTTGCCATTTCACGTACGTGATCATAATCAATCAAACCAGTTTCTTTATCAACACCATAAAAAACAGGCTTGTAAAGTTTTCCGGAAAAATTTACTGGAGAACCGTGTGTTAAATGCCCACCATGCGATAAATCGAATCCTAAAATTTTATCGCCAGGTTTTAAACAAGCAGAAAATACAGCGGTGTTAGCTTGCGATCCTGAATGTGGTTGAACATTTACATATTCAGCATTAAACAATTCTTTTGCGCGTTCTATAGCCAGTTCTTCCACTTGGTCCACCACTTCGCAACCTCCGTAATAACGTTTGCCCGGGTAACCTTCAGCATATTTATTGGTTAATACAGAACCTGCAGCATCTAAAACTTGTTGGCTCACAAAGTTTTCGCTTGCAATAAGCTCTAATCCGTTTATCTGACGCTCTTTTTCAGCATCAATTAAGTCAAAAATTGCGGTATCTCTTTCAGTAATCATAGCTATACGTTAAATTATTCCCCAAAAATAAAAAAAGCATTCGGTTAATTAAGGGAAAATAATATATTTGAATAGAAACTATTGTAATAATTATACGAATTTTATATTTATGGTCATTACCGCAAACGATCCTAACCGAAAAACTTGGCTTAAAACTCCTAAGCAAACAGATTTTCCTATTCAAAATATTCCTTTTGGTGTTTTTTTAACCCGAGACGATATTATAACGATAGGAACACGAATTGGTGATTACGCAATTGATTTAGGTGCATTGCATCAATTAGGTTATTTTGAAGGAATACCGTTAACAGACGATATTTTTCTTCAAGATACGTTAAATGATTTTATTGCTGATGGTAGAAAAACTTGGCGTGCGGTAAGAAATAGAATTGCAGATATTTTTGATGAAAAAAATACAAGCTTAAAAAATAATGAAGATCACCGTAAAACGGTACTTTTTACCTTAGATGAAATAGAAATGCAATTACCGGTTCAGGTTGGCGATTACACAGATTTCTATTCCAGTAAAGAACACGCCACTAACGTTGGTGAAATGTTTAGAGGAAAAGATAATGCTTTACTTCCAAACTGGCTGCACGTTCCGGTTGCTTACCACGGAAGAAGTTCGTCTATAATTCCAAGTGAAATTCCGGTGCATCGACCACAAGGTCAAAAAATGCCACACGGGGCAGATAAGCCAATTTTTGGTCCTTCACGAAAAGTAGACTTTGAATTGGAAATGGCTTTTATAACCACTGCAGGAAATCCAATAGGTGAGCCAATTTCTGTTGAAGATGCCGAAGAATATATTTTTGGAATGGTGTTGTTTAATGATTGGAGCGCAAGAGATATTCAACGTTGGGAATATGTCCCATTAGGTCCGTTTCTTGCTAAAAACTTCGCATCATCTGTTTCTCCTTGGATTGTCACTTTAGATGCGTTAGAGCCTTTTAGAACCGAAGGACCAAAACCGGAAAATGAGCCTTTACCATACTTAGTTTCTAAAGGAAAAAAGACGTTCGATATTGAATTAGAAGTGTTTTTAAAACCAGAAAATAAAGATGAAAATCGCATTGCAAAATCTAATTTCAAGTATTTATATTGGAATATGAGTCAGCAGCTAGCGCATCACACCATTAATGGTTGCCCGATAAATAGTGGTGATATGATGGGAAGCGGAACAATTTCTGGTAGCAATCCAGATAGTTACGGCTCTATGCTCGAACTTTCTTGGAATGGAAAAAAGCCACTGAAATTAAAAGACGGGAGCGACCGAAAATTCATTGAAGATAATGATACTGTAATTTTGCGCGGTCATTGTGAAAATAAAGAGGTACGCATTGGTTTTGGTGAAGTAAGCACGAAGCTTTTACCGGTATTCGATTTTAAGAAGAAATAAAATTCATTAAAAAAATAAAAGAGGTTATCTAAAAAGTCTATTTCTGTCAACCTGAACTCGATTCAGGTTCTCATACTTACTTGTAATTTAATAAGATGAGATTCTGAAATAAATTCAGAATGACAGATTTCTATGATTTTTAGATATCCTCTTTTTATAAAAATTTTTCAATTTGTGTTGCATCAATTCCGCTGTGCGAATTATGAGCAACAACTTTTTTATTCTTGATAAGTATCACTTGTGGTGATTCGTGCGTTACCTTGTAATGTTCAGCAATTTGTTGTGAAATCGAACGGTAACTAATTAAATCTAACATATAAAAAACTACTTTTTCTTCTTTAATTTCTGCTTCTTTTTCAAATTGACGCAATGCCATTTTACTAATTCCGCAACGTGTAGAATGCTTAAAAATCACACATAATTTTTCTTGGGAAACTAAATCGATTTCATTTAATTTTTCTACTGTATTTATTGCTTCCCAAGGAAATACAGATTCAGGTTTAGTTTCTGAATTTCCTCCAAAAATATTTCCGAATAATCCCATATACTTTATCTTTATATAAACAATAGTCAATTTTAGTTGTATTGCAAAGGAAGTTGAAATTTATTTATGAAAACTGAAAAAATGTCACTTTTCAATTGAGATAAACTGACTTTTTGTCTGTCTTTGAAATGGGTACGTAAATTGAATTAAATTTTTCAAAACCTTATAAAAATGAATTTAAATAAATTAACTATAAAAGCACAAGAGGCCATTCAGCAAGCACAACAGCTTGCACAAGAATACGGTCATCAACAAATTGAAAACGAGCATATTTTTAAAGCAATTACGCTGATTGATGAAAATGTAACGCCTTTTTTATTAAAAAAATTAAATATTAACGTCAATCTGTTTACGCAAATACTGGACAATACTTTAGAAAGTTTTCCAAAAGTAAGTGGTGCTGATTTAATGCTTTCACGCGAGGCGGGGAAAATGATCAATGAAGCAACCACAATTGCTAAGAAAATGAACGATGAATATATTTCTATCGAACATTTAATCTTGGCAATTTTCAACTCAAAAAGTAAAGTTGCTCAAATTTTAAAAGATCAAGGCGCAACCGAAAAAGGCTTAAAAGCAGCCATTGAAGAATTAAGACAAGGAGACCGAGTTACTTCACAGAGTGCTGAAGAAACCTATAATTCGCTTAATAAATATGCTAAAAATTTAAATCAGCTAGCCGAGAGCGGAAAATTAGACCCCGTTATTGGTCGTGATGAAGAAATAAGAAGGATTTTACAAATCTTATCGCGAAGAACAAAAAACAACCCTATGTTAGTCGGTGAACCCGGAACTGGTAAAACAGCTATTGCTGAAGGTTTAGCTCACAGAATCGTAGCGGGTGATATTCCAGAAAACCTAAAAAATAAAGAGATTTACTCGCTAGATATGGGAGCTTTAATTGCCGGTGCAAAGTACAAAGGTGAATTTGAAGAGCGTTTAAAAGCAGTTATTAAAGAAGTTACCTCTAGCGATGGAAATATTGTTTTGTTTATTGATGAGATACACACTTTAGTTGGTGCCGGTGGAGGACAGGGTGCAATGGATGCGGCTAATATTTTGAAGCCTGCTTTAGCCAGAGGCGAATTACGAGCTATAGGAGCGACTACCTTAGATGAATATCAAAAATATTTTGAGCAAGATAAAGCCTTAGAGCGTCGTTTTCAAAAAGTAACCGTTGATGAACCCGATACTGAAAGTGCGATTTCTATTCTCCGTGGAATTAAGGAGAAATATGAAACACACCATAAAGTAAGAATTAAAGATGAGGCAATTATTTCAGCGGTAGAACTTTCACAGCGCTATATTACCAACCGTTTTTTACCTGATAAAGCAATCGATTTAATGGATGAAGCGGCTTCAAAATTACGAATGGAAATCAATTCTAAACCTGAAGAGCTCGATGTGTTGGATAGAAAGATTATGCAGCTTGAAATTGAATTAGAGGCTATTAAACGTGAAAATGATGAAAGCAAACTAAAATCTTTACAAGCCGATTTAGCAAATTTAAAAGAAGAGCGTTCAGAATTAAATGCGCAATGGCAAAATGAAAAAGGTGTTATTGATAATATTCAGCAAGCAAAAACCGACATTGAGAATTTTAAGTTAGAAGCTGAACGAGCGGAACGTGAAGGAGATTATGGGAAAGTTGCTGAAATTCGCTATGGCAAAATTAAAGAAGCGCAAGAACGTTTAGAGAAACTACAAGCAGAAGTTGAAGAGCACAAAAGTGAAGGCAAAAAATCTTTAATTCAAGAGGAAGTTACCAATGAAGACATCGCAGAAGTTGTGGCCAAATGGACCGGAATTCCGGTAACAAAAATGCTGCAAAGCGAACGCGAAAAATTATTGAAACTAGAAGATGAACTCCATCGTAGAGTTGTGGGTCAAGATGAAGCAATTGTTGCGGTTAGTGATGCAATTAGAAGAAGTAGAGCTGGCTTACAAGATCAAAAAAGACCAATTGGTTCTTTTCTATTTCTAGGAACAACCGGTGTTGGTAAAACCGAATTAGCTAAGGCTCTAGCAGAATATCTTTTTGATGATGATAATGCGATGACGCGAATTGATATGAGTGAATATCAAGAACGCCATTCGGTAAGTCGATTAGTTGGTGCGCCTCCGGGTTATGTAGGTTATGATGAAGGCGGGCAACTTACGGAAGCCGTTAGAAGAAAACCTTATTCCGTGGTTTTATTAGATGAAATTGAGAAAGCGCATCCAGATACGTTCAATATTTTGTTGCAAGTGTTAGATGAAGGTCGATTAACTGATAATAAAGGAAGATTAGCAGATTTCAGAAACACGATTATTATTATGACTTCGAATATGGGAAGTCACATAATTCAAGAAAAATTTGATGCTGTTAAAGATATTGAAACAGCGATGGAAAGTGCTAAAGTGGAAGTTTTAGGCTTATTGAAGCAGCAAGTTCGACCTGAATTTTTAAATAGAATTGATGATATTGTAATGTTTACACCCTTAAATGAAGAAAATATAAAAGAAATTGTAGAACTTCAATTAAAAGGTGTCACCAAAATGTTGAGTGAACAAAACATTACGCTAGATGCAACTCAACAAGCAATTGATCATCTGTCAAAAAAAGGATTTGATCCGCAATATGGAGCGCGTCCGGTAAAACGAACTATTCAAAAAGAAGTTTTAAATAAATTGTCTAAGGAAATACTTTCAGGAAAAATTACAACAGATAGTATCATACTAATTGATGCATTTGATGATGAATTGGTTTTTAGAAATGAAACGCAAGATATTCCTCAAGAGTAATTTCTTATAATGAGATTATAAAAAAGACCGGTTGACAATTAAAGTGAACCGGTCTTTATTTAATTAAAAAAGTTACCACTAAATTCGTCATTAAAATAGTATTTTTACTTGCAAAGTCATTAAAAGGCTCTATTTAAAAAATGTATTTATACATCACTTTTGCAGTTATCGCGATTGGAATTTTCTTGTTCGTAAAAGATTATTTTACGATCGACACAACTTCCATTTTAATCATGTCTTTGTTTATTGTTTCCGGCGTTTTAAACCCCGAGGAAGGTTTTGCAGGATTTAATCATCCGGCGACCATCACCTTAGGTTGTATGTTTGTGATTAGCGCGGCGATTTTTAAAACGGGATTAATAGACGGTTTGAGCAGCAAAATTATTAGGATTGCGAAGATAAATTATGTTTTTGCCCTCATGGTTTTTTGTGTGACCGCGGCGGTTTTTTCAGCGTTTATAAACGATACGGCAGTGGTTGCAATATTAATTCCGATGGCGTTGGTGGTTTGTCGAGAAACCGATATTCCGCCTTCGCGCTTACTTATTCCGATCTCATTTTCAGCTTTATTTGGCGGAACATGTACTTTAATTGGGACTTCAACAAACATCTTAGTAAGTAGTTATGCGAAAAAACTTGGTTCTGAAGCTTTTGGAATGTTCGAATTTTCGCTTGCCGCACTTTGTATTTCGGTAATTGGGCTGACTTATATTTTTATTGTTGCTCCTATTTTACTTCCGAAGCGACACGGGAAAGAACATTTTCTGAAAAAAGAAGCGGAAGATTATATGACCGAAGTTCAAATATTATCTGAAAATCCAGATATTGACAAACCGCTTACGAAAAGTAAATTAATTCAAGATTTTCAGGCACAAATTTTAACCATTAAACGTAGACATTGGCGGGTGTATGAAATTAATGAAGAAACGGTTTTGCGCGAAAATGATGTAATTAAAATCTTGATCGATCCGCGAAAACTTGCAAAATTAAAAGAACTAAAAACCTATTCGTTTACCGGCGCCGATGCTTCTTTGGATGATCATAACGAGAAAAAAGTTTACGAAGTAATGATTCCGTATGGTTCTTATTTAGCGGGTAAATCATTAAAACAAATTAATTTTAGAAATACATATTATTCTTCGGTATTAGCGATTCGGCATCGAAAAGAAACCATTACTAAAAACGTGTCGAATGTTCCGTTAAAAGAAGGAGATATGTTGCTTTTATTCGCTTCAGAAAAGAGCTTACAGACTTTAACTTCAGAAAAACTTATAGTTACCTTATCTGAATATCAAGAGCGAAAATTGAATTTAAAAAAAGCGATTCCGGCTTTGCTCATTTTAATTGGTGTAATTCTTTCTGCAGCTTTAAATTTAACTTCTATTTTAATTAGTGCTTTAGTTGGTGCTTTGCTTGTAGTTACAACTACGATTTTAAAGCCTAAAGAAGCTTATGAAGCGATTGAATGGAAAGTAATTTTTATGGTTGCCGGCGTTTTATCGATGGGAAAAGCACTTGAAAAAACAGGCGGTTCTGAGTTAATTTCAGAGTTAATTTTTAATAGTATTGGTGGTTTAGACCCAAGAATAACACTAAGTTTATTATTTTTATTTACCTTTTTATCGACAAATGTATTATCGAGTAAAGCGGCAGCAGTTTTAATGACACCAATTGTAATTAGCTTAGCTGAAATTATGCAAGTAGACCCGAAACCGTTTTTAATTGCGGTAATGTTTGCTTGTTCGCTAACTTTTATGACACCGGTTAGTTACCCAACAAATACGATGGTTTACGCACCGGGAAATTATAAGTTTAATGATTATTTGAAGATTGGAACGCCATTAAATTTTATTATTTGGATAGCTGCCTCGTTTATAATTCCAATATTTTTCCCGTTTTAATTATGAAAAAAGTCAAACTTCACAATCCGTTTAAACCGCAAGTAATTAACGAAAAAAAATTACGAGAACATCTTGCGTTAGAGCGTACAAAATTAGCGAACGAGCGAACGCTTTTAGCTTATATTCGCGCTTCACTTTATTTGTTAGTTGGCGGTATTGCTCTTCTTCAATTAAAAGAATATCCGCGTTTACATTGGGTGGGTTACGCATCTTTAGTAATTTGCGTGCTATTTATTATTATCGGGATTTGGCGCTATATAGCCTTAGAGCGAAAGTTAAAAAACCTACTTTTACCCGACGAAGACGAAAGCTAAGATATGCTTCAACCCTTAGTGCATTATGGTTTACATTTTGGAGCAATAGTCCTTATTGCTTATTTTTACGATGCCAAAAAATGGAAGTTTTATTGGTTTATTTTAGCGTTAACCATGCTCATTGATCTAGATCACCTCTGGGCAACTCCAATTTTTGAACCGAACCGGTGCAGCATTAATTTCCATTTTTTGCACACTTATATCGCTTGGTTTTTTTACGTTATTGGAGCGGTTTTTATTCGACATAAACTTCTCAAAATAATCTTTATTGGACTTAATTTTCATTTACTAACCGACAGCATTGATTGTCTATGGAATTGGTATGGGTAAAATTTGTATATTCACTTTATGAAAACCTTTTTAAGCTTTTTATGTCTCCTTTTTTTTATCAATGGAATTTCTCAGGAAATTTCAGTAGATTTTATTGATAAGTATCCTTTTAAAAAAGAGCGTTTTATTGGAGTCGATAAATTTGACAATTATTATTTTATCGATAAAAATATTTTCTTTAAAGTAGAATCAGGCACACAAAAAATGTATCAGTTTTCTGATATACAATTAGGAAAGCTCACTTCAGTTGATCTTTTAAACCCATTAAAAATTACACTTTTTTACCGTGATTTGAATACAGTTGTTATTCTAGACAATCGCCTCAATGAAATAAAACGTATTAATTTTAACACCATTGCAGAATTCAGAAACGTGGGTTTTGCAACTACAGCAAACGACAGAAGCCTCTGGATTTTTAATTTAGATTTACAGCAATTAGAATTATTTGATTATAATAGAAACGTCCAGCTTTCTAAAACACAGCCCATTGCACAAGAAGTTCTACAACAAAAAAGTAATTTTAATTTTTGCTGGCTATTAACCGAAAAAAATCTTCAACAATTTAATTCTTATGGAAGTTTAATCAATGATTTTCCTAAAAACGGAATTTCTGCCATAGTACAAGACAATAAAGTTTTAATTAGCCTGAACAATAATCAATTAAGTGTTTTAACACAAAATACAAACAGCTTCAAACCTATTTCCATTTCTGAAATTGAAGTTAAAGATTTTTATTTGGCTAATGAAAACCTTTATATTTACAACGGGAAATACGTTTTTCATTACGTACTGAATCTACCAAAATAAGCACTATGCACGTAGCCATTGCCGGAAATATTGGAGCCGGAAAAACGACACTAACTCAATTATTAGCTAAGCATTATAGTTGGGAAGCACAGTTTGAAGATGTGTTAGAAAACCCCTATTTGGAAGATTTCTACAACCAAATGGAGCGTTGGTCTTTTAACTTGCAAGTATACTTTTTAAACAGTAGATTTCGGCAACTTCTAGAAATTAGGGAAAGTGGTAAAAGTATAATTCAAGACCGAACTATTTATGAAGACGCGTATATTTTTGCCCCCAATTTACACGCGATGGGGTTAATGACTAATCGCGATTACAAAAATTATATCGCACTTTTTGATTTAATGGAAAGTGTTACCAAAGGACCCGATTTACTCATTTATTTGCGTAGCAGCGTTCCTAACTTGGTGAATCAAATACAAAAAAGAGGGAGAGACTACGAAACCTCCATTTCAATAGATTATCTGAGTCGATTAAATGAACGCTACGAAGCTTGGATTCATGATTACTCCAAAGGTAATTTATTGATTATTGATGTAGACAATATTAATTTTGTCGAAGAAAAAGAAGATTTAGGAAATATCATACATAAAATTGACACCGAATTACACGGTTTATTTTAATAAAAAACGCTATGGAATCAACAAAATTGAAACGTCCAAAACATAAAGGATCACCGAAATTATTTAATAACCCAATACTAGAGAAATTAACACATACCCATATTTCTTTACCGCTGATTATTTTTTCTGCAATTTCAGCAGCGCTTATTTATTATGGAATTATTGAAAAAGGCTTTGAAGCGCCGATGATGGTTTTATTATTTTTCGCAGGTTTATTTTTCTTCACTTTTGTAGAATACGTAATGCATCGATATTTGTATCATATTCCTGCCACATCAGAACGCAAAAAGAAAATATCTTATACTATGCATGGGGTGCATCACGATTACCCAAAAGACAAGTCTAGATTAGCTATGCCGCCGATATTAAGTTTAGTAATTGCTACGGTTTTATTTATTATTTACCGAGTGGTTTTAGGCGATTATGTATTTGGGTTCTTATCAGGATTTTTAATCGGTTACGCCTTGTATTTAGCGGTACACTACTCCGTTCATGCATTTAAAGTGCCAAATAATTTTTTAAAAATCTTATGGCACCACCATAGTATTCATCATTATCGTGAATCTGACCGAGCTTTTGGGGTTTCTTCTCCATTATGGGATCATATTTTTAGAACCATGCCCAGAAAATCTCCTTTAAGAGACAGAAAAAAGCAAAAAACAAACGTCTATATAGATCCTGAAAAAGCATAAGATGAAAAAAAATATAAGATATTTTAGTATAGCGTTATTAGTTTGTTTTAGTGCATACCAATGAAAAAAATAAACAAGTGACACAAACACCTGAATTATTATCACCGTGGGAGGGTCCTTACCAAGGTGTTCCTGCTTTTGATGAGATGCAAGTTTCTATGTTAAAGCCAGCAATTCGTAAAGGAATGGAACGGCATTTACAAGAATTAGACTCTATTACTCACAATACAGAAGCACCAACTTTTGAAAATACAATTATTCCAATGGAAAAAGCCGGCTCAGCGTTAGATCGTGCTTTTACCTATTATAGTATTTATAGTAGTAATTTATCTTCAGAAGACTTTCGTAAAATTCAAAAAGAGCTAGCGCCTGAAATTTCTTCTTACGAATCTAAAATACTTCAAAATGAAGCATTGTTTCAGCGTATTAAAAGCGTTTATAAAAAATCTCAACAAGATTCACTTTCCGACCAAAAACAACGCGCACTCAATTTAATTTATGAGCGTTTTGTAATGAACGGAGCAAATCTTTCGGAAGAAGATAAAAAGCGTTATGCAACAATTGAACAAGAATTATCTAAATTATATACAAAATTTTCTACCAATGTTTTGGCTGAAGAAGAAAATTATGTGGTCTTTCTAAATAAAGATCAATTAGAAGGTTTGCCTGTATCATTTCAAAAAGCATCAGCTAGTGCGGCAGAAAGTTTAGGGAAAAAAGGAGAGTTTGCTATTACAAATACGCGTTCTTCAATGGATCCTTTTTTAACTTATTCAGATAATAGAGAACTTCGAGAAAAAGTCTGGAAAAACTATTATTCAAGAGGTGATAATAACGATGAATTTGATAATAAATCTGTTATTAAACAGATTTTAAAACTTAGAGATGAGCGTGTTAAATTATTAGGCTATAAAAACTTTGCCGCTTGGCGATTACAAAATAGAATGGCAAAAGATCCTAAAAAAGCGATGGAATTAATGATGCAAGTTTGGCCGGCAGCCATTGCAAGAGCAAAAGAGGAAGTAAAAGAAATGCAAGCTATTGCAGACCGTAACAATGATGAAATCACTATTAAACCTTGGGATTACCGTTATTATGCTGAAAAAGTGCGTCAAAATAAATACGATTTAGACAGTGAAGAGATTAAAGAGTATTTAGTATTAGATAATTTAAAAGAGGCGTTATTTTTTACAGCCGGTGAATTATTTGACTATAAGTTTTCAAAAATCACCGATGGAAGTGTTCCTGTTTTCCATGAAGATGTTGAGGTTTATGAAGTCACTAAAGACGATAAAATTATTGGTCTTTGGTATTTAGATCCGTATGCACGACAAGGTAAGCGATCAGGTGCTTGGGCGACAACCTATAGAAGTAAAGCTGAATTAACCGGAAATAAACCTGTCTTAGCGTCTAATAATTCTAACTTTATAAAGCCCGCTCCCGGAGAGCCGATTTTAGTTTCTTGGGATGATGCTGAAACATTTTTTCATGAATTTGGTCATGCTTTACATTTTCTTTCTGCCGATATAAAATATCCGACTTTAAATGGTGGTGTACGTGATTATACAGAGTTTCAATCACAATTATTAGAGCGTTGGTTATATACGGATAAAGTAATTAATAATTTTTTACGTCATTATAAAACCGATGAGGTTATTCCAGAAAAATTGGTTCAGAAAATAAAAAGTGCTGCGACGTTTAATCAAGGTTTTGCAACTACTGAATTTTTAGCTTCGGCAATTATGGATATGAAATTTCACACTGCCGATCCTGAAAAAATAGATGATGTAACCGAATTTGAACAAGAAACCTTAGATTCTTTAGGAATGCCTGAGGAAATTGTGATGCGTCATCGTCCAACTCATTTTGGGCATATTTTTTCAGGAGAAGGATATGCTGCAGGGTATTATGGTTATTTATGGGCAGATGTTTTAACTTCTGATGCCGCCGAGGCTTTTGCCGATTCTCCAGGTGGATTTTACGATAAAAAAATTGCTGATAAATTAGTGAAGTACTTATTTGCTCCAAGAAATGCTATTGATCCTGCTGAGGCTTATAAAAAATTTAGAGGAAGAGAAGCAACAATAGATGCCTTAATGCGTGATCGTGGTTTCCCTGTAAAAGATAAGTAAAATAAAAAAGCCGACTCTAAAAAAGAATCGGCTTATAAACTCATAGTAAAATTTAAATTACTTTGCTACATTAACCGCTCGGGTTTCTCTAATAACTGTAATTTTAACTTGTCCCGGATAAGTCATATCTGTTTGTATTTTTTGTGAAATTTCGAAAGATAAGTTTGATGCTTTTTCATCGGTTACTTTTTCACTTTCAACAATTACACGCAATTCTCTACCCGCTTGTATTGCATAAGCCTTTTTAACACCTGGAAAGCCAAAAGCAATTTCCTCTAAATCTTTTAAACGCTGAATATACGAGTCTAAAACTTGACGTCTTGCGCCTGGTCTTGCGCCGCTAATGGCATCACAAACTTGAATAATTGGCGATAGTAGTGAGGTCATTTCTATCTCGTCGTGGTGCGCTCCAATTGCATTGCAAACTTCTGCTTTCTCTCCATATTTTTCTGCCCATTGCATTCCTAAAATAGCATGAGGAATTTCTGTTTCAGTTTCTGGAACTTTCCCAATATCGTGTAATAATCCGGCACGTTTTGCTAGTTTTGGATTTAAACCTAATTCTGCTGCCATTACTCCACAAAGTTTAGCAACCTCACGCGAGTGCTGAAGTAAATTCTGACCGTAAGAAGAACGATATTTCATTCTACCAACAACTTTTATTAATTCAGGATTTAATCCATGTATTCCTAAATCAATTACAGTGCGCTTTCCAATATCAATAATCTCCTCGTCAATTTGCTTACGAGTTTTTTTAACTACTTCTTCAATTCTAGCCGGATGAATTCTTCCATCCGTTACTAATTTATGTAATGACAGACGGGCAACTTCTCTTCTAACTGCATCAAAACAAGACAAAATAATTGCTTCTGGGGTATCGTCTACAATAATTTCTACACCAGTAGCTGCTTCAATGGCACGAATGTTTCTTCCTTCACGACCTATAATTCTTCCTTTTACGTCGTCACTTTCTAAGTTAAAAACTGAAACGCAATTATCAATTGCTTCTTCTGTACCAATACGTTGAATGGTATTTATGACAATTTTTTTAGCTTCTTGTTGTGCTGTGAGTTTTGCTTCTTCTACCGTATCTTGGATGAGCGCCATTGCATCGGTCTTTGCAGATTCTTTTAAAGACTCTATTAATTGCTCTTTAGCATCTTCTGCACTTAAACCGCTAATTACTTCTAGTTGCTTAACCTTACTTTGGTGAAGCTTTTCTATTTCTTCCTGTTTTTTATCTAAAAACTCGTTACGATAGTTATAATCCTTTACCTTTTCTTCTATCTCTTTGTTGAGCTTTTTATTTTTGGCAAGCTCACTAGAAACTTGAGATTCTTTGTCACGTGTACGCTTTTCTGCTTCTGCAATTTTTTTATCTCTTCCTAGAATTACTTTTTCATGCTCCGATTTTAATTCTATAAATTTTTCTTTGGCTTGCAGTATTTTATCTTTCTTCTTGCTCTCGCCTTCTGCTTTAGCTTCTTTTATTATTGTTGCTGCATTCTTTTCAGCTTCAGCTAAAATAGAAGTCGCTTTTTTCTTCTGATTTGCATTTGCAATTAAATAGCCTATTACTATTCCTACAATTCCTACGATTACCGCTACTACGATTGTTGTTATATCCATATGTTATTTTTATATATAAAAAAAGCCTGTATTAGCATGTTTTGTATTAAACTCCGTCGAAACAGGTTTAGGGCTAACAAGCTGATCAAGGATCCGTTCTAAAGACGGCTTGCTTTTACAACTTAGACTCACCCTTTTTAATTGATATGTGTTGAGTTTATCAAAAAGAATAACTAATACAGGCAGTAAACCTTATTGTTTATTTTAAAGAACGTTTCTATTTATTGGCCAAATGCTCTTGCAAAAGTTCATTTAAAGCGTTTAGCTTTTCTTCTGCTTTAAGTACTTGGTCACTTTTGTTTATATATTGCTGTTCGCTTTTTGAAGCAAATTGTAAAGCACACATGGCTAATACATCTTGCTTATCTCGAACGGCGTAACTTTGCTCAAATTGCTTAATTACTACTTCAATTTTTTTTGCAGCTTTTCGTAATCCTTCTTCTTGCTCTGGCGCAATACTTAAAGGATAAACCCGGTCTGCGATTGAAAGTTTTATTTTCAGCTTTCCATTCATTCAATAATTTTATTCTGAAAGTTGAACGATACACTGATCAATCTCTCGAATTAAGCTATTTATTTTGAGTTTAGTTTCTCGTTTATGTTCGTTACTGCCCAGCATTGCGTTTGCAGCTCTCAGTGTTTGGTTTTCTTTTTCTAAGGCAACAAAATTAGTTTTAATTTTATTGAATTTATTATGCTCATTCTCTAAAGATTCTTCTAATTGAAGATTAGCCTGCTTTAAAAGTTCATACTTATGTAACAGTTTGCTAAGCTTATTTTCAAGAGAATCAACTATTTCAACCAAATCACTCATCAGCGCTTATCGTAATGCTTCTCGCACAAAGTTAACATACCTTAAGGAATATGACAATAGTTTAGAAATTATTTTTAACCAAAAATTAATTTCTTTTGTTCACACAGGCTAAGCTTTTTGCTATTTATAAACTTTGAGCTATCTTTCAAACCTGCTTCTATAATTTGTTAAACACCTATTTATGCGCTTATTTTTTTTAATCGGATTTTTATTGACTGGCTTTTTTTTAAATGCTCAAAATTCTTATCCACAAGATTATTTTAAAAATCCCTTAGATGTTCCTTTAATCTTATCGGGAACCTTTGGCGAGTTACGCTCTAACCATTTTCATAGTGGAATGGATATAAAAACCCAACAGCGCATAGGCTTAAATGTTTTAGCAAGTGCAGAAGGTTATGTAAGTAGAATTAAAATCTCCCATTACGGATACGGAAAAGCACTGTACATTCAACATCCAAATGGATATACCAGTGTTTATGGACACCTGAATAAATTTTCCCCTAAAATTGAAGCTTACATTAAAAAGCGACAATACCAAGAAGAAAGTTATGAAATTCAAGTTTTTCCGCAAACCGAAGATTTACAAGTAAAACAAGATGAAGTTATTGCCTTCAGTGGAAATAGTGGAGGAAGCGGCGGACCGCATTTGCACTTTGAAATTAGAGACAGTCAGCAACGTCCCATAAACCCATTGCATTTTGGAATCGAGATTAAAGATACTTATACACCCATTGTAAAAAATATCTTGGTATATCCTGAAGGTGAAACTGCCCATGTAAATGGCATTCAAAAAAGACAACAATTACGGCTGATCCCTAAAGGAAATGGAGTGTACGAAACCGAAAGCCTTAAAGCGCACGGAAAAATTGGTTTTGGTATTTCTACTATAGATCGTTTAAATTATGCCGCTAACCAAAATGGTGTTTTTAAAATCAGTAGTTTTTTAAATGGATCTCAACTTTTTGAAGCAGATTTTAGTCGATTTTCTTTTGCCGAATCGCGTTACATTAATCGTTTTATAGATTACGATTATTATAAAAACAAACGCAATAGAGTTCAGAAATTATTCATAGAACCCAATAATCCACTGAGTATTCTAAAACAATTTCATCATAACGGATTTATCACGGTAAAAGATAGCCTAGATTATATTTACACTATAAATGTTGAAGATTTTAAAGGAAATATAAGTACCGTAAAAATCCCAATTAAGGATCAAGCTTTAACTACCGCTGAGATTATTACTGAAGATATTATAAAAACCGATTATTTTGCTAGAGCAAATGAAGCCGTAGCTTTTGATGAGGGTAAATTTGATGTTTACATTCCTAAAGGCGCTTTATATGATGATGTTTATTTTCAGTTAAATACAGAAGGAGAAAGCATTACTATTGGCAATGATGCTATTCCGCTTCATAAAAATATAAGCATAGGCTTTGACGTGAGTCATTATACCGAAGAAGATAAAAAACAATTATATATTGCCCGAATGAGTGATTGGGGCACTCCATATTATGAAGATACGTACAAAAAAAGAAATCGGTTTACTGTACGCACCAGGACATTTGGCACCTATAAATTAATGAGTGATACCAAGCCGCCAAGAATTACACCTATTAATTTTAGAGAAGGAAAATGGATGTCTAATTATCGCTTTCTTAAATTTAAAATAGCTGATGATGAAACAGGTATTAGCAGTTATCGTGCTACGATTAACGGAGAGTTTATTTTAATGGAATACGATTATAAAACAGACAGCCTTGTATACGATTTTAATGATAATGTCGTTAACATAACAGAAAATAATTTAAAAATCATCGTGGTTGATAATGTCGGAAATAGTACTACATTTGAAGGCACATTTTTTAGAAAAAAGTAAACTACCTTATGAGCAAGCTCACGAGGCATTTCTTAGAAACAAATTTTCAATTTCAAGGCAAGCTTCGGGGGGTGTTACCCTTTGGCGGTGCCAATAAAGCCAATTTATCTTGAAACTATCCATTTCTCTTAGCATAATTTTTTCATTTTGTTTTAGTTTATATTCAGTAGCACAAGAAATAGCTGTTGTTAAAGGTATTGTTTTCGACGAAGCGCAAACCCCAATTCCTTCAGCCAACGTTTCTTATCCCGGAGGCGGAACGCAAACCAACGAAAATGGATTTTATTACATAGAAATCCCGGCTAATAAAAAAACTACCCTCACCTATTCTTATGTTGGTTTAAAACAAGTTACTTTGAGTATTCCGGCTTTAGCAGCAGGTGAGTCAAATGAAATAAACCCGGTTTTAAAAACTAGTGTAGAGCAAATAGGTCGCGTGGTCATTTCGGGAAGAAAAAACAAACGTGTTGAAGGTATTGTAAGCATAGAACCAGAAACAGTAAGGAAAATCCCGGGTGCAAATGCCGGCGTAGAGAACCTTTTAAAAACCTTACCCGGCGTAAGCTCTAATAACGAATTAAGCACGCAATATTCTGTTCGTGGAGGTAATTACGATGAGAATTTAGTGTATGTAAATGAAATTGAGGTTTATCGTCCGTTTTTAATTCGTTCTGGACAACAAGAAGGTTTAAGCTTTGTAAATACAGATTTAGTAAGAAATGTAGATTTTTCAGCCGGAGGATTTCAAGCAAAATATGGCGATAAATTATCATCCGTTTTAGATATTGATTACAGAAGACCCGTAGATTTTGGGGCTTCAGTTGAAGCTAGTTTTTTAGGAGGAAGTGCTTCTATTGAAGGTGTTTCTAAAGACGGAAACCTTTCAGCTATTTTGGGCTTACGCTATCGCGATAACAGTTTATTTGTAAACGCAAAAGAAACCGAAACAAACTTTAGACCACGTTTTGCCGATGCGCAAACCTACCTTACCTATCAGTTTAATGATAAATTTGAATTAGGCTTTTTGGGAAATATTTCTATCAATAAATACGATTACGAACCCGAAACACGCCAAACCAATTTCGGAACATTACAAGATCCCAGAGCACTACTTATTTTTTATGAAGGACAGGAACAAGATCAATATGAAACCTATTTTGGAGCTTTAAAGGCGACCTACAAAGTATCAGAAAATTATACAGCAAAATTAATAGCTTCTACTTACAATACGCAAGAACAAGAGTATTATGATATTTTTGCAGAATATAGATTAGGAGAACCAAATGCCTCAATCGGTGGAGAAAACTTAGGAGAAGTAGAGTTTACCGAAGGAGTTGGCGCTCAATTAACCCATGCCAGAAATGATTTAGATGCCCTTATTTTTAATTTTCAACATCGGGGAACTGTAGACGTAGAAGATCATCAGTTTGAATATGGTGTAAAATATACACACGAAGATATTCGTGATCGTGTACGAGAATTTGAAGTAATTGATTCTGCCGGATTTTCTATTAGACCACCGTTAGATGATTTTAAAAACAACCAACCCTACGAAGCTTACGCTAGTCCGCTTGTTCCTTATAATAGTATTAGGGCAACTAACAAGACACAAATAGATCGGTTTCAAAATTTCTTACAGTGGAGTTATCAAACAGAACTAGGTTCACACCAAGCTTGGTTTAATGCTGGGGTTCGTTCACATACTTGGACTGTAAGCGGAGAAAACATCAAAAGTACAACCCAAAGTGTAATCAGTCCGCGTGCTCAATTTGCTATTAAGCCTGACTGGGAAACTGATATGCTTTTTAGAGTTTCTGGAGGTTTTTATCATCAACCCCCGTTTTACCGAGAATTAAGAGATTCTACCGGAACTGTTCAACCTGGGGTTAAAGCTCAACAATCCATTCATATTGTAGCCGGAAACGATTTTAGTTTTAAGATGGATGATCGTCCGTTTAAATTAGTGTCTGAAGTATACTATAAATCTTTAACTGATGTAAATCCGTATACGATTGAAAATGTACGTATCCGTTACCGTGCTAATAATAGCGCCGAAGCTTATGCCTACGGATTAGATTTACGTCTAAATGGTGAATTTGTTCGCGGCACAGAAAGTTGGCTGAGTTTCGGGTATTTAAAAACAGAAGAAAACATCAACAATCGCGGATATATTTCCAGGCCTACCGATCAGCGTTTAAAATTTGGTATCTTATTTCAAGATTATGTGCCTAAAATTCCGAGTTTAAAAATGTATTTAAATTTAGTTTACAATACCGGTCTACCCGGAGGTTCACCACGTTATGCAGATCCGTATGATTACCAAACCCGATTACCGGATTATAGAAGAGCAGATGTTGGATTTTCCTACGTAATTGTAGATCCTAATAACCCTGTAAAACGATCAGAAGGGCATTGGCTTCAAGTGTTCAAAGAATTAAATATAGGATTTGAAATATTCAACTTATTTGATAATCAAAACTCAATCACGAACACATTTGTTCGAGATGTATACAGTAAGCAGATGTACGCAATTCCTAATTATTTATCGCCAAGAGTTTTTAATCTTCGTCTAGGAATGCGTTTTTAAAAAGAAGATATTTTAAATTAAAAAAACCTAGATTTTTGTGATCTAGGCTTTTTTTTGGGGGCTATTTTAAAAATTAATCATTGATTACTTTTTTAAGCACATCAATTACATAATCCATTTCTTCCTTTGTATTAAACTTAGAGAATGAGAAGCGAATAGATGGTTTTTTAAAATCTTCTTCATTTAAAATAGCATTTAAAACGTGAGATCCGCCCTCTGCTCCACTTTGGCAAGCACTACCTTTTGAACAGGCAATTCCTTTTAAGTCTAATTGAAATAATAACATAGATGCCTTTTCAGCTGAAATAGGTAAACAAACATTCACCAAGGTATAGGTGCTTTTTGGTAAATCTGCACAACCTCCGTTAAATTTGACACCGGGAAATTCTTCTTCTAGTCGTTTAATAAAATAACTCTTTATTTCAGTAATGTATGGTTTTTCTTCCGCTAAATTATCATAAGAAATTTTTAATGCTTCGGCTAAACCTACAATATTATGAACACTTTCAGTACCGGCTCTGTAACCGCGTTCTTGTTCTCCTCCAAAAATCAAGGGGCGTAAACCGCTATTTTTTCGTACAAAGGCAAATCCAACACCTTTTGGTCCGTGAAATTTATGAGCGCTTACCGCGGTGAAATCTACAGGCAACTCTTGTAAATCCATTTCAAAATGACCAATAGATTGCACCGTATCACTATGAAACAAAGCATCAAATTGCTTACAAAGTCTTCCTACTTGCTCGATATCTAAAATATTACCCACCTCATTATTCACATGCATTAAGCTTACTAGTGTTTTTTTATCTGAAGCTTGTAAAAGTTTTGCTAAATGATCTAAATCAATACTTCCACATTCTTTTAAATTCACATATTCCACTTCTACATCAAAACATTCCTGCAATTGATTAACTGTGTACAACACCGCATGATGCTCAATTTTTGAAGTGATGATTCGTTGCACGCCCAAATCTCTCACTGCACTATTTAAAGCCAGATTATCCGCTTCAGTTCCTCCTGAAGTAAAGACTATTTCAGCAGCAGAAACATTTAAATAGCTCGCAACGGTTTTTCTCGCATTCTCAATCATAGATTTAGCTGATCTTCCAAAAGCGTGAGTAGAAGATGGGTTTCCAAAAGAAGTTTCCATTACTTCTGTCATTTTAGAAATAACCTCGGCTCTCATTTGTGTTGTTGCTGCACTATCTAAATATACGTTCTTCATAACTTGTATTTATAATCTTTACGGCTGCAAAAATATAATATTTAAAATAATTTTATAGATTACAAGCCATAAAATAGCAATTGATGTAATTTTGCTGAAAAATATTCTAGACTGATGAAAAATTTTTTCTTAATAGTACTTGTTTCTTTTAGCTTGTTTTCTTGTGATGATGGCGATATTATTGTAACTACATTCGATTTTGATGAAGATGCTACGCTAACTGCTTGTCGTGAAGCAGATGAAGCAGTTAACACGAGTGATCAACTTATCACTTTATTATACACTACCAACACTGAACCTAGTGAGAGTTTATCTTTATCACTATCAGGAACAGATTTCACAGGAAAATTTAGCGGTATAGAACAACAAGATTCGCTTGTCATAAATCTTAATCAAACCAACAAAATAGTGTACCGCACCTATGATGCACCCATAAATGGAGGCGAGTATTTCTGTAATGACATACCACCAAGTCAACCTAGAGTTTTAGAAGAATATAGTACCACAAATGGCGGACAAGTAATTCTTATTACTACTATAACAGCCCAAGATGATAATGATGGTATACCAGCTGAAGACGAAGATTTAAATGGAAATGGAAATTATTTTGATGATGACACCGATAATGATGGTATTCCTAATTTTCTAGATATAGATGATGACAACGATAACGTACTTACGTTAAATGAATTGGGGAGCGACATTGAAAATGGAAATTATTTAGACACCGATAACGATGGAATACCTGATTATTTAGATGATGATGATGATGGCGATGGTGTGATAACGCGGTATGAAGATTTAAACGCAAATGCGAATAGTTCTAATCCGGAAGAATTTATTTTAAATCCTGCTGATGATGACACCAACCAAAACGGTATTCCTAATTACTTAGATCCGGAAGACACACAATCGGAAACGATTGATGTGGTAAAAGTAAATAGTATTTCTCGCGATTTCAGAACTATTGTAAGAGCTCAAAACATTACCATGGAAAATACTGCAAATGGAGAGGAGATTATTTTAGAAACCTTAGTTATGGGAAGACTGGAAGTTAGCAGTTCTGATGAATCACTCAATTAACAAAGACTAAGCATTCTGAAAAATATAGAAGTGTCATGTATTACTTCCACTAGCTAATTTTAATTAGTTCCTAAATCTAGATGCAAAAGAGGCTGTCTAAAAAGGCAGTCTTTTTTCATGGTTAATCAGTTGATATTTTGTATTTTCATGGAATGAAATCAAATCCCGTTAGGAAGACTAATGGTCAGAATCAACTAAGTCTTCTTCCTCCCAGTTCTGATGATTTTGTTCCAGAGAATTATCCAGTGGGTATTGTTAATGAAATTATAGATCAGATAGCTATTGTTTCTATAGAAAAAACCTATAAAGGAGGTGGCACCTTCAGTTACCGTCCCAGGAGACTTATTGAAAATTTTGATCTATGTTTATTTACGTAATCTATATTCTTCTAGAAAGCTTGAGCAAGCTTTAGGAGAAAATGTACATTTTATGTGATTATCAGGCTACATCAAGCCAGATCACAATACTATTAGCAATTTCCGCTCAGCCAAGCTCAAGGGTAAGTTAAAAAAAAACTTTCAATCAAGTAGTTATTTTATTGGCACAACAGGGCTAGCTGAGTCTAAAAGATATTTATGTTGCCGGAACAAAGATCGAAGCTAGTGCAAACCGCTAGACCTTTGTTTGGGGTGAAAGCATAAAGACCTCCCGCGCACGCATTTAAAAACAACTTAAAGATTTATGGTGATATGTAGAGAGCGTTTATGCGGAAGAAGAGCAATAACCCAATGGATCAGATGATTTTAAAGCCATTGACCCCAATGAAGTCTCCCAGACCATTGACAAAAAAGTAAAGCAAAAACTGAACTATGCCAAAAAGAACTGACCAAAGAACATTGCAAAATAGAACAGGCAAGAGCAACAAATAGGTGGGCGCAACTCAATGAGTAAGGCAGACCCCGATACCAGTTTTATCCGAATGAAAGAAGACCATATGCTCAATGGCCAACTAAAACCAGGTTACAACCTGCAGGCATCAACCAACAATCAGTTCATCACCAGTTACATTGGTACAAACCACGGCAGACACCACCACGCTCATAGAGCATGCAAAAGACTTTATTGATGGATATGATCAAACACCAGAGAGACTAACTGCAGACGCAGGTTATGGCAGTGATGAAAACTAGACCTATTTAGAAGATAACCATATTGAGGCCTTTGTCAAGTATAATTATTTCCATACAGATCAGCTGGATAAAAAAAGGGCAAGCACAAAAAGCCCTTTGCTGCAAACAGGCTGTTTTACAACAAGGAGACCAATACTATTTACTGTCCGATGGGTCATGCGATGGAAAACATAGGGAGCTATGAAAAAACAACAGCAACAGGTAGCAAACAAAAGATAGAACGATATCAAGCGAAAAATTGCTCTGGCTGTCCCATCCGTTCCTTCTGTTATAAATCCAAATCCAATAGAATAGTTGAAAAAAACCATAAACTGATAAGGCTCAAGGAAAAAGCTAAGGGAAAACTGCTCAGTCCAAAAGGAGTAGTACAACGCAAACAATGATGTTGGGATATTGAAGCTGTGTTTGGTAATATCAAGCACAATATGAACTTCAAAAGGTTTATGCTAAGAGGAATAGAAAAGGTAGAGACTGAAATAGACTTAATTGCAATGGTACATAACCTTTAAAAAGTGAGCTTAGCAATATAATCATCGCTAAGCCATATTTTTAAAAGCTATTAATGAATTGTAACCAACAAATAGTAAAAGAGGTGAGAATAATGCAAAATATAAAAGGTCGCCTAATTTGTTTTTAGACGACCTCTTTTGCATTACTATTTTTAAAATATCTTAGAAAAAAGTAATTGATTTCTACTAAAAGCTGAAAATAAGCCCTATAAATAAGCATAAAATGCTATTTTTGTTTACGTACAAAATATAACGATTACATAAGCTTATTTATGTCAACAATAGAGTTTAAATTACCCAAAATGGGTGAAAGCATTTCTGAAGGAACCATCATTAATTGGTTGGTAAATGAAGGAGATGAAATAGAAAAAGATCAAATAATTTTAGAAGTCGCTACCGATAAAGTAGATTCTGAAGTTCCTGCGCCTGCCAACGGAAAAGTAACCGAAATTTTAGCACAAGCAGATACAGTGGTGCAAGTAGGGCAAGTCATTGCAAAAATTGAAGCTTCAGCAGATCAATCGGCTAAGCCTACAAAAAAGCAAACAGAAAAAAAGTCGCCGGACAAACCAAAAGAAGCGGTAGCTCCTAAAAAAGCTGCTAAAAAAAAACCAGCGGTTTCTACTTCTAAAAGTTATACGCTAAATGAAAATCAGAATACCTTTTTTTCTCCTTTAATTCAAAATATAGCGAAAGATTATTATATCAGTTATGAAGAATTAGCGCGAATCCCTGCAACCGGTCACGAGGGGCGTTTACGAAAAAGCGATATTTTTAAGTATATTGAAGAAGGGCGGCCGGCACAATTTGCACAAGCTATTCCTGAAAACAATGGTTTTCAAGTTCCAGATTTAAAATTAGATAAAGGAAAAGGAGAAATTGTAGAAATGGACAGAATGCGCCAAATGATAGCAGATCATATGGTGTTTTCTAAACATACTTCTCCACACGTAACCGCTTATGTGGAAGCTGATTTAACTGAAATGGTAAATTGGAGAAATGCTAATAAAAAAGCCTTTCAGGAGAAATACGGTGAAAAATTAACTTTTACCCCATTATTTGTTGAAGCTGTAGCAAAAGCGGTTCAAGATTTTCCGATGATTAATGTAAGTGTTGATGGGAAAAATATCATTAAAAAAGAATCCATAAATATCGGGATGGCTACCGCTTTACCAAGTGGAAATTTAATTGTTCCTGTCGTAAAAGAAGCGAATGAAAAAGATTTACAAACAATTGCAAAAGAGGTAAATCAGTTGGCTGATAAAGCTCGAAATAATAAATTGAAACACGACGATACCAGCGGAAGTACTTTTACTATCTCCAATGTTGGGACATTCGGAAGCTTAATGGGAACACCAATTATTAATCAGCCTGAAGTTGCTATTCTAGCAACCGGGATTATCAAAAAGAGGGCAGAGGTAATGGAATACGAAGATGGCGATAAAATTGAAATCAGAAGTATGATGTACTTATCCCTATCATTTGATCATCGCGTAGTCGATGGATTTTTAGGTGGTAGTTTTTTGCGTCGCGTTGCCGATTATTTTGAAGATTTTAATATAAAAAGGAGGTTTTGAAACAAGACAAGTAGAAACAAGACAGGGGTAAAATGAGACGACATAACTTTAAAAAATTACAAATCTGGATAGAAGCTATGGATTTGATTGATGAAAATTATTCTTTCACTTCTACTTTGCCAGATTATGAAAAATTTGGATTGAGAAGTCAAATGAATCGTTGTTCTGTTTCCATTGCCTCAAATATTTCAGAAGGATCTAGTAAAAGAACCGATAAGCATTTTGTAAAATACTTAGAAGATAGTTTGGGCTCTACTTATGAATGGGAAACCCAGCTGACAGTTTGTTTTCGTCAAAATTTTCTTCCGGAAGAAAAATATCTGAGTTTAATAAATAATGCACAAAAATTACAAAGTAAAATTTCGAATTTTATTGACAGTCTTGACTCTTAAAGTGTCTTGATTCAAAAAAGTCGTGTGTCGTGGTTCTAAAAATGAATAAAAAATAAAAAAATGATAACCAAAGATATATTCAAAAAAGCATTCTCAAACCTTTGTACAGCAAAGGCAATGACAGATTTATATGAAGAGAACTTTAAAACAGTATCTAAATACGTGCATGCAACCTCTCGAGGACATGAAATAATTCAGACAGCAGTTGGAATGCAGCTTTTACCGCAAGATTATGTTTTTCCATATTACCGAGATGATTCAATTTTATTAGGAATCGGAATGGAGCCTAAAGATTTAATGTTGCAGGTGCTGGCAAAAAAAGACGATCCTTTTTCGGGAGGAAGAACCTATTATTCGCATCCGAGTTTAAAAGATGCCGATAAACCTAAAATTCCTCATCAAAGTTCAGCAACAGGAATGCAGGCAATTCCGGCTACCGGTGTTGCTTTAGGGATGTATTATCGTGAAGGGGGAGATCTTTTTAAAGCCGACGAGCAATATGCCTTTTTTAAAGATATGGGGCATGATAAAGCCTTAGAAAATAATGAAAAGCCGGTTGTAGTTTGCTCCTTAGGGGATGCTTGTGTTACCGAGGGGGAAATTGCTGAAGCTTTTCAAATGGCTGTGTTAAAGCAATTGCCAATTTTATATGTGGTGCAAGATAATGGTTGGGATATTTCTGCCAGTGAAGCAGAAACAAGAGCTCAAAATGCAGCAGAATATGCACAAGGCTTTAAAGGTTTAGAGGCAATTAGTATTGATGGAACTGATTTTGAAGAAAGTTATACTACCATTAATAAAGCTTTAGAAACTATCCGGAAGGAAAGAAGACCAATGCTTATTCATGCAAAAGTTCCTTTGCTAAATCACCATACTTCCGGCGTGCGAATGGAATTTTATCGAGATGATTTGGAGGAAGCAAAAACACGCGATCCTTATCCGAAGATGAAAGAAATGCTCGCTAAAAATGATTTTACGGAAGATGAATTAGAAGCTATTGAAGCTTTGGCTAGCGTAAAAGTAAAGGAAAGTTATCAAGAAGCTTTAGCGGCAGAAGATCCCAAACCGGAAGATTTATTTACGCATGATTTTGCTCCGACGCCGATCACCGAAGAAAAAGGAGAACGCTCTCCCGAAGGAGCTGAAAAAGTAGTGATGGTAGATTGTGCCCTTTTCGCAGTTGAAGAACTGATGAAAAAACACAAAGAATGTTTGCTTTACGGACAAGATGTTGGTGGAAGATTAGGCGGTGTTTTTCGTGAAGCCGCAACTTTAGCACAGAAATTTGGAGATAATCGCGTCTTTAATACACCTATTCAAGAAGCATTTATCGTCGGGTCAACGGTAGGAATGTCAGCTGTTGGTTTAAAACCTATTGTCGAGGTTCAATTTGCAGATTACATTTGGCCGGGCTTAAATCAGTTATTTACAGAAGTAAGTAGAAGCTGTTACTTATCTAACGGAAAATGGCCTGTTTCAATGATTCTTCGTGTTCCGATTGGCGCTTATGGAAGCGGTGGTCCATATCATTCTTCTTCCGTAGAAAGTGTGGTGACCAATATCCGCGGATTAAAAATTGCTTATCCGAGTAATGGAGCAGATTTAAAAGGATTGATGAAAGCAGCCTATTACGATCCAAATCCGGTAGTGATTTTTGAACATAAAGGTTTATACTGGAGCAAAGTTCCCGGAACAAAAGGGGCAACTTCAGTAGAACCAAGTGAAGATTACGTGTTGCCTTTCGGGAAAGCTTGGGTGTTGCAAGAAATTTGGAAGCAAGAAGAAAAAGAAACTTTGTCTATTATTACTTATGGAATGGGCGTGCATTGGGCGATGAACGCTTCCGAAGAATTAGGAATGCAAGATCAAATTGAAGTAGTCGATTTACGTACACTTTCTCCGCTGGATGAAGAAACCATTATGAAATCGGTTAAAAAATGTGGGAAATGTTTAGTAGTTACTGAAGAACCTTCAGATAATACGTTTGCTAGAGCATTATCGGGTAAAATTCAGGAAGAGTGTTTTAAATATTTAGATGCACCGGTTATGACGATTGGTTCAGAAAATATGCCTGCAATCCCATTGAATTCTACCTTAGAAGAAACAATGATTCCTTCAACTGAAAAAGTAAAAGCTAAAATTCAAGAAATCTTTGCTTATTAATGAGTCGTATTTTATATAAAGAAAGAATTATAAGTTATATTATCAGCATTCCTGTGGGGATGCTGATTTTGTTTGTGTCAATAGCTATTGTAAATCTACTGTTAAATCCAGCAGCTAATCAATTAGCAGTGTTAACCTTATTAATTTCCTTAGTTTTTCTGTGCTTGTTATTTTATCATTTGTATCAATTAAGAATTGAAGTTAGTGAAAATGAACTGTGTTTACGTTTTGGTGCAGGACGTATAAGAAAAGCTTATACGATAGATGAAATAAAGACAGATAGTTTTCAGAAAGAAACTATTCCTTGGTATTACGGAATGGGTTGGAAATTGGGCTATGGAGGCAAAACCTTTTTTTGTGCTCAATCTGGTCTGGGTTTAAGTTTTCGGTTAAAAAACCAACCTGAAAAAATAATTATAGCAACAACACAATATCAAGAATTGCAAAAAAGTTTGATGCAAGCACAACAAAGACTTGATCAGAAAAAATTGTAAATTAAGCTTTAAAATACAAGCGATGGATATAAGTTTTTGGACTGAAGTAAAATCACAATTCTTAAATTTTCTAGTAGAAATAGGGCCTAATATAATTTATGCTTTAATATGCTTACTCTTAGGAATTTTTGTGATTAAAATTTCAATGCGAATTTTAAAGAATATCCTTCGAAAATCTAAAGTAGAATTATCTTTAACTACCTTTATTGAAAGTCTCTCTATTTTTTTACTGTATGGTTTTTTGTTTTTTATAATTGGTTCAATTTTAGGAATTAAGACCGCTTCTTTTTTAGCAATTTTCGGTGCTGCTGGAATTGCCATCGGTTTAGCTCTACAGGGAAGTTTAGCGAATTTTGCAGGCGGAGTTTTAATATTGGTTTTTAAGCCTTTTAAAGTCGGAGATTTAATTCATGTCAATAATAATTTAGGCTTTGTTCAAAAAATTGATATCCTTTATACGCGAATTAAAACTTTTGACGGCAGGATAATTACCATGCCTAATGGAAATGTTTCCAATAGTGATGTAGATAACCGAACAATGGAGCATGAACGCAGAATAGATTTAAAATTGAAATTTTCTTATGAAGCTGATATAGATCATGTGCGCGAGATCATTATTAACACACTTTACAAACATCCTAGAATAATAAAGCGAATACCACCGGATGTATGGCTGGATGAAATAGGAGAATATGAATTGAAAGTTGTTGCACGTTGTTGGGTAGAATCGGTAGATTATTGGCCGGTTTATTGGGAGCAGCTTGAAGCGGTAAAAAAGGCGCTTGATGAAAACGGAATTAAAATTCCAATTCCTAAACGTGCTATTTATCAAGAAAAAAACGTTGAACAAATTAATAATTAGTCATTTTATTTTTATTCGTTAATCTTCGTTAAATCAGTTGTTAATCATAGTTAATTAATTCACTTGCAATCGGTTTGTATGCTAAATTTAAATAAAAAATTAGCTATGGAATTTACAGACAAAGTATCAAAAAGATTAAATCAGCTTTTAGAAAAAAACTACGATGCAGAAAAAGGATATAAAGATGCTGCAGAACGAGTTGAAAACCCAAAAATGAAAGATTTTTTATCTGAACAAGCACAGAAACGTTATGATTTTGGACATCAATTAAAGTCTGAAATCAAAAATTACGGAAAATCTCCAGATAAAGGAGGGAGTGTAAAAGGAGCTGCTCATCGCGCGTGGATGGATTTAAAAGCCGCGGTTTCTTCAGATAAGCATGAAAATATTATGGAAGAAGTTCAACGTGGAGAGCAGTCTGCAATTAATGAATATGATGAAGTAATTGCTGAAGATTTACCACCAACAACTAAAGATATTTTGGTAAAGCAACGCGAAGAAATTAAACAAGCACAACAAAGTGCAAAAAACTTTGAGGTTATATCATAACCATCATTTTAATTTCGAATAGAAAGAGGCTGTCTAAAAAAATAAAAAAGCGTCATTCTGAATTTATTCCGATAGCTTTCGGAACAGAATCTCATAATCCTGAAATACAAATCAGTATGAGAACCTGAATCAAGTTCAGGTTGACAAAAATAGACTTTTTAGACAGCCTTTTTTTATGTTTAAAAAGGGATCTTAAATTTTTGCTTGACCTTTGCATAGAAATTTTGAGGATAAGTACTATCGCCCATAAAAATATCGGTCATATATTCTGCAGCTCTCTGTCCGTGTTTCTTCAATAAAATGTTGCGTAATTTTTTTTGACCATAGAAAATCTTAGCTAATTTTATGCCTGTTTCTAGTTCAGGGAGTAACTTTTTGTTTAATTTTTCTAAGTATAAAGTTTCAGCTTTCTCTACATTTAATTGACTTTCAATAATAGCATGGGCAGCCATTAAACCACTAGCGATTGCATTAGAAATTCCTTCCGCAGTAATAGGATCTGCAAACCCTGCAGCATCACCGGTAAGAAATACATTCTTTTTAACAAAACCATCAGTCCGCGGAGAAGTAGGGATGATAAATCCGTGCGCTTCTTCACTTAAAACTTCTTTTATGCCTAACATTTTAAGATACTCCTGGTAAGCTTTTTTTAAATTGATCTTTTTACTAGATTTCATAGTGCAACCCAAGCCTACAGATAAATGATTTGCTTTAGGAAAACACCAACCATAACCTTGGGGAGCAGCATCAATATCAAATCTAGCCGATTCAGCCAATTTTTTAAAAGTTTCGTCGCTTACCGTAATTTCATATTCTAATGCGGGAGACATTCTCCGGGTTTCTTCCCATCCGGTTAATTTTGCTGTTGGACTTAGTGCACCATCGGCAGCAATGATAAATTTGGTATTTATTTTTCCTTGTGAAGTTTCTATTTGTGTATAATCCTCATGGAATATTAAATTTTCAACTTTAGTATTTTCTAATAATTCAACTCCTTCAGCTTGCGATTTCTTTACGATGAGATGATCAAATTGATCACGCATTACCATGCTAATGATAGGCTTTTCTCTTTTCGTTTTAAACGAAAGATTTTTCGCGCCAAAGAGAATATCTACTTCATTAAACTTAATGTCGATCGCTTCATCTACCGAAAAAGGCATATTTCTTAGTCCTCTATACACAAAACCGCCTCCACATGTTTTGTAGCGTGGCAATGTTTCTTTTTCGATAAGTATGGTTTTTATTCCTTTTTTTGCCAATTCATAGGCGGCAGTTGCACCAGAACGACCACTTCCTATCACTGCACCATTAAATAAATTCTCCAAGGATTTAATTATAACACTGACTTAAATAATATAAAAAAATAGCCTTAGAAATTTAAAGTTATTTTTAGGCTGTGTAACTAGACTGTTGTATTTTTATAAGCAAAAGTTTGGTTGACCCTAACTTTTGCTTGTAAAAATAGTCAAATTAAATGGAGAAAGGAGGCGTTTTTTTAAAGAACATGTATCTTTGGGCAATTCATAGAATACAAAAAGTGCTCTCAAAAAAAACAAAATACGCTCTCAACGCTTTGGTTTATCTGGCACGAAATCGTGCTCAAGCTCCAATTTCGGTAAGTACAATTGCTCAAGCACAAAATATTCCTTTAAAATTCTTAGAATCTATTTTGGTGGAGCTTAAAAATGCTCGAATTGTAGATAGTAAGAAAGGAAAATATGGAGGCTATTCCCTTCATAAAGAACCTGAAGCAATCCATATGGCCTCAGTTACCCGTTTGTTTGATGGCGCTATCGCTTTATTGCCATGTGTTACCTACGACTATTATGAGCCTTGCGAAGAGTGTGTTGATGAAGAAACTTGCGGTATTCGGCAAGTTGTTATGGAGATTCGTAATGAAACAGTTCGACGTCTAAAGAAAGCTACTTTAGCTGATATTGTAGATCGTGAACAAAATCAAAAAGGAATGCTAGACTAGTCGTTTACGTTTTGAATAATGTTTAACCTTAATTGTCGAAGGTTAACTATTGAAGATTGAATTCCACTCTCAAAGAAATAACAAACTGTCATTAGAAACTGTATACTAAAAGCTGCTTATATCGTAAAGCCTATAGCTTACAGCTACCCGCAATGAGATGCTGAAACAAGTTCAGCATGACATTTGTGAAACCCAAGTGCCTTCTTCTTTAATAACGAAACGATATTTCGCCTCTTTTGCTTCGCTCAATAGATTAAAAGCCGAGTGTCACACTGAGCTTGTCGAAGTGTATTTTGATTGTTGAAGGTTGAATGTTAAATGTTAAATTCCACTCGCAAAAAAATAACCAGCTATCAATAGAAGCTGTATAATGAATGCTGCTTATAGCGTAAAGCTTATAGCTTAAAGCTAACAACCCAACACCATATCAAGATAACTTGTAACAACATAACAAGAAATGAAATCAAGGAAACCGAAAATTTTCTTCTTTTCATAACAGAAAGATATTTCGACTCCGTTTCTTCGCTCAATATGACAGTAGCCGATTGTCACCCCAGGTCTGTTAGAGTGTTTTATGATTGTTGAATGAATAATGTTTAAGGTTGAATGTTTAATGAATCAATTTGAAAAATAAAGGCTTGTTTAATGTTTGATGTTTAAAGTTAGAAGACGGGGAAGTTTTAACTTGAAAACGAAAAGAGTCCTGTTTCATTTTCTATAAAGATTAGAATATAGCTTAGAGCATATTGCGTACAGCTTTTAATAATTTGGAGAGCAGAGAAAAAAGAGCAAAGAATATGTAGAAAAGAATGTTGATTTGAAGCTTGAGTCTAGAGGTTAGAAGAGGTTTATGTGATCATGGATCAATTTGAAAATTTGAAAATGAAGAAATTTAATAGAGTACTAATTGACTTAAAATGATAAATGTTGAAGTGTTTTGAAGGTAAGGTGTCCTTTTTTAGAAATTCGCTTACAGCTTACAGCTTAGCGCTTAAAGCATAACGCTTTTAAAAAATGTTGAATTTTAAATTCCTTTATGAAGAAAACCTAAACTAATTTAGTAACTGAAAACTGTTAGCTATTAACTGATGAATAAAAAAGGATGAGATGCTGAATCGAGTTCAGCATGACAATTAGCTCTTTTGTTTACTATAGAAAAAGAGTCCTGTTTCTTGGTTCGTGTCTCTTGTTTCTAAAAAAACTAGCGTACAGCCTAAAGCATACTGGCTACAGCTTTTAAAAAAATTTAAATTTTAACTCCTATAAATTTGGTGGGAATTGTAGGTTTTAAGTTATTTGTAAAAAATTTGATCATCGCTTAATTAATATAATAGTAAAGCTTGAAAAATCAACACCATAGTTCACGAAAGCGACATATCGCTAAAACCATTACCTGGCGTATGGTTGGGACTATCGATACCATTTTATTATCTTGGCTAATTACCGGCGATCCATTGCTAGGTTTGAGTATCGGAGTAGCAGAGGTGGTGACTAAAATGCTGTTGTATTACCTCCATGAACGGGTGTGGTTTAATTTAAACTTGTCCAAAGAAGGTGAAATTCTCGAAAGTCGGAAGCGGCATATCGCTAAAACACTTACCTGGCGGTTAGTAGGAACGCTGGATACCATGACCTTAGCGTGGATCATTTCGGGAGATCCTATGGCCGGATTACAGATTGGTTTGGCTGAAGTGATCACCAAAATGTTGTTGTATTACCTCCATGAGCGGGTATGGTATAAATCGTCTTACGGATTAACAAAAGAGAGAGAACATGGTTATGAATAAATATGTCATTCAACAAGATTATCAAGTAACGCGTAAAGAACGCGAACAGCTGCATCAGCATCCTGGAAAGTTGATTTGGTTTACGGGCTTGTCGGGTTCGGGAAAGTCCACCTTAGCAAATGCCTTAGAAAGTTACTGGCATCAACAAGGCTTGCATACTTATGTGTTGGATGGTGATAACATCAGAAGAGGAATCAATCAAGACTTAGATTTCACCCCGGAAGGACGAGCGGAAAATTTACGCCGTATAGCGGAAATAGGAAAACTCTTTGTGGATGCCGGAATGCTAACAATCGCAGCATTTGTGTCTCCGTTGATTAAAGATCGTACGGCTATCAAAGAAATTGTGGGTGCCGATAATTTTATGGAAGTCTATGTAAAAGCGAGTGTTGAAACATGTGAAGAGCGGGATGTTAAAGGCTTATATAAAAAAGCACGAGCAGGAGAAATAGCTAATTTTACGGGAATATCCGCTCCGTATGAAGCACCCAAGCATGCAGATGTTGTAATTGATACCGAAAAATTGAGTTTAGAGGAAGGCTTAGAGCAGTTGGTGAAACAGTTGAAATTTTGAATTATTAATGTTGAAACTAGAAACTAGAAACTAGAAACTAGAAGCTAGAAGCTAGAAGCTTGAAGCTTGAAGTTGAAAGTTGGAAGGGGTTGATGTGCTGATGTGTTGATTTGAAAATGAAATTGTCATACGGAGCTGTCGAAGTGTTTTTCAATTGTTTAATGAATAATGAATAATGTTGAATGTTGGAAGCTGGATGTTTGAAGTTAGAAGTCGGGGAAGTCTTAACTTGAAAATGAAAAGAGTCCTGGTTCTTGTTTCGTGTCTCTTGTTTCTAAAAAAAACTAGCGTACAGCCTAAAGCATATTGCGTACAGCTTTCAATAATAAGAAAAAAGAGTAAAGAATATGTAGAAAAGAATGTTGATTTGAAGCTTGAGTCTGGAGGCTAGAAGAGGTTTATGTGATCATGGATCAATTTGAAAATTTGAAAATGAAGAAATTTAATAGAGTACTAATTGTCTTAAAATGATAAATGTTGAAGTGTTTTGAAGCTAAGGTGTCTTTTTTAGAAATTCGCTTACAGCTTAGCGCTTAAAGCATAACGCTTTTAAAAAATGTAGAATTTTAAATTCCTTTATGAAGAAAACCTAAACTAATTTAGTAACTGAAAACTGTTAGCTATTAACTGATGAATAAAAAAGGATGAGATGCTGAATCGATTCCGATAGCTATCGGAACAGCATGACAATTAACTCTTTTGTTTACTATAGAAAAAGAGTCCTGTTTCTTGGTTCGTGTCTCTTGTTTCTAAAAAAAAACTAGCGTACAGCCTACAGCCTAAAATACAAAAACAATAAAAAAGTAATAACCTAGATAATGCCAGCATTATGAATAAATACTATTTAAATTACCTCGATGAATTAGAATCGGAAGCGATTTATATTTTACGAGAGGTACACGCGCAATTTCAGAATCCGGTAATTTTATTTTCCGGTGGAAAAGACTCCATTTTAGTCACCCACCTGGCTAAAAAAGCTTTTTACCCGGCAAATATACCCTTTGCCTTAATGCACGTGGATACCGGACATAATTTTCCGGAAACTATTCAGTTTCGTGATGATTTAATCGAAAATCTAGGAGCGCGGCTTATCGTGGGCTCGGTTCAAGAATCGATTGATCAAGGACGGGTGCAAGAGGAAAAAGGGAAAAATGCTACTCGAAATGCCTTGCAAATTACCACCTTGTTAGATGCAATTGAATCTAATAAAGTTGATTGTGCCATTGGGGGAGGCCGACGCGATGAAGAAAAGGCCCGTGCCAAAGAACGTTTCTTTTCACATCGAGATGATTTTGGACAATGGGATCCTAAAAACCAACGTCCGGAATTATGGAACTTACTCAACGGTAAGCATTTTGAAGGAGAGCATTTTAGAGCTTTTCCAATTAGTAATTGGACTGAAATGGATGTGTGGAATTATATCAAGCGAGAGAATATTGAGATTCCTTCCTTGTATTTTGCACATGAGCGAGAAGTGGTGTTGCGAAACGGTTCGTGGATTCCGAATTCCGAATACCTGCAGTTAGAAGATCATGAAGAAATTCTTACCAAAAAAATTCGGTTTAGAACCTTAGGCGATATTACCATTACGGGCGGGATCGAGAGTGATGCAGATACCTTAGAGAAAATAGCCTTAGAGGTATCGGCCATGCGGCAGACAGAGCGTGGTAATCGAACCGATGATAAGCGTTCAGAAACAGCTATGGAAGACCGTAAACGGGAAGGGTATTTCTAATTACTAAGCAGTAAGCTATTAGCACTAAGCTTTTAGCTGTTTTTTAACCACTTAAAAGAATTTTGATGAGGGATTTTAGTAAATATGAGGTTTGGAAACTGTCACATAAATTGACACTTGATATTTATAAATTGACAAGCAATTACCCTCAAGATGAAAAGTATCAACTAATATCACAAATGAGAAGAGCTGCCTATTCAATTCCATCTAATTTTAGTGAAGGATGCGGTAGGGATTCGGATAAAGATTTTAATCGGTTTGTTCAAATCAGCTTAGGTTCTGCTCATGAATTAGAATATTTTATTCTATTAAGTAAGGATTTAAATTTTATTGATTATACGACTTCTGAAGAGTTAAATGAGAAGGTGAATCACGTCAAGCGTAAATTGTATCGTTTGAGTCAGAAACTGAAAAGTTAATTATAAAACAACGTATTTGTTAAAAATATAGGGATTAAGCTTACGGCTTAAAGCCTAAAGTATAAAGCGATTACCATGGAAATAAATAAAAATCAATTATTACGATTTACGACGGCCGGAAGTGTAGATGACGGAAAAAGTACACTTATCGGACGTTTGTTATACGATTCAAAATCAATTTTTGAAGATCAACTAGAATCGGTTAGCAATACCAGTAAGAAAAAAGGACAAGAAGGGGTAGATTTAGCCTTGTTTACCGACGGCTTAAAAGATGAGCGCGAGCAGGGTATCACCATCGATGTCGCTTACCGTTATTTTACCACCCCGAAACGAAAATTTATTATTGCCGATACCCCGGGGCACATTCAGTATACCCGTAATATGGTAACCGGTGCTTCAACAGCCAATGCGGCCATCATCTTAATCGATGCGCGTAATGGGGTTATCGAGCAGACCAAAAGGCATACCTTTATCGCTTCGTTGCTACAGATTCCGCATATTATTGTATGCATCAATAAAATGGATTTAGTCGATTTTAAAGAGGAGGTTTATGAAGATATTATGAGTCAGTTTGAAGAATTTGCCTCTAAACTCTTGATTAAAGATGTACGTTTTATTCCGATTAGTGCTTTGTTAGGCGACAATGTGGTTAACCGCTCTACCCATATGGACTGGTATCAAGGTGCTCCACTATTACATGAGTTGGAAAATATGCATATCAGTAGTGATATCAATAAGGTAGACGGGCGTTTTGCAGTACAAACCGTTATCCGTCCGCAAAAAGAAGGCTTTATCGATTACCGTGGTTATGCCGGGCGTCTTGCCAGCGGAATATACCGAGTAGGCGATGAGGTAAGTGTATTGCCATCAGGCTTTACCTCAACCATTAAAAGTATCAATGCCGGAGAAGAAGAGGTTCAAGAAGCCTTTGCACCAATGTCTATAGCGATTACGTTAACAGATGATATCGATATCAGTCGAGGCGATATGCTGGTAAAAACCAACAACCAACCGGAAACCGAGCAGGAATTTGATGTAATGTTATGTTGGCTGAATAATGAGCCGGCAAAACCCCGTACAAAATACACCTTAATGCATACCGCTAATGAGCAACGTGCCATGATTAAAAAAGTAGTGTATAAAATAGATATCAATACCTATGACCGCATTACTGATGATGATCACCTAGCGATGAATGATATTGCTCGTGTTAGGGTTCGTGCCTCGCGTCGCTTAATGATAGATCCGTACCGCGAAAATCGCAATACCGGTAGTCTGATCTTAATAGATGAAAGTACCAATGAAACTGTTGCGGCAGGTATGATCGTGTAGTTTTGTGGTATGAAGCAATAAGCCTTAAGCCTTAAGCCTTAAGCAATATGCAATAGGCAATAAGCTGTAAGTGATAAGTGAGCACTTATTTAAGTAGTATAAAATTCCCGAGCATAGCTTGGGATTTTTTTGTTTATAGAGGGATAGTTTTAAATGTTGAATGTTGAATGTTGAATGATGAATGTTGAATGATGAATGTTTGACGTTTAAAGGTTAAAGCTGAAAAGGATTAATGTGGTAATAGATCAATTTGAAAATTTTGAATTAAAATGTCACACTGAGCCTGTCGAAGTGTTTTGAAGTCGAAAACGGAAGCTGGAAGTTAGAAGCTAGAATAAATTAATACGTTAATTTAAAAATGAAGGGGTTTTATTTAAAATACGCCTACAGTCTAAAGCATATATCATGCAGCAAACAGCATAAAAATAAAACACCATAACAAGCTAACTTGTAACAGCATAACAGGAAATGAATCCAAATGAAGTCGAGAAATCTTCTTCTGCTCAACTGATAGTTATTTAGCTATTACAAGCATTAACTAATGCTTCGACAAGCTCAGCATGACATACGTGCTGTCACACTGAGCCTGTCGAAGTGTTTTTAATTGTCAAATGATTAATGTTTAATGTTGAATGTTTGAAGCTGGAAGTTAGAAGCTGGAAGGGGTTGATATGATAATGGAATAATTTGAAAATTTGAAAATGATCTGTCACACTGAGCCTGTCGAAGTGTTTTTGAAAATGAAGGATAATTGTTTAGGAACAAGCGTATAGCTTAAAGTGTATTGCTTTTAATAAAAAGAAAAAAGAATATAGAGAAGAGATGAAAGGAAACTAAAAATTCTTTCAAAAAAAAATTATTTATAGTTGAGAAAAACCGGCCTATAGAAAATAGCTCGTAAAATTTGCAGAGCCGGCTGCATAAAATTTTAGGCTGTTTGATCCCCGATGGTTCCGATCCCGATAACCATCGAAATTGTCGAAGTGTTTTGAAAGCAACCTATGTTATTGAAATACGCCTAAAGCAAAATGCTTAAAGCTTACCGCCTGATACCCCATAACAACATAACGACATAACAACATAACCCCATAACAAGATAACTCCATAACTTAACATTCTCCTAATGCTTTGTTTAACAAAAGCGTTTGTAAAATAAAACGAATATTCTATATTTGTCGTTAGTTTGAGTAAAAAAACTACTCGTTTATGCAGTGGTATGCAGTATATGTAAAAAGCAGGGCGGAGAAGAAAGTTAACGATCGCTTAGACCAACAAGGTTTCGAGGCGTATTGCCCGTTAAAAACGGAAGTTCGCCAATGGAGCGATCGCAAGAAAAAAGTACAGGTTCCTTATTTTTCTTCGTATGTGTTTGTTAAAACGACAGCAAAAAATCGCTTGGAGGTATTAAAAACCCCGGGTGTGGTGGCTTTTGTCTATTGGTTGCAACAACCGGCGGTTATTTCAGAAAAAGAAATGCAATCGGTGCAAGCCTTTTTTAATGACTATGCTGCCGAAACCATTGCTATAACACACTATGAGCCCGGACAACAATTGCGTGTAAAACACGGGGTGTTTGAAGGGAAAAACGGAGTGGTGATACGACAACAAAAAAACCGAGTCTGTTTGCAATTAGAGCAGTTAAATTGCTCACTAAGCGTAGAGCTTTCAAAAGCCCAAGTAGAGGCGGTTTAATATAATACAAACCCATTGTTGGCTGACTTAGTCTGTGACTGAGGAGGCGAAGCTATGGGAATGATGAATTGAAATTATCATACTGAGCCTGTCGAAGTATGTTTTAGTTGTTTAATGTTGAAACTAGAAACTAGAAACTAGAAGTTGGAAGTTGGAAAGGACTAATTTGGTGATGGGTTAATGTGATGATGGGTAAATTTGAAAATGAAAAATGAAATTGTCATACTGAGCCTGTCGAAGTGTGCTTATGAACTATAATGAAACTATATTATGTTTACATCGTAGAATGTTTAGACAGCTCTTATTATATAGGAGTAACATCTAACGTATTCGAAAGAGTTGAAGAACATAATATAGGCATGGATAAAGATTCTTATACTTATTTGAGAAGACCTGTTAAGCTTAAATGGTATGCTGCGTTTACTGATGTTAATTTAGCTATTTTAAAAGAGAAACAATTAAAAGGTTGGACTCGTAAGAAAAAGGAAGCCTTGATTAATAAAGATTGGGAAAGGCTAAAGGAATATGCAAAGAACTATACTCAACACCAAAAAGGTAACGGATAGTTATTAAACGAATACAAACTTTACTAATGCTTCGACAAGCTCAGCATGACATTCGTACTGTTGTAGCGTTTTTTGATTGTTGAAGCTTGAAGCTGGAAGAAGTTAATGTGTTGATGGATCAATTTGAAAATAAAAATTGAAATTGTCATACTGAGCTTGTCGAAGTATGTTTTAGTTGTCTAATGTTGAAACTAGAAACTAGAAACTAGAAACTAGAAGTTGGAAGCTGGAAAGGACTAATTTGGTGATGGGTTAATTTGAAAATGAACGTTCACCACTTTAATACTAACTCATAACGCTACATTCTGAACTCACAACTAGTACTGTCGAAGTGTCCTCAATTGTTGAATGAATAATGTTTGAAGTCGGAAGTCGGAAGTCGGAAAGTCTTAACTTAAAAACGAAAAAAGTCCTATTTCTTGTTTCCTGATTCGTGCTTCTATAGAAAACTAGCATAAAGCCTAAAGCTTACGGCTTAAAGCATATACCTATACCAACGCCTACAGCCTAACAAAATAACAGCGTAACAGCGTAACACCATAACAACATAACATTCAAACAGCCTACACCTAACCCCATCATAAAACCATGTTAGAAACCTTAATAAGTTCTAAAACACGAATAAAACTCCTGCTCAAATTCTTTTTGAACAGCAGCAGTCGTTCGTATTTGCGAAGCCTGGAAACAGAGTTTGGCGAAAGTACCAATGCCATACGTTTAGAATTGAACCGTTTTGAAGAAGCGGGTATGCTGGAAAGTGAAAAAGAAGGTAATCGCAAATACTTTAAAGCCGATACAGGTCATCCCTTATTTAAGGAAATGCAAGGCATTGTACGAAAATATGTAGGGATCGATGAAATTATCAATCATGTGTTGTCGAAAATCGGGAACTTAGAACGGGTGTTTTTAGAAGGGAAGTTAGCGCGAGGGTTGGAAGCAGAAGTAATCGATTTAATCTTAGTAGGAGAGGAGATCGATCGGCAGTATTTAACGCATTTAATCAGTAAAGCAGAAGGCATCATTCATAAACCGATTCGCTATGTGTTATTAGAGCCGGGAGCAGAACAAGCTTATTTACAAGCCAACGAAGAACAACCCTTGTTGATTTGGAGTGAGGAGCTTTAGGTGTTTAATGTTGAATGAATAATGTTGAATGTTTAATACTGAATTTTGAAAAATATTTGTCACGCTGAGCGAAATGAAATGAAGTCGAAGCGTCTTCTTATTCACGACGGAATGATATTTCGACTCCGTTCCTCCGCTCAATATGACAGTAGTCGAGTGTCACACTGAGCCTGTCGAAGTGTTTTCAATTGTTAAATGAATAATGTTAAATGTTTAATGTTTTAAGCTGGAAGTTTGAAGCTAGAATAAATTAATATATTAATTTGAAAATGAAGGGTCTTTTTTAGCTTATATGAGCTGTCACTTCGAGTGATTGCGACGAAAGGAGTAATTTTATCGAGAAGTATTGAATTGTGCTTAAAAACACTCGAACGGACAAGGCGAAACTAAACTACATCATAACAAGATAACTGCATAACCCCATAACAAAACTATAGCTTACAGCATAAAGCATATGGCATATTGCATCACAAGATAACTCAATAACAAGGTAACTTGTAACAGCATAACAGGAAATGAATCTAAATGAAATCGAGAAACCTTCTTCTTCACGACGGAAAGATATTTCGACTCCGTTCCTTCGCTCAATATGACAGTAGTCGAGTGTCACACTGAGCTTGTCGAAGTGTTTTCAATTGTTAAATGAATAATGTTAAATGTTAAATGTTATAAGCTGGAAGTTTGAAGTTAGAATAAATTAATATGTTAATTTGAAAATGAAGGGTCTTTTTTAGCTTATATGAGCTGTCACTTCGAGTGATTACGACGAAAGGAGTAATTTTATCGAGAAGTAGGTTTGTAGCAATAACCCTTTAGTTATTAGCGGTTAGCTAGGTATATTAATCTTTTTGATTTCGAACGAGAGGAATGAAATGCAAACAAAAAACCTTTTTCAGAAACTAACTTAAAGCATACCGCTTAAAGCTTACAGCGTGTAACACCATAACAGCATAACTCCATAACAAAACTATAGCTTACAGCATAAAGCATATGGCATATTGCAACACAAGATAACACCATAACCAGATAACATCATAACAAGACAACTGCATAACCGCATAACAAGATAACTTGTAACAGCATAACAGCAAATGAATCTAAATGAAATCGAGAAATCTTCTTCTTCACAACTGAAAGATATTTTGACTCCGTTCCTTCGCTCAATATGACAGTAGTTGAGTGTCACACTGAGCCTGTTGAAGTGTTTTGAATCCGAAGCCTTATTATAGAAACTCGCCTAAAGCATATGGCTCAAATCTTATTTCACAGGACAAGAAGAGTAGTATTAATTATGGGAAAATCATCTAAATTAAAAACAAAGAACATATTAATTACCGGAGGTGCGGGATTTATCGGTAGCCACGTCGTACGATTGTTTGTCAATTCGTATTCGGAGCATCATATTTTTAATTTAGATGCACTCACTTATGCTGGGAATTTAGAGAATCTAACGGATATTGAGAATAAAGAAAATTATACTTTTCTAAAAGCTGATATCACCGATGCAGATAAAATAAATGATTTATTTGCAGAATATCAATTTGATGCGGTGATTCATTTAGCAGCCGAATCGCATGTAGATCGTTCGATTACCGATCCCTTGGCTTTTGCCAAAACAAATATTATGGGAACCTTAAATTTGCTTCAAGCAGCTAAAAATACTTGGAAAAGTAAACTTCACCCTTCGGGGGGACAGGGGGCATTATTTTACCATATCAGTACCGATGAGGTGTATGGTACATTGGGTGCAACCGGCTTATTCACAGAAGAAACGAATTACGATCCGAATTCCCCATATTCTGCGTCAAAAGCCTCTTCCGATCATTTTGTGCGTGCTTATGGAGAAACCTATGCTTTGCCCTATGTGATCTCTAATTGCTCCAATAATTACGGACCGAATCAGTTTCCGGAAAAGTTAATTCCCCTGTTCATCAATAATATTATCCATAAAAAAAACTTGCCTGTTTATGGGGATGGTAATTACACCCGCGATTGGCTATATGTTATTGATCATGCTATTGCGATCAAGCTGTTATTTGAAAAAGGGAAACTCGGGGAAACCTATAATATAGGAGGCTTTAATGAATGGAAAAATATCGATTTAGTAAAGCTGCTTTGTCGGCAAATGGATAAAAAATTAGGTAGAGAAAAAGGAGAAAGTGAACAATTAATCACCTTTGTAAACGATCGTCCCGGACACGATTTGCGTTATGCTATCGATGCCGGTAAGATCAATAAAGAATTGGACTGGAAGCCCAGCGTGACGTTTGAAGAAGGCTTATCCAAAACAATCGACTGGTACTTAGCAAATGAAGCATGGATGCAGCATGTTACCAGTGGGACTTATCAAACGTATTATAGGAAGCAGTATACATCCGAAGAAGGCGAATAGTAGCAAATTAAAGTTGTTACAAAGTTACGCTGTGAGGTAGTTATGAGTATACTAACATAACAACATAACAAGATAACAACATAGCAGCATAGCAATAAAATAATAATCAAATAGTTATGAAGATATCAATTGATGTAGTTATGAGTATACTAACATAACAGGATAACAGGATAACAACATATCAGCATAGCAATAAAATAATAATCAAATAGTTATGGAGATATCAAGTGATGTAGTTATGGGTATACTAACATAACAGGATAACAACATAACAGGATAACAGGATAACAACATAGCAGCATAGCAATAAAATAACAATAAAATAGTTATGGAGATATCCAGTGATGTAGTTATGAGTATACTAATATAACAAGATAACAAGATAACAACATAACATCATAACAACATAACAAGATAACAAGATAACGCCATAACAATAAAATAATGACCATCAACTCACATAAAGATTTAACATTATGGAAGGAAAGTATGGATTTAGTAGAGGATGTTTATAGAATATCTAAGGCTTTTCCTAATGAAGAATTATATGGGTTGACAAGTCAAATAAGAAGATCGGCTGTTTCGGTTCCGTCGAATATAGCAGAAGGAGCAGGAAGAAAAGGAAAAAAGGAATTTTGTAGGTTTTTATATATAGCTTTAGGTTCTCTGTCAGAGTTAGAAACCCAATTTGAAATTGCTATTCGATTGAATTATTTAGCGGAAGTTACTCAAGTTGATTTGGTTTCAGATCGAATCATTTACATTCGAAGAATGATTTCAAAATTAATTAAAACCCTATAACCCCATAACAACATATCAGCATTACAACATAACAGCATTACAACATAACAGCATTACAACATAACCCCATAACAATAAAATAGTTATGGAGATATCCAGTGATGTAGTTATGAGTATAATAATATAACAAGATAACAACATAACAGCATTACAACATTACAACATAACCCCATATCAGCATAACCTCATAACAAAACAAACCCCAATGAACATAGAACAAACCGCCATAAAAGATTGCTTTGTCATCACCCCCAAGGTGTTTACAGATGAACGCGGGTACTTTATGGAAAGTTTTAACGAAAAGAGCTTTCAAGAACAAACCGGTTTACAAACAAATTTTGTACAGGACAATGAATCGCATTCGGTGTATGGAGTCATTAGGGGTTTGCACGCGCAAGAGGGAGAATATGCGCAGGCAAAGTTAGTACGGGTCTTGGCGGGAGAAGTCTTGGATGTGGCTGTAGATTTGCGTAAAGACTCCCCCACGTATTTAAAAAAAGTAGTAATAAGGCTAAATGCAAGCAATAAGCAACAACTTTTTGTGCCCAGAGGTTGTTTACATGGTTTTTCGGTCTTGAGTGAAGAAGCGACCTTTTTCTATAAATGCGATAATTTTTATCATCAAGCAGCGGAATTCGGCTATCGTTTTGACGATCCGTTTTTTAACATCGACTGGCAGGTTCCGGAAGAGGAACACATCATTTCACCAAAAGACAGTGCCTTGCCATTATGGGAACAATAGAGAAGCAAAGCGTGTTGGTATTAGGGAGTGGCGGACAATTGGGGCGTTGCTTACAGGATGTACTGAAGGAGACTACTAGGTTTGATTATATTTTTAAAACGTCAAGAGAAGTAGATATCACCGATAAAGCAGCTGTAGAAGCTTGTTTCGCAATATATCAACCTGTTTATTGCATCAATGCTGCCGCTTATACTGCGGTAGACAAAGCGGAAGAGGAAAAAGAACAAGCCTATGCGGTCAATAAACAAGGCCTTGCCAACATAGCTGAAAGTTGCAAAAAGCATAAGAGCATTTGCATTCATATTTCAACCGATTTTGTGTTTCAGGGAAATCGGGAAAGACCGTTAGGTGAAGAAGATGAGGTACAACCGATAAATGTGTATGGAGCCTCGAAGCTTGCCGGAGAAGAAGCTTTAAAAGAAAATTGGAAAAAGCACATCATCATCAGAACAAGTTGGTTGTTTAGTGAATACGAAACTAATTTCTTAAAAACCATGGCTAAACTCGCACAGCAAGAAAAAGCCATTAACGTAGTGAATGATCAAATCGGGACTCCGACTTATGCGGGAGATTTAGCAATTTTAATCGATAAAATGATTACGGAGCCTATTCCTTTCGGAATTTATCATTTTAGCAATGAAGGCGTCGCCTCGTGGTACGATTTTGCTTATGAGGTATTTAAGTTTTATGGAAAGCAAGATAGTTTACATCCCATACCCGCGACGGAATATCCCACTGCCGCAAAACGACCGGCCTTTACAGTGTTGAATAAACAGAAATTGAAACAATCTATAGAAATAGCTATACCGCATTGGAAAGAAAGTGTACAGAAATGTCTGGAAAAACTAAAAGCAACGAAGTAGTGTTGTTTGTTGAAAGTTTTCAATTGTTGAATGAATAATGTTGAATGTTTGAAACTAGAAACTAGAAACTAGAAACTAGAAATTAGAAGTTGGAAGAGGTTGATGTGTTGATGTGTTGATGGGATAATGAGTTAATATGAAAATGAAAATGTCACACTGAGCCTGTCGAAGTGTTTTGAAGTTATGCAGTTATCGAGTTATCGAGTGATGTTGTTATGCAGTTATGAGTTTTGAGTTTTGAGTTTTGAATTTTGAATGATTGAAGTTTGAAGGCGGAAGCTGGAAGGGGTTGATGTGATAATGGAATAATTTGAAAATTTGAAAATGATCTGTCACACTGTTCCGATCCCGATAACCATCGGGACTATCGGAACTGTCGAAGTGTTTTTAATTGTTAAATAATGTTGAATGTTGAATGTTGAAGCTGGAAGTTAGAAGCTAGAAATTCTTTTTTAAGAAATCATTTATAGTTTAAAATAAACCGGCCTACAGAAAATGGCTCGTAAAATTTGAAGAAGGGCTGAACGTTAAAAAATAGTCCTGTGGACTATTTTAGTGAGAGAGCCAGCCTGTCGCGTTGGCAATTTTAGGCTGTTTGAGCCCCGATGGTCCCGATAGCTATCGGGAGAGTTCCTAAAATTTAGGAGCCAATCAATAAATTTAGAGCTAGTTTCTTAAGCCTAGATTTTTAGTGCATCCGACGACCAACGGGAGAGGAATGCATTTTTTCATCAATGGAAATCAACGATTCACGAACACTTTAACAATAATTAAGTGGGTGAGTAAAAAATGAATAATAAATTTAATAGTCCATATTTTACAATGTTAACGATAAGAGCTTAAAGATTGATAATGCAATTGTTACAATATTGAAAACTGTTAGTATTCACAAATGCTTCGACAAGCTCAGCATGACATTCCTGTTATCACTTTAAACCTGTCGAAGTGTTTTGAAGTCGAAAACGGAAGCTGGAAGTTGAAAGCGGGAATAAATTAATACGTTAATTAAAAAAGAAGGGACTTTATTTAAAATATGCCTACAGTTTAAAGCATATAACATAAAGCAAGACAACAAAAAAAACTACAGCCTAAAGCAAAATGCTTAAAGCTTACCGCTTGATAAACCATAACACCATAACTAGATAACAAAACAACCATGAAAGGAATAATCTTAGCCGGGGGTGCAGGGACGCGATTGCATCCATTAACGGTAGCGGTGAGTAAGCAATTACTGCCGGTATATGATAAACCGATGATTTATTATCCCTTATCCGTTTTAATGTTATCGGGCATACGGGAGATCCTAATCATCAGTACGCCACACGATTTACCTAATTTTCAAAAATTATTAGGCGATGGGAGTCAGTTGGGCTTAAATCTATCGTATAAAGAACAACCGAGTCCCGATGGCTTGGCACAAGCCTTTCTTATCGGAGAGGAATTTATTGGGGGAGATGATGTGTGTTTGGTCTTGGGCGATAATATATTTTACGGAGCAGGCTTGAGTCAGAAGTTACAACAGGCGGTTAAAACGGTACAAGAAGATGAAAAAGCGGTTATTTTCGGGTATAATGTAAACGATCCGGAGCGTTATGGGGTGGCGGAGTTTGATGAAGAAGGAAATGTACTGAGCATTCAAGAAAAACCAAAAGCACCAAAATCCAATTATGCGGTAATCGGTTTGTATTACTATCCCAATTCGGTAATTCAGAAAGCAAAAGCGGTAAGCCCTTCAGCACGAGGAGAATTAGAAATCACCTCCGTAAACGGAGCTTATTTAGCGGCAAACAATTTAAAATTAGAATTATTAGGCAGAGGCTTCGCTTGGTTAGATACAGGAACACATGAAGCCTTAACCGAAGCTACGGAATTTGTAAAAGCTGTTGAGAAGCGCACCGGCTTAAAAATAGCCTGTGTAGAAGAAATAGCCTTACGTAATAAATGGGTTAACAAAAATCAAGTAACTCAACAACTAAAAGGCATGAAAGGCGATTACTTTGAGTATTTAAAACAAGTGATAAAAGGCTAGTTGTGGAAAGTTAAATGAATAAGGTTGAAGGTTTAATGTGTAATGTAAAATGTTGAACTGAAATGTCACACTGAGCCTGTCGAAGTGTATTTTAGATGAAGTTGGAAGCTTGAAGCTGGAAGGGATTGATGTGGTAATGGAATAATTTGAAAATTTGAAAATGATCTGTCACACTGAGCTTGTCGAAGTGTTTTGAAGTCGAAAGCGGAAGCTGGAATAAATTAATATGTTAATTTGAAAATTTGAAAATGAAGGATTTTGAAGAATGTTGTCATTTCGAGCGAAACGCAGTGAAATCGAGAAATCTTCTTCTTCACAACTGAAAGATATTTCGACTCCGTTCCTTCGCTCAATATGACAGTAGTCGAGTGTCACACTGTTCCGATCCCGATAACCATCGGGACTATCGGAATTGTCGAAGTGTTTTCATTTGTTAAATGAATAATGTTAAATGTTTAATGTTTGAAGCTGGAATAAATTAATATGTTAATTTGAAAATGAAGGGCTTTATTTAAAGTATGCCCACGGCTTAAAGCTTAAATCGTGATACAGCACCAGATAACATCATACCCATGTAACACCATAACACGATAACTCCATAACATCGTAACAAACATAACCCCATAACAAAACTATAGCTTAAAGCCTAATACTTACAGCTTAAAAATAATATATATGTTTAAAGAAAAATTAAAAAATAAAACAATATTAGTAACCGGAGGTGCGGGATTCATTGGTTCCAACCTATGTGAATACTTGTTATCACAAGGAGCTAATGTTCGTTGCTTAGATAATTTTGCAACCGGGCACCGACATAATATTGAACATTTGTTAGACAAGGAAGAGTTTACCTTAATCGAAGGGGATATCCGTAACTTAGAAACTTGTCAGCAAGCTTGTGAGGGTGTAGATTTCGTATTGCATGAAGCAGCTTTAGGGTCGGTTCCGCGTTCTATTGCAGATCCGATTACCAGTAATGAAGTAAATGTCGGCGGGTTCTTAAATATGTTGGTTGCCGCGCGCGATCAAGAAGTAAAACGTTTTGTATATGCAGCGAGTTCTTCTACCTATGGCGATTCAGAAAGTTTGCCGAAAATCGAAGATAAGATCGGGAAGCCTTTGTCGCCCTATGCGATTACGAAGTATGTAAATGAGTTGTATGCCGATAATTTTAAGCGCACCTATAATTTAGATACTATCGGATTACGTTATTTTAATGTTTTCGGAAGAAAGCAAGATCCTAACGGAGCCTATGCCGCGGTGATTCCAAAATTCGTTATGCAATTTATGAACCATGAAGCGCCCAAGATTAACGGAGACGGGACTTATTCCAGAGATTTTACTTATATCGATAATGTCGTACAAATGAATATGTTGGCGATAACCACCGATAATGCAACGGCATTGAATGAGGTATATAACACAGCAGTAGGCGATCGGACGACCATCAAATCCATGGCCGAAAACTTACGCGCTTTTTTAAGTGAGCTGGATCCGAAGATTGCAGAAGTCGATATCAATTACGGTCCTAATCGTCAAGGAGACGTACCGCATTCCTTAGCTTCCGTAGAAAAAGCAAAAAAGAATATGGGGTACCAACCGACACACCGTTTTGAAGAAGGCTTAAAAGAAGCCGTACAGTGGTATTGGGAGAATTTGTAAGTAAAGAATTTGATGATGTGTTGATGGGTCAATTTGAAAATGAATTGTCATACTGTTCCGATAGTCCAGATAGTCCCGATGATTATCGGGATCGGGATCGAGAAGTAGGTTTGTAGCGATAAGCTTTATGCAGTAAGCTTTAAGCCGGTTCTGACTTGTCACACTGAGCGAAACGAAGTGAAGTCGAAGGGTCTTTTTCTTTTATAATGAAAAGATATTTCGACTCCGTTCCTCCGCTCAATATGACAGTAGTCGAGTGTCACATTCAACCTGTCGAAGTGTTTTAAATGTTTGAAGCTGGAAATTAGAAACTAGAAATTAGAAGCTAAAAGCTGGAAGCTAGAATAAATTAATACGTTAATTTAAAAATAAAGGGTCTTAATTTAGGAACGTATAGCTTAAAGTCTAAAGTCTAAAGTCTAAAGTCTAAAGTCTAAAGTCTAAAGCCTAAAGCCTAAAGCATAGAGCTAAGAATATAACAACATAACAAGATAACAAGATAACTTGTAACCCCATAACCCCCAAAAATTCCCTTCCATCGGAGGGGCTAGGGGAGGAAAAAAAGGAGTACATTTTGCACCTTTCAAAATAAGATGAATATGAATCCAAAAATTGCAATAATTGGTTTAGGCTATGTCGGGCTTCCCTTAGCACGATTGTTCGCTACAAAATACCCGGTAGTCGGCTTTGATATCAATACCAAACGCGTAGAGAAATTACAAGCAGGACACGACGATACCCTTGAAGTAGAAGACGATATATTACAGTCAGTTCTCAAACAAGAAAACCCAACAACCAATGTCAGTTCGAGCGCAGTCGAGAACGGATTATATTGTTCTTCAAACCTAGACGACATCAAGAATTGCAATTATTACATCATCACGGTGCCGACCCCGGTTGATAAAAATAACCGTCCGGTACTTACCCCGCTAGTGAAAGCGAGTGAAACCGTAGGGAGGACTTTAAAGAAAGGTGATGTAGTGGTTTATGAAAGTACAGTATATCCGGGAGCTACGGAAGAGGAATGCATTCCGATTTTGGAGCAAAGTTCCGGCTTAACCTTTAACCAAGATTTTTACGTAGGCTATTCTCCGGAACGCATCAACCCGGGAGATAAAGAGCATACGGTAGAAAAGATATTAAAAGTAACTTCGGGAAGTACCCCGGAAATCGGTAAACAAGTCAACGAGTTATACGCGTCTATTATAACCGCAGGCACGCATTTAGCACCCAGCATAAAAGTGGCAGAAGCGGCTAAGGTGATTGAAAATTCACAACGCGATATCAACATTGCTTTCGTAAATGAACTCGCTAAGATTTTCAATAAAATGGACATTGATACGTTAGCGGTGTTGGAAGCAGCAGGTACCAAATGGAATTTCCTGCCTTTTAGACCAGGCTTAGTCGGCGGACATTGTATAGGAGTAGACCCATATTATTTAGCGCAAAAAGCACAAGAGATTGGCTACCATCCCGAGATTATTCTAGCCGGTCGTCGCATGAACGATTCCATGGGACAATATATTTCTAGTGAAGTGGTCAAGCTCATGCTAAAAAAAGATATTAAGGTAAAAGGGAGCAAGGTGTTAGTGTTGGGCTTTACATTTAAAGAAAACTGTCCGGACGTTCGTAATACGCGTGTAATCGATGTGATTCGAGATCTAAAAGAATACGAAACCAACGTGACCGTTTACGATCCTTGGGCAAACCCCGAAGAGGTTATGCACGAATACGGCATCGATTGTCACAACGAGCTCCCCGCACACTCGAACACCCGAATACCCGAAAACTCGTACGATGCCATCATACTCGCTGTAGCCCATAACCAGTTCCTTAGCCTCGACTTAGACGCTTTAAAGGCAAAAAAGGCGGTAGTCTATGACGTTAAAGGAATTTTAGGCGATAAAGCAGAAGCGAAGTTGTAGGGCTTTGTTGAATGTATAAAGTTGAATGTATAATGAGAACTGTCGAAGGGTTTTTTATTGTTGAAAGTTGAATACCACACTAAAGAAACCCCATAACAAGATAACATCATAACTGGGTAACAGTATAACAGGCATAACAAAACAACAATAACTAACCTATGAAAACAAAAAATCTCATTTTATTTGGAACACGTCCGGAGGCCATTAAAATGGCACCTTTGGTTAAAAAATTTCAGCAGAATACTGACGATTTTGAAACCAAAGTGTGTGTAACGGCTCAACATCGGGAAATGTTAGATCAGGTCTTGGATTTCTTTGAAATCACGCCTGACTTTGATTTAGATTTAATGAAACCGGGGCAAAACCTATACAACTTAACCGCAGAAATTATTATGCAGCTAAAAGGGGTGTTAGAAGAGTTTCAGCCGGATTATGTATATGTGCACGGCGATACTACGACAACTATGGCAGGAAGTATTGCTAGCTTTTATAGTGGAGCAAAAGTGTGTCATGTAGAAGCAGGCTTGCGTACTTTTAATAAGCGCTCTCCTTTTCCGGAAGAAATTAACCGTCAAGTAACCGGTAGAATAGCCGATGTGCATTTTGCACCGACTATAACATCAAAGAATAACTTATTACAGGAGAATACACCTGAAAAAAGTATTGTAGTGACCGGAAATACGGTAATTGATGCGTTATTAAAAAGTGTAGAGAAAGTAAATGAAAACCCGAGTGAGCTTATCCAAAACTTGCAGAAAACTTTAGGAGAACAAGAGGTTATTCTAGTTACCGGACACCGTCGTGAGAATCATGGTGAAGGTTTTGAACGTATTTGTGCGGCTTTAAAGCAGATAGCTGAAGAGAAGCCAAATACCTTAATTGTTTATCCGGTACACTTAAACCCCAAAGTAAAAGAACCGGTCAATCGTATCTTGGGAGACATCTCGAACATTATCTTAATTGATCCCCTAGCCTATCAAGACTTTATTTGGTTAATGAATCGGTCAAAATTGATTATAACCGATAGCGGAGGGGTACAAGAAGAAGCGCCTAGTTTAGGAAAACCGGTATTGGTGATGCGCGACACCACGGAACGCCCGGAAGCAGTAGAAGCCGGCACGGTGATCTTAGTAGGGACCGATACCGATAAAATTGTAAACGAAACTTTAGATTTGCTAAACAACCCTAGTCGATTCGAAGATATGAGCCGCTTACACAATCCCTATGGAGACGGAAAAGCTTGTCAGCGAATTGTGGAACATATTCGGGAGTTGATGAGTTAATTTGATATATTATTTATCACGCTGAGCGAAATGTAATGCAGTCGAAGCGTCTTCTTCTTCACAACGAAAAGATATTTCGACTCCGTTCCTCCGCTCAATATGACAGAAATCGAGTGTTACACTGAGCTTGTCGAAGTGTATTCAATTGTTAAATGAATAATGTTGAATGTTTAATGTTGAATTGAATTTGTCATTTCGAGCGAAACGCAGTGAAGTCGAGAAATCTACCTTAGAATATATGAACTGACAAGGTGGAACTAATCTATAGTCTAATGTCTAATGCATACAGTTAAATCATAACAGCTTAACAAGATAACTACATAACACCTAAAAAAAAGAAGTACCTTTGCACCTTTCAAAATAAGATGAATATGAATCCAAAAGTAACAACCATTGGTTTAGGCTATATCGGTCTGCCCACCTCTGCATTAATTGCTGACAACGAAATCCCGGTATATGGGGTAGACGTAAATCCTTCGGTGGTGGAAACGATTAACCAAGGGAAAATTCATATTGTAGAACCCGAGTTAGATGCGGTGGTGGCTAAAGCGGTTAAGCATAATTTTTTAGAAGCCGGTACACAAGCAAAGGAGGCAGATACGTACTTAATTGTGGTGCCTACCCCTTTTAAAGATAAAAATGAACCCGATATTTCCTATGTAGAAGCGGCTACCAAAGGTGTTATCCCCTTGTTAAAAGAAGGAGATACCTATATCATTGAGTCGACTTCTCCGGTGGGGACTACCGAAAAGATGATGGAATTAATATATAGGGAACGTCCGGAACTTGAAGGAAAACTTTATTTAGCCTATTGTCCGGAACGCGTATTACCCGGGAATGTGATGTATGAATTGGTACATAACGACCGCGTAATTGGAGGAGTTAATGAAGAAAGCACGCTAAAAGCACTTGATTTTTACCGTCAGTTTGTAAAAGGTGAGTTACATGCCACCAATGCCCGTACGGCAGAGATGTGCAAGTTAACAGAGAACTCAAGTCGTGACGTGCAGATTGCTTTTGCTAATGAATTATCCTTGATTTGTGATAAAGCAGGGATTAATGTATGGGAATTAATTAAGTTAGCCAATAAACATCCGCGGGTGAATATCTTACAACCCGGTTGTGGCGTCGGAGGACATTGCATTGCGGTAGACCCTTATTTTATTACTTCAGAATTCCCGATGGAATCACAGATTATCGGAAAGGCGCGGGAGATTAATAACTACAAGAGCTTTTGGTGTGCAGAGCAAATAAAAAAAGCAAAGCACGAGTTTCAGTTAAAACACGGGATAACCCCGGCTATTGCGTTAATGGGCTTAGCCTTTAAACCGAATATAGACGATTTACGCGAATCACCCGCCAAATATATCGTTCAAAAAGTATTGCAAGATGCCCAAGATGAAGTCTATTATATTGTAGAACCAAATATTAAAACCCATCAGGTATTTAAAATAACAGATTATAAAGAAGCATTAGAAAAAGCGGATATTGTAGCTTTTTTAGTAGGGCATAAGGAGTTTAGTACGCTTAAATTAGACCAAGATAAAATAATTTTAGATTTTTGTGGAGTAAAAAATAAATAAGATGTTAAAAGACAAGTCATTATTAATTACAGGAGGAACTGGTTCCTTAGGAAAAGCCTTAACCGCACATATTTTAAAGGAATATCCGGAGATTAAAAAAATTGTTATCTATTCTAGAGATGAGCAAAAGCAGTTTCAGATGGCGCAGGAATATCCGGTTAAAGATTTTCCGCAAATTCGTTTTTTTATTGGGGATATTCGAGACCGAGATCGTTTAACACGGGCAATGAAAGATATTGATTTTGTAATACATGCGGCAGCGATGAAGCATGTGCCTATCGCGGAATACAATCCCGATGAATGTGTGAAAACAAATATTCACGGAGCCCAAAATGTAATTAATGCTTGTTTAGAAACCGGGGTAGAACGAGTCGTAGCGTTGTCAACCGATAAAGCTTGTGCGCCTATTAACTTATATGGAGCTACAAAATTAGCCTCAGATAAATTATTTGTAGCAGCAAACAATATTACGGGGTGGAATCCTATTCGGTTTTCAGTAGTACGTTACGGGAATGTAATGGGCTCAAATGGTTCGGTTATCCCATTTTTTATTAACAAGAAGAAAGAAGGGGTATTGCCGATAACTGATCCTGAAATGACCCGTTTTAATATTTCTTTGCAAGGGGGAGTAGATATGGTGATGCATGCCTTAGAACACGCATGGGGAGGAGAAATATTTGTACCTAAAATACCTTCGTATAAAATAACCAAAGTTGCTGAGGCGATTGGTCCGGAGTGTGAACATCCGGTAATTGGAATCAGACCGGGAGAAAAAGTACATGAAGAAATGATTACGCCTTCAGATTCCTTTTATACCTATGATTTAGGTAAATATTTCACTATTTTACCCGCACGTCCTAAATGGAGTTTAGAACAGTTTAAACAAGAATTTGAGGCAGAAAAAGTAAAAGAAGGCTTTGCCTATAACTCCGGCGATAATACAGAGTGGGAAACGGTCGAAAGCTTAAGAGCCTTAATTAAAGAACATGTTGATCCTAGTTTTGAAGTATAATTAAGATATGGGAAATAAAGCAATACCTTACGGAAGACAGCACATTACAGAAGAGGACATCAAGGTAGTAATCGAGACACTCCAGTCTGATTACCTTACTCAAGGTCCTAAAATTAAAGAGTTTGAAGATAATTTTGCTCAATATGTGGGGGCAAAATATGCAGTAGCATTGGCTAATGGTACGGCAGCATTACATTTATGTGCAATGGCATTAGAGGTAAGCCCTGGCGATAAAGTAATTACAACACCCATTACTTTTGCCGCCTCTGCCAATTGTGTAAGGTATTGTGGTGGAGAAGTGGTTTTTGGAGATATTGATCCCGATACTTATTTGCTCGATATCAATTCCGTAAAAAAACTATTAGAAACATCTCCTAAAGGAACCTATAAAGGAATTATTCCGGTAGATTTTGCTGGTAGAGCTGTTAATTTAGAAGAATTTAGAGCGCTGGCAGATGAATATGATTTATGGATTATTGAAGATGCTTGCCACGCACCGGGTGGTTTTTTCACCGATATAAACGGAAAAGAACAATGGTGTGGTAACGGAAAATTTGCTGATTTAGCTATTTTCTCATTCCACCCGGTAAAACATATCGCTTCAGGAGAAGGAGGTATGATTACGACCACTGATGAAGCTTTATACCATAAACTTCTAAAATTACGAACCCATGGTATTATAAAAGATGATACACAGTATATCAATAGTATAGATTTTGCCGGAGGAGACGATAATTACCCCTTATGGTATATGGAGATGCAAGAATTAGGTTACAATTATCGTATTACAGATTTTCAAGCAGCACTTGGTAACAGTCAATTACAACGTGCTGATGAAGGTGTACAACGAAGACGAGAAATAGCTAAAGTTTACGCCCAGGCTTTTCAAGGTAAAAATTATGTAAAAGGACAATCCGGAATCGTAAAAGGACATGCGCATCACTTGTATGTAGTGGAGGTAAGTGACCGTTTAGGCTTATATAATTACTTGCGAGCGCATAAGATTTATGCACAAATTCATTACATCCCTTGTCATTTAATGCCATATTACCGACAGTTTGGGTGGAAAGAAGGAGATTTGCCTCATGCCGAAAACTACTATAAGCACTGCATCAGTTTACCGATGTATCCTACCTTAACCAAAGAAGAACAACAATTTGTCATAACAACAATGGATGAGTACTTTAATAAATAAAATAGGTTTAGGAACTGTTCAGTTTGGTACTAATTACGGGATTTCAAATACGAGTGGAAAAACCACATTAAGTGAGGTTGAAAAAATTATTCAGTTTGCAGAAATATCAAGAATACAATATGTAGATACTGCGTATGCGTATGGTGATGCAGAAGAGGTTCTAGGTAAGTTTAACCTTTCTTCATTTAAGGTGATATCTAAGTACATTCCCAATAAAACTAGTTTATCGGACCAATTTTTAAGCTCATTAACTAGACTAAATATACCCAGTTTTCACGGATATCTTGCTCATAGACCTTTAGATTTAATTGCTGATGAAAAAAAAAACTGGAAAACCTTATTAAAGTTTAAAGAGGAAGGTAAAGTAAAAAAAATAGGAGCTTCTTTTAATACCGTTGAAGAATTAGAACAGGTATTAAAAAACAATATAGCTTTAGATATAGTACAAGTACCTTATAATTATTTTGACACAAGGTTTGAAAAGTTACTCAAACAATTAAAAAAAGAAAATGTAGAGGTGCATAGCCGTTCAGCTTTTTTACAGGGCTTGTTTTTTTGCAATCCGCATACATTGAGTGATTACTTTAATGATATAAAACCATTACTAAGTAGATTACAGCAACAAGATGATTTAGCACAACAATTATTACACTATGCTTTAGAAAAACAGTTTATTGATGTAGTAAATATAGGGGTGAATGATGTAAAACAATTAAGAGAAAATGTAGAAGGTATAAAGGCAAGTAAAGTAAATACGTTACCCAAGCTAGAAACTAAACTATATGAAAAAATAATAATGCCATCAAATTGGCTAAAATCAAAATAAAAATGGGAGATATTTTTGATATTAAGGATAAGGTGATTTTATTTACTGGCGGTTATGGATATTTAGGGGAAGCAACAGTAAAATATTATGCTCAGTTGGGGGCTAAAGTTTATGTATTGGCACGAAATAAAGAAAAATTTGAAGTTAAATTTAATCATAAAAATATTTTCTTTGTTGATTGTGATATAAGCCAAACTTTAACAATCAAGGAAGCTTTTAAGAAAATATATCAGACAGAAAATAAAATAGATGTTTTAATAAATAATGCATTTTATTCAAGAGGTCAATCTCCAGAACATATGACCGATGAAGATTTTATGCATGGTATAGACGGAACATTAAATTCAGTGTTCAGGTGTATAAGAGAAATTATACCATATTTCAAAAATAAAAAAAGAGGAAAAATTATTAATGTGTCCTCAATGTATGGAGTAGTTGCACCAGATTTTAAATTGTATGATGAATCACCAGATTTTTTGAACCCACCGCATTATGGAGCTGCAAAAGCAGGAGTGCTTCAATTGACTAAATATTATGCTTCTTATTTAGGGAAGTATAATATAAATGTAAATGCAATCACTCCCGGTCCATTTCCTTCGACTTATGTAAAAAATAGTGATTCTGATTTTGAGAAACGCTTAGCCAACAATACTTTTTTAAATAGAGTAGGATTACCCGAAGACTTAATAGGAGCATTTGTGCTATTGGCCTCTAATGCTTCAAGTTATATGACAGGGCAGAATATCATAATTGACGGCGGATGGACAAGCAAGTAACTAAAATAGCCTATATCATCCAGGCCAGAATGAAGTCTGAGCGATTACCGGGAAAGGTCTTAATGCCGATACCTTTAGTTAAGGGACGTTCAATTTTAGAAAGAATTGTAGATAACTTAAAAAATATTGATGGAGATATTATCGTTGCTACATCGGTTAATCCTGAAAATGATCAAATAGAGTCATTTTGTAAAGAAAAGAAAATTTTGTGCTTTCGTGGAGACGAAAAAAATGTTTTAAGCAGATTTCTTGCTATTCAAAAGAATAGTAGTTACGATGTCATTGTAAGGTTAACAGCTGACAATCCTTTTCTAGACCTTAATTATATTGAGAAAGCTATAAGTTATTTGGTTAGTAACCAATTAGACTATGTGTATACTAAGGGTTTACCCTTAGGAATGAATGTTGAAGTGATAAAAGGGGATACTTTAGTAGAATCTGAAAAGTATATACAATCAGAATCAGATAAAGAACATGTAACTTTACCTCTTAAAAGAGAAAATTGTTTTAAGACCGGCAGCTATAATACTGATGTTGATTACGAAAGATATAGATTGACGGTAGATACCGCACAAGATTTTTTACTAGCAAGTGCTTTATTACAAATAGGAGATGATGAAAATATTTCGGGTATGGAGTTGGTAAAATACATTGAAGCTAACTTTCCTTGGTTACTTAAAGCTAATACAAATATCTTTCAGAAAAATGCACAAATTGATATTTATTCAGAAACACAGGAGGCAATTAAGGTGCTTCAGAAGTTAGAGTACAACCAAACAGCGAATTATTTAATAAAAAATATAATTTCAAGATCAACATAAATGTTTGAGACAAAGTATAAGGCTTTAAATAACAATACTTTTACTGAAAGAGAATATTCCATTGTTCCCATTCGTTATAAAGATCGTTTTAAAATTATGCAATGGCGTAATGAACAGTTATATCATTTACGGCAAGCAAAACCTTTAACAGAAGAGGGTCAGGAAAACTATTTCTTAAATGTGGTTGCTAAACTTTTTGAAAAAGAGCAACCTGATCAACTCTTGTTTTCCTACTTAAAATATAATGAATGTATTGGGTATGGCGGTTTAGTGCATATCAACTGGATAGATAAAAATGCGGAGATCTCTTTTATTATGGAAACCAAATTAGAGGAAAATGAATTTGAAAAACATTGGGGGATCTATCTTAGTTTACTAGAACAAGTAGCTTTTAAAGAGCTAAAACTGCATAAGCTTTTTGTTTATGCATTTGATTTAAGACCTCATCTATACCAAGCAATTGAAAAAAAAAGCTATAAAAAAGAAGCCGTTTTAAAAGAACATTGTTTATTTGAAGAGAAATTTATAGATGTTATTATACACAGTAAAATTAATCCATGAAATTAGGCATATTATGTAGTGGAGGTTTAGGCTATTCTACATTAGTAAAGTTGGTGGATAAATACCCAGTCAATTTTGTTTTTACAGATTCAAAATCGATCAGTATCATAGAATTATGTAGAAATAATAGCATACCCGTATTTATTGGTAACCCAAGGAAAGGTAAAGCAAAAAAATTTATAAAAGAAAATACTTGTAACGTTCTAATATCAATTAATTATTTGTTCATTATAGAACAGGATGTTATTAATATGGGAACTGATTTAACCTTTAATATACATGGTTCTTTATTACCAAAATATAGAGGACGCACCCCCCACGTTTGGGCTATTATTAATGATGAGAAACAAACAGGTATTACGGCGCATGTAATAGATGAAGGCTGTGATACAGGAAGTATAATAGAACAAGTTGTTATACCGATTGATATAAAGGATACGGGAAATGATGTGCTAGTCAAATACCATAAGCACTATGTTCCGCTAATAGAGAAAGTAATTGCAAAATATAAAGAAGGAACAATCACCTTTAAGAGTCAAAAAGAAGATGAAGCTACTTATTTCGGTAAACGGACTCCTTCGGATGGTCAAATTAATTGGAACTGGCAGCGAAAAAGAATTTTTAATTGGGTTAGAGCGCAAGCAAATCCATATCCCGGGGCATATACTTTTTATGGGGATATGAGGCTTACTATTGATGAAGTGTCACTTTCAAATTATGGTTTTGACTATTCGATGGAAAATGGAAGAATACTATCTACTACCCCTTTATTGGTCAAAACACCAAATGGTGTACTAGAAGTAATATCAATGAGAGGAAATATTAAATTAAAAAAAGGAGCATTATTAATATGAAAAAAGATTCTGTATTTATTATAGCCGAATTATCTGCCAATCACGGCGGAAATATAGAAATAGCGAAAAAAACGATCAGAGCCGCTAAGCGTACCGGAGCGGATGCAATCAAACTACAAACCTATACCCCGGATACGATTACCTTAGACTCTGATAAAGAGGATTTTATTATTAATTCTGGAAGTATTTGGGATGGTAAAAAATACTATGAGTTATATCAAAAAGCTTATACGCCTTGGGAATGGCAAGCAGAGCTCTTTCAAGTAGCTAAAGAAGAAGGTTTGATTTGTTTTTCTTCTCCTTTTGATAAAACTGCTGTTGATTTTTTGGAAGACTTAGATAATCCGATTTATAAGATAGCTTCATTTGAAATCACCGATATTCCCTTGATTGAATATGCGGCATCTAAAGGAAAACCCATCATCATATCCACCGGCATTGCGGAATATGAAGATATCAAACTGGCCGTAGAAACCTGTAGAAATGCAGGAAACGAAGATATTACCATCTTAAAGTGTACTTCATCATACCCGGCACCTATTGACGAAGCCAATTTAGTAATGATGCAACGCTTTGCAAAAGATTTCGGGGTGAAAGTAGGGTTGTCAGACCATACGTTGGGTACCACGGTTACTGTAGTCGCTACAGCTTTAGGCGCTAAAGTTATTGAAAAGCATTTTATCTTAGATAAATCAATTGGTGGGCCCGATGCGAGTTTCTCTTTAGACGAACAGGAATTCACGGAGATGGTAAGTGCAGTTAGAATGGCAGAAAAAGCCTTAGGCCAAGAAACCTATAAGCTGACTGAAAAACAGAAAGCAGGAAAAGCCTTTTCCCGTTCTTTATATGTCGCAGAGGATATTAAAAAAGGAGAAGTTATTACCGAAAAAAATGTACGTTCTGTACGACCGGGTTTTGGTTTGCATCCTAAGTATATGAAGGATATTATTGGAGAAAAAGTTAATAAAAACATTGATAAGGGGCTTGCTTTTTTTTGGGGATTGATAGAGTAGTAAAAATAGCATATGACACAATTTCTTAAGCAAAAATTAAATTTATTAACTTCAAGTCCCTCTTTCTGGTTTACCATCTTAAAGTATCTAGAAGTAGCTATTACAACTATCACTACTTTTTTGATAGCGAGTAAGGTGGGGCCTTCAGAGATGGGAAAAGCTATACCAATACTTTTATATGTTACATATGCAAACTATCTTACATTAGGCGTAAATCAAGTAATTATAAAAAATTATAGTAGATTAAAGGAAAATGGCAATATATTATCATTTATAACGATTAATTTTCAATATATATTAGTTGTCTGTTTATTGAATTTTTTATTGTCTTTTTTAGTGATTGATTCTAGATTCTTTTTTTTTACTGCTCTTGTTTCAAGTGCAATATTGTTGCGTAGTTTTTTTGCTACCTATTTTAGAGTGATCAATAATATTAGGATTCTCAATAAAAATAATCTGATTTACTCGTTTATACTGATGATTCTTGTTTACTTTTTTGTTGAGAATTGGTTTGCCTATATGGTTTTTTGGTCATTTAGTATGTGTTTCTGTGTAATGTTATATTTTGTAGATAGTTTTTCATTTTTTAAGAATATTATTAAAAATATTCTTAAAAAACCAAAAAAAAACACCCTTTTGTTTAGTATTAGTGAAGGGGTTAAATTAGCATTAATAGGTGGTTTTACAACTTTAGTACTTACTTCAGACCGTTTTGTTATTAACAGAATTGATGCTCCTTTAGAATTGAAGGGTAGTTATCAGCTGGCTGATTATGTTGGTATGGCAATTTATATAGGAATAACAACAGTTGTTTTTTATTTTTACCCACAATATATTGAAAGAATAAGAAATGATATAAATTTCAGAAAACGTTTGGGGAAAATATTAAAATTAGCTTTATTACTAATATTACCCTTTATAAGTCTAGTATATTTGGTTTCTAGTTTTGTGACACTATTTATCTTTAAGGATTATGAGAATTTAGCAATTTATATTTCATTAAATTGTTATATTAAATTACTCGTAATTTTACTTTCTACTTATGGCATGTTATATATTGGATTAGACAAAGAAAAAGATTTTTTAAAATCTTTAATTCCTTTAACTGTTATAATATTGGCCGTCGTAATTACAATTATATTAATGAATGATATAGAATTATTTTATATACCAATGTGTATTTCTTTTTTATTAACATTAGAGGTTATTAGGAAAACTTTATTTGTAAATAAAACTTTGATTGGTTCATATGAATAAATTTATAAAAATTTATCTCAAATTAATACCATTTATCAGCTTACTAGGTATAATTTTAAGTACATTAAGGATAGTTTATTCAAGTCAAGCTACTTTTTTTTTATTAGTAATTGGTGCTATTTTAGATTTAATAATAATATTATATGGATATAGATACTTGTTGAATAAACTTATTGGGCTTGTGTTTATATTACTAATTTGTAGTGTTGTGGTTGGGCTACTAAATGGTAATGAATTATCTAGGCACTATATAACAGATTTTACAAATCCCTTTTTCTTTTTTTCAAAAATTTTAATTTTCGCTCAATATTGGAAGGTTAATAGCTTTAAAGAGTATGTTAAGTTTTATTCAAAAATATCATTATGGGGCAGTCTTATTTTGTTACCTATAGTGTATTTGATTTTTCATTCAGGAGGTGTAAGACGTATAGCTATTTTTCCGCCTTTAGAATTACCTTTTTCCGTTTATATGCAAAGTGGAGGTGTGTTTTTTATTTTGACTTTTATTATCATACTGTTATACGGTAAAAGATCACAGCTATTAAGCGCAATTATAACTTTTGTGTGGTTTATATATAAATATAAAAGAAAAAATATTTTTAAGTACTTACTTGTTTTATTAGTAATTATAATGGGTGTTAATTTTATTTTTTCTAATTATTCGGATAATTTAGCTGTTGGTAGAATTAATAGCACTTTAGAAAATTTTACAAATTCAAAAAACACTTATGAAGGCGTCGAAAATATAAGTTCAGGTCGTGATGCAGAAGTTGAAGCCATTATTGCGGATATGGGTTTTTGGGATTATATATTGGGTAAGGGTTGTGGTGTTTCAGTTGAACTTCTTTTAGGTAGAGAGAAAAAAGAAGTATCCAATATTCATTTTACACCATTAAGTTTAATATTTAAATATGGTATTATATTTACATTGTTTTTTTATTATTTTATGGTTCGAGAGATTTTGAAGTTTAATAAAAAGGGTGTAAGTAAGTATTATATAGTTGCTTATGGAACGCTATTTTTTGTTTTTCTTGAATCTTTTTTTTCTTATGCAATCTTTGTAACGTCTATATTACCAATTTCATTAGGTTATTTATACTATTTTAGATTAAACAAATGGAAAGATTAATAATAGATATTAACGGTACTTACGGTACAGATAAAAAGAATATTAAAGGAAAAGTAGTTTTTTTAGAAAAAAATATTCCTCAAAAACATATTTATTATGTAAATGATATTTTTTATGATCGCTCAAAAGCGTTACGTTTGTTTAATGCTTATTTTGAGGATTTACACTCTATTGGTTTTGAACATATAAAAGCTCATAAACCTGTTATCTTTCGTTCTTTTTTTATTCCACTTTTTAAGTGGATTACTTTAATTGATCTAATATTTGACGAAAGAAAAATTGAAAAAAATATAGACATACTGTTTGTCTCATATTGCGAAAATAAAAAGATTTCAATATTAGAGGCAGAGGGTGAAAGTCAAACAAATGTTTTGTATAAATCTTCATATTTCTTATCCTTTTATTTGAAAAAGTATCTTGAAGGATGTATAGGCTGTAATAATATTAAAATTCAAAAAGATGACAGTTTAAAGGCTAAGTTTTCATTTTATTTAAGAATAATTATTTTTTTATCATCCAAATTTTTTCAGCAGTTAATATATAAAATTAATAACTTTTTATTTGTAAAGAAAATAACATCTTTAAATCATAATTTGATTCTATCAAGAGGTGTAATTCAATCACAATTTTTCGAAACTTTTAGAGGTATATTAAATGTTAAGGACTATTCTGTTTTAGTAAATGAATCATCTATTTTCCCATTTAGAAATCTTAAATATTATAAAAAAACAATTGGAGATTATAATTTTATTGAAGGTAATTTAAAATTAGCTACTATCATAAATAGATTTTGCGATGTAAGTTTTAATATTTATAAAAGAGTTTTTAGTAATAATAATAATAAAGCTTTTTTTTGTGGGGTACCTGTTTTTATAAATGACCTTCTTCCAGAGGTCTATGTATTTCAATATTATAGTGAAACTCAAGGTCTTACTTTACGAAAAACTCTTAATGATTTATCTAGCAATAAACCAAAAAAAATATTTTGTTTTGACATGCTAACCCCTCAGCCGTATTATGTTAAATTATATAATAATATTGAAACAGTTCAAATACAAACTACCCTAATGGAAGGTATAGAACAGTGTAATTTCGTATTTGGAGATAAGTTTTTTTTTACAGAAGAGGAAACATACAATCAGCATTTAAAAGTAAATAAGCCTTATAGCAGTAAGTTTGACTTATTGAACAATATAAAATACGCAACTTTACAAAGAAAAATAAAGGTGAAAAGTATTAAGAAAGTTATGTTTTTTACTCAACCAATCTTTATTAAAGAAGAAGTTGAGATGATAAAACTTGTGAAAAAATGGACGGAAAATTATAATTTTGATTTGAAATTAAAACTTCATCCTCGATCAAAGAAGAATGATTATCTCAAACTAGGTGTAGATTTTGAAGAATTAGATAAATCATCAACTGATGCAATTAATAATGCCGACATTGTTATAACTAGAAATTCAACTATAGGCTTAGATGCGTGGATGTTATCTGTACCTGTCATTTTTCTTACTTATGGTTCTTTAAAGTCTAATAATATACCTTACATACCGAGAGGCTATAGTGGTGATTTTCGACACGAACCATCAATTCAAGAGTTAGATTTATTTATTGAAAATTTAGAATTTAACTTTTATTCTCATCCTTACTTAAATTCTAAAAAAGTAAATGTAAGTGCATTGTTAAATAAGCTTGATTTAAGGTAGAATATGAAATATTTTGATTTATTAAATAACATGGGGCTACGTTATGTAAGCTTCCGTGTACAATATGCCTTAGCACAAAAGTTCGGTGTGCATAAAAAAAAGTTCCCGGTAGATCCTTCGTTTACGAAATATATTGATCTCCAGGGCTGGCGAAAAAATACGCCTCCTTTTTTCTTTCGAGGGAAAGAAGAAATACAAGCTCCGGTCAATTTAACAAAAGAACTTGAACGACGTGTTGCTAAAATTAAACAAGGAGAAGTTTGTTTTTTTAGTAGATCTTGGAAAAGATTGGATTCAACAAATCCTTGGCATACCAATCCGGATTCAGGCTATCATTATGCTAAAGATGTCCATTGGACACAAGTGCAAGATTACTCCAAGGAAGCAGGTGATATCAAATTTGTATGGGAAAAAGCACGCTTTTCTTGGTTGTATGATGTTATTCGTTATGATTATCATAGTAAAGAAAATCAAGCAAAATTTGTCTTTGATCAACTGGAAGATTTTATTGATCAAAACCCTATTAATCAGGGCCCTCAATACAAATGTAGTCAGGAGATCAGTTTACGAGTCTTAAATTGGACCTATGCGCTCTATTATTATAAAGATGATGAATACTTAACGGAAAGGCTTTTTCAGAAAATAATGCACAGCATATACTGGCAAGTGCATCACGTCTATCACAATATTAATTTTTCTCGTATTGCGGTTCGAAATAATCATGCCATTACGGAAACATTAATGTTATACCTTTCCGGGAAATTATTCCCTTTTTTTCCGGAGGGAGAAAACTGGAGTAAGAAAGGAAAAAAATGGTTTGAAGAAGAGGTTGCTTATCAAATATATCCGGACGGCACGTTTCTGCAATTCAGTATGAATTACCATCGGGTTGTGATACAGTTGTTAACCTGGGGTATTCGTTTAAGCGAATTGAATAAAGATGGCTTTTCTGAAGTGGTGTATAAACGGGCAAAGTCTTCTTTATATTATTTAGAAAGCTGTATGGATCCGATAAGTGGAAAAATGCCAAATTATGGGAGTAACGACGGAGCGCTGTTTATTAAATTGAATGATGATGATTATCAAGTATACCGCTCGCAACTCGATGATTTAAAACAAGTACTAAGAAGTCCGATTTCTAATTTAAGTGAGAGTCAGTTTTGGTATGGTTTTTCGAAACAAGAAATTGAAATACATCAAAACCAACAACCTAGACGAGAAGTAAGATTATTTAAGGATGGAGGTTATGCAGTTTTACAAGAAAATACTACAAGAACATTTTTACGCTGTGGGCAATACAAAGACCGACCTGCTCAAGCAGATAATAATCATTTGGATATTTGGCATGAGGGAATCAATTACCTAAGAGATGCCGGTTCGTATAAATATAATACAGGCCTTGACGAACTGGATTATTTTATGGGAACAAAAGGACATAATACTGTAAAGTTGAGTGGTGAAAATCAAATGGAAAAAGGAGGGCGTTTTATTTGGTATCATTGGATTAAAAATGCTTTATTAAAAACTAAACAAACTGATAAATATACCGTGCTACGGGGATCTTTTGAAGGTTTTAAACAAATCAAAAAAGAGCTTTGGCATCACCGCGAAGTAATAAAGGATCATTCAAGTTTATCTTGGGAGATAATTGACACTTTTGAAGGAGAGGGGAATTTGCAAAAGGAAATTTTTTGGCATCCTAATCCTTCCCAATTAGATAACCTGCATATTGAGGTAACGGACTTAGAGGGAAAAAAAATAGCTTTAATAGAAAATGAAGGTTGGTATTCGGGGTATTATGGAGTAAAAGAACAGGCAATGTATTGGAGTGCTAAAAGCACAAAGGGCTTTATAACAAGAATCAAAATAAAAGATTAATTACCTGTCATTCTGAACGAAGTCAAAGCGCAGTGAAGAATCTTATTTTGGAAACATGTCATTCTGAATGTAAAGAAGTGTAATGAAGAATCTCTTCGTTTCGGAAATAAAAGATTTCTCCTACCTCGGAATGACATTCTTAAAAAGAAAGCACATTAAATACAAGTTTAACCCTCGGATTACAGAGAAGTTAATTTTATAAAGAATAGCAAAATAAATGCGCATACTACTTATACATCAATATTTTTTAGAAAAGGACGAAGGTGGAGGTTCACGGTTTAATGAAATGACCCGCTTATGGCAAGAACAAGGTCATGAAATTACAGTTCTAGCCGGGATGGTAAATTATACAACAGGGAAAAAACCTAAACGTTATCAAGGAAAATACTTTTATAAAGATCTAAACTTTTATGAGAAATTAGATGTGATTCGTTGCCATGTGTCCGAAAGTTACAATGTGAATTTTCTAGGCAGGCTTTGGGGGTATTTCTCCTTTATGTTTTCTGCTATATGGGCAGGTCTCTTTAATACGGAAAAGAAATTTGATATTATCTTAGTGACTTCCCCTCCTTTATTTGTGGGAGCATCAGCCTACGTGCTTTCTCGATTAAAACGTATTCCCTTTGTTTTTGAAGTGCGCGACCTTTGGCCTGAATCGGCTATTGATACCGGTGTGTTAACAAATAAATGGATCATTAAAATGGCCTATGCATTTGAAAACTTTATGTATAAAAGAGCAAAGCGCATAAATGTATTAACCCCGGCTTTTCGGGAAAAACTGATTCAAAAAGGCGTACCGAAAGAAAAGATATGTTTTATACCGAATGCAGCCGATTTTAGCTTAGCCGAAAAGGTACAAGAAAATTTTGACCCTCAAAATTTTAAAAAAGAATTAGGTTTAGAAAACAAATTTGTGATTACCTATGTAGGAGCTCACGGGGTAGCCAACCATTTAATTCAATTGATTGAAGCTGCAGAATTATTGAAAGATATTCCCGTAGTATTTCAATTCATCGGAAGTGGAATGCAAAAAGAAATGTTGCAACAAGAAGTTGAACAAAGGAAACTTTCTAATGTGATTTTTCGAGATCCGGTAGCAAAAGCTGAAGTGTTTAAATATATTTTAGCGTCAGATATGGGTACATCCGTATTAAAAAAAGTAGATACGTTTAAAACCATTTACTCAAATAAGACGTTTGATTATATGTCCTGTAAAAAACCAATTTTATTGGCTATAGATGGCGTGTCAAGAACACTGGTGGAAGAAGCCGATTGCGGAGTCTATGTCGAACCGGAAAATCCCACAGACATCGCTGAAAAGGTCAGAAAATTATACAATACACCCCACGAACAATTACATCTAATGGGCCAAAATGGATATACCTATGCCAAAAAACATTTTGATCGCTCTTTCTTGGCGAATAAGTACCTCACAGAATTAGAAAAAGTAGTGGGAAGAAGATAGTGACTAGGAACTTGGTAATGGTGATTAGGAACTAGGGATTAGAAATTAGGAGTTAGTAAATAGAAGTGAATAAAATCGAATGATTAGAACACATAAAGATTTAAAGGTTTGGAAGAAGTCAATAAGCTTAGTTACTCAAATTTATTCATCCACACAATCTTTCCCTAAGGAAGAAATATATGGTTTAACAAATCAAATACGAAGAGCTGCAGTTTCTGTGTCATCAAATATATCTGAAGGAGCTGCTCGACAAACAAATAAAGAATTTATTCAGTTTTTGTATATTGCTTTAGGAAGTAATTCAGAATTAGAAACACAGTTGTTAATTGCCCATAACTTAAATTATATAAGTAATAATGATTATGAAAACTGCAATAAACAAGTTGATGAAATCGGAAAAATGCTGAGCGGTCTTATTTCTTATAGAAAATCAAAATCCTAGTCCTAATTTCTAGTCCCTAGTTCCTAGTATCTAACACTTAAAAATGTACAAAAACTTCCTCAAACCCCTTATCGATTTCATTGCAGCACTATTAGGCTTACTCATTTTAAGCCCAATTTTTATTTTCGTTTGGGTGGGATTGTTGATTGCCAATAACGGGAAGCCTTTTTTCTTTCAACGCCGTCCGGGGAAAAATGAACGTATTTTTAGCATCATCAAGTTTAAGACGATGAATGATAAAAAGGATGCTAAAGGGAATTTATTGCCCGATGCTGAACGTTTAACGAATATCGGTAAATTTGTTAGAAAGACATCGCTAGATGAAATTCCGCAATTAATCAACGTCCTAAAAGGGGATATGAGCTTAATCGGCCCACGCCCTTTATTACCGCAGTATCTGCCTTTATATAATAAAGAACAAAAAAAACGCCACCAAGTACGCCCGGGGATTACAGGTTGGGCGCAAGTCAACGGACGAAATGCAATTTCGTGGACAAAGAAATTCGAATATGACGTATGGTACGTAGAGCACCTTAGTTTTCTATTGGATGTAAAAATACTATTCAAGACGATAAAAAAGGTATTTATATCCGAAGGAATTAATACAGCAGGACAAGCCACAACTACTGCGTTTAATGGGGATAATTGATAAAGTAAATTAAATAAATCTTTTTGTGAAAAATACTAGGGTTTACGGATGTATTGTAGCCATTTGGCCTATCGAAAAAAGAATTGAAAATCAAGGAAGCAGCACGGTTATGGGATGAAAATCTGTTTGAGACCGATCGATAGGGAGGTTGAGTTATTTTCATTCGTGGCGGTGGGTTCCGTAGTATTTTTTTATATTTTTTTCGTAAGCCTAGACTTTTTTCTTAGTTTTTGCGGCAATAGCAAAAAGTAATGATTTTTAATGTAGTTTCTTTTGTAGCTAACTGACCTGAAGAAATATATTATTTTATGAATGAATCTTCACTTAGAGAACACCTAAACCATAGTTAGATTAGTTGAATAAGTAGTAATATTTTAAATAAGGTTGTGATGACTAAAAAAAATAAAATAAGCATATACGGAGCCAGTGGTCACACCAAAGTAATAATCGATTGTATTCAATCGAATCCCAGTTGTGAACTCGCCTATTTATTTGATGATGATATTAGTTTAGAAAACTTACAGGCTAAAACAATAAGCATAGCAACACCTGAAAGGTTGCGAGAGTATCCAATACTTATTGGGATTGGAAAAAATAAAATACGAAAAAAAATTGCTGAAAAGCTAACATCTCCAATTGCCGGTGCTGTAGTTCACCATAATGCGATTACTTCTCCATCCTGTAAAATTAACCAAGGAAGTGTTGTGATGCCGGGAGCTATTATCAATGCTGATGCTAAGATTGGAAAACATGCAATTATCAATACCGGGGCGATTATAGAACACGATTGTAAGATTGGAGATTATGCCCATATATCACCCAATGCCGCTTTAGCAGGTAATGTAAGTGTAGGGGAGGGTACTCAAATTGGTATTGGAGCACAAGTTATCCAAGGAATACGTATAGGAAAATGGTGTACAATCGGCGCCGGCGCAGTGATTATAAAAGATATTCCCGATGGCGCTACAGTTGTAGGGAATCCGGGTAGAGTAATTAAGTAACAGTAAGGGAGTCAAACAATCTGTAACTTTCTCTTCATAACAAAAAGATAGTTCGACTCCGTCTTTATAAGAAAGATTCTTCACTCCGTTTTACTTCGTTCTGAATGACAGTATTCAAGTGTCATTGGCTAGGCCGAACCACTTTGTTAGGTTTCCGAGTTTGCGAGGAATCTGCTTATTCTTTAACCAAAAGATTCTTCGTTTCGCTGCGCTTCACTCTGAATGACAGTAGTCGAGTGTCATTTTGAGCGCAATGCAATGAAGCCGAAAAATCTGTCTCTTTTAAAACAGAAAGATGCTTAATGACATTTATATAGCCTCATTTAAAAACTTCCAGTCTTTATTAAACTCTGTAATTAACTTTTCTTTTTTAGTTCTTGACCAGCCTTTTAATTGTTTCTCTCGAAGAATAGCACTTTCGATTTGATCAAAATGTTCATAATAGATTAAATAATAACAATTATAGCGCTTAGTAAACGCGTTAGAGGATGTTTCAGGATTACGATGTAGATATATACGCTTTTCTAAATTTTGAGTGACACCAATATAAAGAACAGTTTTATTCTTATTTGTTAGGATATAGACATAGTAATTATGTGTACCTAAAGTTTTCATAGTTTAAATATACTAAATTCTTGTATGTCATTTCGAGCGAAGCGCAGTGAAGCCGAGAAATCTTCTTCTTTCTTTACAAAAAGATATTTCGACTCCGTTCCGTCGCTCAATATGACAGTAATCAAGTGTCATTGGCTAGGCCGAACTACTTCGTTAGGTTTCCGAGTTTGCGAGGAATCTGCTTATTCCGTTACAAAAGATTCTTCACTCCGTTTTACTTCGTTCTGAATGACAGTATTCAAGTGTCACTCTGAGCGAAATGTAATAAAGCCGAAGAGTCTGTAGCTTCACAACAAAGAGATATTTCGACTCCGTTCCGTCGCTCAATATGACAGTATTCAAGTGTCATTGGCTAGGCCGAACTACTTCGTTAGGTTTCCGAGTTTGCGAGGAATCTGCTTATTCCGTTACAAAAGATTCTTCACTCCGTTTTACTTCGTTCTGAATGACAGTAAGCAAGTGTCACTCTGAGCGAAATGTAATAAAGCCGAAGAGTCTGTAGCTTCATAACAAAAAGATATTTCGACTCCGTTCCGTCGCTCAATATGACAGTAATCAAGTATTCCCCCTCCCGATAGCTATCGAGGAGGGGGCTAGGGGGATTCTTTGGAAAACGGTAGTGGGGTGATGTGATAGTTATGAGTTATGAATGTTGATTGTTGGAAGCTAGAAGCTGGAAGAGTTTAATGTGTTAATTTGAAAATGAAGCTGTCACACTGAGCTTGTCGAAGTGTTTTGAAGTTGAAAAATATTTTTAGAAGCAGACTTACGGCGTATAGCCTAAAGCGTCTTATCTGAACAATCAACACTTTAAACATAAAAAAATTAAATCTTATCTTTGTGATACCTTATTCCCGATAGTCCCTGATTTATCAAACTATCGGGTTTTGATTTTTACACCTATATGTACTTTTATAACTGAATTAACAGAACTTAATTTTAGAGGTGTTATAGCATTTTGATTATGCTCAAATTAATCTAAGTAGAAGAAGTTTTTAAAAAATAGACTAATTAAGGTTATTTTTGGCGTTAAGCTTCCTGTTTTTTTTCTCGGTAATTAACATTTGTAAAATGATGCTGTTTTTTTGGAACTGATATAGTAAAATTCTTCGCTTTGCTTTATCATCCTCTTCCGAAATGTAGATCGAAATTGATTCAATTCGGCTTATGTAGGTCTTAATTTGTTCTATTAGTCTGGCGTAAGAGAATAGTTTGACATTCATTTTCTTAGGTTTTACGAATACGGGTCGAGTAGATAAGAGGGTTTCATCACGAGTCGCTAACAGCACCGTATGAGACACTCTCCCATCATATAGCCCCTCTAATTTTATTTACATATATAGGTTGTTCCTTTTAATATAGTAGGAGTAATACTATAAGGTGGTATCATTTGATACTATCAAAGGTATAATCATTTATCTATGAATAGCAATTGAAAACGTATTTTTTGAATTGGGGATTACTCTTTATATACGTTTCGCATACACACAACTAGTCGACTTAGCATCAAAAAAAATTCTTTTTAATTATAAGCTAATGACTTTAATTACCGTATCCAACAAACTATTAAAGCAAGCTTTTGCCATAGCGAAATCAAGACTAACTTATGACGATTCTCATAAAAGTGTTTTAATAAAAAATTAATGAGTTTTTACTTGTTTTTTCCACAGTACTTTGTTAGCCACTGGCATTATTTTCTTGCTAAAAATTCTCTTGCTGTTAAAACGGGTAATTTAGAATTTTTAAAACCCTTTTTATTTCTTGTAATGATAATATCAACATCATTTTCAATAGCGGAATAATATTGAAGCCCATCCTCGAAATCCGGAAAGGTTTCATCACTCAAAGCAAGCTCAGTTATTTTATCATCTAAACTTAATAACTCGACAAGTACTTTAAATTTTCTCAAAATTTCTCTAGCTTCTTTTGCAGATTTTAATTTTGTCAAAATATAATTTGTATTAGCAAAAGTGAGTGATGAAATCGTAAGCTTCAACTGCTTTTTATCTGCTTGGGAAAATAAATTAGCTGCGTCATCATAAAAATCCTTTCTTTTAGAAAGTAAATCAATTACGATATTTGTATCAATTAATATTTTTCTCATTTATATTTCTCCATTAAGTATTCAGTATATTCATCCTTAATATCTATATCATTCTCGATTGAGATGACACCGCTCAGACTTTTCACTAAAGGTGTAATCTCACTTTCCTTTTTTTCTTTTTTAGTCAAAGTACCTAAATAAGACTCTATCAATTTAGATAAACTGATATTATTAGACTTAGCATAATGTTTAGCAGTTTCAATGATTTTCTCATTCAAACTTAATGTGAGTTTTTTATCCATAACAAAATGTTTTACGTGCAAATATATTAATTTGTTACGTAAATTTTGCGTTTTGATGAATTTTTTGCTTGTGGCTAACGGCAGTCTGTCTCAAAACTACCTAATTAGTGGTTGAAAATACTTACAATTTAGTTTCAAACCAAAAACCGATGTTACCCGGTTTTTTAATACCAACATCCCCAAACCTGTTTTTTTAGATCTATATGCGCTAAAAGTTCACTTATGGTTTCTTTTAAGATTCCTTGTAGAAGCTCCTTGAGTCGAGTGCTAGTTTTTGCCTAGCGCTTAGCTCTGCACATAAACATTCTTTCCTAAAACAGACTAATCCCCATAGTAGGCTAACCGACCGACAACCGGTTCAGTTAACAAGGTGTTCATGTTAGGTCGTACCGACCACACGAACGCTAGTTATTGTGTTACGTTTTTTTCGGTTATATTTCCTTGTTTAACATTTTTGGTTTTTGTCGTGTGTCAACTATGGTAACCACGTTAATTCGTTTTGAGTTAAACCGATAATATAAAGTGGTTTGTTTAGTTACAACGCATCTTCTTAATCCTTTTCTTTTATTGGATTCGGGAAAAGCTTCAGGTTGATGTTTTATAATATCAATACAATCGTCTAATTTTGAGATAAATTCATTCTTTACATCCACAGACCATTTTTCGATAAGATAATCGAAAAGTTTATCCAGTTTCTTTTGGACTGTTTTTTGAAATAGCAACTTTTCTATTCACTTATCGGTGTTTTTCCATAAATGATTCATAGTCTGTTACTTCTCCATTTTTAATTTCCAACAAGGCCTTATCGATTTCCTCTTTTTGTTCAACAGGTAAATCATCCCAAAAATCCGCTGTTTTATCCTTTTTGAAAATCTTTTTTATAGATTCAATTATTTTAGGATTTTCAGTTTCCAAAAGAAGTTTGGCTAAATGTATTTTCTCGGCTTGAATATTCATCACAATTCATATTTATTTTAAAAATAAGAATTAAAGCCCGAAATTTTGTTCTGAAAACGAATCTTTTAAATGAAGACCAACAGTATGATATAACATTTAACCAAGGGACTTTTATTCAATGTCCTTTTTTAATTTATCGAGATTTTGCCTTGTATCAAATATTGTAACAATTTCTACTTCACCCTCTTGGCTTACTATTCTGTAGTAAAAAGTAGTTTGTTTTGTCACTACACATTTATAAAGTCCATTAAATTCAGTTGATTGTGGACAACTATTTGGCTGGTAAGATATTTGTTTTATTTTTTCAGTCAGTTTGGAAATAAACCTATCACGGGTTTTTAGGTTCCAATTTTCTAACAAATATTCGGATAATTTAATGAGTTTTGATTCGGCAAGTTCAGATAAAAATACTTTCATTAAGAAATTTTCTTTAAAAAGGACTCATACGATACTCTTTTTCCATTATCCAATTCATTAATTCCTTGTTTAATTTCTTTTTGTTCAGATAGACTTAATTCGTTCCAAAAGTCAATTTTTTCCTTTTTTACAAAATCCGCAACTCTTTGGATAAAATCCGCATTTTCATTATCCATAATAGTTTTTAAGAGTTCAAGTTTTGTTGTTTGAATATCCATCGTTAATTTTCTTTAAATTCAAATTTACGAAAAATTTTGTTCAGTTTAATTTTCTTCAAGCATAAAGGTAACCTTTAACCAAGGTACTTTTATGGTCTACAGTTTTTATTTAAAAACTCTACTAATTCATAAACCAGTGTTATTGGATTTTGTTCATGAAAGCTTAGCCCTTTTTGATTCTCATATAGTTTTTTTGCTCTTTCAATTGCCTTTTCTTGAGAAGCATTTTCATCAGACTCTAAACGAGAGTAGGATTTTAGGCAGAAGTCATACTTTTTTCCTTCTTTTTCATAATTACAATCCCACATATTCCCTAATTGCCTATAGTAAAATATTCTATGATTTTTTTGGTCTGTAAAGTTATAGTGCAAATAGAACCAAAGTTCAAAACAGTCATTCGAATAAGCTAACTTATAACTTTTTGAATTACCACTTTCTATTGCATTATCAAAGTCGGCAAACTCTTTTTCTTCTTGCCTGACGTCCATATCGAATACACACCAAATACTATCAAATTTAACAGTAGCGTTGTTTACAATGTTTTCGGTAGCTTCTATTAATTTTAATTTGCTTTGACCTCCTACATTTACAGTTTTTACTGTTAAGGATAATACGGGAAATGATTCAAAATAAAGCGTTTCTGTTTGACCTTCAGCAACAATAAGAATTGTTTTATTTACATCTTTGGTTTCAATTTCATAAATTGAGGGCTTAACCTTTTTTAACCAGGCCTTTTTTCTATCGGTTTTCTTTATTGCTTTGGTTTTTTTTGGCATTATTCAGCGAAATTTAAGATTTTTTTGAAATTACCCAAAAAAGGAATAGCCCCATATTTCCCTTGAATATAATCTTTTTCAAATGTTGCGTTATTTCTAATCCCTTTAAACTGAACAAGAGAATATAGATGACTTGCTCCATATTTATCTTTTTCAGTAAACTCAATTTGATCTCTTCTCAATAAATCAGATGATAAAAGGTTAGTGTCGTGCGTTGTAAAAATTAATTGTGCTCCTATATTATCTTTTGAATTAAAAAGTTCAAGTATCTTTTTCGTCAATAACGGATGAAATCTAGCATCAAACTCATCAATAATAATAGTTTTTTGTTCTTTTAAAGCTTGATAAATAAATGGACTTAACTCAAAAAGTTTCTGAGTACCTTCAGATTCATGTAAACCAAAAGAGAACTGTTCATCCTCTACAAACTTTTTGTTTTTATCAAATTTTTTTCTTGATGAAATTAGAAGTTTTCTTTTTTTTGATTTATCGAAGTCTTTTTTTATGTCATGCTCTAAATCGTCTGGTAAATCATCAGATGAAATTTCAATAGCATTTAAATCTTCTATACCAATATCTCCATATTTGAGGAAATCTAAAATATATTTTTTCTTATTATCATCCTTTAAAGACTCTCCGGCATATTGATACATCCCTTGATGCCCTAAACCACTAATGATATAGGTTGAAGTCATGCTCTCTATTAATTGTTTAGAAAGTTTAGCAAAGCCAAACGTAGCAAGCGTAGATAAGAATAAAGAATTGTGTCTAAAAATTTCATTTTCTTCAGTACTCTCATCAAATAATAGCGTTTTTAATTTATCTCCTTCAGAAAAATTAGTTTTATCAAGCTCTATTATTTCTTTACCATCTCTAATAAAATAACAGAGTTCTCTTTCGCCTGGTTTTCCATACAACCACTCTGAGTAAATGCTCTCATTGTCTAATTCAAACCCATATCTATATTTCACATTATTATCCCAAAAAATAATCTGAAAAAAACTAGGTTCATTTTCGGTTTCAGTAGAAAGTCTAAATGAATCAATCATACTTAGAACTTTGTCATCTTTTACCGAATTTCTAATAATCCTAAAAAAACTAACAAAAGCTTTGATTACATTACTTTTTCCACTTGCATTAGCCCCATAAATAGCTTTCGATTTTAAAAAAGAAATCTTTTCGATATTCTTCCCTTGAATAACATTATCATTATCAATGTTTTCGAACTTTGATTTTATTTTTGCTGCTGATAAATTTAAGGTGTTAATATCTTTAAATGACCTAAAATTACCAAAGCTAAATTCTTGCAGTTTCATTTTCTTAAATAATTATTTGTAAATATAATTCAAATTTAAGAATAAGAACTGAATTAGATCTTATTTTAAGTAAAACCTTCAATATCTAATGTCAACTTACATAAAAATACCTTCGCACGTGCAAGCTAAACCTAATAAAAATTTTATCCTCTTAGAAGCCAGCCAGTGTTTAACAGGCGTTTTGCACTATATGCCGTAGATAAATTATAGTGATGAAACACCTAAGCATTTTTCAACAACTCCCTTTTCGCTTCAATTTGTGTTTTAATAGATTTAATAGCATTTAGAAAAAAAAGGATCGCCTCTAAGAAACGATCCTTTTACTAACTTCAGTCTATAATCGACTTACTCGTCTTTCTTCCAATAGGTTTTGATAAGAAAGCTGACCATACAACTCACTACTGCGCCAATTGCAGCAAGAATGATGGTTTTCAGAATATCCTCAGAACTCAAGACCGGCAAAATGCTGCAAAGCGTTCCTCCCGCAGTTCCTGATATAAAAAGATTATTCTTCATGCTTCTTCGGTTTTTTAGCTTTATCATCAACCGTTAGTTGACTCACCCCGCTGAGTACCCCTCCGGCAACCGTAAAATAACCGGCTATGGTGGTTATGATACTCGGCAAAGCGACGGGGGCTGCTACAATTGTACCACCGATTCCGGCTAAGCTTAAGCCAATGGTCCGTAAGGTTTTAAAAAACTTCGGAGTTGGCTTCTTTGTTCTTTCTGCTAGTTTCATAAATTAAATGTTAAGAATTAATAATTAGAAATACGGACTCTCTCCGTTTAAGTACCGGGTACAGCAGCTGCTTTACCTGGTGAAACGCAATGCGTGACTGGAGACCCCTTCCGGGGCCACTTAAGCGCTGAACCGGTGCTATGCATCCGCGTAACTCCCGTAAGGCATGATTCGCCGGATGAAACAAGATGAATTCTCTTCCCGGTACATCGAGCACGTGCAAGTGCCACTTAAACTTCGGACTATAGCGCATCTTCAAGCGATACTTTCCTTCGGGTATACACGATTGTGATCGTATATTCTTCTTCCATGGCAGTTCAATGCAATGGCAAATCAGCTTTCCTTGTATAAAAAGGCTGCTGTTGCAGCCTTCTTTAAAGTAGCTTCGTTTTAGAACCAGTTCCATCTTAAACCTGATCAACTAAGATGACAGCCAAGGTATTGAATGCCCCATTTTTAAGAGGGTACATTTCGCCGTTGACTTCCTGAAAAAACTCAACACCCAAGACACCCATTACCGGTAAAACACTGTCAGCTGTTAACGCTGCCGTTAAAGTACTCGTCGCTTGTTCAGTTGTTGAATGCGTAAAAATAGCGGTCTGCTCCATTCCAAAATTGAAGCTGCCTTGTTCAAAATCCAATTCTACTCCCGCCAAACTCAAACGATAGTGGGTGGTTCCTCCGGGTGCCGCAATTCTTACAGCCGGCTGATAAGCGTCTATAGCTACACTAAGTTCTCCCGTGGTGCGGTCTAATGCAGCTACAAAGGGCGTAAAAAATGTAGAGCCTAACTTTCCGTTTTGGTTAAACTCAAACCCATTGATCAGTTGCATGTTCCCGTCTTGAATGCTTCGCTCACCACGAACATTAAGTGCATCGGTTTTAACAACACCTAATAATGCTCGTGTTAAACGTCCTACACAGCGCTTATCTTTGGCGTTTTGCAATAATACCTGTATGGCATTACGGACTAACTTCCCGGCTCTTCCGGCGGTAGCAAATTCTGCATTGTTTTCCCTAGTTCTCTGAAAAGCAGGATCGGTAGCAATACGTTGTGCGCTTACACCTCCTTTTTCGCGCGCTAAATACCCGTCGCCGGTTTTGTAGAAAGAGATTCCTCCAATTGTTCCATTTAATTTGATAATTCCTGTTTGTTTAGCCATAACTAATTGTTTTAGAAATTTACTGTTGAAGAATGATTATTAGCGGCTCATTCTTTTGGCACGGCAAACTTTTTTTGATGCATCGTTAAAAATGTTTACACCACAAAACTGTGAAATATCAAAGCTTCTCTTCCACAAGCTATACCCAAGTGGGGTGTTGATTTAAGATAAGTTTAACGTTTTGTGTTCTGTATCAATATTGCCGGAAGTATGATTATGATTAGCCTATTAGCAGTGGTAAATACTTTGTGATGCTTTTATAAAAAGAGAAGTATAGGCTTAAGATAAAAGAGGGTTGTGAATTTGAAGCTGGAAGAAGTTAATGTGATGATGTGTTGATGGGTTAATTTGGATATGAAGAACATAATATTATTGAGAATACGCTTTGTCATACTGAGCTTGTCGAAGTGTTTTTAATCGTTAAATGAATAATGTTTAATTGAAATGTCATATGGATTATGTCCATGAGTACTTAGTAGTATAAAGTTGGAAGTTGGAAGCGATTGATGAAGTAATGAGTCAATTTGAAAATTTGAAAATGATCTGTCACACTGAGCTTGTCGAAGTTTTTTAATTGTTAAATGAATAATGTTTAATGTTTAAAGTTGGAAGCTTGTTGTTGGACGCTTGAAGAGGTTAATAGAATAATGGCTCAAATTAAATATGAAGTAAAGTCCTGCCTCCTGTTTCTTGCTTCGTGTTTCTATAAAAACTCGCTTACAGCAAATAGCATAACAGCATAACAGCATAACAACAAATTGCATAACAACATAACAACATAGCAACATAACAGCATACAGCTTAACGAATGCTTCAACAGGCTCAGCATGACATTCGTGTTGTTAAAGGTTAAAGGTTTGAAGTTGGAAGTCTCAATTTAAAAACGAAAAAAGTCCTGTTTCGTGTTTCGTGATTCATTTTTCAAAAAAAACAAGCTTACAGCCTAAAGCATATAGCTTTTAAAATGTCACACTGAGCCTGTCGAAGTGTTTTGAAGGTGAAGATTTTTTATAAACTCGCTTACAGCCTACAGCCTATAGCTTACAGCTTATATAATTTAGTTATCAAGTTATGAGTTTTGAGTTTTGAGTTATGAATGAGTGAATGAGTGAAGACGGAAGCTGGATGTTTGAAGGTGGAAGAGATAGATGTGTTAATGAGTTGATGTGTTAATTTGAAAGTTATGAATTTCTATTTCAAATAACCCCGGCCTACAGAAAATAGCTCGTAAAATTTGAAGAAGGGCTGAACGTTAAAAAATAGTCCTGTGGACTATTTTAGTGAGAGAGCCAGCCTGTCGCGTTGGCAATTTTAGGCTGTTTGAGCCGCGATGGTCCCGATAGCTATCGGGCGAGTTCCTAAAATTTAGGAGCCAAACAAAAAATTTAGAGCTAGTTTCTTAAGCCTAGACTTTTAGTGCATCCGACGACCAACGGAAGAGGAATGCATTTTTACAGCAATGGAAATCAACGATTCACGAACACTTAAACAATAATAAAGTGGGTGAGTAAAAAAGTAAAGGAATGAAAGTAATAGTCCATATTTTACAATGTAAACGATAAGAATTTAAAAATTGATAATAAAATTGTTATTCCGAACAATACTGTAAGCTTAACTAATGCTTCGACAGGCTCAGCATGACATTCGTACAGTTGAAGTTTTTTTAGAAACTTGCTTAGCGCTTAGCGCTTAGAGCTTACAGCGAATAGCATAACACCATAACAACCTAAGCCTACAGCCTACAGCCTACAGCCTACAGCCTAAAGCGTATAACTAAGCATCCGCATCTTGCATGCGTTGATGAAGGGAAGTTTTCAGTAAATCTAAAAATTTAAGTTGGTTTATTTTACGAGAACGTAATTCTAAATACGTACGGTAATAATCACCTAATTCAATGTCAAAAACTCGCTCAAAGAGTAGCGCGATTTCATTGATGCTGGCAGTACCACTATTAATAGCACCGGTAGTATGTAGCGCGTAGATAAGCTCAATTAGATCTACTTTGTTGTGCGACCATTTAACAGAGGGAAGTGATTTTTTGGGCTGTTTATAAATAGCATTCTTTTTGTAAATGATATTTTCTATTTCCTGTTGTAAATATACAATTAGCATATCGTAAGCAATAATAGTAGCCACCGAGCTATCATGACTGGTAGAAAATTGCGCGTCGATCACAAAGTGAATGCTATCGGGATGGAGTCGGAGGCTTGCTTTTTTTCGAAGAAAAAATTGATAATCTAAACGGACAGAACCGCGCCGATAATAGTGATAAAACTCCAAGTTTTCATTAAAGTAAGCCTGTAACTTATCTATCTCAGTTTGAAAATACCTTTTTTGTGCTTTAGGACTGCTCCTTGGACGTTTACTTTCAATGGTAAACAGTTTAATGTAATAAATCAGTTTGCTAAGTGCTTGGGGTTTTATTTTTTTAAAGAATAAACATTCATTTTCTTCAGAAGAGAAGTCGTGTTCTACTACTAGGCGACGCATACTGTTAATATAGTGCTTGCTAATCTCCATGCCTTTTTCGGCGCGGGTTAAACTATCATCAATATCAGATTCAATTACTTCCAAGGCTTCTTCTAATTCTAAAAGAAGATTTTTATAGATCAACATAGCATAAAATTTAGAGATGAAGAGATGCAATGTAAATAGAATAGGAGAGAGCAGAGTATGTGAAAACCCTCAATTTAATGTTTAAAAACCATATCCTTTATCCGTTACCCTAATATATGTTTGGGGTTTTGATTTTGATATATGTTAACTTGTCTGGTAATTGCTAAGCACAGTGATAAACTTCAATTGTTGAGAAATCAATTGGAAGCTTTTGATCCGTTCAGCAGGTTCTTTTATCAATCAATTAGTGAAGAAGCATGGTTGCATGAACAAATTATACCTGACGTCATTTATATGTATGTACAAGGAAATCAAGAAGATAATCAAGACTTACTCCAATGTAAAATAGTCTATCCGAAAGCACATATCATTGTAATTTCTTCTTGTAAATCATTAGCCTACTCGGTTTTTAAATATAATCTCCTCCATTTTTTAATTTTTCCTTTTGTTGAGCCGGAGGTAGTGAAGTGTGTTCAAAAAGTTAAACGGCATTGTATTGTAAAGAAGAATACGTTATGTATTCGTTCCTATCGTGATTACCAATACATAAAAATTAATGATATTTTATTTCTAAAAGCTGATAACAATACAACGGATTTTTATATAAATAATATGAAAAGAGTTCATGGGTTTAAAACCCTAAAATCCTATCAGTCTCGCCTACCTTCGGGGTTTTTACGTATTCATAAAAGCTATTTGATTAATACGAATAAAATAAGACGAATAGATTTCGGAAAAAGGAATTGTGAACTTACTGGCTGCCAACAACCCATTCCGTTTTCAAAAAGTTTTACAGAAGAGCTCAACCAACTTAATGAAACTTTGATGAAAAAGGCTTATTAGGATGTTTAGAGATTAATTTGTTGATGTGATAGTTTTGAGTTTTGAATTGAACTGTCACACTGAGCCTGTCGAAGTGTTTTGAATTGTTAAATGAATAATGTTGAATGTTGAATTGAAATATCATACAGATCATGTTCATAAGTACTTAGTAATATAAAGTTGGAAGCTGGATATTGCAAGGGATTGATGCAGTAATGGGTCAATTTGAAAACGAAGGGGCTTTATTTTGTGGCAAGCAAAGATGCGCAAAATTTAAGTTAAGGTTTTATTTTTTTAAAAATACAAAAACCTTTGATTCGGCATCAATTCCGACATAAACTGTGATGCGCTTTTATACAATGGCGTTTATAATTTTTTATTCTTCGGGTTCTTTCTATTTGAAAACAAAGAAACAATCTCAATTGAACTTTTATTAATTCGGTAATAAAGATTATTATGTTTTTCGACTACAGCCTTTCGAATGTTTTTTTTATCGTATGATACCGGGAAAATTTCGGGGGATTTTGAAATCAGTTCTATTTTATGATCTAATTTAGTAGAGAAAGTTCTTAATTCTCTTTAAGTCCATTTATTTTCAAGATATTCAATAGTTTGTCTAAGTTCAGATTTGGCGTGGTCAGTCCACAGTACTTTATAACCACTTTTCATAAATTCCTTTCACGCTTGAGTGAGAAGTCAATTTTCCGTTATCAGCATCTTGAATTCCTTTTTCAATGGACTCTTTTTCACTTGCAGAAATTTCACTCCACCAATCGTTTTTTTCTTTTTCTCTTAATTTCATCAGTTTATCAATCAGTGAAGTATCGTTCAATGTTGATAACCATTGAATTAATTCAATTTTTTTATTTTCTAAACTTAAACCCATAATATCAAAGCTACAAATATAATCTAAACATTCTATTTTTTTAACGTGGATTTTAACTGTTGCCTAATTTCATTGTATTCCGCTTAAAAAACTCGAACTGACACTGGGGCGCTTTTCTAACTGTTTAACTCTTTTACTTGCTACAGAAAAAAAGTCTTGTTTCGTGTTTCTATAAAAACTCGCTTACAGCAAATAGCATAACACCATAACAGCATAGCAACATAACAGCCTACAGCTTAACAAATGCTTCGACAGGCTCAGCATGACATTCGTACTGTGGAATATTTTTTAGAAACATGCTTAGAAATTACAGCTTTTGAATGTTTATTTCTTCAATGATGACTTTTCATCTGTTTTATGATTGTTTAAGTGTTTATGAATCTTCTTCGTCGATCTGGTTACACAAATATCAATTGCACTAACTTGCAGAAATTGATCAACAAGTTAACGAGCATAGCATATGCAAGTCCTAGAGCATATGATTTTGCTTTTTCAAAAATCACTTCACCCTTAAAAAGAGTCCATTCACTTCCAGTACAAGAACACTCACTAAGTCCTTTTATTTTTTAATGGTGCTAAGCCATTGCTACACTAATTTAGTTAACCGAAACCTAGGCTTTTTATAAACAGATTGTGCGCACAATTAAGAATGAGCAGCCTTCTAGGGCTGTGCCATAGTAATTATTAATTCTTAAACACAACGGACATGATAAACAGTCAAAAATTATTTATCGGAGTAGTATTCATTGGACTTATAGGAGCTTGCACCCCCGAGCATATAAGCGAAAACAGGCAAGCCGAAGATTCTATTGGAGAGCCATTAGAAGAAACAAACCCTATTCAAAATACTACACCAGACACCGGGGATGATCAAAGTATAGAACCCGACAATGATAAAGATGGGTGAGAAAAAGAAAATCATTTTTGGGTGAAGTAAATAAAACACGGTCTTAAATAGGTGAGCAAATAAGCGTATTAGAGCGTATAATTATTTATTTCTCAGAAAATGATTATATACAAAAGAGAAAGTTTTTGAGGAAACTCAAAAGCTTTTTTTTATTTTAGTAGCACCAGTTTTCTATGATATGTCTTTAAAAAAGAAATATTATTACTACTTTATAGTAATAAGTATGGGGGTTATACTAGGTGGATATTTTATTTTTTATCAACCTGATTCTTCACAATTTTCACCCATAGATCGGTATATAAAAACGGCACAACGAGTAGGCCTGCCACTCTCGCAACGAAAGAAAGCACTCTCGCAAGCCACAAGCTATATTCAAGGACTTCCCTCTTCCTCAGAAAGACAAAAAAAGTTAAGTGAGCTTGCGTATCTCGCTTACCGTTTGCGTGACTCTACTAATTTTTATAACAATAACCGTTTGGCATTAAAAGAAGCGCAAGTACAAGAAGATGTTTTTGCGATAGCCGATGCTCATTGGAATTTTGGAGCCTTTGCCTTACAAAAGGGAGATTTTGATAAAGCTTACTTTCATTATGCAAAAGCTCGCCAAGGATTTGCTAAGGTTAAACACAGGTATTATGAAGCAAAGATGAATTATAATTTGGCTTTTATAAAAGCGCGACTAAAAGAATATGAGGCTAGTGAAGCATTATTATATAAAGCACTTCCCGTTTTTTTAAAGAAAAAAAGAAACAAACAAATCTACTTATGTTATACCCAACTTGGGTTAATTTATGAGGAACTCGAAGGCTTTGCAGTGGCCGAGAAATATCATAGGAAAGCGCTGAATTACCTGCCGGAAGAACAGCAGTTCTTACAACAAGCGACTTATAATAATTTGGGATTATTGGCGCTTAAAAGAGGAGGTTATCCCAGCGCGATTGCTTACTATAATAAAGCTTTAGAGAATACTGCTATAGAGCATGACAGCCCTGCACTTTATGCTCGTTTACTAGATAATCGTGCTTATGCAAAATTTCGTTGTTTTGGTACACCTGGGTTACAAAAAGAGTTTAAACAAGCACTGAGTATTCGCGATAGCCTACAAAATAAAGAAGGTATTGTAATCAACCGTATTCATTTGGCAGAATTTTATTGGGCTGCACAAGATACGCTAAAAGCTATTAAACAAGCCCAACAGGCCTATCAGCTTGCGCATAGTATTCAGCTTAAGCGAGATGAGTTAAAGGCCTTAGAATTGTTGGCTACTATAGATCCTGCCAATGCAGCTCTATATATTAACAAATGGTATAAAGTACAGCATCAACACGAACAACAGCTTAGAGAACAACGAAATAAAGTAGCTAAAATACAGTATGAAACACAGAAATTTAAAAAACAAAGTATTCGCTTAAAAAATCAACAAACCTACTTATTCATAAGTTTAGGAGTGCTCTTACTACTTATCGGAATGCTTTTCTTCTTTTTTAAACAGCGCACTAAATTAAAACGCTTAGCAATACAAAGAGCACAACAAAAACAACTTGAAGAAGAACGGGAGGAGGAACGCTATCGTATTGCAGAAGATTTACATGATGGGGTATTAAGTAAACTCTTTGGTTTACGGATGAACTGGGCGATGTTACCCTTAAAGGGGGCGACTTCAGAAATACAGCAGCATAAGAAATATTTAATCACTTTAAAATCTATGGAAAAGGAGATTCGGGATATATCTCATAATTTAAAAAGTGAACACCCTTCTGCTAATTTTCCATTCATGAAAAATCTAAACAAATTAATAAGCGAAAAAGCTGAACTAGGTGGATTTACCTACGAGCTGCAAATCGAAAATTCGGTACAAGAAAAAAAGATCGCACAAGAAATAAGTACTTCTCTTTACAGTGTGTTAGAAGAAACACTTTATAACATTATAAAACACGCTCAGGCTTCTGAGGTAAGACTAAGATTGCGAAGAAGTTCGCGTAGTTTAAACTTGATGATAGCCGATAATGGATGTGGATTTAGGGTAAAGTCTAACGAACAGGGTATAGGTTTAATGAACATCAAAAGACGAGTACAAAAACTAGAAGGGAAGGTACATTTCAGAAGCCAACCGGGAAAAGGTACTTGTGTTTTTATAAGATTAATAATGGGCAAAGACTAACGAATTAAACTAAACCTTATGGAAAAAATATATCGCGTACTCTTAGTAGATGATCATCCGCTTATTACGGCAGCTTATCAAAAAGCTTTTCAACTCATCCAAGAAAAATACCCGCCTACAGGTTTTAAGGTAATAGAAGCGCATACCTTGGCTCGTGCTCATCACGAATTGGCGCAATATAATAGCCATCAACCTCCCGATATTGTTTTCGTAGATTTAAAACTGTCCCCTTCACCCGACGTGGATCTTTTATCCGGTGAAGATTTTGCCCTAGCCATTAAAGAGAAATTCCCGGACACAAAAATAGTTATCGCCACCATGTTCAATAACAATTTTAGAATACATAGTATTTTTCAAAGTGTAAATCCCGATGGTTTTCTAGTTAAAAATGATCTTACGGAGAATGAGCTTCAATTCTGCATTAGTGATATGCTAGAAGGAGTTCCTTATTACAGTAAGACTGTACGTCGCGCATTACGTAAATATGTATCTAATGATATGCGATTAGATTTTATTGACCGCAAAATATTGTATCAGTTATCTTTAGGTTCTAAAACAAAAGATCTTTCATCTTTACTTCCCTTATCGCGAAATGGCATTGAGCGTAGAAAAAAACAACTCAAAGAAATTTTTGGCGTAGCCCATAAAGGAGACAGGGCATTATTACAAAAAGCGCGGAATTTGGGTTATATTTAAAAAGAAGTAGAATGGCTATTCAAATAAAATTTTGCGAGTTAACGCAAAAAACCATTCTCATGTGGTCTTGTAAGATTTACCTAATATAAGCGTTTACATTATAGTATATATATAAGTTAGCTAGAATTAATTTAACCCATAACATTTTTAGATGAGCTTTAAGCAGGGAAACAGCATACATATTGTATGGTAAAACCCTCACTTTTTAACCTATAGTAAATTTATCTTAGTGGTATAATTTACTGCTATGCTTAAAACAAATTTAAAAACGCGTAATTTAATAGTAAGAATAGTTTCTTACTTATTTGTTTTATTGTTTGTCTATGCGGCGGTGAGTAAAATGATAGATTTTGAGGTGTTTCGTTCACAATTATCACAATCACCATTACTTACCAACTACTCCTCGTTACTGGTTTTCATAATTCCCTTTATTGAAATTTTGATTGCCATAGCTTTACTGCTTCCTAAACTACAATATTTCGCTTTATATGCTTCAGGAATACTTATGCTATTATTCAGCCTGTATATTGTGGCAATTTTAAATTTCAGTCCCAGTATTCCTTGCTCCTGTGGAGGGATCTTAGAAAATCTGGGTTGGGAACAGCATCTCTATGTGAATTTAATATTTGTTGTCCTTGCCTTTACCGCTAGTTTTTTACATCAAAAGTGTAATTTTAATGGCAAACGCTATAGTTTTTTAATGATAGGTATTCTCATAAGCTGTATAGTAATAATAGGAAGCTTACTTTTAGGAATGGAAGAGAAAAAAATGCTACAAGATAAATCTTTTAAAAGAACTTATCTACCTGACTTAACACTCCTTAATACCCAAGCGCTTCCTTATAATTCTTATTACCTTGCTGGTACAACTAACGATTCTGTCTATTTAGGCAATAGTACTGGTTATTTAACCGTAGTGGCAGGTGATTTAGAATTAACTTCTCTTAGATACAACACTATTAAGGCTGAACCGCTTCCCAAAACTAGTATTCCAAAATTAAGTGTTTTGCATGATTATTTTTATTTAATTGATGGCAGCAACGGGATTATCTTAAAAGGAAAACATACGGATTGGCAAGCTCATCCTATTAATAAACAAATACCCTATTTTAATGCCATACAAGTGCTCCCTTGTAACAAGTATGCAATCAGAGTGCTTAAGCGACCTACACAAGAGCAGGAATTAGCTTTATTTAATCCACACAATCTCAGTTTAAATATAAAACCCGATATCCTTACAAAACGCTCTGACGGTATATTTGATCTCGATGGGATGTTTAGCTATAATGCCGCAAATGATAAAGTAATTTATACCTTTTTCTATCAAAGCAAATACATAGTCTTAGAAACGGACTTTTCAGAATGGTGTACCTTCAAAACAGAGGTTCAACCTCCAGATAATACCTTTAGTGAGGTCAGGGTGAGTAGTGGTAAAGAGAAAGTACCTTCTAAACAATTAACCCCTATTCATAAAACGAGTACTTCTTATGGTAATTACCATTATATCAGTAATAATATTCAATCCCAGTCTGATAGCCCAAAAACCGTTAAAACAAATACTATAATTGACATCTATCAATTAGATACCGGAACATATCAGCAAAGTATAAAAGTGCCAAGCTATAATCACGCACTATTAAAACAATTTGAGGTCACAGACAACTATTTAATAGCGCTATATGAACGAACACTCGTCACGTATAAACTCCCTCAGGAAGGTATTTAATCCCATTAATCCGAATCGATCAGGAATGAAGCTTATAAACCTGTAAAAAAAATAAGCCTATTAGTAATTTTAAATTCTATAGTTATGAGAATTAAACAATGGTATGTAAAGTTATCTGTTTTAGCATTAGCTGTTTTTGGAGCTTTTGCTTTTACAACACAAAACAGTTATCGTTACTTACAACAACCGACAAATCCGAATTCTTGCACCAACATCACGGTAGGTTGCAGTAATTCTGGAGATTTTCTATGCAAAGTAATCACTCCTGATGGAGTACGAAATGTATGGAATGACATTATGTGTACTCAGCAAGTATTTCATAATAGTCCTGACGCACTACCGGCAGACTAATATAAGCTGACCGCGAAAAACGAAGAGAGAATCATTTTTTTGATTCTCTCTTTTTTAGTTGAGCATTTTATCGTTTCTAACTCCTATCATTCAACTTCCCAAGGCCAAGGAGCTAAAGTCTCCTGTTCCGGCCACAAGCTTTTCATGGTAGATGCTTTATAAAGCACACCATTTTTAATGGTATACATTACATCTGCGGTTGCGCGAATATCCGTTAAAGGATTATTATTCAATACAACTATGTCGGCTAATTTACCTTCTTTAATAGAACCTAATTCTTCTGCGAGCCCCAATTTATCAGCTCCGTTATACGTAGCTGCCCGAAGTGCTTCCATGGGCGATAAACCACCTTCTGTTAAAGCCCAAAGTTCCCAATGGGTTCCCAAGCCGGGTGGCCCGTTGCCGTGAGCACCTACACTTAATTTTCCTCCGGCGGCAACAAACTTCTCAACCATTTCTCCGGCACGTATAATTTCATGTGAATAGCGTTTTCGTAAGCGCGGATCCAAATGCATATAATGAGATAGCATTTCTTGGTATTGAAAAGGCGGCATCAAGGTTTGTAATTTTGTAGAATAATCTTCCATACTGCTGAGGTAACGATCACCGAATCCCGGACTTACGATAAAAGTGGGTGTATAATGAATTCCGCTTTGTGCCATCAATTCTATTACATCTTTATAAACAGGATAATCAGCCAATTCATGTTCTAAGGCGCTGTAGCCATCAACTACTCGACTTAAACGTTCGGCAAGTTGTTCACTTATATGACTGGTAAGTAGTCCGCCTTGCAAAGCAACTTCTTCACGAAGGGCTTGTCGCTTTCGGCGATCTTTTTGGTCATATTCTTTTAACATTCGTGCGCCATATTCCAAGTGATTACGCACCACGCGTGCCACATCTACTGAATCCTTCAGCGCTCTAAACTCTGTTTGTTTTGGAGCATCCATAATTACTGCCCCCGAAGAAAAAATACGAGGACCTATAGCTTTCCCTGTCCGCACTAAATCAGCTTTTCCAAAAACATCGGTACTTATGGCCGCCGGATCATATAAACCCGTAACCCCAAAGGCCAGTTTCCCGATGTAATTACTATTTTGTCTTTGCCAAATTTCAGGGCCTTCGTGGTGATCATGCGCATGCACATCTATCAAGCCCGGCATAATAGTTGTGCCCTCTAAGGAAAATTGCTTCATCCCTGCGGGTACTTTTACTGTTTCCTTACTCCCCACTGCTACAATTCGATTGTCTTTAATAATAAGCGTCCCGTTTTCAATAATCTTATCGCCTTCCATCGTAATAATCCGACCACCCACTAAAGCATAACTTCCGTTGGGTTTGTCAATGGCACTAGATAAATTAATCGACGAGCGGTAGTTTTTATTACTCTCTAAGTCATAGCGTACCAGTGTATTACGTTCCGTCCAAATTAATTCCTTACTTCCTATCCACCGCAGATAGCGGGGGTCGCTTTCCGATAATACTGCTTTATGAATTGGAACTCCATTTTCTTGAGGACTTCCTATCCATAAGCGACCTTCAGCCACCCAAGCAACACGTTTACCGTCATGAGCCATACTGGCTTCATCAGAAAACGGTATCGGATAACGTGATTTTATGTTTCCTTTCAGACTGATTTCTCGAATTTCCGGTTGGTCTTTTTGTTGGTTGAATGTATTTATGTAAAGTTTCTTTCCTTTATTATGATACGTTATGGCTGGATAAAATCGCCCCGGTCGTACCGCAGCAATTGTTAAACTATCCAGTGTTTTGGTGTGAAAACCACTCGACAATTTTTTTGTTCCGCTTACATTCACAAGTTGTAAACTCAAATCCCATCCTCGGTAATTGGGTCCTGCGTGTTGCGACTTTAGTCCCCAACGGGCTTTGCTGGCATCTTCAATATAGGCTAATTGCTTCCCGTCGGGAGACCAAGTAGGGTTTATATAGCGTCCGGCTTTTTTTGTAATAGGAATAGGCTTTCCTTCTTCTTTTACCGAACGTATAAAAATTTGTCCTTGTGCTTCGTCTTGCCATTGTACATAGGCTATCCAATTACCATCAGGCGATAAAGCAGGAGAAAAAGCAAAGCCTTTGCCGGTTGCAAGTACCCTAGGTTCAGTTACTTTTTTTTCTTGAAAGTATAACTCGCCTAGACTCGTATAAACAAAGCGATTACGTTTAGCATCAAGATCCGGCCAGCGGATAATACGATGCGTAATACTATCTTTTGCAAGGGAATCCACATGTTGCAAAGGAGCATTAATTGATTTTTTAATGGACAGACGTATAGGTAGCGGTCTAATTTTTTTTGTAGCTAGGGAATACCGGTGTATCTTCCCCTCTAAAGGAAAATACAAGTAGTCACCAGAGGCTCCAAAATTATAATCAGGTAATAAGCGCTCAGCTGCCGAAACAGCGGCAATGGTATCATGCTCACTGGTGGTGCGATTCCAAAGCATCAAATCAAATTTGGATCCTGAAAAGCTGGGGCGAGGCGATAGGTAAGCAACTGCATCACCCCTTGCATTTACTTTGGGCTGTATGGCGCTATTATCAGTTTCGAACAATGTATGCGAGGTTCCTGTTGCTAAATCAATTTCTTGTAAGTTTTGCCCGCCACAATAAGCCTTCCATCCGGTTGCTGAAATAGAGCCTACTTGATAAGGGGGTACCGCTATTGCCGAATAACATGCCTCTTTTGTGTTGTCCTTTGTAAAATAATAAATTGATCCGTCTTTTTCATAGCCTAAGGCATTGCCTAACCAGAAATAAGTGGCGCTCCAATGTTTCCGTGCTAAAGCATAGGAGGTACTTTTGCCAGTATCCAAATTCGTTTGCCATAGCGCAATGTTGCCACCACGATCACTTAAATAAGCAATAGATTTACCATCGGGAGAAAAACTAGCCTTCATATTCCAATGGGCATCACGCAATAAAGGAATGGCAGTTCCTCCGCTTACAGGCACGAGGTATAAGTCTCCCAATACATCAAATAAAAGGTCTTCTCCGTTTGGGGATAACGAAAGATGGGGGTTGGTAAATTGCTGTGTTTCAAAATTAATCTCCTTATGTTCTGCAGGCTGTCCTAACATCGCTATGCTAAACAAGAATAGCATACTCCAAACTCCTTGTAAGCATTGTTTTTTAATAGCCCTCATTTTGATCGAGATTTGGATTCTTCAACAATTCGGAAGCAGGAATGGGATATAATTTGTCGTGGGGATCCCAAGCAGGTTTTAAGGGAGCTAATACCGTACCGGCTCTGTTCCATCGTTTTAAGTCAATCCAGCGATGCCCTCCTTCCGCAAAAAGCTCTAAGCGGCGTTGGTGGTAAAGTTCAGCCCGCAGAGCAGCTTCTCCTTGGCCTGTAAAATCAGCTAAACCAGCACGGGTTCTTATCATATTTAAATCACTACGGGCTTCGCTAATTTTTCCCTGTTCCAAACGGGCTTCGGCACGAATTAAGTAGATTTCAGCCAAGCGTAACATCATATTGTATTCCATAGGTTCGCCTTGCTGCTTTTGTTTGTATTTAAACGGATAGGCATAGGTGTTTCCGCCTTCATTTAAGCTTCCTATCCAAGCTTGTTTTCGTAAGTCTTGGGCATCAAAAGCATTTACCAATTCTTCCCGCATTGCTAAAGAAGCCGGCGCTAAAGGGGTTTCTGGCGAGCCGGTTAAAATATAATACTGCCCTTGCCAAGTATTAAACCGGGGGTCTGTGGGCAACAACTGCCAAATAGCTTCGGCACTATCCGCTAAAAATGCCGCATTCAAATCATTTTCCAATGTATAGCTTCCCTCAGCCAATACCGCATCAGCGGCTTTTTCAGCTTCAGGCCAAGCTTGTTGGTATAAATATACACGAGCCAATAAACTTTCCACAGCCGCAGCACCTATACGCGTACGTATACCCGGGTTCGATATCCCGTGGTCTTCTAAGTGTTCTCGGGCTTGCAACAGATCACTCAATATAAAGTTATATACATCAACTTGCGGGCTTCGTTCTAATTGAGCATTTTCTTGATAGGCTGTCCCTTGCGCCAAGGGTACGGCCCCGTAAAGCTCAGTTAAATACAAATAACTAAAAGCACGTAATGCCAAGGCTTCTCCCTGTGCCCGCTTTACAAACTCCGGCGGTAAAGCTTCGCTCGTTGTCACTCCTTCCAAAAAAGCATTAATCGAATATATACGTTCGTAAAAACTAGCCCATAAACTTTCATTATGGCTATTTTCTGCTTGTAAGGTCATGCTAAAAAAAGCTTGTCGGTCGTTTTCTTGTGCATATTCAATCATTTCATCGCTGCTTACCGCACTTAATAAACTTACGCTATTTCGATCGCCACTGGCAAAACCGCTTTCTTGAAGCTGATGATAGATGCCGTCTAATGCAGCTTGGGCCGTTCGTTCTTCTGTAAAAACACTGGTTTGAGTTAGATCATTGGGAGGTTGCCCGATATCAACATAGTCTTCACAGCTCCAAAGTAGGCTTACTAGGCCTATTACTAAATAAATATAGATATATTTCATCTTGTAAATTTTTAAAAGTTAATAGAGAGTCCTAAGGCTAGGCGTTTTAAAATAGGAAGGTTTGTGCTTCCGGGTACTTGCGGGTCTAAACCGGAATAATCGGTAAACGTCCATAAATTTTGCCCGCGCACATAGACTTGTGTACGTAGAATGCCTGTTTTACGTAAGAAGCTTTTTGGCAAATCGTAAGCTATCGAAAGACTTTTTACACGAATGTAAGAAGCATCTTCAATGTTAAGCTCACTGGAGCTACTCCTGCTATAAGGCATATAATTTCCAAAGGATTGCGTATATTCAGCTCGATTTTCGCCACCTTCCACAACTCCTGCAGGCTGGTTATACCGAAAGCCCGGGGGGTAAGCAAATAAACCGCGCGTACCTACGCCTTGCTGTTTAACAAACTCTACCAAAACATCTAATGAAAAGCCCTTATACCGTAAACTACTGTTTAAGCCGCCATAATATTCTCTTCCTAAAAATGCGGTTTCCGCATAATCCTCGGGGGTCAAAACCCCGTCACCATTAATATCCGTAAACGCATAGGTGCCGGTTTCGGGGTCTATCCCTTCATAGCGGTATAACTGTCGTATGGCTAAGGGTTCCCCAATTTTGTATTGATACGCATACGAAGAGCTTTCCAATTCAGGATAGGCAACTAAGGTGTTTGAAGGAAAACTTATATTAGCTCCAATTTCCCAATGCCACTCATCAGTAGCAATCGGGCTCCCCGAAAGGGATAGTTCCCAACCTTTATTCTCTACTTCAGCGGGTAAGTTGGCTTGTACACTGCCAAAGCCCGTCGTGGCCGGTAAGTTATATCCAATCAATTGGTTATCGGTTCGGTTACGAAACCAGTTTACCGAAAACTGCAAGCGGTTCTTCCATAGTTGCATATCGATTGCGGCTTCTAACTTCCGGTTTTCTTCCCAGGCATAATTAGGATTCGCTAGACGACTTGGCAATAGACCACCATTACTTAAACTTCCCGCAAACAAAGAAATAGGCGAATAGGTATCGGCATATCCATAATTACCAATCTGGTCACTTCCGGTAATCCCGTAACTTCCCCGTAACTTCGCAAAATTTATAAAGGGCAATACCTGTTGAAACCATGCTTCGCGTGAAGCAATCCATCCGGCACCAATGGCCCCAAAGTTCCCAAAGCGTTTTCCGGGTCCAAACCTACTGGAGCCATCGCGCCTGCCGGTTAGGTTTAGTAAGTAACGTTGTTTATACTGATAACCTACGCGACCAAATACAGCGGTATAACGGTATTCTTCTTCATCATCGCGTAGTAAGCGAACTTCAGCAGCAGGAGCTAAACTACCCAACAAGGCATCACTGGCATAGCCCGAGCCAAATAATTGTTGTTGGCGTTCATTTCGTTGCTGAAAGGTTAACCCGGCTTGCAGTTGCAAACGCGAAGCGCCCGCTTCTAATTCATAAAGCACTTGCGGTTCTACAATACCCGAAGTTCGAATAAGGCTGCCGGTTTGGGTATTCGATTCGCTTGTCTCCAGATAGGCCGGACTAATGGCTTCTCTTGGGTAAATAGTTTCTTCTTGTCGCTCAATTCGGGTATAGCCTAAATTTGCTTTTAGCCGTAAATCCGGAAGCACCTCATATTCTAATACGGCATTGCTTACCAAATTATGGGTTTGCGCACTATATTCTTGTAGTAAGAGTGCCATCGGATTAGAAAAAGTAGGGTTTCCTTGCTCATCAAGTTCCCAATTTAAGTTGCCTTGTTCATCATATAGCGCTGGTGCGTTAGGAGGCAAAGTAAGTAAGGTATTCATCAAAGAAGAAGCGTTAAAAAAAGACTGGTCTTGATAGGCGTAATTAACCGATAATTGTGCTTGAAAAGCATCATCGGGCGCACCTTGACTCAAATGCAGCCCAACATTTGCACTTTGGGTGCCAAAATCTCCCGGAAATACCGTTTCTTCATCTCTAAAACGACCCGAAAGGCGATACTGCATAGCTTTACTTCCTCCTTTTAGGGCGGCAGAGACTTGGTGGCTATATGCGCTGTTTCCTATAAATTTATCTTGCCAGTCGGTATAGCGGTCTTGATCCCATAACACCAAATCAGGAGCATTCGCCACCGTAGGTTCTACCTCATCATTGGCAAAAGCTTCCCGACGCATCGCCAAGTAATCTTCTGTATGCAAAAGCGCTAATTGATTACTCACTTGCGAAACTTCACTGCGTACATCTATACTAAATTGTGGCTTTCCGGCTAGCCCTTGCTTAGTACTTATTAATATTACGCCATTGGCTCCGCGAGAGCCGTAGATGGCAGTGGCATCAGCATCTTTTAAGACTTCTATGCTTTCTATATCGTCAGGATTTAGACTACTCAAGGGGTTAAACCCAACATTTGCCGGGTATAATCCGTTAACTGAAGGAATAGGAGTCGATTGTATAGGGACGCCATCAACCACATAGAGCGGGTAATTGGCACGTGAACGCAGACTTCCTTGCCCGCGTATTTGTAGATTTACCCCCGCGCCGGGAAGTCCGCTACTTTGTGTAAGGACGACTCCGGGCACTCGTCCTTGCAGAGCTTCTAAAGGACTGCTTAATAGTTGCTTTTCCATTTCTTTAGCAGTGACCTTGGCTATACTTCCTGTGCTTTCTTCTCTCGTCGTACTGTAATACCCCGCATTAATGACCACCGCATCCAGTGCTTCTTGGTCGGGTTGTAAATGTACATGCAGCTCCTGCCGGCCATTTACTGCAATGCGCTGTGGCGTGAGTCCTAAATAGGTAAACATAAGGCTGTCGCTGGCTTGTACGGCTAATGAATATTGCCCCTCAAAATTGGTGGTGGTTCCCTGTGGGGTGCCCAGGCGTTGCACATGCACGCCGGGGATGACTTGTCCCGTGGTATCGGTAACGGTTCCGCTAAGAGGGTAGGTGGTTTGCCCGTAGGCTTGCCCGCTATAAAGGTAGAGTAGGAGCATAAATAGTCCTGCCCCATAGGCGGGCGTGTAGTAATTTTTCATAATTTTGTAGTAAATTTTAGTTACATATTCTTTAATTAAAATTTTGAACCTTCCCGCGGTCTGCAAACTGAAGGGGAGGTTTTTTTTGTTTTTTAGCTGTTAGCCTTTAGCTTGTAGCTGTCATGCTGAACTCGATTCAGCATCTCATCCTGTTTAGCTTTTAGTATTTTCTTATAGCATCGGTTTTAATTCAACATTTCTTTTCTGATGTTTCATTCTTCATTTTTTCATTGATGAAAAAACGAAGCAAAAAAATCTAGGCTTAAGAAACTAGCTCTAAATTTATTGCTTGACTCCTAAATTTTAGGAACTCTCCCGATAGCTATCGGGACCATCGGGGCTCAAACAGCCTAAAATTTTACGGAGCCCGCGCTTCAAATTTTACGAGCTATTTTCTATAGGCCAGTTTAAAATTCTATCCTGGCTGTCATACTGAACTTGTTTCAGCATCTCATCCTGTTTAGCTTTTAGCATCTCTTATGTTCTTATAAGCATCGGTTTTAATTCTACATTTCTTTTCTAGTATTTCATTATTCATTTTTTTCATTGCCAAAAAAACGAAGCAAAAAAGTCTAGGCTTACGAAACTATTGCTAAATTATTTGTTCGAAAGCTAAATTTCAGAAACTCGCTCCACTCAAACAGTCTGAAATTTTACGCTTCCTTCACTACTAATTTCACGCAATATTTTCGATAGGCCGGGTTTAACTCTAGCTTACCCTAAGCTGTTTACTATTAACTTCCAGTTTCTCCTTATTTTTGTATAGCATAGCCTTATATATTTTAGTTTTTTATCCTTTTTTTAAGTGTAGAATTATTTCTCCGTTAAAAATTGCTGAAGCCTTGGAAGCAATTTAGGAGAAGGAATTCGGTTTGCCCTTAGGCAAAACACCTACAAAAAAGTTCCCTTTCTTTTGGTTCTTTTCTTTGGGTAAGCAAAGAAAATGAACAGCCTTTATTGTCTTCCTCCTGCTCCTCCAAAGGAAATAAAAAAGCTTATTTGTTTTAGTTGTTAGCCTTTAGCTTCTAGCTGTCATGCTGAGCTTGTCGAAGCATTAATCAAGTTTACCATGCTACAAATAATAGTTCTATTCTAATCGCTATCAACTGTTCGATTTTTGCTACATAAGCATTGGTTTTAATTCTACATTTCTTTTCTAGTATTTCATTCTTCATTTTTTCCATTGATGAAAAAACGAAGCAAAAAAATCTAGGCTTAAGAAACTAGCTCTAAATTTATTGCTTGACTCCTAAATTTTAGGAACTCGCTCCACTCGAACAGCCTAAAATTTTACGGAGCCCGCGCTTCAAATTTCACGAGCTATTTTCTATAGGCCGATCTTCAGTTCTAAAAAAAACATTTAGCTTTACAAGTTTTCTTTATTACTGCTTTCTACTCCATTAATTCTTATCATGAAACTACTCTTTAATCACTACCATCACCTTTCTAATCATTTGTTTATAGTCCTGTTTCAACTTATCTGAAAAAGGTGGATTTCGTTCATTATTTAAGCAATAACGTATATACCGCATGCTGACTTCATACTTTTCTGCTAATCGCTTAATAATGGCTGCATGACAGGCTTGTTCCACTTTTTTTGTATCTTTAAAACTTTTACAGTTGTTCCGAGCTCGGGAACAAGTAATAATAAATTAGATATCAAACATATAAACATTTTGTTTGTATTCAAAATGTTTACTGTTAAAATATATAAGAAATTAAGTTATGTTGGATAAATCAGAAATGCTGAATCAAATTAAACAACACTATGGCTTTGAAACGGATGCCAAGTTTGCAGCTTTTCTTGGAATTAGACCACAGGTTTTTTCTAATTGGAAAGGAAGAAATACATTTGATGCTGAATTGGTTTATCGAAGATGTCCTGAATTAAATCCGGCTTGGTTATTATGTCAAGAGGGAGATATGTTAGCTGAACCTCACCAAAAAGCTGAAGAACCGAAAGAAGATCCTACTTATCTTTTACAAAAGGAGGTGAAAGTTTTAGAAAAGCATTTACTGTTATTAAAAGAGAGTCACAAAAGCCTTGAGGAATCAGAAGCTTTTTTTCTAAATGCTATTAAATCCATTAAAACACAAATTGAGGAGAAAAGGGAGTTGTTGAAAAATGCTTAGGTGTTTCATCACTATAATTTATCTACCGCATATAGAGCGAAACGCCTGTTAAGTTCTAAGTGATACTCTATAAAAGTACCTTGCTTAAATATTACATCGTACTGTTTTTCTTTATCTAATAATTTAAACTCGTATAAGGTCATCAGCTTACAATTAAAACGAATTTTTGTTTGGTGCTAGACCAAATAATTGTAAATATTCAGCATAACTATACCATTGGGAAAATTTACGATTGTTACTATCATGTTTTGCCCAAATTTCTATTCTTACTTTATCTTTTCTGTATACCAAATACAAACTATCGTCTTCTAGTTGCAGCAGAAAACTTTTTCTTGTTAATTTATCAACTGTCTTATACACAAAACCTTAGTAGACAAGATAAGTGTATTTTAGTATATATAAAGTCCAATAAATCAGATTTGATTGGTCTATGAAATAAAAAAACCGGATAAGATTAGCTTTTTGGTTTGATACCAGATTATAACTATTTTTAACTATAAAGCAGGTAGTTTTGAGAAAGACTGCCGTTGGCAATAATACAAAATCGTTTTCCAAATAAACATTTAGTAAAAAAATTGTATTTTTGATTAAATACACGAATTATGGATTTACAAACTCGAAAACTCAATTTAATAACTTATCTAGCCCAAATTAAGGACGAGATATTATTTGACAAATTGGAAAATTATATCCTAAAAAGAGAGATTGAACACAATCCTGAATTAAAACCATTTACTGTCGAGGAATTAATTAATCGAATTGAAAAATCTGAATTGGATTTCAAAAATGGGAATGTAAAAAGTCAAGAAGATTTAGAGCGAATATCAGCAAATTGGTAACAATGAAAATAGTTTGGACTGATTTTGCTATCAGAAATTTAAAAGACATTTTTGATTATTATTCTATTGAAGTAAATAAAAAACTTGCTCATAAAATCAGAAAACAAATACTTGAATCCTCTAAACAATTAATAAAAAACCCGAATTCTGGTCCAGTAGAACCTAATTTGACAATTCTAAATAAAAATCACCGATACTTAATAAGTGGACATTATAAACTTATTTACAGAATAATCGGTAATGAAATTATAATTAATGATGTCTTTGATACACGACAAAATCCGACTAAAATGAATGATGAAAATCGGATTGAATAATAAAGTACTACTGATTTTGCTATGGCAAAAGCCTGTTTTTAGTAGCTTATAGCATACGGTAATTAAAGTCATTAGCATACCAATTGGAGAGAAAAAAGATTTATTGAAAATTTATAGTTATTTCATCGCAATAATTTATTTACTGCATAAAGTATGAAGCGCCTTTTAGTCTCTAAATGGTAGTCAATAAAATTACCTTCTTTAAAAGTAACCTCAAATTGTTTCTCATTATCCAAAAGTTTAAACTCGTATAAGGTCAATATAATTGTATTAAAAAGTATTTTTATCTAGCGTAATACCAAATAATTGTAAATATTCAGCATAACTATACCATTGGGAAGATTTACGATTATTGCTATTATGATTCCTCCATATTTCGATTCTAACTTTCTTGTCTTTATAAACCAAATACAAGCTATCGTCTTCTAACTGCAAGAGATAACTTTTTATAGTAGGGTTATCAAATAATGAAAACACGTATCTCTTTAAAACAGTGTAAGCATTTTCTTTTTTACCATTTTTAGTTAAGTAAGCAGAGGTATACTTATTAATAGCTTTATTTTTAAAGATAAGCTCATAATGCTTTTTGGTTTCAAAAACTTCGGCTCCTTCTATTTTACCAATTGTTTGTTGTCCATTAGCAAGTGGAGAGTAACAGCCAACTAATAGAATAAAAAATATGTGTTTAAACATTTAATTAATATGCTAAAACTCCCCCAAATACACACTAACCGAAGCTCGCTTTGCTTCCGGTTGTATATAACCCATCCAAAGATGAAAAGGAAGTGTTTGCCATTTTTTGGGGATGCTAAAATTTAAATATGCATCTGCACGCAGTCCCGCTTGGGTTTGAAAATAGACTTCTTGCGTTTTTTCGTGATACAGAACCAATAGCACTTGATCTTTTGTAGATGCAAAAGCTTGACCGCTTTGTGCCAGCCAATGGAGTTCTAAATGATCCGCTGCCGGTCGATGCGCGTGCACTTGCTCCGGTACCCGTATAGTTCCATAACTGACTATAGCTTTTGCGTAATTAATACCATAGCCGACGGGCGTATGGATTAAGGCTTCTTTTAAATAATAAGATTTAGCATGATTAAATGCTGACTTTTTAGGATCTAAAGGGAAGTAACTCGATTTGAATAAAAACTTCAATGCTTGTAAAAAGCGCATCACTATTGTCATCTTAGATTGCTGTAAGCTTTGCGCTGCACTAGGTTTTTGTAAGCTAGGAGTAGGAAGTGTGCTAATGTATATGCCGTTTTTGTTTCTTTTAAAAACAATGCTTCCCGCTTTTCCGCTAATATTTCCAAAAGGATTGTTGAGTAATCGTGCCATATGCTATGAAGTGTTTTATGGTTAATGTTTGTTGGCTTCATAAAAATCTTCTTCAAAAATATTAGAATGCGCATGGCATGTAAGCAGGTTTTTCCATAGAAAAAGTATGGATAAACCATAGCTCTAGTATAGCTAAATCATTACTCCTTCGAAGCAGAACCGTACTTAACCCGTATTTAGGAACTTTATACGACTAAGCTTCGAGTCAGCATTGGTTAAGCCTTGTGCTAACGTCGGGATTGCTATAAGTAAACCATTGGGTTGGTAGCTGTAAGTTTGAAAGGTTTAAGAGGTAATGAATAGAGTTTTATGTTTAGAGTTGAATGTGACTTGTCACCCTAAGCCTGTCGAAGTGTTTTTTTTAATGTTTAATGTTGATTGTTTAAAGCTTGAAGTTGGAAGGGGTTGATGTGATGATGTGATAATGTGTTGATGGATCAATTTGAAAATGAAATGAAAGCTAAAAAGTTAAAGAGATAAAAAGTTAATAAGTCATTTACTTTATTTCAATATCAAATTTACAATTTTGTTAACTCCTAACTGCTAAGAGCATATTGCTTTGAAAAATGTTGAATCAATGTTGTCACGCTGAGCGAAATGAAATGAAGTCGAAGCGTCTTCCTATTTGTCAGAGAAAGAAATTTCGACTTCGTTCCTTCGCTGACAGATGTCAATCTATAATTTTACTGTAGAATCGTGAATTTAATATATTGCTAAGTGTACAAACAAGCCGCTTAGATTTCCTAAAACGGCTTGTTTGTAATAAACACACGAAGCATTAATAGCCTCCAAATGCATAACGAAGTTTAACACCGAAGGATTGTAGCCTTGCTTGTTTTGCATTACCGGTACTAAATATACTGTTGAATAAAAAGTCATCCGGTTTGGAAGTTTGATAGGCTACTAAAGCTTCCTCACGATTATCATTGCTAATGGTATTGAGTCCGTAGTTTATGAAAAACCCGATATACAAATGACTGTTTTTTCCGGCTTCTCGTTTTACTCCGGCTTCCAATACCGCTGAAAAAGAAGTGTTCCAATCCAGTTCTCGGGCAGGAGCTTTAAGATTGTTATAGGTTCCAAACCCCATAAACTGTGGGTCGAATAGTTCTGCATCATATTGCGGATAATATCCACTGGTGCTTAATCTCTCTGTTATACTTGTATACTCCGATGAAAGTAAGATTCCGATTTGTCCACCGGCACGTACATAAATCTTAGTGTCGCCCTCTGTTTGAAATTGTAGGGTTAAGGGTATATGAACAACATTTAGGTTCTGTTCTTCGGAATAATCGGTTGCCGTATAACGAAATTCAAAGTTTTCTCCTTCTATATCGGTGGCCGTGTAACTTCCTTGAAGTATACCGAAACGAGCTTCGGATTGATAGTGTTGATAAATACCTCCAATACTAATAGCCCATTGCGGTTTCAAATAGAAACTATAACCGATTCCAATGCTAGCACCATCGGAATGATTTATAGAAGCGTCTTCCGAAGAAAGCTCGTAAGTTAATTTGTTGAATATTCCTCCGGCTTCGATAGCAAACTCACTTCTTGTTTGAGCTTGCCCTATGTTAATGCTTAAAATACTAATGAACAAGCAGATAAAAGAAAACTGCTTTTTTGATAAATAGGTTGATATGTGAACTAAATTCATTCGTTTATTTTTTATTCAATGATCAATTTAAAATTACGACTGGTGGTTCCAATCGTACATTTAACAATATATATTCCTGAAGCTAAATTTTCCGGTAAATTTACCGTACTGGTATTGCGGTCAGTTTTCCATTGTTTAACAGAAATTCCTTGTAAGGAAATCAAGTTTACGTGTAAGTTGTTCTCGGTTGTTATTTGATAGCCTTCAACTTCAATATTTAAATTTGTTCCGGAAGTATTCGGATTAGGATACATGGAAACAGCAAAGTTGTTGATTAAGTTTACCTTGCCGATACAAGTTTGAAGTAGGTCTCCTTCTTCCGTTTCCATCTGTACATAATAATTGGCTTCTGTATCTAAAACATCAGTTTGTTGAGGTCCGGCAGAATAATATTGTCCATCCCCAATAAGCTCTCCGTCTTTATACCACTGATAGGCAACAAATTTATAACCTCCGTTGGTATTCGGGTTGTTATTGACCAACAATACATTATTGAATTTTTGTTCTACAATAGCCTTAAAAGGAAACATTTTTTCTACGATTACCGTAAAGTTTTGTTGCGTACTTCCGTCTTGAGAAGTAATTTCTACAGTTTGACGATAAATACCCGGTGTAGGGGTCGCAATAATAAAGGTATGACTTGGAGTGATATTAGCATTGGTTTCCGTTTCAAATATAACCTCTACTTGGTTTTTATTATCCTGACATTCAATGCGGTAATAAATATCGCTTTCCGGTGTCTCATAGGCTTCTCCTTCTATATGCACGGTATGTGCAGCGGCATCCCGACTGTTGATTTGTAGGTCTTGGGTAACAGGGGTGGCGGGTAGGTAATTCTCATTACCCGGCTGATGAGCCGTAATTTCAATAGTACCCGATGTTAGTAACTCAACCCATCCTGTGGCAGAAACAGTAGCCGGAGGATTTACAGCGGTGTAGGTGTATGTATAGGTTACCGGAAGATTAGAACTTGCAGCTGCCTGTAATTGAAAATCAGGATCTTCTTCTAGTATCCTTACCGGAAGCGCATCGAAATCGATGCTTTGTGCTGCCTGGCTAATGCTTAGCGTTGCCGTAAGTGTAATAGGCTCGCAATTTACCGCGGTGGCGGGAGGAGTTACTATTGCCGTGATGGTATACGATCCTGCCTCGCTAGCTCCGTTTGGTGTCCCTGTACTTGGTGAAGTAGTATAACTTACACTGGCATCGGCAGGCAAATTATTTACAGATAATGTGTGTACATTCTCATCATAGGTAAGACTAGCATCATCAAAAGTAACGCCTGCAATCGGTGAAGCTACTACATTGATATTTTGCGTTTGCGTTGAAGTGTTTCCGTTTTCATCTTCATAGGTCCACGTGACTACGGTGGTTCCTTGCGTATTGATTGGGAAACTCACATCATTCGTTACCGTTACCGTTCCACCACAGTTATCGATAGCGGTTGGCGTGGTAACATCAGCAGCTAATACTTCACATTCCATGGTTACATCAGCTAAAGTAGCTTGATCGGCAACCGGCGCGGTTACATCATCAATGATTACATTTTGTGTTTGCGTTGAAGTGTTTCCGTTTTCATCTTCATAGGTCCAGGTAATTACGCTAGTCCCCTGTGTTGCAATAGGGAAAGTTGCATCATTGGTTACGGTTACTGTTCCGCCACAGTTATCGGTAGCGGTTGGCGTGGTAACATCAGCAGCTAATACTTCACATTCCATGGTTACATCAGCTAAAGTAGCTTGATCGGCAACCGGTGCGCTTACATCATCAATAATTACCTGTTGCGTTTGCGTTGAGGTATTACCGTTTTCATCTTCATAGGTCCACGTGATTACGGTAGTTCCTTGTGTTGTAATCGGGAAATTCGCATCATGCGTTACACTTACAATTCCACTGCAATTATCGGTTGCTGTTGGTGTTGGAATATCCGTAGCTAAGACTTCACACTCCATACTAATGTCACTTAGAGAAGCACTATCCGCTAGCGGCGGCGTTGTGTCATCAATGATGATATTTTGCATTTGGGTAGAGGAGTTTCCGTTTACATCGGTATAGGTCCAAGTAATGACGGTAGTTCCTTGTGTTGTAATCGGGAAATTCGCATCATGGGTTACACTTACAGTCCCACTGCAATTATCGGTTGCCGTTGGTGTTGCAACATCGGTAGCTAAGACTTCACATTCCATACTAATGTCACTTAAAGAAGCACTATCCGCTAGCGGCGGCGTTGTGTCATCAATGATGATATTTTGCATTTGGGTAGAGGAGTTTCCGTTTACATCGGTATAGGTCCAAGTAATGACGGTAGTTCCTTGTGTTGTAATCGGGAAATTCGCATCATGGGTTACACTTACAGTCCCACTGCAATTATCGGTTGCCGTTGGTGTTGCAACATCGGTAGCTAAGACTTCACATTCCATACTAATGTCACTTAAAGAAGCACTATCCGCTAGCGGCGGCGTTGTGTCATCAATGATGATGTTTTGCATTTGGGTTGAGGAGTTTCCATTTACATCGGTATAGGTCCAAGTAATGACGCTAGTTCCCTGTGTTGCAATAGGGAAACTCACATCATTCGTTACCGTTACCGTTCCACCACAGTTATCGGTAGCGGTTGGCGTGGTAACATCAGAAGCTAATACTTCACATTCCATGGTTACATCAGCTAAAGTAGCTTGATCGGCAACCGGTGCGCTTACATCATCTATAATTACCTGTTGCGTTTGCGTAGATGTATTTCCGTTTTCATCTTCATAGGTCCACGTGATTACGGTGGTTCCTTGCGTATTGATTGGGAAACTCGCATCATGCGTTACACTTACAGTCCCACTGCAATTATCGGTTGCCGTTGGTGTTAGAACATCCGTAGCTAATACTTCACATTCTGTAGTGATGTCACTTAACGAAGCACTATCCGCTACCGGCGGCGTTGTGTCATCAATGATGATATTTTGTATTTGGGTTGAGGAGTTTCCGTTTACATCGGTATAGGTCCAAGTAATGACAGTAGTTCCTTGTGTTGTAATCGGGAAATTTGCATCATGCGTTACACTTACAGTCCCACTGCAATTATCGGTTGCGTTTGGCGTTGGAACATCGGTAGCTAAGACTTCACACTCCATGCTAATGTCACTTAGAGAAGCACTATCCGCTAGCGGCGGTGTTGTGTCAGAATAGCTCATTGTGATTGATTTTGTTAATTGACATCCATTTGCATCCGTTATACTAAGGTTATGAACCCCTGCGTTTAAATTAGTTACGTTTGCTGTAGTTTCTCCGTTGTCCCAGTTAAAAGTATATGGGGTAGTTCCTCCGCTAACAATTACTGTAGCTTCTCCGTTATAAGTGTCAATACAACCGGCAAGTTGATTAATAGTAATGCTTGCTTGAAGTACACTCGGTTCAAGTACATCTACAGAATCGGTAGCGGTACATCCTTTTGCATCGGTTACGGACACGGAATAAGTATTTGCTTCTAAACCGGTCATATCTTCGGTAGTAGCGGTGTTGCTCCACGTAAAGGTGTAAGGTGGCGTTCCACCGACAACAGTTAAATCTACAGTCCCGTCGTTCCCGCCGTTACAGGAAACATCGGTAGCTATTGCACTGGCCGATAGAATAGCGGGTTCTGTTACCTCCACAGATTCAGTAGTGGTACATCCGTTTGCATCAGTTACGGTTACAGAATAAGTGTTTGCTTCTAAACCGGTCATATCTTCGGTAGTAGCAGTGTTGCTCCATGCATAGGTGTAAGGTGGCGTTCCACCAACAACAGTTAAATCAACAGCCCCGTCGTTCCCACCGTTACAGGAAACATGGGTAGCGACTGCACTGGCTGATAATAATGCCGGCTGCTGAACCTCAACAGAATCTGTAGCGGTACATCCTTTTGCATCGGTTACGGTTACAGAATAAGTGTTTGCTTCTAAACCGGTCATATCTTCGGTAGTAGCGGTGTTGCTCCACGCAAAGGTGTAAGGTGGCGTACCACCAACGACGGTCAGGTCTACAGCCCCGTCGTTCCCACCGTTACAGGAAACATGGGTAGCGACTGCACTGGCCGATAAAACACTGGTAGGTTCTGTTATGGTGGCTGATGCCGTATCGGTACATCCATTATTATCGGTAATAGTTACGGTGTATGAACCTGCCGATAGTCCATTAATTGTATTACTGGCAGAGCTTGTGCCGAGTGTTGAGTTATAAGGTGAAGAATTTTGTGTCCATTCATAGTTATAGTTTGCAGCTCCATTAGTTGCGGTTACGGTAAGTGTACCTGTTAAGTCTCCATGGCAAGCGATATTAGTTTGTGAGGTGATGGAAGCGGTTAAGGTACATGTAGAACCTGCACTAAAATTAGATATGCTAAGGATTCCAGCCCCAAAAATATCATCATCATTATAGATCCTAAATGCAAATGTGTCGCCTGTAGAAACGGGTATCGAAAGAGTTCCACTTCCGTTATTGGTAACCAAGGTGGAGACCCCGTTGATAACATATTGAAAATTATCTATATCAGGATTAGAATGATTGTAATTAAAATTAAGTGTGGTTGTATTAGGGACGATAATCTCAAAATCATCATACAAATTATTACCTGAAATCCCAGAATCACTCCCCGTAAATACAAAAGAATTTGGTGCGCCACTTAAGTCTACACTAGCAGTAGAATTTGGATTGTTATTGGTCAAAGTCCAATTGCTTAAATCATAGATACCCGTAAACTGTGCATTTACGAGCCCTGTGGTCAATAAAAATAATAACAGTAGTTTTTGTTTCATAGAACGGTGATAATTGGTTAAAAAGTTAAAAAAATGCAAAAATAGTTTTTTTGCCCTATTATAAAAGGTTTGTTAAAAAATTAATGAAGATTTAATTGTAATTACTTTCTTGGATATTTAACGTTTATTTTGTGCATAATACTGGTTTGTAGGGAGTAAAATGTTAACCGCATAAGAATCGAGGTAAGTAGTAGAGAAATAGTGTAATCTTTGGGTTAAAAAAATTGCACGTTTTTTTTAAAATAATTACTTTTCTTTCAAAATTAGTATACAAACTTAGGTTGATCGCTCAAAAGGATGAGACATTAATCGATCAATTAAAAACCGCTACGTGGAAAACATTCAACACTATAATTCCGATCAAGAATTTTATCAGCTGTTTTTTGATGCCAGTCCAGTACCTATGTGGATAATTGATGTTGAAAGCTTAAAATTTCTTCACGTAAATAAAACAGCACTAGTACAGTATGGCTATACAAAGGAGGAGTTTTTATCTATGGATATGCAGGCTATTCTCCCGTCGGCCTCTCATGATAAAAATGACTTGCTCGCCGCTTCAGCACATGTACAACATCTAACGAAAGAGGGGAAACTGATGGAGGTGAAGACCTGCTGTAATCTGATAACGATGGATGATCAAAAGCTAGGGATGTTTGCGGCATTTGATATTAGTGATGAATTGCGGGAGAAGCAAGTAGTACATCGAAATAGACTCTTTTTACAAGCCCTTTCTGAAGTGAATACCGCTTTATATGCTTCAAATGATTGGTTACAAGCACTTGGTGACTCCTTGAAAATAATAGGTCAGAACCTCCAAGTAGATCGGGTTTATTATTTTGAAAATCATACCGATAACAATTCAGGGAAAAGGTTGAGTTCGCAACGGCTGGAATGGTCGCGGGAGGGCATAGTGCCGCAAATTGAGAATAGCGACTTGCAGAATATACCTTTTGATGTTATTCAAACTTTTACAAAACCACTTAGTGAAAATAAACCTTATCAGGCATTGATTTCGGATATGGAGACCTCTTTTCTTAAGGAAATGTTGGTTGATCAAGGAATTAAATCAATCATAGTTTTTCCCTTATTTATAAAAGATTCCTTTCATGGATTTATAGGCTTTGATGATTGTACAAAAGAAAGAGTCTGGCTTGCCGATGAACTTGAATTTTTAAGAACTTTACTCCATAACCTTTCCGGAATTATAGAGAAAAAACAAATTCTGGAACAATTGCAAAACAGCGAATATAAATTTCGCTCCCTTGTGCAAGAAGGAAATGAACTGATTGCGGTGATCGATGCAAGTTGTCATTATACCTATCTCAGTCCGAACTTTAAGCATATTCTCGGTTTTGAAATTCAAAGCTTGGAGCAACATCGCCCTAGCCATTTCATTTATCCGGAGGATGCAAGTTTGGTAAAAAAATACTTTAACAAAGCAAGTCAGCAAAAGATAACCAAGCTGCCGGTATTTCGTCATCAAGATGCAGATGGGAACTGGCGTTACATCGAAAGTACATTTACGAACTTGCTGGAAGATCATATTGTTAAGGGGATTGTGATGAATGCCAGGGATGTAACTGAACGGGTAAAGACACGAGAAAAGTTGCAAATTGCTCATGAACGTTACAGAATTGCCTCTGAAGCCTCTCAAGATCATATTTATGATTGGGATTTAAAAACCGGAAAAGTAACCCGGGTAGGAGAGTCCTTGATTACCCTTTTCGGGTATACCGCTAATCGATCTTATGATAGTGAATTTTGGGAGGAGCATTTACATCCCGATGAGAAAGTACAAGTCTATGATAAGCTTGATCGTTATCTTAAGGACTTATCTAAATCGATTTGTAAACAGCAATACCGATTTAGAAAAGCAGACGGAACCTATGCTACAATTGTAGATTCGGGTCATATTATACGTGATGTAAGAGGTAATGCCATACGTTTAATAGGAGCGGTAAAAGATATTACGTCGATTGTTGAAAAAGAAAAGGAGGAAAAACTCTTACTTTCTTTATCAAGTGTACTCAGTCAATCTTCTAATTTAGAGACTTGCCTTCAAACCGCTGCCACGCAGCTCCGAGAATTTTCTGACCTGGCAGCTGCAGAAGTATGGCTGTGTTCGCGAGACGAAACAAAACTAAACCTTATTGCTTATGCGGTAGATCAGCCGGAAGTAGTCGGTTTTTACGAGCGGAAGAACGGACTTTCTTCGGTGAATATTGGAGAAGGACTGCCCGGTTGTGTATGGAAAGAGAAAAAGGCGTTGATTTGGAAAACACAAACGCATGATGCTTTTATTCGTAAACATAATGCAGAAATATACAAGCTTCAGTCGGCTTTGGGCGTTCCCATCATTTATCATGGGAAATTTCAAGGCATGTTTTTATTACTATCGCGACAGTCTGCCGACAGCCTCTTTACCATCAAGCATATTTTAAGTACTATCGGAAAGCAGATCGGTGCATCTTTAAAACACAAACTCATCGAAGATGAATTGAATTACTTTTTTGATATTTCTCCGGATCCTTTGTGTATATGGAATTTTGATGGTTACCTTAAGAAAGTGAATAGAGCCTTTGTCAATAAAATGGGCTATTCCCGTCAAACGCTAATTTCTAAACCAATTACCGCTTTTATTCCTTGGGACGAAAGAGAAAACTTCCATCAGGCTTTGCAGTCTTTAGTGCGTAAACCGAGTGTTGATGCTTATGAAACTTGTTTTCAGACAAAAGAAGGAGAGCGAATTTGGGTTTTGTGGAGTTCGGGAACAAAGCATGAAGAGAAAATGATTTATTCGGTAGGAAAAGACATTACAAAACAAAAAGTTGCTGAAGAGAATTTACGAAATGCTTATGCGCGTCTAAAAAATGCACAGAAAATGGCTAATCTGGGCTATTGGGTAAGAGATATAGCTGAAGATGTAACCGAGTGGTCGGAAGAAATGTATAAAATTTTTGATCAAGACCCGGAACATTTTGTGCCTAATTTACAGAATGTAACCCATAGTTTTCACCCGGAAGACCGCTACCTTATAGAAGAAGATTTGTCTGTTCACTTGCCGGATGATGAAGAGCATGATTTTACGCATCGGATTATTTCGGGAAAAGGAAAGCTGAGATGGATACACCAACGGATCAGTTTAAAAAAAGATCAGAAAGGGAATCCAACCTTGCTGGAAGGAACCGTTCAAGATGTTACTGAACAACGTTTAATCGAACAGAAATTAAGGAGGAGTAATGAACGCTTTAGCCTTGCTATGAAAGCGACTAATGAGATGATGTGGGATTGGAATTTTGAAACCAACGAAATAGACCGAAGTAGTGGGTATGACAAATTCTTAAATTACCTGTCGCATGAAAAAGGTGGGAAAAACAATTCATGGTTCTCCCAAGTACACCCGGAAGATCTTGATGGCTTATGGGCATCAATAGAAGAAACCATCGCCGATCCTGAGATTAATCAATGGTCAAAAGAGTATAGAATGATAACTTCCGCCGATGAGTTGGTGTATGTAATAGATCGGTGCTTTATTGTTAGAAATGAAAAAAAAGAAATCATTCGTGCTGTGGGGGCCGCATTAGATGTAACCCCGTCACGAAGGCATATTGAGGCTATACAAGTTCAAAATAAGAAATTAAAGGAAATTGCTTGGATACAATCGCATGTGCTGCGAGCTCCTTTAACTCGTGTTATAAGTATAGTGCAACTGATTACAGAATTTGAAGGAGGAGGGAAGTCTAAAGAAGACCTATACAAACTCATGCTTCAATCATGTGAAGAAATGGATGAAGTGATTAAAAGTGTGACAAAAAAAAGTGAAACCATAACTATTAAAGACTTATGAGCTATAAGGTTTTACTCATAGACGATGATCCGATCATTAATCTGGTGCAATCAAAAGTGATAAACTCGGTATTTCCGGCTAGCGATCTAAAGGTATTTACGGATGCTAAAGAAGCCTTAACTTACTTGAAATTTCATCAGGAACAAGCCTGCCTTATTTTTTTAGATATTAATATGCCGCTGATGAACGCATGGGATTTCTTAGTAGAAATGCAAAATGAAAAAGCTTTTACAAATGTAAAAGTCATTATAGTTTCCTCTTCAATCGATCAATCGGATAAGGATAAAGCAGCCAAATTTGATATGGTTATTGACTTTATTTCTAAGCCTCTAACAAAAAAACATCTACGTAGATTTGAAGCCTATTTTCACGAGGGATAGCGGTCAGTTTTAAGTTGAAGGCGGAAGCTTGAAGTTGGATGTTGGAAGGGATTGATGTGGAAATGTGTCAATTTGAAAATTTGAAACCGAAGGCTCTTTATTTTGAAACTGGCGTAAAGCTAATAGCCTAAGGCATAAAGCTTATATAATTTAGTTATGAAGTTATCAAGTGATGTTGTTATGAAGTTGAAAAGAAACAAAAAGCTTACCTAATGCTTCGACAAGCTCAGCATGACAATTAGGATGTTAACCCGGCCTACAGAAAATAGCTTGTAAAATTTGAAGGGAAGGCTCCGTGAAATTTTAGGCTGTTTGAGCGGAGCGAGTTCCTAAAATTTAGGAGTCAAGCAATAAATTTAGAGTTAGTTTCTTAAGCCTAGACTTTTAGTGCATCCGACGACCAACGGGAGAGGAATGCATTTTTACAGCAATGAAAAAAATGAAAAATTAAGCATCAGAAAAGAAATGTCTACTTAAAACCAATGTGCTAACAATTAAAAGCTAAACACAATGAGATGCTTCGACAAGCTCAGCATGACATTCGTGTTGTTAAAGGTTTGAAGCTGGAAAGGATTAATTTAAAAACGAAAAAAGTACTATTTCTTGTTTCCTGATTCATGTTTCTATAAAAACTAGCTTACAGCCTAAAGCCTTAAACATACAACTAACAGTCTACTCAGGAAAGAGCCAATAAACAATACTTAGTTGAAAAATTATAAAAATTTTAAAACTTGTTTTTTTTATGATGAATTGATTTAGAGTATCTTCCAAATAAAAATTACTTATGGAAAATCTAAAACTAGCGATTATTTATTACAGTGCGACCGGAACAAATCACCAATTAGCTAAAGAAGCTGAGTCTGCAGCTCAAAAGTTAGGGGTTAAAGAGATACGGTTAAGAAGAATAGAAGAAACTGTTCCGGAGGAAGTGATGAAAGAAAATGAGGGTTGGTACAATCATTATCAACAAACCAAATCGATTGCAACCGCAAGTGTTGACGATTTAGACTGGGCAGATGCTATTGTTTTTAGTGCGCCTACGCGTTATGGAAATTTACCTTCACAATTTAAAAGCTTGCTCGATGCTACCGGAGGCCTGTGGCAAAAAGGCAAACTGGTCAATAAAGTTGTTAGCGGTATGACAAGTGCCGGGAACCCCCATGGAGGGCAAGAGACCACGTTGTTGTCCTTATACAAAACGATGATGCATTGGGGAGCAATAATTGCAGCACCCGGTTATTGCGATCCAGTACTCTTTGAAACCGGAGGAAATCCGTACGGTTTTAGTATGGTCGGCGGGGAAGCGCTAAACGATAAACAAAAGAAAGCTATTGAAGTTCAAGTTAACCGCACCTTAAGCTTAGCAGCGAAATTAAGTTAAGTATTTATCTCTAAGGGTTCAAGGAGGCTGTGTGTTGCGTAACGGAAAATTCTTTTAAACGGGGTTTTCGTTTTACAAGACAATAGCTAATAGTCACACGCCCCTGTCGAAGTGTTTTAAGATGAAGGCGGAAGCTGGAAGCTGGATGTTGGAAGGGGTTGATATAGTAATGTGTCGATTTGAAAATTTGAAAATTACCTGTCACACTGAGCTTGTCGAAGTGTTTTTAATTGTTAAATGAATAATGTTTAATGTTCAATTGAAATGTTATATAGATTATGTCCATGAGTATTTATTAGTATAAAGTTGGAAGCTGGAAAGGACTAATTTAAAAACGAAAAAAGTCCTGGTTCGTGTTTCCTGATTCGTGTTTCTATAAAAACTCGCTTACACCATAACACCATAACACCATAACAGCATAGCAACATAACAGCATACAGCTTAACGAATGCTTCGACAATTCCGATAGCTATCGGAACAGCATGACATTCGTGTTGTTAAAGGTTTGAAGTTGTAAGCTGGATGTTGGAAGGGGTTGATGTAGTAATGTGTCGATTTGAAAATTTGAAAATGATCTGTCACACTGAGCCTGTCGAAGTGTTTTGAAGATGAAGATTTTTTTATAAACGACCATAAAGCATATAGCTACTCGATGAGATGCTGAAACAAGTTCAGCATGACAATTAGGATGTTAACCCGGCCTACAGAAAATAGCTTGTAAAATTTGAAGGGCAGGCTCCGTGAAATTTTAGGCTGTTTGAGCGGAGCGAGTTCCTAAAATTTAGGAGTCAAGCAATAAATTTAGAGTTAGTTTCTTAAGCCTAGACTTTTAGTGCATCCGACGACCAACGGGAGAGGAATGCATTTTTACAGCAATGAAAAAAATGAAAAATTAAGCATCAGAAAAGAAATGTCTACTTAAAACCAATGTGCTAACAATTAAAAGCTAAACACAATGAGATGCTTCTACATTTCCGATCCCGATAGCTATCGGGACTATCGGAACAGCATGACATTCGTGTTGTTTAAGGTTAAAGGTTTGAAGTTGGAAAGTATTAATTTAAAAACGAAAAAAGTACTATTTTCTTGTTTCCTGATTCATTTTTCCATAAAAAACAAGCCTCCAGCCTCCAGCTTAAAACCTAAACCATATGGCAAGTCAAAATTTTGAATACTGAATTTTAAATTTTAATTTTCCACTAAGCACTAAGCACTAAGCACTAAGCACTAAGCACTAAGCACTAAGCACTAAGCACTAAGCACTAATTTTCCCTCCTCACAACACAATTCTTCCCAAGAAAAATAGTAGCTTTGCTACGGAATTTGAAATGGGGTGCTTGTCAAACAGGCTGAGATCATACCCGCGAGCAAGATGCTCAAGACCTGATCCGGATAATGCCGGCGTAGGAAATTTGAGGCTAAACAATATTGTTTATGGCCGATTTCTAGCTTGTCTCCTCATTTCATTGAATTTTACGATCGCAATGACAGAGGAATTTCTAACGAACCTTATCGGATTACAAAGCATAGGCACCGCATTAGGAGTGATGCAAGTCTTGTTAGCTCGAAAAAATAATATTCATAATTACCTTTTCGGGATCGCTTCGATTCTTATTGGTTTATGGGTTCATTATGAGTCTAAGCTTTACGCCGACCTTGTTTTACACCTATATTATTTGGGTATGAGTATCTATGGTTGGGTCTATTGGAAATATGGAAAACAGCACGAAGAGGCTCCGATTTCTAGCGCAAGTCCAAACGAGTACATAAAAGCCATTGGCATTGTAGTGGGGTGTTTTATTCTGATGAGTACTTGGTTGGTGGGCTTTACCGATTCTGATGTTCCTTTTTGGGATGCCACCACAAGTGCTTTTGCCTGGGCAGGCATGTGGTTGATGGCAAAACGCAAATTGCAAAATTGGGTGTTTTTAAATATCAGTAATGTGATCTCGATTCCGTTGTTAATCTATAAAGACTTATACGTGTATGCCGGATTAACGGTATTCTTATTTATTGTAGGAACTTCCGGGTACTTTACATGGAGAAAAATTATAAAAAATGAACAAGATCAACAACCGGCAAACGCTTAGGGACCTAAAAGCGGGACAGGATACTTTTCCGTCATCTGTCCTCGATTGGATTGCTCGAGAAAATTTATGGAATATTTGGGTGCCTAAAAAATACGGTGGATTGGAATCTTCATTGACAGAAGGGCTCGCCAAGTTGCAAGGATTAGCACAAATAGACGGAAGCTTGGGTTGGTGTGTAACCTTGTGCAGTGGCGCCAATTATTTTGTGGGGAACTTATCGCCGGCCAGGGCAGCGTCAATTTTCAGCGAAAAGCCGAACAACGTATGTTTTGGTGGAAGTGGAGCGGTTTCGGGAATTGCAGAAAAACGAGGAGATGCCTATGAAATTTCCGGGACGTGGTCTTATGCTACCGGAGCTCCTTATTTGAGTCATTTTACCTTAAATGCGGAGATTTACGAGAACGGAAAACCGATACATCATTCCGATGGCAGTCCGAAGGTCTTATCGTTTGTGTTGCCCAAATCTGCGGTGAGTATTATAGAAGACTGGCAGAGTATGGGCTTAAAAGCATCCGCTACGCATTCCTTTCAAGTAGAAAAGGTTTTAGTGCATCAAGAGGCTAGTTTTGTTTACGATCAATTTTACCAACCGCACCCGATCTTTAAAATCCCATTTGCCGTCTTTGCTGATTTAACGCTTTGGGTAAATTATATCGGGATGGCGACCCATTTCATGGAAGCCGGAAAAGGGCTTAAAACAGGAAATTTATGGGGTGATTTAGAACCACAGCTACATCAAGTGAATCAACAAGTTAAGATGTATGCCGACCAAGTGGAAGAATACATCACAAAAGAGCAAGACATCTCCGGTGAAATGATGAATACCATTCATCACCAAGCCTCTCATTCTGTAAAGGAATTAACGCATTCCCTTATTTCGGTGTACCCGCATTTGGGGGTTAAAGCCAGCCGCACCGATCAAGAAATCCACCAAATATTTTGTGATTATTTTACAGCCACCCAGCATCATATTTTTACGAAATAAGAGATGAAGTTATTGTTGAATGATTTAAAAATATGTTGAATTTTATAATACCTATTCATAATTATCTTGGAAAGACATTGAAAACATTTTGAAATTAAAGTTCAAAAAATATATTATTATAACATCTAACTCAATACCCTTTCTTTAAAGAAACAACATGTAATAATTCTTCTCCTTTTTTTAATCGATTTAAGTTTTCAATCACTTGGCTGCTAATCGATTCAGGATCGGTTACACTTGCCGTATGTGGCGTAAGTTGAATTTTTTTATGATTCCAAAACCAATGATCTTTTGGTAAAGGTTCTTCTTGAAAAACATCGAGCGCCGCACCGGAAAGTCGCTCGTTTTTCAACGCGTTTTTTAAATCTTCCTCAATTAAATGCGGTCCGCGACCTACGTTTATTAAATAAGCTCCTTTCGGTAATTGCTGAAATATTTCTTTTGAAAGAATTCCTTCTGTTTCATCGGTTAGCGGGAGTAAGCAAACCAGAATATTACTTCCTTCAAGGAAATTAGTTAATTCTTTATCGCCTGCAAATGTTTCAATATGCTGATGTGATTTTTTTGATTTTGACCAGCCGCGAACATTAAACTTATTTTTCACCAATAATTCGCCTACTTTTACGCCAATATTACCAAACCCCATAATTCCGATGTTAATTTCTTCGGGTCGTTGGTAAGCTAGTCTTTCCCAAATTTTATCATTTTGTTGCTGAAAATAAAGCGGAATATTCCGAAGAAAATTTAAAGCCGTTGTCAATACAAAATAGCTCATATCTTCTTTCAGTAACGGGTCGTCCATTTTGGTAATTTCAGCTTGTTTGGGGATCTTATTTTCCTTTAAAATATGCCGAATTCCCGCGCCCATCGATGCAATTACTTTTAGATTGGGGTAGTTTTCAAAAACATTCTTCGGTGGATTCCAAGTGAGAATAAAGTCGGTATCCTCCCGATTGGTATCATCAGGATAAACTTCTACGATTAAATTAGGTTCTTCTTTTTTTAAAGCTCTAATCCATGGCGTACAATCGCGCCCCGGACTTATAATTACAATTTTTTTTGGCATTGATTATTGTTGTTTTTTTATAAATAAAATTACAAATTCCTTAAACAAATGCACTATAGCCTGTAATGGCTCTACCCACAATTAGAGAGTTGATTTCTTTGGTGCCTTCATAACTGTAAATCGCTTCCGCATCAGCTACAAAACGTGCTACGTCATGTTTCAATAAAATTCCGTTGCCCCCCATAACCTCTCGGGCTCTACTTACTATATCTCGAGTGCGCATACTGCAAAATACCTTGGCTAAAGAAGCATGTTCGTCGGTTAAAATGCCGTTATCTTGCATTTCAGAGAGTCGGAATACCATAGTTTGCATGGCGGTTAAGTTAGAAACCATTTCTACCAAATGATTTTGTATGAGTTGATACGATGCTATAGGTTTTCCGAATTGTTCCCTTTTTTTAGTGTATTTTAATGCGCTTTCGTAAGCTCCTCTTGCACAACCAACCGCTTGCCAGGCGACTCCTGCGCGTGTCATTTTTAAAACTTTAGCGGTATCTTTAAATGAATTGGCTTTTTGTAAGCGGTCGCTTTCGGGTACTTTACAATCGGTTAAGGTAATAATCGCGTTTTGTACAATGCGCAAGGCCATTTTATCTTCCATTTTTTCAGCCTTAAAGCCCGGATTTTCCTTGCGTACTAAAAAACCTTTTACTTGATGGCTGTCTTCGTCTTTAGCCCAAATAATAATAACATCGGCAAAAGTGGCGTTTCCTATCCATTTTTTTTGCCCGTTAAGAATCCAATTTTCGCCATCAAATTTACAAGTGGTTTCCATTCCTTGTGAAACGGCAGAACCAACATTGGGTTCAGTTAAACCAAATGCACCAATTTTTTCTAATTGTTGCATTTTTGGTAACCATTCCTGTTTTTGTTCTTCACTACCACACAAATAAATAGATCCCATTGCTAAGCCGCTATGAACGCCAAAAAAGGTTGAAATGGAAACATCTACGCGCGCAATTTCTTGTGCAATAATTCCTTCCATTAAAAATGGTAAATTGGGACAACCATAACCTTCATAAGGAATGCCGGTAATGTTTAGTTTTTTGAATTTTTCGATAACCTCAAACGGAAATTTAGCTCTATTCCAATGATCATTGATTAACGGACGCACTTCATCTTCCATAAAATTGCGAACTTCCATTTGGATTTTGCGTTGTTCTTCGGTTAATTTTAAATCTAAGTTATAAAAATCGCCATCAATTGGCGGTAATTGGTGCTGCCCTTTTTTACCTTGATGATTCAGCATTTTCATCATGCCTTTTAACTGACGATCGTCTAATTTTCCTAACGTATCCATCGTTTTTTTGAGATCAATTTTTTCATTGATTTTTGCCAATTGATCTAAATCGACTCCTTTCAGTAAATCGATGGTATTTTTTATTTTTCCGAATAAAGACATGCGCTAGGTTTTAAAATTCAATTTAAAAGTAAAAATTAAAACAGCAGTAAGGTGTTAAATAATTCCGAAGAAATGAGGTCTGAAGATAAAAATTCTTTGTTGCTTGCTTTTAGTAAACGAAGAAAATCTTAGGAGGATTTTAGGAAAATTAAGAAGGATTTTGTGAAGACGAAGCTAATTTTTCTACAATTTTATCTACACAATTAATCCCGTCTATTGCTGCTGATATAATTCCGCCGGCATAACCTGCACCTTCTCCGCAAGGATATAAACCTTTAATTTCTATATGTTCTAAAGTTTCTGTATTTCTAGGGATAAGAATAGGCGATGAGGTTCTACTTTCGGGCGCATGAAGTACAGCTTCATTGGTGTAATAACCTTTCATTTTTTTACCGAAAGCAACAAAAGCTTTTTGCAAACGACGAGCGATTAATTCGGGTAAAATTTGATTAAGATCCACGGAAACAATTCCCGGTTGATAAGAAGTTTTCGGGAAACCTTTAGATACTTTTCCTTCCACAAAATCGATCATACGTTGTGCGGGGACTTGTTGAGTTTTTCCGGCAGCTTCCCAACAAGCTTGTTCTACCTGTTGCTGAAATTCTAAACAAACAAAAGGATTGTCCTTTTTGTATTGAGGTAAATTATCTGGCGAAATACTTACGACAATACCCGAATTAGCATACGGGTTATTCCGTTTACTAGGGCTCCAACCGTTTGTAACCACTTCTTCTTGATTGGTAGCGCAGGGAGCAATAATTCCGCCGGGACACATACAAAAAGAATACACACCCAAACCTTCAACTTGCTCTACCAAACTGTAGGAAGCAGGAGGTAAATAAGGGTTGTCATCGTCACCGTGGTATTGAATAGAATTTATTAATTCTTGCTGATGTTCTACTCGAACTCCTAAGGCAAAAGGCTTTGCTTCAATTTTAATTTTTTTATGATGTAAAAGATAAAATATATCACGAGCAGAATGTCCTGTAGCTAAAACCACATCTGTAAAATGGAACCAGTTTTTATCGTTAATTTCAATTGATTTTATTGCCTGATTTTCTAACTTTAAATCTGTGAGTTTACTATTAAAGTGAACCTCGCCGCCAAACTCAATAATGGCTTCACGCATGGCGGTAATAATTTTGGGAAGTTTATTGGTGCCAATATGTGGATGCGCATCAACTAAAATATCTGGATCAGCGCCAAAATGAACAAACCATTCAATTGCTTTGAGCACATTACCGCGTTTTTTAGATCGGGTGTATAATTTACCGTCGCTATACGTACCTGCGCCGCCTTCGCCAAAACAATAATTAGATTCTGGGTTTACAAGTTGCTCTTTATTTATTTTAGCTAAATCTCTACGTCGAGAACGCACATCTTTTCCACGTTCAAAAATAATGGGTTTTAGTCCAGCTTCAATAGCTCTTAATGCTGCATACAAACCTGCGGGACCAGCGCCTATAATCGCAATTTTTTCTGCTGAATGAACGTTTTTTGGAATAAATGGCGGAATTTCTTTTCTATTTTCTCCTTCTAACCAAAATTCTAATTGTAGATTGAGCTTTATTTGTTTTTGGCGAGCATCAATAGAACGTTTTCTGATGCGCCAATCCTTAATTTCTGAAGATTTTAACTTCGCTTTTTGCAGTCCGCGCTTTAAAATAAATGCATGATCATCTTTTTGCTCGGGTAAAATAGAAATTTGTATCAGCTGGCTCATCGTGCAGCAAATATAATCGAAATGATTTATTTTCGATTAAAAATTATTGTTGTCTGGTAAAGAACCAAGATCGCTTCGCTTTTAGAATCAAGAACCAAGACTTGATTGTAATTAATTGATAAACAGTAGTAAAATTATTTAGCATTATTTTTTTGCAACAAGCAAGATACCATATTTTATAAATTCTTGAAATTCAATAGTAATTGTTCTTTACGTTAAACCAAGAAATTCTATGTAGACATTAATGATTAAAAATTATTAAGCTTACGCAGAAGCCTAAAACCTCATAATTTTTATCTTAGCAGCATGCAAAACATTTCTTTTATACAGGCGCAAACTGGCTTGCCTAAACAATCTATTCAAAACACCCTTCAATTAATTTCTGAAGATTGTACCATTCCTTTTATGGCACGTTACCGAAAAGAACGTACCGGAAATCTAGATGAAGTTCAACTCGAGCAAATTATAAAAGCAAAAACTACTTTTGAAGCGCTTGAAAAGCGAAAAGAAAGCATTTTAAAAAGTTTAAAAGAACAAGAAGTACTTACTGAAGATTTAGCTGAAAGCATTCAAAAAGTAAAGGAGTTAACGGTCTTAGAAGATTTGTATTTGCCGTTTAAGAAAAAGCGTAAAACAAAAGCCGATTCAGCGCGAGAGCAAGGTTTAGAACCGCTCGCAAAAATTATCATGGCACAAAATACTACGGATTTAAATACTGTTGGGAAGCACTATATCTCAGCAAGCATAAATTCTGCCGAAGAAGCTTTAGAAGGGGCGCGCCATATTATAGCCGAATGGATTGCAGAACGAATTGATATTCGCAACTATATTCGTTTTCAACTTGAACGATTTTCAATTTTAAAAACGAAAGTCGTAAAAGCAAAAAAAGAAGAGGAAAAGGCGCAAAAATTTCAAGATTATTTTAAGTGGGAAGAACGTTTAGCGCAACTACCTTCCCATCGATTTTTAGCGATTCAACGTGCCGAAAATGAAGGTTTTATTAAAGTGAAAATTGCGTTAGATGATGAGCGAATTCTGGAAAAAATTGCCCAAAAAATTATAAAAAATAGTGTTGATACTGCAGAAGAAATTCAGCTTGCCATAAAAGATTCATATAAACGCTTATTGTTGCCTTCGCTAAGTAAAGAAGCTTTGCAAAATGCGAAAGAAAAAGCCGATGATGCAGCGATTTCAGTTTTTGCTAAAAACTTAAAGCAATTGCTGCTGGGTTCCCCATTGGGAGAAAAGTGCGTATTAGCGATTGATCCCGGTTTTAGAACAGGTTGCAAAGTGGTTTGTCTAAACGAAAAAGGAGAATTAAAACATAACGAAACTATTTATCCGCACGCACCAAAGAACGATCAAAAAGGAGCGATTAAAAAAATAAGTACATTAACCGAAGCTTATAAAATCGATGCTATTGCACTAGGAAATGGAACCGCTTCCCGAGAAACAGAAAAGTTGATTCGAAGAATTCGGTTTAAAAATGATATGCAAGTGTTTGTGGTGAGTGAAGTCGGGGCTTCTATTTATTCGGCTTCTTCAGTTGCGCGCGAAGAATTTCCGAATTATGATGCAACAGTTCGTGGTTCGGTTTCAATAGGGAGACGTTTGCAAGATCCTTTGGCAGAATTGGTAAAAATTGATGCGAAGTCAATAGGAGTAGGGCAGTACCAGCACGATGTAGATCAGTCTAAATTGCAAAGCGAATTAGACCGTGTGGTAGAAAGTTGTGTAAATTCGGTTGGGGTAAATCTAAATACGGCGAGCAAACATTTGTTGCGTTATGTTTCGGGGATCGGTGAAAAATTAGCTGAAAATATCATAGATTATCGTACTACAAACGGTGCTTTTAAAAGTAGAAATGAAATTAAAAAAGTTAGTCGTTTAGGGGAGAAAGCATTTCAGCAAAGTGCAGGTTTTCTTCGAATTAAAAATGCTGAAAACCCTTTAGATGATTCAGCTGTGCATCCGGAGCAATATTCGGTTGTCGAAAAGATTGTGAAAGATGAAAACAAAACTGTTCCAGAATTAATAGGGAATAAAACTGCCTTAGAAAAAATAGACCTTCAAAAATACTGTACGTCAAAAATTGGCTTACCGACTTTAAAAGATATTATAACTGAATTGGAAAAACCAGGACTTGATATTCGTGAAGAAGCGAAAGTATTTACCTTTAATCAGAACATAAAAACGATCGATGATTTACACGAGGGGCAATTATTACCGGGAATTGTAAATAATATTACTAATTTCGGTTGTTTTGTAGATATCGGAATCAAAGAAAGCGGACTTATTCACGTTTCTAATTTAGCCGATGAATTTGTTAGTGATGTAAATACACACGTTCATCTTCAACAACAAATTATAGTGGAGGTTTTGTCGGTAGATATTCCGCGAAAGCGTATTCAGTTAAAATTGTATAAGAAGTAATTATTATCCAGGTAAAGAACCAAGATTCTACGGTTGTCGGTAGGCACAGGCTTTGCTTTTAGAACCAAGAACCAGGAACCAAGACTTGATTCTAACTAATTGATAAAGAGTAATTCGGTTGTCTAAAAAGGTTGGAAAAACGTCATTCTGAATTTATCTCGATAGCTATTGGAACAGAATCTCAACTATACTAATTATTTACGTTAATTCAAGAAATTTTAATCGGACCCTAATAATAATTAACCCACACAAATTTCTATTTCATAATCTTTGCATTCACTTAAAATAGGAACAAAGTTTTTCCAGCTGGCAATAATTTGTAAGTAAATTTGATATAAATCTTTCTTTTGCAATACATGTTCATTCAATTGAATGTAGAGTCCCATTTTTCCCTGATCAACTTTTGTGAGTTTGCTGTGTATTTTTTTAATCTTTTTTTTGGATTTGTTTTTTTCTGTAAACGCAAATTGCTGATTGATTGCTGAAATTTCTTGTGGATTTAATGTTGGTTTCATTTACTAATGTTTTAAAAATTAAAACATTACGAAAACAAAGCGAATTAAAGGGAGTTGACATACTTTTCCTTTAGAAAGGCTCATTGTCTTAGCACCTTCGCCTGTTCTGGCAGGTTGCTACCCCATTCAAGAGGTTCGTAATGATACACCAAATGTAATAAAATAAACTTGATATTGAGGTATTTTTAAAAAATACTCGTTAAAGGGGATGTTTTCAATCTAGATATCGTTTTACCTTTACATTACAGATTAGTTGATTAATTGTTAAAGCTAATTTTAAAACCCTAGAGGTGTTAAGTTTTCAGCATGAAAAAGGTAATTACAAATCGGTTGTATTTTTTCTTGAAAGCATTAGCGTCTTAGGGTTTTTTATTTCTTCTTAAGTAGTTTTGTAATTAAAACTTGCAATTCAATTTGATTTCATGTAGTTTTTTCAACTATAAAAATTTTCTGAAAGCAAAATTATATGTCTGTCAAACCTTTTCTTTTTTTACTTGTTTTTGTAAGTTCTGTTATTGGATTACAAGCACAAGATTCAACAGAAATTACGCAATCCAAAAAATTGCAAATTGGTATTACTGAAACACCACCTTTTGTGATGAAAAAGGGACCGAATTTTACCGGTTTAAGTATTTCTTCTTGGGAAATGTTGAATGAAAATCTTTCCTATGAATATGAATACAAAGTATATAAAACCTTAGGCGATTTATTAACTGGTATAGAAAAAGGCGAAGTAGATTTTAGTATTAATCCGATTACCGTAACCGATAAACGGATGAATCGTTTAGATTTTTCGCAACCTTATTTTATTTCTCACACAGCGGTTGCAAAGAAAAAAGAATCTAAAGCGTGGCATTTTATTAAAAATTTATGGAGTTGGGATTTTATTTCGGCTATTTTACTTCTTGGAGGCATTATTTTTCTTTTTGGTGTTTTGGTTTGGCTTTTTGAAAGGAAACACAATCATGAAGAATTTGGCGGAAAAGGCTTAAGCGGTATTAAAGAAGGTTTTTGGTGGAGTGCCGTAACAATGACCACTGTGGGTTATGGTGATAAATCTCCTAGAACTACGGGCGGAAGAGTGGTAGGTTTAATCTGGATGTTTGTAGCTATTATTTTAATTTCCAGCTTAACCGCCGGTATTGCTTCTGCGTTAACGGTACAAAGCATAAATGATGAAATTAGTAATGTGCAAGATTTAGAGCGTTTTAACGTAAGTACGGTAGAAAGCTCAAGCTCACAAGAATTTTTAGACCTTTATAATATTCAACATTCAAAAGTGAAAAGTGGTGAAGAGGGCTTACAAGAAGTGGCCGATGGAAATACAGCTTTATTTATTTATGATGCGCCTATTCTAAATTATTTGATTCAGAAAAATGGCAAAGATGATGATCTTGAAGTTTTACAGAAGACCTTAAAGAAAGATTATTTTAGCTATGCTTTTCCAAAAGATTCTCCTTTATTGAAAAAAATTGATCCGGAATTAATTGGGCTATTGAAAACTATGGAGTGGAATACGATGATTAAAGATTTTTAAAAAAAAAGCTGTCTAAAAAGCCTATTTACGTCAACCTGAACTCGAATAACTACGTTGAATCTTCGATTTCAGGTTCTCATACAGATTTGTAGTTCAGTAAAATGAGATTCTGTTCCGATAGCTATCGAAACAGAATGACATTTTGATACTTTTTAGACAGCCTTTTTTTTACTGCTTCGGATTTAAAATTAAATCAATTCGCTTTAATAAATCTTTTAAATGATATTCAGTAATTGTATTTCTATTTCTTCTTAAACTACGCTGTAGCTCATTTTCTAAGCTTTCTAATTCACCTCTAACTACCGGGCGAATATCACTTTGGCTTACATTAATTGAACTTCTATTGATATAATTTCTATAACGCGCAGGAATTTCTTTTTGTTCATTTTTCATAAGATATTCCATTCTATCTAAGTAAGCACGCTGTAAATTTCTTCGGTAGGTATTGATGTTTTCAGTTGAACTTAATTCTTCAAAAATTCCTTCACGAAGTTCAGTCATCATATCTATCAAGCCATAGGCATCTTCGCCGTTTAAAGTTTCATTTTCAATTAAACGAGCCATTCGTCCAAACTCCAATAAATTATTTAGTGTTCTAACTTGGTATTGACGAACACGTTCTACACTTCCGTCAAATTCAATTTTGTTAAAAATTTCATTTTCGAGTAACCAATCCGGCGTTTCAAATAAATTTTCTTGTAAAAATTGCATTGCGCGCTGTTGTGTTTCTGTTGAAACGTGCGTGTACACCGCGCCTTCTTGATCGTAAGTTTTATAATATTCGTAAACACCGCCAATATTTGCCGTTACGTGACCCATATAACGATTGTATTGTGCTAAAACTTGCTTGTATAAATCGTCTAAATCTTCATAATCTTTTCCGTCTTCTTTGGTCCATTCAATGAGATTGGGTACAATACGCTTTAAGTTTTTAATTCCGTACATACTCGCTTTCATCGCGTCGTTTCCTAAATCTTCCGTTTGTGAACTCGGGTCGATTACGCTTCCGCTTTGTTGGCTTCCGAAGCGATAAATAGGATTGCCGGCGTGTTCAAGAATCCAATCGTCTAAGACTTCTTTTTCTTCTTTTGCCGTTTTATCAAGAATAGGTTTGTAGCCCCATTTTATCGCGTATTTATCATACGGACCAATATTTGGCATCAAAGCAACATCGCCGTCTTCCGGCTGAGCGATATAATTGAATCGCGCATAATCCATAATTGAAGGTGCAGTTCCATATTTTTTGGTGAATTCCGCATCGCGTAAATCTTCAACATCATACGCAACGCTGCTTCCCATATTATGCGGTAAACCTAAGGTGTGACCAACTTCGTGAGAAGAAACAAAACGAATTAATCTTCCCATAATTTCATCTTTAAATTCTACACCACGTGCATCTTCATTGATGGCTGCGGTTTGTACAAAAAACCAATTGCGCAATAAGGTCATCACATTATGATACCAATTAATGTCAGACTCTAAAATTTCTCCCGAACGCGGATCACTAACGTGCGGTCCGTTTGCATTAGGAATTGGAGAGGCTAAATAACGGACAACTGAATAGCGAACATCTTCCGGACTCCAATCTGGGTTTACTTCTTTTGTTGGCGCATCTTTGGCAATAATAGCATTTTTAAAACCCGCTTCTTCAAAAGCAACTTGCCAATCTTCAATTCCTTGTTTAATGTAAGGACGCCATTTTTCTGGAGTTGCTGGGTCTATATAATAAACAATTTGCTTTTTTGGTTCAACTAATTCACCATTTTTAAATTTCTCCAGATCTTCTTCGTTTACTTCTAATCGCCAACGATCTAAATAGCGCACTTTTTTACTTTTTTGTGCGTCTAATCCATAATCGGTTTGGCTTCTGGCAAACCACCCCACACGCTGATCGAAATAGCGACGCTTCATCGGTTCATTAGGAAGCAAAACCATCGAGTTGCTTAATTCAACAGAAATAGATCCGACACTTTTATTTGAAGGTGCTTTGCCGGCTTTGTAGGTTTTTACGTGGCGAACTTCAATATTTTTCGGATAACTTCTAATGGTATCTATATAGGAGCGATCATCATCTAAACTTGAGATTTTGTAATTTTCTCTTCTGGAATCTCTTATGCCTAAAGCTTGTACATCTTTCTCGAATAAATCGCTTACTTCAATAACTGAAGCATTATTCACTGAATCTTTATGAAAAGCCTTTATTGGGAAAGCATATAAAATTGGTTCAAAATTGGAGTTAACTACCGCTTCGTGGACCGGTAATGAATCTGCCGCTACAATTTCGTGAGAAACCACACGCAACAAAATACGGTCGTTTTTCTTTTGCCAACGTAATACCTGCGTGTTTTGTTTTCCGCCACCAAAACCTAAGCCGCTTGCAGTTTTTGCAATTCGCGTAACCATAAGCATTTCTCGGTTTAAGAGCGAATCTGGAATTTCGTAATAGTATTTCTTGTCAACTTGATGAACGCTAAAAAGACCTTCGTCGGTTTTTGCTTCATCGGTGATTACTTTTTCGTAAGCTTTTATATCGCCGTCTTTTTTAGAAGACTTTTCTGCTGAATCTTCCTTTTTTTGCGATTGGAAAATTGCACAACTGGACAGCAAAAGACAAGCAGTAAAAAGCGATAGTAGTTTTGTTGGATTTTTTGTCATAATGATACCTAATATTTGGTTATTAGTATGACTATGATTTTTATAAATAGTTTAATCTCTTTTTAGGTTAGGTGTTTAGTAGCGAAAGTGTATTTTCATACAGAGAAGACGATGGCTTTTCTATTTTGGTGTGGAGCCAAGCATAAAAGCAAAGGTTAAACACATCTTCTTCTTTTTCACTATTTACCTGAATTTTTTCGCACTTCTTTTTTGCCTTTGAAATTTTATCGTCATAAAAATCTTGTAAGGCTTCTACAAATAAAATCGGCTTGCTTTTTTTGTCTGATTTTAGTTGTGGAAAAAATTTTCGCTTAAAGGATAAAATGCGCGAGGAGAAAACATCTAATTTGTCGAGTTCAATTAGTAAAATTAATTCAATAATATTTTTCTTGAAGACCCAGATCCAACCATATTTTTTCTCGTAATATAAATCTGATTTTTTTAGTTGAAGAAATTTTTTATAGGCTTCTTTTATTAGATTTTGCTGAATATAACAGGTAATTAAAAACAAGTCTCTAAAGAAAGAATCGTCTTCATAATTCTCTAAAATAGCAATTGCTTTTTGTGCTTGATTTGTAAAGTTTAATTGATAAGCTTCCAGTAAAATAATATCTTCTTGAAAGTGTTTGTAGAATTTGTTGTTGTTTTCTTTTAGGATGGATTTTACATTTTGTAAATACTGTTTAGAATACTTGAAATCTCTTTTTCGAAAAGCAGCATAACTCATAATTACCAAAATTTCTACGTGATAAAATAGGTGTTTTTGACTGAGGTGCTTTTTATGGTCAATTTTCTTATAAAGCGATTCTAAATAAGGAGAGATTGAAAAATAATTGGTTTCATATTTTCCTTGAACATGAAAAATTTTGAAGAGTTTATTTAAAGATTTATAGCTTAAATGTTTCGAAATTTCTATTTGATGTTTTGCAAAAGCAGTCTTAATAAGATCATCTATATTGGTTGATGATCTTAGTTGCTGTTGAATTTCAGCATAAGCCAAATTTAAGCGAAATTCCATTTCTACTTTATTGAAATTTTCTTGTGCCCTTGTTGAAATTTCTTCAAAATTAATCGAATTAGAAAAGTGGCTATTTTGTAAAGCGGTAGCATAAATCTCATTGAGAATCGGGTAAAGTTCAAATGCAATTGCTTTTTTTTCAATTCGCCAAAGTAGTTTAAAACCTAAATTATACATCTTGTGTTCAAAAAATATTCTAGCGGCAAGGAAGCCTTTAAGAATTTCATTTTCAATTGAATTTTCTTTTTCAAAACCTTTTTGAGCAATAAAATCAATTAAATTGTCTTGCAATCTTTTGCTTAACGCATAAAAGGCATTTCGATTATCGGTTGTGTAAAACTTATTTAATTCTTCCTCCGTGTTTTTTTTAGTTGCTAAAAGTTTAAAAAGTTCAATATTTTTTGTGCTACTAATTTTATTTTTCTTCAGCTGAATTTTCTTGAATTCTTCTTGCTCTTTTTTAGTGAGTAGATGTATACTGTTGATTAAATCATTCAAAATATCGTAAGATTATAATTGTTTAAACCATTGAAATATAAGTAAAAATTATAAATACTTTTTTAATTAAGTCATAAGAAATTATTTGAAACTGTATTTTCTACTATTTCTTTTGTTTTCATTTTTGACTTGTAAAACTAAAACAGTTGATTATGGAAAATCAAGAATTTTTATCGGAAGAAAAAAAATCAAAAGAAAGTAATTCTACTTTTGAATCCGGCAAACCCACTCCGGCATTTGTAACTGCATCTTGGATTGCCCTTTTTGTAGGTATGGCTGCTTATTGCATTGGTTTATGGAATGCAGATATGTGGCTAAATGAAAAGGGATACTATTTTGCAATTTTAATTTTCGGATTATTTTCTGTGATTTCGGTGCAAAAAAGTGTTCGCGATAAACAAGAAGGAATTCCGGTAACCGAAGCTTACCACGGGTTAAGTTGGTTTACAAGTTTTGTTTCTATCTTACTTTTAATTATTGGTTTGTGGCATGCAGATTTAGCCTTAAGTGAAAAAGGCTTTTACGGAATGGCTTTTACCTTAAGTCTTTATGCGTCTATTAGTATTCAAAAAAATGTACGAGATTTGCGACTACATAATCAAAAAAGGTAACACGTTTATTTTAAAGAGGGTAAAATTTCGCCCTCTTTTTTAGTTGATAAAAGTCTATAATTAAATTTTGGAGCATAATATTTTTCGAGGAAAGTTCGGTTCCAAAAATGTTTTTTACCTAAAAAGAAGGGATCATTTACCATAAAAGTCGGAATAAAATGATACCATTTAATTTTACGTAATTTAAAAAAACGTTGTACTTCTTTTTCTAAGCCAAGTTCTTTACAAGCAATCGATAAAGCGTGTCGCTGGCATTTTGAAGATGTATAGTTATTAGCGATTTTTGGTTGAAATCCATAAGCGTAAAGTTGATCTTTAATGCGTTTGTAGTTTTGAAACCGCGACCAACTATCCATAAACACTAAAAAAATATGCACAAAAGCAAACAGAAAACAGCTCCACCAAAAAGCAATAAGAAGACTAGAATTCTGCAATTGCGCTTTTTGTAATTGTTGCCAATACAGCATACTTTCTGCAATAAAAAGTCCCTGTGAAGTCAACAGCCATTTGCTTACTTCTAGGTAAGAAGTAAAAAGCGAAGGTTGTTTAGGAAGGTTTTGCTTTTCCATCTCCCTAAGTTAGAAAAATAATTTTAAAGCTAGTATGTTATAATGTTTTTTGATTTAAAACTCAATCACAAGCATAAGAACCACCCATTAAAAAAAGACTTACATCAATAGCTTTATTAGTAACTATTTTAGAACAAGTTTCCATGGCTTGATTAATACAACTGTTAAGATGGTCTTCTGTTGCTTTAGTTAATCATGAGTTATAATTTGGTAATTACTATAAAGTGTATATTGCTTGGGCAGATAGTTTTGACCAACTTTTAAGCTATTTGTTTTCTAACAAATGGTTTTAAATTTTCTGTGCGAGTAAAGCTAACAACGTCATCATAAATTATGAAATGGTGTTTAGAATGACAATAAAAATATAAGGTGTATTTATGGATAAATTATTATCTTTCCAATGAAACTACACTAACTATTATGAAATTATTAACCACATTGTTCATCATAATACTAAGTTTGCCTTATCAAACCTATGCTCAAGAGCTTAATACTGTTGAAAAAGACTCCACCGTATTTCCTTATGTTTTACCAATTTGGGGGCAAAAAGTACAAGATAGAGGTATGGCAGATCAATTGCAATTACCTTTCGGAGTTAATCTTAATTACGTTAATTCTTATATGGATTTAGAGATTACCGAATTTGGATTGTCTTTAGGTGATCGTGATTTGTCAAATATTGTTAATCTAGAAACCTTAAATTTTCAGCAAGTAAGTGCAACAACCAATGGTATAAACTTAAGAGCCGATGCTTGGGTTTTACCTTTTATGAATGTCTATGGCTTATTTTCATCTGTAACAGGTGGGACACAAGTGTCGCTGCAACCCACATGGAAAGATGCAACAGGCGAAGTTATTTTGCAACTCCCAGAATTTTCTTCTAATGTTGGTTTTAATGCCTTAACCTATGGTTTTGGTACCACTTTAATATTTGGGTGGAATAATTATTTTTTAAGTACAGATTTTAATTATTCTCGTACAGATACCGAATTATTAAAAAAGCAAGTTGGCTACGGAACCTTATCTGCTAGAGCCGGATATCGTATTAAATTGTCTAACACCAACAAAGATTTTTTTGTTGCGCCTTATTTAGGGGTGATGTATAGAGATTTTATTGGAGCTGAAGGAAATACTGGAGATATAGGTTTAGATGAAGTGTTTCCAGATTTGGATGCAACCTTTAATGAAACAGTAGATGCAAAAATAGCAAATAATGAAGAAATTATTAATGATCCTAGTACCAGCGTAACCGAAAAAATTAAATTGCAAGCACAAAACCAAGCCTTGAAAACAATTGAGAATACTGTAAATGAGAGTGGAGTTTTTTCTACAGAAGTAGATTATACAATACAAAAAGAACTTGTGCAGACGGTTACTTTTCAGATAGGGTTGAACTTACAAATAAATAAAAATTGGATGGTAAGAGGAGAATACAGCCTTTCTGATAATCAGCGTTTTCTGCTAACAGGTTTACAATATCGCTTCGGAATAAATAAAAAAGGCATAAAATAGTATCTAATAGTTAAACCTTATTTACATAGATTGTGGTATAAGTGTCTGTGTTGAGTTGAAATTCAATCACAAGCATAAGAACAACCCATTAGAAAAAGACTTACATCAATAGTTTTATTAGTGACTTTTTTTAAACAAGCTTCCATGGCTTGATTAATACAACTGTTGGGATGGTCTTCTGTTGATTTAGTTAAGTAATCATGAATAACAGGTAAAACATATTTATATATCATCTCCACATAATCGTTCTTATAGTTTTCTTTATCAGAAAAAGAAATTTGTCCTCTTAACTCTAAAGGGGCTAAAGGTGATTCTTTATTGTCTATAGAAGATGTAAAATGAATTTTATTGTTTTTAATAAAAATTTTACTGATTAAAATTTTTTTGTTAGGAATTTGTTTATGTGTTACGGTATAGGTTCTTCTAGCAATTTTTTCCACTTCTAGTCTAGGTACGTCATTGTGAGTTAGGTAAATATATCCGTATTTTGACGTCTTAATTCTATTGTGTTTTTTGCCAATAGCAACTTCTATTTCTCCCGGATTGATAACCGCTTTTCCTTGAAGTCTGAAATCTGTTGAATCGTTTTGACCTAAAGCTGATAGGGAGATAAGAAATAGCAACCAAGTGAACTTATACATAAACTTATTTTTATTTCCTTTGAATTTATATATTTTTTTAGTCATTAAATAAATCTAAGGTATCAACTTCTTTATAGCCATGGTGCATAACCCCCCCCTTTTATAAATTGAAAATGTTTTTTCCCGTATACCAAAGCTATTTTTTTTAGTTTAGACTCATAAACTCGCTTTTCAATGGTATCGTTTCTAGTGTAAACAATAATTTCATCTGTGCGGACTTTTGGAACGGTTTCGCAATCATATTCTTCTAAATAGTCAGTTTTCCAATCACATTGGGTTAATTTTATAGCGCCGTATTTTTTTTCATAAATCTCAATTAATTCATTCATAGGAATGTCTACGAGCATGTCTTGGGGGGTTATACCTAAATTTTCTTTACTTTGTGAGATATAATTGTTATTTCTAATTGCTTTTGGAATAGATTTGTTTTGCTGATCTTTATAGTCACTCATATAAATTCCTGTGATTTTCCGTGTTTTTCGTGTCAACGTGTCCATTTCCTTGGGAGAAAAAGATGTAGAATCTTGTAAGGCTACACTTTCATAAAAAACAGTATACCCTTTTTTTCGGAGTTTTTCTAATTTGGTTTTTACATCAGCATAAAATTCAGGGTGGTTAATATGAACCATCGGGAAAAGTACTAGCGTTTTTTCTTTTTCTTGGTTATAAAAAACTTCTGTCTTTACTTTTTTTGAAGTAAATAATTCAACCAAAAGCTTATTACAAGAAAATAAAGTACAAGTAATGAAAATTAAAATAAGAGGTCTAACATATTTCATGCATTATATTTTGAAAGAAAACTATTTTGGAATTTAAAAGTAAAAAATAAAAAAGGAACCACTCCACTAAGAAGGGTTCCTTTTTTACTATCGTATTGAGAAACTTCTCACTACTAACTACTCATAGCTAAATACCATTATTCATCCAACTCCACAAATAAACCATCGTCGGTTTTGTTTACAGTCGCGAGATTATGTTTACGTAGTCCTTTAATGGCTTTGTCCCACTTTTTATTGCTAAGTCCGGAGTTCCCTTTTATGGTTTCCAATTTTTGTGGAGATTCTTTCTTTAAAATGTCTAAGACTGTTTTTTCTTCTTCCGTTAAATCTATCTTTTTACGTTCCGGTTTCATTTGTGGGAAAAACAACACTTCTTGAATGGATGGATTATTGGTTAAAAACATGATTAAACGATCCATTCCTATTCCTAAACCAGACGTTGGAGGCATTCCGTATTCTAAAGCACGCAAGAAATCTTGATCAATAAATTCGGTTGCTTCATCATCACCTTTTTTAGATAATTTTAATTGCTCTTCAAAACGCTCACGCTGATCGATCGGATCGTTTAATTCAGAATAAGCATTGGCAATCTCTTTTCCGCAAACCATTAATTCAAAACGCTCTGTTAACTCCGGATTGTCTCGGTGTTCTTTACAAAGCGGACTCATTTCTTTTGGATAATCAGTAATAAATGTGGGCTGAATGTAGTTTCCTTCACATTTTTCACCGAAAATTTCATCGATTAATTTTCCTTTTCCCATGGTTTCGTCAACTTCCAAATCCATTCCCAAAGCAGCTTCTCGAAGCTCCTCTTCAGATTTTCCGGTAATATCAAAACCGGTAAATTCTTTAATGGCATCGGTCATTGTGACACGTTTGTACGGTGCTTTAAAATCTACTTTGTGCTCGCCAAATGTGGTTTCAGTTGTACCGTTTACTTGCATCGCACAATGTTCTAAAAGTTTTTCGGTAAAATCCATCATCCAATTGTAGTCTTTATAAGCTACATAAATTTCCATTACGGTAAATTCCGGATTATGCGTTCTATCCATTCCTTCATTTCTGAAGTTTTTTGCAAACTCATAAACGCCATCAAATCCACCAACAATTAAGCGTTTTAAATATAACTCGTTTGCGATGCGTAAATACAACGGAATATCTAAAGCATTGTGATGTGTAATAAAAGGTCTTGCTGCAGCACCTCCAGGAATAGACTGTAAGATTGGTGTTTCAACTTCAAAATATCCTTTTTCGTTGAAGAAATTTCGCATGGCGCCATATAACTTGGTACGCTTTATAAAAACCTCTTTCACTTTAGGGTTGACCGCTAAATCTGCGTAACGCTGACGGTAACGCATTTCAGGGTCATTAAATTTATCGAACTCTTTTCCTTCTTTATCAATTTTAGGTAACGGAAGCGGTTTTAAGGATTTGCTCAATAAAGTAAACTTTTTTACCATTACAGTTTTTTCGCCTACTTTGGTGTTGAATAACTCTCCTTCAATCCCAATAAAATCACCAATGTCTAATAATTTTTTATAGACATCATTGTATTGGGTTTTATCTTCTCCCGGGCAAATTTCGTCACGATTAAAATAAACTTGAATGCGTCCTTCAGAATCTTGTAATTCGGCAAAAGAAGCTTTTCCTTGAATTCTTCTAGACATTAATCTACCGGCGATAATAACCTTTTTTCCTTCTTCGAATTCCTGTTTAATCTTAGCAGAAGTATGATCTAAGGGAAACAGATCTGCAGGATACGGATTGATGTCTAATTTTCTAAGCGAAGCTAATTTTTCTCTTCGTACAAGTTCTTGTTCAGATAATTGCATAAGTCATTTCTATTTTTAGAGGCGCAAAGATAATTACAAAGAAGTTAGCAATCAAAAAAGCAAGGAAAAGCTTTTTAAATAAATAGCGAAGTAGGAGTTTTTTTAGTTGATTTGTTTTATATATAGAAACGAAAACCAATATCATGAAAAAACTATTACTATTATTTAGCCTAATGGCTGTAAGCCTAACATTTGCACAAGTAACAGCAAGTGATGCTACTTTAACTATATGTGAAATAAATACAGATGGTTTTGCTACATTCGATTTAACGCAAGCAGATAATGATGTGTTAAACGGTCAACTGACCACAAATTTTCAAGTGACTTATCATGTTACCAATCCAGATGCTCAAAATGCGGTAAATCCAGTATTACCAACATATACAAATACAACTGCTTTTAACGAAATGTTATACGCTCGAGTAGAAGAGCTAGGGAGTGGTAATTATGCGATTTCTAATCTTTTTCTAGAAGTTGCGGAAGAAGTTACCGTAGATCCAGCACCAGATATGGCAGGATGCGGAAATCAAGGTTTAGGAACGTTTGATCTAACATTGAATGAAAGTGCTGTTTTAGGAAGTCAAAATCCATCTGAATTTGAAGTGAGTTTTTATGGAACTTTAGCTGATGCTAATGATGGAGATTTTGAAATTGCAGATCCTACAAATTACGCAAATGTTTCTAATGGTCAAATCGTTTATGTACGCGTAGAAAGTACTAATTCAAATTGTTACGCGACGACTGATTTTATGCTTTCTGTTGTAGATTGTACCCAAGATTCAGATAGCGATTTAGTGGTGACTTCTACAGAAGATGTAAATAACAACGGAAATTTAAATGATGACGACACTGATAGTGATGGCATTCCAAACTATTTAGATGATGACGATGACGGCGATGGGGTATTAACCGCAGATGAAGATTACAATCAAAATGGCGACCCGACTGATGACGATACAAATTCAAACAGCGTACCCGATTATTTAGAAGATAGCGTAGCGCTTTCTACCGGAAATTTTGAAGCGATAGATTTTTCAGTATATCCAAATCCGGCAAGCGAAATTATCACAATTCAATTAAGTAATGCTGAAGTTGAAAAAATGCAACTTTTTGATATGAACGGGAAATTAGTTAAGGAATTTCCTACTCAAAACGCTTCGGGAAAACAAGAAGTTTCCATTTCAGAATTTTCTACCGGTGTTTATTTCTTGAAGATTTCAACTAAAACAAAAACTATCATCAAAAAACTATCGATTAAATAAAAAATAAAACTCGTTTACCGAGTGAAGGTGATTTGTTGAAAGAGGCTGTCTGAAAAATCTGCTTTTGTCAACCTGAACTTGTTTCAGGTTCTCATAATTTTTGTATTTCCGTAGGATGAGATTCTGAAATAAATTCAGAATGACGCTTTTTAATTTTATGGAGAGCCTCCTTTTCATATCCCACTAATAATAATTGTAACTTTGCAGTAGCAAATTATTGGTGATGAATAAAAAAATTGAAGTACAAGAATTAGGCGTTAAAGACTATAAGGAAACTTGGGATTTTCAAGAAGAACTGTTTCAGGCTATTTTACAAACCAAAATTAAAAATAGGAGAGAAGAGCTTGACTTGCCAACGCAAAATCATTTACTTTTTGTGGAACATCCGCATGTTTATACCTTGGGGAAAAGTGGCGATTTTAAAAATTTGCTATTGAATGAAGCCGAACTAGAAAAAAAAGGCGCAACCTTTTATAAAATTAATCGTGGTGGCGATATAACGTATCACGGTCCTGGCCAAGTAGTGGGTTATCCTATTCTTGATTTGGAAAATTTCTTTACCGATATTCACAAATATTTACGCTTATTAGAAGAAATGGTTATTTTAACTTTGGGCGAATACGGTTTAAAAGCCGAACGAAGTAAAGGTGAAACAGGCGTGTGGTTAGATGTAGGTACGCCATTCGCTAGAAAAATTTGTGCCATGGGCGTTCGCGCGAGTCGTTGGGTAACCATGCATGGTTTTGCGTTAAACGTAAATGCTGATTTAGGCTATTTCGACAATATTGTTCCTTGTGGAATACAAGATAAAGCAGTTACTTCCTTAAATGTTGAATTAGGGAAAAAAGAAATACCTGTAGCTGAAGTAAAGGAAAAACTATTGAAGCATTTTATTACCTTATTTGAAATAGAATTAAGCTAAAATATTTTTGGTTTATATGCTAGAATGTTATAACTTTTTCAGATTCTAAGTATTAATTAAATAAATGAATTATGAAGAAGTTTAAAAATTTAATCATTCTTACTTTACTCGTTTCACTATGCGCTTGTTCAAACAATGAAGAAGAAGCTAAACAAGATAATTTTGATTTAACAGCTGCAAGTTTTTCGGTTTTTGAAGAGAATACAATAGGTGTTTTTGATGACAATAACGAATTTCATGAAATAACTCCTCAACAGTTAGAAGATTTTTATCAAAAAGTTTTAGAAGAAGAGAGCTTATCAATTGATGAAATTACAATTGAAGAAACTCTTGATAATAATGATGAGCTTCTTTATTATTTATTAGTAGAGAATGAAGAAGGAGGTATTAGAATTTCATCAGACTTAAATAAAATAGGACCTTCAAGTTTTTCCTTAAAAGAAGGTTTATGTACGTGTAAAACTTTTGATTGTCGTGAAACCGGATGCAAACTAAAAAAAGCAGGCGATAGTTGTTTTTGTACTTCTTGTGAAGGAACTTGTACAAAATATTCTATACAAATTCCTGAACCAAATCTACATCTATACTTTAATTTAAGAGCAAATTAATTGTAAGTGAAATTCAATTGGGTTTTTTTGTACAAATGTGAAAAAGCCCAATTGAATTCATAGTTTATTCCAGCGAATAAATCAGAATGCTATCTTCTTCCCCTTGAACGCAAAATTCTAAACTTCCGCGGTTGTCTAAATTTGCTAAACTAATTGCAGAATTTCCGTAAACAGGGAAACCGGAAAGTAAATTAGCATTGCTGTCAAATAAATACACCTTGCTCGCTTGCGTGTCGGTAATGCTGATGTAAAGTTTATTATTGATGTAAAATATTTTTGGTTCGGTATAAAGACCAAAATCAAGCTCTACTTTTTTACCTTTAATAGTGAGCAGGTTTTCAGAAAAACTCACTAAGGTTTTTGCTGTAGCATCTATAGTATGGGCTTCGGCAAGATCTAAATTTTTTGTGCTACTTTTTCCGTTTTCTGTAATCTGAATCAATTTTCCATCTTTGGTAGTTGAGGTAAATTTAGAGTCATATAAAAACCAATCATTTTCAGATAAATTTATCTTTTGATCAACTTTCACTCTAGTTTTTCCAACGCGATTTAAAATATGTAAATCACCATTATTTTCAGGAATTACAATATAATCTTTCTTACCAATTCTAATATGTTTTGGTGTTTGTGAAACATCGCTTTTCGTTTTGTTAAAGGTAAATCCTTTTACTTCTTTCCCTTCCTTATTATACATACTAAGTTTATTTCCACGAGTAACAATAAAGCGGTATTTGCTGTTATTGTCGTAATCAAAAACGGCGAGTGGTTGCGTAATAGTTTCAGAAAATTCTTTAGGAAATGGTTTTACCGTATCGCCATCAATATCAAAAAGGTAAAAACTATTTTGAGTATTGAAGACGAGTTGAATTCTATTATTGTTATAGATATCCATTTCTTGAATATCACCTAAAATTCTTCCGTCTAATTTTTTCTTCCAACGTAAATTTCCGCTGCCATCATAAATATAAAGTGTATTAGAAATTCCTTGTACTGCTATATTTTGATTGTTAGTACGCCAATTTGTTACAAAAATAGGTCGCGTTGCCAATTCTTCTTCTAGTTTAATGCTGTTTAATTGGGCGCTTCCGCCGGTTTTTTTAGTTGCTTCGGCTTTTTCAATTAACAGGTTTACGTGTGCAAAATCTTTATCATACACAAATTGTAAAGCACTTAATTGATTGCCGGTTAAAGCTAATTTTTTAAAATCGTTTTGATGTTTTTCGGCAACACTTTCGGCTAGTAGGTTTTTTATATTCTCGTTTATTCCTATAAATAATAAAGAAGATTCGTCACTTAATTTTTCTCGTGTTGCTTGGTAATATGCTTGATTTCCCAAAATGCTTCGGTTTTGGTAATTGGCAATAATATTTTCGATAGTTTGTTGGTTTTCGGCAAAAACAAAAAAGTGATCGATTACAGCATAAAAGTTTAATTTTTTCTGTTTTATTAACGGATAAAAAGCGGTATGGAAAAAATTAGGACTAGAAAATTCGTAAATAGAGATTCCTCTAAATTCATCTTTTAATTGCTGACTTGCTAAAAGTGCATCTTGGGTAATGCTATTGTCGATTGAATTTAAAATTACCGCAGCTTTTTTGTTGGCATAAATAACGCCAATTTCTTGAGCAGAATTTAATAGAGCTTCATTTTCTAGTTCGGGAACGTCTTTTTCGCGAAAGCTTGAAATATTTTGACGTAAATTTTCGTATTTTCTGTAGGTAAATGAATAAATTCCTGAAGCGTTTACAGGGGTAATATCGGCAATTTCATTAGTTTGCGCTTTCGTATTTTTAAAAATATTTAGCACTCTGTTCTCTTGTGTGTTTGCTTTGGAAACTCCATTCAACTGAAGACTATTTTCTTCAATTTGAATATCTAAAGCGCTCCAATCAGAAAAACTGGCTAAATAAGCCGATGATTTTTTAGGGGTTAATTCTGCGTAAATTTCACCTAAGCGGGGATGATTTATAAATAATGCGGCATTATTATTTCCGGCAACTGCATAGATTTCTGTAAGCTGCGGATCTTGTGGAAGTTTATTATTGTGTACTCTAATAATATTTTCTAATACAATTTTGGAGTTACTAAAAATAAACTTGTCATTTAATTTTGTCCCATAACCTACTTTGTTTTCAAGGGTGTATTTTTGTACTTCTTGTCCGTCGTAGGTGAAACTTTCTACTTTTTTATCGGTAATAGAATCGGTTTTTACAATTGTAGGCCGGTGTGCGGTAATTAGTGTAAATCCGTATTGATCTCGCCCGTTTTTTGTATAGCAAAGTAAGCTTTCTTGGTCTAATTGAATGTGATTTAAGAGAAACAAGTTTTTAGAAAAAAACTGAATTAAATCGATAGATGCGTTTTCTTGAACAAGTTTATTTTCTTGTATGTTTTCTCTAAAAGCATCTAAATTGTCTGTTTTTAAAATTGCAGCTGTTTTTGGCGGCACAAAATTGAGCAAATCAGACTTTTTTTCTTGCTGATTGTCGCAAGAAAACATAAAAATAACGATGAGGTAAACTAGAAACTTTTTCATAAGCAATATTTCAAATATAAGTGTATTACAACCTTTTTTATGTTAAACAAAAATAAAAAAAGCAGTAATAATTAAAGGTCTAAAGAAAGTTGATCTGGTAAAAGTTTAAAACTTTGACGGTGATATTTTGTGGGACCGAAATTTTTTATGGCTTCGCGATGCGCTTTTGTAGGGTAGCCTTTGTTTTTTTTCCATTGATATTGCGGAAATTCAGCATCAATTTTTGTCATAAATTCATCGCGATGTGTTTTTGCTAAAATAGAAGCCGCTGCAATATTCAAATATTTACCGTCTCCTTTAATGATGCATTCATGTGGAATTTCTTGAAATGGTTTAAATTTATTTCCATCAACCGCAATATGCTCCGGCAAACACTTTAATTGTTCAATCGCTTTGTGCATTGCCAAGATAGAAGCATTCAGAATATTTATTTCATCTATTTTTTTCATCATTATATGTGCCACACCAAAACTGAGCGCTTCTTGTTCTATAACTTCCCGAAGTGTGTTTCTGTTTTTTAGTGATAATTTTTTTGAATCATTTAAGACTTCATTGCTAAAATCTTTCTTCAAGATAACAGCAGCAGCAGTAACTGGTCCGGCAAGACAGCCTCTTCCGGCTTCATCGGTTCCGCACTCTAATAAATTGGTATTATATTGAAGGGCTAACATACGCCAAAGGTACTATTTTGAAGCTATGCAAAGAATAGATAATAATCAAAATTTACATTCATTAAAAAATTATACTTTTGTGGCAGTTAATTTATGTAATGAAGAAGTACTTATTTCTACTCATATTAATTGTTCTGCCAGCTGTTTTGTTTTCGCAAACACTCAGAACAAATCAAAACGGGAACACTCGTAATATCAATAATCAAGATGATAATAAAACGGTAGTAGATAATCGTGAAAAACCCCCGATTGAAGATTATAAAATTATATCGGTAGAAAATGATACAACTTATGTAGATACTACTTTGAGTATATATAAGGACTATAAGTATAATTATTTGCGGAAAGATAATTTTGAACTGTTACCATTTACCAATGTTGGTCAACCCTACAATCAATTGGGGTACTCTTTTCAAGATGTTTCTTTATTACCGGATATTGGTGCGCGCGGTAAACATTTTCCGTATTACGAAGTTGATGATATTCATTATTATAATGTACCAACACCTTTAACGGAACTCTATTTTAAAACTACGTTTGAACAAGGACAAAATGTAGACGCTTTTTTTACTACTAATATGACGCCGCGTTTAAATTTTTCAATCGCGTATCGTGGTTTGCGTTCCTTGGGAAGATATCAGCACATATTAGCTAGTCAGGGGAGTTTTCGTTTTACCATAAATTACCAAACAAAAAATAACCGTTACGATTTAAAAACACATTTTGTCTCACAAGACTTAAGTAATGAAGAAAATGGGGGCTTAAGTCCCCAAGCAAATCAGCAATATAGTTCTGGTGATGATGAATTTGACGATCGATCTGTTCTTGAAGTTAATTATGAAGACGCCGAAACTTTATTATTGACAAAGCGTTTTTTTCTGAAGCATCACTATAAGGTACTAAAAGGAAATGACTCAACAGGAAATAATCAATTAAGAATCGGGCATCAATTAAATTTTACAGATAAAGAATATAGCTTTACCCAGGAAACGGCTTTTGCTGGATATGGTAATACATATGAAGATACTTCTTTACGAGACGAAGTAGAATATCAAAGCGTAGCCAATACACTTTACGGAAGATATCAAAATAATATCTTAGGAGATTTTACTTTTAAAACTCGCTTTACAGATTATAATTATGGATACCGTTCTAAATTAATATTAGATGACGGAGTAATTCCCAATAGGCTCACCGGAAACTTCTTATCAGTAGGAGGCGCTTATCAAAAAAGAATCGGCGGGTTTAATCTTAAGGCAGATGCGATGATCAATCTCAGCGATGAATTTTCTGGCAATTACATCAAAGCAAAAGCAGATTATAAGTTAAATGAAAATTATGCTGTTGAAGCCGGCATTGCCGTAAATTCCAGAGCCCCTAATTTTAATTTCTTGCTTTTTCAGAGTGATTATGTTAATTACAATTGGAGAAATACATACGATAATATACAGTCTCAAAATATAAGTTTGACATTAAATGCAAAAAAAATAGCCAATATAGAAGCAGATTTTACACAGATTAATAATTATACTTATTTTGGTTTGCGTGATAATATAGCTGAAAATACAGAGGCAGATTCTTTAGTTACACCATTTCAATATGGAGAAAATGTAAGCTATGCAAAATATAAGTTGAAGAGAAAATTCACATTAGGGCATTTTTCGTTAGATAATACTATAATGTATCAGCAAGTATTAAACGGAAAAGATGTCTTTAGAGTACCCGATTTTGTGACTCGCCAGGCGCTTTATTATGATAATCATTTTTTTGAGCGAAATCTTTATTTGCAAACAGGATTTATTTTTAAATACTTTACATCTTATAAAGCGAATGCTTACGATCCTGTTTTAGCAGAATTTTTTGTTCAAAATGATTATGAGCTAGAGGGTTTTCCTTCCTTAGACTTTATTGTGAATGCAAAAATTCGTCAAACGCGTATCTTTTTTAAGTTAGAAAACGCTCAATTTTTATGGAATCAGAATACAAGTTTCTCATCACCGATTCATCCTTCCCGTGATTTCTCCCTTCGATTTGGTTTAGTTTGGAATTTCTTTTTGTAGGATTTTCATTTGTATAGATTGACAATCAACGGATTGCTTGTTGGGGTTAAAAAACTTTTAAATTTTCATTAAAAAAGTTTGTTTTGGGAAGAAAAAGGGTTGTATATTTGCACCCGCAATTGCGCTAAGCGGTTGTAAAAGTTCATAGAGGGATCGGGATTATTTGGAAGTGTTTATTTGGTTTTAAGGAGCTAAAAAAAACTTTTAAAAAAAAGTAAAATAAAAGCTTGTCAGATTAAAAATAAGTTTTACATTTGCACCCGCAATCGCAGATAAGGCGATTGAAG